>JADCGA010000017.1 GCA_020249265.1 Roseomonas sp.
CCTTCCTGTTTCAGAAGGCCCTGCATCATCCGACTATCCGCGAAAGGGTATTCCAGATGCAATGCGTCTATCCGGCGCATCAACGCCAGATCGGCAGCCAGAACCGGGCGGCGTAGTAGAGCGTCCCCCGGCTGATGCCCAGCGCCTTGGCCTGTTTCGCCAGAGGCAGGGCGTGCTGACGGTCAATCATCGTTTTGCGCTCAGCAATCCCGCCTTGGTGAGCGCGCCTGCCAAAAAATCATTCGTGAGCGTCAACTCCCCTATCTTCGCGTGGAGTTCTTTCACATCAACCGGTGGCGGCGCTTCCGGCTTGCCTTCGCCGAAAATCCCGCCAGCCCCTTCAAGAAGCTGATCCCGCCAGGTCTTGATGACATTCGCATGGACATCGAATTGTGCAGCCAGCTCGGCCAGCGTCTTCTCGCCCTTCACAGCAGCAAGCGCCACCTTCGCCTTGAAGGCTGGGCTGTGGTTCCGGCGTGGTCGTCTCGTCATGGTATCTCCTGTTCACGGCATCATGCCGCGGTCAGGCAGAAAACACACTTATCACAGTTGTTCAGATTTCCCGAGCCGGCTCTTGCTTCAAAAGCGGTTACTGTCAGGGGATTATCGTAGGTGTACAGTTCGGGCACCCATTCCCCATCGTCATGCAGAAGCGATGATAACGGATCCGGTAACGCGTTCAGTGAGGCCATTCCGTTCCCATTTCTCGGTTAACTGATGGAAGAGTGCCGATGGTGGTGCGTCTTGGGCCATGTGTCAGTAAGACCGGTGGCCGAAGATCTTTCCACGAAACATAGCTGTTGTTCCAAACCCTGTTTAAGGGCACAAAGACCATCATAAAAGCGTCCTATCCAACCGCGCTTTTGGTGCATGCGGGGGAAATTGGTAACAGAATAGCCAATGAGCTAAAAGGATTTCGGACGAAACTCAGGCATCATTCCCTATATCCATGGGAAGGCTTCCTTGGTCTGTAGTTCAAATGTAAAAAGCCCAGCAAAGGCCGGGCTTTGGTCGCATCATCGTCCAAGGTTCAAGCTCGTCACAGCTTTGCACGGGCCACAAGGCCAAGGCCGCGATTGGCGGCTCAGTCCTTTTTGCGCGCGCCAATGCCGGCGAAGCGCTTATTGAACTTCGCAATCTGCCCGCCCGTATCAATGATGCGCTGCTGGCCGGTCCAGGCCGGGTGGGACTTCGGGTCAATATCCAAGCGAATGGTATCGCCCGGCTTGCCGTAGCAGGAACGGGTCTTGTACTCAGTCCCGTCGGTCATGATGATGTTGATCTCATGATAATCGGGATGGATATCGGACTTCATGGCACATGCTCACAAAAAATAGGTCGCCGATGCCGACCGGCTGGCTTGGGAACGCGGGCTATAAGGGATCAGCCCGGCCCGCGCAAGCCAGCGATTGACCCAGGCCGCGCCCCGGGCCAGAGGGATCGTCCCTTCCCCGTAAAGGTCCGGCGCGCGTGAGCCTCAATATCCTCTCCATCCAATCCTGGGTCGCTTACGGCCATGTCGGCAATGCCAGCGCCATCTTTCCGTTGCAGCGCCTGGGGGCAGAGGTCTGGGGGGTGCATACGGTGCAATTCTCCAACCACACCGGCTATGGCGCCTGGCGCGGCCAGGTCTTTGGCGCGGATCTGGTGCGCGAATGCGTGGCGGGGATTGCGGATCGCGGCGTGTTGCCAGGCTGCGATGCGGTGCTTTCGGGCTATCTGGGCTCGGCGGAGATCGGTGCGGCGGTGCGCGATGCGGCGCTTACGGTGAAGGCGGCCAATCCCAAGGCGCTTTGGTGTTGCGATCCGGTAATGGGCGACACAGGACCCGGTATTTTCGTCCGTCCCGGCATTCCAGAATTCCTGCGCGATCAGGCGCTGCCGGCGGCGGATATCGCCACCCCCAATCAATTCGAATTGGAATGGCTGACCGGGCAGGCCATCACGTCGCTTGCTGATGCCAAGGCAGCGATTGCGGCGCTGCAAGCCAAGGGGCCGCGCTGCGTGCTGCTGACCTCGCTCCGCACCGAAGCGACAGGGGCTGATGAGATTGAATTGCTCGCCGCCGAAGGCGGCGGGTTCTGGCGGCTGCGCACGCCTATGCTGCCGCTATCGGTCAATGGCGCCGGTGATGCGATTGCCGCCCTTTTCCTGTTTCATCGGCTGAAAAGCGGCGCGGCAAAGTCGGCGCTGGAAGCGGCTGCTTCCAGTATTTTCGGCCTGCTGCGCCAAACGCTCGCGGCTGGTGCGCGGGAATTGCAGGTAGTTGCGGCGCAGGCTGAAATCACCGCGCCGACACGGCGCTTCAGCGCGGAGGCGTGTTAAAACAGCCCCCCCCAACTCAGTGCATGAAGCTCCGCGTCACATAGGCCTTCAGCGCTTCAACATCATGATCCTGCTTGGCGAAGCGGAACTTCACCAGGTCGCGGATGCTCACAATGCCAAGCAAGGACCCATCCGTGTCGCAGACCGGCAAATGGCGGAAATAGCCCTGGTCCATGATTTCAAGCGCGGCTTCCACCGGCGTCTCGGGGCCGATCATGATGACGTCGCGCGTCATCAGTTCTTCAGCGGCCATGCTGCTGATGCCATTCCCCCGATCCGCCACCGCCTTCACGATGTCACGTTCACTGAGAATGCCAGCGACCTGACCGGAAGCGGTCACGATCAGCACGGCACCAATGCGGCGCGCCGCCATGATCCTGGCGATTTCAAGCACAGGGGTTTCGGGTGTCACTGAAATGGCGGCATTACCTTTTTGCCGCAGAACTGCTGCTATCGTCATGGCCGTAGGCCTCCTGTTTAGAGCGTCTGCCAGCCTACCTCATCCTTATTCAGGTCTATTGTGTTGCTTTAGCCCAGAAGCGCAAGGGGAAAATCGGCATGGCGCTGGGCAAACCTGACCGTGGAGCCAGCGCAAGGACGCGCAGCGCAAAATACTGGCGCCCTTAGAGGCTTTTGGGGGTTGCACTTTGGTGGCGCTTGCTGCGAGCATCACCACCCTCGGGTCCGCCTCAGGGAGAGCGATGGTGAAAGCAAAACTTCTATTGGCCGCCGGCTTGCTGGCCGCACTGCCGGCCTTTGCGCAACCGGTGCAACAAGGCCCAACGGTCGCCGCCATTCGCGCACGCGACGCGCTGATTTGCGGCGCGCATCCTGGTGCGCCTGGCTTTGGCGTGATTGATAGTCAAGGCGTCAATCGAGGTCTTGATGCCGATACCTGCCGCGCGGTGGCGGCGGCGATCCTGGGCGATGCCAATAAGGTGCGCTGGGTGGTGCTGTCTTCCCAGGCGCGCCTGCCTGCCTTGCAATCGGGGCAGGTGGATCTGCTGTCGCGTACCACCACCTGGTCCCATTCGCGGGATACCGCCAATGGGCTGAATTTCACCGCCGTCAATTTCTATGATGGCCAGGGTTTCATGGTGCGGGTTGCAACCGGCGCCAAGCGCGCCACTGATCTGGCGGGCGCCACCATTTGCGTCACCGCCGGCACGACGAATGAATTGAACCTGGCGGATTGGGCGCGCAGCACGAATACGCGCATCCAGCCCTTGGTATTCGAACAGAATGAGGAAACGCGCAACGCTTACAACAATGGCCGCTGCGATGCGTTTTCCACCGATGCGTCGCAGCTTGCCGGCATTCGCAGCGCTTTGCGCAACCCGGCGGAGCATGTGGTGCTGCCCGATATTATTTCAAAGGAACCTTTGGCTCCGGCGGTGCGGCATGGCGATGACCAGTTCTTCGATATCGTGCGCTGGACGGTTTTTGCGCTTATCGAAGCTGAGGAATTGGGTGTCACGCAAGCCAATGTGGATGAGATGCTGAACAACCCTAACCCAGCCATTCGCCGCTTGCTGGGTGTTTCGGGTGATCACGGACCGCTGATGGGGATTGATCGGCGCTGGGCCTATAACGCCATCAAGGCGGTCGGGAATTACGGCGAAATTTTTGATCGCAATCTTGGCAAGAATTCCCCCATCAACCTACCACGCGGCTTGAATGATCTATGGACGCGTGGCGGCTTGATGTACGCACCGCCGATTAGGTGAGGTGAAAAGGGGGGCATAACGCCCCTCTCAATTCCCCAGCCGTTCCAATATCGCCGGCACATGCACCTGATCGCCCTTATAGTTCCCGGTCAGGGCATACATCACCAGATTGGTCCCGAAACGATACGCCAGCACGCGCTGCCGCGCCCCGCCGGGGATTGTCGCATGCGGATGCTGGCCATTGCGGTCCATCGCCCAGGCCGCCGCCCAATCATGCCCGCCCAGGATCACCGGGCTCACGCTGTCATTCGCGCGGTCCTGATCGCGCGCCACCCAAACCTGCCCGCCCGCGAACCGCCCCGGCAGTTCATTCAGCAGATAAAAGGCTCGGTTCAGCACATGGTCTTCCGGCACCGGGATTAGCGGCGGTATCGCCAAATCCCGCGTCACGCGGCGCAGCGCGGCGCGCGCACCAGGCGACATACCCTCGCCCGAGCCCTGATCGCGCGTATCCATCAGGATAATGCCGCCTTGGCGCATGAAGTCATTCAGCGCCGCCACCATCGCTGCACTTGGCGCGGGCGCATCAGGCAGGATCGGCCAATAGAGCAGCGGATAGAAGGAAAGATCATCCTGCCCCGGCGTCACGCCATGGGGCTCGGCCAAAGCCGCTGCCGTGCGCCGATTGACGAAATCGGCAAGCCCCGCAAGCCCGCTGCGTGAGGTTTCATCCACCGTCGCATCGCCGGTGATGATGTAGGCCAATCGCGTGGCGAGCGCAGCGCTGCCATCAGCGCCCTGCGCGCTGGCCTGCCACGGCATCAGCGCCAGCAGCAAAAGCGCGGGCAGCGCAAACCGCCGTGGCCGCCATAACCCGCGCAGGCCAAGTGCCGCGATCAGCTCCACCAAAAACAGCGCGAAGGCGGCGGCCAAAAGCCAGGGCCCTAAATCACGCTCCGCCGCCTCCCCACCCAGGGCCTCCATGCGGGCCGAGGCAGGGGGGGCTGCCATCAGGCGCGGCGCCGGCAAATGCGTCGAAAGGTTCAAGGCGCGGCGATAGGCGGCCTCCCCCGCCGCGCCGGCTGGGCCATACCAGCCGGGCGGGTGGCGCGGAGAAGCGCGGGTTTCATCCAAGGCGCGGGCAGAGAGGGGCGCGGCACCGGAAGGAGGCGCGCCCAGCCGGCCAAAACCATCCAGGGTTTCCAAGGGGGCGAGGGCCTGATCCGCCTCACCAGCCGCAACGCCTGCGGAAAGCGCCACCAGCCGGCGCAGCATATCCACGAAAAGCCCGGAAAGCGGCAGGTTCGACCATTCCGCCTGGGCCGTCACATGAAACAGCACAATCCGCCCCGCGCCGCGCGACTCCGCCGTGACCAAGGGCGTGCCATCCGCGAGCCGTGCCCAGCTACGTTCCGCAAGGCGTGGCGATGGCTCAGCCAGCACTTGCCGTTCAACCGTGACCTCGGCGGGCGGCACCAGCCCCGCAAAGGGCGAATGATCGGGGAAGGAGGCCAAGGTTTGCGGCTTTTCCCAGGTCAGCATGCCGCCCAATTGGCGCTCTCCCGCACGCAAAGGTACCGGCAGCAGCGAATCCTGCTTGGCGGCCAAACGCGGCCCGGCAAAACGGATCAGCGTGCCACCAGCGCGCACCCAGGCTTCCAGCGCTTCGCGTTCCTTCGGGTCCGCCAATTCGCGGTCCGCCAGGATCAGCACGGAAAGCCGCCGCGCCAGCAATGCTTCCGGCGTGCCGCGACGAAGCTCCGCAAAGGGATCAAGTGCCCGCAGCAGATAGAAAAGCGGGCCGATCAAGGGCGCATCCGCCCCGGTATCCTCGGCTGCGCTGAGGCCCACCGGGCGGCGTCGGAAGCTTTCATCCAGCAGGAAAACCCCCGCCGCGCCGGCTTCCGGTTCCAGTTCCAACCGCACCACCTGGTTGCGGATTTCGCTGGGGAGTTGCAGCGCTGCTTCTGCGCTGCCTGCACCCGCCGGCAGGGCAAGTTCCACCCGTGCAAGGCTGGCGCCATCCCCGCCGCGCGCCAGAATCGCGGCTTGGCCAGGCATCGCCACAAGCGCCTGCAATAGCTTGATCCGCAGCCGATCACCTTCCAGCACCGGGGGCGCAATCACGCGCCGGGGCTCGGCTGGTGCATGCAGCAAGGTAAGCGGCCCGGCTTCGGCCAGTGCTGCAAGGAAAGGCGCCGCATCCTCGTTGGCGCCATGCTCCAGCCCATCGGTCAGGAACAGGCTTTCGAAACCGCCCGAGTTCGCGGCGCGCAGCGCCTTCACCGCAGTCAGCGCCACCACACGATCCGGCGCCCAGGGTTTTGGGCGCAATACCGCCAGCCGCGCGGCAGCTTCCTCGGCGGGCAGGAAGACAAGCTGGTCGGCTTCGCCCTGATGGGGGGCCGTCGCCAGCAGCGCGACGGGGCGCGCTTCACGCTTCGCGGCTTCCAGAATGCCTTGCGCGGCGGCCATGCGGCGCGCCCAATCCGGCGCGGCGGCCCAGCCATCATCCAGCACGAGCAAAAGCGGGCCGGATTGGCCGGTGCCGGCATTGGGCTGCCAAATCGGGCGCGCCAGGCCGAAAATGATTAGCCCCGCCACCAGTAGCCGCAGCAGCAGAAGCCACCAGGGTGTGCGTGCGGGAGTCGCCTCCGCAGGGCGCAGATCGCGCAAGATGCGCGTTGCGGGGAAGATTTGGCGCTTCGGCGCGGGCGGCGTGACGCGCAGCAACCACCACAGCACCGGCAGCGCCGGCAACGCCAGCAAAAGCCAAGGGGCAGCGAAGCCAAGCGGGCCGAGGGTCAACATCAGCCGCCCTCCAACCGTTGAAACAGCGCAAGCAAGGCCAGTTCCGGCGGTTGATCCGTGCGATGGGTGGCTAAGCTCCAGCCCATGGCGCTGGCGGCAGCGGCCAGACCTTCCCGATGGGCAGCGAGCGCCGCCTGATAGGCGCCGCGCAACGCCTCGGTCCGTGGAATTGGGGCCGGGGCGCCGCCGGAGGGGTCTTCAAAGCGTATATGCCCGGCAAAGGGCAGGGTTTCCTCGGCGGGGTCCAGGATTTGCAGCAAATGGCCGCGCAGGCCCTGCGCCGCCAAACCCGCGAGCGCAACGCGGGTTTCTTCAAGCGGGGCAAGGAAATCACTGAACAGCACCACGCGCGCATGGCGCGGCAGGCGCGGATCGGTGGGGATCGGCGGTTGTTCCGGCAAAAACGCGGCAAGCGGCGCCAGCGCGGCGCGGCCGATAAAGGCGCGCGGCGCGCCAAAGCCGCGCACCCTTTCCCCGCCGCGCAGCAGTAGCGCGGCCAGGGCCAGCAGCAGCTCATCGGCGCGTTCCTGTTTCACGGGCAGCGTATCGCGGCTGCGCCAAGCCATGCCCGGGCCGCGTGCCGACCAAAGCGCCACGGTTTGCGCCGCCTCCCATTCCGTTTCACGTATAAAAACCCGGTCAGACCGCGCCGATTGCCGCCAATCCACGCGCGATGCCGCATCGCCCGGCAGATAGGGGCGGAATTGCCAAAACGCGTCCCCCTGACCGGAGCGGCGCCTTCCATGCACCCCTTGCATGACCGTCGAGGCAATACGTTCCGCCCGCACCACCAAGGGCGGCAGGCGGGCGCCGAGAGCCTCGGCCCGCGCCGTTACAATGTTATGCGCGGCCTCAGCCAAGATCAGCCTTCAGCGAGGCGATCACATCGGCAAGCTTCGCCCCTTCCGCCCGCGCGGCGAAATTCAGCGCCATGCGGTGGCGCAGCACGGGTTCCGCCAGCGCCAGCACATCATCCAATGAAGGGGAGAGTCGGCCATCCAGCACCGCCCGGGCGCGGCTTGCCAGCATCAACGCTTGCGCCGCGCGCGGGCCGGGACCCCAGGCGAGGCTTTCACGCACAATCGGCAGGCTTGCCGTTTCGGGCCGCGCGCCGCGCACCAGGCGCAGAATGGCGTCCAGCACCTTCTCCCCCACCGGCATGCGGCGGATCAGGGCTTGCGCGGCCATCAATTCATCGGCGGTCAGCGCCTGAGGCGGGGGCGCTTCCGGCGCGCCGGTGGTCGCCAGCAGCATGGCGCGTTCGGCGGCCTCATCCGGGTAGGAAATGGCGATTTCCAACAGAAAGCGGTCAAGCTGCGCCTCTGGCAGGGGGTAGGTGCCTTCCTGTTCGATCGGATTTTGCGTTGCCAGCACATGAAAGGGCTGCGGCAAGGGGTGGATTTCCCCGGCAATCGCCACGCGCTGTTCCTGCATGGCCTGCAAAAGTGCGGATTGCGTGCGGGGCGAGGCACGGTTGATCTCATCCGCCATCAGCAATTGGCAGAAGATCGGCCCCTTCAGGAAGCGAAAGCCGCGCCTTCCATCGGCCTGGTCTTCCAGCACCTCACTGCCCAGAATATCGGCTGGCATCAGATCAGGCGTGAATTGCACGCGCTTGGCATCCAGCCCCATCACCCGGCCCAGCGTTTCCACGAGCTTGGTCTTGCCCAAGCCCGGCACGCCCACCAGCAGCACATGCCCGCCCGAGAGCAAGCCGATCAGGCTTTGTTCCACCACATCGGCCTGGCCATAGATGGCCGAACCGATGGCGGACCTGACGCCGGCCAGCTTTTGGCCAAGTTTTTCAACTTCCTGGACCAGGAATGCAGCTTCTTCAGCCTCAGCACCTTCACGCATGCGGGATAGGCTCCCTATATTACAGAAATCGTTTTCGGGACTCGCCCCCGGCTTTAGTCAGGTTGGGTGGCAAGGGGTTCCTCGGCAAGGGTCAGGCAGAGATTATGGCGTTCCAGGATGCGGCGAAAGGACAAAATCACGCGCATGCCGAAGTGATGGAAACGCGCGCACCCCGCCAAGCCCATGATGTCGGCGATCTTTCCATCCGCATCGCACGCGACGGCACCTGGTATTATCGGGGCAGCCCGATCACCCGGAAGGAAATGGTCTGCCTGTTCGGTTCGGTGCTAAAGCGCGGCGCGGATGGGTCCTATATCCTGGAAACCCCGGTGGAGCGTGGGCGGATCGAGGTTGAAGACGCGCCCTTCATCGCCGTTGAACTTTTCTGGCGTGATTGTGATTGCGGCGATGGCGCGCCGCGCCAATGCCTCAGCTTCCGCACCAATCTTGATGAAATGGTGACCGCGGATGCGGAACACCCAATCCGCGTGCATCTGGACCCCATCAGCCGCGAACCGCGCCCCTATATCACCGTCCGCCCAGGGTTGGAGGCGCGGATCAATCGCGCTGTCTTCTACGAATTGGTGGCCCTCGCCCAGGCCGAAATCATGGATGGCCGCAAGGTGCTTGGCGTTTGGAGTGAGGGGATGTTCTTCCCCATAGATGAAGCGCCGGTCCTGGACATGCCGGAAGCGTGAGCGGGCAATTCGCGTTTCCGCTGACCGTTGCCGCGCTGCAAGCGCGCATTGCTGATCCGCTCCGGCTACGTGCTGATCGGCCCGCCCCGCGGGAGGATGTGGAACGCGCCGCGCGCGCCGGTGGGCGCATGACGCCGGCGGCGGTGCTGGTGCCCCTTGTGCTGCATCCGGAACCAACCGTGCTGCTGACGCTACGTTCCGCGGATTTGAAGGCCCATGCGGGGCAGGTTTCCTTCCCTGGTGGGCGGTTGGAGGAAGGCGAAGACCCGGTGACGGCGGCGTTGCGAGAGGCTGAGGAAGAGATTGGCCTGCATGCCGGCCTGCCGGAGATTGTTGGTGAATTGCCGCCGCTGCTGACCGGCACGGGCTATCTGGTGACGCCGGTTGTGGCGCTGTTGCGCCCGCCCTTTGCGCTGAACCCTCATCCGGGAGAGGTGGCGGAGACTTTTGAATATCCTTTGGCGCATGTGACCGATCCCGCCAAGCCTGAGCGGCGGTCGCGCGAGTTTCGCGGTGAGATTCGGGAATTCTGGGTTTGGCCGCATGATCGGCATTATATTTGGGGTGCGACCGCTTCCGTGCTGGTCACGCTTGCTTCCGTGCTGCGCGAAGATTGAGTGCTTATGGTTGCGGCGAGACAATAAGCCCGTGCCCTATCTGATCGAAGCCCTGCTGTTCCTCGCACCCTTCGCGGCGTTTTTCATCTGGCGCCGGCTGAACCCGGGGCGGGAACCCGGCACCGTGCTTTTGGTGCTGGCCGGCTGCGGCGCGGCGCTGATGCTGGCCGGCGCGCTTTGGTATGGGCTGTCACGCGCCAGCGCGCCGGGATCGAAATATGTCCCCGCCCGCATTGATGGCACCGAAATCACGCCAGGCCATATGGAGCCGCGGCGATGAGTGCATTTGCATCATTGCCGGATTTCCTGCGCGCGCCTGCAACGGCGAAGGTGCTTGATGCCTTGCCCGGTAGCCGCGCGGTGGGCGGTGCGGTGCGCGATGCGCTGGCCGGGCTGCCGGTCGCGGATGTGGATGTCGCCGCGCCCTTCCCGCCTGAAGAAATCATGGCGCGCTTGCTTGCCGCCGGCTGCAAGGTTTTTGAAACAGGTCTCGCGCATGGCACCGTCACGGCGGTTTGGGATCATCAGCCGATTGAAGTGACGGCCCTTCGCCGCGACGTGCTGACCGATGGCCGCCACGCCGAAGTGGCTTGGACGACGGATTGGCGCGAAGATGCAGCGCGGCGCGATTTCACCATCAATGCCATGTCGCTTGGCGCGGATGGTGTGCTGCATGATTATTTCGGTGGCCGCGATGATCTGGCGCGCGGGTTGGTGCGGTTTGTGGGTGATCCTGCCACGCGTTTGGCTGAGGATTATCTGCGGCTGCTGCGCTTCTTTCGCTTCCAGGCGCGCTACGGCAAGGGCGCCCCTGATGCTGCGGCTTTGCAGGCGATACGCGAAGCGATCCCCGGCCTTGCGCGGCTTTCCGTTGAGCGCATCTGGATGGAAATCAAGCGCATCCTGATGGTGGCGGAACCCGTGCCGGCGTTGCGCCTGATGGCAGAACTTGGCGTTTTGCCCGCAACCCTGCCGGAAATTGCTGCGCCGGATATTGATTGCCTTGCGCGGCTTGTGGCGTTTGATGCGCCGGCGGAGCCCTTGTTGCGCCTGGCGGCACTCGGCGGTGTGGCGCCGGGCTTGGCTGCGCGGTTGAAGCTTTCAAGCGCCGAGGCACGCACTTTGCGTTTTCTGCAAGAAGCCGCGATACCCAGCGCGGAAATTGACGCGGCAGGCTTTCGTCGCTGGCGCGCGCAACACGGCGCGGTGGCCTTGGACATACAGGAAGCAGCACTTTGGCTGGCGGATGCGCAGGATGGCACCGCGCCGTTGCGCGCCGCGCTGCGCGCCACTTTGCACGGAGAAGTCGCGCCGGTATTTCCCCTGCAAGGGCGTGATCTTTTGGCAGAAGGCGCCTCCCCCGGTCCCGCGCTTGGCGCGTTATTGGCGCGGGTTGAAGCCTTTTGGATTGCGGGCGGCTGCGTGGCGGATCACGCCGCTTGCCTTGCCGAGGCGAAACGGCTGCTAGCGCACCCCTGACCTGATGCCTATCCCGGCAACATCTTGCCCGGGTTCATCAGGTTTTCGGGGTCAATCGCGCCCTTGATCGCGCGCATCACATCAAGCGCCACCGGGTCTTTCAGCGAGGCCATGGCGTGGCGCTTGGATTGGCCAATGCCATGTTCGGCGCTGAAGCTGCCGCCCATCTCTACCGCGATGCTATTCACCAGCGCTTCAAGCCCCGCCGCGCGAGACGCCCAATCCTTGTAATCCATGCCCTTCGGCGCACCCATGCCAAGATGGATATTCCCATCCCCCGCATGGCCGATCATGAACAACTCGCCCTCCGGCCAATTGGCCACTAATTCCTTTTCGACGCGGGCCAGAAAGCGCGGCACAGATGAAACCGGCACAGCGGTATCGGTGCCGACATAAGGCCCGTTACGGCGCTGGCAATCCGGGTAATCTTCCCGAATGCGCCAGAAGCCGGCGCGTTGATCCTCATTGGCCGCCAGCACGGCATCGGTGCAATCGCCGGCTTCCGCCGCTTCCGCCAAAGTATCTTCCAGCATTTCCTTGAGCGGCACGGCAGGATGCGCGGCGGCGATTTCCACCATCACATACCAGGGGCTTTCAAGCGCCATCGGCATGCGGGTGCGTAGCCCAAAACGTTCCACAACCTGCATGCATTCCTTGCGGATCAATTCAAAAGCGATCACATCCGCACCCGATTCCAGCATCCGCGACAAAAGCGATAGCGCCGCATCGGGCGAGGGCACGGCGACGAAGGCGGTCTCAACCCGCTTCAAAGCCGGCACCAGGCGCAAAGCGGCAGCCGTGATGATGCCAAGCGTGCCTTCCCCGCCCAGGAATAAATGGCGGAGCGCATAGCCGCTATTATCCTTGCGCACGCGGCGCAGATCATTCAGCACGCGCCCATCGGGCAGCACCACCTCCAAGCCCAGCACCAAATCCCGCGCATTGCCCCAGCGGATGGTGCGAATGCCGCCCGCATTGGTGGAAAGCGCGCCGCCCACCATGGCCGAGCCCTGCGCGCCCCAGGAAAGTGGGAAAAGCCGGCCCGCCGCCGCCGCGGCTTCCTGCACATTCTGGATGATGCAGCCGGCTTCGGCGACCAAGGAAAAATCCTTCGCATCCACGTCGCGGATGCGGTTGAGCCGTTCCAGGCTCATGACCACCGCAGGCGGGCCATTATCCTGCACCACCGCCCCGCCACAAAGCCCGGTGCGCCCACCGGCGGGCACAATGGCAAGCCCGGCGGCGGCGCAGGCGCGGACGGAGGCCGCGACCTCCTCAACCGAGCCCGGGCGCAGCACGGCGCGCGGCGTGCCGCGATAGGTTCCGCGCCAATCCACCGCATAGGGGGCGATATCGGCATCCTCAATGAGGCAATTCTTCGGCCCCACAATGAGGGCGAGCAATTCGGCTGGCGTCATGGGGCGAATACTTCCCCTGTTACGCGCCGGGGTCAAACCGGCTTTTGTCTGGTCGCATTTTCCGCATCGCCAAGCGATTCCGCTTGGCTTGAAAATGCCCCGCTTGACGCCCCGCCCCCCGGGCTTCAAGCAAGGGTCAGAAGCCAGAGAAGGGGTAGAACATGGCGCGTTTCCTGAAGCGGGGCCGGGATGCGGATGCGGTGGCGGAAGATGACGCCAAGGTGCGCGCCACGGTTGAGGGCATTCTGGCCGATATCAAGGCGCGCGGTGATGCCGCAGTGCGCGAGCTTTCGATCCGCTTCGACAAATGGGACCGGCAGAATTTCCGCCTGAGTGAGGGCGAAATCCAGGCTTGTCTTGATCAACTCACGCCGCGCGATCTGGATGATATCCGCTTCGCCCAGACCCAGGTGCGCAATTTCGCCGAACATCAAAAGGCGGCTTTGCGCGATATTGAGGTGGAAACCCTGCCCGGCGTGGTGCTCGGCCACCGCAATATCCCGGTCAATTCCGTGGGTTGCTATGTGCCCGGGGGCAAATACCCGCTGCTGGCATCGGCCCATATGTCGGTGGTGACGGCCAAGGTTGCAGGCTGCAAGCGCATCATCACCTGTGCGCCGCCTTTTGAGGGCCGACCCGCGCCCGCCATTGTCGCGGCGCAGCATTTGGCCGGCGCGGATGAGATTTACTGCCTGGGCGGCATTCAAGCGGTGGGCGCCATGGCTCTGGGGACCGAGAGCATCGCGCCGATTGATATGCTGGTCGGCCCCGGCAATGCCTTTGTCGCGGAAGCCAAGCGCCAATTATATGGGCGCGTCGGCATTGATCTTTTCGCGGGTCCCACCGAGACGCTCATCATCGCGGATGAAAGCGTGGACGCGGAAATCTGCGCGACCGATCTTTTGGGCCAGGCGGAACATGGCCCGAATTCGCCGGCGGTCTTGCTCACCACGTCGGAAAAACTGGCGCGCGAGACAATGGCCGAGGTTGAACGGCTACTGAGAATCCTGCCGACCGCCGCCATCGCCCGCAAAGCCTGGGAAGATTATGGCGAGGTGATCATCTGCGACAGTGAAGATGAAATGGTGGCGGAAGCGGACCGCATCGCATCCGAACATGTGCAGGTAATGACGCGCGATCCGGATTATTTCTTGAACCACATGACAAATTACGGCGCGCTGTTTTTGGGCCCGCGCACCAATGTTTCCTATGGGGACAAGGTGATCGGCACGAACCATACTTTGCCCACGAAAAAATCCGCCCGCTATACGGGTGGGCTTTGGGTCGGCAAATTCATGAAGACCTGCACTTATCAGCGTGTGCTGACGGATGAGGCTTCCACCATGATCGGCGAATATTGTTCCCGGCTTTGTATGTTGGAAGGCTTCGCCGGCCATGCGGAACAGGCGAATATTCGCGTGCGCCGCTATGGTGGGCGCAATATTCCCTATGCGACCGCTGCGGATTGAGCCCTGGCGGCGTTCAGCGTGAGTGAAGCGCCGTTGAGATTCATGCCGCGCTCGCCTTGTGATAACCGCGCAAACCTTGCTTCAGGAATTGCCACCATGGATTTGCCCCGCACCCCTTCCTTTCGGCTTGATGGCCGCCGAGCCTTGGTAAGTGGCGCTGGCCGCGGCATTGGCTTGGCCGCCGCCGCGGCGCTCGCCGATCACGGCGCGCATGTCACCCTGCTGGCCCGCACCGCCGATGAGGTTGAAGCGGCGGCGGCGGCGATCCGCGCCAAGGGCGGTGCGGCAGGCGTGCTGGTGCTGGATGTGATGGATCTTGGCGCAACTGAAGCCGCCATCGCCGGGGCCGAGCCCTTCGATATTCTGGTGAACAACGCCGGCACCAATCGCCCAAAGCCCTTTATTGATGTGACGCTGGATGATTTCGATGTGGTCATGGGCCTCAATGTCCGCGCCGCGTTTTTCATGGCGCAGCAGGTCGTGAAGCGCCTGCTGGCGGCCAAGCGCCCTGGCTCCATCATCAATGTCTCATCGCAAATGGGGCATGTCGGTGCGCCCAATCGGACGATTTATTGCGCCTCCAAATGGGCGATTGAAGGGCTCACCAAAGCCATGGCGGTGGAATTGGCACCGCATGGCATTCGCGTGAATACGCTCTGCCCTACCTTCATTGAAACGCCGCTGACCAAACCCTTCCTGGCCGCGCCTGGCTTTCGTGAGCAGGTGGAAGCCAAGATCAAGCTGGGTCGTGTGGGCCAGGTGGAAGATCTGATGGGCGCCATCCTGCTGCTGGCGAGTGATGCCGGCGCGCTGATGACCGGTTCCGCCCTGCTGGTGGATGGCGGCTGGACGGCGGATTAGCCGCTATATTGCGCGGCGTTCCGGCGGCAGGCGCGACAAGCGGCGGAAGACGGAAAAGGCCGCTGCCGCGCTGGCTTCCTGCATGGCGCCTTCACGCACCTCCGCCTGGTTCCACATCCAGCTTTGCGGCGGGTCATCGCGCATGGACCAATCGGGGAAGATGCGTTCCGGCGTATCGCCCACATGCAGCAAGGTCACATCCACATGGCGGTCATCGGCCTGGATGCGCCCGAAGGTTTCCGTCACCTTTGCGCGGGGGCCTTCCAGCATTTGCATGAACATATCGGCACGGCAGATCAGCGCCCCGGTGATCCCGTGCTGCGTATTGAGGCTACGCGCCGCGGTCAGGATGTCATCCAGCATTGGCGCATTGAAGCCAAAGGGGCGAGAGGTATAGATAAGCTGACAAAGACGCATCGGCATTCACGTTCGCTCCCCGGGCGCAATTTCGGGTAGCTTAGGCCAAGCAACAGGCCAAAGGGGAAAAATTCGTCATGGATGAGGAAAATTTCCACAGGCTGCTGCATCGCCCCGGCACCTTGGTCGATATTGGCGCCCATGATGGGCTGCTGACCATCCCGCTCGCCCGCCTGCCGGGCAGCCAGGTGCTGGCCTTTGAGCCACTGCCGAGCGCCTTTGCCCGCCTGCAAACCGCCTTGCGGGTGGCCTTTGGCGGTGATCCCGCCAATGTCGCTTGCCATCACCTCGCGCTTGGCGATCATGAGGGCAGCATCACCCTTGCCATGCCAGTGCTGGATGGGGTGGCGCAGGAACAATGGGCCAGCACGGCCAAGGATTACGCGGCGCATGTCTCGGCCCGGGTCGCGGTGGAACGCTTCACTGTGCCGATGCGCCGGCTGGATGATTTCGCCCTTGCAGATGTGACGGCCATCAAGCTGGATGCCGAGGGCGCCGAATATGAAATCCTGCGGGGCACACGCGAAACCCTGCTCCGCTGCCGCCCGGTGCTGACGCTGGAAGTGGAGGAACGCCACCGCGCGGGCAGTACCTATGCTGTGCCGGCCTTCCTTGATGCGCTTGGCTATGATGTCTTTTTTGAATTGAAGGGCGCCTGGCATCCGATGGCTGACCTTGATCGTGCGACGATGCAGCGTGCTTCACCTGATCCTTCGGTGTTTGAAGCCTCAGACCCTTATGTTTTTGTGTTCTACGCGCTGCCGCGAGAGGAAGCGGCGGCGATGCTGGATAGGCTGCGCCGGGCGGGATAACGTTGCTATAGCCACATCACATCGGCAATTTCGCGCGCGCCGGCAACCAGCATTGCCAGCCGGTCAAAGCCAAGCGCGATGCCGCTGGCAGCCGGCATGCCGTGTTCCAGGGCGGCCAGGAAATCCTCATCAATCTCCCAGCCACGCTCACCGCTGATGCGGCGGCGTAGGGCGGTATCGGCCATGAAGCGCGCGCGTTGTTCGGCGGGGTCGGTCAGTTCATCAAAGGCATTGGCCAATTCCAGGCCGGCCACGAAAAGCTCAAAACGCAGGGCGGCGCGTGGGTCGGCTGGGTCGCGCCGCGCGAGGGCTGCTTGCGGTGCCGGCCAATGGGTCAGGAAGGTCGCGCGCCCGCGCCCGAGATTCGGTTCGATATGTTCGAGCAGCAGGCGGAAGAACAAATCCTCCCAGCCCTCATCGGCACGGGTTGCGAAGCCGGCGGCTTGGGTAGCCGCATGCAGCCGCGCCGCATCGCCCTCGGTCGCCAGAATATCCAGGCCATTGCACCAGCGGTCAAAAGCCTCCGCCATGGTGATGCGTTCAAAGGGCAGGCTGAGATCGGTGGTCACCGTGCCATGCGCGACGATGCGCGGGGCAACGGCGCGGACATAATCCTCCGTCTCCGCCATCAGGCCCTCAAAACCGAGGCCCGGACGATACCATTCCAGCATGGTGAATTCCGGCGCGTGGCGGGGCGAGGTTTCGCCATTCCGCCAGACCCGCGCCAATTCAAACACTGGCCCGGCGCCCGCCACCAATAGCCGCTTCAGCGCCAATTCGGGGGAGGTGCGGAGCCACAAATCACGCGACGCACCCTGGCCCAAATGCGCCTCATACCGTGTGGCGAAGGCGCGCAAATGCACCTCGGCCCCTGGGGCTGGCACCAAAGCGGGGGTTTCCACTTCGCGGTAGCCGCGATCAGTGAAAAAGGCGCGGGTTTCAGCGGTAAGCCTTACGCGGCGTTCCAGAAAGGGCAGCCGCGCGGCGAAGGCTTCCGGGTGCCAGGGGGGCAGGGGCATTGCTGCGCTTTCAGGGGTGGTATAGGCGCATACGACAATGCCCGAGCCCATCGCCCGAGACCAGAGCGGCACGCTGCGCAGCCCGCAAGATCTTCTGCGCGCTGGCCTGGTGGCCGAAGCCTCGCTGCCGGTGCTGGAAGAGGTGGCGGCGCGCTACGCCACCGCCATCACGCCGGCCATGGCTGCCCTGATCACCCCTGGCGATCCCGCCGATCCGATCGGGCTGCAGTATATCCCCGATGCAGCGGAACTCATTACCGCGCCGCATGAGCTGGAAGACCCGACCGCGGATGCGCCCTTCACGCCGGTGAAAGGTGTTGTGCATCGCTACCCGGATCGCGCGCTGCTGAAGCCCTTGCTCGCCTGCCCGGTCTATTGCCGCTTCTGCTTCCGCCGCGAAAAGGTTGGCCCCGATGGTGGCGTGCTGACGGAAGCGGAGTTGGAAAGCGCGCTTCTGTGGTTTGAAGGCAATCCCGCAATCCGGGAGGTGATCCTGACCGGGGGCGATCCGCTAATGCTCTCGGCCCGGCGGCTCGGCGAGATACTCGGGCGGCTGGCCGGCATGGCGCATATCGAAACCCTGCGCATCCACACACGCGTGCCGGTGGCCGATCCCGCGCGGGTGACGGGGGCGCTGGTTGCCACCATGCGGCAAACGAAGCCGGTCTTCATCGCCGTCCACGCCAATCACGCGCGCGAATTCACGCCCGATGCCGTAGGGGCGCTGGCGCGGCTGGCCGAAGCAGGCGTGCCTTTGCTGGGGCAAACCGTCTTGCTGCGCGGGGTGAATGATGAGGCGCCTGCCATGGAAGCTTTGCTGCGCGCCATGATCCGTAACCGTATCAAGCCCTATTACCTGCATAGCCTGGACCCAGCGCCAGGCACGGCGCGGTTTCAGGTGGCGGAGGAAGATGGCCTGGCGCTGATGGCAGCGCTCCGCGGGCGGCTGCCGGGCCATGCACTGCCCTTGTTCATCAGGGAAACGCCAATGGGGGGCGGGAAGCGCCCGGTGGAATAGGCCGGAACGCGCCCCACCGAACGTCCTCTATTTCCTGCTCGACAAGGATTGCCTTCTCAGACCAAGCTTCCCCCGTGGCGACAACAGATCGCCTTTAAGGGAGAAGACAATGACCTTGAACAGAAGAGATATTCTGAAGGCCGGCGCAGCCGTGCCTTTGGGTGGGCTGCCCTGGCGCAGCGCCAAGGCGCAGGCCGCCAATACCATCAAGCTTGGCGTGCCCGTGGACATGTCCGGCATGTATCGCGATGTCACCGGCAGCACCTCGGTCGCTGCTGCGCGGCAAGCGGTGCAGGATTTCGGCCAGCGCGGCTTCAATGTGGAAATCGTTTTCGCGGACCACCAGAACCGCCCCGATGTCGGCGTGAATATCGCGCGCCAATGGTTTGACCGCGATGGCGTGGACGCGCTTGTCGATGTGGCCACATCCTCGGTAGCACTCGCCGCCAATGATATCTGCCGCGAAAAGAACAAGGTGCATATCAATAGCTCCGCCGCCACATCGGATCTGACCGGCGCGCGCTGCTCCCCCAATATGGTGCATTGGACCTATGACACCTGGATGCTCGCCAATTCGGTGGGCGGAGCAACCGTGCGCGCCGGCGGCGATGCCTGGTTCTTCATCACTGCCGATTACGCCTTCGGCCATGCGCTGGAACGTGACACGGCGGGCTTCGTGCGTGGCGCGGGCGGGCGTGTGTTGGGTTCGGTGCGCACGCCCTTCCCTGGAACCTCCGATTTCTCATCCTTCCTGGTGCAGGCGCAGGCGAGCCGCGCCAATGTGATCGGCCTTGCCAATGCGGGCACGGATACGATCAATTGCGTGAAGCAGGCTGCTGAATTCGGGCTTAATCGGCGGGGCGTGCGGCTTGCTTCATTGCTGCTGTTCATAACGGAAGTGCATTCGCTATCCTTGCGCACGGCGCAGGGTCTGATCGTGACGGAAAGCTTCTATTGGGATTTGAATGACCGCACGCGTGCGCTCACGCAGCGCATGCGGCCTGCTATCGGCAATGCGGGCTTTGCCAGCACCCATGCCGGCACCTATGCCGGCGCTTTGCATTACCTGAAGGCGGTCGCCGATATGGGCGTCGCCGCCGCCAAGGCAGATGGCGCGGCGGCGGTTGCGCGCATGAAGGCCATGCCTACGGATGATGACGCCTTTGGACGCGGCAGCATTCGCCCGGATGGCCGGAAAATCCACCCTTCTTTCCTGTTTGAGGTAAAAAAGCCAGAAGAAAGCCGCGGCCCCTGGGATTACTACAAACTGCTGCAAACAACCGAAGCCGATAAGGCCTTCCGCCCCTTGAATGAGGGTGGCTGCAATCTGGTCAGAAGCTGAAGATTGGGCGTTGTCTGCGACATCGGGTGGCAACACCTGATGTCGCAGGCGTCACGCCATCACGTCAATCGCGGTCAGCCCTTCGGCCAGCACGCGCACTAAATCGCGTTGCTCAAGCGCAATGCAGCCTTCAGTCGGGCTAAAATCAGGCCGCGCAAGATGCAGGAAAATCGCACTCCCCCGCCCGCGCATAACCGGCGCGTCATTCCAACCCAACACACCAATCACATCGTAAATCGCATCAGCGCGCCAAAGTTCTTCATGCCGCGCCGGATGCGGCAGGCGGATTTGTGTATTGTAATCGGCATGCGCCGGATCATCGCACCAGCCATCATCGGGCGCGATGGGGGCGACGGGCACGGCGCCGCGCGGCGGCGCCAGACGGTCCGCGCGATACAGCACGCGGCGAAGCGTCAATAATCCTATCGGTGTCGCACCATCACCTTCGCGCTTATCGGCGCGCCTGCCGCCCTTGCCGATGGCGCAACGATAAACACCACCCTGAAAGCGCAGCAGCCCATCGGGGCCAATGCGTGCGGAAGTGGTCACTGGCCCAGCCTATCCCAGCATATGGCCGAAGCGGCGCGCCTTGGTGTCCAGATAGGCGTCATTCACGCCATTCGGGTCAAATTGATGCGCTTCGCGGCCCACCACCTCAATCCCGCAAGCGGCAAGGCCTGAGAGCTTGTCGGGGTTATTGGTCAGCAGCCGCACGCTTGTCACGCCAATTTCGCGCAGCATGGTCGCTGCCACCAGGAAGTTCCGTTCATCCGCGCCATAGCCAAGCGCGCGATTGGCATCGAGTGTGTCAAGCCCGCGATCCTGCATTGTATAGGCACGAAGCTTGTTGACCAGGCCAATGCCGCGGCCTTCCTGCGCCAGATAAAGCAGCACACCACCCGCGGGGTCTTCCGCCATCCGCTTGATGGCACCGCGCAGCTGCGGCCCGCAATCGCAGCGGAGCGAGCCCAAAAGATCACCGGTGAAACATTCGGAATGGGCGCGCGCCAAGGGCGCCTGCCCAGCGGCGGCACTTGCTTCGGGATCGCCCACCAGAATGGCCAGATGTTCAATCCCGCCATCAGCGGCACGGAAGGCAATGATGCGCGCTTCCGGCGCATCTTCCAGCGGCACGCGGGCTTCCGCCACGCGCTTCAGGCTGGCAGCGGCGCTGATCGGGTAGCTCAAGATATCCTCAGCCGGCACACGCAGCAGCGAAAGCCGCTCAGCCACGCCAGCCGTGGCGGGGGCAACCACCAGCGCGGGCAAAAGCCGGCCAAGCTTCGCCAGGGCAAGGGCCGCGCTGGCGAGTGGGGGCGGGGTGATCTGTTCAGCTTCAGCCGGCAGCAGGCTTTCGGCGGTGGGGTCAGCAAAACCGCGCAGCCGGGCGGGGTCCAGCGCCGAAGCCGGCAGGCGCAGCGCCACCACGGCCTGATCCTCGGCCTGGGTCACAGGCCGGCGCAGCAAACTCGCCGCGCGCGTGGGGGCGAGCAGCAGCACAGGCGCCGCCAAGCCGCCCGAGGCGATATCGGCAAGCCCCGAAGCGCCCAGCGTTTCCGCTGCGCCAATCAACAAGGCTGTTTCATTCTGGAAAATCAGCACCGGGGTGCCGCGCCGTAAATCGGAAATGGCGCGGTGCACGCCGCGCATGGCCAAGCGGCGCGGATCGGGGGCGAGTTCTTGGCTTGGGGTCAAAAGGCCACCTTGCAGGGACATGTGATAGGTTTCCAATACGCGCTTATTAAGTCAGCGTGAATGTGGCACTGATACGGCGCTTTGCGAGCCCCCGCCCGAAAGGGGCCGCGCGATGGCCTCACCGTTGCCCGTGACATCTTGCGGCCATGGCATAGCGGGTGGCATTCTGGCGGCCACAAAAGACGGGGCGCTGCATCCATCGTGGCCGGGCTCCAGGATAGAAGAACGAGGCTCGCCGGTAATGACCCCCCCGCATCCCGTATTGATCGTGGATGATAATGAAAGGCTGCGCACGAGCCTGGCTGAGCAATTGGCTTTTGGGGGTGAATTCACCGCCATGGGCGCTGCCAATATTGCGGCGGCGGAGGCACTGATTCGCGCCGATGGAACCCGTTTTGCCGCTATTCTGCTTGATCTTGGCTTGCCGGATGGCTCGGCGCGCGAATTCTGCGCCAAGCTGCGGCGCGCGGGGATGCGTATGCCCATCATCATGCTGGCCGGGGCTTCGGGGGAAAATGAGGTACTGCGCTGCCTGGATGCCGGGGCGAATGATGCCATTACCAAGCCGCTCAGAATGCAGGATTTACTGGCGAAGCTGCGCGCGCATATCCAGCGCCTCGGCGGGGGTGAGGATGCCGCCTCGGTCATCGGCCCTTATGAGTTTCGCCCTGCGGCCAAGCTGTTGCAGGAACCAAAGCGTGGGCGGAAAATTCGCCTGACGGAAAAGGAAACGGCGATCCTGGCCTTCCTGCTCAGCGCCGGCGGGCAGCCCGTTTCACGTGAAATCCTGCTGAGCGAAGTCTGGGGATATAACAGCAAGGTCACCACGCACACGCTGGAGACGCATATCTATCGCCTGCGCCAGAAGATCGAGCCCAATCCCGCCGAGGCGCGGATTCTCCTGACCGATGCGGGCGGATACCGGCTGGAAGCCGGGTAGAGAGCTGCGAAGCTCCCTGTTCAATGCTTCCAGATGATCTCGGCGGGGGGTGCTTCGGTCGGGTCCACGCGCAGCATTTGGCCGTTCATGACGCTTTTGCCCGTGAAGGACAGGATGAAACCCCAATGAGAGACAACAAGCGTATGGGACCAATCCTGCAGCGCGGCCATTTCAGCGCGGAATAGATTGGCGCGGTCAATCACCTGTTCGGCGGGTTCTTCCACGGGCGGCCACCAGATTTCGTCAATATGGTCCAGCACCACATGGGGGAAATCGAGCCGCAATTCCGCCACCGGCCGGCCGATATCGCAAGTAAAGGCGTAGCGTTCGCGCACCGTTGGCGTGACGGTCAAAGGCAGGTTCAGCTTGCGCGCCACCGGCAGGGCCGTTTGCAGCGCGCGCGTATAGGGGGAGACGATGATGCGCCGGATACCTTCATGCGCGAGCGCCTCGGCGGCTTCTTCCGCCTGGGTATGGCCCAGCGGTGTCAGCTTTGGGTCAATAATGCCGGGGTCCTTGCGGGTTTGGGTGAAAAGCAGGTTGAATTCGCTTTGCCCATGCCGAAGTAGAATCACGATAGTCACCCCCCTTTGATCGCATATTGGTCTAGCGAGGCTACCGCGCGCCCGCAACCGGCCTCGATTTTGGGTAATTGTCAGGGTGTTCAGGTGATTCGGTTCCGGTTTGGCGTGATCCAAGCGTTGCCCTGCGGCCTATGGCACCCTAGATTAGAAGCTAAGGAGCAAAATCATGGGTGGCTTGCCGATAGATCTGATTCTCTTCGCGATGGTTGCGGCCTTTTTGGTGCTGCGCCTGCGGAGCGTGCTTGGCCGCCGGACGGGGTTTGAGCGTCAGGCTCAGCCCGAAGCCGCGCCGGTTCCCGCCGCGCGTGGCCCCGCGACCGAGGTCGAGATTGGCGCCAAGCCGGCCCAGGGCGATGCGCGGCGTGTCATCCCTGACCCGCGCAGCCCGGTGGGCGAAGCCTTGGTGCAGATTCAAAAGCGTGATCGCAGCTTTGAACCGAACGGCTTCCTGCATGGCGCTGAAACCGCCTTTGGCATGATTGTCGAGGCCTTTGCGCGTGGTGATCGCGCCACCCTGAAGCCGTTGCTGTCCGATGAGGCTTACGCCGGTTTCGACCAGGCGATTTCTGCGCGTGAGGCTTCCGGTGAAACTCAGCGCACTGAATTGCGCAGTGTCGAGGAAAGCGGGATCGAAGCCGCCGAATTGCGCGGCAGTGTCGCTGAAATCACCGTGCGCCTGGTAACTGACCAGATCAATCTGGTGCAGGCGCGGGATGGTTCCATCGTTTCGGGCGCCGAGGCGGTGACGGAAATGACCGATGTCTGGACCTTCCAGCGTGACCTCAATAGCGCCGACCCGACTTGGCGCTTGGTTGGCAGCACTGCCGCCTGATCGCCTGCCGGTTTTGGCGGGGGCCGGGGTGAAAACATTGCCCCGGCTTGATCCGGCATGACGCAGCACCTTGCCTATATAGATTTCCTCCCCCGCCTGCCGCTTTGGCTGCTGGCGGTGTTCGCGCTGCTTTCTCTGATTTTCCTGGCCTATGGCTTCTATCAAGGCGCGCGCGGCATTTGGTGGCGGGCGCTTGCCGCCGTCATCCTGCTGGGCGCGCTGTGCAACCCCCGCCTGCTCCGCGAAGAACGCGAAACGCGGCCCGATATCGCGATCCTGGCCGTTGACCGTAGTGACAGCACGCAAATCGCTGATCGCGCTGAACGCATTGCCGCCGCGCGCGCGGCCTTGGAAGCACGTGCCGCACGCCTGCCAGCGCTCGATTTGCGCGTGGTGGAGGTGCCGGAAGCCGGCCAGCGCGGCACGGCGCTTTTCTCGGCGCTGGGGGCAGCCTTGGCCGATGTGCCGCGGGCACGGCTTGCGGGAGTGATTGCGCTCACCGATGGCCAGGTGCATGACGCCCCTGGCGTATTGCCCTTTGACGCGCCGTTTCACGTTTTGCTGCCCGGTCGCCCGGGCGAAGTGGATCGTCGTTTGCGCCTGATCTCCGCGCCAAGCTTTGGCATTGTTGGCCAGCAGGTGGAATTGCGCGTGGTGATCGAGGATTTGGGTGCGCCGACTTCTGGCAGTGCTGGTCTTGTCATCCGCCGCGATGGTGGCGCTGCGCGGCGTGAGGAAATCCCCATTGGGCGCGAATACGCAATTTCTGTCCCCGTGGCGCGCGGTGGCCCGATGGTGATTGAACTTGAAGCGGAACCCCGCGCTGGAGAGGTTAGCCCGCTCAATAACCGCCAAGTGGTCACGGTGAATGGCGTGCGCGATCGGCTGCGCGTGCTGCTGGTTTCTGGCGAACCCCATGCGGCCGAACGCGCCTGGCGGCGCTTGCTGAAGGCTGATCCCAATGTGGATCTGGTGCATTTCACCATTCTGCGCCCGCCGGAGAAGGATGATCTGACGCCGCTCAATGAATTGGCGCTGATAGCCTTTCCGGTGCGTGAGTTGTTTCAGGTGAAGCTGCGTGAGTTTGACCTTATTGTATTTGACCGCTTCACCAATCGCGGCCTGCTGCCGCCGGCTTATATGCGCAACATTGCGGATCATGTGCGCGCGGGTGGGGCGTTGTTGATGAGTGTTGGGCCGGAATTTGCAGGCCCTACATCGCTGGCCTTCACGCCCTTGTCGCAGGTGTTGCCGGCGCGGCCCATTGGGCGCGGGGCTGGGGTGGAGGAGGCGCCGTTTCGCCCGCGCATCAGCGCCCTTGGCGCGCGGCATCCAGTGACCGAAGGGCTTGCCGGCGCCAATAGCGCAGCGGCAGAAGCAAGCTGGGGCCGCTGGTATCGCTGGCTGCGCGGTGAGGCGCGTGGCGGCGTGGCTGTCATGGAAAGCCCGGAAGGATCACCTTTATTGGTGCTGGATCGCGTGGGCGAAGGGCGTGTGGCGCTGCTGATGTCGGATCATATCTGGCTATGGGGGCGCGGGCATGATGGCGGCGGCCCACAGGAAGAATTGCTGCGCCGAATTGCCCATTGGCTGATGCGCGAAACCACTTTGGAAGAAGAAGATTTGACGGCGCGGATTGAAGCCGGGCGGATGGCGATTTCCAGGCGCAGCATGGAAGCGGCACCAGCGCCCGAAGTGACCATCACCGCGCCTGACGGCACGCGCAGCACGGCGCGGCTGGAAGAAGCGGGCGGCGGACGCTCGATTGCCGATGTTGCGGCGCGCATGCCGGGGGTGTGGCAGGTGGGGGATGGCAAGCGCGTGGCTTTCGCTGCTGCTGCGGTGCCTAATCCGATGGAAATTGCTGACCTTCGCGCAGATGGCGAAAAGCTGCGCCCGCTGGTGCAGGGCCGAGGCGCGATACGCTGGCTGGGGCAGGAAGCCGCACCCGCGCTGCCTGAATTGCGCATGGTGCCGACAGGGCGCGACTTCGCGGGCGCCGGTTGGATTGGCCTTAGGCGCAATGCGGATCACAGCGTGATCAGTGTTTCCGCCTTGCCGCTTCTGCCGCCTTGGTTGGCGCTGTTGCTATTGCTCGGCACCGTGGTGCTGGCTTGGCGGCAGGAAGGGCGGTGAATAGGCAGCGCCCTTGTCGCGCTACCTTACCGCGCTGACGCAAGCCGCATCGCGGAAGGTGCCGGCAGTTCAATCTCGATCTCAAGCGTGGACATATCCCCGCCGCGATCGAGATGCACATTCACCTTGCTGGGATCAATCGCGACATAGCGCGCGACAACCGCCACCAATTCCTGCTGGAGCTTCGGCAGGAAATCTTCCCGATTGCGGCCAATGCGCTCATGCGCCAGCACAATCTGGAGCCTTTCCTTGGCGGCGACGGCGCTATCATCCTTGCGCCGGCCACGGAAGAAATCGAGCCAGGACATTATGCGGCCCTCCCACCAAACAAGCGCTTGAACAGGCCCTTGCGTTCCGCTTCCAGAAAGCGATGCGGCACATCCTGGCCAAGGAAGCGGGAAACCGCATCGGCATAGGCCTGGCCGGCATTGCTTTCATTATCCATGATCACCGGCGTGCCGGTATTGGAAGCGCGCAGCACGCTTTCGCTTTCAGGGATCACGCCCAGCAGCGGAATGGCCAGGATTTCGCGAATATCCTCCAGCTTCAGCATTTCGCCCTTTTCCACGCGGTTCGGGTCAAAACGCGTCACCAGCAGATGTTCCTTCACCGGTTCGCGCTTTTCTTCCGCACGCTTCGATTTGGATTGCAGGACGCCAAGAATACGGTCTGAATCGCGCACCGAGGAGACTTCCGGGTTCGTCACCACAATCGCCTGATCGG
Source organism: Roseomonas sp. (assembly GCA_020249265.1). Lineage (GTDB taxonomy): Bacteria > Pseudomonadota > Alphaproteobacteria > Acetobacterales > Acetobacteraceae > Neoroseomonas. The sequence goes on from JADCGA010000017.1 coordinate 26,721, forward strand.
CAAAATACAGCGCAAGCAGCGCGCCTTTTTCGATGCCGGCGGGGCTGTCACAGAGGATATAATCGAATTCCTTCGAGAGTTCCTCAATGATCTTCGCAACTCCTTCCTTGGTCAGCGTATCCTTGTCCTTGGTCTGGGAGGCCGGCAGGATGGAAAGGGATTCAACCCGCTTGTCGCGGATCAGCGCCTGGCTCAGCCGCGCTTCGCCTTGAATGACATTGATGATGTCGAACACCACGCGCCGTTCGACACCCATGATGAGGTCGAGGTTGCGCAAGCCCACATCGAAATCAATCACCACCGTCTTCTTGCCGCGCTGGGCAAGGCCGGTTGCGAAGGCGGCGCTTGATGTCGTCTTGCCGACGCCGCCCTTGCCTGATGTCACCACGATAACCTGAGCCATAGCCTCTGCCTCCCTAAGACTTTAATGCACCGCGATCAGGTGATGGGGTCGAAGCGCATGCGCTCACCCACCAGCCGCACCTGCATCGCCTTGCCGATTTGGGCTGCCGGAAAGCCTTCCCGCACGGCGTAGAAGCCGGCGATGGAAACCAATTCCGGATCGAAATTCAGCGCGAAAACCCGCGCTTCCATGTTGTTGGCACCACCCGCAATGGCGCGGCCTCGCAAAGCGCCATAGACATGGATATTGCCATCCGCAATCACCTCGGCCCCCGCATTGACGGTGGAGGTGATGACCAAATCCGCCCCCTCTGCCCAAATGCGCTGACCGGCACGTACCGGCTGGTCCACCACCATGGTCGCGCGCGCGGCGGCCGGCTTGGCGGCGGGCGGCGGCGGGGCGGGTATTGCTTGCGGCGCCCCATCGGCAGGGGCGGCCGGCAGCGCGATATCATCCGTTTCCTTGCCGCCAACACTCCGCACCGGCGGCAGCCCATAGGACAGCGCCGCATTGCGCATTTCGACAGTGCCGCCGGTGGTGCCGATAGGCATGATCTCAAGCTCGCGCAGGCCCTTGATCAGGCCGGGGAAATCCACCTCATTCGGCGGCACCTGAATGTCTTCAAGGCCAAGCACGATGGGCGCGAAGCGCAAAAACCCCGGAGCACGGCGGAATTGGTCACCAATCGCCGGCACCACCGCCTCGGGCCGATGATCCAGCAGGCGCAGCACAAGCAGGTTGAAATTCGCCCCGCGCAGGCGAAAGGGTTCAATGCGGGTGGCGTTATCTGGCCTTGGCGCGGCGCTGGGCATGGAACTCCTGAGGGTTAGGGACTCGATGCGCCACCGACATATCCACGGGATTTAGTGGGTGTGCCCGGCAGCACCCCCAACATATAGCGTCTTCTGTTCGGCTGGCGAAGAGGTAGCTTGCTTCCCATTGATACCGCAAGGCCTTAGAGGCCGATCTTCAGAAACGCTGCAAAGCGCGACTCGGAGCGCCGCTTGCGGGGCTGACCGGGGCGCCAAGCTCGGGCAGAATACCCGCCCTCAAGGAGCCCTGATCGTGACGCCCATCCGCCTTGCCGAACCCTTTCGCGCGGTGTTCTACGCGCCCTTTTATGTTGCCGAACAGCGCGGCTTTTACGCGCGCCATGGCGTGACCGTGACGCGCGCCACCGCCGGAGACCCAACGCGGGCGGCAGAGGCGCTATTGGCCGACAAGGCCGATGTCGCCTGGTCTGGCCCGATGCGCGTGATCATGATGCGCGCGGCAGACCCCACCTGCCCCTTGCGGTCCTTCTGCGCGGTGGTGATGCGCGATCCCTTCATGCTGCTGGGGCGCGGCGCCAATCCTGGTTTCAGCTTGCAGGATTTGCCCAAGCTCCGCTTCGGTAGCGTCAAGGAAGTGCCGACCCCCTGGTGGTGCTTGCAGGATGATTTGCGCCAGGCGGGGATTGATCCCGATGCCATGGCGCGCGTGACGGATAAGACCATGGCGGAAAATGCGAATGCAGTGGCCAAAGGCCGCTTGGATGTCGCGCAAATGTTCGAACCCTTCGCGACTCGGCTGGAAGCCAAGGGCGGCGCCGTGTGGCACAGCGCTTCCGATCGGGGGCCAAGTGCCTATACCGCGCTTTATGCAACCGAGGCGAATATCCAGCGTTTCAGCGCGGAGTTTGAGGCCATGACGCGCGCCTTGGCCGACGCCTTGGCGTTTGTGTACACGGCGCCCGCTGCCGAGATCGCTGCAACTGTGGCGCCGCTATTCCCCGATGTGACCCTGGCCGAGCTGACCCATGGCCTGGCGCGCTATCAGGCCGCGCGGCTTTGGCCGGAAACACCGCATTTCCCGGAAGCCGCCTTCACGCAGTTGCGGGGTGCCATGAAAAGCGCCGGCGTGATTGCGCGTGAGCCCAGCTTCGCCGATTGCGTTGATAATGCGATTGTGACGCGCGCCTTGGGCCGTTAGGGGCAGCGCATGAGCAAACAACGCGCACAGCGCGCCGATTACGCCATGTTCGTGCCCATCGCGACACGCTGGATGGATAATGACGTCTATGGCCATATCAACAACGTCATCTATTATTCCTGGATAGATAGTGCGGTGGCGCGCTTCCTGACCTCCTCAGGGTTCTTGCATATCCCGACTGCGCCGGTGATTGGCCTGGTGGTGGAAACGCAATGCCGCTACCTGGCACCCATCGCTTTCCCGGATGACATCACCTGCGGGCTTCGTTGCGGGCGCGCGGGCAATACATCCGTCCGCTATGAAGTTGGCATCTTCCGCAATGAGGAGGATGAGGCAAGTGCCGAGGGTTATCTGGTGCATGTCTATGTGGATCGCGCCACGCAGAAAACGCCAACGCCCTTACCGGAAAATCTGCGCGCTGCTTTGCAGCGCATCACCCTGAATGCTTCGTAACTTCAAGGAACACCTTATGTCTATTGCCCCCATCAAGCGTTTTGCCATTCTGGATGATTACCAAGGCGTGGCGCTTTCCCTCGGCCCCTGGGACAAGCTGCCCAAGGGTGTGGAGATCACTGTCTTTCGCGATACCATCACCGATCATGCAGCGCTGGTGGAAAGGCTGAAGCCTTTTGATGCCATCCTCGCGATGCGCGAAAGAACGCCCTTTCCGCGCAAGTTGATCGAAGCTTTGCCCAATCTGCGGCTGATCATCACGACCGGCGGGCGCAATCGTTCCATTGACGCCGCCGCCTGCGCTGAGCGTGGCGTGGTGTTTTGCGGCACGGGCACTTCGGGCGATCCAACGGCGGATTTAACTTGGGGGCTGATCCTGTCCCTGGTGCGCGATATTCCGCGCCAGCAGGATGCGCTCCGCGCCGGGCGCTGGCAGACGCATATCGGCCTGGGGCTGGAAGGCAAAACGCTTGGCGTGATTGGCCTTGGCAAGCTTGGCGGGCGGGTTGCGAAAATCGGCCAGGCCTTCGGCATGAAGGTGCTGGCCTGGTCCACCAACCTGACCGAAGAACGCGCTGCCGAAATTGGTGCAACCCGCGTGGACAAGGCGACTTTACTGCGCGAAGCCGATGTGGTGACCCTGCACCTCATTCTTTCGGATCGGTCGCGCAACACCATCACCGCGCCCGATCTGGCGCTGATGAAGCCAAGCGCCTTCATCGTGAACACCAGCCGCGGCCCGCTGATTGAACAAGCCGCTCTGATTGCGGCATTGCAGGAAGGGCGCATCGCCGGCGCTGGGTTGGATGTGTTTGATATCGAACCCATGCCCACGGATCACCCGATCCTGAGCGCCCCCAATACCGTGCTGACGCCGCATCTGGGCTATGTCACGGAACAGAATTACCGCACCTATTACGAAGTGGCGGTGGCAGCGACCAACGCCTTCCTTGCCGGCGCCCCCATTGGAGTGATCAAGCCATGACAAGCCCCTATGCCATGCCCGAAGGCTGGGCCGGCTGGACCCAGGCCGCGCGCGATGCGGCTTATGACAACCTCAATGGCGTGGCGGATAGCGCCGCGCAGGTCGCCAATCGCAATGCGCTGTCTGAGGCGTTTCGCGCCGCGCATGCCGGGCATCTTGATCTGCCTTTTGGTAGTGGCGCGCGGGAACAATGGGATCTCTACCCCGCCGCGCGCGCCGATGCGCCCTGCCTGGTCTTCATCCATGGCGGCTATTGGCAGCGCAATCGCCGAGAGGATTTCGCCATCATGGCCGAAGGCGCCTTGGCCGCCGGTTGGTCGGTTGGGATTTGCGGCTATACCCTGGCACCCGAAGCATCCATGACGCGCATTGTCGCTGAAATCCACGCAGCGCTGGATTGGCTTGGCGCGCATGGTGCGGCGCATGGTGTGGAGGGCAGGGTGGTGGCTTCCGGCTGGTCCGCCGGCGGGCATTTGGCGGCGCTGGCGGCGGAGCATCCCTTGGTGGTGGGTGCACTCGCCATGTCTGGCATTTATGAATTGGCGCCAATCGCCGAGACTAATTTGAACGACAAGCTGCATTTGACGCCTGCCGAAATCGCGGCGCATTCCCCGATGCGCCGGCCTGTCGTGCAAAAGCCCATCGCCATTGCCTATGGCGCGCGGGAATTGCCGGAACTGCGCCGGCAAAGCCGCGTCTTTCATCGCCACCGTGCGGAAGCGCAGGCAGCGGGCGCGCTGATCCCAGTGCCGGAGGCGGATCACTTCCGCGTCCTGGAAGCGCTTTGGTGCCGCGATGGCATGCTGCTGCGCGCGGCGGCGGAGGTATTGGCGGCGGGGTAGGAGTCATTTGCGCCCGGCGGCGATGTCGGTCAGAAAGCCGCGTTGATCCTCAGTAAGGCCGCGAGCGCCGGGGCAATCATCGCTGAGTATGCGGGCCGCGAGGGTTTGGCGCTGGGTGCCGAGGTTGCGGGGTTCTTCGCGCCAAATCTGCCCCAGAGTGCTGCGAGCGATATACGGGGCATGATCGGGTCCGCAGGCAAGGTCGCCCAGCCGTTGGGCAACAGCCTCCGGCTGCGGGGGTGGATGATTGCGCCAAGTGCCTTGCGCGGTTTCAGCGCCCGCGGGTTGGTCGTTCGCCGTCAGCACCGCGAGGCGTTGCTGCGCCGCGTCTCGCCGCTCTCCGGCAGGGATGGACTTGGTCCATTCCTCGATCCAGCCAGCCCAGGAGCGGGGGTTGGAGCAGGCCGCACCGGGCCGAACCTCATCCGGGCAGAGTGGTGCATCGTTGAAGTCCAGATCGCGCAATTGCGCGTCATCCAGTCGGGCGTTGGGCGCCCGCAAAAGCCATATCTTCGCTCTCGCGACCAACGCGCCCTGCAACTGCGCCCCAACAAGCGACGCGCCCTGCAACTGCGCCCGATCAAGCGACGTGCCCTGCAACTGCGCATGTTCAAGCCTCGCGCCCTGCAACTGCGCCCCATCAAGCGACGCGCCCTGCAACCGCGCCAGAAACAGCGACGCGCCCTGCAACTGCGCCTGATTAAGCGACCCGCCTTGCAACTGCGCCTGATCAAGCGACCCGCCTTGCAACTGCGCCCCAACAAGCCACGCGCCCTGCAACTGCGCCCCATTTAGCCACGCGCCCTGCAACTGCGCCGCAATTAGCCGCGCGCCCTGCAACCGCGCCCCCCCCCAAGCGACGCGCGCTGCAACTGCGCCCCATCAAGCTGCGCTTGCTGCATGAACGCCCCACGAAGCGTTGCCCCCCGCAAGTCAGCCCCAGTCAAATCCACGTTGAAGAACTGACTCCCAGACAAATTAGCAAAGCGCAGGCGCTTGTTCTGCAGCACTAATGGGTCAAAGGCAGCGCGCCGCTTCCCGTCTAATTCTTCACCGGCGCGGAGTTGTACAAAGGCCCCATTATCCCATACCTTGCCCACCAGGGTGCGGCCCGGCACGGAAAGGTATCGGCAGCCTAGCCCGACATGGGGGCAGAGCAGCAAATCCACCGGTTGCCGCAGCGATGCGATCGCCAGATCAACCCTTTGCTTCGAGTTCAGGTCGGAGCGATCCGGTCTGAGTCCGAACAACTCCCGTTTCAATTCCTCCCATTTCCTCGCCCCCACCGTGGTCGCCTCCGCGCTCGGCACGCGGCACCAGGCGAAGTTGAACCCCAGCGCCAGCGCCGGCAACACAAAGCGCCCGCGCTTGAACAGCCAAAGCAAAACCGAATCCCCCGAAGGCCGTTGCCGGCGGAAAAACCAGATCAGCAGCAGGATATCGAGCAGGATGGTGATGTGGTGCACGATATTCACCACATCGCTCTGCAAACGGAGCGAGCCAAGCTGCACCAGCAGCAGCACCGCCACCGGAAATACCGCCAGCATGAAGCGATAGGTCCAACGGAAGACAATACTCGCCTTCGGCTGCACCGCCGCTTGGATGAATTCCGTATTGGCAAGCAATTGCCGGCAGCGGTCGCGGTCCCGCTGCAGCGGCACATGGGCGCGCAACTCTGCTTCAAAATGTCGCAGATTCTGCATCAGCAGGTCAAAGCGGATCAGCGTATAAAGATGCAGCGCCAAGAAAATCGCCGGCATGAAGCCGAAGGAAAGCACCACCGGCACGGTCACGCCGCCAAGCTGCGAAATGCTGATGGATTTGCCGATCAGCAAATCCTCATCCGTCGCCGAGAAGGAGGTGGCGAGCAGAAAGAGCCCAATAAAGACAAAGGCCACCGCGCCAAGCTGCGCCGATTTCGCGCCATCATTGATGGCCGAGATCAATTTCCCGATATAGGGCGGCGGGTCAAAGGCGCTCATTCAAAGGGTAGCATAATGACGCTGCTGATCATGATGCAAGCGCCCCTGAAGCCCACCCCCAAACAAAAACGGCGCGGGAAGGCCCCGCGCCGTTTTGCTCACCCAAAATCAGGCGTGAATTACGCCGACTTCGCCATGATCTCATCCGCGATATTGCGCGGCACGGGATCGTAGTGATGGAACTGCATGGAGAAGGAAGCGCGGCCCTTCGTCATGCCGCGCAGGTTCGAAATATAGCCGAACATTTCCTTCAGCGGCACATGCGCGCGCACGATAACGCTCGTGCCCGCCATGTCCTGGCTTTGAATCACGCCGCGGCGGCGGTTCAAGTCACCCACCACGTCGCCCACGTGATCTGATGGCGTGGTCACTTCCACATCCATGATCGGTTCCAGGATCACCGGGCCGGCCTTCTTCATGCCTTCGCGGAAGCAGGCCTTGGCGGCGATTTCAAACGCCAGCGCGCTGGAATCGACATCGTGATACTTGCCATCCACCAGGCTGTATTTGAAGTCCACAGTCGGGAAGCCGGCCAGCACGCCGGTATCGGCCTGCACCTTGATGCCCTTTTCAACGGCCGGGATGTATTCGCGCGGCACGGAACCACCAACAACGCCGTTGACGAATTCGATACCCTCGTTCCGTTCCTTCGGTTCGAAGATGATCTTCACTTCGGCGTATTGGCCCGAACCGCCCGACTGCTTCTTGTGGGTATAGGTTTCGGTATGCGGCTTGGAGATGGTTTCACGATACGCCACCTGCGGCGCGCCGATATTCGCATCCACACCATATTCGCGCTTCAGGCGGTCAATGATGATTTCCAGGTGCAATTCGCCCATGCCGGAAAGAATGGTCTGGCCGGTTTCCTGATCGGTACGAAGCCGCAGTGAAGGATCTTCCCCGGCCAGCTTCTGCAGGCCAAGGGTCATCTTCTCGACCCCTTCCTTGGTCTTTGGTTCGACCGAGATGTCAATCACCGGCACCGGGAAGGCCATACGTTCCAGGATCACCGCATCTTCCTGCGCGGCCAGCGTGTCACCCGTGCCGGTATCCTTCAGGCCCACGAAAGCCGCGATGTCGCCCGCGAAGACTTCCTTGATTTCTTCGCGCTTGTCGGCATGCATCTGGAACATGCGGCCAACGCGTTCCTTATGGCCCTTGGTGGTGTTCTGCACCTGGTCACCCGAACGCAGCACGCCGCGATAGACGCGCACAAAGGTCAAATTGCCATATTTGTCATTGATGATCTTGAAGGCGAGGCCGGCAAAGGGCTCATCTTCATTGGCGGGGATGACACGGCGATCAGCCGTCTCGTCCTGGCCTTCTTCCGGCGCAACCTTGATGCCTTCACGATCAATCGGGGAAGGCAGGTATTCAATCACCGCATCCAGCAAAGGCTGCACGCCCTTGTTCTTGAAGGCCGTGCCGCATAGCACCGGGCGGAACTCGCCCGAGATGGTGCCGCGCTTGATACAGCGCTTCAGCGTCTCAACGCTGACATCGCCCTTGTCGAAATATTCTTCCATCGCCGTTTCATCAATGCCGACAACGGTATCAAGCAGCTTCTGGCGATATTCCGCGGCCTTATCGGCCAAATCGGCGGGGATCGGCGCTTCGTGATACTTGGCGCCCAGTTCGTCGCCTTCCCAGATCAGCGCCTTCATTTCGACCAGGTCAACAATGCCCTGGAAAGTGTCTTCAATGCCGATCGGCAATTGCAGCGCAACCCAATTAATGCCGAGCTTTTCTGTCAGCGTTTCGGCAGCGCGGTAGAAATCGGCGCCGGTACGGTCAAGCTTGTTGATGAAGATGATGCGCGGCACATTGTAGCGGTCAGCCAGGCGCCAATTGGTCTCAGACTGCGGCTGCACGCCGGCGACACCTTCAATGATGAAGATCGCGCCATCAAGCACGCGCAAGGACCGGTTCACTTCAATATTGAAGTCAATATGGCCAGGCGTATCAATGATGTTGATGCGGTGGTCGTTCCACACGGCGGTCACGGCGGCGGAGGTAATGGTGATGCCCCGCTCACGTTCCTGGTCCATGTAATCGGTGGTGGTATTGCCTTCATGCACTTCACCGATCTTGTGGGACTTGCCGGTGTAATACAGGATGCGTTCCGTCGTGGTGGTCTTGCCCGCGTCGATATGCGCGGTGATGCCGATATTGCGGATGCGGTCTAACGGGGTACGCGCCACGGTGGGCCTCCATAAGCAAAAGCCGGACGCCCGCCCCGGCTTTCGCCGGACGCCGCCCGCCATAAGGGTTCAGGGTTTAGTCTATGGTGCGCGCTTTCTGCGATGTTCGGGCGCGGTTTGCAAGCGCAAAGGCGGCGCTGGGCTGGGTTTATTCGCCCAAAGGCGCGTTTCATTCCAGCCTGATCCCCTCAGCCGCGATCAGGTCACGCATTTCGGCCCGCTCGGCGGCCAGGAAACGGGCGAAGGCTTCGGGGCCGTCTGCGGCTGGCGTCAGGCCAAGCGCTTCCAGCCGGGGCGCCAAGGCCGGCTGTTCCACCGCTTCCTTGGCGGCGGCGGCCAGGCGCGCAATCACCGGGGCGGGGGTGGCGGCGGGCGCCAGAAGCCCAAGCCAATCGCCCATCTGAAATACGGCAAAACCCTGTTCGCTGATGGTCGGCAAAGCCGGGAAGACCGGGCTGCGCATAGGCGCGGAAAGCCCAAGGGCGCGCGCCTTGCCATCACGGATCAAAGGCGTGGCCAGCGCAAGCGAGGTAAAGCCGAAGGGCACATCACCACGCAGCAAGCCCGCCATCTGATCCGCCCCGCCGCGATAGGGGATATGCTCCCCTGCGATACCGGCGCGCCGCAACAGGCTTGCCGCCGCCAAATGGGTTCGCGAACCGACGCCGACACTTCCGTAGCGTGCCTCGGCTGGGTTGGCGCGGAGCCGCGTGAGCAAGCCGGGCAAATCCACCACACCATCTTCAGCGCGCGTGATCAGGATCAGCGGCAGGGTGGCCAACAGCGTCACCGGCGCAAGGTCTCTCACGTAATCGAACCCAAGCCCGCGCATGAGAAAGGGATTGACCGATTGCCCGCCGGAATCGAGCAGGATGGTCCCGCCATCCGGCGCGGCCTGCGCTACAAAACCCGCGCCCACCGCGCCCGAAGCGCCGCTGCGGTTTTCGGGCGTCACCAGGCTGCCCAGCACTTCGCCCATGCGCGGCGCGATCAGCCGGCCCAGAATATCGGTGCTGCCGCCGGGCGGGAAAGCGATGATCATGCGAAGGGAACGCTCTGGCGTCTGGGCCAGACTCGGCGAGGCTAAAAGGCTTGCAAGAATGGCGCGTCTAAGCATGGCTTCACCTGCCTTGTGCGAAATGCTTGGTCAAATGAAAAGGCAATGACAGGGCCAAGCTTTCTCAAGACCCGCGATAGGTCGCGTAACTCCAGGGCGAACAGAGCAGCGGCACATGGTAATGCCCTTGATCAGCCGATAAGCCCACGGCCAGCGTCACCACATCCAAATAGGGCACCTCCGCCCCCTGGCCGCGGGCGCGGAAATATTCGGCCACCGCGAAGCGCAGTTCATAGCGCCCGGGCTGGAATTCAGCGGCGCTCATCAACGGGCCTTCGGTGCGGCCATCGGCATTGGTGCGCCGCGCCACCACCAAAACCGGCGTGGGGTCCATACGCCAAAGTTCCACCACCATGCCTTCAGCCGGAATGCCCTCAGCGGTGTTCAGCACATGCGTCGAAAGGGAACCGGGTCCGCTGCGGGCCATGGTGTTTTCCTTCAATCCAAGGGCGCGCCGGCGGCGACCCAGGCGATCAGCTTGGCGCGTTCCTCGGCCGTGATTTCGGTCATATTGCCGGGGGGCATGGCTTCGGTCTGCACCTGCTGGCGCAGGGAAGCCGCCCAGCGGCGGATTTGCGCCGGGGTTTCCATGATTACGCCCTTGGGGGCGGCGGCAATGCCCTCAAAGCTTGGGCGGGCAGCGTGGCAGTTGGCGCAGCGCGCGGCGACAATGGCCTGAACCTCGGTAAAGGGTGGCACCTCGGCGGCTGCGTAATCCTGCTTGCCGGATTGCACGATGAAAAACGCCGCGACCATGGCCGCCATCGCGCCGGCGGGCAGCCAAAGCGCGTTCCGCCCCTGTTGGCGCAGCACGAAATATTGCCGCACCAAGGCGCCGGCCAGGCCAATCACCAGCAGGATCAGCCAATTCAGCGGGTGCTGCCAGGTCATGGGGTAATGGGGCGAGATCATGATGAAAATCACGGGCAGCGTCAGGTAGGTGTTATGCACACTCCTTTGCTTGCCCCAGCGGCCATATTTCGGGTCAGGCGTGGCGCCCGCACTCATCGCCGCGACCATTTTGCGCTGGCCGGGGATGATCACCATGGCGACATTGGCGACCATGATGGTGCCGGTCATGGCGCCCACCTGCAAAAAGGCGCCGCGGCCCGAGAATATCTTGCAGGAGACATAGGCCACCACCGCCAAAGCCACGGCGCCAATCACGCCCAAAAGCGCCTCATTCTCCCCAAGCTTGGAACGGCAGACCAGATCATAAGCCACCCAACCGCCCACTAACATGCCGGCGCTGATGCCAATGGCCTGCCAGGGGGTCAGGGGCATGACGGACGGGTCAATCAAATAGCTTGATGCCTGGCCCCAATAGATCAGCACAAAAAGCGCAAAGCCGCTGATCCAGGTCCAATAGGCTTCCCATTTGAACCAATGGAGCTTTTCCGGCAGCTTTTCCGGGGCGAGGAGGTATTTACGCTTGTAGTAGAAGCCCCCGCCATGGATTGCCCATTGCTCACCACGTACGAGCCGGTTCTTGTCCGCCGGCGGGTCAAGCTGATTATCGAGCGCGATGAAATAGAAGGAAGCCCCAATCCAGGCGATGCCCGTGATCAGATGCAGCCAGCGTATGGCCAGATTGACCCATTCGGAAAGGGCGGCGAAATCCATCTTCTATCCCAGGCAATAGGCTTATGGTGCACCGCCACAATGCGTCGCAAGAGGCGATTACGGCAAGGGCTAAGGCGCGCCTGGGCGGTTTGCCCCTTGAAACCGGGGCGAATGAGGCGCAGGAACCGCCTCCCATGAGCCCCACCCGCCTCTCCCTCCCCAAGGACAAGATCAAGATCCTGTTGCTTGAGGGTATCTCCGATAGCGCTGTCGAGCTGCTGGCCGATGCTGGCTATCGTTCCGTGAAACGCGAAACCAAGGCGCTGGATGGCCCGGTGCTGGCGCGCGCGCTGAAGGGCGTGCATGTGCTTGGCATCCGTTCCCGCACCCAGGTGACGGAAGAAGTGCTGGCGGCGGCGGATAGGTTGATCACGATTGGCTGCTTTTGCATCGGCACCAACCAGGTGGCGCTGGAAGCGGCGGCTTCGCGCGGCATTCCGGTATTCAATGCGCCATTTTCCAATACGCGGTCGGTTGCGGAACTCACGCTTGGCGAGATCATCATGATGATGCGCGGCGTGTTTCCGAAATCCAATGCCGCGCATCGTGGGGAATGGGACAAATCGGCGGCCAATAGCTGGGAAGTGCGCGGCAAGACGCTGGGCATTATCGGCTATGGCAATATCGGCGCGCAGCTTTCCGTGCTGGCGGAAGCCTTCGGCATGCGCGTGATCTATTTTGATCACACGACCAAGCTGCCGCATGGCAATGCCCAGCCCATGCCGAGCCTGCATGCGCTGCTTGCCGAATCTGATGCCGTGACGGTGCATGTGCCCGAAACTGCCGAGACCATGGGCATGATCGGGGAAGCCGCGATTCGCGCCATGAAGCCAGGCGCGGTTTTTGTGAATAATGCGCGCGGTACGGTGGTGGATTTGGAAGCACTCGCGCGTGCGATGAAGGATGGCCATGTGTTGGGCGCCGCGGTGGATGTTTTCCCCGTGGAGCCATCGCGGAATGGGGAGGCGTTTGTATCGCCCTTGCAGGGCCTGCCGAATGCGATTTTGACACCGCATATCGGCGGCAGCACTGGGGAAGCGCAAGCGCGCATCGGCCAGGAAGTGGTGCGGAAACTGATTGATTTCTCCGACACGGCGGCGACCTTTGGCGCGGTGAATTTCCCGCAGGTGCAATTGCCGGCGCGGCCATCTGGCGCGCGTTGGACACATGCGCATCGCGATACGCCTGGTATGCTTTCGCGCATCAATGAGATTTTCGGGCGGCGCGGGTTGAATATCTCGGCGCAGTTTCTGCAGACGGCGGGCGATATCGGCTATCTGGTAATTGACAGTGCCGAGGCGCGGAAGGAGGCTGAGGAGATTCTTGGTGAACTCCGTGAATTGCCAGGCACGATCCGCGCGCGATTGATCTACGAACGCCACTAAGTTTTGGCGGGGTCTGGGGAGACACGGTCTCCCCGGCGGGGGTCAGGGGGCAGCGCCCCCTGTTTCCTTTCCGCTGCATTCCCGGCTAAAAGCTGTCAACTTAATCTGACACAGGTGTTTCATGGATCGCACGCTTGCGGGGCGCAATGCGCTCGTTACCGGTTCAACCTCCGGCATTGGGCTTGGGATTGCGCTGCTGTTGGCCGAGGCGGGGGCCAAGGTGATGCTGAATGGCATGGGCCGGCCAGAGGATATCGCCGCCGCCCGCGCTAAGGTGGGGGCGGCGATGGGGGGCGCGGATGCGCCCTATTCGGGCGCTGATCTGTCGAAGCCTGCCGGCGTGCGCGCCATGGTGGCGGAAGCCGAAGCGGCTTTCGGTGGCGTGGATATCCTGGTGAACAATGCCGGCATCCAATTCGTGAGCCCCATCGAGGATTTCCCAGAAGACAAATGGGATGCGATCATCGCCATCAATATGTCGTCCAATTTCCACGCAACACGCGCGGCGCTGCCGGGGATGAGGCGGCGCGGTTGGGGGCGGATCATCAATATCGCTTCCGCGCATGGGCTGGTCGCGAGCCCCTTCAAGGTTGCTTATGTGGCGGCCAAGCATGGCGTGGTGGGCATGACCAAGGTGGTGGCTTTGGAAGTCGCGGAAACACCCATCACGTGCAATGCGATCTGCCCTGGCTTTGTGCGAACACCCTTGGCGGAAGCGCAGGTGAAGCCGCTTGCGGATAAGTTTGGCATTTCGGAAGAAGCGGCGCTGCGCGATCATTTGCTGGTGAAGCAGCCATCGCGCCGCTGGATTGAGGTTGAGGATATTGCGCGCATGGCGCTTTACCTCTGCGGCCCCGGTTCTGGCGCGGTGAATGGCGCAGCGCTTTCCATTGATGGCGGCTGGATGGCTGCGTGATGGACGCAAACATCCCGGCAGGGAAGGGGGCCGGGGCGCCGATGGATGACCCGGCATCGCCTGCTGTTGCGAAGCCCGTGGCGAAGAAGCGGATCAGCCTGGCCTTGCAGGGCGGCGGCACGCATGGCGCCTTCACCTGGGGTGCCATGGAACGGCTGCTGGAAGATGAACGCATAGATTTCGATGGATTTTCGGGCACCTCAGCCGGCGCCATCAATGGCGCGATGGTGGTGCAGGGCTTGATCGAAAGCGGGCCTGCCGGTGCCATCAAGGCGCTGGATCGTTTCTGGCGCAGCATGGCCGCCAATCTGGCGATGAGCCCCTTGCAGGCGCTGCCCTGGGAAAAGGCGATGTGGGGGCATGACCTGACCTGGTCCTTCGCCTATCGCACTTTTGATACGCTATCGCGCGTGCTTTCGCCCTATCAGATCAATCCCTTTCCGATCAATTACAATCCGCTACGCGATGCGCTGAAGCAGAGCATTGATTTCGAACGCTTGCGTGAAGAAACCAAGGCGCCGCGCCTGTTTGTTTCGGCCACCAATGTGCGCACCGGCAAGCCGCGCGTCTTCACGCGGCGGGAATTGGATGCGGAAGTGCTGCTGGCTTCCGCCTGCCTGCCGCAGGTCTTCAAGGCGGTGGAGATTGAAGGCGAATCCTATTGGGATGGCGGATATCTGGGTAATCCCGCGTTATGGCCGCTATATGAACAGGGCGGGCCGCCCGATATCATGCTGATCCAATTGAACCCGCAAGTGCGCGAAGAAATGCCGACGAGTGCTTCGGATATCGTCAATCGGCTGAATGAAATCACCTTCAATGGCAGCCTGATGGCCGAAATGCGCGCGATTGATTTCGTGCAGCGGCTATTGGATGCGGGGCGCTTGGAACAGCCGCGCTATCGGCGCCTGTTCATTCATTTGATCGAGGATGAGGACAGGCTGCGGTCCTTCAAGCTTTCGACTAAATTCAATGGTGATTGGGAATTTCTGTGCATGCTGCGCCAATTCGGGCGCGAAGCGGCAGAGAAATGGCTGACAGAACATTTTGACAAGCTCGGCCGTGAAAGTAGCGTGGATATCCGGGAACGTTTTCTGTGACGCGCAAGGATATTTGGGACGCCAAGACCTATTTGCAGTTTGAGGATGAAAGGCTGCGCCCGGCGCTAGATTTGATTGCGCGCATTCCCCATGCGGCGCCGAAGCTTGTGGTGGATTTGGGCTGCGGTGCAGGCAATGCGCTGCCGGTATTGGCGGCGCGCTTTCTCGGCGCGCGGGTGATGGGGGTGGATGGCAGCGCGGCCATGCTCGCCAAGGCCGCGGCGGCAGGGTTTGAGACGGCGCAGGCGGATATCAGCACCTGGAAGCCTGAAGCGCCCGTGGATGTGATTTTCAGCAATGCCGCGCTGCAATGGCTGGATGGGCATGAGGCGCTGTTTCCGCGCCTGTTGGACTGCCTTGCCCCTGGCGGCGTGCTGGCCGTGCAAATGCCATCCATGCATGCGGCACCCCTGCGCGCGGAACAGGATAGGATTGCGCGGGCAGGGCCTTGGGCGGAGGTGTTGCGCCGCGTGAAAAGCGCGCCCGCCATTTTGGCGCCGGAAGTGTATTATGCGCTGCTCTCGCCGCGTGTTTCGGCGCTTGAGATGTGGGTGACGGAATATATCCATGTATTGCGCGGCGAAGACCCGGTGCTGCGCTGGGCCATGGGAACAAGCCTACGGCCTTTTCTGGATGCGCTGGGCGCGGAAGGGAGCAAGGGTTTCTTGGCGGCCTATGCGGCGGCGATGCGCGCGGCCTATCCGCCTGAGGCGGATGGGGCGGTGCTGCTGCCGTTTCGGCGGTTGTTTTTGCTGGCGCGAAAGCTATCTTAACCGCAATCATGATCCGCCACCCAGCCAGATGGTTATGCGGCGCGGATTGACGCGCCTTCACGATATCACCCGAGACATGCACAACCAGATATGTTCAGGGGTGGTAGCCCCATGCGCCAGATGGCCATGCCCAACCCGTGAGGAAGCGGTCGCGCCCGCAGTCAATCGAATGGCGCTTTTGGTCACAAGCAACGCCGCGCCTTTCGCTCAAAACACATGACGCATTGAAACGCAGCCGCTAGAGTTTTCCGGGCAAAATCGCAGGGGGAGTCCATGGGCGCACTTAACGGCATCACAGTGCTGGAACTGGCAGGGATTGGGCCAGGTCCCTTCTGCGCGATGTTGCTGGCCGATATGGGGGCGCGGGTGATCCGCATTGATCGCCCCGAAGGCCCGCCCGGTACGCGCGATGATGTCGTTCTGCGTGGGCGTCGGTCCCTGTCTCTTGATCTCAAAAATCCGACCGCTGTTGAAGCCTTGAGGCGCATGACCCTGCAAGCCGATGCGTTGATTGAAGGCTTCCGGCCAGGGGTCATGGAACGGCTTGGCCTTGGCCCGGAACCGCTGCTCCAGGCAAATCCGCGCCTGATCTATGGCCGCATGACAGGATGGGGGCAGGCCGGACCACTCGCGAAACGCGCGGGGCATGACATCAACTACATCTCATTGACCGGGGCACTGCATGCCATTGGCGATGCTGATCGCCCGCCGCCGCCGCCACTCAATCTCATCGGTGATTATGGCGGCGGCGGAATGCTGCTGGCGCTAGGTGTACTGGCGGCGTTTATCGAACGCGCCAATTCCGGCCGCGGCCAGGTGGTGGATGCCGCCATGGTGGATGGTGCGGCGCTGCTGATGGCGCCTATCTATGGCATGCTCGCCCAGGGGCGTTGGAAAGCCGCGCGGGCCGCAAACTTCCTTGATGGCGCGGCCAGTTTTTACGGCAGCTATGTCTGCGCTTGCGGCGGCCATGTTGCTGTTGGTCCCATTGAACCTGCCTTCTTCGCGGAAATGCTTGAGCGTATGGGTCTTGATGGCGCCGCTTTCGATAACCGAATGGACCCTGCGACCTGGCCCACCCACAAGGCAAGATTGGCGGAAGCATTCCTTGGTCGAACGCGCGATGAATGGGCGGAAATCTTTGCCGATAGTGATGGCTGCGTCACGCCCATCCTTTCCATGGCTGAGGCGCCTTCGCATCCCCATATCACTGCGCGTCAGACTTTCGTCACGGCACATGGTGCTGTGCAACCAGCACCTGCGCCGCGCTTCTCTCGCACGCCATCAGCCATTGGCGCCACACCGCCATTGCGCGGCGAAAATGGCACCGAAATACTTGCGGAATTCGGCTTTTCAGCAGCGGAGATTGAAAGCCTGGTTGCCGCAGCGCCATCGCAATGATTTTGTTCCTGGCCACCTGGGGCGGCCTACATTGCGACCGTGCGGAAAACACCCGTTAGCGGAAGCGTTCCTTCAATACGCGGCGGAGAAGCTTGCCGGCTTCGCTGCGCGGTAATGTCTCAAGAAACTCAACGGCAACTGGAACCTTCAGGCTACCGAGATGGGCGCGGCAATGGGCGATAATCGCTTCCGCCAGCGCGGCATTGATCGCGACATTCCCTGGTACCACCAATGCCTGCGGGCGTTCGCCCAATTCAGCATCCGGCACCCCAATCACCGCGGCTTCCGCAACCGCCGGATGCAGGCCGAGCACAGCCTCGATCTCGGCGGGATAGATATTGACGCCGCCGGAAAGAATCAGGTCCGCCCGGCGGTCAGACAGGAAAAGGAAACCTTCCGCATCCAGCCAGCCAAGATCATGCAGGGTTGCCCAGCCCCGATCATTATAGGCAGCGGCAGTTTTTTCGGGGTCATTATGGTAGGCGAAGCGCGCCCCGCCTTCGAACCAGATGCGCCCAATTTCTCCGGGTGGGAGCGCGCGGCCTTCCTCATCCAGAATATGCACCGCGCCATAGGCGGGGCGGCCCACGCTGCCGGGTTTATGCAGCCATGTTTGACTGTCAATGAAGCAAACACCAATGCCTTCACTGCCCGCATAGTATTCGCGGATGATCGGCCCCCACCAATCCAGCATCGCCCGCTTCACCGGTATGGGGCAGGGCGCTGCCGCATGAATGGCGCAGCGATGGCTGGAAAGATCGAAAGCGTCTCGCACCGCATCCGGCAGGGCGAGCAAGCGCACGAACATTGTGGGCACCCATTGGCTATGCGTGATGCGATGTTTTTCGATCAGCGCCAAACACGACGCGGCATCGAATTTTCGCGTGATCACCGCCGTGCCGCCACCATCAATGCTACGCTGGACATAGCGATTGGGCGCTGCGTGATAGAGCGGCGCCGGCGAAAGATACACCGTATCCGCATCAAATCCATAGAAGGCCTTCCAGCTCATGTCGAATTCAGGCTTGTGACGATCCACAAAAGGAATGAGCGGGCGACGAATACCTTTGGGCAGGCCGGTGGTGCCCGACGAATAAAGAAACTCGCGCCCGATTGGTCTTTCGCCATCGGGCCAGGTGACAGGTCGGTCTTCCATGAGCGACCTCAGCGGCGCAAAACCTGGAATGGCACCGCCCACGCTGAAGCGATGGGGCAGGTTCTGAAGGTCCAGCGCCTCAACCAGGTTACTGAGTGCCGCTTCAGCAGCCAGCAATACCGCGCCGGAATCGCGCAGCACATGGCCCACCTCATGCGAGCGCAAATGAATGGATAGCGGCGTCACCATCAAGCCGGCGCGCTTGGCGCCATAGGTCAGGATCAGGAATTCCGGCGTGTTTTCCAACAGCAGGGCGATACCCTGCCCTGGCATGAGCCCCAAGGCAGCCAACCCATGCGCAACCTGATTCGCGGCCTCATCCAGGGCGCGAAAGCTCAGGCTTTCGCCGCTATCGAGGAAGATGGCAGCAGGCTTGTCGGGTATTTCGCGTGCCAGATTGGCAAGGTGTGGCATTGGCCTTCCTTATAGCTTCTCTCTATTGCCCATATCCAAGATCAGATGTCTCGTCGGATAGACCTTACGCCACACGAGACCGTCTTTGCGGCGCCTTGGCAAGATCACTTGGCGGCTGCGTAAATTGCCCAGCCAATGTCTCCTCTATAAGCGAAGATCAGGGCCAATCACGGCACCGCTTCAAGAAATGTTTCCCCTGTCAGGCAAGGCAGGGCTTGATCGAAGCCCGGCTGCTGGACAGCAGAAGCCAGCGACAGCACAATCCCTTTCGCACAAGATGACCACCATCCAGGAAGGCGTCGCATGATTCCCCGCACGGTCTTTTCCCCGGCCCATGAACAATTCCGCGACCAGGTGCGCCGTTTTGTTGCGCGCGAAATCCTGCCCAATCACGCAGCCTGGGAAGAAGCCGGCGTGGTGCCGCGCGAAGCCTGGCGCAAGGCGGGCGAAGCCGGCCTGTTGCTCTGCAATGTTCCGGAAGAATGGGGCGGCATGGGGGGAGATTTCCTGCACAGCGCCATTGTGATCGAGGAAATGTCGCGCGCTGGCGCCACCGGCCCGGCCTTCTCACTGCATTCCGACATCGTGGCCCCCTACCTTCTGCATTACGGCACGGAAGCACAAAAACGCCGCTGGTTACCCGCCATGGCGCGTGGAGAGGCCCTGGCTGCCATTGCCATGACCGAACCGCAAGGCGGCAGTGATTTGCAGGCCATCCGTACCACGGCGATTCGTGACGGCGATGATTACGTGATCACCGGTCAGAAAATCTACATCACCAATGCGCAAGGCGCGGATCTGATTGTGGTCGCCGCCAAGACCGACCCCACAGCGCGCGGGCGCGGTGTCAGCCTGATCCTGGTGGAGACCGATAGGTCAGGCTTTGCGCGCGGCAAGCCGCTGAAGAAGGTTGGCTGCAAGGCGATGGATACGTCAGAGCTTTTCTTTGACCAGGTACGCGTGCCTGTCTCAAACCTGCTGGGGGCAGAAGGGCGAGGCTTTGCCCAATTGATGACGGAACTCGCGCAGGAACGCCTGGTGCAGGCGGTGCGCGCGGTGGCTTCGGCGGAAGCCGCGCTGGACCAGACCATTGCCTATGTCACCGCACGCCCGGCGTTCGGCCAGACGGTGGCGGATTTCCAGAATACACAGTTCCGGCTGGCGGAAATGCGCGCGGAGATCGCGGTGCTGCGCGTTTATGTTGACCGCTGCCTTGAAGTGCATCTGGCCGGAGGACTGGATGCGGTTGATGCGGCCATTGCCAAGATGCAGACAACCGAAATGCTTGGCCGCGTGGTGGACCAATGCGTGCAGCTGCATGGTGGCGCGGGTTACATGTGGGAATACCCCATCGCGCGCGCCTGGGCCGATGCGCGGATGGCGCGCATCGCCGGCGGTTCCATTGAGGTGATGAAGCAGATCATCGCGCGCTCACTGCTGCCCAAGCAGGAAAAGCAAGGTGGTCGCGCGGCGGCAGAATAGCGTTTGCCGGACGCGATAAAGGCGCCAGCATGCTGGCGGCTGATCCGCCTCATTCCATCACAATCTTCGGCGCCGCATCCGCTTTCGCCGCCGCCTTTTCCCAAACGCGGCGCGCGATACGGCGATAGGTTTGCGCCTCATCCGAATCAGGCCGCGCCATCACAATCGGCGTGCCGGCATCGGCCAATTCCCGGATTTCGAGCTTGAGTGGCAATTCGCCCAAAAACTCCACCCCAAGCCTTTCCGCTTCCCGCTTTGCCCCGCCATGGCTGAAGATATCGGACCGATGGTTGCAATTGGGACAGCAGAAGAAGGACATATTCTCGATCAGCCCCAGCACTGGGACATTGACCTTTTCAAACATGCGCACGCCGCGCCTGGCATCCAAAAGCGCCACATCCTGCGGCGTGGAGACAATCACCGCCCCGGCCAAGGGCACGCGCTGAGACATGGTCAACTGCGCATCACCCGTCCCCGGCGGCATATCCACAATCATGACATCCAAGGGCCCCCAGGCGACCTGCCCCATCATCTGCTCCAACGCCCCCATCACCATGGGGCCGCGCCAGATCATGGGTGTTTCTTCCTCAACCAAGAAGCCGATGGACATGGCCTTCAGCCCCCAGCGGCTGAGCGGGGTGATGCGCTGGCCCTCTGAGCGCGGCCTTTCGCGCGTGCCGAGCATTTGCGGCAGCGATGGCCCGTAGATATCAGCATCCAAAAGCCCGACCTTGAGCCCATCGGCGGCCAAAGCGACGGCCAGATTGACGGCCGTTGTGGATTTGCCGACCCCGCCCTTGCCGGAAGCAACGGCGATGATCGCCCTGACATCGGCAAGCAGCATGGGTCCGGGGCTGGCGGGGCCGCGTGGCGCGGCGGGGCGGGCAGCCGGCGCTGCTTCGGCGCGATGCGCGGTCAGCACGGCGGTGGCCGAGATCACCCCCGGCACCGCGCGGGCGGCGGCTTCGGCCGCAGCGCGCACCGGTTCCATGCTGGCGGCGGCTTCCCGCGCCACCTGCAGGGCGAAATGGACCATGCCATCGCGCACCACCAGGCCCTGCACCATGCCAGCCGCCACCACATCCCGGCCCGAAGCCGGGTCCTTCACCGCCGCCAGGGCCTTTGTCACCGCTGCCGCCAAATCATCCGCCATCGCTTGAAAAGCCCCTACCCATGGTCAATATCCGCCCCACCCGGCATTACAGCGCCGTTAGCTGCTTTCCGGGAAGGTCGCTCGCCTCTATATGGGGGTTGGCTTCCCGCTTGAAGCATCCCGCCCGGTTTAGGGCCTTTCGTTTTTGACGTTCACCTGCTGGAGGCCGAGCCTTAGATGCCCTGGAACAATAATAGCGGCGGTCAAAGCCCCTGGGGCAATCCGCGCCCGCAGGGCCCTTGGGGCCAGCCGCCTTCGGGTGGCGGTGGTGGTGGCGGCCAGGGTGGCCGTGGCCCTGACATCGATGATGCGATCAGGCAGGCGCAGGAAGCGATTCGCCGCGTATTGCCAAGC
This sequence comes from Roseomonas sp., assembly GCA_020249265.1. Classification (GTDB taxonomy): domain Bacteria; phylum Pseudomonadota; class Alphaproteobacteria; order Acetobacterales; family Acetobacteraceae; genus Neoroseomonas. Next base: position 48,432 of record JADCGA010000017.1, read on the forward strand.
GGCGGCGCGGGCGGCGGCAAGCTGGTAGCGCTAGTGGGTATTGTGGTGGTGCTTGGCTGGGCAGCTTCAGGTTTTTACCGCGTGCAGCCGGATGAACAGGGTGTGGTAATGCGCTTTGGCGCTTTCAGCCATACCACCCAGCCCGGCTTGAATTATCGCCTGCCCTGGCCGATCGAAAGCCACACAACCCCTCGTGTCACCCGAATCAACCGCGTGGATATCGGCTTTGTCGGTGCCCAGGATGGTGCCATTGGCGGGGGGCGGGTGCTGCCGGCGCGCGATGTGCTGGAAGAAAGCCTGATGCTGACGGGCGATGAGAACATCATTGACATTGATGTCGCCGTCTTCTGGCGCATCCGCGATGCCGGTGAATTCCTGTTCAATACGCGGAACCCGGAAAGCACGGTGAAAACTGCAGCTGAGAGCGTGATGCGTGAAGTGATCGGGCGCACCCCCATCCAGCCTGCGCTGACCGAAGCGCGCGCCCAGATCGAACAGGAAGTGCGCCGCGGCGCCCAGGCGATCATGGACCAATACAAGGCAGGCATTGAAGTGACCCAGGTGCAATTGCAGAAGGTGGACCCACCAGCCCAGGTGGTTGACGCTTTCCGCGATGTGCAGCGCGCCAATGCGGACCGTGAGCGTTTGCGCAATGAAGCCGAAAGCTTCCGCAATGACATCATTCCCCGCGCCCGCGGTGAGGCTGAACGCATGAGCCAGGAAGCGCAGGGCTTCCGCGAAAGCCAGGTGGCGCGTGCCGGCGGTGAAAGTGCCCGCTTCCTATCCGTGCTTTCGGCCTATGAACAGGCGCGCGATGTGACCACGCGCCGGATGTATCTGGAAACCATGGAAGAAATCTTCCGCCGCAATCCGAAGGTCATTGTGGATGATCGCTTGCAGGGCGTGGTGCCCTTCCTGCAATTGGGTGAAACCGGCGGTGCGCGACAGTCGCCTGCCGCAGCACCTCAGCAACGGCCCGCGCCGCTGCCACCGGGTGCCGCTGCCGCGCCCATGATACAAAATCGTACGGGGGTGCCGCGATGAACCGCTCCATTATTCTGCTCGGCATTCTGGCCGCAGCGATTTTCACCGCGTCTTCCACGCTGTTCACGGTGCATCAGACGCAGCAGGTGCTGATCACGCAATTCGGCGAACCGCGCAAGGTGATCCAGGAACCTGGGCTGCACTGGAAGCTGCCCTTCATTCAAACTGTCATCACCTTTGATCGCCGCTTGCTGGATTTTGACGCGCCGGGCGAAGAAGTGATCCTGGGCGATCAACGCCGCCTGATTGTGGATAGCTTCACGCGCTACCGCATCACCGATCCGCTGCGCTTCTTCCAGACGGTGGGCGCGACCGAAGCGGGCATTCGCGCCCGGCTCAATTCCATCGTCACCTCATCCTTGCGCCGCGTGCTGGGCAATGAACCGCTGCTTGCTGTTCTGTCCACGGATCGCGCCCGGATCATGGGTGAAATTCGCCGTCAGGTGAATGAAGAAGCGCGCCAATTCGGTATTGCCGTGGAAGATGTGCGCATTCGCCGCGCTGATCTGCCGGGCGAAAACACGCAAGCCATCCTGTCGCGCATGCAATCCGAACGTGAACGCGTGGCGCGCGAAGCCCGCGCTGAAGGTGCGGAAGTGGCGCAGCGCGTGCGCGCAAGTGCTGAGCGTGAACGCACCGTATTGATCGCGGAAGCCCAGGCGCAGGCCGATATCCTGCGCGGTCAGGGCGAACAGGAAGCCATCCGCATTTTCGCGGAAGCCTTCCAGCGCGACCCGGCCTTCTTCCAATTCTGGCGCACCATGCAGGCGTATCGTGAGGCCTTTGCCGAAGGCGACACACGCTTGGTGCTGACGCCGGATTCGGAATTCTTCCGCTACTTCCGCGAAAGCCCGAATAGCCTTCCGGCACCTGCGCCAAGGTGAGCTTCACCGCGCTGCTCCAGGGCATAGCCGTCGTGCTGGCCCTGGAGGGCTTGGCCTATGCCATCGCCCCCGGCTTCATGCGCCGGATGCTGGCTAGCCTTGCCGAAACACCTGAGGCGCGGCTCAGGATTGGCGGGCTGGTCGCCGCGGTGGGCGGCATTAGCCTTGCCTGGCTGCTCAAGCTTTTATGACGCTGTCGCTTTTTGTCGCATTTCGTTGCCGTGAGATGCCTTAAATTCGCGTCAAAGCCGCCAATCTGCTAGGCTGTTTGATGTATTCCCCGAGGAGAACTTCCTTGCGTATTGCCCATCTTGCCCTTGCCGGTGCCATGGCCCTGACGCCGCTTGCCCCCCTGTCGCTGATCAACACGGCCCAGGCGCAGCAACGCGCGCCGGAAAGCTTCGCGCCGCTCGCGCGGGAATTGCTGCCGGCGGTGGTGAATATCTCCACCACGAAGAATGTCGCGCCGCGTAGTGGGCGGCCCAATGCGCCGGAGATGCCGCAGTTGCCGCCGGGCAGCCCGTTTGAGGAATTCTTCCGTGATTTCTTCAATCGCAATCGCCCACCCGGCCAGGGCCAGGGTGAGGGCCCGCAGCAGCGCCAGCGCCGCGCGCAATCGCTTGGTTCCGGCTTCATCATTGATGCGCAGGAAGGCATCGTGGTCACGAATAACCACGTGATTGATGGCGCTGACGAGATCAATGTGATCCTGCAGGATAAAACCAGCATTCGCGCCGAATTGGTCGGCACGGATCCGCGCACGGATATCGCGGTGCTGCGCATCAAGCATGACAAGCCCTTGGCCGCTGTTGCTTTTGGCAATTCGGATCAATCGGAAGTGGGCGATTGGGTAATTGCCATCGGCAATCCCTTTGGCTTTGGCGGCACGGTGACGGCGGGGATTGTCTCGGCCCGTGGGCGCGATATCGGCCAGGGGCTCTATGATGATTTCATCCAGACGGATGCTTCGATCAATCAGGGCAATTCCGGCGGGCCGCTTTTCAACATGCGCGGTCAGGTAATTGGCATCAATACCGCCATTGTCTCCCCTAGCGGGGTGTCGGCCGGGCTTGGCTTTGCCATCCCGTCTAGTATGGCAAGCCGCGTGGTGGCGCAGCTCCGTGATGCGGGGCGTGTGCGGCGCGGCTGGATCGGGGTGAATATCCAAAGTGTGACGGATGACATTGCGGAGGCGCTGCGCCTGCCCGCTGGCACGCGCGGCGCGCTGATCGCGAATGCGCAAGCCGATGGCCCGGCGGCCAAGGCGGGGATCCGCTCTGGCGATGTGATCATTCGCTTCAATGGCGTGGCGGTCCCGGAAATGCGCGCCCTGCCCAGGATTGTCGCGGATAACACTGTGGGCGGTTCAGTGCCCGTCGTGATTTGGCGCGATGGCAAGGAAGAAACCGTAACCGTCACGCTTGGCGAATTGCCAGCGGAACAGCGCCAGGCGGGGGCACCGGCGGCACCTCCCGGTCCGGGTCCGGTGGAACTCACCGGGCTTGGGCTGCGGGTTGCGGCCATTACGGATGAGCTTCGCCAGCGCTTCAACCTGAAGCCCGAACAACGCGGCGTCGTGATTGTGGAAGTGACCCCCGGCACCCCTGCGGCGGAGCGTGAGCTTCGCCCCGGTGATGTGATTGTGGAAGTGCAGCAGCAGCGCGTGGCGACGCCGTCGGAAGTGCAGGAACAGATTGAGCGTCTGCGCCGGCAGAACCGCAATGTTGGGCTTTTCGCGGTGGAAAATGCCGGCGGGCAACGCTTTGTGCCGCTACGCCTAAATGCACGGGGCAATGCGCCGGGGTAGTTTTCGGGGCACGCGGGGGATGGCCCTTCAAACCGGGGCATCCCATGCCGTTGTTAGGTCAGGAACGCGCCGCCATTCACATGGATGGTCTGGCCAGTGATATAGCCGCCTTCCGGCCCCGCCAGCAGGCGCACCACATCGGCGATTTCGGCCACACTCGCCCGGCGGCGCATGGGAATGCCGCCATCCGCCAGCGTGCTGGGCATGGACCCGGCTGAGGCACCGCGCACCGTATCAACCGCACCAGGCGCGACACTATTCGCGCGAATGCCTTGGGGTGCCAATTCAACCGCAAGGGCGCGCATCAAGCCTTCCAGCCCCGATTTGGAGGCCGAGACATGCGCCCGATTGGGCGTGCCGACATGGGTTGAAATGCCCGATAGCCCAATGATCGAACCACCGGCGCGCGCGATCATCTGCGGCGCGAAAGCCTGTGTGACGATAAAGGCGCCATCAAGTGCCACGGAGAGAATTTCCCGCCATTCCGAGAAGGACATGTCCAGAAAGCGGGTCTGGCGCCGGAGCCCGGCATTGGTCACCAGAATATCCACGCCGCCGAATTGCGCCGCGACGGCAGCGGCCATGCCGGCCACTTCTTCAGGCTTGGAGATGTCCGCGCGATAGGCCATGGCGCGGCCCCCGCTGGCCGTGATTTCGTCGGCCACGGCCTTGATCGCGCCCTCATCCGATCTGCCATTCACCACAATGGCGGCGCCATCGGCGGCGAGCCTCAACGCAATGGCGCGGCCGATATTCTTGCCGGCACCCGTGACCAGCGCGACCTTGCCCGCAAGCGAAGCATTCATGAGCGTTTCTCCATTTTCGCCTTTCAGGATAGGCGCATTTGGCCAGGGATGAAATCCGCCCCAAGGCAGGATTTGCGGCCCCGCGAATCGGCGCTTAGGATCACACCAGAAAAGGCGCCCGGTTGGGCGCGGTGGATTGAAGGCGGAAGCACATGCTGGTCATTTCGGAACAAGGTATCGGCCATATCATCGAAGCCTGGCTTAAGCGCTTCAACGCAGCGCTTGCGGCGGGCGACAAAGCCGCGCTCAGCGCATTGTTTCGCGCAGATAGCCATTGGCGCGATATCGTGGCGCTGGGCCGGCGCATCCGTACCGTAAGCGGCCAGGGGGCGCTGGTGGACGCGTTGTTGGCGGCGGTGCAGGAAGCCGGCGCGCGAGATTTCGCGATTGATGATGAACGCGCCGCGCCGCGCTTTGTGGAGCGCGCTGGCGAAGACACCATCGAAGCCATGCTACGCTTTGAAACCAAAATCGGGACCGGCGCTGCGCTGCTCCGCCTAAAGCGCGCCGAGGCCTCAGGCGATGCGCCAGTGGCCTGGGTGCTGACCACGGCACTTGATAGCCTGCGCGGCTTTGATGTGGACAGCATGCGCGAAGCGCGTGAGGAACCCGCCTTTGAACGCGAATTCAACGGCCCGAATTGGCTGGATAAACGGCGAGAGGCCGCGCGTTTCGAAAACCGCGACCCGGCGGTGCTGGTTGTAGGTGGCGGGCATGCCGGCATCACCGCTGCGGCCTGGCTCGGCGCGCTCAATATCGAAGCGCTGATCGTGGACCGCATGGCGCGGATCGGCGATAATTGGCGGCTGCGCTATCATGGCCTCAAGCTGCACAACCAGGTGCATAGCAATCACTTCCCGTTCCTGTCTTTCCCGAAGACCTGGCCGAAATATATCCCGAAGGACAAGATCGCCAATTGGCTCGAATCCTATGTCGAGACGATGGAGATCAATTTCTGGACCAGAACGAGTTTCGAAGGCGCTGAATATGACGCGGCGGCGAAGTGCTGGGTAGCGCGGCTGAAGCTTGCTGATGGCAGCGAACGCATCATGCGCCCGCGGCATATCATCATGGCCACCAGCGTGAGCGGCACGCCGAGCTTGCCGGATATCCCAACGCTTGATCGTTTCAAGGGAAAGGTTGTGCATTCATCCGGTTTCAAGAATGGCGCGGAATGGAAGGATAAGCCGGTGTATGTTTTCGGCACCGGCACCAGCGCGCATGACATCACGCAGGATTTGCATGGCAATGGCGCCAAGGTGACCATGGTGCAGCGCAGCCCGACGCTGATCGTGAATGTGGAACCGAGCGCGCAGCTTTATGATGGCGTCTATTACGGCAAGGGGCCTGCGCTGGAAGACCGCGATTTGATCAATGTGTCCTTCCCGCTTTCGGTCATGAAACAGGCGCATAAAATCCTGACAGACAAGACGCGGGAATTGGACAAACCACTGCTGGATGGGCTGGAAAAAATCGGCTTCCGTCTGGAATTCGGCGATAATGGCACTGGCTGGCCGCTGAAATATCGCTCTCGTGGGGGTGGCTATTACTTCAATGTCGGCTGTTCGGATTTGCTGGTGCGCCGCGAAGTGGGGCTGATCCAGTATCATGATATCGATGAATTCAACGCGAACGGCATGAAGATGAAGGATGGCCGCGAATTGCCGGCGGAATTGCTGGTGCTCGCCACCGGCTATAAGGGCCAGGATCATCTGGTACGCGGCTTCTTTGGTGATGCGGTGGCGGATCGCGTCGGCAAGATTTGGGGTTTTGATGAAGCCGATCAGGAATTGCGCAATATGTGGATGGAAACGCCGCAGCAGGGGCTGTGGTTCACCGGTGGGTCCTTCGCGCAATGCCGGATGTATTCCAAATACCTGGCTATGCAGATCAAGGCGCGGGAAGAAGGCTTGGTTTGATTAGAGTTTTGGCATGTTGCGGATCGTAGCCGATCCGCCGGCCGCGCCATTGATTGGCGCGGGGCTTGGTTCAATCCGGGCGTGTAATTGGTCTCGATACGCTTAAATTGGCGTATCGCTAAAGGGGTTACGTATCGTCACCCCACGCCAGGTAAAGCCATCTTGCATGTCCTCGGAAAGCAGGAAGCGGCATCCAGCCTGCGCCGCCGCGGCGAGCATTACGGAATCCCAAAAGCTGAGGCGATGGGTGGTCACCAATTCCATCGCCTCCACAATCACATCGGGCGTTGTCTCGATCATCGCAAAACTATCAGACCAACCAAGCAAGGCGCTACGCACTTCCGCTGCCTCGCGCTTTGCCTTGCGCGTCAGCACAACAAATAATTCGCCAAGAGCCTGAACGGGAAGCATCACTTCATGCTCCCCGAATTCCTGCAATATCCTGAGCGCCGCATCCTTGCGCGCCTCGCCATTCACGCCTTCGGCATAGGCAAGGATGTTAGTGTCGAATGCGACGCGCATTTCAGCGCTCGTACAATGCGTCGCGGCTCCAGCGGCCTATGTTCTGAACGGGTTGCGCCTTAAGGCGCGCCAGCAAGGTCTCTCGCGCGGATTTGCGGCCTGCTTCGGCGGCGCTGCAAGGCCCGATCTGGGCAACCTGCTCGCCATGGGATGTGACCACAAAGCGCCTGCCTTCTTCGCGAACTTCGCGCAGCAGTCGGGAAAAGGCGCGGTTTGCCTCGGCGGCTGAGATGATCTGATCCATGGCGCAAATATAGTGAGTTGCACTACTTTATACAACCGATAGTGCGAGCGGCCTTGGTGCTTCCTTGGCGTCCCTTAACCGGCTTTGGCCTCACCAGCGCCGCGCAGCGCCCACATGAGGCTTGCCGCGAACCCCGCCAGCAATAGCCAGAAAACGGTAAGCGTCGTGCCAGCGCCAAAGGCATCCATGGCGAAGCCCGCCATCAGCGGCGGGATGCAAAAGCCGATATGCGCCACCAGGAAAACGCCTGCTGCCGCGCGGGCGCGGTCCAGCCCGGCTTTCTCGGAAACGCCCGCCAGCCCGCCAATATACAAAAACCCATAGGCCGCGCTACCAACCAGCGCGCCACCCAAAAGCAGTGGCCACAACGCGGCATGCAGCGTGCCCCACATGACCAAACCCGCACCAAGCACCAGCACCGGCAGACCAATCAGCACCAACCGGCGCGCTGCAATCCGCGCCATCAATTGCTGCACCAAAGCCCCGACTAAGATCATGAAGCAGACCGCAAGCGGACCCATGCGCGGATAGCCGGCTTCGGTCAGCGCTGTCGGCACAGCCGTGATCACCGTGCCCGTCACTGCCCAGGCCGCCAGCATGCTCAGCGAAAGGGGCAAAGTGCTGCGCGGAAAACTTGGCATGCGCAGCCATGCCACGCGCGCCGGGGTTTTGGTTTCCGGCAGGAACAGCACCAACAGAAAGATCGTCGCCAGCGCCGTCATATGCAGCCAGAAGGTCAGTGGTGGTTCGATGGCGCCGAAGATTTCAATAGCCGCCATGGTGGCGATGCCGCCGGCGGCAAAGCCGCTCGCACTCGCAAGCGTGGTCACCTGCGCCGCGCGGCGCCCGGCTTCCGGCCCCTCGGCCAATTCCGCCGCCCAGGCCGTCGCACCGCCGGCGAGCAAGCCCACCGCCAGCCCCTGCATGCCGCGCGCAAAGGCAAGGGCGGCAAGCCCTGGTGCGGTGATCAGCGCAATGGTGCCGCAAATGGTGAGCGCCAGCGCGGCCAGAACGCAGGGCTTGCGTCCAATCCGGTCTGATAGGCCCCCAAGTAGGGGGGCAGAGATGATCGCACTCGCCGCATAGGCAATGAAAGCGGCGGAAAGCCCGCCCGCGCCCTGGCCATCCCGCGCCGCATAGGTGGTGAAAAGCGGCATGGCGAGGGTGGTGGAAAAACCAATGGTGAAGACCGCCGCGCCAATCACCCAAATGCCACGAGAAATTGCCAAGCCTGGCGCTCCTGAGAATGGGGCGATGTTCCGGGGCTTGCCTTGCCACGTCAATGCGCCGTTTCGCCGGGGCGCGCGCTATGTTATGCAGCGACTATGGCCTCAACCCGGGCCAGATCCTCAGAACGACCCGGCACGCCCCCCCGCAGCCAGGCCAGAGAGGCTCTGGGCGCGCGTCTTTCCGGCCCCCCCTCACGTCCTGCCGCGCGCCCGCGGCGGCGCTTCGGATTGCTGCGCTTTGGGTTCCTCGCCGCAATTTGGGGGCTGATCGCGGCTTCGGTGGTTTTGATCGCCCTGGCCTGGGATTTGCCACGTCCGGAATCGGCGCTTGCGACAACGCGCCGGCCGTCCACCATGCTGCTGGCCTCGGATGGGAAACTGCTTGCCACCAATGGCGATTTGTATGGGGAAACGCTCAGGCTGCGCGACATGCCGGCGCATCTGCCGGCGGCCTTCATCGCCATTGAGGATCGGCGCTTTCGCGACCATTGGGGCATAGACCCTATCGGGCTGGCGCGCGCGGTGCATGCCAATTTTTCCTCGGGCCGCGTGGTGCAGGGGGGGTCAACGCTCACGCAGCAATTGGCCAAGAACCTGTTCCTGACGCCGGAACGCAGCCTGAAGCGCAAGGCGCAGGAAGCCATGCTGGCCTTTTGGCTGGAACAGCGTTTCAGCAAGGATGAATTACTGGAGATTTACCTGAACCGCGTCTATCTGGGTGCGGGCACTTATGGCGTGGATGCGGCGGCTAGGCTTTATTTTGGAGTCTCGGCCAGGCGGCTGACGCCCGGGCAGGCGGCGGTGTTGGGCGGCCTGCCCAAGGCGCCATCGCGCATCAATCCGCGCGTCAATCAGGCTGCGGCTATGACGCGCGGGATGGAAGTGCTGACCGCCATGACGGAAACCGGCGCGCTGACAGCGACCCAGGCTTTACAAGCGGCGGAAAACATCCGTTTCACCGTTGCCCCATCACGCGATGCCGGCTGGTTCGCCGATTGGGCGCAGGATGGCATGGCAGGACGCGCGCCTGCCAGCGCTGATCTGGTGCTGCGCACCACACTCGACCCCGTGCTGCAAGCCGCGGCCGAAGCGCGCATTGACGCCATCCTGGCCGGGCCGGGCGCGCCCGGTGGCCAATCGCCCTGCTACGCCAAACCGCGCCTTGCAAGAAAATATTTGACAGGCGGGGCAGAGCGGGGATAACCTACTTGTAGATTTTATTTTATTTCAAATGTGTGTGCTTCGCCTCGTCAATTTCTAGTTGTCGCAGAGAATTACGAGTCAATCAACATAATGTTTCCCGCTGTTTCTTGGCGATTATCGCGAACTGACTTCGAGGCGTAGAGGGAGAGGAGCCTTCGAATGTTGTGCCAAAAGAAAGTCGTTAGGCTAGACTTTCCGTCAATGTTCGGAATTATGCTTAGGTTTTTTTGGATCGATTGCATAAGGAAAAGTTCAAGAAACAAACTGTATTTTTTTGGTTCATTATGTTTTTCGCCGTGCCGACTTCAGGGTTCTCGCAAAGCCCGGCCTGTCGGCAACTAGAGGCTGAAGGGGTCTCAGTTGAACTGCAATTTAGGGAAGTTGCTAATAATTTTCCCATAGGCGTCACTGGTGCTTTAGAAGCCATTAAGAAGATGGGAGGTCCGGGCATAAGCGATGGCTGGGTCAAGAGAACAATTGGTCAGTCATTTGTTATTGCAGGAGCCTTTAGGACTGGATGCTCGTTCGACTTTTTTACTAATTTGTCTTGTGAGCAAGGTTGGAGAATGTTCGGTATGGTTATGGATCGATATTCTGTGTTCGAGGAACTTTACGGTCGGAACCGATGTAATTTTTTACGGAATTAATGATTGACAGGACGCCTCTTATCCCTCGTTCATGACGGGAGTCTGGATGGTTGATACTGCTTGGCGCTGTCCGTCCCATGCGCGCCGGGCGCGGACCCCCAAGGTAGCTCAAGCGCTCGGCGCGCTTCTGCAGGTGTAGGCGATGGAGGCAGCGGAAAGCCCGCCCGCGCCCTGAACATTCCGCGCCGCATAGTGCCAAATCTTGTGCATGGTGACTTGATTCTTAGCTTCCCCGACGCGGTGGAGATGTGATTGAACATGGTGAGCATAGGAGGCTCACCATGCCGCGGACGATCACCTTACGTTCTGACTTCAACGCTTCAGACCTGCGCCACCTTGCGCGACGGAGCAAGGACGCGCCTCAAGCGCGCCGCCTGCTCGCGCTGGCGGCGATCTATGGTGGCGGCAAGCGCACTGAGGCAGCGCGGCTTGGCAATGTCACGCTGCAGATTGTTCGTGACTGGGTGGTGAGGTTCAACGCCGAAGGGCCGGAGGGCCTACTTGACCGCAAGGCCTCAGGCCCGAGGCCGATCCTCACCGATACCCATCGCCAGGCGCTGGCTGCCCAGATTGACAGCGGCCCGATACCGGCGATCCACGGTGTGGTGCGCTGGCGGCTTTGTGATCTCGGGCATTGGCTATGGCAGGAATTTCGCGTCTCGGTATCGGTGCAAACGCTGAGCCGGGAATTGCGCGCGATGGGCTACCGGAGGCTTTCGGCGCGCCCGCGCCATCATGCGCAGGCGGTCGGTGCCATTGATGCCTTTAAAAAAACTTCCCCGCCACGCTGGCAGGCATCGCGCGCGAGCAGGGCTGCGAAGCTGATGCTATAGAGGTCTGGTTCGCCGACGAAGCCCGCGTCGGGCAGAAGAATGGCATCACCCGCCGCTGGGCGCGGCGCGGCACCCGGCCTTCAGCACCGCAGGACCAGCGCTACGCCTCGACCTATATCTTCGGCGCTGTCTGCCCGCAGGAGGGCAAGGGGGCGGCCCTGGTGCTGCCCTTTTGCAATACCGCGGCGATGAACCTGCACCTGGCTGAAATCAGCGGCATGGTCAGCCCCGGCAAGCATGCGGTGCTGCTGCTTGATCAGGCCGGATGGCACCTTGCGGGTGAGGTCAGCGTGCCCGCCAACATCACCTTGCTGCCGCTGCCGCCGAAATGTCCTGAGCTGAACGTGATGGAGAATATCTAGCAACTCATGAGGGATAATTGGCTATCCAATCGGGTGTTTCGCGATCACGATGACATCGTTGATCATTGCTGTCATGCGTGGAACAGGCTGATCAGCCAACCATGGCGCATCATGTCCATCGGGCTGCGGAATTGGGTATATGGGTACTAAACTGTGGGAATTGGTATAGGTGGTGAATAACGGCATGGCGAGGGTGGTGGAAAATCCAATGGTGAAGACCGCCGCGCCAATCACCCAAATGCCACGAGAAATTGCCAAGTCTGGCGCTCCTGAGAATAGGGCGATGTTCCGGGGCTTGCCTTGCCGCGTCAATGTGCCGTTTCGCCTGGGCGCGCGCTATGTTATGCAGCGACTATGGCCTCAACCCGGGCCAGATCCTCAGAACGACCCGGCACGCCCCCCCGCAGCCCGGCCAGAGAGGCTCTCGGCGCGTGTCTTTCCGCCCCCCCCTCTCGCCCCGCGGCGCGTCCGCGGCGGCGCTGGGTGCTGCTGCGCTTTGGTTTCCTCGCGACGATCTGGGGGCTGATCGCGGCTTCGCTGGTTTTGATCGCCCTGGCCTGGGATTTGCCGCGCCCGGAATCGGCGCTGGCCACAACGCGCCGGCCGTCCACCACGCTACTGGCCTCGGACGGCAAGCTGCTGGCTACCAATGGTGATTTATATGGGGAAACACTCCGGCTGCGCCACATGCCGGCGCATCTGCCGGCGGCCTTCATCGCTATTGAGGATCGGCGCTTTCGCGACCATTGGGGCATAGACCCGATCGGGCTGGTGCGCGCGGTGCATGTCAATTTCACCTCGGGCCGCGTGGTGCAGGGGGGGTCAACGCTCACGCAACAATTGGCGAAGAACCTGTTCCTGACGCCGGAACGCAGCCTGAAGCGCAAGGCACAGGAAGCCATGCTGGCCTTTTGGCTGGAACAGCGTTTCAGCAAGGATGAATTGCTGGAGATTTATTTGAACCGCGTCTATCTCGGCGCCGGCACCTATGGCGTGGATGCGGCGGCGCGGCTTTACTTTGGCGTTTCGGCACGGCGGCTGACGCCGGGACAGGCGGCGGTGCTGGCAGGGCTGCCCAAATCGCCCTCACGCCTCAATCCGCGCGTCAATCAAGGGGCGGCACTGGCGCGCGCCTTGGAAGTACTGACCGCCATGACCGAAACCGGCGCGCTGACAGCGACCCAGGCCTTGCAGGCAGCCGAGGCCATTCAATTCGCGCCGGCACCTTCACGCGATGCCGGCTGGTTCGCCGATTGGGTTCAGGATGGCATGGCGGGCCGCGCGCCTGGCAATGCTGACCTGGTATTGCGCAGCACGCTTGACCCCGTGCTGCAAGCCGCCGCCGAGGCGCGGATTGACGCCATCCTGGCCGGGCCGGGCGCCCGGGCCGGGGTATTCCAGGGCGCCGTGGTCGCGATGGATGCCGCAACCGGTGCGGTGCGTGCCATGGCGGGCGGCAAGGATTACCGCAATAGCCCCTTCAACCGCGCCACCCAGGCGCGGCGCCAGCCCGGCAGCGCTTTCAAGCCCTTCATCTTCCTTGCCGCGCTGGAAGCCGGGCTTGGCACGCAGGATATGGTTGCAGATACGACGCTTAATCTTGGAGGCTGGTCACCAAGCAATGGGCAATGGCGCGCGCGCGGTGAAATCACGGTTGAGGAGGCTTTGGCGCAAAGCGTGAATACCTCGGCCGTGCGGCTGATGCAGCGCGTCGGCGGGCATCGCAAGGTGGCGGAAGCGGCGCGGCGCGCAGGGCTTGATGGTCCTTTCCCGCGCGATGCAACAATCGCGCTTGGCACCGGCGAAGTGGCTTTGCTTGATCTGGTGGCGGCTTACGCGCCTTTTGCAAATGGCGGCTTTCGTGTGGAACCTTTTGGCGTCGCGCAGGTGCAGGCTGAAGGGCGGCCATGGCCCTTGCCGCGGCCTCAGCCCGAACGCGCCTTTTCGCCTGAACATATGGAAGCCATGCGCAGCATGATGGCAGCCGTGGTGGCGCGCGGGACCGGGCGCGCAGCGGCCATCCCGGGCCGGAGCGTTATCGGCAAGACTGGCACTACCCAGGAATATCGCGACGCCTGGTTCATCGGCATTAGTGGCGGCCTTGTGATGGGCGTTTGGCTTGGCAATGATGATGGCGTGCCGATGGATAATGTCGCGGGCGGCGGCTTGCCCGCGCGGTTGTTCCGCGAAATCCTGGAAAGCGCCAGCAGCGATAGAGCGCCTTCTCCGCGTTAGAGTATCGCCCATAAGCTTTGCGCCGCGTGACTTGGCGGGGCTGATCACTCTATGCTTGCCCAATAAAGCCGTCGGGAGAATGCCCCCATGCCCACCACCCTGATCCGCAAGACCGATCTGATTGTCGCCTGGGATGCGTCCGAGAAATCCCACACCTATCTGCCCGATGCGGATATGGCCTTCACCGATGGCGTGCTGCGTTTTGTCGGCCGGCATTATGAAGGCCCCGCTGATGAGGTGATGGATGGCAAGGGCCTGATGATCATGCCAGGTCTGGTGAATATCCATTCCCACCCATCCAGTGAGCCGATCAATAAGGGCTTTCTGGATGAGATCGGCTCACCGGGGCTCTATAATTCCTCGCTTTACGAATACATGCCGATCTTCCGTGCGGATGCGGAAGCAGTGCCGCATTGCGTGCGTGTGGCGCTTTCCGAATTGCTGCTTTCGGGCGTGACGACGCTGGCTGATCTTTCCATGGCACATCCGGGCTGGTTGGATTTGCTGGCGGAAGCAGGCATGCGGGTTTGCGTGGCGCCGATGTTCCGCTCGGCCCGCTGGTACACCAAGAATGGCCATGTGGTTGAATATGAATGGGACGAAAAAGCCGGCGAGAAGGCGATGGAAGAAGCGCTGCGCCTGGTCGAACGTGCCGAGCAGCATGAATGCGGCCGGCTTTTCGGCATGGTGGTGCCAGCGCAGATTGATACCTGCTCGGCCGGGCTTTTGAAGGATAGCCGGGCTGAGGCCAATAAGCGCGGGCTTTCCTGGCAGGTGCATGCGGCGCAATCCGTGGTGGAGTTCCATGAAATCACGCGCCGGCATGGCACAACGCCGATTGGCTGGCTTGATTCGCTCGGGCTGCTCGGCGAACGCGCGATCATCGGCCATGGGATTTTTCTGGATGATCATCCTTCCACGCGCTGGCATACGGAAACCGATCTGAAGCGGTTGGCGGAAACCGGCACCACAGTTGCGCATTGCCCAACGGTTTTTGCGCGTCGCGGTATCGCTTTGCGTGATCTTGGGCGTTACATGCGAAATGGCGTGAATATGGGGATCGGCACGGATACCTATCCGCATAATATGCTGGATGAAATGCGCTTGGCCACGCATATTGCGCGCACCCAGGCCAATTCGCCGCGCACGTTACGCACCACGGATTTATTCAATGCTGCGACCATTGGTGGTGCGCTGGCGCTGGGGCGCGACGATATCGGGCGACTTGCCGTGGGCTGCAAGGCGGATTTCTCGCTGGTGGATATCACCCACCCCATGATCCGCCCGGCCTACGACCCCATTCGCAGCTTGATCTATGCGGCGGGTGACCGCGCCTTGAAGGCGGTATTCGTGGATGGCCGCAAGGTTGTGGAAAATGGCGAGGTACTGACCATGGATTATCGCCAGGCCGCCGAACATTTGCATGAAGCTCAGCAGCGCCTGGTGGCCAAGGTGCCACAGCAGGATTGGGCGCATCGCACGGCGGAGAAAATCGCGCCCCCCACTTTTCATTGGTCTTGAAACGCGCCCCGGCAGGGGCTTCAATCATTTTGAACTCACCCTTGGTGGAAAAGGAACCTACCCATGACCGATATCGTGATCCGTGGCGGCGTTGTGGTGGATGGCACAGGGGCTGCACCGTTTGAGGCGGATGTCGCCATGGCCGGCGGGCGCATTACCGCCATTGGCCAGGTGCCGGAACGCGGCGCGACAGAAGTTGACGCGCGCGGCAAGCTGGTGACACCGGGCTTTGTTGATATCCACACGCATTATGATGGGCAGGCGGTGTGGGATTCCCATTTGGCACCTTCCGCCTGGCATGGCGTGACGACGGCGGTGATGGGCAATTGCGGCGTTGGTTTTGCACCCTGCCGCGCGGCGGATCGCGACAAGCTGATCGAATTGATGGAAGGCGTGGAAGACATTCCCGGCCCAATTTTGCATGAGGGGCTGAACTGGGCCTGGGAAAGCTTCCCCGAATATCTGGATTCTTTGGCCGCGCGTACGCGGGATATGGATATTTGCGCCCTGCTGCCACATGGCGCGGTGCGTGTGCATGTGATGGGCGAACGCGCCCTGAATCTGGAAAACGCCAATCAGGCGGATATCGCCGCCATGCGCGCCATTACCGCCGATGCGGTGCGCGCGGGTGCCTTTGGCGTTTCCACTTCGCGCACCATCAGCCACAAGACGCTGAAGGGCGACCCGACGCCGACACTCCGCGCGCAGGAAGATGAATTGCGCGGTCTGGCGCAAGGCCTGCGCGATGGCGGCGGTGGCTTGCTGGAACTGGTTTCCGATTGGAACACGCCTGATCCCGCCACTGAATTCGCCATGGTGCGGCGCGTGGTGGAAGCGACAGGTCAACCGGTGGTGTTCTCGCTCACGGCGCGGCATGACCGCACGGAAGCCTGGAAGGAATTGCTCGCCCTTTCAGATGGCGCGGCGGCTTCGGGCCTGCCGATCCGGCCGGTTTTTCCGCCACGCCCGATTGGCATTCTGCTGGGCTTGGAAGGCAGCCAGAACCCGTTTTCCGGTTGCCCAAGCTACAAGGAAATTGCGCATCTGCCGGCGGTTGAGCGTGCAGCTGCCATGGCGGAACCGGGACGCCGCGCGCGCATACTTTCGGAAGATCGCATTACGGGCAGCAATTTCCCGCTGATTTCGCGGCTGGCTTTTGAACGCATGTTCCCCTTCGGCGATCCGCCGGATTACGCGCCGCCCGCTTCGGCTTCCATCGCCGCCATGGCCGCGCGGGAAGGGCGCATTGCCGAGGAAATCGCTTACGATTTGCTGATTGCGGATGATGGGCGCGGCTTTATCTTCGCGCCACTCACAAACTTCGCCGATTACACACTTTCAGCGAGTGCGGAGTGTCTCCGCCATCCCAATGCCATTGCCGGGCTCTCCGATGGTGGCGCGCATGTGGGTTTTATCTCGGACGGGTCCTTCCCGACCTTCCTGCTTTCCTATTGGGCGCGGGATGCGAAGGAAGCGGTGTTCCCCGTTGAGGAAATGATCCGCCGCCTGACATCTGACACCGCGCGCGCGGCGGGCTTGCATGATCGCGGCATTCTGCGCGCGGGCATGAAGGCGGATGTGAACGTGATTGATTTCGCCGCGCTGAAGCTGCAAGCGCCGCGCATGGTGCGCGATTTACCGGCGGGTGGTCGGCGCTTGCTGCAAAAAGCGGATGGTTATGCCGCGACCATTGTGAATGGCGCAGTGACCTATCGCGATGGGGTCGCGACTGGCGCGCTGCCGGGGCGTTTGTTGCGGGCGGGGCGAGGGGGCTAATATCGGTGCTTAACTCACCCTTGCGGCGCGTCTGTTTTGGCAGCTTGCAGTAAGGCTCTCATTGCCGCACCAATCACGCTGATATCTGCATCGCTCACCGCCAAGACCCCGAAGCGTAACGGGAAGCCCCAGGCGGAACCGCGACCGGCGGTGAATTCCAGCTTTCCCAATAGAGGGCGGATATCCGCTGCTTGACTGACTAGCCAATCCACATTCCGCCGCCATGGCTGAAATCCGGCGCCCATATCGAAGCAATAGGGGTCTGTATCCCGAATAACGCCTATGGCGGTGAAGGCTTGTAGCGATTGGCGAACTCGGAATGCTTCGGTAGGGGAATAATAGGCGACATAATCCCCGGGACGCATGCGGCGCAGAGGTGCCGCCTTGCCGTGGCAGACCTGCATGAAGCCGCCCGCCACGCCCAAAGCGACATGATCGGCGCAGGCCACGGCGATCCAACCGCGATTCATGGCTCGGCGAAGACCCGCAGCCGATGCCGATCCGGGTCGCATGCGAGAAAGGTAAAGCCAAAATCCATCTTGGCTGGCGCCAGAATGATGCTGAGACCACGCGCCATCCATTCCGCATGCAACGCGATAACCGCCGCCGGATCCGCTACTTGGAATGACAATTCGCTACCGCCTGGATCGGCTGGCGGGGGCTGCACCTCCGAACGCCGCCAAAGGCCCAGCATCATGCCGCTTTTCAAGGCGAAGAGGGCGAAACCAGGCGATGCTTCGACTGGCGGGCGACCCAGCAGTTCTGTGTAGAATTCTGTGCTTGCCGAAACATCCGTCACATAAAGCACGGTAAAATTGGGTTCAGCCATCGGGTTCCTCCTTTGATGGAGGTCCAAGCTAATCGCTGCCACTGACAGATTCTGTCAGCAGTCTTCAGAATGGGCCTTTGCACTCAATTTCTTGCCATTTTTGCAGCAGCGCTTGGCGTCGTTGTGGATAGCGCTCCCCTGTTTCAGTCAGGGCAGCGATGCGGTCGGCGCGAAAATGGCGGAAGTCGCCACGTAATTCGCACCACGCCGCCAGCAAGCGTACTTGATCGAAGTAGACAAGCCCGAAAGGCCAAACGCGCCGCTCTGTTTCCCTGCCCTGCTCGTCACGATAGCGCAGCACCAGGCATCGGCCTGCACGAATTGCGCGCCGCAGCGTTGGCAATAGATCAACGGCTGCCTGATCCGCCGGCGGCACCACAAGCGACGACTCCTCAAGCGCGCTTCGTACCCCGACCGGCAAAACCCCCGCGAGCTTCGCCAGTGCCACGCGGGAGGCCTCGACCAGTACCGGATCACCCTGCTGCGCTACCCAACGCAGACCAAGCGCCAGGGCTTCGATCTCTTCTTCCTGGAACATCAGCGGCGGCAGCAGAAAGCCCGGACGCAAAACATAGCCAATGCCGGCTTCGCCGCTTATCTCAGCGCCCTGTCCCTGCAGGGTGGCGATGTCGCGATACAGGCTACGCAGGCTGATGCCGAGTGCCGATGCCAGCGCCGCGCCACTTACCGGCCGCCGATGCTGCCGCAAGAGTTGTAAAAGATCCAGCAGACGGGCGGCGCGCGACAAGACTCATTTCCCCCGCGCTTCCAACAACCGCACCAAAGCCGCATCGCGCCACGCGGCAAGATCACGCGTGGAGGCACCCTTGGTGCCTTCTGCGACACCTTCCGCAAGCACACGCTGCAAATCCGCATCCACATTCGGATGGCCAAGATCATCCCACCAGCTTGTCACCGCCGGCAGCAAATGGTGCAGGAAATGCGCCATGCCGCCCTCGCCGCCCGCCAAATGGAAGGTGGTATGCGGCCCCATCAATGCCCAGCGCAGCCCAGGGCCTTCGCTGATCGCGGCATCAACATCGGCGACACTCGCGACCCCTTCCGCCACCAGATGCACCGCTTCGCGCCAAAGCGCCGCCTGCAAGCGGTTCGCCAAATGGCCCGGCACTTCCTTCTTGATCTCGATTGGGTATTTGCCAATCGCGCGATAGAATTCCATCGCAGTCTGCACAGCTTCTGGGCTGCCCTTGGCACCGCCCACAACCTCAACCAGCGGGATCAAATGCGGCGGGTTGAAGGGGTGGCCGATCACCACGCGTTCGGCATGCGCGCAATGTTCCGATAAGCGGCTGGCCAGCAGGCCAGAAGTGGATGAGGCAATCACCACATCCGCCGGCAACGCGGCATCAATGCGCGCGAGCAAGGGCTGCTTCACATCCAACCGCTCCGGCGCGCTTTCCTGCACGAAATCTGCCGCGGCTACGGCGGCCACTGGGTCCGCTTCAAAGCGCCAGGCAGAGGGATCGGCATCCGCCTTGCCACCAAGCCGCATCAGGATGGGCCAGGCATTTTCCACCATACGGCGGATCAAATCAGGTGCGCCGGGGGAAGGGTCGCTTGCGGTCACGCTCAAGCCTCGGCTCAGGAAATAGGCCGCCCAGGAAGCGCCAATGGTGCCGGCGCCAATCACCGCGACATGCTTGATATCCTGCCTCATGCGTCGATCCTCCATCTTTGGCGCCAGCCTAACCGGAAAAGCCGCGCCCTGGCCATGCTGCCCCGCCAGGATTAGCCTGCCCGTAAAGGAGAACGCCCATGCAGGATTTGATCGCGCGCATGAATGCGCTGTGTGACGCTCAGCCCTTCACCACAAGCTGGTGTGTGAAGGATCTGGTGACCGGCCAGGAAGCGGATCGCGATGGCGATATGGTGCTGCCATCGGCCAGCACGCGTAAGACCTCGATCCTCATGCACGCCTTGTCGCGCGTGCATGAAGGCGCACTGAAACTGGATGAGCCCTGCACCATTGAAGCGCGCCTGCAGGAAGGTGTGGATAGCGGCACCTATCAATACATGACGCCAGGCTGCGTCATTCCGTTGCGCGATGCTTTCGTGAACATGATCATCACCAGCGATAATGTCTGCACGCAGCTTGTGCTGGAAAGGCTGGATCGTGATGCGCTGAATGCCTGGTGCAGCCGCATCGGCATGAAGGGCACGACGCATCGGGTGAATTTCCCACCGCCTGGCCTCACTTGGGATCATCCGATTGAAGCGGTGGCCAGCACCACGGCGCGCGATCAGGGCTTGCTGCTGGATAGGATGCTGCAAGGCGCGGCTAGTGATGCCGGCGCGGCGGCGCTTGGCGCAAGCCCCGCGCTTTGCCAGCTGGGGCTTGATATCCTGTCCTGGCAGAGGCTCCGCAACCTGATCCCCTCCATGCTGCCGGGCAAGACCAAGGTTGCGCATAAAACCGGGCGCGGGCCGCGCGGGCGCATGGATGCAGGCGTGGTGTATCGGGGCGACACACCGCACTTCATCATCAGTGTTTTCACGGATAGAGTGCCAGAGACCTTGCCTGATGGCATGCCGGGTTATACCGCTGCCTTCGCCACCGCTGGGCGGCTTACGCGTATGTGCTGGGATGCAATGCCATGACCGATGCTGAATTTGATGCGGCGATTGCCGCGCTTGCCCCGTGGGTGGGGCGCACGCGTATTGTGGAAGATGAAATCGGGCTTTCATCCGCGCGCCGCATTGCCGGCATGCTGGATATGGACCCGGCCAGCATTACTCAGGGTATGGCGCTGCCGCCGCATTGGTTCAGCATGTTCTTCCCGGATATCGCCAAGCAAAGCGATATCGGCCCGGATGGCCACCCGAATAAGGGCGTATTCCTGCCGCCCATTCCGCTGCCGCGCCGCATGGGTGCTGGCCGGCGCGTGACGATCAATGGCCAGCTTGTGGTGGGTGAGCCTGCGATCAAGAAGGCCGAAGTCGCGGCGATTGTGCCAAAGCATGGCCGCACTGGGCGCATGGCGGTGCTGACCATGCGCCACACCATCGAAAGCCGCGGGCAGGTCATTGCGGTTGAGGAATTTGACGCGATGTATCGCGATGCCACGCCGCCTGGCCAGAAAACCACCGCGACCCCGCCAGTGCCGGCGCCAGAAAACGCGGCTTGGGCTGATAAGGTGCTGCTGTCTTCGCCCTTGGTGTTTCGCTATTCTTCCGTCACCTGGAACGCGCATCGCATCCATTATGATGCGGATTATACGCGGGATGAAGAAGGTTATCAGGCGACAGTACAAAATGGTGGCCTGACCATGCAGCTTATTCTGGATGCGGCGTTGAAGCGCGCCAAGGGGCGGCTGGTGGGCTTCACCGCGCGGCTCGCGCGCCCGCTTTGGGTGGGCGATACCGTGACGCTCTGCGGCGCAGCGCAGACGGATCGCAAAATGGAATGCTGGGCCGCCGATAAGGATGGCTATCTCTGCGCCAAGCTGGAAGCGGAGTTCGCCTGATGGTCGCATCCAACCCCAATAGCTGGCGATCCTTGCTGTTCATCCCGGCGGTTGCTGAGCGTTTTGTCGCCAAGGCGCATACACGCGGCGCGGATGTGATCATTCTTGATCTGGAGGATTCCATCCCGCCCCGTGAAAAGGAAGCCGCGCGCGCCGCGCTACCCGCTGCGGCCAAGGCGATTGCCGCGCATGAGCAGGAGATTTGTGTCCGAATCAACCGGCCTTTGGAATTGGCCGTACCGGATATTGCGGCGGCCATCATGCCGGAAGTGTCATCACTTATGCTGCCGAAGGTGATGGGGCCGGAACACATCAAGCTGCTTTCGGAAGTGGTGGCTGCACGGGAAGCGGCCCTTGGTATGCGCATTGGCCATACGCGCTTCATCGGCGTGGTGGAAACGCCCGATGCGCTGCCGGCGCTGCATGCCATAGCCTTGGCTGATCCACGCATGGCCGCGCTTGGCGTTGGTTCGGAAGATCTTTCTACCGAATTGGAAGCCGTGCCGGGCGCTGATTCGCTCTACGTCTATGGCATGATGGCGGTCGCGGCGGCACGCGCGGCGCGCATCCTGCCGCTTGGGTCCATTGGCGTATTCGCGGATTTTTCCGATCTTGATGCCTATCGCGCATCTTTGCGCCGGTCCCGCGCTTTGGGCTTTGGTTGCGCCGCCTGCATTCATCCCGCGCAAGTGCCCGTGGTGAATGAGGAATACGGCCCAGCGCCGGCGGAAGTGGAACGCGCGCGCCGGCTGATCGCGGCCTTCGACGCGGCGTTGGCGGAAGGCAAGGGCGCGGTCGCTTTTGAAGGGGCGATGATTGATCTTCCCGTGGTAGAACGTGCGCGGCGCTTATTGGGAAGGGCTCGTTGATGCTGAAATGGCCACGCCGTGGTGTGCTTTTCGCGCCAGCGCTGATCGGCGCCGCAGCGCAGGCGCAAGCCGCGCCCGAAGTGGATTTGCTTCTGGTGCTGGCGATGGATGCGTCGGGTTCCATTGATGCGGATGAATTTCGCCTGCAACGCGAAGGCATTGCGGAATCCATCACGCATCCAGCGGTACTTGATGCCATCGCCGCCAATCCACGCCGCGCCATTGCCCTTGCCATGACGGAATGGGGCAGCCCGGGCGGTGCCGCGCTTGTCGTGGATTGGCATCGCGTGAGTGATGCGGCCTCAGCCCAGGTTTTCGCCAATGCAGTGCTGGCCGCGCCACGATCACGCCAGAGCTACAATGCCATTGGTGATGCCATTGCCCATGCCGCCGCACTGATTGCCGCAGCACCCTATCGTGCAAGTGAACGTGTGATTGATGTGGCCGGCGATGAGCCGGATATGCGTTCGATCATCGCGGCCCCAGATGCGCGGGATGCGGCGGTGGCGCAGGGCATCACCATCAATGGCCTCGCCATTGAAATCGCGCCGGTCACGCGCGGCAATGAACCGCTGCATGTGCATTATGAACGCAACATCATGGGCGGGCCTGGCGCCTTTGTGATGGTAGCTGAGACACGGCGTGATTTCGCCCGCGCACTGCGCGCCAAGATGCTGCGGGAAATCGCGTAAACCCGATTACTATGCCAAGTACCGCGCCCGCAAATGATCCATGAAATCATTCGGATCAAGCGACTTTCCGGTGGCCGTGCGCAACAAATCCTGAAAG
The DNA here is from genome assembly GCA_020249265.1 of Roseomonas sp. GTDB lineage: Bacteria > Pseudomonadota > Alphaproteobacteria > Acetobacterales > Acetobacteraceae > Neoroseomonas. Next base: position 71,436 of record JADCGA010000017.1, read on the forward strand.
CCGAGCAGCGACCCCTTGCTGTGCACATGGGTGCGGAGCCAGCCAAGCAAGGGCGCCATATCACCTTCCGCGAGCGCGTTATCCAGCCCCGGTTCTGCGGCGCGCGCTGCCTTCATCAATTGCGCCGCCGCCATGGCACCCAAAGTATAGGATGGGAAATAGCCAAAGGCGCCATCATGCCAATGGATATCCTGCAAGCACCCCTTGGCATCATTGGGTGGGCGAATGCCGAGCAACTTTTCCAAACCGTCATTCCAGGCGCCTGGCAGATCAGCGACCTGTAGCGCGCCTTCGATCATCGCCTTTTCCAGCCGAAAGCGCAGAATGACATGGGCGGGATAGGTGATTTCATCCGCATCCACACGAATGAAGCCCCGCGAAACGCGCCGCCATAAGCGCCCCAGATTTTCGGGCGCCACAGCCGCCGCATCGCAGCCAAAACGTGTGCGCAATTCACCGCCTAGGAAACGTAAAAAAGCATCCGAACGACAGGCCTGCATCTCCACAATCAGGGATTGGCTTTCATGCGCGGCCATGCCCGCCGCTTCACCCACTGGCTGGCGCGCATAGGCCGCCGGTAGCCCGCGTTCATAAAGCGCGTGCCCGGTTTCATGCAGCACGCCCAGCAACGCCTTGGCGACATCCGCTTCATCATAAAAGGTCGTGATGCGCACATCGGTGGGTGTGCCGCCGCAAAAGGGATGCAGCGATTCATCCAACCGCGCGTGATCATATTCCAAGCCAATGCGCGCCGAGAGCGCTTGGCACAGCGCCTTTTGCGCTGCCACGGGGAATGTCCCCGTCAGCGGCACGGGCGCACCGCGACGTGACTGGATTTCCTCAGCGCGCGGCAAAGCTTCGGCCAGGAAGGCTTCATAGGCCGCGAAGATAGGCTCCACATCTGCCGCTGTCACACCGCGCTGATAGCCATCCATCAGCGCATCATAAGGCGCCATGCCAAGCGCGGCGGAAAGCGCGGCGGCGGTTTCGCGTTGCAGCGCCACAACTTCGGTCAAGGCCCCGCGCACCATGGCGAAATCCGCGCGTGCTTTGGCTTCTCGCCAGATTTTCTCACAGGCCGAATTGGCGCGCGTAGTCGCTTCCACCAGGCTGGTCGGCAAGGCGGTGGCACGCGCATGGGCGCGGCGCATCAGGGTAAGGTTTGCGCTGTCCCAATCACCTTCAGCCTCAGCCTCCGCGAGTTCTTCCGCCACCGCGGGCGCGGTCAGCATTTCATGCGCAAGGCCGGCAAGGGTCGCCAATTGCTCACCCCGCGCGGCACCGCCGCCTGATGGCATCATCGCACTCGCATCCCAATGCAGCATGGCGGCGGCCTCATTCAGCGCGGCGATGCGCCCAAAACGAGATTTCAGGCTGGCATAGGCGGTATTGGTCATTCAGGTCTTCTTCCTGTTCCGCCAAGCGAAGGCGACGAAAACGCCAATCAGGGATAGCGCCAGGCCATACCAGGTAATGGCATAGCCAAGATGGTTGTTCCGCGGCCGTGGCAGGGTCTGTGCCGGCTCTGGCAGGCTGCCTGCGGGGCCGAGCAGCACCAGCGCATAGGGCGCCGTACCGGGCAGGCCAAGCGCCGCGCCAATCGCCACAGGGTCGAAGTGATAGAAGCGCCGGCCCGCCACATCATCCTGCGCGGCGAAGCGCCCGGCGGCCTCACCAAAGCGGATATAGCCGGTAATGCGCTGCAGGCCCTCAGGCCGCGGCAGGCTGGCCAGCCCATCCACCGGCACCCAACCGCGATCCACCAGCAAGGGCGGGCCGGAATCGCGCAGGAACGGGACGATCAGCCGCGCACCCATCCTATTCGCGCGGATTTCAACGCCCAGCAGGGCTTCGCGTGCATGGTCGAAGCGCCCAACAGCCTCAAGCTTCGCATAAGGCACGGGCGAGTCGGTGAAGGGCGCGGGCGCGGCGGCTTCGGCAGCGGCAATGCGCTCCAGTAAATCGGTCTTCCACGCCAAACGCTGCGCCTGCCAGGTGCCGAGCCCCAGCAGAATGATCAGAACGGGCAACCCCGCCAAAGCGGGCCACAGCATACGGCGAGAGGACATCATGAATTCAAATCATAGGGCGATGGCGCCATTGCAAGCCAAGCAGTCAAGCTCTGGGAACTCGCAACACCATCAGCGGCGCCGATCCAAAAAATCCCTGCCACCGCCGGCGCTTCGCCCGCAGCGGTCAAGGGCGGCTGATTTCAGCAAGCCGGCGCCGCCATGCGTTTCCACGCGCGGCGCCGGCCAAACTTCAGTGATGCGCGATTTCGCCCGCACCCCACCAATAGATGCAGACAAATAGGAACAGCCAGACCACGTCCACGAAATGCCAATACCAGGCCGCGGCTTCAAAGCCGAAGTGACGTTCCGGCGTAAAATGGCCCTTCATGGCGCGGATCAGGCAGACAAACAGGAAGGTGGTGCCGACAATCACATGGAAGCCATGGAAGCCGGTCGCCAGGAAGAAGGTCGAGGAATAGATCCCGCCATTGTAGAACTTGAACGGCGCCATGCTGTATTCCCAAGCCTGTAAGCCGGAGAAGATCACGCCAAGCAGCACTGTGATGGTCAGGCCCCTGATGAGCCCCTTGCGGTCATTGTTCAGCAAGGCATGGTGCGCCCAGGTGACGGTGCAGCCCGACAGCAGCAGGATCATGGTATTCAGGAAGGGCAGATCGAAGGGATCAAAGGTGAGCGTGCCCTTGGGCGGCCACATCGCCACTTCAGCGCCCGAAACATGCACCGGGAATAGCGCGAAATGGAAATAGGCCCAGAAGAAGGCTACGAAGAACATGACTTCGGAAGCGATGAACAGCGTCATGCCGTAGCGCAACCCAATTCGCACGATCGGCGTATGCAGCCCCGGCGTGCGGCTTTCCTTCACCACATCGCGCCACCAGAAGAACATGGTCGCAAGAAGACCGGCGAGGCCCAGGAAGAAGACAACGCGATCGCCATAATGCGCCCAAAGGATAATGCCCAGCACCAGCGCGCCACCGGCAAAGGACCCGACCAGCGGCCAGGGTGAAGGATCAACCAAATGATAGGGATGTTTATTCGGCGGCGGCGCTTCGCCCTCCGCCGAGGTTGCCTGCGCGTGAGATGTGCTTGCCATTGTCAGTCCTAGTGCCTTCCTCGGTCGCGGGCTTAGTGCCCGAAACGGACGCCCGCATCAATCCTGAAACCGCCCCCGAAATCAAGCCCATCAGGCATTAAAACCGGGCCTAGCTGTCAATCAATTCTGCCTCGTGCCGGCCCGCCCAACATGCGGCCCCGCATTGGCTAGTGCGCCGGCCTTCTTCGCATCTTCGATGGTGCGGAAGAAGCTATAGGAAAGCGTGATGGTGGTGACATCGCGCGTGCTGGGGTCCTCGGCGATTTTTGGGTCCACCCAGAAGGTGACTGGCATATCCACACGCTCACCGGGGGTCAGGGTCTGCTCATCAAAGCAGAAGCAAGCGATCTTGTGGAAATAGCGCCCGACCTTCTCCGGCGTGACGTTATAGGTTGAAACGCCGGTGACCGGTGTCTCCGACCGATTCGTGGCGGAATAGAAGGCAAGACCTTCTTCACCAAGGCGCAGCGTCACGCTTGGCTGTTCAGGGGTGAAGCGCCAAGGCAGGTTGGGGTGCGTGGTCGCGTTGAAGCGGATGGTGATTGGCCGATCACCCACGGCACCAGGTGCCGCGGCGCTGCGCTGCGTGGTGCCGCCAAAGCCTGTGACACGGCAGAACAGATCGTAAAGCGGCACGGCGGCGAAAGAAAGCCCAACCATGAAGGTCACAACCCCTGCCGCGGCCAAGCCGGTGCGGCGATTGCGCCGCGCGAGAACTGTCTTTTGTGCTTCCTGTTCCATAGCCTTCATCTGGGAAGCACCGCGCCGCTGCTCAAGACCGCAGCAGTCGCGCAATGCCGATGAAATAGAACGACACAGAAAGCCCCACCAGCACCAGCAACAGGGCGATATTGCGCCCGCGCCGACGCTTTTCGAAAATGGCGCGTTCTTCAGGGGTCATGGCGCAAGAGTCAGCTTTTCAGCGGCCAGCACGGCGAGAAGCGCGAAAAGATAGGTCAGCGAAAAGCGGAAGCATTTCTTCGCAGCCTTGTCGCCTGCAAGGCTGCGGCCTTCGGCATCCTGTGCTTCGCGCAGCACGGCGACCGCGTGGCGGATGAAGTTAAGGCCGAGCAGCGCGGCAACCACGCCATAGGCCGGCCCGGAAAAACCAATCAGCCAGGGCGCCATCCCAAGCGGCGCCAGTGCCAGCGTGTAATACAGGATCTGCTTGCGGGTTTCACGCGCGCCGGCGGTCACGGGCAGCATCGGCACGCCGGCCTTGGCGTAATCCTCATGCGCCCAAAGCGACAGCGCCCAGAAATGCGGCGGCGTCCAGATGAAGATGATGGCGAAGAGAATGATCGGTACCAGCGTGATGTCGCCTGTTACCGCGGCCCAGCCGATCAGCGGCGGAAAGGCGCCCGCTGCGCCGCCAATGACGATATTCTGCGGCGTGCGGCGCTTCAGCCACATGGTGTAAACCACCACGTAAAACAGGATGGAAAAGGCAAGGACGCCAGCCGCCAGGTAATTTGTGGCGAAAGCCATCACCACGACAGAACCGATGCCAAGCAGAATACCAAAGGCAAGCGCGGCATCTGGGGCGATGCGTCCGGCGGGAATGGGTCGGCGCGCGGTGCGGCGCATCACCGCATCAATATCGCGATCATACCACATATTGATGGCGCCCGAGGCACCGGCGGCCACCGCAATGCAAAGAATGGCAATCACGGCCAGCACCGGATGCAAATGCCCAGGTGCCACCAGCAGCCCCGCGACGGCGCTGAACACCACCAGCGACATGACGCGCGGCTTCAGCAGCGCGACCCAATCGCTCACTTCTGAGATATTGTAGGAAACAGGAAGGGGGGCCGCGCCCCCCTTGCCGTTTTCGATGACCGAATCGCTCATCGTCATACCGTCCGTTGCAGCGCCTTAGCGCAGACGAGGAATTTCCTCAAAAGTGTGGAAGGGCGGCGGCGACGCCACTTGCCATTCCAAGGTGGTCGCCCCTTCACCCCAGGGGTTCGCCGCCGCCTTGGCGCCGGAACGCAGCGTCACCCAGACGATGTAGAAGAAGAACAGGAAGGACGCCACTGAGATCAGCGAACCAATCGAAGCGACGTAATTCCAACCCCAGAAGGCTTCCGGATAATCCGGATAGCGCCGCGGCATGCCCTGATTGCCCGAAAAATGCATCGGGAAGAAGGTCAGGTTCACGCCGATGAAGGTCATCCAGAAATGAATCTTGCCGAGCATTTCCGGATATTGCCGGCCGCACATCTTGCCGATCCAGTAATAGAAACCGGCATAGATCGAGAAGACGGCACCCAATGACAATACGTAATGGAAATGCGCCACCACGTAATAGGTATTGTGCAGGATCTGATCAATGCCCGCATTGGCAAGCACAACACCCGTCACGCCACCCACGGTGAACAGGAAGATGAAGCCCACCGCGAACAGCATCGGCGTATCCATCCTGATGGACCCGCCCCACATGGTGGCGATCCAGGAGAAGATTTTCACGCCTGTCGGCACCGCGATCACCATGGTGGCCGCCATGAAGTAGGCGCGCGTGTCCACATCCATGCCAGAGGTATACATGTGGTGAGCCCAGACGATGAAGCCGACAAAGCCAATCGCCACCATCGCGTAAGCCATGCCGAGGTAGCCGAACACGGGCTTCCGGCTGAAGGTAGAAATGATGTGGCTGATAATGCCGAAGCCCGGCAGGATCATGATGTAGACTTCCGGGTGGCCGAAGAACCAGAACAGATGCTGGAACAGCACCGGGTCCCCACCCCCTTCAGGGCGGAAGAAGGCTGTGCCGAAATTGCGGTCCGTGATCAGCATGGTGATCGCACCCGCCAGCACCGGCACGGCCAGCAGCAGCAGGAAGGCCGTAACCAGCATGGACCACACAAACAGCGGCATCCTGTGCAGCGTCATGCCAGGGGCGCGCATGTTGAATATGGTGGTGATGAAATTCGCCGCACCCATGATGGAAGAAGCGCCCGCCAAATGCAGCGAAAACAGCGCCAAATCCATCGCCGGGCCGGAATGGAAGGTGCTGTCTGACAGCGGCGGATAGATCGTCCAGCCCGCGCCTGGGCCTTCGCCCACGAAAAGGCTTGCCGCCAGCAGCAGGAAGGCCGGCACCAGCAACCAGAAGGAGATATTGTTCATGCGCGGGAAGGCCATATCCGGCGCCCCGATCATGATCGGCACGAACCAATTGCCGAAACCACCAATCAGCGCCGGCATGACCACGAAGAACACCATGATCAGGCCATGGGCCGAGATATAGGCGTTCCACATCTGGCCATCAGAGAAAATCTGCATGCCGGGATACATGAGTTCCAGGCGCATCAGCAGCGAAATGCCAATCCCCACCACCGCCGCAACCAGCGAGAAGATGATGTAGAGCGTGCCGATATCCTTGTGGTTCGTCGAAAAGAACCAGCGGGACACAAAGCCTGGCTTGTGATCGTGATGATCGTCGTGATGGGCGTGCGAAGCGGTTGCCATTTTTGTCTTCTCCAAAACCGCGCCTTACCGGCGGGCCTCCGCGATCTGAAGTTGTTCCTGCGAAGCGGGCGCGGTGGCGATCACCGGCGCACTGCCATCAGCCCGGGCGAAACGCTTTTGCGCATCTGCCACCCAGGTGTCGAATTCCGCACGCGGTACGGCGCGCACCGCAATCGGCATGAACCAATGATTGGTGCCGCAAATCTGATTGCACTGGCCGTAGAAAATGCCAGGGCGATCGGCGCGCATCCAGGTTTCCAGCGTGCGCCCGGGAATGGTGTATTTTTGCACCCCAAGCGCCGGCACGAAGAAGGAATGGATCACATCATGGCCCGTGGTCAGGATGCGAATATTGGCGCCAACCGGGATCACCATTTCATTATCCACATCCAGCTTGAACAATTGGCCGGGTTTGATGTCGCCTTCCTGGATCGGATAGCTGTCAAAGGTGAAGTTGCCGTGATCGGAATAGGTGTAATTCCAATACCATTGCCGCCCCTGCACCGTGACCGTCATATCGGCGTCAATCGCGCGGTCCTGGAAATACAGCAGACGGAAAGATGGGATGGCAATGACCAAAAGGATCAGCACGGGGATCACGGTCCAGGCAATCTCAAGCCCGGTATGATGGCTGGTGGTCGAAGGCACCGGGTTGCGTTCGGCGCTGAAGCGCCACACGCAATAGGCCAAAAGCACCAGCACGAAAATCGTGATGGCGACAATAATGAAGAACACCAAGCTGTTCAGCGAGGCGATACGTTCCTTGATCACCCCGCCCGAGGGTTGCAAACCCATGCCCCAGGGGGCGGGCGCGCCGACCATGCTCTCCGCCAGGGCCGGCACCGTCAGCACCAAGCCCATCGCCAATGCTACCAGACCGGCGAAAAACCGGCCCATGCCGGATGCGCGGCACTTTGCCTTCAAAACCTTCATCAACCCATCCCTTATCGGTCGTGAAAACCACGCCGTTTCAAGATTTTAACTATTACTCCACGCGGGTTTTCACCCCAGGAGAGCCTAACTCGGGCGGACCATAATGGCGCCTCCCGCACCGCACAAGGGCGGAGATGCGGAAAACCGGCAGAATCCATTTTCCAACACCTCAAGCCTCTCCATCCGCGGCTTCCTCCTCACTAATGTGGTCAACCATATCGGCCAGCATGGACCTGATATGTTCATCGCCCACCACATAAAACACCTGCCGCCCGCGCCGATCCGCCTGTAACAATCGCGCCGCGCGCAGCAGGCGCAGATGATGCGAGACGAGCGAGGGCGAAATACCCAGCTTTTCGGCCATTTCATTGACCGCCGCCGGCGCATCCCGGCAGGCCAGGATGATCTTAAGGCGTGTCGGGTCGCTCATCAGCCGAAAGGTCTCGGCCAATTCCACCACCAAATCATCACCAATTCGAAAACGCCCCCGCATGGAATCATCGCCGCTGTTTCGGATCGAACTTGGTGTCGGCAGGTTGGATTCCGCAAGGTATCGCCCTGCAAGGACTTGACGGCGGGGCGCGCAGGGCCAAGCTGAGTTACAGTATAAATATCTGAAAAAAAAGGAATATATGCAGAAATGAACAGGTGTTCAGCCATTGGCAGGCGGGGCCTTGGCCTTGGGCTTTTGGCGCTGACGCCCATTCCCGCGCTGGCGCAGAACCGTGCCCAGCCTCGCGCGCTTTCAACCGTTGCCATGGTGGGCGATCTGGTGCGCGAGATCGGCGGGGTCAACATCCGCGCCGAAACCCTGATCGGGGAAGGCGTGGACCCGCATCTGTTCCGCCCGACACGGGCAGATATTGCCCGGTTGCTCGGCGCAGATATCCTGTTTGCCAATGGCCATCGGCTGGAAGGCCGCATGGGCGATGTGCTGGCGCGCGCTACCGCCAATGGCAAGCCAGTGGTGTTGGTGGCGGAAAGCCTGCCCCGCGCGAAACTCCGCGCCAATCCTGACTACCCCGATGCTGCCGACCCGCATGTCTGGATGGACCCGGTTTTGTGGGCTGAGGCCGCCGGCAGCATTGCCGCAGGGCTAGCCCGGGTGCTGCCCGCTTCAGCCGCTGTGTTTGACGCCAACCTTGCCGCGCTGCGCAACCGCCTTGCTGCCCTGCAAGAATATGGTGCGCGGGTGATGGGCAGCATCCCGCCGCGCCAGCGCCTGCTGGTCACGGCGCATGACGCTTTCGGCTATTTCGCGGCGCGTTATGGGCTGGAAGTGGATAGCATCCAGGGACTTTCCACCGAATCGGAAGCGAACCTCGCGCGAATCGAAGCTTTGGTCCGCAGCCTGGTTGAAAGGCGCATCCCGGCGGTTTTTGCCGAAAGCTCTGTCCCTGATCGCGCGGTGCGCGCGCTGATTGAAGGGGCCGGCGCGCGCGGCCAACGCGTGGCCTTGGGGGGCACGCTGTTTTCCGATTCCATGGGCAAACCCGGCACCTATGAGGGCAGCTATATCGGCATGATGGACCATAACTTCACCATCATCGCCCGCGCCCTGGGCGGGGAAGCCCCTGCACGCGGCATGCAAGGCCGGCTTGCCACCACATGAGCCAAAGCATCACCACCCCCGCGCCGCTGGCCATCACGCATCTGACTGTCGCCTATGGCGACAAGACCGTGCTGTGGGACATTACCTGGCAGGCGGCACCGGGGCTGACAGCGATTGTCGGACCAAATGGCGCAGGCAAATCCACCATGCTGCGCGCTGCCCTTGGGTTGATCCCAAGCATCGCCGGGGAAGCACGGTTTTTTGGGCGCAAATTGGATGAGGTGCGCAACCGCGTTGGCTACCTGCCGCAACGCGCTTCGGTGGATTGGGATTTTCCGGCAACCGCACTCGATGTCGTTTGCATGTCGCGCTATCCGCGTATGCGCTGGTGGGGGCGCGTGCCGAAGGCGGAGCGCGAAGCCGCGCGCGGCGCGCTTGATCAGGTGGGGCTCGCTGATCTTGCCGATCGGCAAATTGGCCGGCTGTCTGGTGGGCAGCAGCAGCGCGTATTTTTGGCGCGGGCGCTGGCGCAGGATGCTGACCTATACCTGATGGATGAACCCTTCGCCGCGGTTGATGCGGCAACGGAACAGGCGATCATCGCCGTGCTGCGCCGCGTGGTGGCAACAGGGCGCAGTGTGATCGCCGTGCATCATGATCTTTCAACCGTGCCGGCCTATTTCGATCAGGTATTGCTGCTGAATGGCCGCGCCGTTGCGGCAGGCCCAGTGAAATCCGCCTTCACGCCGGATGCGATTGCGCGCGCCTATGGCGGGCGGCTGAATGTGCTGGAACAGGCAGTCGCGGAAGGCGGGCTGCAGTGAGCCTTGGCTATAACACGCTGGTGGTGCTGGCGGGTTGTGCCCTGCTTGGGCTTGCTTGCGGCACAGTCGGCGCTTTCGCGCTGCTGCGCGGGCGCGCGCTGATGGCCGATGCGGTTGGCCATGCCGCTTTGCCTGGTGTGGTGCTGGCGACCATGATTGTCGCCACGCTTGGCGGCAATCCGCGCGCGCTGCCGCCCTTGCTGGTGGGGGCGCTGGTGGCGGGCGTGCTGGGCGTGCTCGCGGTTCAAGCACTGACGCGCGGCGGGCGCATTCGCGAAGACGCCGCCATCGCGATTGTGTTGTCGAGCTTTTATGCACTCGGCGTCGCGCTGCTGTCCTATGTGCAGACCATGCCGCAAGCGGCACAAGCGGGGCTTGGCAAGTTCATCCTGGGGCAGGCGGCGGCCATGCGCGCGGAAGATGCGCTTTGGGCGGGCGGCATTGCGGCGTTTTCCGTGCTGGTCTGTCTGGTATTGTTTCAGCGTTTGCGCGCCGCGTGTTTCGATCCTGACTATGCGCGCGTCATGGGGCTTTCGGTCGCGCGTACCGATCTGATGCTGCTTGGGCTAATAGTGATTGTCGCGGTGGCGGGGTTGCAGGCAGTGGGCCTTGTCCTGGTGGTGGCCTTGCTGATCTTGCCGGCCGCAACGGCGCGGTTGCTCACGCACCGTTTGCCAGTGCTGTTGCTGGTCTCGGCGTTGCTGGGCGCTCTGGCGGGGGCTTTGGGCGCGGCGGCTTCCGCTTTTGAGCCGGAATGGCCAACCGGCGCGGCGGTGGTACTGGCGGGCGCGATATTCTTCACGCTCGCGCTGCTGCTGGCGCCGGAACGAGGCCTGCTGCCGGAAGCCTGGCGCCGCGCGCATCGGCGCATTGCCGCAACCGAATCGCATTTTCTGCGCGCTGCCTGGGAAGCGCAGGAAGCCGCCGGCGCCGGCCCTGGCACAGCGGGCGATCGTTGGACACCAATTTCGGCGCTGGCCGCCGCGCGCGGCTGGTCCGAAGCCCATGCATCGCGGCTGGCCCTTTGGCTTGCGCTGCGCGGGCTGGTGGCGCGGGCGGATCGGGAAATTCACCTGACACCACGCGGCGCCGCTGCCGCACGGCGCGCCGTGCGCGCGCATCGCGCGGTAGAGATTCATCTGCTCGGCCTGGGGGCCACGGATATCGCGGGCGCGGATCGGTTGGCGGATTTGGTGGAACATGGTCTGCCAGCGGAGATGGCAACACGCTTGTTGGCGGAGCCTTCTTCGCTACCAGCCTCGCCGCATGCTTTGGGTTCAAAAACGTGACGGTGGCGGATTTCCTCAGGCTCGATCTGCCAGCGCTGCTTGCCGCGATTCTCGCCTGCGGGAGTTGCGGCCTGCTCGGTTCGTTTTTGCTGCTAAGGCGCGATAGTCTTTTGGGCGATGCGCTATCGCATGCCGTGCTGCCCGGCATTATCGCGGGCTTTGCGATAACCGGCGCGCGGGCAGGTTTGCCGATGCTGCTCGGCGCGCTGGCGGCGGCCTTGTTGGCGGTGCTGGCGATTAGCCTGGTGCGGCGTGTCGCCAAGTTGGAATCCGGCGCGGCAACAGGCGCGGTCTTCACCAGCTTCTTCGCGCTTGGCCTGATGCTGATTGAAGCAACAGGTGCGCGCAGCGTTGATCTGGATCTTGATTGTGTCCTGTTCGGGCAATTGGAAAGCCTCGTTTGGCTGGAAGCGCAGGGCTTTGCATCTTTGCTTGATCCGGCTGCGCTGGCTTCCCTGCCGCGCCAGATATTTCTGCTGGCAGCGGTGAGCCTGGTGCTGGCCGCGCTGATCGCGCTGCTGTGGCGGCCCTTGCATTTGCTCTGTTTTGATCCCGATTACGCTGCGGCCATTGGCCTGCCGGCGCGCGGGTTGGAATTGGCGCTGAATCTGATGGTGGCGGCAGCGGCGGTTGCGGCTTTTGAAGCGGTGGGCAGCATTCTTGTGGTGGCGATGCTGGTTTGCCCAGCGGCGGCCATACGCTTGCTGACGGATTCCTATCGCGCGCAGGTGCTTGGTGGGGCAGTGCTTGGGGCAGCGCTTGGCGCCCTTGGCTACGCGCTGGCAGGGCCTTTGCCTGCGGCCTTCGGGTGGTCGTTTTCGCTAAATGCAGCGGGGGTTATTGGCACGCTGGGTGGCGTGACGGTGGCTGGCGCGATGGTGCTGCGCCAACTGCGTAACGCCAGCCCTAAACCCGCGATTACTTCAGGATAATTTCTACGCGCCGGTTCTGCGGCTCGCGCACGCCGTCGGCAGTTGCGACCAAGGGCTGTGTTTCGCCCAAGGCAGTGATGCTGATATCCTGGCGCGCAATGCCGCGCCTGATCAATTCTTCCGCGACGGTTTCAGCGCGGCGGCGCGACAGCGTCATATTGTACTGTGGCGTGCCAGTGCGATCCGCGTGCCCCGCCACTTCAATCCGCGTCGGCTGAGCGCGGGCGGCTTCCGCCGCTTCGCCAATGATCTGGCGGGCACGCGCGGTCAGATCAGCGCGGTTCCAGTCAAAGAAGATAAGAAAACTGCGCGCTACAACGGGTGCCGCCACCGCAGCGGGCGCAACACCCGGCGCATTGAAGGCATAGCGCAGCCCAAGCAGGAAGGATTGGTTACGGCTTTCCGTATCTGCCTTGCCGGACAGCACCGTGGCGCCGGAAGCATTCACATAGCTGACGGGAATGCTCGGCCCCAGGCTTTCCAGATAGCGATACTCCGCCGTCAGCGTCAGCCCCGGCACCTGATCAATCGCAAAGCCAATGCCCACTATGCCCTGCAGCGCGAAGGCGCCGCCGGTATCATCACCGCGCAGCCGCAAGCTGCCATTACCGGGCCGGCCATTCAGATCATTGAAGCTGGTGACGAGGTACCCCGCGCCAATCCCGACATAGGGCAGGAAGGGACCAATGCGGACCAGATCCACCAGCGCATTGCCCATCAGGCCATAGCTATCCTGCCGCCCACCATGCGCCCCGGGGCTGGCGAGGCCAGCAGCACCATTTGCGCTATCCACCTCATTGCTGCGGTAGCTGCCTTCGATTTCAAGGCGAATGCCATTGCTGAACCCCCAACCAAGGCTGAGCACGCCCACGCCGCCAAAATCAAAGCCAAGCTGGCCGCCATTGGGCTGGCCAAGCGCTGTCATGCCCTGGTTCAGGCTGCTATCCAGGCGAAACTTGGCATCATCCAGGTAATTCATGCCGAGCCCGCCGGCCACATAGGGCCCTTCAATGAACTGGGCGCGGGCAGGCATGGCTGCGCCAAGCCCCATGATCAGGGCGGCGGTTGGGGCAATCCCACCAAGGGCTCGAACAGAATTCATACTGATCAACCTAACGGTGCTTTCTTAACAAAAGAAGACCAGAGCATACGATTGCTCACAATTTTTATGCCACAATCGCCGCCAGCGGGCCAAGCGCGGCAGTATTATCCATCCCGGCGAGTGCCCCAAGCGGCAAAAGCCGGTTCGCATGGCCCATTTTCCGCCCTGGACGGGCTTCCGCCTTGCCATAGAGATGCGGCGCAATGCCGGCCTGCCCTTGCAGCCCCGGCCAGGCCGCCATGCCTTCTGACCCGATCAGGTTGCGCATTACCGCATCATGATGCCGATCCGGCACACCCAAGGGAAGGCCAACCACGGCGCGGATATGCTGTTCGAATTGGGAAGCGATGCAGGCATCCATGGTCCAATGCCCGGAATTATGCGGCCTGGGGGCGATTTCATTACCAATCAGCCGGCCATCGGGCAGCAGGAACATCTCCAGCGCCACCAGCCCCACCAGATCAAGTCCGCGCGCCACAGCCGCCACATGTTCCTGCGCGGCAGCGGCGATCTCGGGTGCCACGCGCGCCGGCGCGAAGCTGATATCCAGAATGTGGTGGCGATGTGCGTTTTCGGTTGCGTCGAATACCGCGAGCGCACCATCCACCCCGCGCGCGGCTATCGCCGAAAGTTCCAAGGTGAAGGGCACAAAGCCTTCCAGGATCAGCGGGCGGGGCGCCAACCTGGCCCAGGCTGCCGCCAGATCATCCGGGTGGCGCAGCACCGCCTGGCCGCGCCCATCATAGCCAAGCCTTGTGGTTTTCAGGACGGAAGGTAGGCCAAGCTCGGCCACCGCTGCCTGCAATTCGGCTTCGGTGCGCACCGCGCGCCAGGGCGCGACGGGCACGCCGATCCCTTCCAGAAACGCCTTTTCCTGCAGGCGATCCTGACAAATGCCAAGCGCCTTTTCGCCCGGCCGGCAGGTCACGCGGCGGGCGAGAATTTCCACCGTCTCGGCAGGGACATTTTCAAATTCGAAGGTGACGACATCCACCTGATCGGCGAAGCGGGCCAAAGCCTCATGGTCTTCATAGGCGGCCACGGTGCGGGCGGCGGCCACCTGCATGCCGGGTTCATCCGCGCCGGGGGCATAGATATGGCAGCGATAACCAAGCCGCGCCGCCGCCATGGCGGACATGCGCCCAAGCTGCCCGCCGCCCAGAATGCCCAGCATGGCGCCGGGCGGCAGAGCGGTCATACCGGGCTCTCCGGCACGCTTTCGGTCTGTGCCGCGCGCCAGGCGATCAGGCGATCAGCCAGCGCCGCATCATTCAACGCCAGGATTGAAGCGGCGAGCAAAGCCGCATTCACCGCGCCCGCCCGCCCGATGGCGAGTGTGCCCACCGGCACGCCCGCCGGCATTTGCACAATGGACAGTAAGCTATCCACCCCGGCCAGGGCAGCGCTTTGCACCGGCACGCCAAGCACCGGCAGATGCGTCATGGAAGCGGCCATGCCGGGCAGGTGCGCAGCACCTCCGGCACCCGCGATGATCACGCGAAGGCCCCTGCCCGCCGCCTGCTTCGCATAATCAAACAGGCGTTCCGGCGTGCGATGGGCGGAAACCACGCGGGTTTCATGCGCAATGCCCAGTTTTTCCAGGGTTTCCGCCGTGTGGCGCAGCGTTTCCCAATCCGAACGGCTGCCCATGATCACGCCAACCAGCGTTGTCTCGGCCATATCCAGCCCCCTTAGGCGATGATATCGGGCAAAAGCTGGCTATCGAGCCAGGCGATTTCGTCCTTCAGCTTCAGCTTGCGCTTTTTCAACCGCTGCAGCTGCAATTGGTCCACCGGCCCGGAATCAAAGCGCGCGATCACGGTATCCAAATCCCGATGCTCGGTTCGGAGTTCATGCAGGCGGCGGAGCAGGGCTTCTCGGTCAGCGATCATCGCGGGGCCATAGCTAGAGCGTTTTCAAGCCAAGCGGAATCACTTGGCGGCGCGGAAAACGCGACCAAACAAAAGTTTAGCGCATCTCCGATGAATGAAAGTGAACGGAAACTGCACTAAAATCTGTTGATGCATTTTTACCGAAAGGTGGAGTAGCATGGCTTCGCTGCCCGGGACAGGGCCAACCGCCCGGGTTGCATCACAGCAAAGGATGCTACGGAATGCGCTTGGATGCCCGGATCGCTTCCCTCAATAACCGTCACGCCGCGCTTGAGGCGCAGATTTTTGCGGAAGACCAGCGACCAAGGCCTGATGCCGAAGCTCTTGCCAAACTCAAGCGCGAAAAGCTGAGGCTGAAGGAGGAGATGGAGCGATTGCGGGCCAGCAAGCCGAACTAAAACGCTGAGGGGCGCAGCGGGCTTACGCCGCAGCCCCTTCTTGGGCCTGCGCTTCCACAGCAGCCAACGCGCCGACTGCGGCGTTAAGCTCACCCTGCGTGCAAAGCCCCAGAATCACCGGATCGCGCGGTTTGATATTCGCGCTGTTCCAATGGGTTCTGTCGCGCACCTTGGCGATGGTTTCCTTGGTGGTGCCAAGCAGCTTCACAATGGTTGCTTCCGGCACCTGCGGGAAATTGCGGAGCAGCCAGGCAATCGCATCCGGGCGGTCATTGCGCTTGGAAACGGGGGTATAGCGCCCGCCCTTGGCCTTGGATTTCGGCAAGTGGCTGACCTGACGGGCTATTTGTAGCCGCGCTTCGCTATCTGCTTCACAACGTTGGATTTCTTCGCGCGTCAATTGACCGTTCGTGATCGGGTCATAGCCGATGATCCCCTGCGCCACCTCGCCATCGGCGATGGCCTGGATTTCAAGCGGATGCATGGCGACGAATTCGGCGATCTGGTCAAAAGTCAGCGCGGTTTTGTCAATCAGCCACACGGCGGTGGCCTTGGGCATCAAGGGCTGGTTCATGGCATAACCTCAGAGGGCGGGCGGGCGAGAGCAACCCCCGCCTTGTTGCGGTTCCTATAGAGAGAGGCGCGGCCAGGGTCAAAACCTGCCCGCGCCCAAAAGGAGAAAAAATGGCCCCGATCGAGGAAGAAGACCGCCCCCGGCGCGCGCCGCGCTTTCAACCCATGGTCTTTGACGGCTGGGATGTGGCGCAACTGAGGGAGTATATCGAGGCGTTGCAGACCGAAATCAGCCGGGCCGAGGCAGCGATTGGTGCGCGCGATGCGCAGCGTGCCGCGGCGGAGGCTTTTTTCAAGAAGGGGTGAACCCCCACCCGTTGCCGGGTGGGGGAGGGTTAGAATCACGCCGCCTGAGGCGCCGCTTCCATCAGCGCAGCCGGACGGCTGGCCTGCACCGGAATCTGCCGCGGCTTCAGCGCTTCCGGCACTTCGTGGCGGAGTGCGATGTGCAGCAAGCCATTCTCAAGCTTGGCACCGCTCACCACAATGTGATCGGCCAGCACGAAGCGGCGTTCAAAGCCACGCCCGGCGATGCCACGATGCAGGAACCGGCGGGTTTCTTCCGGCGCGGGCTGGGCGCGGCCCACCACCGTCAGCGTGTTCTGATGGGCGGTGATATCCAGATCTGCCTCGGCAAACCCGGCCACGGCCATGGTCAGCACATAGCTGTCATCACTGGTCTTTTCGATATTGTAGGGCGGGTAACCCCCGGCATCGGCACCAGTGCGGGCCGTATCCATCAACCGCGCCAGGCGATCAAAGCCAATGGCGGTGCGGAAAAGGGGGGAAAAATCAGTCGCGTTCATAGCAAGGACACTCCTTTGCAAAGCAAGGTCCGTTGAGGCCAGCGGATACGCACCCGAACGCCCCCATCTGGGCAGCATCTGGCTTGTTCCGCGCCAGGGGCCCGAATGGCGCCCCTTGGCAGACAGGAGATGGAAATAGCCCCGCCGCCAATCAAGGGGCAGCGGGGTCAAGCATCCGGATTTTTGCGAACTGCGCTTGGCACCTTCAGCCGGCGCGGAAGGTGATGGGCTTCGCCCCTTCCCACAGCACCGCGCGACCCGTCTTGGCCAGGCGGTCCAGCCCTTCGCGGATGGTCAGGAAGTGGTTGCCGGCCAATTGGCCCGCCTTGCTCGCAAAGCAGGTGGGGCCATAGGCGACCAGAATTTCCGTCTCACTCATCGTGCCCGGATGCACAATGATCTGTCCGGGTGCGGGGTAGCTGGTGGCGTTTTCCCAGGGGATGGAGAGTTCGCGCTCACCCATCGGGATCCAGCAGGCTTCGCCGGACCAGCGCACATGAATGATGCGGTCCTGATAGGGCAGCAGGGCGCGGAAACGCGCGCAGGTCTTGGGTGCGGCGGCGTCTTCAAAAAACGCCTCAAAAATTTCGCCACCAATATCAATGATGATGTCAGCCATTTGCGCCAGCCCCTGCTATGAACCGGCACAGCGCCGGCGCGCGGGGGTTACGCGACCCGGCCGCGCTTGCCAAGCCGGGGGGCGCCAGCGTCGCGCTTGCGCCCTTCCGTGCCGGGACCGGGCTTTGGCTTTTTGTCGAAGCGCTTGGGCGGCTTGCCCGCGACGTGCTTGCCCTTCTTGTCGGGCTTGCCTGGCTTGGCGGGGCGCGGGGCGGGCGCCTGTTCTGCCCTGGGGGGCGCTTCCCGCGCACCCTGGCGGAAGGGCTGCATGGGCTGGATGCGGATATCCTCATCTTCGCCATCACCCGCCTGCCGTGCAGCGGCGGCGAAGCGCTCCGCAGCATAGGGCGCGATTTCCACCATGGTTTCCTGGCCCAGGATGCGGATACGACCAATCTCCTGGCGCGTCAGATGCCCCCGACGGCACAAAAACGGCAGCAGCCAGCGCGGGTCGGCATTGCCATTGCGCCCGATATTGAGCCGGAACCAAACGCCTTCCCCCCCGCGCGGCGCGGCTTCCGGCGCTTCGCGGCGCGCCTCTCGCCGTTCCGGGCGCTGTTCGGCGATTTCCTCGGGCGCGGGCAAGGGTGCGCGGAGCATTTTCACCAGCGCCGCGGCCAAGGCCTCTGGCGCAATCGGCTGATCCGCCAGCAGTCGGCGCGCAAGCGCCAGATCATCTTCCGATGCTTCTTCGGTCAAAACGCCGCGCGCCTGTTCCGCCAGGCGTTCCGCGTCGCGCGCGAGCACGGCATCGGCTGATGGCGCTGGCCCCCAGGTGGCGGTGACCTTGGCGGCGCCGATCAGCCTTTCGGCAAGGCGGCGGCGCGGATGCGGTACCAATAACACACTGGTCCCCTTGCGCCCCGCGCGGCCCGTGCGGCCGGAGCGGTGCAGCAGGGTTTCCGAATCCCTCGGCAATTCGGCATGAATCACCAAATCCAGTTCCGGCAAATCAATGCCGCGCGCCGCGACATCGGTTGCGACACAAACGCGCGAACGGCCATCGCGCAGCGCTTGCAGAGCGCGCAATCTTTCGGCCTGAGTAAGTTCGCCGGAAAGCGCCACGGTGGGAAAGCCGCGTTCGGCCAGATTGCCATGCAGGCGCGCAACGGCAGCGCGCGTGGCGCAGAACACCATCGCCAAGGGCGGGTCTTCCAGGCGCAACAGGTTCACGACCGCGCGTTCAATTTCATGCGGCGCGACTGCCATGGCGCGATAAGTGATATCGCCATGCGCTTCGCCACCGCCGCCCACTTCGAGGCGCAGCGCATCGCGCTGATAGCTCTTTGCCAGCGCCGCAATGGCGCGCGGCACGGTGGCGGAGAACATCAGCGTCCGGCGTTCGGGCGGCAGGCGATCCAGGATCGCTTCCAATTCCTCGCGAAAGCCGAGGTCCAGCATCTCATCGGCTTCATCCAGCACCACAACGCGCAGCGCATCGGGCTTCAGATTGCCGCGTTCCAAATGATCACAAAGCCGGCCAGGCGTGCCGACGATGATATGCGCGCCGGCGAGCAATTGACGCTTTTCCGCAATGGGGTCCATGCCGCCAACGCCGGACGCAATACGGCCGCCGGCGGGGGCGTAAAGCCAGGTGAGCTCTGCCTTCACCTGCAAGGCCAATTCGCGCGTGGGCGCGACCACAATGGCCAGCGGCGCGCTTGGCGGCGGCAGGCGTTCCGCGCCGCCCAGCAATTCGGGTGCGATGGAAAGACCAAACGCAACCGTCTTGCCCGAGCCCGTCTGGGCCGAGACCAGCAAATCCCGCCCGGCAGCGCCTTCTGCCAGGACAGCGCTTTGCACGGGGGTGGGGGCTCCGTAGCCACGGGAAGCCAGCGCTGATTGCAGCGCGGCAGGAATACCAACAAACGACATGGGGAGACAGGATCCAGAAAAACCGAGGCTTTCCTTGCGCCCCCGCGCCGTGCCGCGTCAAGCACCACGTCGCTTTGGGCATTGATCCCAGCGCATGGCTGGGTAACGCTGCGCCGCATTGAAAAGGAGAAACACCGTGCAAGAAACCATCCTATTCCCCGGCAAGGTCGAATGGTCCGGCGAAAATCCCGGCATTTCCTTGAAGGAGGACCCGAACGGCCCCTTCACCACTTTGGCCAGTTTTTTCCGCGTGGTGCTCTCACCCCATGGTGCCGGTCATGCGCTGGTGCTGATGCAATCCCCGCATGAGGCGAACCCAGCCGAGGGGGCCACGAATTGGTGCCTGACGGATAATGAACCCCTCGCGCGCTGGCTGGTGGCGGAATATGTCGCCAATTTCGGCGCTTTTCGCGGCATCGCGGGGCTTGCTGGCCTGCGCTATCGCAAAATTGATGAGGTTCAAGCGGCGGGCGATGCGCGCAGCCATTACAGCGAAAGCGTGCGCGCGGGTGATTTGGCCGTGTCATTGGCTTGGCAAGGCTTGGGCGAGCCCTTCTGTTTCGCGCTGGCGCCGCCGCAATCGGCGACCGGCAAGCATGTCATGCCAAGCCTGTTCATCGGCTGCGAAAGCGCCGCCGTGACGGTGAATGGCATCCGCCGCCCAGGCGCGCCCATTCCGCGCGAAGTGGCGGGCCATAAGATCAGCACCGCCATGCTCGCCTTCAGCGAGACCTGGCTGCGGGTGTAACCGCAGCTAAGCCGCGCGGTATTGCCGGAGCGATCCGGCATGCATGATCCGCCCCGCGAGTGGGCGGCCAATGATGCGTTCCGCAAGCCGCGCGGCTTCAATCAGCCGGTCAAGATCAATGCCGGTTTCAATGCCCATCTCGTGACAGAGAAACACCATGTCTTCGGTGCAGATATTCCCGGCACCCCGCGCGTCGCCATGGCCGGCGAAGGGGCAGCCGCCAAGGCCGGCCACTGAACTGTCAAACAGCGAAACGCCCATCTCAAGCGCGGCGAGCACATTCGCCGTGCCAAGCCCGCGCGTGTCATGCAAATGCAGCCCCACTTCCACATCGGGCAGTTTTTCGCGCAGCATCCCAACCAGGCGGCGCACCGCCTGCGGATTGGCCCAGCCCATGGTATCGGCGAAATAGAGTTTCCGCAGATTGATGCCGCGCTCCGCACAAACACGATGCGCCCAAAGCAATTCCTGCACGGGCTTTTCTGGCGGGATCTCGCCTTCGTAATTGCAGCCAAAGGCGGTCATCACCAAGGCGCGTTCCACCGCGACACCGGCTTCGGCGTAAAGATCAAGCCAGCGCAGCACGCGTTCACGCATTTCTGCCGCTGTGCAATTGTTGTTGCGCTTGGCGAAGGCATCGGATGTGTAAAGGCTGATCTTGCCGACCAGATCAACGCCCTTGGCAGCGCGGGCACGATTAAAGCCCTGTTCATTCAGCCAAAGCGCCTCATAGCGCACGCCGGGGCGTTTCTTGATGGCGGCGAAGAATTCGGCTGAATCCACCATTTGCGGGACGGCTTTGGGCGAGACGAAGGATGCCACCTGAATGGCGGTCAGGCCGGTCTCAGCCAATGCCTCCACCAGCGCCACGCGATCCGCGAGCGGGTAGATCACGGGTTCGATCTGGAAGCCCTCTCGCGGGCCTTCTTCATGGAAATGGACATGCTTTGGCAGATCGGACATGGCGCGGTTTCCTTGGTGCGTTGCCGGTTCACCTTCGTTCACCGGAAACGCACCATAACTCTGTTTGGTCGCATTTTCCGAGTCGCCAAGTGAAGCCACTTGGCTTGAAAATGCGCCGCGCCAGCGTTGACAGCGCCGGCCTTCGCGATGACGCTTGCGCGTGACTATGACGCTGCCGGCGATGCCGCGCCAGAGCCAAAGGGAAACGCCATGAAACACACCATCATGCCGCGCCGCGCGGCGCTTTTGGGGGCTTTGGGCCTGGCTGGCGCGCAAGGCGCCGCCGCGCAGCAAGCCGGGCGCTGGCCAGATCGACCCATCCGCTTCATCGTCGCCTTCCCCGCCGGCAGCGGCACGGATGTCACCACGCGCAATTTTACCGATGCGCTGAGTGCTGAGCTTGGGCAGCCTGTAGTGGTGGATAATCGCGGCGGTGCGAATGGTTTTATTGCATCTGAAGCGGTCGCGCGGGCGCGGCCTGATGGTTATACCTTCCTGGCCACCGCCAATACCACGCATGGATCAAACCCGGCGCTTTTTCATCGCCTGCCTTATGATCCGGTGGCGGATTTCGCACCGGTGGCGCTGATTGGCGTGGGTGTGCTTCTGGTAGTGGTGAATAATGATTTGCCGGTGCGTTCCATGCGCGAACTTGCGGACTACGCGCGCGCCAATCCGGGCAAGCTTAATTTTGCCTCCGGCAGTGCCTCATCCCGCGTGGCGGGGGAGATGTTCAAATCCATGGCCGGGGTAGATATGGTGAATGTTACCTATCGTTCGAATCCGCTTGGCATCACGGATGTGATCGGCGGTGTGGCGCAGGTGATGTTTGTGGATGCCACGACTTCCATGCCGCAAGCACGCGAAGGCCGCGTGCGCGCGATTGGTGTGACCAGCCGCCAACGTGTGGCCATGATGCCGGATGTGGCAACCGTCGAAGAACAGGGTTTCCCCGGTTATGAAATGCTGTCCTGGAACGCGATCTATGCGCCGGCGGGCACACCGCCTGAGATCGTCGCGCGCATCAATGGCCTGGTGAATGACATCATGGCCCGCCCCGCAGTGCGTGAACGCCTGACCGCAAGCGGTATGGTTTTGCGCCCTGGCTCGCCCGATGATCTGGCGCGTTTCCAGGTAGCCGAGATCGAGAAATGGAAGCGCCTGGTGCGCGAATCAGGGATTGAGTTGCAATGACGGGCGTATTGGATGGCGTGCGCGTGGTTGAACTTGGCCAGGTGCTGGCCGGACCCTTCGCGGGCGCGATTTTCGCTGATCTTGGCGCGGATGTGATCAAGGTCGAAAAGCCCGATGGCGGCGATGATGCGCGCCGCATGGGCCCGGATTTCCGCCATGGTGATGCGCTGAATTTCCATGAATTCAATCGCGGCAAGAAATCCGTGACGCTCGATCTGAAATCACCCGAAGGTGTCGAAGCGCTGCATGGCTTGCTGGCTGAAGCAGACATCATGCTGCATAATCTCCGCCCTGGCGCGGCAGAAGCGCTTGGCATTGGCGCGCAAGCTGTCACGGCGCGGCATCCGCATTTGATTTATTGCGAAATGTCGGCTTTCGGCCATATCGGGCCGGAGAAGCTGCGGCCTGGCTATGAACCGCTTTTGCAGGCTTTTGGCGGGCTTTCTTCCATCACCGGTGAGCCAGATGGCCCACCGGTGCGCATGGGCGCTTCGGTCGTAGATCAGGGCACCGGGCTTTGGACGGTGCTGGGTGCGCTGGCCATGCTGGAACGGCGCCATCGCACAGGGCAGGGCGGTGTCGTGAATACATCGCTGTTTGAAACCGCGCTGCTATGGGCGGGGCAGAAAATCAGCGCCTATGTGAATATGGGCAAGCTGCCGGAACGCCATGCCTCTGGCCATCCAAACCTGACACCTTATGAAGCCTTTGATGCGGCGGATGGGCCGGTTCTGGTGTGCTGCGGGAATGACCGACTTTTTGCGAAATTCGCAGCCGAACTTGGCCATGCGGAATGGGCCAGCGATGAGCGGTTTTCTACCAATCGCGCGCGGCTCAAACATAAAGCGCTTTTGCTGCCGATGATCGCGGCGCTGATGCGCATCACGCCGCGCGCGGAATGGCTGGAACGCCTGGCGCGCATTGGTGTGCCCTGCGCGCCGGTGAACAATATCCCGGAAGTGCTGGCTGAACCACAAACCCAGGCGCTTGGCATGGTGCAGCCCGTGCCGGGCGAGGATTTTTCGCTGATGGCAATGCCGCTTTCCTTCAATGGCGAAAGGCCGCGCATGGCAGGCCCTGCGCCACGGCTCGGCGCACATAATGCGATAATTCTGAAGCGCTGATCAGCCGTTCAGCCGCGCGCGTCCCTTGGCGGTGACCCGCACCTGCATATCGGCGGCGCCATCGTGCGCGGGTTCCAGGCGGATCAGCCCCTCGTCCAAAGCATCTTCCCAGGCGGAAAGCCGCGGGCAATGGCTGCGCCAGGCATCCATGGTCTCAGCATAGCTGCGCGGGCGTTCTTCCAGCCAGCGCAGGAATTGCGTCATCAGCGTTGTCGGGATGGCGGGGGCGTCGGTCAACATGGCGCAAGGCTAGACCCGTCATTGCCTGGCTTCAAGCGGCGAGGATGGCTTCCACAATTTCCTGCACTTCCAAGGCTTCGCGCAATGTCGACAGGCGATGCGCCTCACCACGCGTCATGGCCGCCACCTGCGCCAATTGGCCCTTCAGCACCATGGGGCGCATTTTTTCATTGGGCAGCGCATCCGGCGCCTGCGCCCAGGCGCCATCCGCGCCGAGCCTTTCAGCAAAAGACCAATCACGCAGCCGGATCGCGCCATTCAGCGTCCAGGTATTGTGATCATCCTTGGTGGTGGTGCCAACAGAACCCTTCAGCGTCACCGGCATACCACCCGCACTCAGCCGCGCTTCAATGGCGGTCTCAGCGCCATCGCCAGCCGGGTAGGTGACCTGCGCGTCCAATAGCGTGAGAGGCCCCAATTGCCGGCGCGTCAGGAACAGGAAATGCGAGACCACTTCGCGCGTGAAGCCGCCTTCGGCCCGTTTCGCGAGCCAGCTTGCCGCCGCCTGCTGCCAGCCGCGCGGCCAGGTGGGGAAGGCGACTTCGATGGCAAGGCTTTCCGCCTGCATCCCCGCGCGCCAGGCGGAAAGCTGCGCGACAGCGGGCGATGACGCCATGGGGAAATTCACCGCCGCTCGCGCGCCGGTCGCTTCCGCCCGCGCGACAAAGGCGCGCGCTTCGGCAAGCGATGTCGCCAGCGGCTTTTCGATAAAAACACTGCGGCCCGCCGCAATGGCAGCATCGGCCAGTGGAATATGCGCGGCCGGCGGGGCTGCGATGTAAAGGCAATCGCAGGCGGCAATCACCGCATCCGGTGTTGCCAACATGCGCGGCGCGCCCGTGATGCCGGCCAGGCGCCCGGCGGCGGCGGCGGGTGCTGGGTCCCAAACCGCAACAGGCATCACGCTTTCCGCCGCATGGTCCAGGGCTGCGCGCAGCAAACGCTCACCCATGATGCCGAGTCCGATGATTCCAAGCGTGACGGGGGTGGGCATAGTGCGGTCCTTACAAGGGGCTTGTTCGAAAGCCTGACTGCCACCACCATAGCCGAACCGCAACCTGAAGGCCGGAAGGGCGCGCATGGTTCAGACAATTCCCGAAGCGGGCTACCGTTTCATTCCAGGTGTCTACCAATACAGCGCGGGCGTGGCTGCCGAACCCGGCTTCAGGCTAGAACGTGTGCGCTTTGCCGAACCATTGCCGCTGATGGCGGGCTTTGCGCGCATCGCGGCCTGGCTGGACGCACAAGGCCTACCAAAGGTGGCTTTTGCGGCTTGCGAATTACGCTCCCCCGCGCCGTTCACGGAGGAAGGCTTTGCGGCGTTTAATCAGGTTTATGGCGGGGTGTTGCAGGAATGGGGCTTGTTTCGGGATGGGCTGAACCCGATTGCCCGCAGCAATGTCTGCCCGGAAATCGCGCCACCGGCCGAGCCTTGCTTTCATGCATTTGTCTACACCGTGCCGGATGCGGGCGCAGCGCCTTCCTTTGTGGTTGCTGGCAGTGGTGAAGCGGCAGAAGGCAAGGGCGATTACCGCAGCAATACAGTGGCACTTGGCGATACCTCAGCCGCCGGCATGCGGGCCAAGGCGCGCTGGGTACTGGGCGAAATGGAACGCCGCATGGGTCTGCTCGGCGCCGATTGGCGCGGCGCAACGGGTGTGCAGGCCTATACGGTGCATGACATGATGCCGTTTTTCGCGGAGGAGATTGTCCGTCGCGGCGCCGCGCGTCACGGGCTGACCTGGCAATATTGCCGCCCGCCCGTGGTTGATCTGGAATTCGAGATGGATTGCCGCAGCATCGCGCGAGAGTTTGTGCTCGCCTGATCCTTTCCTTCAATCCCGATCATTCGCGAGGCGCCATTTTTCAATGGCGGCGATGGCGGTTGCGGAATCAATCACATCCGCATAGCGCCGTTCCACATCGCGCAGGTTTTGCTTATGCGCGGCCTCATCATGGTCGCCCACGCAATCTTCGGCCACCATGACCCGGAAGCCGAGCGAAAAGGCATCAATCACGCTGGCGCGCACGCAGCCAGAGGTGATGCAACCCGTGACAATCACCGTATCCACGCCTTCACGAGTAAGGATTGCCGCGGCAGGTGTGGCGAAGAACAGGGAAGGCGCTGATTTCATCAGCAGAACATCGGGCTCGGCGGCGGCGATGCGTGGGTCAAGTTCGGTTGAAGGCGTATCCTTCAGCAGGTCATAAACCGGCTCTATTTTCCAGTGCGGCGCGGCGCGGGGCGAATCATAGCCATTCACGCAGGCAATCACGGGCAAGCCGGCGCGCTTCGCCGCTTCCATCAAGGGCACGGTGTTCTCAACCGCCTTATCCACCAGGGGCGCGCCGCCCATGGGAAATTCG
This sequence comes from Roseomonas sp., assembly GCA_020249265.1. Taxonomy (GTDB): domain Bacteria; phylum Pseudomonadota; class Alphaproteobacteria; order Acetobacterales; family Acetobacteraceae; genus Neoroseomonas. Next base: position 97,463 of record JADCGA010000017.1, read on the forward strand.
GGGTCTATGAAGCCGCGCTGGAAATCCACAACGACAACGGCGGGCTTCTTCCCGAAGCCAAGCTTGCGGCTAGCGTAGCCACGTTTTTCGTAGATGTCTGACATGGTTGTGTCCTTTGCGGTTGGGGTTCGGCTTCAGCAATGATGGGCTACAGTGCATTGCGGCTTCAATCTTGCCCTTGAAAAAAAGACCATCTGCGCGATTTTTACAACAGATTGATGAGGTGTCGCTCCATAGGCGGTTTATTGTCGGAAGGGCGATCAAGCGACGTCAAGCATAACGGCAAAAGGATCAGACGGCGCTTGTTTCTGCTTGCGCCTTTCAGGGTTTTCCTTATCAGGGGACAGATCAAGCATGATTGCGGCCTGATTGGAGGGGCCACCCAATGAGTGCAACAGAAGGTTTGGATACCCCAACTGCATTCGAATTCACCGAGGATTGGTTTTCACGCCATATCCCTGCATGGCATGATATTCTGGCCGCCTTGAAACCCTCGCATATTCTGGAAATCGGGTCCTTCGAAGGACGCTCAGCCTGCTATCTGATCGAACAAAGCCCGAAGCTGGTGGATGGCCCTGTCTCGATTACGTGTGTTGATAATTGGCAGGGCGGCATAGAACACAAGGTTGGGGGTTTTGTCGAGGCTGTCATGTCCGAGGTAGAGCGCCGCTTTGATCACAATACGCAGCTCGCACTGGGGCGAAGCGCAAGCCCTGTTTCCTTACGAAAAGAAAAGCAGAATTCGCGCGACGCACTGGCGGGCCTTATCGCTTCCGGTCGAGCGGAAAGCTTCGATCTTATTTATATTGACGGGTCCCATGAAGCGACAGATGTCTTGACAGATGCCGTGATGGCCTTCCCATTGCTACGTGTGGGAGGCACGCTAATTTTTGACGATTACGTCTGGTCTGACCAAGCCCCCCAAAGGCGCGAACCGTCGCGGATGCCGAAGCCTGCGATTGATGCTTTCGTGAATATCTTTCATCGCAAGCTGGCGCTTCATCAATGGCTGCCGCTTTGGCAGCTTTACGTACAAAAAGTCGCACGGTGAGATGAACTCTAAATCCGTCCTGCCACTGGAAGAAGCAGCATGCCTAATCCCCTGATCCAAGACCCCGGCCGCATCCGCACTCTTTCCGCCGCAATGGCAAAAGGTGAAATCATGGCGGAAATGCTGGTGCAACGTTATCTGGACCGCATCGCCGCGTTTGATGGCCAAGTAAGGGCCTGGGTACACCTGCTGGCCGATGCCGCGCTTGCCGAGGCCCGCGCGCTGGATGCGGAACGCAAGGCCAGCATTATCCGCGACCCGCTGCATGGCATTCCTGTTGGCATCAAGGAAGTGATTGATGTGCGCCGAACCACGGATATGTAGACCCATACGGTGTATGATCCGGTGCCGTTTTTCGCCCAGGAAATCGTGCATCGCGGTGTCGCGCGCCAGGGCCTGACCTGGCAGTATTGCGATCCGTCGCCTAAGGATTTAGAATCTCGAATTGATTGCATATCTATCGTGTGGGAGACCGTAATCACGCAGCCAGGCTGAACTCTGCCACTTCATGCGGGAAAGATATCGGGATGGGTGAAACAGAGCTATCGGGCTCCCAAGACGCCGTCAGGACTGACCCTGATGGGCTATCCGCATATTTTGCTGAAGGCAGAAAACGCGTACGGGGTTTTCTGACAGATGGTGCTGCGGTGGCCATTCTCATAATTCTGCGATTGCAGGCCAGGCAGGATATCAAGGGTCAGATAGCCGAAATTGGTACCTATCACGGCAAGACCTTTATTGGGCTTGCGCTTGCGCTCCGCGATGAGGAGCAGATCATCGGTCTTGATATCTTCAAGGAACGTGAGAATGATTTCGAGGCAAGTCTGCGCACAAATTATCGTTCATTCGGCATCCCGGACGATAAGGTCAGGCTGCACCGCGGCTCATCCACCGATATGAGCCGACCGCAATGGCAAGCTTTGCTTGGCGGCACTGCACGTTTCATCCACGTGGATGGTGAGCATACGCGAAAGGCTGCCTTTCATGATCTCACCCTCTCTGTTTCGGCACTTGCTCCGGGTGGTATCATGCTCGTCGATGATATTCTGCATTCATGGTATCCTGATGTGACGCTGGGTTTGTTGGATTTTCTCCACCAGGAACTTGATATCACCGCGGTAGCGCTAATTGATCGCCAAGGCCCCTTGATCAATGGGGGGGCGAAGATGCTTCTTACCCGCCGCGCCGATCTGGCGCGCTATAGGCAAGCCTTCTTTGAGCAAATGAGACCGTATATCGTGCGTGAGGCACAATTCGATCAACATCGACCGCTGATATTGAGCTTTGATCAACCTCGCGCTTAGTGGTCCGATCGCTGCTGTTGGTTCCCGACAGCAGCGTGAATCGGCCCATCATATATGATGGCTAGTAGTGTGCGGGGGTAGTAATGGATCGGGAGAGGTTAGCGTGAATCGCACCACTTTTGGCTGCTTGGTGACGCGCCATCCTTAAGGATGCTGCCCCCCTGAATTCGGTTGATCAAGGCTTCACCCTTGGCGCCCAGCCCCAGAGAACGGACACGGCCACAAGCCCGCCCGAAAATATCATTTCAGGCCTTTAGTGAGGGAGAAAAACGATGCCTAATCCCCTGATCCAAAACCCCGGCCGCATCCGCGCCCTTTTCGCCGCTATGGCGAAAGACGACATCACGGCGGAAGCGCTGGTGCAGCGTTATCTGGACCGTATTGCCGCCGTGGACGGTCAGGTGAAAGCCTGGGTTCATGTGCTGGCCGATGGCGCTTTGGCTGAAGCCCGCGCGCTGGATGCGGAACGCAAGGCCGGCAATATCCGTGGCCCGCTGCATGGCATTCCCGTTGGCATCAAGGATGTGATTGATGTGCGCGGCCTGCCAACCCGCGCCAATAGCCCATCGCGTGCCGATATCGCGCCGGCCCGCGCCGATGCCACTGTGGTCGCGCATTTGCGCGCGGCGGGGGCGATTATCCTCGGCAAGCTGCACACCACGGAATATGCCTTCTTTCAAAGCCTGCCGCCCACGCGCAACCCGTGGGATTTGGCGCGCACGCCGGGCGGTTCTTCGGCTGGGTCCGGCGCTGCCATTGCCGCCGGTATGGTGCCGCTGGCGCTTGGCACGCAAACCGCGGGCAGCGTCAATCGCCCTGCTGCCTATACCGGGGTCTGTGCCTTCAAGCCCTCAACGCTTGCAATTGGTGGCGTTGGGGTGGTGCCGCTGGCGCCTTCCTTCGATACGGTCGGCGCCTTTGGTGCCAGCGCGCAGGATGCGACCTATTTGGCGGCGGGTTATGCGGCGGATCATTTGCGCCTTGCCAGCCGGTCCGCGACCACGCCGCGTATTGTGCTGCTGCAAGACCCGCTGATTGAGAAACTGCAACACCCCGCAACGGCAGCGCGCGTCGCCGCCCTTGCCGAACAGCTTGGCGCCGCCGGCCTTACCCTGCATCGCGCCAGTGCCGGCGCGGGCTTCGCCGAAATGGTCGCGCGCCATCGCCGTGTGATGCTGGCGGAACTTGGCCGAACCCATGCCGGGCTGCCGCGTGATCGGATAGCGACCGCCATCGCTGATGGCATTGCCGAGGGCCTCGCCATCCCGGATGAGGAATATCATGCGGCGCTGCGAGACCTGGCGGGTTTTCGGGCGCGCTTCTGGGCGGGTTTCGCGCCGGATGATTTCATCCTGGTGCCTGCCGCGCCCGATGTAGCGCCAGAGGCCGGCAGCACGGGTGATCCTTCCTTTGTCATCCCAACCACCGTGCTGGGCGGGCCGGTGGTGACACTGCGCGCGGGCCCTGCCGCCGATACGGGCATGCCGGTCGGTGCGCTGCTGTTTGCCCGGCCCGGGGCGGATGCGGCCATGGCGTCCTTCCTGTTCTCGGCCACCGCCACCGCGCTTGATCTTTAGAAGCTTGCCGCGCGGGGCCATCCGGCACATCTACAGGCTGGCAATGCTTTTATGGTAACAGGCCGAGCAGTAGTGCCAAGCAGGAGGCGTTTTGGGTTTCTGGGGTAAGATGTTGGGCGGGGTGGCGGGGTTCGCCATGGGTGGCCCCTTGGGCGCCATGGTGGGGGCCGCGCTTGGCCATGCCGCAGATGCTGGGGCACTTGGCGGCAAGCGTGGCGCCATTTCGGCTGCCACGCCCGATCTGATGGCGTTTTTCGGCAGTAAGGAAAACCTGTTTTCCTTCTCGGTCGTCGTGCTCTCCGCCAAACTCGCCAAGGTGGATGGGCCGATCAAGCGGGAAGAAATCGCGGCCTTCCGCAATCTATTCCATGTGCCGGCAGAAGCGCTTGGCGAAGTTGGGCGCCTGTTCGATCAGGCACGCGAATCCGCCGATGGGTGGGAGCCTTTCGCGGAAAAGCTTGGCGAGGCCTTTGCCGACAATAAGGCCATGCTGGAAGATGTGCTGGTCGCTTTGGTGCAGATTGCGCGCGCCGATGGGCCTGTCGCGAAATCCGAAGGTGATATGCTGCGCGGCATGCATGCGCGTTTCGGCCTGGATGCCGCCGCCTGGGAACGCGCCAAGGGCGGTACGCGCCGCGCCGCGCCGGAATCGCAGGGCGAAGACCCCTATCAGATGCTCGGCCTGACACGGCAGGCGAGTGATGAGGAAGTGCGCCTAGCCTGGCGCAAACTGATGCGGGAAAACCACCCGGATAGCCTGGCATCGCGCGGTGTGCCGCAGGAATTCGTCAAGCGCGCGACGGAACAAGTGGCGCAGATCAATGCTGCCTGGGACAGGATCAAGCGTGAGCGGGGCTTGTAGCTTGCTTCGTATCCGCGAAGTACCCAGCCCAAACCACGAAGCGCGGCCCGATGGCGCGGTGATTGACACGCTGGTGCTGCATTACACGGGAATGCGTTCCGGCGCTGAGGCCATCGCGCGGCTTTGCGACCCCGCCGCCAAGGTTTCCGCGCATTATGTGGTGGAAGAAGATGGCGCGGTGTTTCGCCTGGTGGCGGAGGACCGCCGCGCCGCCCATGCCGGCATTTCGCAATGGCGCGGCAGAAGCGCGCTGAATGGCAATAGCATCGGGATTGAGATTGTGAACCCCGGCCATGAATGGGGCTATCGCCCTTTCCCCGCTTTGCAAATGGCCGCAGTCTGCGATTTGTGCCTTGAGATCATGGCGCGCCATCCGATTGAACAGCGCAATGTGGTGGCGCATTCGGATATTGCGCCCGATCGAAAGCAGGACCCAGGGGAATTGTTTGATTGGCAGGGAATGGCGGTGAATGGCGTTGGGCTTTGGCCGGGGGCTGATCCGGCACCTGTGGAGGAGGCTGCGTTGCTGCCCTTGCTTGGCGCCATTGGCTATCGCACCGATTTGCTACTTTCCGTTTTGTTGACAGCGTTTCAGCGCCATTGGCTGCCGGGGCGCGTGGATGGGATTGCGGATGCGGCTACGCGGGCGCGGGTAGCGGCGGTGGCAGGGGTGTTTGAATAGGCGGATGCGCGACGCCGCCGATATCGCTGATTTCATCGCGCATAACCCCCGCATGATGCGCTGCCTTGCGGTACTCGCCGCGCATGGCCCTGCTGGCGCTTGGATTGGCGCGGGCTTTGTACGTAATGCGATTTGGGATCATCTATCCGGGCTGGATACGGAAGCCACGCCACTCGCTGATCTGGACGTGGTCTTTCATGATCCGGCCATCGCAACCGCTGCGCAAGATGCAGGGATTGAGGCCGCGCTGAGCATCGCCGCGCCCGACCTTCCTTGGTCCGTACGCAACCAGGCGCGCATGCATGAACGGAATGGGCATCACCCCTATCGCGATGTTGCGGATGCCTTGACCCATTGGCCGGAAACCGCAACCGCCATCGCCGTGCGTCTTGGGCCAAAGGGCGTTGAAATCCTCGCGCCCTTTGGCGTGGATGATGTGCTGGAGATGATTATTCGTCCAACGCCGGGCTTTCGCGCCAAGCCAGAGATTCCACTGGCGCGGCTTGAAGCAAAGGGCTGGCTCACGCGCTGGCCGGGGTTGCGCGTGGTTTGGCTTGGCGCTTCCCCTTGACCACCCCGCCCCCAGATGCCCCAAGCGTCAGACGACCGCACGCCAACACAACGTCAAGCCTAGGGTGGAGTGAATCCGGCTCGCACGCTCCAGCGACAGCGGCCTATGCAAAGAAAGCGAACGCTTGTGCGTGCAGCAACATTCAATCCTGCGCTCCCCTTGGGGTGACTTTGGGGGTTGCGTATTCCGCGATGAGGGCCTCCGCCTGCTCCGAATGAGATCAGGATTGCTTAAATCTCTGCGTAGATCTCGATTAGGTTACCGTCAGGGTCGCGGAAGAAAAGCGTGCGGTGACCGAAGGCGTGGTTCGTAGGTGGCGAGAGCATGGTGATCTCCTTTCGTGCCAACCATTCGGCGCAGCGATCGACATCAGGGGGTGGAACCCGAAACGCGAGCTGGACCGAGGCACTACCTTTCGGCGTCGCCGGCTCATCGGCTAAGCGTTTGGGGCGGGCAAGTACAAGTGTATTCGACCCGACACGGTATTCGCGCCAATGCTCAGACAACTCTCGGATGAATACAAATCCCAGCACGTCCTCGTAGAAATGCTGCATAGCGTCCATATCCCGAACGAGAATGACTGTGTAATCGATCGCGCGGATAGATTGAAACGGAGACGTCACTTTTTCAGTACCTGCTCTGAGTTATCAGTATTGATGCATTCTTGCTCTGGTTGGCAAGCGTCAATAGCGCGCTTGACGCAAGCAGCGCTGCCGCCGGTGCCATTTTTATGCTTCAGCTTGGCGTCGTAGATTGTTGTTAACTGACCTGATATTTAAATGTAGTCGTTTCTTTGTACGGCTGCTGTTAAAAGGTGGTTTCAACCGCGCCCGCATCGCAGCGACCAAAAGCATCAGCGCTTCCCCTTGACCACCCCGCCCCCATAGCCCCAGATGCCCCAAGCGTCCGACGGCTGGGCGGCCGCTGGTTCGTGAGTGATCGCGGGCTGGAGGAAAGTCCGGGCTCCACGGGAATAGGGTGCCGGTTAATGGCCGGCGGGGGCGACCTCAGGGAAAGTGCCACAGAAAACAAACCGCCGCGGCGTGGCGACACCCCACGGTAAGGATGAAACGGTGCGGTAAAAGCACACCGCGCCCCCAGCAATGGGGGTGGCAGTGTAAACCTCCCCCCGCACCAGCGACCCCTTATCCCCCAAGCGCCATATCCAGGTCACGGATCAAATCCGCCGCATCCTCAAGCCCAATAGAAAGCCGCACCACATCCGGCCCTGCGCCGGCAGCAAGGCGTTGTTCCTCGGTCAATTGCCGATGCGTGGTGGAAGCGGGATGCAGGATCAGGCTGCGCGTATCGCCAACATTGGCCAGATGCGAAAACAGCCGGACATTTTCAACAAGGCGAATGCCAGCATCAAACCCACCCTTTACGCCAAAGGTGAAGACCGACCCGGGCCCTTTGGGCATGTAGCGCTTGGCGAGTGCATGGAAGGGGCTGCTTGGCAATCCGGCATAGGACACCCACGCCACCTTCGCATGCCCCGCAAGGAATTCCGCCACCTGTTGCGCATTCGCAACATGTCGTTCCATGCGCAGATGCAGCGTTTCTATCCCGGTGATGGTGAGCCAAGCATTCATCGGCGAAAGCGTGGGGCCAAAATCACGCAGCGCCACGGCACGCGCCTTGGTGGTGAAGGCGAAATCGCCGAAGTTTTCGTAAAATTTCAGCCCATGATAAGCGGGTTCCGGGTCCGCCATGCTTGGAAACTTGCCATTGGCGTAATTGAACTTGCCCGATTCAACGATCATCCCGCCCAACGAATTGCCATGCCCGCCGAGAAACTTTGTCAGCGAATGGGTGATGATATCCGCGCCATGTTCAAAGGGCCGGCACAAATAGGGCGAGGCGAGCGTATTATCCACAATCAGCGGAATGCCGGCCTCATGCGCAATATCGGCAATGGCGCGCAAATCCACCACAATGCCACCGGGATTGGCGAGGCTTTCGACAAAAATCGCTTTGCATTTCGGGGTCAGCGCATGGCAGAAATTCTCGGGTTCGGTCGGGTCCACGAAATGGCAGGTCCAGCCAAGCTTCTTGAAGCTGAGCGCAAACTGCGTGAGCGAGCCACCATAGAGATTACGGCTGGCGAGGAATTCATCGCCTGGTTCCAGCAGTGTGAAGAAGGTGACGAATTGCGCCGCATGGCCTGAAGCGGTGGCAACAGCGGCGCGCCCGCCTTCAAGGCTCGCGACACGTTCTTCCAAAACCGCAACGGTCGGGTTGGAAAGCCGCGTATAGACATGGCCAAAATTATGCAGGTTGAACAGTGATGCGGCGTGATCAACATCATCAAACACGAAACTGGTGGTCTGATAAATCGGCGTACCGCGCGCGCCCGTGGTCGGATCAGGCGCGGCACCTGCGTGAATGCTGCGCGTTGCAAAACCATAATCCAGATTGCGCGGCGGCAGCGGGCGATTCTTGCGCCTGCGATCGGCGGGCGGTTCCGGCGCGCGATTGCGGATCAGGCCGGAATTCACACCGCTCCAGGATAATTCGCCACCGAAACGGCTGAATTCAATCTTGGGGCAGCGATCCATGATCACTTCAAGCCCGGCCGCTTCCGCCTTGGCCGCCGCGCCATCATGGCGCACGCCAAGCTGCGCCCAGAGCACCTTGGCGCCAATCGCAATCGCTTCATCGGCAATACCCGGCAGCGCATCCGCGGCGCGGAATACATCCACCATATCCACCTGATCAGGGATATCAGACAGCTTGGCGTAGATAGTTTCATCCAACAGTGTTTGTCCGGCCGTGCCAGGGTTTACGGGAATGACGCGATAACCCTTGGATTGCAGGTATTTCATGACGAAATAGCTGGGCCGGTTCCAGTTGGAAGAAGCACCAACCAGCGCGATTGTCTTCACCCGCTGCAGGATGAAGCGGATTTTCGCATCGCTATAGGCAAGCGGAGCCGGCTGGTTCATGGCGCAACCTTCGAAGAATGTTCAGGACCAAGCGTTTCGTTTAGCATGTTGCAAGACCCAACTCCCACCCCAGGCCACGCACATGATTGCCATTATTTTTGAAGTTGAACCCGCAGAAGGCCGGCTGGACGATTATCTCGACCATGCCGCGGCGCTAAGGGAGGAGTTGCAGCGCATGCCTGGATTTGTCTCGGTGGAGCGTTTCCGCAGCCTGACCAATCCCGCCAAGCTGCTCAGCCTTTCGCTGTGGGAGGATGAGGGGGCCGTCACGCGCTGGCGCTGCCACGCCGGGCATCGCGCGTCTCAGGTGGCGGGGCGGGATGGCATTTTTGCCGGCTATCGGCTGCGCGTTGCCGCTGTGCTGCGCGATTACGGCATGACAGAGCGGCGCGAACAGGCGCCGGCGGATAGCACCGCGCTTTGGGGGCTTTGATCGCCCTTCAGGCTTGCCCGAAGGCGCGCGCGATGTCCCGCAGCTTGAATTTCTGGATCTTGCCGCTTGGCGTGCGCGGCAGTTCCGGCAGAATTTCGAGCCGTTCCGGCATGTATTGCCGCGCCATGCGCTGCGCTTCCAGATAGGTGGTGATATCCGCCAAGCTTAGGCTGGCGCCTTCCCGCAACCGCACAAACGCGCAGGCCCGCTCACCAAGCCTGGCATCAGGAATGCCCACAATCGCCACTTCAGCCACGGCGGGGTGGCGAAACAGCAGGCCCTCAACCTCCACCACCGGAATGTTTTCACCACCGCGGATGATGATGTCCTTGGAACGCCCAGCGATACGGATGTAGCCATCTGCATCCATGCGGGCGAGGTCGCCCGTGTCAAACCAACCATCCGGATCAGAGGGATTGAGTTCCGGGCGCTTCAAATAGCCGATGAAATTGGAACAACCGCGCACCTGCAATTGCCCTTCCTGACCAGCGGGCAGCACGGCGCCATCGGCGCCCAGAATGCGCAATTCCATGCCGGGCAGGGGGCCGCCATCCGTGGTGGTGGCTTTTTCTTCCCCATCATCAAGCCGTGTTGTCGTCACCGCACCGTTTTCCGACATGCCCCAGGCCGAAATAATCGCCGCGCCAAGAGTCTGCCGCGCCTTTGCCACCAGGGCGCGCGGAATCGGTGCGCCGGCTGAGACGAAAACACGAAGGCTCGGTGTGGCTTGGCCGGTTGCTGCGACATGCTCCGTCAGGTCATTCAGAAAGGGCGTGGCGCCCATAGTGAAGCTGGCGGCTTCATCGCGGATTTGTCGCGCCATTTCGGGGGCGGAGAAGATGTCCTGTAAAATCGCTGTGCCACCCAACATTATGGGCAGCACAATGCCATACATGAAGCCAAGCTGATGCGCCAAAGGTGACGGCATGTGGATCACATCATCCACACCAAGCCCAAGCCTTTCGGCGAAACATTCCAGATTGGACAGCATGGTGTTGGAACTATGCATGACACCTTTGGGCTCACCGGTGGTGCCGCTGGTATAAAGAAGCTGGATCACCTCATCAGGGCCGGGACCATCGGCTGGCGTGAAGGCGGTGGCAGGTGCTGCATGTTCAAGCAGCCGCGCAAAACCATCGGCGCCGTCACGCCCAACCACGAAAACATGCGCAAGCTTCGGCAGGTGTTCGCGCAAATTGTTGGCCATGGCAGCATAATCAAAACCACGGAAACTTGCCGGTACCACCAAAATCTTGCTTCCCGCCAAGCCCAGCATGAAGCGCAATTCGCGTTCGCGGAAAATCACCATCAAGGGATTGCTGATGGCGCCAAGCTTCAGGCAGGCAAGATGCAGGATGGAAAATTCCCACCAATTGGGCAGCTGAAAGGAAACCACATCACCGCGCCCAATGCCGTGCGCGCGCAAGGCAGCGGCCAAGCGGTTGGAGAGATCATCAACCTCAGCATAGCTTAACCGCGTTTCGGTGCCGATATCAGATCGGCAGGCGACAATCGCGGTCTTGTCAGGGCTGCGCGCCACGGCGCGGGCCAAATGATGCAGCAGAGTCTCATCCCGCCAGAAGCCCTCCGCACGCATGGCGGGGCCGCGAATGGCGATATCATTTCCCTGGATAGTCATATTCCGCTCCTGCCCTTCTAGCGGGCGTCTCTGCGCCCTTTCGCTTCACCCCTTGCGGGCATATTGCACAGCAACGCGGCCCGCCTTTTCGCGCGCCACAATAAGCTTCATGATCTGCGCCGTACCATCGCCGATCTCAAGCCCCATCACATCGCGCAACCGCTGCTGATGCGGCAGGTCCAGCGACCAGCCATAATGCCCGTGCGTCAGCAGGCATTGATGGATCACATCCACCGCGGTTTTGGGGCCAAGCCATTTGCACATGGCGGCCTCAGACGTATGCGCCTCATCAGCATCGCGCAGGCGCAGCGTATGGTAGCAAAGCTGGCGGATAGCTGCGATCAACCCCTCACCCTCGGCCAGGGGGAAACTCACGCCCTGATATTGCGCGAGCGGCGCGCCGAAGGCCTGGCGTTCCGTGATATAGGCCCAGCTTTCATCAAGCGAAGCCTGCGCCGCCGCGCAGCATTGCAGGCCAATCAAGGCGCGGCTGTAGTCAAAGCCCTGCATCACCTGGACAAAGCCCATGCCTTCTTCGGCCAGACGATGGCTGACGGGAATGCGCACATCATCGAAAAAGATGGAACCGCGCCCAATGGCGTGGCTGCCCAAATCCTTGAAGCGTGTGGTGCTGATGCCGGGTGTGTCCATCGGCACCAGAAAGGCCGAAACACCACGCGCGCCGGCTTCAGCAGGCCCGGTGCGGGCAAAGACCACCGCCGCATCCGCCTGATCCGCCATGCTGATCGAGGATTTCTCACCCTTGATGACATAGCTATCCCCATCCCGCCGCGCGGAAAGCGCGAGATTTGCCGCATCAGACCCACCACGCGGTTCGGTCAGCGCAATGCAGAACAGCGCCTCGCCCGAGACAATGCGCGGTATCCAGGCGCCGGCGAGTTCCGGCGCGGCATGGCGCGCGATGATCTGACCATTGAGCGAAGCAAGCAGCGGAATATAGGAAACATTGATGTCACCATAAGCCAAAGCTTCAATCGCGAGGCCCGCCGTGACACTGCTTTCGCCAAGCCCACCATAACGTTCAGGCAAATCCGCGCCAATCAAGCCAAGCGCGCCCATCTCACGCACCAAAGCACGATCCACCCGCCCGTCTTTCTCGCGGGCCATATACAAGGGCGCAATTTTCTCACGCGTGAAGCGCTGCGCGGTTTCCTGAAAGGCGCGTTGATCATCTGTCAAAGGGCGGGTCATGGCGCGACTACTTCTGATATTTGCGGAAATCGGGTTTGCGCTTTTCGTTGAAGGCGCGCACGCCTTCCTTCGATTCCTCGGTATCGTAATACATGGAAAGCGCCTGCATCCCCATGCCGCCGATGCCGCGAATATTCTCGCTATCCGCATTGAAGGAACGCTTGGCGATGGCGATCGCCGTTGGGCTACGTTCCAGGATTTCCGCGCACCACCGCGCCACTTCCGCATCCAATTGATCATGCGGCACAACAACATTGACCAAGCCCATACGCTCAGCCTCGGCAGCAGTGTAGCGGCGGCAGAGATACCAGATCTCGCGCGCCTTTTTCTCACCCACAATGCGCGCCAGATAGGCTGTGCCGAAGCCAGGATCCACGGAACCGACCTTGGGACCCACCTGGCCGAATTGCGCCTTTTCCGATGCGATGGTCAGATCACACAATGTCGCCAGCACATTGCCGCCGCCAATCGCATAACCTTGCACGCGCGCAATCACGGGCTTTGGCACATCGCGGATCAGGCCTTGCAATTCTTCGACCGGCAGGCCGATCATGCCGCGGCCATCATATTGCCCATCATGCGCGCTTTGATCGCCGCCAGTGCAAAAGGCGCGATCGCCCGCGCCGGTCAGCACAATCACGCCAATGGCCTTGTCCCAGCCGGCGCGGTTTAGTGCATGGATCAATTCTTCGCAGGTCTGGCCACGAAAGGCATTCATCACCTGTGGGCGATTGATGGTGATGGTGGCCACCCCATCCTGCGCTTCAAACAAAATATCCTGATAGCTCATGATGCTTTCTCTCAGCCCGCCATGGTCAAGCCGCCAGAGACACTCAGCACCTGGCCGGTGACATAGGCGGCATCATCACTCGCGAAAAACAGAATGGCTCCGGGCAGGTCTTCCGGTTCGCCGATGCGGCCCATGGGGGTGGCGCGGCGGAAGGCTTCTTCCAGCTTTTCCGGATTGCCGGCGCCCTTCTTGTAGTCATCGAAAAGCGCGGTGTTGGTGGCGCCGGGGCAGACCACATTCACCGTAATGCCATGGCGCGCGTGTTCTCGCGCGATGGTTTTGGAAAATCCAACCAGCCCGGCCTTGCAGGCGGCGTAAACCGCTTCGCCGGAAGACCCAACGCGCGCTGCATCGGATGCGATATTCACAATCCGCCCATGGCGCCGTTCCAGCATGCCGGGCAGCACTGCGTGATGCATATTGAGCGCGCCGGTCAGGTTGATCGCGATTAGTTTCTGCCAATCGGCGGGTGTTGTGTCCTTGAACAGGCGGAAGATATCCCAGCCCGCATTATTCACGAGTATGCTGATAGGGCCGAGTGCGGCTTCTGCCGCCGCGACGGCGGCCTTCACCCCTTCATGATCGGTGATGTCGCAGCGAAAGGCCTGAGCAACGCCACCTGCTTGAGAGATGTCTGCCGCTGTCTTCGCCGCGCTTTCAAGGTTGATATCAAACACCGCCACGCGACTGCCCGCTTCCCCGAAGCGCCGGCAGGTGGCCCCGCCAATACCGCCGCCGCCGCCGGTGACGATGACCGTCTTGTTCTGAAGGCCGCGCATGTTTCCCCCTGGTTTCGTTCAAGTGAGATTTGACTGGCAGGACCAGAATAGCAATACTATGTTATATTAAATCTAATATGGCAAGCTATTGATGCAATTATCCGTCGCCACCCCCGAAAGCCCAGCCGCGCGCGAGGATGACGCGGCGCGATTTGATGTGGCAAACCGACTGTTTCTTAGGCTTTATCAAGCTTCTAACTTGCTGCACAAAACCGGCACGCGGGCGGTGGCGGGCTTTGGCGCCACCACCCAGCAATGGGCGGTAATGGGGGCGCTGGCGCGTCCGGGTAGCCGAGACTCCGGGCTGACGGTGAAGGAATTGATCGCCTTCCTCATGGTCAGCCGGCAGAATCTGACTGCGGTGATTGATCGGTTGGTGGCTGCTGGTTTGGTCGAAAGGCTACGCGCCGGTGGCGATGGGCGGCTTCGGCATGTGCGCCTGACGGAAGCAGGTAATCGGCAATGGGCCGCGATGGGGCCGGCCATTCGCGCCTATTACCAGGTGGCCCTGGCTGATTTTTCCACCGATGAAGCTGTGCAGCTTTTCCGCTTGTTGGATCGGCTGCGGGTTAGCCTCAACCGTATTGCGGAACCGGAATAGACCGGCCTAATCCACCGCGTTGCGAAAGTCGCGCCCTTCTTCGTCTTGTGTCACGCCAATCACGCCCGGGAAGGGGTAATGCGCGCCGGCAAGCCGCAAACCGCTCTGCGCTGCCTCATTCAATAGCGCGGTGCGTGTTGCCAGGGATTGCGCTTGGTCCACATCGAACAGAAAGCCCCATTCGGGATGCTTGATTTGGAGCGCAGGCAAATGCAGCGCATCGGCGGCGATCAGCAAGGGCTTTTCCTTGCCGAGCTGAAACCCAACCTGGCCAGGCGTGTGCCCAGGCAGCGCACGCACCGTAACACCTGGCAGGATTTCCTCGCCCGGATGGATAACGACCAGGCGTTCCCGATAGGCCTGCAATGCAGCTGCGGCGATGGGTAATTGCACACGCTGCACGCCATCAATCTTCTCAGGCGCGGACCAGAAAGCGATTTCATCCGCCGCCGCATACATGGTTGCATTCGGATAAACCAAGCGACCCTCACGGAACAAGCCGCCGGCATGGTCCCGATGCAGATGGGTCATGAAAAGATCCGTGATTTGATCAGGCGCCATGCCAAGGGCTTCCAGCGCGCGCGGCAAATGGCCGAGCGTATCCCCGCGCCAAACGCCATCCCCGGCATCAATCAGACAGAGCCTGTCACCATGGCGCAGCAGAAAAGCATTCACTGAAACGGTCATGTCGTTCAGATCCTGCCCATCTGCGATGGCAAGATCATCACCAATGCCGCGCACCACATCGGGAAAGCGCGACAGCTCCATATCCAGATAGCCATCGCAGAGCGCGTAAAGCTCCACGCCATCAACGCCGAGTCTCTCGGCTTTGCCGCAGGAAGCGCGGATGCGCTTTGTTGTTTCACTCATCATTTTATCCTTCCGAATTATGCGTCCATCCTAAGGTCAAGCGCC
Organism: Roseomonas sp.; assembly: GCA_020249265.1. Classification (GTDB taxonomy): domain Bacteria; phylum Pseudomonadota; class Alphaproteobacteria; order Acetobacterales; family Acetobacteraceae; genus Neoroseomonas. The sequence goes on from JADCGA010000017.1 coordinate 112,824, forward strand.
TTGGTAATGGTGGTTCAGTCAGTCCTTGTTATTCGCAGGGATTCCGGCTCATTGGCGGCAAGGCGGCATACCTCAGTCAGACGCTCAATGATATGTGCTGGGGTGTGCAACGGCGCGAAAAGCCAAGCTCCTTCATGGTCAGCATATCAGGCAGACTTGGAAAGCGCGCTGTTCCGCAGGCGCCATGGCGCCCAAGATAAGGACGAAATTGCCCGGGCGGAAAACATCCTGTCCATGGGAAGTGTGTTTAGAAAGGCGTTATCCTGGCGGATTTCCCAGGGCAAGAAACTGTTCTAATAGAGCCCCTGAAACCCCCAACCGCATCAGGTCCCCCGCCCCATGGCTGCCTATCAATACGTCTATGTCATGAAAAACCTCACCAAGTCCTATCCGGGCGGGCGAGAGGTCTTCAAGGGCATCACCCTATCTTTCCTGCCCACCGCCAAGATCGGCGTACTGGGCCCGAATGGCGCGGGTAAATCCACGCTCATGCGCATCATGTCCGGGCAGGATAAGGAGTTCGGCGGAGAGGCCTGGTCGGCGGAAGGGGCCAAGGTTGGCTATCTGCCGCAGGAACCGCAACTAGACCCCAATATGACAGTGGGCGAGAATGTGCGCGCGGCCTTTGCTGAGCTTTCCGGGAACCTTGCCCGCTTCAATGAGATTTCCGAAAAATTCGCCGAGGAAATGAGCGAGGAGGAGATGAATAACCTGCTCGCCGAACAAGCGGAATTGCAGGAACAGATTGACGCGGTGAATGGCTGGGAAGTGGACCGGCAGGTGGATATTGCGCTGGATGCGCTGCGCTGCCCGCCGGCGGATATGGCTGTGACGCATCTTTCGGGCGGTGAACGGCGCCGTGTGGCGCTTTGCCGGCTGCTGCTGGAAAAGCCTGATCTGCTGCTGCTTGACGAACCGACCAACCATTTGGATGCGGAAAGCGTCGCGTGGCTGGAAAAGACGCTGCGCGAATATCAGGGCGCGGTGCTGATCGTGACCCATGACCGCTACTTCCTGGACAATGTCACGAACTGGATTCTGGAAGTGGATCGTGGTCGCGGCATCCCTTATGAGGGGAATTACTCGGCCTATCTCGAAGCCAAGCGCAAGCGCCTTTCGCAGGAAGAACGCGAAGAAACCGCGCGCCAGCGGCAATTGGCCGAAGAGCAGGAATGGATCGGGCGTTCACCCGCGGCTCGGCAGGCGAAATCCAAGGCGCGTATTGCGGCCTATGAGGATTTGCTGCGCCGCAGCCAGGATAAGGCGCCGGACCCGACTGAAATCTCTATCCCGCCCGCGCCGCGCTTAGGCAATACCGTCATTGTGGCTGAGAATTTGTCCAAGGGTTTTGGCGATCGGCTGTTGATTGACAACCTTTCCTTCAAGCTGCCGCCGGGTGGCATTGTGGGTGTGATCGGCCCCAATGGCGCGGGTAAATCCACGCTGTTCAAGATGATCACTGGCGGCGAAACACCTGATTCTGGCAGCCTGGTGGTGGGTGATAGTGTACAGCTTGGCTATGTGGATCAAAGTCGCGATAGCTTGAATGATACGCGCAGCGTCTGGGAAGAAATCTCGGATGGGATGGATATGATCACGATTGGCAAGCGGAGCGTGCCATCCCGCGCCTATGTCGCCGCCTTCAATTTCAAAGGCGGGGATCAGCAGAAGCGCGTTGGGGTGCTTTCAGGTGGTGAACGCAACCGCGTGCATTTGGCGAAGATGCTGAAGCGCGAACATAACGTCATTCTGCTCGACGAACCGACCAATGATTTGGACGTGGACACACTCCGTTCGCTGGAAGAAGCGCTGATGGATTTCGCTGGTTGCGCTGTGATCATCAGCCACGACCGCTTCTTCCTGGACCGGCTTGCCACACATATCCTGGCCTTTGAAGGCGATAGCCATGTGGAATGGTTTGAGGGCAATTTCCAAGCCTATGAAGAAGACAAGCGCCGGCGCCTTGGTGCGGATGCGACGGAACCGCACCGCATCAAATACCGGCCCTTGCAGCGGTGAGCGAAACGCTTGGTGCCCTCTATACGCCGCGCGGGATTACCACTGCGCGGCTTTCACTATTGCCGCCCGCGCCGGAGCAATTGCCTGATCTGATCCGCCTGAAGGCGGATGACCGCGTCTTTGGCTTCATGCTGCATGGCACCCGCAGCGCTGAACGCACGCGGGAAGAATTGGAAGACGACATAGATTTCTGGGCAGTGCGGGGCTATGGCACCTGGTCTGTCTTTGTGCGGGGCAGCGGCGAGTTTCTCGGTATTTGCGGGCTGATGGAACGCCCGGATGGGCGGGGTGTGGCGCTCCGCTATGCGCTTTGGCCGGAATGTCGCGGCAAGGGCTATGCGCGGGAAGCGGCGCGGGCCGCGCTTGATTTCGGCCATGCAGCCGGGCTTTCGCGCATCATCGCGGTGGCGCGGGAAAGCAATGAAGCGTCACGGCAGGTGATGGAAGATATTGGCATGCGCCCGGCAGGCGGCTTTACCCATAAGGGGCTTGCGATGGTCGTTTATGAAAGCTTGAAAGCCGACTGATCAACTGCCTCCGCGCCCTGCCAAGCGCCCGTATGGCCTGACGGCCACCCCCCGGCAAGAACACGCATTTTGGATACGGCACCGCCGATCCAGTGGTCCGATCGCTGCTCTCAGGCCCCGATAACAGCGTGATTCGGCCCATTTGGGCAAGAAGCGCGATCTGTTGATTCCATCGGATCAAACACTGCTCCAGGCGGCCGGCTACCGCTCATTCATCCAGCCAACCGCTCGTTCAATCGCCCGATACGGCATTTCAGCCCATCCCTATCATCCGCTGCCGTTGGTTCGCGCCTGCCCAGGCGGCGCGGCTCGGCGCATCCGAACAAATCCTTCCATGGAGCCTTGTCTATGAATTTCCGTCGTTTTCTTGGCCTGGCCGTTGTGCTGGCCTGCCTTGTCGGCCAGGCTGGACCTTCGCTGGCACAGACCGAGCCACGGGGCGTCTATGCCGCGGTCTATGGCCAGGCCAGTTGGCTTGGCTCCACCTCCTTCAACGAGGTCGGCAACGCCGGCTTCGGCTCTGGGCTGGAAGCAAGCTTCAATACCGGCTTTGGCTTCGGCGCCAATATCGGCTTCCAGTTCGGCAATGGCTGGGCCACGGAACTCGAGTGGAATTACCGCAGCCACCCGCTCGATTCACTGACCAAAGGCGGCACAACCCTGGCGACGGATGGCGATTTCGCCTCAAACATATTTTTTATCAATGGCTTGCGCCGCTTTGTGGGCCTGACCAGGGGATGGACACCCTATCTCGGCCTTGGGGTCGGTTGGGTGCAGGAAATAGACCTTGACCTCAACACAAATTCGAACCAACGCGCTTGGTCAGAGCAAGGCAAGTTTGGCGTGCAATTCATCGCAGGTGGGGAAATTCCGCTCAGCAATGGCTGGAGCCTGATTACGGATGTCCGCTTCCTGGCTTTGGGCGGCATTGATATGCCGGCAGAATCGGGTGTGACAGGGCGGCTGTCCAAGCCGGACTATAATCCCGTGTCTCTCCAGGTTGGGCTGAAGCGCTTGTTCTGAGCCAAGCCTGCCGAAGGTGGCGGTGTCGCGGCGGGGATTTCATACCGCGCACCGTCCCCGAAGCGCGCCAGGACCTCGGCCTTCCGCCGCCGGCTGACCGGTACCTCGCGGCCATCGCTCAATTCACAGCTGGCCGCATCACCGCTTCGCCGGATGCGGCGCACATGCCGCGCGCTGACCCACCATGACCGATGGACGCGCATGCCGCCCGCGCCTTCGCCATCCTCAACATCCTGTAAGGAGCCAAGCACAAGCGCATTGCCGCGCGTGGTCCAAACGCGCAGGTATTGAAGCTCGGAAGAAACCGCGATCAGATCATCGCCCAATTCGCGCGGCAAAGCGGCGCGCCATGCGGGTGGTTTTTGGCTGGCGCTCTCGGCTGGGCTTGGCATAGGCAGGGCCTCCGGGATTGGCGCCGCGGCCTGCGACACCGCCACCAAGGGCGAGGCCTGGCTGTAAAGCCGTGGCCAGGAAATCAGCAACCAGGCAGCGGTCACCGGGCCGACGATCTCGCTGAATTCCTGCAATATGGCCGCCAGGCTGAAGCCAAGTGGCGGCACGGCATCATCATCAATGGTCGCGGGGAAGCCTAAAGCTTGTTGCATCAGGCCCTCACCGACCAGCCAGTAAAGCGGCGCCAGCAGGAAGGAGCCGACCACGCCACTGACCGCAACAAGCAGCCATGGAGGCCATCTGGTGAGCTTAGGTAGGCTTCGGATCAGATGCAGCACGCGGTGCAGGACGGCAAGGCCAATACCGATTTGGAGCGCCCAGAACATCGCCAACCAGGGCCAATCCGCAGTGAATCCGGGGTCAGGCCCCAGGACCATGATAAGCGCCCATAGCGCAGCCCCAGTGCCACAGAGATAAAGCGCCATGGACCAGGGGGCGTTTCGCTCAGCGATGAGGCGATCGGCGTTCATGGGACCGAAGCGGTGAAGGCGGGGGGATGAGGAGAGTGCGGCAGTCCCGCGAACCCCGCCAATGAAAGGCGAGCCGTGGTTCCGGTTTCCTCTGAAGGTTTCCTGCGAATTCCGTGATCACTGCAAGCGATATCCGTGGAGGAGCATCTGAAACATCACCTTGGGCGGATATGAGGGTGATTCGGCATATTGGGAAGTGTTTTGCGGCTGAAGTTAACGGATGCCCAACGGGGGCAGGCATAACGGCCACGGGGTTTTCCCGTGCGCTTGGTATCCAAGGAAAGGAAGCCGGCTGATCAGCCCCCCTCGCGTGCCGCCAATTGGGTGATCTGCCCGCGCATGGCTTCCAGCAAGGACGCCACGCGCCCGCTATTGCGCTGAATGACCGCGGCATATTCGCTCCGCGTTGTCAGGCGGAGGGAAGTGCCTTCGGCAATCACATCCACCACTTTCGGTTGGCCATTGATCTCCGCCACGCGCCAATCCAGCGTGAAGGCAGGGCTATTTGGGCGTTCCACCAGGGTGCTCACCAGCGCGTCTTCCTCCGTGCGCTGCTGGGAACGGCCGAGCGAGAATTTTACGCCGCGATATTCCCCGAAGCGGGCTGAGAGATTGCGGATGATGATTTCATCAAACAGTTTCAGGTAATCCTGCAATTCGGCGGGCGTTGCCTGGCGCACATAGCGGCCCAGGATGAAGCGGCCGGTGCCTTCAATATCAATCGCGCTGCGCAGAATATTGGCCACCCGATCACGCCGCTGCGCCTGGTTCAGGCGCGGGTCATTTATGGCGTTCACCAAATCCTGCCCGGCCTTATCCACAAAGGCGGTGGCGCGGTTGATATCCATTTGCTGCGCACGGGCAGGCGCGGCGCCGAGAATCACAAGGCCGGCAAGCAGAAGACGCCGTTGGATCAAAACGCATTCAATCATGGTGGCTCCAAAACGCCCTGACCAAAGCCAACACCACCTGCAGGCGCCACGGCGCCGCCAGGGCCTTCCTTGTTCTGGATTTCAAAGCTACGGCGCTGGCGATAGGCGGACCGGAGCGTCGCATAGGGATCGAGAGAGGTCTTGCGCACCATATCAAAGGGTTCCAGCAAGGCTTCCCGCGTATCAACCACGGTCATGCCAAGGCGCGTGTAATTCCACACATCCAGGATTTGCCCTTGGCCAATCAGCGATTGGGGATTGGTATAGATATCTATCCCAAAGCCCACCAAATCGCGCGCCGTGGTCGGGCCAAGCAGCGGGACAAACATAAAAAAGCCTTCGCCTACGCCCCAAACCGCCAGGGTCTGGCCCATATCCTCGGAATGGCCATGCACGTCGTAGCGGCGCCCAACATCTACAATGCCGCCAATGCCAATGGTGGAATTCACGATGAAGCGGCCAACAGTTTCGCGTGCGCGGGTCAGATTACCTTGCAGCAAGTCGCCGGTCAGGATGGTTGGTGTGCGGAGGTTGCCGAGCACATTACGAATCCCGGAACGCACGGGCTTCGGCAGCAAATCCCGGTAGGCTTCAGCGATGGGCTGCAATACGGCCTTGTCTATCACTTCATTCACTTCGAACATGAAGCGGTTGGCCGGTTCAAAGGGGTCGTTATTCTCCCGGAACTCCTGCAATGCTTCTGGGTCATCGGCAGGCGGTCGGGTGGCGCAGCCTGCCAAAAGCAGCAGGACAAGCGCGGCAGGACCGAGGATGCGGGTGGCAAATGATTTCATAAAAGGCTTCTTAGAGCGAAAAGCTTGTTAACAGTAAAAGCTTACCCTACGGGTTGCGCTCTTGCCAAGATGGGCATGATGGGCAATGGGGGCGCCGTTGCGGAACAGCAAATGCCTCACCATGTCGGGAAGTATCATGAATAACCTTGCCCCTGGCCCCTTGGCCCGCTGGCTGACCGGCCCGCGTTTTAGCGCCCTTCCGGCCCCGGCGGCCCTGCCGGCGCCGCGGCTTTCCTTTGAATTCTTCCCGCCCAAGACGGACAAGCTGGAAGAGCAGCTTTGGGCTTGTATTCGGCGGTTGGAACCGCTTGGTCCTCGATTCGTCTCGGTCACTTATGGGGCAGGGGGCAGCACGCAGGAACGCACCCATGCCACGGTCGCACGCCTGGTGGCGGAAACCAGCCTGACCCCGGCCGCGCATCTGACCTGTGTTGGTGCGACGCGGGAGGAGGTGGATGAGGTTGCGCGGCGCTATTGGGCCGCCGGTGTCCGCCATATTGTGGCCTTGCGGGGTGATCCGCCGGCGGGGGCCTCAGACTATGTGCCGCATCCCGGCGGTTATGCGCAGGCCGAGGATTTGGTGCGGGGTCTCAAGCGGATCGGTGATTTTGAGATCAGTGTGGGCGCCTATCCGGAAACCCATCCGGCGGCGCTTTCAGCCGATGCGGATTTGGATTTCCTGAAGCGCAAGATTGATGCGGGTGCGACGCGCGCCATTACGCAGTACTTCTTTGAGGGCGAGACTTTCCTTCGTTTCATTGATCGCTGCCATGCCAAGGGCATTAATGTGCCGATCGTGCCGGGCATTCTGCCGGTGTCCAATTTCCAGCAGGTGGTGAAGTTCTCGGCCATGTGTGGTGCTTCTGTGCCGGCCTGGATGGGCCAATTGTTTGAGGGGTTGGAGGAAGATGCGGAGACGCGGCGCATGGTCGCTGCCGTGGTGGCGGCTGAGCAGGTGCGGCTATTGCAGGCCAATGGCGTGGATGAGTTCCACTTCTACACGCTGAACCGCCCGGACCTAACCTTCGCCATCGCCCATATCCTGGGCGCCCGCCCCCTCAAGGCTTGATGACGTCTCGGCGGGGGTGCGCGGTCAGCGCCCCCGGTTCTGCCATTGATCTATATTGTGGGTTATAGAGGTTTCATGCAGACCCTTTTCACCCCCACCCAATTGGCTGACCCGGATATTGCAGAAAGCAACCGCATTCTGCGGAGTTGCGTGCATTGCGGCATGTGTACCGCGACCTGCCCCACGTTTTTGTTGCGTGGTGATGAGTTGGATTCGCCTCGGGGCCGGATTTATCTGATCAAGGACATGCTGGAGTCTGGCCGCCCGGCGAGTGAGCTTGAGGTCCGGCACATTGATCGCTGCCTGTCTTGCTTGTCCTGCATGACGACCTGCCCTTCGGGCGTGCATTACATGCATCTGGTGGATCATGCGCGGGCCTATATTGAAAAAACCTATCAGCGCCCGGCGGCGGAGCGGTTTTTGCGGCGTTTGCTCTCAGCGGTTTTGCCTTATCCGGGCCGGTTTCGGCTGGCCTTGATCGGTGCCAGCCTAGCGCGGCCATTCGCGCGGCTGGTGCCGGGTTCCTCGCCGATTGCGGAAAGGCTGCGCGCCATGCTGCGCCTGGCGCCGGCGCATGTGCCATCGCCTTCGGCGATCGAGCGGCGCGGGGTTTTCCCAGCGCAGGGCGAAAGGCGCGGGCGGGTTGGTTTGCTGGCGGGCTGCGCGCAGCAGGTATTGGCCCCTGCGATCAATGAGGCGACGATCCGGCTGCTGACGCGGATGGGGATCGAGGTTGTGGTGACGAAGGGTCAGGGCTGCTGCGGGGCGCTGGATCATCACATGGGCTATCATGACCCGGCGATGCGCCTGGCGCGGGCGAATATTGAAGCCTGGTCGGCGGAGATTGACGGTGAGGGGCTGGACGCAATTGTGGTAAATGCGTCCGGCTGCGGCACCACGCTCAAGGATTACGGCTTCATGTTCCGGGAAGAACCCGCGTCCTGGCGCGACAGGGCCGAGAAGGTGGCGGGTTTGGCTGCGGATATTTCGGAAGTGCTGACGCGCTTTGGCTATGCGCCAAGCCGGGCCGCGCCGGGGCTGACGGTGGCTTACCATTCGGCCTGTTCGCTTCAGCATGGGCAGAAGATCACGGCGGAACCCAAGGCGCTGTTGGCGAAGGCCGGCTTCGTCGTGAAGGAACCGGCTGAGGGGCATATCTGCTGTGGTTCGGCTGGGACCTATAATCTCATGCAGCCGGAAATCGCCGGCCAATTGAAGGAACGCAAGCTTGGCAAACTGGCGCGCACCGGTGCGGCGGTGATTGCCGCAGGGAATATCGGCTGCCTGACGCAATTGGGTGATGGCGCGATGCCGGCCATCCATACGGTTGAATTGCTCGATTGGATGGCGGGCGGGCCGGAGCCAGAGGGCATCGCCAAGGCACGCGAATTGGCATGATGAAGCGTCGCGCCGCCCTGCTGCTGGGCTTGGCGCTGCCGGGTTTGGCACTGGCGCAGGGCACGCCGCGCGCGGCGGAGCTTGATCAGCTTTTTGCCGTGCTGCGGGATGGTCAGGATGCGGCGCAGCTTGCGCTGGCGGAAGCGCGCATTCGGCAGTTATGGATCGAAGCGGCATCGCCGGCGGCAAGGTTGTTGTTGCAGCGTGGCACCCGCAATCTGAATGCGCGCCTGCCGGAAGAAGCGATCGAGGATTTCGATGCGGCGGTGACGCTTGCCCCGAATGCGGCAAGCGCCTGGCATTTGCGCGCGGAGGCTTTGGCCGTCCTTGGCCAGACGCGCGAAGCCGCGCGCGATTTGGCCGAAGCCTTGCGGCTGGAACCGCGCCATTTCATCGCCTTGCAAAGCCTGTCGCGTTTGCAGAGCGAGACAGGTGACGCACGCGGCGCCCTGCGCAGCCTGGAAGCGGCCTTGGCGCTATACCCCGCGCTGCCCGGCGGGGCTGAGGCACTCAGGCGTCTGAAGACAGCGACAGAAGGTCAGGCGCTGTAGCGCTCAGCCCTTCGGGCGGTGATCCTTGAAGGCTTCGCGGAGCTTTGTCTTCAGAATTTTTCCTGTCGCTGTATGGGGAATTTCATCCACCACCACCAAATCATCCGGCAGCCACCATTTCGCGACCTTATCAGCGAGGAAGGCATTCATGGCGGCAAGATCAGGCGCGGCAGCCCCTGGCTTCATCACCAGGATCATGAGCGGGCGTTCATCCCATTTCGGATCATGCATGGCGACAACAGCGGCTTCCGCGACACCAGGATAACCGACCGCGGCGTTTTCCAGCGCGATGGAGGAAATCCACTCGCCGCCGGATTTGATCACATCCTTGGAACGGTCTGTCACTTCCATGAAGCCGTTTGTATCAATGGTCGCAACATCGCCGGTATCGAAGAAGCCATCCGCGTCCAGCACGGCTTCATCCTCACGCCGGAAATAATTGCGCGTAATGGCAGGGCCGCGCACTTTCAGGCGCCCGAAAACCTCACCACTCCAGGGCAAGTCCTTACCAGCATCATCGGTGATTTTCATCTCCACCGTGAAGGGCGGGCAGCCCTGTTTGGCTTGCAGGGCCAGTGCCGCTTCGGGATCAAGCCCCAGGATTTCGGGCTTGCGCTGATAGGTTGTGCCAACAGGCGACATTTCCGTCATGCCCCAGGCATGGATGACGCGCACGCCGTATTTTTCCTGATAGGTTTTGGTGATCGCGGCGGGGCAGGCGGAACCGCCAATCACCACGCGCTTCAGCGTATCAATGCGCGTGCCTGTTGCTTCCATGTGCTGCAACAGCATCATCCAAACCGTGGGCACGGCGGCGGAGAAATTCACGCCCGCTGCGGTGATGATTTCATGCACGGAAGCGCCATCCAGCTTGGCGCCAGGCAGGATCAGCGTGGCACCGGCCATGGGGGCAGAGATGGGCAAGGACCAGCCATTGGCATGGAACATGGGCACCACCGGCATCACGCGGTCCGCGACACCAAGCCCCAGGCAATCCACCTGATTGGCTGCCAGAGCATGCAGAATATTGGACCGATGCGAATACAGTACGCCCTTGGGATCGCCTGTCGTGCCGGATGTATAACAAAGCCCGGCGGCGGTTTTTTCATCAAAGCTCATCCAGGCGAAATCGCCATCGGCCTCGGCCAGCCAATCCTCATACGCCACGGCATTGCGGAGACCGGTTTCGGGCAAATGCGCGCCATCGGTCAGGATGATGAAGCGTTCGATGTGTTCAAGCTTTGGCGCCAATTGCTGGATAAGCGGGATGAAAGTCAGGTCCAGCATCAGCACGCGTGAGGCCGCATGGTTCAGGATCCAGGCGATCTGGTCCGGGAAAAGCCGTGGATTGACCGTGTGGTAAATGGCGCCAATGCCGGTAATGCCATACCAGGCTTCCACATGCCGCCAGGTGTTCCAGGCGAGTGTCGCAACCCGATCGCCAAGCCGGATGCCATCACGTTCCAGCCTTTGGGCAACGCGGAGCGCGCGGTGGCGCACCTCATGGTAATTTGTGCGGTGAAAAGGGCCTTCGACGGACCGACTGATGATCTCCCGCCCCGGGTGCTGGATGGCGGCGTGGTCCACTACCTTATGCATCAATAAGGGCCAATCCTGCATCAATCCCAACATGGCTTCCCCCCTTTATCTGCGCGAACCGCGCCCAGGTTTCCAAGGAAACCCTACACGCAAAGCCCCAGCCTGTGGCAAGATGCAGGGCGAACCAAGCAACAGGAGTCCACGCCATGCCCCCCGTGCCCGATATCAGCCCCAAGGATACCTGGGATGCCTTGGTCGCTGATCAGGATGCCGTGCTGATTGATGTGCGCACGGATGCGGAATGGAATTTCGTGGGACTGCCGGATTTGGCCGCACTTGGGAAACAGGTGGTGCTGATTCCCTGGCAGATGTATCCGTCCATGCAGGTCAATACGGGCTTCGCTGAGGATTTGCACGCGGCGGGGCTGAGGCCGGGGCAGAAATTGTATTTCATCTGCCGTTCCGGCGCGCGGTCTCAATCTGCGGGGCAGGCAGCGCAGGCGGCGGGCTTTGCCCATGCCTTCAATGTCGCGGATGGGTTTGAAGGCCCGGTGGATGGCGCGGGGCATCGCGGCAGCGCGGCGGGTTGGAAGGCATCTGACCTGCCCTGGCGGCAGCGCTGAAGCGGGGCTTGCCTGCTCTACAGGGTGAACAGGCTCAAGATATCCTGAAGGCTGGTGCCGCCGGCCAAGATGACATCATCTCCCGCGCCGCCGATCATCGTATCGGCGCCCGTGCCGCCCAGTAGCGTGTCATCGCCGGCGCCGGCATTCAGGCTATCGGCACGGTCGCCGCCCTCCAACCGACTATTGAAGACCCAGTCTTGGGAGACCAATTCGGGGTGCAAGTCGTTCCATTGCAAGACGGAAAGCGTGTCCGCTCCCGAGCCTCCGGAAAGGCTGAAGGCGCCCCACGTCACTTCAAGCAGATCATCACCGGCATCGCCAAAAAGACCGTCACCGCCTCCCCGGGCGGAAATCGTGTCATTGCCATCGCCGCCTGAAGCCTGAACCTGGCCGTTCCTGGCTTCCAGCAGGTCATCACCGGCGCCGCCGATCAGCGTGTCATCACCATAGCCACTCATCAGCGTGTCCGCGCCATCGCCGCCGAGCAAAGTTTTCGCAATCGGAGCCGTCCGGTCAGGCCCATCGAAAATGAGGTCAAACCGGCGATTGTGAATGGCATCGAGAACGAAGTCGCTCGCCTGATTGGCAAGAATACTGTACTGATCTATATAGGAAGAAAGCTGTTCTGAATCGATCGCGCCATCCGCTAGCGGAGTGAGAAGGGCACGGATCGGCCGGGCAGTATCGAAACCCCCGTAAAGCAGAGTTTGGTTGACATACGATTCGTCCGCCGTGTTCAAAATGAGGTAAACCCGGTTACTGTAACGAATGGCATCGAGAACGAAGTCGCTCTTCTGATTGGCAAGAAGCATGTATTCTTCTTCGTAGGCGTTGCGCTGATCTGGATCGATGGCGCCATCCGCTAGCCGCGTGAGCACCACTTGGATCTGCCTTAAGATATCGGAAAACCCGTCAACCAGTGGATCGTCGCCAGCCACGCCATTAGGCGCGCCAAAAATAAGGTTACGCTGGCCATCGTGTGAAGTATCGAGACGGTTGATATTCATCATGGTATCGGAGCCTTTTCGCATCTTTGTTCTGCCGCATTTTGCGGCGCCATAACTCTTAGGGGCCGAAGGGTTAATGAACTCTAGAGCGGGATGACGTTTGCTTGAATCGAATTGGGATTCACGTGGGCGTGATTTTCTGATTCAAGCTGCTGGCTTGGTTTGGAGGCCAGCGGCGATGACCAGACCCTATTCGATGGATTTGCGGGAGCGCGCGATAGCGCG
>JADCGA010000018.1 GCA_020249265.1 Roseomonas sp.
AGCCGGGCGATATGCCAAGCCTTTCGGCCATATCATTCAAGCTGATCATCAGCGCCGTTCGGCGCGCGCGCACAACATCCCCAAAAGGCATCACATTCCCCCTTCCACCAGGCCGTAACGCGACAGGCGCACGGCAATGAATTTCTCTGAAACACCGAAATCACCGGCGAGCGCCGCGAGCACACCCGCCAAAGCCTCGGCACCGTTCGCAGCTGCGACGATCGGGCTTGCGGGCCTGCCCAAATGCGGGCCGCGACAAAAGCGCAGCCCCTCGCTGCGCGCATGTGCCAGCAGGCGCGTGTGCAAAGGCACAGGCGGCACCAGCAATGCACCCATGAATTCATTCGCGCGCGCCTCAGCCCCGCGCCCCGCCCGATCAAGCGCGCGCGCCGATTGCGCTACGGCACGATAGCCATGTTCACCACGCTCCAGCGCCGCCGGCACATCGAACAGCAAATGGCCCAATTCATGCGCTGCCGTGCTCAGCGCCAAATCAGGCCGATGCGCAGTCATCACCGCATTGATCGCGAGATACGCCCAGCCAGGTTCATCGGCGTCGATGTCGCATAGGCCGAGAACATCCTGGCCAGCCTCGTCCCGGAGCGCGCGATCCAATTCCCAGGAAACCGCCAGGCAGCGGCCATTCACCTCGACGCTGCGGCAGGCTTCGACCAACGCCGGCAGGGAAAGGGCGATCTCTCCTGGGGCGAGCGGGACTTGCCGGCGTACCTGGGCGGCCACGGTGCGGATTGCGGGCGCAGCCCGGTCCAGCCTGGGGTTCAGGGCTGCTTCTGAGGCATAGGCAATGACGATCGGCATAGGAACGTGGTCCCTGGCTTATTCTAGGATAGGAAATCGTATGTTCACTTTATGTTCTCTCCCACCCAAGAGTCCAGCCCCAATCTGATCGGCGATGGGGGTGCGCCAGGGGGTGCAATAAGGGGTGCAATGCCTTGGCGGGCCTGACCCCCTGCACCCCCGGTTTTTGGCCTTTAACTCATTGATCCATATGGGGGTGCATCGCTCAAAATCGCGCTTCGACGCACCCCTTTTGCACCCCCTTGCACCCCTTTGCACTAGGCGCACCCCCGACCGCTCGGCTCGCCTTGGCCCATCGAAATCAGCCAAGCCCAAGAGGTCGCAATATGAACAGGCAACAGAAGATCAACCCCGAACTGCCTCAAAAATGGGAGAAAAGTCAGCTTCAAGACGCCCTGAAACTGGCCCGCATTCTGGCTGCCAAGGCAGCACGGAGTCGCCGCATTGGCTCCGCCGACCGCGATGACCTGATCCAGGACATCCTACTCGCCTTGCTGCAGGCCACCGCCCATTTCGACCCGGCGCGTGGGTCCTGGGGCGGCTTTGTCACCATCATCGCGCGGCGCGCCATTGCCGATCAGGCACGCCGGCCAAGCGCACCGCATTGCATTTCGCTGGACAGCAAGGAGGCCGCCGGGATCCTGCGTAGCCTTGCCGCACCGGCGCATGATCTGGATGCCCATCTCGCCATGGCGCATGCGGCGGATGAGATGCCCGAAGCGCAGCGCGCATTACTGCGCAGCATCTTTACGCATCGCGACATCGCGGCAACGCGCGCGGCGAGCAATGTCTCCACCGCCACCTTCTATCGCGAGCTGCATGAGCTGCGCTGTTGGCTACGCATCATGGGTGCATCGCCATGCGTACGCGCACCACGCACCGCGCTGCGACTGTGTCTTTGAGGTCGTGAGAATTTTTGGCGCGCAAATACGTAATTACTCAGTGAGACCCAAATCATCACGGAGGACCACATGATGCTCCCGCAAAATCCAGATCAAGCGCCGCTTGCTGACGCGGCTGATCTGGCAGCGCTGCTTGATCTTGTCTTGAACGAAAACACTCTCTGCGATCGCTTTGCCGATGCGTCAGCGGGCGATGCCATCACGTATCATATCGGCCTGCTGGCGCGTGATCGGGACAAGGTTGCTACAGAACTACCGCCTGAGCGGCGCGATGAGTTGGAACTGGTCGCGCGTCGCGCCCTTGCCATGGCCGAGGCAGGGCTCTGCCACCTGCTGCAACGGCGCATGGGTACGGAATGCTTCGCCTATATTCTGGTGGTGCGGCCGCGCAGCACGAATAGCCGTGGCATGGCCTCCGCCGCGCTGCTGCAAAAGCTGCAGCGGGGGATCGCCTGATGCACGCGCTCTCCAACCGCCCCACACTCGAAGCCCTTCGCCATATGCCAATGGGCGACGTCGTCGCGCTACCAGCCGAGCATCTCGCACTGCTTCAATCCGATGCGCGCGAGGCGGCTGACGCTGCCAAGCGCATGCAAGCCTGGATCGAAAGCGCGATTGCCCTTCGCTACCAGCAGCGCGCCATCGCAGCGCGCGGCATGGCCGGCAAGGATACCGGCACGGTGCGCTTTCATGATGGCTCGGTGGAAATCACCGCCGAATTGTCGAAAAAGGTCGAATGGGACCAGGCGCGTCTTGCGCGGCTTGCCGAGGAAATCCGCGCCGGTGGTGAGAACCCGCTCGACTATCTCGAGATCGCCTTCAAGGTTCCCGAGCGCGCCTATACCGCCTGGCCCGAGCGCATTCGCAAAGCCTTCGAACCGGCACGCACCGTCCACACCGGTCGCCCGACCTATCGCCTGACCCTGCTCAGCGAAACCGCGCAGCGTGATGCCAGAGCATTGGCCGGCCCCCACCCCAGCAGCGAAGGGTCAAACTAATGGCATTGCGTATTGTCACGGCCGATGAGCGCCTTTCGCGCGCGGCCAATAAAACCACGCTGGCGCTGTTTGGCCCAAGCGGTGTCGGCAAAACCTCTCAACTCAAAACACTGCCTGCCGCTGAGACGATCTGCATCGACCTCGAAGCTGGTCTGAAATCCGTCCAGGATTGGCGGGGCGACAGCATCCCCATTCGCCGCTTTGACGATGCGATTGCCATCGCCTGCCTGATTGGCGGCGTGAACCCGGCCGCCGATCCGAATGGGTTCTTCTCGGAGGCGCATTACCAGCACCTCGCCACCGCGCATCCCGATCTGGTGCGGCTGATCGCCGGAAAATCCATCGTCTTTTTGGACAGCATCACCGATCTGACGCGCCAAGCCATGGCCTGGGCAAAGACGCGGCCGGAGGCGTTTTCTGACAAGACCGGCAAGCCCGATACGCGTGGCGCCTATGGCTTGCTCGCGCGTGAAGTGATCGGGCTGCTGAAGCATCTGCAACATGCCCCGGGCAAGACCACCATCATGGTCGGCATTCTGGAACGTGTCACCGATGAATTCGGCCGCGTCACCTGGCAGCCGCAAATGGAAGGCGGCAAGGCCGCACGCGAATTGCCAGGCATCGTCGATCAGGTCGTCTCCATGGGTCTTTTCCAGCGCGAGGGCGATGCCTGGCGCCACGACCCCGAACGCGGCAGCGAGCGGCGCTTGGTCTGCCGTGCCGGCAATAGCTTCGGCCTGCCTGCGAAGGATCGCTCCGGCCGGCTGGATGAAACCGAGCCCGCCGATCTCGCGGCCCTGCTCCACAAAATCAACACCACCCCCACCGCCTGAGCCGAAAGGAAGCACCCATGCTTGACATGAATGATGCGGAATTGCCGCGCAATACGG
>JADCGA010000019.1 GCA_020249265.1 Roseomonas sp.
GTGGTCTTTCGTGTTTGAGGGTTGTGTCGCAACGCCATCAAACCCGCTTCCACGCGGTCCGGCCACCGCGAACCGGGCGCGCAGACTCTTGCGGTCCGCGCCCGGTTCCGTCGGTGGCCTATGTCAGGTGATTACCGTAGGAGGACACTCAAAACATGAAATAACGCTGCGCCATGGGCAGCACCTTGGCGGGTTCGCAGACCAGCAATACGCCATCGGCGCGCACCTCATAGGTTTCGGGATCAACCTCAATCTTGGGAAGCGTCGCATTTTGCACCATGCTGCGCTTGCTGATGCCGCCGCGGCAATTGCGCACCGCGACCAATTCGCGCGAAAGCCCAAAGCGGCCTGCGATATCCGCTTGCAACGAAGCACCACTCACGAAGGTTACCGCAGATAACAGGCGGGAACGGCCATAGCTGCCGAACATGGGCCGGTAATGCACCGGCTGCGGTGTGGGGATGGACGCATTGGGGTCGCCCATCAGCGCCATCGCAATAGTGCCGCCCTTCAGCACCATATCAGGCTTCACACCAAAGAAGGCTGGCGTCCACATGACAAGATCAGCAATCTTGCCGACTTCCACGCTGCCAACATGGTCATCCACACCCTGAGAAATTGCCGGGTTTATCGTATATTTGGCGATATAGCGCTTGGCGCGCGCATTGTCGTTGTCGCCCTTTTCGTCCGGCAGGCGGCCACGCTGCACTTTCATTTTATGCGCGGTCTGCCAGGTGCGGATAATCACCTCACCCACGCGGCCCATGGCCTGGCTGTCAGAAGACATCATGCTGATGGCGCCGATATCATGCAGAATATCTTCCGCCGCAATGGTTTCCTTGCGGATGCGGCTTTCGGCAAAGGCCACATCTTCCGGAATGCGCGGGTCCAGATGGTGGCAGACCATGAGCATATCCAAATGCTCATCCACCGTATTCACCGTGTAAGGCATGGTGGGGTTGGTGGAAGAAGGCAGCACACCCGCTTCACCCACCAGGCGCAGGATATCTGGCGCATGGCCGCCACCGGCGCCTTCGGTATGAAAGGCCTGGATGGTGCGGCCACGAATGGCCTTGATGGTTTCCTCAACAAAACCGCTTTCATTCAGCGTATCGGTGTGGATGGCGATCTGAATATCCATCTCATCCGCGACTGAAAGGCAGGTATCAATGGCTTTCGGTGTTGTGCCCCAATCCTCATGCAGCTTGAGGCCGCAGGCGCCTGCGCGGATTTGTTCTTCCAGGCCCGCCGGCAGCGCGGCATTGCCCTTGCCGAGGAAGCCAAGATTCATCGGGAAGCCTTCGGCAGCCTGCAACATACGCTCCATATGCCAAGGCCCGGGCGTGCAGGTGGTGGCCAGCGTGCCATGCGCCGGCCCGGTACCGCCACCGAACATGGAGGTTATGCCGGACGCCAGTGCTTCTTCAATCTGCTGCGGGCAGATGAAATGGATATGCGGATCAATCCCGCCCGCGGTCAGGATGCGCCCCTCACAGGCGATGATTTCCGTCCCCGGCCCGATGATGATGTCCACATTCGGTTGCGTGTCGGGATTACCCGCCTTGCCAATCACGGCAATGCGCCCGCCGCGCAGCCCGATATCGGCTTTCACCACGCCCCAATGGTCAAGGATCAGCGCATTGGTGATCACGGTGTCCATCGCACCTTGGGCGCGCGTGACCTGAGATTGACCCATGCCATCACGGATCACCTTGCCACCGCCGAATTTCACTTCCTCACCATAGGTGGTCAGGTCGCGCTCAACCTCGATAAAAATTTCCGTATCGGCCAGGCGCACACGGTCTCCGACCGTTGGCCCATACATGCCGGCATAGGCGGCGCGAGAGATTTTCGTTGCCATGGGTCAGACCGCCCCTTCCGTTTCGCCGCGAAAACCATGGATGATGCGCGCACCCGCCATGGGTATCAGTCGTACCTTGCGCGTCTGCCCCGGTTCAAAACGCACCGCCGTGCCGGCCGCGATATCGAGCCGGCAGCCGCGCGCCTTGGCGCGATCAAAATCGAGCAGCGGATTGGTTTCCGCGAAATGGTAATGGCTGCCCACTTGCACCGGGCGGTCGCCCTTATTCGCGACTGTGATTTCCACCGCATCGCGCCCGGCATTGAGCGCGATATCGCCAGGGCCAGTGATGATTTCACCGGGGATCATTTGCGGGCGCCCTTATGCGCTGGCTTCGCCTTGGCTTTGGGCTTGGCGGGTTTCTTCGCAGGCTTCGCAGCGGGTTTAACCTTGGCCTTCGGGGCAGGCTTCGCCTTGGCACTGGGCTTCTTCGCCACCGGCGCGCGGATAGGCTGATGCACCGTCACCAGCTTGGTGCCATCCGGGAAGGTCGCTTCCACCTGGATTTCATGGAGCATCTCGGCGATGCCTTCCATAACTTGGTCACGCGTCAGCACCGTTGCGCCATCACGCATCAGTTCCGCCACGCTGCGGCCATCGCGCGCCCCTTCCACCACGAAATCTGTAATCAGCGCCACGGCTTCAGGGAAATTCATTTTCAGGCCGCGTTCCAGGCGCCGTCGCGCCACGATCGCGGCCATGGAAATTATCAGCTTGTCTTTTTCGCGCGGGGTCAGGTTCATGGCGTTGGGTTCCGCAATCGCTGTGCCATCATCATGGGATTGTCTGCTTCATGTCGTCCATAGGCGCGGCAGGCGCGCGGGCAGGCCAAGCGCCGGGCGCAGCCGGCAAATCGCGGCCCCCAGCCCTTCGCGCACCTGAACGGCACCGCCAAGCCAGCGCGTGACCAAAAGCCCGGGCCGGACAAGGCTGGCAAGCGCGCCATCTTCGCGGAGCGCATCGCGCAGATCAGGCCCAGCAAGTGGGCCGGCCAGCACCAGGCTGCCCAGCGCTTCGGCATTGGCGAGGCCAAAGGGGTCAGCGAAATCCGCCGGGATGTCTTCCCCAAGGCTCAGCCCATCCGCCCAAAGCAGCTTGCCACCGCGCCGGATGCGCCAGGAATCCTGAAGCGCACCACGGCGCCAGGTCTCGCCCCGCGCAGCGCGACCGAAGACCAGCGCTTCGGCCATCAGCAGCGTCGCATCCTCGGCGATATCGGCGCTCAGGCGGCGGTCAAGCCGCGCGCCTTCGAACAGGATGGTTTCCTGCGGGATCCATTCGAACACCGCGCCAGGGCCGGCTTGCAGGTTCACGGAAATTTCGGTGACAGGGCCAAGGCTGCGATAGATTTTCTCCGCCGCCGGGGTGGAGAAACTGGCCCGCGCCCCGGCCCCAAGGCTGAGCGCGATTTCCACTCTATCGCCGCCCGCCAAGCCGCCGGCGGTATTCACCAGGGCGCAAATGGGTGCCTCATCGGCCTCAGGGTCGGGAAACAGGGCGCGCATGGGGGGAGATTGATAAAGCCCGCCTAGCATCGTACGCCCTTCATGCAGATGGTAATCCAATTCCAACCGCCCGCGTGAGCGTTGATGGCTTGATTGGGTCAGGGTGGCGGCATTCATGGCGCGAGAATAACCACGCCCAGCGCCCGCCACCAAATGGCGCGGCGGGAAGCAAGTTCTGCGCAAAATACAGGCAGGGTTCTAGGCTGGACAGTCGCGCACGACACGGCTTTGGTGGGACGGATCAAACCGAAAGCCACCCCATGCGCCGCATCACCACAGAACCCCTCACCGCCGAAGCCTTCGCCCCTTTCGGGGAGGTGCTGGAAAGCCCAGCCGCGCCAGGGCGCGCCTACATAGACAAATTGTTGGAAAACCGTCGCAGCGGGGCAGCGCCCAGCCTTTCCTTCACGCGCGCCTTGCCGAAATCAGCGCCTTTCGCGTCCACCACCATGGAAAGGCATGAATTTTCCTCGCAATCCTTCATCCCCATGGAAGCGGGGCGCTGGTTGGTGCTGGTGGCCCCCCATGGGGCGGATGGCAAGCCAGATATGGCAAAGGCGCGCGCCTTTCTGGCGCGGCCTGATCAAGGCGTCACTTACGGGGCCAATGTCTGGCACCACCCTTCAACTGTGTTTGACCGCGAAGCGCGCTTCGCCATTTTCATGTGGAAGGATGGCACCAGCGCCGATGATGAATTTGTTGAGGTGCAGCCTTTTGAACTGCACCTCGGCTAAAGCCTGGTTCAGTGGCCTTGCGGCTGCTGACCGCGGGTTTTCCAGAGTGAGACGAAAATCCCGCCCGCAATGATCGCCGCCGTCACGCCAAGCGAAATGGCGGGGTCAAGCTTGCCGACCATCTGGTTCCAGAAGATCTTGCCGCCAATGAAAACCAGCACCAACGCCAGGGCATATTTCAGGTAGTGGAAGCGATGCACCATGGCGGCGAGTGCGAAGTAAAGCGCGCGCAGCCCCAGGATCGCCATGATATTCGCGGTATAAACAATGAAGGTATCGGTCGTGATGGCGAAGATCGCCGGCACGCTATCCACCGCGAAAATCAAATCGGCGATATTGATCACCACCAGCGCCAGGAACAGTGGCGTGGCGAAGGCAAGCTTCTTGCCCGTGGCCGGATCCATCTGGCGGACAAAGAATCTCTGGCCATGCAATTCATCCGTCACGCGCATATGCTTGCGCATGAAGCGCACGATGGGGTTTTTGGAGATATCCTGCTCCCCTTCCGGCACCACCAGCATCTTGATGCCGGTCGCGATCAGGAAGGCGCCGAAGATATAGAGCACCCAGCTATACTGCTGTACCAGCGCCGCACCCGCCGCAATCATGATGCCGCGCAACACAATCACGCCAATGATGCCCCACACCAGCGCCCGATACTGGTAGCGGCGCGGGATCGCAAAATAGCCAAAGATCAGGCTGATCACAAAAACATTGTCAATTGACAACGCCTTTTCGATGAAAAAGCCGGTAAAGAAGGCGATGCCGGCATGGGTGCCATCTGATGTGGTGATTTCGCCATTTTCATAGGCCCACCAGATGCCCGCACCATAAAGCGTGGCGAAGGCGATATAAAAGGCCGAAAGCCAAAGGCTTTGCGCCACGCCCATTTCCTTGTCCTTGCGATTCAGGACGCCGAGGTCAAAGGCGAGCAGCACCAGCACAATCAGCAGAAAGCCCTTCCACATCCAGAAAGGCTTGCCCATCCACTCAGATAACAGGAAATCCATCCCCAAACCTCATCTCATACGGCGCGGATCAGCCATGAGGGGCCGAGACCGCGCAGGGTTGCACGATCCGACATCACGGCAGCTGCCATTAGTTGGCAGCCCCGCCAGAGGGGCCCGGATTACGGTTAAGTGATGGAAGCCAGTTTGGTTTTCAACCCCCATTGCGGCGGCCCCTGTGAGAAACCATTTGGGGTTTGTGCGGTAACCCCTTGGCTAATAGGTTGCCGCCATGTCATAGGGTCCGAAGAACCGCTCCGGCGGGACTTCCAACTGGGAATTGAGGCGTCGCAATGGGTTCCTTCAGCATCTGGCATTGGCTTGTTGTTCTGCTGGTCGTCCTGCTGCTTTTCGGCAGCGGCAAGATCAGCGGCCTGATGGGCGATCTGGCCAAGGGCATCAAGTCCTTCAAGCAAAATATCAAGGAAGATCAGGCGGATGCCTCGATGGAAGCGCAGGCGCCGGGCCAGTCCCAGCCAGCCGGCAGCATCCAAGGCCCCGCCGCGGCGTCTTCCACCGCGCAGGCCACCGCGGCGCAAAACACGCCCCCACGTCCGGGCGCCTGACAGCCTTGCCCGCCCTCGCGCCATTCAGGCGAGGGCGGCTTTCTCCCCTTGTCTGGGCGCTAGCGCCTGGGTTTGGGGCCGATAAGACCATTCAGGGTGCCGGGCCAGGGTTAGTAAGTTTCTACCTCTTTTGCCTTGTGGAGGGCCCGTGCCATGCTCACAACCTGGACCGTTGAGGATGGCCGCTGCCGGCTCCGTGAAGGTGCCATTTCCCACATCACCGCCGTCTTGCCTGGACCCGCGCGGGAAGCCGCGGGTGAGGTCGCGGAAGCCGAAAACCTGCGCCGCGCCGTCTGGATTGACCTGCTGAACCCAACACCGTCGGAAGAACACGCGGTGCAGCAGGCGCTCTCGCTCGAAATCCCGACGCGAGAGGAGATGCAGGAAATCGAGAGCTCATCCCGCCTGTATCGTGAGGGTGAGACGCTGTTTTTGACCGCCAGTTTTCTCTATGGCATGGATTCGGGCGAGTATGGTTCCACCCCCATCAGCTTTGTGCTAACCAATAGCGCGCTGGTCACGGTGCGCTACGCAACGCCGCGCGCCTTTACTGCCTTCGCTGCGCGCGTACAGCGTCATCCAACTTTACTGCAATCAGCTGATGCGGTGATGCTGCATTTGTTTGAACAGATCGTGGATCGTCTGGCCGATATTCTGGAGAAGGTCGGTGCGGATATGGATAAGGCGAGCCAATCCACCTTCCGCACCTCTCAGGCTGATATCAAAATGCATCGGCGCAATGACAAGCTGAAGGATGCGCTATTCACCTTGGGGCAGGTTGGTGAAGTGACGACACGCGCTTCCGAAACCTTGCTTGGTCTTTCGCGGATCCTGACCTTTGTGGGCGCCGAAAAGGGAACCGCGATACGCAAGGAAAACCAGGCGCTGATCAAGACGCTGGTGCGCGATGTGCGATCCCTGGTGGAACATGCAAGCTTCCTGAATTCCAAGGCGCAATTCCTGCTGGATGCCGTGCTTGGCGTGTTGAATGTCGAACAGACCAATATCATCAAGACCTTCACCGTCGCCTCGGTCGCGCTCATGCCACCCACGCTAATCGCCAGCATTTACGGCATGAATTTTGAACTCATGCCTGAATTGAAATTGGCTTTTGGCTATCCCTTGGCGCTTGTGCTGATGATCGTCTCCGCCATCATGCCCATTCTCTATTTCCGCCGCAAAGGCTGGCTCTAAACCGACAAGGAAATCTGATGTCGCAAGCAACGCGGATCCCCGCTTCTGTCGCTACCTGCCGTTGGGGTGGGTTTGACGCTTCCTTCCCGCCGGTGGCGAGCATTGCCTCTGGCGAAACCGTCATTCTGGAATGTGTCTCGGGTGGGCCGGAAGTAATGCCGGGGCCAGAAAAGGGCCTACCGCTGCATCCCGCGATTTCGGAAATTCACACCAGGCTGCCCCGCCTTGGCGCGCATATCATCACCGGTCCGGTTGAAGTGCGCGGCGCCGAGCCAGGCGATGCTTTGCGCGTGGATATCGAAAAGATCGAACTCGGCGCGGATTGGGGTTTTTGCGGCTTCCGCCCGCTTTTCGGCACGCTGCCGGAAGATTTCCCCTATCGCCGCACGCTGCATATTCCGGTGAATAAGCAAGCCATGACCTGCCGCCTGCCCTTCGGGCCGCAGGATGGCGGGCTTGATCTGCCACTGGCGCCCTTCTTTGGCGTGATGGGCGTGGCGCCGCCGCCGGAATGGGGCATGGTGAACACCAAGGAACCGCGCGCCATTGGTGGCAATCTGGACAATAAGGAATTGACCGAAGGCACTTCGCTATTCCTGCCCATTTTCAACAAGGGCGCGCTGTTTTCCGCCGGCGACGGCCATGGCGTGCAGGGCGATGGCGAGGTCTGCATCAATGCCCTTGAAATCTGCCTGACCGGCCATTTCAAGCTTTCCGTGGTGAAGGGCGGCGGCGGCAAGGACCCGGTGCTGAAATTCCCCCGCGCCGAGACCAAGACTCATTTCATCACCATGGGGATGAATGAGGATCTGGATTTGGCGATGAAGCAGGCGCTGCGTGAAATGATCGCCTTCATCTGTTCGCGCACCAATCTGTCGGACGCCGATGCCTATCAATTCTGCTCACTGGCGGTGGATTTCCGCGTGACGCAGACAGTGAATGGCGAAAAGGGCGTGCATGGCATGTTGAAGAAGGGGCTGTTGTTCTGACGGCGGTGCTTGCCGCGGCCCTGATTGATGGCTAGCAATTGATCATGGCCGCGCAAGCAACAGATCGCATTCCGCTTTGCTTCATCCTTGCCCCCGTGGCGGGTATTGCCGCATGGCTTGGCATTGGCAAGGTTGGGTTGGAACTCACCGCCCTGCTCATCCTCGCGGTATTGCTTGGCAGTGTGATCGCTGCCGTCCACCATGCGGAAATTGTGGCGCTGCGGGTGGGTGAGCCCTTCGGCGGATTGATTCTGGCGCTTTCCGTCACGGTGATTGAAGCGGGGCTCATTATCTCCCTGATGCTGTCTGGTGATCCGAAGCCCGCATTGATGCGTGATACGATGGTCGCAACCATTGTGCTGGTGCTCCATGGCATTGCGGGGCTTTCAATCCTGGTCGGCGGCACCCTTCACCGGGAAAATCGCTTCCGTGTCCCCGGCGCAAATGCGCTTCTCGCGGTATTGATGCCGATGGCAGTTCTGGTGCTGATCGTGCCCAATCATGTGGTATCGGTTCCAGGCCCTTATTACAGCTTGGCCCAATTGACCTTTGTTTCGCTTGTTTGTCTGGCGCTTTATGCTGCCTTCTTGTTTGTGCAGACCAATCGCCACCGTGATTACTTTCTGCCTGAAGACGGCGCATCGAGCGAAGCCCATGCGCGCCCGAGCGGACGCCTTGCGATCTTGTCTTTTGTTTTGCTTTGTACAGCGCTGCTTGCCGTCGTGATGCTTGCGAAATGCTTGGCCCCGGCCTTGGAAGATGGCGTTGTGGCTCTTGGTGCGCCGGCGGCAATTGTGGGGGTGATTGTCGCCGCCATTGTCCTGATGCCAGAAACCGGTACCGCTTTAAAGGCAGCAGCGCATAACCGCATGCAATCCGCAATCAATCTGGCGCTGGGAAGCGGTGTTGCCTGTATCGGCCTTACCTTGCCCGCCGTTGCGTTTGTCGCCTGGTGGAATGACATGCCTTTAGCGCTGGGAGTGTCGGGGGGCCATTCGGTGCTGCTCGCCTTGGGCTTTGCGGTCGCCATGCTCACTTACGGCACCGGGCGGACCAATATCCTTTCAGGCATCATTCATTTGGTGCTGGCTGCGACTTTCGTGTTCACGATTTTCGCGCCTTAACCAGCGCCGCCTATCTCAGGCGCCAAATCTCGATAGGCCCGCGTTCCTCTGGGATGGACGCGACCAGTTCATATTGCTCATCCAAGGCTGCTTCAATCAACATCGCGGCGCGACGGCGCACGCTTGGCCACCAGCCCCGATCAATCACGAGCACGCGCGGATGGCTTTCCAGAATGCGCGTGATCTCCGCGTAGGAATCAATCCCCGTGACGCGATAAAACGGCCCGGCGAGATGCGCCGGGAAGGCGTAGCGCGTGGACACAGCGGCTTCAGCCAGCACATAGACCACCGGGTGGTAATTCACGACCCAGATCGGGTCTCCCGGGTCTATTTCCGCGCGCACGGCCGCGGCGGTGCGCCGCACCGGATCGGGCGCACCAAGGCCAATGCCGCGATCAAGCCGGGGCAGCGCGGCTACGCGCCAGGCATCCAAAGCGACCGCACCGATCAGCATTTGAAAGCCGATCACGACCATTCCCGGCCGGAGATACCGGGCCAATTGCCGTGCGCCGAGTGCCGCCAGCACTGACAAGGGCAGTAACCAGATCAGGAAATAATGCTGATAGAATTGGCCCGGCAGCGCCACCGCGAAAGTCGCCGCCACAAACCAGATCATGCCGAATTGCCGAAGCCGCGCCAACGGTCCTTGCCAATTGCGCGGCCGCACCAGGGCCGGCACGGCAAGCAGAAAGGCCCATAACAGCAATAATGCTGCCACCAGCGCGAAGCGGAAGGAATCGGCGGCACTCAGCCGCGCGCCAGCATAGCGGAGCGGGGCGAGGAAGGCGCCTTCAAGAAAGGACTGAAATTCGCCACGAAGCGCGTAAGCCGCGCCAAAAAGCAGGGTGGGCGCTGCGCAGAGCACGGCATAGGCAGCAGCCATGGCGGCCAAGCGCGGCAGGCTGATCAACCGCATGCGAAGCGCGGGCAGGACCAAAATCAACCAAGCCAAGGCGCCTTCAAAAAACGTGACCGGCTTGAGCGTGAGGGCAAAACCAATCAGCCCCCCCATGATCACCATGTCGCGCCAACGCGGGGCTTTGCTACGCTCCAGCGCATCCACCGCGCCACGCAAACCGAGTGCCATGGCCCAGCCCACCAGCGGCGCAAAAAGAATCTCTGTATTGGTGGCAAGCCCGCCCAAAAGCCCGCTATGCGCGATATAGAAAACGCCTGCCGCAAGCCCAATGGCCGGTGATCCGCCAGCATAGTGCACCGCATGGAACAGCGCCGAAGCGGTTGCCGCGACGCAAACCGCGCCAAGCACGCGCAGCACCCAGATATCATCGCCGAAAATCGCCATGAACACCGCGAAGATCGCCGGCGCGCCGACCGGGTGCATATCCCACACCGCGACAATGGGCCAGCCGCCTTCCAGCCATTCCCGCGCCTGGAGCATGTAAAGCCCCTCATCCGTATCAATCACGGCGGCGACGAAGGAGAACACGCGCAGCAGCAGCGCCAGCGCAAAAAAGAATACCGGCACCAGCGCGGGGTGGCGCCAGCGCCGATCAATGAAGCTTGCCTGGATCATGCGAGGGCCGAGAGCAGATCGCGTTCAGATGGAATCATCTGAACGCGTAAAGATGCTCGAAAAAAACAATGTAGAGCGGGTTGCGTGAACCCATATGAACGCAACATGTTCTAAAGCGCCGGGTGCAGATCCTTCCAAGGTGCGGCGCGTTCATAAGCGGCAGCGGCGCGGTAGATCGCGGCCTCCCCAAAGCTGGGGCCAACCAATTGCAGGGATAGCGGCAGGCCTTCGGCCTTCGAAATACCGCACATCATTGTAAGCGCCGGGTGGCCCGTGACGTTGAAGGGCGTACGCGCCTGGCGCGGATAGGTAAGGTCCACCGCTTCTGCATCATCAATCTTGCAGGCAACATCCATGGAAGATGCCGTCAGCAGCAGATCAACCTCAGCGAAGGCGGCTTCAACGGCGGCCACCAATTCACGGCG
The DNA here is from genome assembly GCA_020249265.1 of Roseomonas sp. Lineage (GTDB taxonomy): Bacteria > Pseudomonadota > Alphaproteobacteria > Acetobacterales > Acetobacteraceae > Neoroseomonas. The sequence goes on from JADCGA010000019.1 coordinate 10,940, forward strand.
GCGGCGCTGCGCCTGCACGTAATCCTCGGCGCGCATGAAAAGCCCGGGCAGCAGGCGGCGCAAGGTAAGGTTGGCGTAATCGCCCGGCCTTTCGCGCAGCCACTTGCCATGGATGGCGGCGGCTTCGGCCATCAAGATGGCGCGATTGACGCCGGCGAATTCATTGAGGGAGGGCAGGGTGATGGTCTTGATCTTCGCCCCTTCCTTCGCCAGCAATTTTGCCGCCGCATCCAGCGAGGCCGCCATTTCGGCGGAAGCCGGCTGATCCGCCTCGTGGAAGTGGCGCACATAGCCGATGGTGAGGCCGCGCAGCCCCTTTTTCATCTGCCGCGCATAGTTTTCGGGTTTATGCGCCGCACTGCCGGGATCAGCCGGATCATGCCCGGCCATCATGCCAAGCAGCAGCGCGTTATCGGCAACCGTGCGCGTCATCGGCCCCACATGATCCAAAGTGAAGGCAAGCGGGAAAACGCCGCGGCGCGAGACCAGGCCATAAGTCGCCTTCATGCCGACAATGCCGCAATGGCTGGCCGGGTGTCGCACGGAACCGCCGGTATCAGTACCAAGCGCGGCGGGCAGGATGTTGGCCCCCACCGCCGCACCAGAACCGGAAGACGATCCGCCCGGATGATGCGCTGTATTCCAAGGGTTACGCGCGGGCGGAAAGGGCAGATCAAAGGCCGGGCCGCCAATGGCGAATTCATGCGTGGCGAGCTTGGCCGGGAAAATCGCCCCGGCAGCGCGCAGCCGCGCCACCACCGCCGCATCGGCGCTTTTCTGGTTATCCAGCAGAATGCGCGAATGGCAGGTGGTGGGGTGCCCCGCGATATCAATGATATCCTTGAGGCCCACCGGCAGGCCATCAAGCGCGGAACGTGGCCCGCTGCGGGCAATACGTCGGCCGGCCTTCACCGCTTGCGCGCGGGCTTCATCCCAAAGCGGGCGGACAATGGCATTGACCTTGCCGCCCACATCCTCGGCCCGCGCATGCAGGGCATCGAGGTATTCAACGGGGGAGAAACGCCGCCGCGCAATGCCGGCAGAGGCTTCGGTCAGCGAAAGCTCATGCAGGGCCTTCATGCGCGTGACCCCCTGGCGGGGAGTGGCGCGGCATAGGGCGGCATGGGTTCGGCGGTTTCATCGGCAGGCCGCGTGAAGGCGTCGGCCATGCGGCGAGAGGCGGCGATGGCTTCCGCCACTTCCTTGGGGTGGGTCTTGAGCCCGGTGGTGATGCCCGCCGCGCCGGCAAGGATTTCTTCTTCGGTCATTTGGCTGGAAGCCCCCCATGCATTTCAGGCATAACCTGCCGCAAAAAGGGGGGATTTGGAACCCGGGGCGATGAGGAAATAGGGGCGCTGGGGGGTGGGCAGGGCGTTGCTTGCCGATTGGCGTTCCGGCTGTCGGAACATCAAAACCCCCTCTCCCCCCCAGCCTCACCCCAACCCCAACGCTCCAAACAACCGCGCCGCGGGCGGCCAGGCTGCCATCACCGCATCTCGCTGGATAATCGCGGCAAGCCCGCCGCCGATCAGCAATAAGATCGAAGCCGCCCAGGCTACGCGCAGCCCGCGCGAAGAAGCCCCCTCCGGCGGGGTAACGCGCGCCAAGTCTGGCTCGGGCCGCACTTCCTCCGCCAAAGGCTTCGGTACCGCGCGGGGCTCCTCCGTCACCAGCGGGGCGGGCGGGGGCTCCGGCGTGCGGAACTCCGCAGGCTCAGGCGCGGGCGCGGGCGGTTCCGTGATGGGGAACACCGTCCTGCATTGGCCGCAGCGCAGTGGGCGCAAGTGGTCGTGCAACAGGTGCTCCAGCACCTGATACTCAGCTTCGCAATTCGGGCATGTGATCAACATGCAGCTATTTTCCGTCACTGCAGGCTTCTCGGCAAGCGAAAGATTGAGCCCGAAGCCCCTGCCATGCGAAACAGGCCTTATGGTGAGATTCGGGCGTGTTGTGCTGGCCTATCCAACACCTGGGGGTGATCCTGGGCAGGAAGCCTTGCGCGATGTCTCCTTCGCCTTGGGGGAAGGAAGCTTCACCTGGCTGCTCGGGCCTTCCGGGGCGGGGAAAAGCTCGGTGCTCAGGCTGATGCAGGCCGCCATCAGGCCCTCAAGCGGCGTGGTTTCGGTGCTCGGCACCAATATCGGGCAGGCGGAACGCACCGCCCTGCCGGCGCTTAGGCGCAAGATCGGCGTGGTGCATCAGGAATTCCGCCTGCTGGCGCATCTTTCCGCCTGGGATAATGTGGCGCTGCCGTTACGGCTTGCCGGCCGGGCGGAAGGCGCGGTCCGGCAGGATGTCAATGAAATCCTGGATTGGCTGGGCCTTGCCAGCAAAGCGGGGCGCGCGCCGGCGGAACTTTCCGGCGGCGAACAGCAACGCATCGCCATCGCGCGCGCCATCATCACGCGTCCTGCCTTGCTGATCGCCGATGAACCGACGTCGGAATTGGATGTGTTTGAAGCCCGCCGGCTGATAGCGTTGTTTGTGGAAATGAACCGGCTGGGCACCGCGATTGTGGTCGCAACCCATTCCGAGGATTTGCCCGCGCGCCACCCGGCCCGAATCATCACCCTTTCAGAAGGCCGCGTCATTGATGCGCCGTGAAGCCGGTGGCAGGACGGACCCGATTGGCCTGCGCGGCGCGCTGGCGGATCGGCTGCTGATCGGGCTGATCGCGGCCATGGCGCTATTCGCGACCTGTGCGCTGGCGGGGCATGAAGCAGTGAACCAACTCGCCAAGCGCTGGCAGCAAGGCGCCAATGCTGCCGTGACGGTGCAAATCCCGAACCCAACCCCGGAACGCATGGAAGCGGCGCTGGGGGCGTTGCGCGCCCTGCCGGCGGTGCGTGAGGCTCAGGCGGTGGATACGGCGCGCATGGCAGAATTGCTGCGCCCCTGGCTGGGGGATGTCGCCGGGCTGCCGCTGCCCGGCGTGATTGAATTGCGCCTGGCCGATCTGGCCGCTGACCCGGTGCTGATTGGCGATAGGGTGGCCGAAGCCGTGCCCGGTGCGGTGACGGAAGCGCATGGGGTGTTTGTCGCGCGGCTTGCCGCGGTGGCGCGCGCTGTTTCAGCCGCTGCCTTGGCGGTGCTGGCGCTGGTGGCGCTGGTGGGGGCTTCGGTGGTGGTGCTTGCGGTGCGCGCGGGCATCGCGGCGCGGCGCGATTCGGTCATGGTGCTGCATATGCTGGGCGCGGCGGATCGCGACATCGCCGGGCGCTTCGCCCGCCGCACCGCCTGGCTTGCCGTGCTGGGGGCCATTCTGGGGGTGGCTTTGGCAGGCGGCCTGGTCTGGGCGCTATTGCGCCTTGCCGGACCGATGCTGCCCGATATCACCCCGCAGGACCTGCCTTGGCTTGGCCTTGCCGCCATCCCGATCAGCGCTGCGCTTATCGCCTGGGGGTCCGCAAAGGCCAGCATCCTTTTGTGGTTGCGGCGCCTGCCATGAAGCCGCGGCGGCTTTGGTTCTTGGCCTTGGTGCCGCTGCTGCTTTGGCTTGGCGGCTTCATCTGGTTCCTGCGCGCCGTGCAGGAACCCGCCACGCATAGCAGCGCGGCGGACGCCATTGTGGTGCTGACCGGCGGGGCTGAGAGGGTGGAGACTGGCTTTCGCTTGCTCGATGAAGGCTTGGCGCCGCGGCTTTTTGTCTCGGGCGTGCATCCCGATTCGCGGCTTGCGGATCTGGCGCGCGGCGCGGGTGTGGATCCCGCGAAGCTTGCCGGCCGGGTGGAGCTTGGCCATGCGGCGGCCTCCACACGCGGCAATGCGGTGGAAATCGCCGCCTGGGCCAGGCCCCGGCAGATTGCGACCATCCGGCTGGTCACGGCGGGTTATCACATGCCGCGCGCACGTGCGGAATTGCGCCGCGCCATGCCGGGCTTGCGCGTGCAGGCGCATCCCGTCACACCCGCCAGGCTGCGCGCGGAAGGTGCCTTTTGGCAGCCGCGCAATTGGGGGTTGTTGTTTGGCGAATACATGAAGTTCCTCGGTGCCGAGCTTGGGCTTTCGGCGATATTCGGTGGAAGGCGGATATGATCTGGCTGCGTTCCTGCATCTTCAATGCACTTTTCATGACGATCACTGCGCTTAGCGCCATCATGGCGATGGTGTTGCTCCCCTTTCATCCACGCGCCATGCGCCGCTTCATCCAGCTTTGGGCGCGCCTCATCATCTGGTTGCTGCGCGTCATTTGCAACATTCGCGTTGAAGTGACCGGCTTGAAGAATATCGCGCCGGGGGCGGCGATTATCGCCTCAAAACACCAATCGGCCTTTGATACCTTCGTCTGGCTCGCGCTGCTTGAGGGGCCGAGTTATGTGCTGAAGCGCGAATTGCTGAACCTGCCATTTTGGGGCCGCGTGGCACGCCATGCCGGGGCGGTGGCGGTGGATCGGGACGGTGGTGGCGCGGCACTCCGCGCCATGGTGCGCGATGCCAAGCGCGTGCTGGATGAAGGCCGGCCTTTGGTGATTTTCCCCGAAGGCACGCGTTCCGCGCCTGGCGAAAGGGTGCCCTATCAGCCGGGCGTGGCCGCGCTGGTCATGGGTAGTGGCGTGGCCTGCTATCCGGTCGCGACCAATAGCGGGCTGCGTTGGGGAAGAAGGGCGTTTCACAAGACCCCTGGGGTGATCGCCATTTCCATCCTGCCCGCCCTGCCGGCGGGGCTTGCGCGCAAGCCGCTGATGGAGGCCCTTGAAAGCCAGATTGAAGCTGAGACAGCGCGATTGATGGCGCAGGCATAGGGCAACCAACAAAAAGGGCGGTCAAGGCCGCCCTTTTTTCAAGCCGATACGCGTCAGGCGTCAGGCGTCAGACCAGGAAAATCGCCATCAGGATCAGCACCACAATGATGGCGCCGGTGGACCAGGTGACGAAGCGTGTGAAATCCTCCCACCCCACGCGACGATCGGCGAGGATATCGGCGGCGGTCACTTCGATGAAGTCATAATGCTCTTTCTCAGCCATGGCTTTCCCCAACGCTCAAGTCTTGGATCACTGTGTAGAAAGCAACGCCGCGCGGGGCAAGGGGTTCAGCAGCGAATCCCGCGCAGAATCCGCCGCCGTGATGACCGCCCGCCCCGCCTCCAGCCGCACGCGCCCCGCCGCCAGCCAGGAAAGGGCGGCTGGATAGAGCTTATGTTCTTCTGCCAGCACCCGCGCGGCGAGGCTTGCTTGCGTATCATCGGGCAGAACCGGCACGGCGGCCTGGGCGAGGATTGGCCCCTCATCCACGCCCGCCGTCACCAGATGCACAGTGCAGCCATGCAGCCTGACGCCGGCGGCAAGGGCGCGCGCATGGGTATCAAGCCCCGGAAAGGCCGGCAAAAGCGATGGGTGGATATTGAGGAGCCGCCCTTCCCAGCGGCGCACGAAGCCCGGCGTCAGCACGCGCATGAAGCCCGCGAGCGCGATGATTTCAACGCCATGCTTGGCCAATTCGGCTTCCATGGCCGCTTCAAACCCAGCGCGGTCGCCCTTGAAGGCGCGGCTTTCCACCACCGCCGTCGGCACCCCCCGCGCCGCCGCAACGGCCAGCCCCGCCGCATCTGCGCGGTTGGACAGCACCAGCACGGGTAGGGCGGGGTAATCCGCCCCGGCGGCTGCCAGAATCGCCGCCATATTGGACCCGCGCCCCGATATCAGCAGGGCGAGCCGTGCACGCTTCATGCGCGCGGCCAGGCCTGGGGCAAGTTCTGGATGTGAATGCCCGCTGGCCCGCCGGAGGCTTCCAAATGGCCGATGCGGAAGGGCGCTTCCCCGGCTTCGATCAACATGCGCGTGGCAGCCTCCGCGCCAGAGGCCGGCACCGCCAGCACCATGCCAAGCCCGCAATTGAAGACGCGGAGCATTTCATCGGCGCTGACATTCCCGGCTTCGGCCAGGAAGGCGAAAACCGGTGGCACGGGCCAGCTTCCCGCTTCCAGCACCGCATTCACACCCGCCGGTAGCACGCGCGGCAGATTGCCCGGCAGCCCGCCACCGGTGATATGTGCCGCCGCATGCAGCAAGCCCGCGCGATGCAACGCAAGCAAGGGCTTCACATAAATGCGGGTTGGCGCCAGCAGCGCCTGACCGAGCTTTTGCCCAGGCGCGAAGGGCGCGGCATCGGCCAGTGTCAGGCCGCGCGCGGCCAGGATGCGCCGCACCAGGGAAAACCCGTTGGAATGAACGCCCGAAGACCCAAGGCCGATCAGCACATCACCCGCCAAAACCCCCGCCGGCAGCAGCCGCCCGCGTTCGGCGGCCCCCACGGAAAACCCGGCCAGATCGTAATCATCCGCGGCATACATCCCTGGCATCTCAGCGGTTTCGCCCCCCACCAGGGCGCAGCCCGCTTGCCGGCAGCCTTCCGCAATGCCCGCGATCACCGCGCGCGCCGGTTCAAGCCGGAGCTTACCGGTCGCAAAATAATCCAGGAAGAACAGCGGCTCAGCGCCCTGCACCACCAAATCATTCACGCACATGGCCACCAGATCAATGCCGACCGTGTCATGAATGCCCGCTTCAATCGCCACACGCAGCTTGGTGCCCACACCATCGGTGGACGATACCAGCACCGGGTCCGCAAACCCCGCCGCCTTCGGGTCAAACAAGGCGCCAAAGCCACCAAGGCCCCCCATCACGCCGCTGCGATTGGTGGCACGTGCCAGGGGCTTGATGGCTTCAACCAGGGCGTCACCGGCCTCTATATCCACGCCCGCATCGCGGTAAGTGAGGCTTTGGGGATTGGAACTGGTCAGGGCGACCTCCGATTTGATACAATGACGCTTGGTATAGCGCCGGAATGGGCGAAGGGAAGGCTGGGATGGTGAAGTGCTGCTCCTGGTGGAAGGCCGGAAGGAACCATGTAGCCGCGGCTTTCGCAAGCTGCTGGCTGGCCCTGACGGCCCAGGCGCAATTCGCCGATATGGGTGCGTTGACGCAGCGCGGCGTGGTGGCGGAAGCGACCGCTGAGAATGGCGTGGTGGCGCAGGAACGCGCCTTCGCCGCTGGGCGCCGCACCGCCTGGGATCGCATTCAGGGCATGGTTAATGCCCCGCGCCGCCCCACCGATGTAGAGCTTGATCGCATGGTGCGTTCAATTGTGATTGAACAGGAAACCACAGGCCCGCAACGCTACAGCGGGCGGCTCACCATTCAATTCGATGCCGATGCGGTGCAAAGCTTCGCCGAGGGTGCCGAGGTGCGCGCCGCGACCCTGCCTTCCGGCACGGCCAGCGAAGCGCCGATCAGCATGACACCGGCCACACCTGTCCTGGCGTCATTGGAAGCGACGGCGCGTTATGCCTCGGTCAATGAATGGCTGGAAATCCGTCGGCGCTTGGTGGCTGCGGGTGCCAGGCTGGATGTCATGGCCATCACCATAGACCGCGCGCATCTGAATATCGGGCTGCGCGTGCCGATTGGCATGGCGCCTGAGGCTTTCGGCCAGCATGGGCTGCAACTGACGCGCGGGTCTGGCGCACAGAATGATCAATGGCGGCTTGGCCTTGCCGGACGGTCCTGACCTTCGCCGGGTTTCGCATACCCCGCCGACGCTGGCGGGGGCAGGGCTATTCACCCTGCCCAATCTGATCACGCTTGGGCGGCTTTGCGCCGTGCCGGCGGCGATCTGGTTGATGTTGCAGCACCGGCTTGATCTGGCCTTTTTGGTATTCATCGGCGCGGGGATTTCAGATGCGCTGGATGGCTGGATTGCGCGCGCCTGGAATGCGCGGTCCCAGCTTGGCGCGGTGCTTGATCCCATTGCGGATAAGGCTTTGCTGGTTTCGGTTTATGTGACGTTGGCGGCAATTGGCGTTTTGCCGGATTGGCTTGCGATTCTTGTGGTGTTTCGCGATTTGCTGATTGTAGGAGGTGTATTGGTGTTGTGGGCCGTGGGCCTGCCGCCGCGCATCAAGCCGCTTTTCATTTCCAAGGCGAATACGGCGGCGCAGATTCTGCTTGCCGCTTTGGTGCTGTTTCTCGCGGGTTTCGGTTTCAGCGCGCCCCTGTTGTTGGAAGTGATGATCTGGCTTGTCGCGGCCACCACTTTTGCGTCCGGCGCGGCCTATGTGGCGCAGGCAGCGCGGCGCACCGCCGGCGGAAACCCATGAGCGATCAGCAGCGCCCCATGGGAAAGCCCGCCATGGCACCACCGGCAGGGCCGCGCACCGCGACGCGCGGCCAGCGCTGGGCACTGTTTCTTGGCTGCGGCATTGCGCTGCTGTTCAGCCTATGGCTGTTTCAGGGCATCCTCACACCCTTCGTATTGGCCGCGACCATTGCCTATTTTCTCGATCCCTTGGCGACGCGCCTGGCGCGGCTTGGCCTGCCGCGCGGCATAGCGGCCTTTCTGCTGGTGACGCTGCTGGCCGCCATGACGCTGATGGCGCTGCTGCTGCTCTACCCCCTGATCCTCGCGCAGCTTGGCGTGCTGGTGCAGCGCTTGCCGGCCTATATCGCCGGTGTCGGGCAGGCCTTGCGCGACTTGCTGACGGCGCTTGAGGAAACGCTTGGCCCCGAGATGATAGATCAGCGCCTGCGCGAATTGGCGATCAGCCAGGTGGGCTCCATGCTCTCCTGGCTTGGTGGCGCCGCCACGCGGCTGATTGGCGGCGGCTTTGCGCTGTTCAGCGTATTCACCTTTGTGGTGGTGACGCCAGTTGTTGCCTTTTATCTGCTGCGCGATTGGCCCAATATGCTGACGCGGATTGAAAGCTGGCTGCCGCGGCGTAGCGCCAATGTCATTCGCCAAATCGCGCGTGATACGGACCGCGTGCTGTCCGCCTGGCTGCGGGGGCAATTGCTGTGTTGCCTCGGGCTTGGGATTTTCTATGCCTTCGCCCTGCATCTCGCGGGGCTGGAGCTTGGCATCACCATCGGCATCATGTCGGGCTTCCTGACCTTCATTCCCTATGTCGGTTCACTGACCGGCTTTGCCACCGCCGTGCTGCTGGCCATCGGGCAATTCGGATCCTGGCAGGAAGTGCTGGTGATTGTGGCGATTTTCGTGATTGGTCAGGGGATCGAAGGCTACATCATCTACCCCTATCTGCTCGGCAATCGGGTGGAATTGCATGCGGTTTGGGTGATCTTCGCGCTATTCGCGGGCGGCGTTGCCTTTGGTTTTCTTGGCGTGCTGCTGGCGGTGCCCATGGCGGCGGCGATTGGTGTGGTGACGCGCTATTGGCTGCGACGCTATCTGGAAAGCCCGCTTTATCTTGATCCGCCACGGACCGGGCAATGACGCGCCAATTGGCCCTGCCCCTACCCGTCGCTGCGTCCTTCGATGCGCGCGATGTGATTGCCGATGCCAGCAACGCAGCCGCGCGAAGCTGGCTGGCCAAGCCTGATGCCTGGCCACTCGGCCGGCTCGCGCTATTCGGTGAAGCCGGCCTGGGCAAGACGCATTTGGCGCGCGCTGCTGCCGCGCGTTTTGGCTGGCGCTGGCTGGATGGCATGGGCTTGCGCGGCCTGCCTGCACCTGCGCCCCAAGGCAATGTCATTGATGATGCGGATTGCGTGGCGGATGAGGCCGCGCTTTTCCATCTGATCAATCTCTGCGCTGAACGAGGCGAGAGCCTGCTGCTGATCGGGCGTGAGGCGCCAGCGCGTTGGCCAGTGCGCCTGCCCGATCTGGCGAGCCGTTTGCGCGCAACGCAAGCTGTGGGCATTGGCCCGGCATCGGATGCGCTGCAGCGCGCCCTGCTCAGTAAATTCTTCGCCGATCGGCAATTGCGGGTCGAGCCCGATGTGCAAGCCTGGCTGCTCACGCGCTTGCCGCGCGATGCGGCAAGCTTGGCGGAAGCCGTGGCGCGGCTGGATCACGCCGCCCTTGGCATGGGGGGGCGCATCACGCGCCCATTGGCGCGGTTGGCCCTTGATGGCTGGCTGGCAGAACAGGGTGTTTGTGAAGATTCCGAGACTGAACGGCGCCCACCCTCGCCTTCCCTGGCCCCTCTGCTATAGGATCAGCATATGAGCGATATCATGCCCGATATTGGCGCCTTTCCGCTGGCGGAAAGCCCAGCGCGCTTCAGCAATCGGGAGCTTTCGTGGCTCGCCTTCAATCAGCGTGTGCTGGAAGAAGCGGGCAATGCGCGCCACCCGCTGCTTGAACGGCTGCGCTATATTGCGATTTCGGCGAATAACCTGGATGAATTCTATTCCGTGCGCGTGGCGGGGCTGGTGGGGCAGGATCGCGCCAGCGTGGTCTCGCCATCCCCCGATGGGCTGACGCCCGCGCAACAGCTTGCTGCCATTCATGAACGTGCACGCGCGCTGATTGATGGCCAACAGGAATCATGGCGGGACTTGCGCGCCAGGCTGCGCGAAGCACATCTGATGCTGGTGGATCGGCCAGATTTGACCGAGGCCGATAAGGAATGGCTGGGAGAATGGTTCATGGACCGGGTCTTCCCGGTGCTGACCCCCCTTGCGGTTGACCCCGCGCATCCCTTTCCCTTCATCGCCAATCTCGCACTTTGCCTGGTGTTCAAGCTGGTGCGCGAAGAAGATGGCGGCACCATGCGGGCACTTCTGCCATTGCCGCCGCAGGTGGAACGCTTCATTCGCCTGCCATCGCGCCGCGGTGCGGGGGCGATCCGCTTCGTGCTGCTGGAAGATGTGATCCTGCTGTTCCTGGATCGGCTTTTCCCCGGCTTCATCATGGCGGAAAGCGGGCTGTTTCGCCTGATCCGCGACACCGATGTGGAATTCGAAGAAGAAGCTGAAGATTTGGTGCGTTCCTACGAAAGTGCCTTGAAGCGTCGCCGGCGTGGCCGCGCCATCCGGCTTTCGGTGACCGCCAATACGCCCCCCGATATCCTGGATTTCGTCGCCGAGGAATTGGATGCGCCGCGGTCAGAAGTGTTTGTGGTGGATGGCTTGCTTGGACTTTCCGATCTGACGCAATTGATCGTGGATGACCGGCCCGATTTGCTGTTCACACCCTATACGCCGCGCTTTCCCGAACGCATTCTGGATTTCGGTGGCGATTGCTTCGCCGCCATCCGCGCCAAGGATATTGTGGTGCATCACCCCTATGAGAGCTTCGATGTGGTGGTGCAATTCCTGCGGCAGGCCGCGCGTGACCCCAATGTGATTGCGATCAAGCAGACGCTTTATCGCACCACGCGCGACAGCCCGATTGCAAAGGCGCTGATTGAAGCGGCCGAGGCGGGCAAAAGTGTGACCGGCATTGTGGAGTTGAAGGCGCGTTTTGATGAAGAACGCAACATCGCGCTCGCCCGCGAATTGGAAGCGGCCGGCGTGCAGACGGTATATGGCTTTGTGGAATTGAAAACCCACGCCAAGGTAAGCCTGGTGGTGCGGCGCGAAGGGCAGGCGTTGCGATCCTATGCGCATTTTGGCACGGGCAATTACCATCCCGTCACAGCGCGCATCTATACTGATCTTTCCTATTTCACCGCCGATCCGGCGCTGACGCGCGATGCCGCCAAGCTGTTCAATTACATGACCGGTTATGCGCGGCCAGAGACGATGGAAAAGCTGGCCTTCTCGCCGCTCACCACGCGCCCAACCTTGCTCGCGCTGATCCGCCAGGAAATTGCCTTCGCCAAGGATGGCAAGCCGGCGGCGATTTGGATCAAGATGAATTCGCTGGTGGATGAAACCCTGATTGATGCGCTGTATGAGGCTTCGAAGGCCGGCGTGAAGGTGGATGCCATTGTGCGCGGCATTTGCTGCCTGCGCCCGGGCGTGCCGGGGCTTTCAGATAACATCCGCGTCAAATCCATTGTCGGGCGCTTTCTGGAACATTCGCGCATTTGCGTATTCGGCAATGGGCATCGTCTGCCATCGCGTCGCGCCAAGATTTATATTTCCTCGGCCGATTGGATGGCGCGCAATATGGATTGGCGCGTGGAAACCATGGTGCCGGTGGAAAACGCAACGGTGCATGCGCAGGTGCTGGATCAGATCATGGTGATCAATCTGAAGGACACGCTGCAAAGCTGGCAGCTTGGCCCGGATGGGCATTGGGCGCGGATTGCCGCACCCGAGAATGGCGTTTCCGCACATGAATATTTCATGACCAACCCATCGCTTTCCGGGCGCGGCAGCGCGCTGGCCCGTGCGCCGCGACGCCAGCGGCAGGATCGTGTGAAGCAGGATTGATGGATGGCCCGGCCCCCAACCCGCAAACAGGCGCGATGAATACGACTACGCGCTGCGGCGTTGTGGATTTGGGTTCCAATTCTGTGCGCCTGGTTGTGTTTGAAGGGCGCGGACGCAATCCTGTTGCCATCTTCAATGAAAAAGCCGTGCTCGGGCTGGGGCGCGGGCTGCATGATTCGGGGCAGCTCAACGCGGATGCGGTGGACCAGGCGCTCACCATCTTGCAGCGCTATCATGCGGTGGCGCGCGCCATGGGTGCCGATCCGATCGAAGTTCTGGCCACCGCCGCGGTGCGGGATGCATCGAATGGTGCGGCTTTTGTCGCCGCGCTCAGTGAAAAACTGTCTGGTGTGCCAATCCATATCCTGACCGGGGATGAGGAAGCGCGGCTTTCCGCCGATGGCCTGCTGCTGGGCTTTCCTGGCGCGGATGGGTTACTCGGGGATATAGGCGGCGGTTCCCTGGAATTGGTGGAGCTCAGCCAGGGGGCGCAAGGCAAAAGCGCCAGCCTGCCAATCGGCACCATTCGGCTGGCGGATCGCGCGAAGGAGGATGTGGGCAAGGCGCGTGCGATTGTGACCGAGGAATTGGTGCGTCACCCCTGGCTGCATGGCGCCGCCGGGCGAGACTTGTATCTTGTGGGCGGTGCCTGGCGCGCCATGGCGCGCATGCATATGGCGCAGACCGGCTATCCGCTTTCAATCGTGCATCATTATGCGCTGACGCGCGAAGAAGCGCGTGATCTTTCCGGTGTGCTGATGGCCGCCACGCGGCGCACCTTGGAACGCATGCCGGGCGCATCAAGCAAGCGCCTGGCCGATCTGCCCTTTGCTGCGCTGGTCTTGCGCCGGTTGCTGCGCGCCAGCGGTGCGCGGCGCGTGATTTTCAGTGCCAATGGTTTGCGGGAAGGCTGGTATGCGCGCCTGCTTGATGCGGCTGAACGCAGGCGCGATCCGCTGCTGGCTGCGGCGCATGACATGTCGCTGCGCTTTGGGCGTGACCAGACCATGCCGCCAGCACTTTTCGCCTGGACCGCGCCCTTGTTTGAGGATGAAACGCCGCTCGCGCTTGGGCTGCGTGAGGCCGCTTGTTGGGTGAGTGATATCGGCAGCCATGATCATCCGGATTATCGTGCCGAGCATGCGTTTTTTCGCGTGCTGCGCCAGCCCGGTGTTGGGTTTGACCATCACGGCCGCGCCTTCCTGGCCCTTGCCGCGGCGCTGCGTTACGAAGCTGAGGCTGAGGCGCCCTTCCTGCCCTCGGCGCGGTTGCTGTTGGATGTCGGCACGCTGCGTCGGGCAGAGATTCTGGGTGCGGCGTTTCGCTTGGCCTATACGCTATCAGGTGGCACGACGGTATTGCTGGCCGGCACATCGCTTGAACGGCGCGGCGGGCGGCTGATCTTGCGCCTGCTGGAAGGCAGCGGCGTTTTCGCCGGCGAAAGCGTGCTGCGGCGCCTGGAAACCCTGGCCGCCGCCCTTGGGCTTGAAGCAAGCGTGCAGGTGATGAGCCGCAATTAGAGCGTTTTGCCTTCAGATTCGCCATCTGAACGCGATCTGCTTGAGATCTCTGTTTTTTCGAGCATCTTCACGCGTTCAGATGTGCCATCTGAACGCGATCTGCTTGAGATCTCTGTTTTTTCGAGCATCTTCACGCGTTCAGATGTGCCATCTGAACGCGATCTGCTCTTAGCCTTGGCATCTCCTGCTTGAACATGCCCCAGGAACGCTTCGGAGCAGGGGTCCATTCAGCTTCGCCGTGGCGGGGCGGGCCTTGCGGAAGATGTCGGCGCAGGTCTGCGTGCAGATTCTGCCGCTGATACGGGGCGCTGGCCCGCTGCCATTTGGCCAGCGCGCAAAACATCCTGTTCAGCCGGGCGTTTTTGCAGACGCAACCACAGCGCTTCATCCCGGCCGTAGAAATCCGGCCGAATTTCCACATCGCGCCCTGGTGAGGCGAGGGCCGTGTGATACAGCAAAAAAACCGGCACTGGTTCAGGCAGTGATTTCCGCACCGTATCACCAGTCGCGACTTTTTTCTGGATGACCTCCATCGGCTCATCCATCAGCAATGAAGCCAATTCCAGCGGGTTTTGCACACGAATGCAGCCATTGCTGAGACGCCGATTGTCGCGACTGAAGGAATCCTTGTCGGGCGTGTCGTGCAGATAGACATCAAAGCGATTCGGCATTTCGAACATCACGGCGCCAAGCCCGGCCTGCGGTCCTGGCGCCTGCTTCGCGTCGCCATTCGGCAGCAGGGTGATCTTGTTCTTCACCAGATAAAGCGGGTCCTGCTTCAGCATGGGGCGGATATCCGCCTCCACAATGTCATGCGGAATGATCCAGGGCGGATTGAACAAGGCGGATTCGATCACGGTGCTCAATTCCGGGCTTTGCTTGCGATCTGTCGGGTCGCCGACAACAACCCGCGTGACAAAAACGGGCCGATCATCGCGATACAGCACAAGTTGCTGATCCGGCACATTCACCCAAACGCGATCCGCCGGCAATTCACGCGGCAGCCAGCGTTGGCGTTCTAGATTTGCCTCAATCACACGCAAACGGTTCACGCGGTTGCGGTCTGGCCGCAATGAGGTGCGATGGCGTTGCAGCGCCTCACGCAACGCCCGATAGGTCGGGGTTTGCGGCGCCAGCGCTTCAATGGCACCGACAGGATCGGGGCCATCCAGCGCTTCATGCAGCACTTCCGTCACATCCACAGGCTCGGCCTTGATGGCTTCCCGATCCTTGCGTCGGCTGGGCGGCACAGCACCAAAGGCAAGCGCCTCGGCATAGGTCAGCACGGCATGGGTCAGCAGCAAATCGCGCCGGTCGGGCGGAAACGCCTCCATCCTGCGGAGCAGATCCGCCCGGAACAAATCCGGGTCCAGCCCGTGATCCCGTGCGCGCAAGACCATTGCCTTGAAGGCCCTGGCCTCGGCTTCGCGCGTGGTCCAGACCGGTTCAAAATCACGGCGCGCGTAAAAGCGCCGTAAGAGCTGGCCATCCAACGTTTCGCCAGCAACGCTGGGGGGCGGTTCTTCCGTGGCATCCTGGCGCTCTGGCTCTGGCTCGCGCGCTGCGATGGGCTCAAGCGAATCGCCCTCGGACGCCGCGCAGCCCACCAGCACCACCATGCCCGCAAGGCAAGCGGTACCGCGCAAGAGGCTGGCGCGGCGCGAAAACAGGGCGGTTGAAGGCTCAACCAGCCCTTTGGCATCCAATTCTGGCCTGTCCCAAGACCGTTTCACGCGACTAACTCCTGAAACTTCACATTCCATACAAGAAAAGGGTTTGACAACTTGCGAATATTTGATTCTTATGTGGGCCGTTTCCTAGTCTCTAGCAACCTGGATGTGCAACATGAACACTGATTCCAAAGAAATGACCCGCAAGGCGCTGCTCCGCAAGGCTGCGGCGGTCGCTATCCTGGCCCCGGCTGCCCTGCTTGCTGCCTGCGCTTCTGAGCCCGCCCCGGCGCCGGCTCCGGCCCCCGCGCCGGCCCCGGCCCCGGCCCCGCGCGCTCGCGGCTGATTTGACATACCCTTTGGCGTCGCTTCGGCGTCGCCTTTGGGTTTTGTCATTCCCGCCCATCCGGGCGGAACGGCTTTACAGCCCCGTTGCGCGTCTTGCGCATCGGGGTTTTCTTGTTGGCGCCATGGTCGCCCGCAAACCTTGGGATGCAGAGCACAGCCCCGGGGCGCAATTGCCTAACGCGCGCGCCAGTCTTCCATTAACGCCTTCAGCATCATGACCGCTGCCGCCATTTTCGGGGATTTGTTCGCCGCCTGGCTTTTTGGCTTTTCGGCGCTGATCAGCATTATCAACCCGCCCGCCGGCGCGCTGATCTTCCACGGCATGACGCGTTGGCTGACCGAACAGGAACGGTCGCGCCTTGCGCGGTCCATCGCCATCAATAGCTTCATCGTCCTGCTGGCGGCGCTGTTCCTCGGCACGCCGATCCTCGGTTTTTTTGGGATCTCTCTGGAAGCCCTGCGAATTGCCGGCGGGCTTACGGTGGCGGTGGCCGGCTGGCAAATGCTGAATGAGGAAGATGACAATCAGCGCCGCGAGTCCCAGGCGCCCGCTGCCCTGGACACCGCCCCGGTGGAGCGCATGAGCTTCTTCCCGCTCACCCTGCCGCTCACCACCGGCCCGGGCACCATCGCCGCTTCCATCGCGCTTTCGGCGGAACGGCGTTCCTCTGAAATCAGCGACATCGTGCTGAACACGCTGGCCTTCACGCTGACGGCCGCGACGGTGGCGCTGACTGTTTGGGTCGCCTATGCCAATGCCGCCGCGGTGGCGCGCAAGCTTGGCCCGACAGGCATGCTGATTGCTGCAAAACTCGCGGCCTTTGTGCTGCTTTGCATCGGCGCGCAGATTATGCTGACGGGCGTGATTGATGCGCTCACCCCCATTCTCGCGAAGCGGTGACAGACCGCGGCAATTCAAGACCAGAAGGACAAGACCATGGGAATCACTTCCGAATTTGTTGATGTTGATTACGCGACAGATGCACTGATCCGCCTTCTCGCCATTGACAGTGTCACAGGGCATGAGGCGGCGATTGGCGCTGCCATTGTGGATGAATTGAAGAAGGTTGGCGTGCCGGCAAGCGCCATCCGCTACGACACAGTGCATCAACGCATCAAGCTGCCGACCGAAGTGGGCAATCTGATTGTTGACCTGCCAGGCACCAAGCCCGGACCGCGGCTTTTGTTCTCCACGCATATGGATACCGTGCCGCTGTGCAAGGGTGCAAAGCCGCGGCGAGAGGGGGACCGGATTGTTTCTGATGGCACCACGGCTTTGGGCGGAGATAATGGCACGGGCTGCGTTGTGCTGATTGCCCTCGCGAAGGCGCTTATCCAACATAAGCTGCCGCATCCGCCCATCACCATGCTGTTCACGGTGCGCGAAGAAAGCGGCCTGCATGGCGCGCGGGAATTGGACCCGAAGGATCTTGGCGGTGCCGTGATGGGCTTCAATGTGGATAGCACCCATGCGGCCTTGCTCACCATTGGCGCGGTGGGCCAGCAGAATTGGGAAGTCACCATCAAGGGCAAGGCGGCCCATGCCGGTGTGGCGCCGGAACGCGGCATATCCTCAACGCTTGTTGCTTCCGTCGGGCTCACTGAAGCACGTCGCGGCGGCTGGTTTGGCAAGGTGGAGCAGCCGGAAGGCAAGGGTTCTTCCAATGTTGGTATCTTCGGTGGCAAGGATGGCAAGCCCGCTGGCGATGCGACCAATGTCGTGACGGATTACGTGCATCTGGTGGGTGAAGCCCGCAGCACGGATGCTGCCTTTGCAGTCAAGATCACCGAAGCATTCGAAGCCGCCTTCAACAAAGCCAAGGGCGAAGTGAATGATGCCGATGGCAATATGGCCGAGGTTACCTTCCAGGCGCGCACCGCCTATCCGCCCTTTCTGATGTCCGAAGATGATCCCGCCGTGCAGCGCGCGAAAAAGGCCGCGCAAGCCATGGGGCTTGAGCCCGTCACCATGGTCTCCGCAGGCGGGTTGGATGCGAATTGGCTGGTGAAGCATGGCGTGCCGACCGTGACCTTTGGCGCCGGCCAGGCGGAAATCCACACTGTCAATGAATATGTGGTCATTCCGGAATTCGCCCAAGGCTGCCGCCTCGCGGTTGCCATCGCGACACTGGAGTAATATCCGCGCCCCATGCGCATCCTGCTGATCGAAGACGACAAGGCCACCGCCGATTACATCGCCAAGGGTCTGCAGGAAATCGGCCATGTCGTGCAAATGGCGCGTACGGGGCGTGACGGCATGCTGCTTGCGGCTGGTAAGGCCTGGGATGTGATCGTGACAGATCGCATGCTGCCGGGGCCGGATGGGCTCACCATTCTGCGCGCGCTGCGGGCTTCCGGCATCACCACCCCCGTGCTGGTGCTGACCGCGCTTGGTGAGGTTGAACGGCGCGTGGAAGGGCTTGATGCCGGCGCGGATGACTACTTGGCGAAGCCCTTCGCCTTCAGTGAACTCCGCGCACGCATCGCGGCACTGGCGCGCCGCCCGGCGCCAACGACAGACCCGGTATTGCTGCAAGTGGGTGATATTGAATTGGATTTGCTGAAGCGCGTGGTGCGGCGCAATGGCCAGCCAGTGGAATTGCTGCCGACCGAAATGCGCCTTCTGGAATTCATGCTGCGTCGCCCGGGGCAGGTGCTGACCAAGACCATGCTGCTGGAAGGCGTTTGGGATTTGAACTTCGATCCTTCGACCAATCTGGTTGAAGTCCATGTCAGCCGGTTGCGCCGGAAGCTTTCGCTGGAAGGCTTGCCCGCGCCGATCCAGACCATGCGCGGTGTGGGCTATATGCTCGGGCCGCCAAAATGAACGGGCTGACCCGGCTGCTGCGCAGCTTTGCGCTGCGCACGGCTTTGCTGACTGCCTTTGGTGTCTTGGGTATTTCCGCACTGGGGCTTGGGCTTGGGTGGCTGCGGAGTTCCGCCGCGCTGGAGGAAGCCTTGGACAGCACCATCCGCGCGGAAGCGGAATTGCTGCTGGGCGAATTTCAGCGCTTCGGCATGATTGGCCTGACACGCGCGGTGGAAGCCCGCACGCGGGACCGCACGCCAAGCGCCATTCTGGTGCAGCTGCGCTTGCCGGATGGGCGGCCCCTTGCTGGGTCTGCCCGGCTTTCCGGCGCGCCGGCGGGCTTGCGTGGTTTTGTGACGCTCAGAGCACCGGAAGGGCCGGTGCGGACGCTGGGCATTGGGGTTGCTACTGGCTTTACCTTGCTGGTCGCGGCGGAATTCGGCGCGGTGCTGGATACGGCTTCAACCCTTGCCACCACGCTGCTCGCCGCGGGTGCAATTGCGGTGCTGATTGCGCTTGGCTTTGGCCTGTTCATGGCGCGCGGGCTGCAACATCGGCTTCGCCGCGTCTCAGAAGCAGCGGAACAGGTCATGCGCGGGGACCTCGCGCGGCGGCTGCCCTTAGCTGGCAGCGCCGATGAGTTTGATCGGCTGGCAGGCACAGTGAATACGCTGCTCGATCGCCAGGAAGCGCTGATTGAAGGCATGCGGCAGGTCACGGTGGATGTCGCGCATGATTTGCGCGGCCCGCTTTCCCGCCTGCGCCAAAGGCTGGAAGCGGCGCTGGCGCGCGCGCGCGATCCCAATGCCGATGGCGCAGCCTTTGAAGCCGCCTTGGCCGAACTGGATACGGTGCTTGCCACCTTCACCGCGCTGCTGCGTATTGCTCAGCTTGAAGCCGGCCCGCCACTGCCGCCGCAGGAAGCGCCGGTGGTGGATATTTCTGCGCTTGTGGCGACCCTGGCCGAGGCTTACGCGGTGGTGGCGGAAGAAGCCGGCAAGCGGCTTGAAGTGCAGGTAGCACCCGACCAGCGCCTGCATGGCGATGTGGCGCTACTGCGGCAAATGCTGGCTAATCTGATTGACAATGCCCTGACCCATGGCGGGGGCACACTGCGCGTGACGCTGCGCGCAGGCCCCGCGCTGGAAGTGGCCGATGATGGGCCAGGCGTGCCGACGGAAGAACGCGCCCGCGTGCTGCGCCGCTTTTATCGGCTGGACCGTAGCCGGGGCACGCCGGGCAGCGGGCTTGGCTTGGCCTTGGTGGCGGCAGTGGCAAAGCTGCATGGCGCGGCGCCGGTATTGTCAGACGCCGCGCCAGGGCTTTGCGTGACGGTAGATCTTTCGGGCGCAAAGGCCGAAAGCTAACAGCCCAAATCCTGAAAATCATTTCAGCTTCGCGTCCGGGACTTTACAGCAGGCTTTCTCCATTTTCGCAGTCAAGGCGAAAGCGAATCAGCGCCCTGCCCTTTAGATGGAGAGAACAACTCATGGCTACTTCCAGCCCCGCCCGCCGGACTGCGCGCTATGCGCTGCTCGGTCTTTTGCTTGGTTCAACCGCGCTGACCGGCCTTGCCGTGCACGCCCAAAATGCCCCGGCGCCTGTTGCCCCGGCGATTACCCTTGACCGCGCCGCGCCGGCCGCCGGCTTTGCCGAGTTGGTGAAGGCCGTGCGCCCAGCCGTTGTTACCATCAATGTTTCCGGCAAGCAGCCGCGCAGCGAAATGGGCATGCCCAACCCCGGCCAGGGCCGCGTGCAGGGCACGGGTTCGGGCTTCATCATTGATGCCGCTGGCTTCATCGTGACCAACAACCACGTTGTGGATGGCGCAACGCGCGTGATGGTGAAGCTGGAAGATGGCCGCGAATTCCAGGCCCGCGTGGTTGGCCGCGATTCGCGCACCGATGTCGCGCTGCTGAAGGTGGAAGCCGGCGCGCCGCTGCCCTTCGTTGCTTTGGGCGATTCTGATCGTGCCCAACCCGGCGATTGGGTGGTGGCCATGGGTAACCCCTATGGCCTTTCCGGCACTGTGACCACGGGTGTTGTCTCGGCCACTGGCCGCGATATTGGTGCTGGCCCCTATGATGATTTCATCCAGGTGGATGCGCCGATCAATCAGGGTAATTCCGGCGGCCCGCTTTTTGCGCGGGATGGCGGCGTGATCGGCGTGAATACGGCGATCTTCAGCCCGACCGGTGGTTCGGTTGGCATCGGCTTTGCCGTGCCGTCCAATATGGTGAAGCGCGTTGTGGTGGAACTGCGTGAGAAAGGCTTTGTGGAGCGCGGCTTCATCGGTGTTTCGACCCAGCCGGTGAATACGGCCATGGCGGCGGCGTTGAAGCTGCCGGCCAAGGGCGCCGAAGCACCGCAGGGTGCCCTTGTGGCGGGTGTGGAAAATGACAGCCCCGCCGCCAAGGCTGGCCTGAAGCCAGGCGATGTGGTGACGGCGCTGGATGGCAAACCCGTGCGCAACCCGCGTGACTTGGCGCGCAACGTGGCGGATCTGCGCCCCGGTGCGAAGGCTGATCTGAAGCTCTGGCGCGATGGGGCCGAGGCCAGCCTGCGTGTGGATATCGCTGCTCAGCCTGGTACGGAACGTGCCCGCGCGGGTGCGGAAGAATCCAACGCGCCGCGCATTGGTGTTTCGCTCGCGCCGATCACGCCGGAAGCGCGTGCGTCACTCCGCTTGCCCAATGATGCGAAGGGCGCGCTGGTGCAGGCCGTGGAGCCGAATTCACGCGCCCAGGAAGCCGGTTTGCGCCGGGGCGATGTGATCATCGGCGTCGGCGTTGCCGCGACCGATGACGCTGAGGCAGCGCTGCGCGCTTTGCGTGAGGCGAATGCCGCTGGTGGTGCGGTTGCGGTGCGCGTCCTGCGCGATGGCAAGCCGGCCTTCATCGCCGTGCCTGCCGCGCAGGGCTGACAATCCGGCGGCGCGTCTGATAAGGCGCGCCGCCGAATGGTAAGGCTGGAGAAAGAATAATGCGCGCCGCAATGGGCGCAGCCTCCGGCCCCGCCGGCCATGGTGGCAGAACTGACCCCTTAAGCTGCCATGGCCGGTTTTTTGTTATGTTTTCTGCAACTTCAGAACCGCACAATCCCAACCGCAAGCAGGCGATTGGCGATGCCATGGCCAACGCCATTCGAACCTACCGCCGCCGCGCCATCTTCAAGATCACGCCGGCTGAAAACATATTCCAGACCAAGATCAAGCCAGCCAAAAGGCATGCGGCTGGTTGGGCGGTCGGCAAAGGGGCTCCAGATCAGATTGGCGATGACCTGCTGCATTTCCCGGTTGCGCGCCAGCGCGCCATTCGATCCGGCTGCGAAGCGGATCGAAGACGGGAAATCCTGTCGGGCATAGGCATAAGAAACCGTGCTCCGCACAAAATCCGTCCAGAAGCGGCGATAGCCGATGGTGCCGCCATAGGTCGGCACGGAATCCAGGCTGTAATCCATGCCGGACGCTGTGATGATGTCGGAAATACCGCCCTGGCCAAAGGTATTGCCGGCGAAATAGCGGCCAATGCCTTCACCATAATAGCCCATCAGCATCAGCTCATCGCGCCCGAGAGCGGAGATCCATTTGCCTAGCGGTAGGCGCGTATGGGCGGCAAGCCCCCAGCCATAGGTGCTCTCGCTCGGCCTTGGGCCAAGCGTGGTGCCATCCGGTTCAAGCGATAGCTGCCGGAACAATCCGCGCAGCACGTATTCCTCTGCGCCATCGCGCCAGGTCAGCCGTGCCAGCAGATCGGGAAATTGATCAAAGGCAGGGCTGGCGCCACCATCAAAGCGAATGGGCGAAAAGGCCGGGCCGCGTTGCGTCAGAATATCGCCATAGGGCGCTTCGATCGAGCCTTGCAGCATCAAATTGCTGTCGAAACGATGCGTCACACGAAGCTGCGCCTGACGGATGAAGCTTTGATTGAGGTTTGTGGCGTCATGCAGCGCTTCGGTTATTCCCTCATTCCAAAGGCTATTGGTTTGACCGATCAGGTAGCTCCAATCATCGCGGGTCAGTTCGGCAAAGGCTTGCCGCAAGCGAAAGGAGAGATCACCGCCGGCTGAAATCTCGCCGCGGAAATCACCTTCGATGGTGGTATCAAGCCGTCCCCAGCCGGTATCGCTGCGCGTGTCAAAACCAAAGCGCGAACTGCGCGCGGTAACGTCGAAGCCGCCGGGCTGCGTGTTTTTTGCGGTCAGCGGAATACCCTGGACAGAAGCCGCGTCCGTAGGATTGCGCGCATTGAAATCCTGATAGGCGGTCAAGCGCAGAAACCCGTAAAGCCGCACCGTCGTATCCGAATTCGGGATACGCATGGCAAGCCCATCCAGGCTGCCGCGCAGTGCCTCATCCACCTCAGCGCGCACGACCTCAGGCGAGCGTGGCGCAGGTGCGGCGGCAGGGGTGGCTGCGATGGCAACTGGCGCTGTGCGGGGTGCTGCGGCACGTGCTGGCGCGGCTGGTGCAGGTGCGGGCACGGGTGCGGCGACAGGGGCCGGGCGCTGCGGGCGGCGTTCGAGTTCATTCACACGTTGTTGCAGCGCATCTATGCGCCGCATCAGTTCTTCCATGGTTGGCTGCTGCGCATAGGCTGGGGCAGCCCCCACCATCAGACCCAGCATGGCCGCGCCGGCCCATTTTGATCTCATTTGCATGCCCCCTGTGTCTTTTGGCCCTGACGCCAAGAATCTTTCACAGTGATCTGAAACCAGGGGGTAGCGCCGCGCATTGGCGGAGTGTCGCGCGACTGTGCAGGGTATCTCTGAGGCGCCTATGCCGTTCAGGCGCTAAAACCGAAACGCAATACTGACCGACCCGAATTGCGAAGCCTCTCGCTGCGTTTCGAATTCCTTGCTGCGGATCGTATAGGTCGCGGTCAGGCGTGTAGTGCCGAAAATCAGCGCAACGCCCGCGCTGGCATCGCCCACCAGCACTTCCCGATCCACGCTGCGGCTATCGCGCCAGGTATTGCCATCCAGCGAGATATCCCGCGCCACTGCGCGGCCTTCAACACCGCCAAACACATACCAGCCAAAGCGCCCGGTTGGCTGGAAGAAAACCGAACCGGCGGAAACCGGGCGCACGCGCGGCGGGCCGAAATCCGCCTCAAGCTCGGTCCCGTAGCGGAGCAGCATGCCCCCGGCGGCATAGGTATGCACATTGCCAAGGCTGGCCGCGAGGCTCGGCACCCAGCCGAAACGTCGGCCGGCGGAATCGGGTTCACCATTCAGCCGCCATTGCCGGTTCGCCACCAGATTGACGCCAGGTTCATCGCGAAGCTGATAATTCCAGCCATAGGCGCGATCAATCCGCATCAGATCATGCGTGGTGTTCTGCACCCATTCGCCAAGTGCGGAAGGCCCGATAACGCCAAGCTGCAATTCCAGCGTGCCCACTTCCCGCGCCGTATAGGAATGCAGCGAAACCGCGCCATAAAGCCAGGCGGCATAGGGGCGATCCTTCGGGTCAGGATTGGTCGCCAGCGTGTCTTCCGGCGTGAACATTTTCTGCCCGAAACTGAGGCCCCAGCGCGTCACGCCGCCACCTGGGAAGAAGAGGTTTGGCCCCTCTGTCAGCCCCGCAAGCCAAGCAGGCGGATCATAGGAAGGGGCGCGCCAGGCGAACAGAAAGCCATTGGTGTAGTAGCGATCATTGCCGGAGAAGGTGTCGTTTTCGAACAAAAACGCGAAGGTGCCGGCCGGGTCGGCCTGTTGCTGTGCCGGCGTTTGCGCCAGCACCGGCAGCGCCGCCATCAGCGCTGCGCTGGTCAGCAAGAATCGCTGGAAGCCGCCCATGGGTCAGAACGGCCAAATCAGCGGTACGACAAAAATACACACGATGAAGAACCAAATCATCATCGGCAGGCCGAACTTCCAGTAATCACCAAAGGCATAGCCGCCCGGGCGCATCACCATCAGATTGGTTGGCGTGGCAATCGGCGTCAGGAAGGCGGCGGCGGCGGCCATACCGATGCTCATCAGCACCGGTATCGGCGAAATCCCCATGGAGGTGGCGGCGGCAACGCCAACCGGGATGATGATCAGCGCCGTTGCGGTATTGCTGATCAATTGGCCAAGCACCGCCGTCAGCACAAAAACCCCCGCCAGCAGAATAATCGGGCTGCCGCCCGCCGCCATGGCAACCAGCCCATCCGCCATCAATTGCGCAGCGCCGGTTTGCACCATGGCTGTCGAAAGCGGCATCATCGCAGCGACCAGGATCACCGTTGTCCAGTCAATTGCGCGGTAGCTTTGATCCACAGTGACCACGCGCGACAAAATCAGGATAAAGCAGGCCGCAATACCAACCACCGCCCCTGGCAGAAGCCCGGTCGCGAGGAAGAACACCATACCGGCCAGCACACCAAGCGTGGTCCAGGCGCCAGCGCCCAGCGGCACCGCCTGACGGCGCACCGTATCGGGCGAATTCACCACCAGCACCTGCGGGTCGGCAAGGCGCGTATCAAGCGCCTTCCAAGTTCCCTGCAACAGCAACGTATCGCCCGCCTGCAATTGCACCGGCTCAGCGCCCACATCCTCTCCACCACGCTGGATGGCGATGACCACCAGATCACCGCTTTCGGTGATCATGCCCTGATAAGCGGTCTGGCCGATCATTTCCGAACGCGGTGGGATCATGACTTCCGCGAGGCCCGAGCTGCGGTTGAACAGGCTGTCGCGCAAATCCTCATCGCTGTTTTCAAGCCGGAAGGCCAAATGTTGTTCGGCGGCTAGCCGCGCCGCATCCTCACCTTGGCCGGAAACCAGCAGGAAATCGCCCTCCATCATGGTGGGGTGGCGCAGCCTATCGCCCGTTAGGCCATCATTCACGGCGACAAGGCGAAGCCCTCCCCAGCTACTTTCCTTAAGCGCTGATGGCGGTTGGCCGATCAATGGCGAAGTGGCGCGCAACCGCAGCCGGAACAGACCTTCCTTCAACCGGTATTGCTCAACAAGCGTCGTCGCATGGCGGCTGAAATCCACACTCATGGTCTCACCGGCGCGATGCGGCAGCAGCTTCCGCCCGAATAGCAGGGTGATGGTAATGACGCCCAGCAACAGCGGAATGCCGACAAAGGTGAATTCGAAAAAGCCGATGGCGCGGTGACCGGCATCGAGCGCCGCCTCACTCACCAGCACATTCACTGGCGATCCGGTCAGGGCCAGTTTCGAACCGGCATGCCCGGCAAAAACCATCGGCATGAGCAATTGTGATGGCGGCAGCCGCAGCCGCAGCGCCAAGACAACAACCACCGGCAAAAGCGCCGCAATGGCGCCATTGAGGCTGATAAGGGCAGTCAACATCGCCGCCAGCAGCGAAATGAGCACCAGCAGCCGCGTGCGGCTATCCTCACCCGCGCCGCGGATCAGCATCTGCCCCGCCCAGGCGGTAACGCCCGTGCGATCCAGCGCAGCACTCACCACAAAAAGCGTTGCGATGAACATCACCGCCGGATCGCCGAAGCCCGAAAGCGCCTGGTTCAGCGTGACAAGGCCGGTCGCATAAAGCGCCATGCCGACACCCATGGCCACCAGAATGACCGGGATACGGTTCCAGATGAAAAGCACAATGGCCGCAAGGATGATCGCGGCCATGATGGTGATATCATTCACGCGCTAGAGCCCCCAAGGAAGCCCCAGCATATACCAAGCCGCCAAAAGCGCGGTCCAAACTACAGAAATGGCGATGACATAGGGCAGCATCAACGCAATCACCGTGCCCACCCCGGCATCCTTCTGATACTTGATCGCAAAGGTCACGATCATCGCGAAATAGGCATTGAGCGGCGTGATGGCATTCATCGGGCTATCACCCACGCGATAGGCTGCCAGCACCACTTCCGGCGCCACGCCAAGCTGCATCAGCAATGGCACAAAGACCGGCGCGAAGATCGCCCATTTTGCGATCGCCGCCGTGATGATCAGGTCGATGCCAAACACAGCAATGACAAAGCCGATCAGCAGCGCAACCGTGGGCAGGTTCAGCTTTTCCAGGAATTCCGCCATGGAAACCGCCGCAAGTGTCGCCATGTTCGAATAGTTGAAGATGGCGATGAATTGGCTGATGACCAGCAGCAGCAGGATCAGCCCTGCCAGCGCGCCGATGGATTTCTGGATGGCGGCGATGACTTCGTTTGTCGTGCGCATGGTGCCCGCCGCGCGGCCATAGGCAATGCCGCAGACCAGGAAGATCAGCGCAATGGAAACAATCAGGCTCCCCATGAAGGGCGAAGACCCGATGATGGCGCCGGTTTCCGGGTTGCGCAGGGGCGCGCCGGGCGGCAGGGTCAGCAACCCGATAAAGGCCAGCACGCCCAACAAGGCATTCCGAGCAGCGCGCAGACCCTTATATTCCTCATCGGAAAGCACATTCTCACCCGGTACTTCATAATCGCCCTTATAGGCGCCAAGGCGCGGTTCGATCACCCTTTCGGTGATCACGCCAATCAACACCGTCAGCATCGCGACCGAGGCGATGGAAAACCAGACATTGGCCGCAAGATCAATCGAGACATTCGGATTGACCAGCCGCGCCGCATCATTGGTAATTTCGGTCAGAATGCCATCCACCGGCACGATCAGCACATTGACCAGGAAGGCGGAAGCAACCGCGGCGAAGGCCATGGCGAGGCCCGCCAAAGGATGCCGGCCAACGGAAAGAAAGGCCGCCGCGGCGAGCGGGATCAGCACCAGATAGCCCGCATCCGCCGCAATGGATGAAACAATGCCGACGAACACAAGAATATAGGTCAGCAGCTTCGGCGGCGCGACAATAACCAGCTTCCTGATCAGCGCTTTCACCAACCCCGCTTCTTCCGCGACACCAACGCCCACCATGGCAACAATGATCACACCGACCGCGTTGAAGCCCATGAAGTTGGGCACCACGCCGGTGAACATGAAGCGAATGCCATCAATGGTCAGCAGGCTGCGCGCCGCTGTTGTGGCTTGTTCGATCTTGCCGGTCGCGGGGTTATAGGCCTGATAGGTTACCTGCGCGCCGAGCAAGGATAGCAGCGCGGAAAGCAACACCACAAAGATGATCAGATAGACAAAGATCATCACCGGATGCGGTACGCGATTGCCGACGCGTTCCACCGTATCCAGAATGCGCTGCATGGCGGTTTTGGGCGCGTCTGGCGCCCCTTGGTTTTGCGCTGCGCTCATTTTGATAATGCCTCCAGAATACGTGCCCAGGATTTGATACCCTTCTGGAAGCTTTCCAGATTGTATTTCTCATTCGGGCTATGAATGCGGTCATCTTCCAACCCGAAGCCGGCCAGCACCACATCCATCCCAAGCGAGGTCTTCAGCATATGCGTGACCGGGATGGAGCCGCCCGAGCCGATAAACACGGCAGGCTTGCCCCATTCGTCAGACAAAGCCGCGCGTGCCTTGGCGAAGGCAGGGTCAGTATCCGGGAAGCGAATGGCGCGGCCCGAGCCATGTTCGATGAATTCCGCCCGACAATCAGAAGGTAGGCGCGCCAGCACATGAGCGCGGAAGGCCTTGCGGATCGCATGCGGGTCTTGGTCAAACACCAGGCGGAAGGATACCTTGGCTGATGCTTGCGCGGGGATCACGGTCTTGAAACCATCACCCTGATAGCCGCCGCCCATGCCGTTGATTTCGCAAGTCGGGCGCGACCAGACCATTTCCAGCGCGTCACGGCCCTTCTCACCGGCTGGCTGCGATAGGCCAATGACGCCCAAGAATTTCTCGGCGGTGAAGCCAAGCGTTCCCCATTGCTGCTTCAGGCTTTCCGGCAATTCCGGCACGCCATCATAAAAGCCAGGCAGCGTCACGCGGCCCTGATCATCGTAAAGATCAGCCAGGATTTTCGCCAGAATGCGGTTCGGGTTCGCCGCCGCCATGCCGTAGAAACCCGAATGCAGATCGCGGTCCGCCGCGTGGATGATCACTTCCTCACCGCAAAGCCCACGCAGCATGGTGACAATGGCGGGGGTTTGCGGATCCCACATATTGGTATCGCAAATCAGGCCGATATCCGCCTTCAGTTCTTCCTTATTGGCCTCAAGGAAGCCAGGCAGATTGACGCCGCCTGATTCTTCCTCACCTTCCAGCAGGATGGAAACCGGGATGGGCAACTTGCCCGTCACGGCCTTCCAGGCGCGGCAGGCTTCGACAAAGGCCATCAACTGGCCCTTGTCATCCGCGCTGCCACGGCCGCGAATCACCTTGGTGCCATCGGCCAGGGCTTCGATCACCGGGTCAAACGGGTCACGCTCCCATAATTCCAGCGGATCCACTGGCTGCACATCATAATGGCCGTAGAACAGCGCCGAAGCGCCCTTGGCGTTGCGGTCATGCGCCACAACAATGGGATGCCCTGGCGTGGGCCGCGCGCTCGCGTCAAAGCCGATGCTGCGCAAATCCGCCGCATGCCATTCGGCATTGGCCGCACAATCCTTGGCGAATGCCGGGTCGGTCGAGATGGATTTGATGCGGAGAACGG
Organism: Roseomonas sp.; assembly: GCA_020249265.1. GTDB lineage: Bacteria > Pseudomonadota > Alphaproteobacteria > Acetobacterales > Acetobacteraceae > Neoroseomonas. The sequence goes on from JADCGA010000019.1 coordinate 39,887, forward strand.
TGAAGAGCCGTTCCAAGGCGCCGTGCATATCAGAGTCAATATGCGCCAGAACCCGTTCGAGATCGCTCATATTTTATGCCTGCCTGCCTGATTGCCGGACGTGCCATCGCCATGACATGCCATTTCCTGTGTAACATGTGTAGCCAAGTGTGCCACCCTGGGGTTGCACGGCCCGTCCCGGCTTTGTGCCCCCCGTCCGGGGGGTGGCGCAAGGGGCGTGCGGTGGCGGCGCTGTTTGGGCAGGAGCATGTGGAATGATGCTGGAAACAACAACCCTTCCTGTCCACGCGTTGCTGCTTGCCGAAAGGCTGGATACGCGCGCGCTTGAACGGCGCGGCCCTGTGCTGCCAGGCGCGCTCAGCCTTGGCGAATTGCCCGGCGGCGGGCGCGCCTTTGCCTTCCGCTGGGGCGCGCTGGTCACCATTGGCGCCACGCTGGAGCAGACTGAGGCTTTGGCCGCGCAACTCCGCCCGCATCTCCATGAAGCGCTTGACGTGCCAGAGCATGAAACAGCGCAGATCATCATCGGCGCTGCCGAGGAAGGCGTGGATGAAGCCGGTACCATCCTGTTGCGAGACGACACGCCGGCGCGCCTTGCCCTGGTGGCCAAGGGGCTCGCCAAAAGCGCGGTGCTGACCCATCAGGAGGAGATGCTCGCGCGCACGCTGGATCGGCTGGAAGCACCTTTGGCTCAACTTCGGCGCGGGCGGCTTGGCATGCCCACGCGCCTGATCGTGCCGCTGATTGGGGAAGCGATTGCGGCGCGGGCGCGTTCCAGCGCGCGTGTGGATACCGCAGCCAAGCCCGACCTGCTTTGGGATCATCCTGAATTGGCGCCGCTTTACGCGACCCTCGCTGCCGAATGGGAACTTGAAGAACGCACCGAAGCCCTGGCGGGCAAGCTTGAAATGATCCGCGAAATTTCTCAGACCTTGCTTGATTTGACTGAAACGCGCCGGTCTCGCCTGCTGGAATTGGCGGTGGTGCTGCTGATCGCGACCGAAGTCGCGACAACGCTTTACGGGTTGATCGCGCCCTGAAGGGGTGTCATGGCCCAGGCGGCGGTGGCGAAACAAGGCCGACCGGCGGCGGTGCCGTCACCCAGCTTGTCACATCACGGCCACGCGCCTCACCATAAGCGAAAAGCGCCCGCATATAGGCATTATCAAAGAATCTGGGCCGCGGCGTATCGAAATCCGGCCCGATGCTTTGCATGCGAAAGCCGATGCGATCGCGGTAAGTGCTCAGGTAAATCCGATCCAGGTCGTTGATGGACGAGAAATGCAACAGCGTCTGCGCGGACCGACGCGCGATGCTGAAAATGCCGCCAGGCGGGTCCGTGATCGCCACATCCACGCGGCCATTGCGAATGACCCAGGCCGTGGTTTCGCGTTGCTGCCCGGCGCGGCCCGCCAAAGCGCGTGGGCGGAGCCTGGCCGGATAGAGAAAAACCTGCATCGCCGCGCCGCCATCCACATGCATTTCCTGGAAAGCCCGCCCATCGGCTTCGACATCAATCATCACGGGGGGAAAGGCGCCGGGGATGGAAGCAGAGGCCAATAAAATACGCCGAAACAGATTGAGAGCCTCAGGATGGCCACTCGCCGCAATTGCACCGATGTTCCAGATTACCGGGCGCCCCACATCCAGATTGACCGTGCCGATCAGCAGCAACCGCCCGCGTTGATACTCCGCTGCAATAGCCTGCAACATCGCCGCATCGGCATGGCGTTCAATCAGGCGCGCCAGCGGCGTGGTATCGGCAAGTGCCTCGCGGAAAAGCACGGACAAGGCAAGCCGGCCAAGCTGCGCAACATCATTCGGCGCTATTTCGGTGAAGAGCGCGCGCAGCTGCGGATCATAGGAAGGTCCAAGGAAAGCAAAGGGCGCAATCAGGGCGCCGGCGGAAATGCCCGTGACCAACTCGAATTCCGGCCTTTGGCCGGTTTCGGTCCAGCCCACCAGCACACCGGCGCCAAAGGCGCCATCATCAGCGCCACCCGAAAGCGCCAGGAAATGTCCAGGCGGAATGCGCCCCCCCCGCCCCATTGGTCGTGCGGCTTCTCTGCGACTCAGGACGCGTTCGTAAAAGGCAATGATCGACGCAGGATCGCCATCTGCCCAGAAGCGTGTCTCGGGCACGCCCAGGACATCAATGGCGGACACCTGTTGTGGGGGCGGTGCCGGCAGGCGCGCAATGCTGGCGCAGCCTGCCAAAAAGGCCAGCACCAGGCAGGCCGCAGCGGCACGAAGGGCCAAGCTGACCCTCATGCGCGGCACCACGATCTGCCTATGCGCCTCATCCGCCGGAGGCTCCGGCCAAGGCTTCACGCAGCATGGCTTCCTTGGTTTCATCGAAGGAAGTGCGCATGATCTTGCCGCCCATGCCATGCAGCCCTTCCATGACACGCTCTGCGGTCATTTTCCGGATCAGCAGGAACAGCGCCGCTTCCCCCGCTTCAAGGCTTTGCGAGACTTCCTTCATGAAATTGTCATTGATGCCAACATCGGTAAGCCGCCCGGAAACGGCGCCTGCCGCCGCCCCAACCGCCGCGCCAGCGAGCGGATTGAGGAACAGCAAACCAATCAGGGACCCCCACAAGGCCCCGCCTGCCGCACCGGCGGCGGTTGGGTGAAAGGTTTGGTTCAGCTTGATGCTGCCATCGGGCTTGCGGAGTGCCACCACAGCGTCACCAAGTTCGATCAGGTATTCGCGCTGCATGGAGGCAACGCGCGTGCGGGCTTCTTCAGCCTGCGCTTCGGTGGGGAAAGAAATGACGAGGAGATCAGCCATGGTCTTGTTCCTAACATCTGGCCTGGGCGACATCCGATATGCCGCGGACCAGGGCGCGCATGCCGGGACTGAGCAGGGGCATCGCGTGGTGGCCAATGGCATCACGGCGCGCCCTTTTTCAATCAAACTGAAAACTGCGCCTGAGCACATTCTATCACATGCAGCAGCCCGCAAGGGCAAGGGCAAGGGCGCTCAGGCGCAGGCATCATGAAGTTTTCGCTTCACGCAGTCGCCAGCAATAGCGGGCGGGGGTGCCGCGCGGAATAAGCTTTGCGTCCCCATGCTGGGCGCCATATCCCCGGCCCTTGGAATGCTGCTGGCAAGCGGCACGGCTCAGGGATAAAAGGGCGCCGAAATCAAAATCGGAGAGAAGCGGCTTTGCCCCAGGCCGAGGCAGTTTTTACGGGTTCTTCGGCGTCGCGCCGTGGCGCCAAGGCCGGCCATGATGGCCGTTTTTCGGTGGATACGCGCGACCTGCCGCCCCCGATCCGCTTTGATGTTTGGCGCGCCTTTTGGGAACCGGTCGTGCATGTCAGCGCGCCGCATGCCGACGCCGAGGGTTTTTGCGGCCAGGCGGAATTCCGCCGTCTTGGTCGGCATGTGCTGCTGAAATGCCATGCCGATCTGGCGGATTACCGCCGTGCGCGCGGTGAAGGGCTGCGCGATGGGTTGGATCATTGGCTGCTCGCGCTCCGTCTGACTGAAGCGGATAGCCAGCCGGCAGAATTGCTGCTGGGCGCGCTTTCACGGGGCTTTGGGCTGCGCAAGCTTGGTGGGCATTGGTGCGGCGTGTTGATCCAGCCCGAAAGCCTGCCGCAACTCGCCCCGGTTTTCGCGACCGCGCGCCTTGTGCCGCTCAACAGCCCGGCTGCGCGCATGCTGGGCGGCATGCTGCCGCGAATCGCAGCTTCAGCGGATGAGATCAGTGCGGAAGATGCGCCACGGCTGGAGGCAGCGCTATCTTGCATGCTGACAGCCTGCCTGATGGGGCTGGAAACAGAGCCCGCTTCCACACGCCAACAGCTTGAAGCCGCGCGCCGCGCACGCGTGATTGCGCTGGTGGATGCCGCACTTGGCGAGGCTGAGCTTTCGCCTGCCATGCTGGTTCAGCGTTCAGGGATTTCGCGTTCAGAACTTTATCGCTGCTTCGCACCAATCGGCGGCATAGCGCGGGTTATTCAGCAGCGCCGGCTGCGCCAAGCCTATCGTGATCTGACGCGCGCCGATAGCCCAGCTTCCGTCAGCCGCATTGGTGAGGCAGTTGGGTTCTACGACCCTTCCAGCTTCACCCGCGCCTTCCGCCGTGAATTCGGCTGCACACCGAGTGAGGTGCTGCTGCGCCGAGAATTGCTCGCGACTGAGGGCGCGTCTGGTTTGGCGGCAGCGCTGCGCAGCAATCATTAGGCTGTGCGGCTACTCCGCCTTTCCAAAACAATCACATAAAGCGCCGGCAGCACAATCAGCGTCAGCAAGGTTGCCACCAAAAGCCCACCCATGATGGCGAAGGCCATCGGCCCCCAAAAGACAGTGGGCGCAATCGGGATCAGCCCCAAAACGGTGGAAAGTGCGGTCAGCATCATCGGCCTCAAGCGCGATGTCGCCGCCGCCACCACAGCATCACGCAGGGGCAGGCCGCTTGCTCGGTCTTCCTCGATCTGCACAATCAGGATCACGGCGTTCTTCGCGATCATGCCAAGCAGGGCGAGAATGCCAAGGATGGCCACAAAGCCAAGCGGTCTTCCAAAGGCCAGCAGCGCCGCCACCACACCAATCAGCCCAAGCGGCAGGATCGCCACCACCAGCCCAAGCCGCGCGAAGCTTTGCAATTGGAACATCAGCACTGTCAGCATCACAACGATCATGATGGGCACCACCGCCAAGACCGAAGCGCGGCTTTTCTCGCTCTCTTCCGCAATACCGCCCACTTCGATGCTGTAGCCCACGGGCAGCTTTGCTTGCAGTTCCGCAATACGCGGCGCCAATTCAGTCACTACCGCTTCCGGCAATACGCCCGGGCGCACATCGGCCTGCACGGTCAACGCCAGAACGCGGTCACGGCGCCAGACCAGCGGATATTCCTGCCCATAGGAAATGGTCGCGAATTGCCCAAGCGCCACCGAACGGCCACCCGGGATCGGCACCTGCATGGTTTGCAGCGTATCGAGTGAGAGTCTTTCGCTCGCGGTCGCGCGCGCCAGCACATTCACCAGATAGATATCATCGCGAATTTGCGTAATGACACTGCCGGTGATCACCGAATTGAGCGTCGCGGCAATCGCGGCGGATGAAAGCCCAAGCTGGCGGGCCTGATCCTGATCCACTTCAATGCGCAATTGCCGCGATGGTTCAATCCAGTCGAAGCTTGGGCTGCGCGCCCCGCCGCTGGTCGCCACCACTTGCGCCAATTCCTTGGCAATGCCGCGGATGCCTTCAATCTCCGGCCCCAGCACGCGGTACTGCACGGGCCAGCCTACGGGCGGGCCAAGTTCAAGCGGCGCCACGCGCGATATGGCGGCAGGGAATTCTTCCGCCAGCAGCGCTTCAAGGCGCGGTTGCAGGCGCTTGCGCGCGTCCAAATCCTTCGCCACCACCACGGCCTGGGCGAAAAACGGATTGGGCAATTGCACATTAAGCGGCAGATAGAAGCGGATGGCGCCGCGCCCGACATAGCTGCTCCAATGCGCAACATCCGGGTCCTTGGCGAGGGCCGCATCCAGCCTTTCCATCGCGGTTTCGGCGGCGTGAATGGAAGCATTCTGTGGCAGGGTCAGATCCACCACCAATTCGGGCCGATCCGAAGACGGGAAGAATTGCTGCGGCACAAAGCGCAAGGCGAAAAGCGCGATGACAAAGGCCGCCACGGCAGCGGCAATCGTGATCCAACGGAAGCGGATGGCGATGCGCAGAAACCCCGCATAGCCCTGCAGGATGCGCCCCGGCGCCGGCGCTTGCCCCGCATTGGCGCCTTTTGGTGCCTTCAGGATCGCCATGCCGAGCAAGGGTGCGAAGATTACCGCGACAAGCCAGGAAACCACCAGCGCTATGCCCACCACCGCAAAGATGGAAAAAGTGTATTCGCCGGCGGAACTCGCGGCGAAGCCAATCGGCAAAAAGCCCGCAATGGTCACCAGCGTGCCAGTCAGCATGGGCGCGGCGAGGGTGCGATAGGCGAAGGTTGCCGCCTGATCCTTGCGATCGCCAAGGGAAAGCCGCCGGATCATGGCGTCAATCGTCGTCATCGCATCGTCAACCAGCAAGGTCAGCGCGATAATCAGCGCGCCGAGCGAAATGCGCTGCAAATCAATCCCGGCCAGCATCATGAGCGGAAAAACAATGGCAAGCGTGAGCGGGATGGAAAGTGCCACCACCGCGCCAGCGCGCACACCGAGCGCCACAAAACTGACGCCCATGATGATCAGAATGGCCTGCCACAGGCTTTCGGTGAAATCGCCAATGGCGCTATCCACGGTTTCCGCCTGATCGGCCACCAGGAAGGGTTCGATCCCGATCGGCAGATCACGCTCAATCTTGCGCATTTCGCGCCGCAGATTGTCACCCAGCGCCAGAATATCGCCGCCCTCGCGCATCGCGACCGCAAGGCCAATGGCAGGGCGGCCATTCACGCGAAACATCGGCTGCGGCGGATCGGTAAAGCCGCGGCGGATTTCAGCAATATCGGTCAGCCGCACCAGCCGATCACCAGCCAGGAAGGAAACGCCGGCCAGATCAGCCTCATTCTGAAAGGCGCCAGAAACCCTCAGCGACAATCGCTCAAGCCCAGTTTGCACCACGCCGGCGGGGCGCACGGCGTTTTGCGCCTGAAGTGCGGCGATCAGCGCGGGGTAATTCAGCCCAAGCCCGGCCAATCTTTCCAAGGAAAACTCAATAAAAACCACCTCATCCTGCGCGCCCAGGATTTCGATTTTCGTGACATCGGGCACGCGCAGCAGGCGTGATCGCACCGCTTCCACCTGGTCACGCAATTCCCGATGCCCAAAGCCATCGGCGGTGAAGCCGAAGATGATGCCGAAAGTATCGCCGAAATCATCATTGAAGCCGGGGCCAATCACGCCCTGCGGCAAGGTATGGCGCATATCGCCCACACGCTTGCGCACCTCATACCACATGTCGGGCACCACCTTGGGCGGGGTCGCGCCTTTCAAATCAAGGAAAATCGTGGTCTGCCCGGCGATGGTATAGCTGCGCAGCCGGTCAAGATTGGGCGTTTCCTGGAGCGTGCGTTCCAGCCGCTCGGTCACTTGCAGCAGGGTTTCCTCAATGGTCGCGCCGGGCCAGGCGGCCTGCACCACCATGGTGCGGAAGGTAAAGGCCGGGTCTTCATTACGGCCGAGGCGCAGAAACACCAGCGCGCCGGCAATCACCGCGACCAGCATGAAATAGACAACAAGCTGCGGCCGCTTGATGGACCATTCGGAAAGATTGGGGCCGATCACTGCGCGGCTTCCAGCAGGCGCACCTTCTGGCCGGGGCGCAGCGCCTGCACACCCGCGGTCACCACCACATCCCCGCGCGTGAGGCCGGAACTGACAACAACCCGCGCCGGATCATGGCGCAGCACCTCAACGGGTCTGAGGGCGACGCTTCGCGATGCCGGGTCCACCACCCAAACCGCCGGGCTTGCGCCCTGGCGCGTCAGCGCACTCGCCGGGAGGGTGTAGCCGCCACCGCTGGTCACCTCCATCCGTCCGGTCACGGTTGACCCAAGCCTGAGGGCGGGCGGCGGATTATTCAGGCCAATGCGCACGCGAAACGTGCCGGTGACGGGATCGGCGCTGGGCGAAACTTCCCGCACCCGCCCTTGAGCACTGACGCTCGGGTCAAGCGTCAGCGCCACGCTCACCACCACGCCGGGCGGCGCCTGATCCTTGACCAGGGGCGGCACATCAAACACGCCATCCAGCCCTTCCTGGCGCGCAAGGCGCACAATCATGCGGCCAGGGGCAACCACTTCGCCGGGTTCCGCCCCGCGCGCGGTCACGGTGCCGGGCGCATCCGCCATCAGCACGGTATAGCCCAGGCGGTTTTGCGCGATATTCATCTGGGCTTCAGCGGAATCCACCGCGCTGGTCGCGGTTTGCAATTGCTGCGCCGCCTGATCATAGCGCTGGCGCGTGCCAAACCCGGTGCGCAGCAATTCGCGCGCGCGGTGGTAATTCGCATGGGTTTCCACCAATTGCGCTTCTGCCGCCAGCAGGGCGGCACGCGCTGCGCGCAGGCTGTTTTCCTCGGTGGTTGGGTCAAGCCGCGCGATAACCTGCCCGGCCTCTACCCGATCCCCCACATTGACCAGGCGTTCCACCATGCGGCCATCAATGCGAAAGCCAAGATTGACTTCGGTTTGCGCCTGGATCGTGCCCGTCAGGGTGACGATGCTGCTCTCGGCCCGTTCAGCCACGCTCACCACGCGCACCGGGCGCGGATCGGCGGCCGGCTGTGGGGGCGCCTGATCGCAAGCGGTTAGCGCCAAGCCCAGGACCAGGCATGGCAGCCCATAGGCGCCCGGAAAACTCCGCATGCTCGATCCTTCCAGTTTCATGAAGCGGCGCATGATTAACGCCTGGGGGGCGCAGCCGTATCGGCGGCGCGTCCCGTTGTTGCGCTGGGCGTCCCGGCTGAGCTTGGCATGATCCCCTCCATCCTCTCTCGCATGTATGGGAAAAACGGATTTGATGAAATGCGCAATAGGGCATCCAGGCTCATGACCAAAACGCCATTTTCCCCGCGTGGCGCGATGGTGCCAAGCCGGACGCCGAATTGATCCTGGGCCGCCGGCGCCAGACCATAAAGCCCATCTTCCACCGGGAAGGGCAAGGCCACATGCGACAGCGAAAACAGCCCCGCCGGCCAGGCAAGGCCCAGCGCCCGGACCGCCTGAGAGGTTTCGCCCGCTTTGGTGCTGCGCGCTTCCACCGCCAGACTATCTGGCGCGGCATTGGTCAGGATCGTCAGGCCAAAGCCGCGCGGCGCGGGCGGCATGGCGGTGAGTGCCGCATCCGCACCGGGGTTCAGCATGGGGCCCAGCCGTGCTTCGCGATTGAGGTCGAACAGCACAAGCTCACTGCGGCCCGCCGGCAGCTGCGCATGCAGCGAACTGATGACCGCACGGGTGCTCACGGTGGAATCCGCGACCGATTGGAAGGTCAGGATCGGCGGCAGGCGTTGCAGCCGCCCCGCATCGGTCACGCGGCGGAGCCGGGCTTGCACTTCGGCGGTCAATTGATGGGATTGCCGCGCGGCATTCACCGGGAAGGAATTGAATTTGAAGGGGTTGAATTCCGGCAGCACGGAAAGCCAGGCCGCGCCCGCAAAGGCCGGCAGCAGCGCGGGCAGGCCAGCCAGCCCGGCGAAACGGGCAAAAGGTGTCACGCCCACCATGGGGGAGATCAGCACAAGCTGATCCGGCAAGGCCGCGTTGCCCGCTTCCGCTTCTTCCAGCGCATGGCGCAGCACCAGCGCACCACCATTGGAATAGCCCACCAGATGCAAGGGCAGGCCGGGCGCATGGCGGCGCGCTTCGCGGACGGCCAGGCGCGTGGCCGCTGCCCAATCCGGCCAGGTGGCATCGGCAAGCCCCGCCGGCACCGTGCCATGGCCCGGCATGCGCGGTGCCACGGCCAGAAAACCCGCTTCGGCGTAAAGCTGCGCCACATGGCGCATGTTGAAGGGCGCATCGGTCAGGCCATGCACCAGCACCACGGCGCCCCGCAACGGGCCTTGCGGTTCAAGAATGAAGGACCTGTTCCAATCCTTGGCGAAGCGAGCGGGGTTGAGCGGGCTTGCCGGATCATACCGATTACCGGGACCGCGATCTTCCTCCGGCAACCGTTCCATGATTTTCTGCCGAACGAAATCAAAGGCGCGCGCCTCGGCGGCCATGAAGGCCCGCCAATCCGTGGCATCCAGCCCCGCCGCATCCAATTCGGGCGGCACCTTGGTATGCCAGGGGCGCAAATCAGGGCCGTGATAGACATCCCAGGCGCGGAGCGCGATACCTATGGAGAGCAGGACCGCCACCAGAATCAGTGCCTGCTTGCCGAAGCCCTTCGCCCAACGCATCAGCATACGGCACCTCCGAAAGAGAGAACATGAGCGTCCTGCCCCGCCCCCTGATTGTTTTGCTCTCGCTTACCTGCGTGGTCATATTGGCCGCAGGGCTTTCGGCGGCGCAAGCCGTGATCGCGCCGGTGGTCTTTGCCTTGTTCGCCATTGCGCTGGTCTGGCCGCTGCAAGGCGCTTTGCAAAAGCGCATCCCCGCAGTGGCGGCGCTGCTGGTGACCATGCTGGTGACGCTGGTGACGCTGCTTGGCCTGGCGCTGCTCGTCGCCTGGGCCTTTGGGCGCGTTGGTTCGCATGTTGTGGCGAATGCGGCGCAAATCCAGGCGTTCTACACAGCGCAGCTTGCCTGGGCAGAGGCGCGCGGCATTGATGTGGCAGGCTCCATCGCCGCGCAATTCGATGCGCGCTGGCTGGTGCGCCTGGCGCAGGGCGTGCTGGCGCAGCTGCGCGGCACGCTGAGTTTCATTCTGCTGACGCTGGTGTTTGTGCTGCTCGGCCTTTTGGAGGTTGGCGCGGTCAGATCGCAAATGCTGTTTTTCAGGCACACTACGCCCACGGCGCTGCTGCGCGCGGCAGAGCGAATCGGGGCGAAGCTGCGCGCCTATATGCTGGTGCGCACGCTGGTTTCGGTGGCGACCGGCCTGGTGGTTTGGGCCTTTGCCACCATCATGGGGCTGGAACTTGCCGCCGAATGGGGGGCGATTGCGCTGGTGCTGAATTACATCCCCTTCCTGGGGCCGCTGGTGGCAACGCTTTTCCCAACACTGTTCGCCGCTTTGCAATTCGGCTCCTGGGGGTCGGCACTGATGGTCTTTGCGGGTTTGCAGGTGATGCAATTCCTGGGCGGCAGCTATATCGAACCGCGGCTGGCGGGGCGGAACCTCGCGGTTTCGCCCTTCCTTGTGCTGGTTTCGGTCTTTATCGGCGGCTTCCTTTGGGGGGTGCCGGGCGCCTTCATTGGCCCGCCGGCGCTGATTGCCATGCTGACGCTTTTCGAGGAGTTTCCAACCGCACGGCCCTTTGCGTCCCTGCTTTCCGGGCAGGAAGCGCGGGAATAGGCGTTCAGATACCGGCAAGCAGCGCATCCAGATCAAGCGAAGACCGCTTGCCAAGCGCCGCGCCATGATCGCGCAGGAAAGCGTCACCCGCCTGCCGCCCGGCATCGCGCAACCATTCCAGAAAGGCCCATTCGGCATTGAGCTTTGAGGAATAGCCAAGTTCCACCATCACATCATTGCGCACCATATGAAGCCGCATGCGCGCCCAGGCCGCGCCTTCGCTATCGCCCGGATCGGCCACCTTGCGGAGCAACGCCATCATCTTGAGTTCCTTGAGCGCCACTGCGTTGAAGGAGATTTCATTGACACGATCAAGGATATCACGCGCGCTGCGCGGCATGCCGGGGCGGTCAATCGGGTTGATCGGGATTAGGATGGTGTCATCCGATTCCAATTCCGTGACCAGGGGCACCAGGGTTGGATTGCCGGCAAAGCCGCCATCCCAATAGGCTTCGCCTTCAATTTCCACCGCCTGGAAAAGCTGCGGCAGGCAGGCAGAAGCCAGCAGCGCTTCCACCCCCAGATCGGCATTGCGGAACACCCGCGCGCGGCCCGTGCGCACATTGGTTGCTGTCACAAACACCTTGATCGGCCCGGTGCGGAGTGCCGCGAAATCCAGGCAATCCGCCAGCACATCCGCCAGCGGATTGCCACCGACTGAGGGCACATCATAGGGCGAGACCATGCGCGCCATCAGGTCCATCATCAAAAACGCCGGCGAGTTATCGAGCGTCCAGCGCCCAAGCATGATATCCACCGGGCCGCGCTGAAACGGGCTGAAGCGCGCTGCCTTGGAGACCTTGCGCCAGAAGCCTTCAAGCGCCTGACGCGCACCATCCCGCCCATCGCGCGCATAACCGCAGGCCATGATGGCGGCATTCATGGCGCCGGCTGAGGTGCCGGAAATACCCTCAATCTCCAGCCAGGGTTCTTCCAAAAGCCGATCGAGCACCCCCCAAGTAAAGGCGCCATGCGCGCCACCACCTTGCAGGGCCAAATCCACATTGACATTTGCGCGCCGGTTCATGTCGGGTCCCCTTTCGGATTGGACGGAAAAGACAATCCCTGAGAGGGGGGTGCGCCAATCCCGCGCCCCTTTCAGCCCATGCCATGCTGCGCCGCAATAGATAAATCCTGGCAGACATAGGCCCGGCGTCCCATCACTTTACACAGCCTAGCGTTGGCGTGCCGTGGAGATGGCCAAAAGTTAAAAAATTCTTGGCTTTCCTGTGCGTTTTCTGTAGTTATCGCAACAACTGCCCAAAAGCAGGCTGAGGGTTTTAATAAATGTACGAGGGTGGCGTTTATCAGACGGTACGGTCGGAAGGGGCCATGGCGGGCATTTTACCGCCCGGTCCAGCACAGACCAAGCCACTGCCCTGCCTGCATGAAACCAACCACCATTTGCCCCCGCACCAGCAATTCGACGCCTGGCGGGATGCCAATGCGAGCTTTCTGGAGCATCACTGCCCGCCATCGCGCCCGGACAGCTACGAAGCCGAGGCCACCACCTGGAGTTTCGGCAGGCTGGCCTTGACCAAGGCCGAGACGCCAGGTGGCGCCTATAGCCGCACCGCTGAGTGCCTGCGACGGGATGGCTTGGACCATTGGTGCTTTTCCATGGCCCTGCAAGGCAGCCGGGTGCATCGGACACGCGATCAGATCAGCATGATGCAGCCAGGGCAGATCATGCTGGATTCGCTGGCGCAGCCCTTTGAAGTGGCGCGCACCCGTTCATCCTGGGTGTTTCTTTACATGCCAAGGGATCTGCTGCCCGAAGCAAGCCGGCTTGGGCATGGATCCCGCATGCTGAACACGCCGGAAGGCCGGCTATTGGCAGAGCATTTGCGGCTGCTGGCCACCGAATTGCCCCGTATGACGGCCACCGAGGCGGAGCGGATGGCGGAAGCGACCCAGGCGCTGATCGCCCTTGCCATAGCGCCGGGTTCGCGCGCTGAGCAAGCCATATCGGGACCGGTGGCAACCGCGCAGATCATGCGGCTGCGCGCGCTTATCCGCGCCAATCTGGGTTCGGCCACCTTTGGCCCGGCGCGGCTGTGCCGGCTGGCCGGGATTTCGCGGTCTCAGCTTTATCGGTTGTTTGAGGTGCATGGCGGGGTTGCGCAATGCATCCAGCGTGAAAGGCTGGCCGCGGCGCATCGCGCCTTGTCCAACGCGGCTGATCTGCGGAGCATTTCGGAAATCGCCGATTCCGTCGGGCTGTTTGACCCTTCCAGCTTCAGCCGGATGTTCCGCCGCAGCTACGGGATTTCACCCCGCGAATTGCGCCTGGCGACCAGTGCGGGGACGCATGCGACAGGGAGCCATATGCCGGCGGCGGCTTGGCAGGCGGGGAACTTCCCGGCGCTGCTCCGCATGCTATAGGGGCGGGTCGCGCCTTGGTTCAACGCGGGGGAGAGGGCGTTACGACCGGCCCAGCATCTCCATCATTTCACGCCATTCGCGCTTGGAAAGTCCGCTGGTTTCTTGCGTCACGGCTTCACCGGCCAGCATCCGGCGCAGGATCGCCATCATTTGCGCGGAAAGCGTCACAGCGCTCATGCGATAATCGCGGAAGGCTTCAAAGGCCATGGGCACCCAAGCCTCAACGGTTTTCAACATGGCATCGGCATAGACACGAATTTCATATTGCGCATGGGCGTCAGCGCGGAGCGACAGGAAATGCAGCAGATTGTGCAAATCCGTCTTCCAATACCATTGCGTATAGGCGTTCAGCGTCAGGTTCATGCGCGCCAATTCGCGCGCCAAGCCCTGGCGGCCTTCATCGCGCGCAGCGCCTTCATCATCCTCATTCAACATTTCAAGGTAATGATCATAATTGCGCGTGGCGTCTTCGCGCAGCAGATCAAGCACGCGCGCGGCTTCAGCGCCTTCAAGCACATCGCCGCGCCCCTGGCGGTTCATGGAAGATTGCGCGGCCAGGTTCTCCGGCGCGGGGATGTAGAATTCGCGGTCCAGGATCGAATAGCGCGCGGAATATTCATTCACATTGGCGGTGCGGTGCCGGATCCATTGCCGCGCGATAAAGATTGGCAGCTTCACATGGTATTTGATTTCGCACATCTCAAAGGGTGTGCTGTGGCGATGGCGCATGAGGTAACGGATCAGGCCACGATCCTCATTCGCTGCGCGGGTGCCGCGGCCATAGGAAACGCGCGCCGCCTGCACAATGGCGGCGTCATCGCCCATATAGTCAATCACCCGGACAAAGCCGTGATCCAGCACGGGCAGCGCCTCGAACAGCATGGCTTCCAACGCCGGCACGCTCGGGCGGCGCGTGGGCGCTTCGCTCGCGCGCGCGGCTGCGATTTCCTGCTGCTGAGCATCGGTAAGCGCCATGGTGAGACTCGCCTGTTTTGACCCGATTGGCGGTAGCGGTGGGGGGCGGGCGGGTCAAGCGCGGGTGCTTCCGCCCCGCCCCGCTTCCGGGCAGGATGGGCGGGAAACCAGCCCCGGAGCCACCATGTCCCCAATTGAAGCCATCCGCCGCCATCACGCTGAATTGACCGCCTTTCGGCGCGATCTGCATGCCCATCCAGAACTCGGCATGGCGGAATTCCGCACGGCGGAGAAAGTGGCCACCGCCCTGGAAGCGCTGGGGATAGAAGTCCATCGCGGCGTCGGCGGCACGGGCGTGGTTGGCGTGCTCCGCAATGGCTCCGGCAATCGCGCCATTGGGCTGCGCGCCGATATGGATGCGCTGCCGATGGATGAACTGACAGACCTGCCCTTTCGCAGCACGGTGAAAGGGGCGATGCATGCCTGCGGGCATGATGGGCATACCACCATGCTACTCGGCGCCGCCAAATACCTGGCGGAGACCCGCAATTTCGATGGCATTTTCCATTTCATCTTCCAGCCCGGCGAAGAAGGCTGCGGCGGCGCGCTTGCCATGTTGGAAGATGGGCTGTTTGAGCGTTTCCCCTGCGATGCGATTTACGGCATGCATAACCGGCCGAATTTCCCGCTTGGCGAATATGCGATCAATAGCGGCCCAACCGCAGCGGGGGGCGCTTTTTTCGATATCACCATTACTGGTAAGGGTTCCCACGGCGCGCGGCCGGAGGTCTCCATTGATCCCGTATTGGCCGCCTGCCATGTCACCACCGCGCTACAATCAATTGTTTCGCGTAATCTCTCGCCGCGCGATGCGGCGGTGGTGAGTGTGACCAAGGTGGTGGGCGGTGATGCCTATAATGTCATTCCCGAAACCGCGGTGATTTCCGGCACGGCGCGGTTCTTTGCGCGGGAGGTCGGCGCCCAAATCGAAGAAGGGCTGAAGCGCGTGGCGGAAGGGGTCGCGGCTGGCTTTGGTGCCTCAGCCAGCTTGGATTACCGGTTGATCTTTGCACCCACGATCAATGATGCGGAGCAGACCGAAGCCTATGCCGCGGCGGCGGCTGAATTGGTGGGCGATGCCAAAGTGGCGCGTGACAAGCCACCGGGCATGGGCTCCGAGGATTTTTCCTTCATGATGGAACGTGTGCCCGGTGCCTATATTTACCTTGGCAATGGCGATGGCGCCATGCCGCATAACCCACGCTATCAATTCAATGATGAGGCCATTCCCTATGGCGCGGCGCTTTATGCGCGCGTCGTGGAAAAGGGGTTGCCGGGCGCGTAGATCCCCCTCGAAATCCCGCGCCACAACGCCTATATCTGCCTCGTCACTTCGGTGACTATGGCGATAAACACGGCTCGGAATAAGCGTTGCGGACCCGGGGGCGGTACCCGGCGCCTCCACCAATCACCCGCCTTATCAGCGGCAGATGGGGGCGAAACAGGCTCGACGCGCGTGGTAAAGGGGACGCTTTTGCTCGGCATTGTACCGCCGTTATCGGGCTAAACCTTAAGTGCGAACGATAACAGCCGTGAGGCTGCCGCACTCGCTGCCTAACAGGTAAGCGCGGCTCGGGGGGCGCCGGGCAACAGAAGCCCCCCACTCTTTCCTTTGTGCGCCAAGGGATATAGAGACACCCCGCGATGAGCGAGAAATCCCCCCCGCCCGATAGCCTGCTTCCTTATGAAGCCTGGTCAGAAGATGCGATGCGCGAAGTGGCGCTGCGCGCCTTGGAACATGCCGCCAAACACGGCATGCCGGGGGAGCATCATTTCTATTTGAGTTACCGGACAGATCATCCGGGGGTCGCCATCCCTGGGCATCTGAAAGCGAAATACCCGCAGGAAATCACCATTGTCCTGCAACACCAATTCGAAGGGCTGTTTGTGGACCGCGTGGCGGAGCGCTTTGGCGTGACGCTGCATTTCGGCGGCGCGCCGGCGAAGCTGGTGATCCCCTTCGGCGCGCTGACCATGTTCCATGACCCGCATGTGCGCTTTGGCCTGCGCTTCACGCCAAGCGGCATGGAGGAAGAAAAGGCCGGCCTGCCGCCCGCGCCGGAAGCGCCCGCAGCGCCGCCCCCCGCCCCCGCGCCGCAGGGCGAGGTTGTCAGCCTGGATGCCTTTCGCCGCCGCCCGAACAAGGATGGCGGTTAAGGTAGTATGGCGATTCGCGCCGTAGCCTGACGCGCGAAAATCGCCGGGCGATACATCTCCCGCACCTCGGCGCCGGGCAATTCGAAGCTGCCTGCCGTCACCGCCCGCACCCGCACCGCGATGCGCGCCACGCGGTTTTCGCCCTCCAAGGTCACCGCTGCGGCAAAGCGATCATCCAAGGCCGGCTGGCTATCAATGGCGGTAAGTGCGCCAAGCCAGGGCAGGCCAGAAACCTCCCCCGCGCCAAAGCGCCCAGTGATTTCCCAGCCCGCCGGCAGGCCCTGTTGCAGCAGTAATTGATGCCTGTCATCCGCATCCGCGCGGGCTTCCAACAGTAGAATGAAGCCATCCCCGGCGCGGAGCGTATCAAGGTTCAGCGCGCTGCCATCCAACGCATGGAAGTGCCGTGTCACGCGCAGCCCCTGCCGCGCGGCGGGCGGAGCCTCACGCGGGATGCCCTTGGTCGCCACCATTTGCCACACCGTCGTGGCACCCAGGTTCCGTAGCCGCGCCTGAGCCGGAAGCGGGGCCACAATCACTGGCGCAGCGGGCAGCACTACGCCATCCAGGCTGGCTTCGATCGGGCGCATGCCTTGGCCCAAACGCGCTGCCGCCAGCACTGCCCAGGCCTGTTCCTGCGTGCTGGTATTCTCTGGCGTGAAATTCTGCCCCGGCAGGGCGCCCATCAGCGCCGCCAGCCGATCCGCGAGCAAGCCGCTTTCCTTGAGCAGGCTTGCCACCGCCAGCGCATCTCGCTGCGCTGTGCCGAGATCAAAGCTCCACCAGCGTCGGCTAAGGTTGGACAGCGCAGCGTTGAAAGCCTGTTCCGCCCGTGCGCGGTCCCCGCCACGCGCAAACACCGCGCCCAATTGCGCGAGCGAAAGGGGCGTTGGCATATCGCCGGCGCTTTCCATCATCCGCCGCGCGGCACCAAGCCGCACACGCCCCGCCATGGCCAGCGCATGCAGCCGATAGGCTTGGGCCGCGCGTTCTTCCGGCGTGAATTCGCCCGTATCGCTCACCGCATCATCGAGGAAGCGCAGCGCATCATTCAGCGCGGCTTCGGGCAGCGTGGCGCCGGCGGCGCGGGCGCGGAGCAAGGCTTCCATCGCGAAGGGCGTCAGCCATAATTCCGCTTCCGCATTGGCAGACCAAAGGCCGAAGGCGCCATCAAAACGCTGCCGATCCAAAATGGCCTGCACCGCGGCTTGTAGCCGGGCCGCCTGATCGCCACCGGCTGGCGCGAATAGCCCCGCACTCAGCGCAATGGCGCGCGCTGCGCTTTGTTCCAGGCAGGCAAGCGGGAAAGCTTCCACGGCACGCAACGCCGCCGCCGCATCATACCGCACCACGGCACCAAGGCTGAGTTCCGCGCGCGCCGAGCCAGGAATGAAACGATCAAGCGCGGGTGCCACCTCTCGCTCCGCCCCACCGGGCAATTCCGCCGATTGCACCTCGGTCAGCAAGGGCCGCGCGGGGCGAATGGTGATACGGCTTTCGCGCGTGACGCTGAAACCCTGAGGCCCGCTGAGGCGCAAGCGCAACACGCCCTCACCACCCGCAAGCGCGCGCAAGGTCGTTGCAGGTGCTGCGCGTTCGCCGGTGGCAAGCTGCGCGGCTAAGCGCGTCGGTCCTTCAATTGCAATCGCCCCCTCGGTGCTGAGTTCAGCGACAATCTCGCCCGCCGGCAATTCGATATTGTGCATCAGCACGGGCAGGCGTGCTGTATCTCCGGGGGCCAGGAAGCGCGGCAATGCGGCTTCCACCACCGCCTGATCGCGCACTGTCATGGCGCGGGTTGCGGCGCCAATGCGTGTGCCTTCCCAGGCCACTGCCATCAGGCGCAATTCGCCCGCGAAATCCGGAATTTCCAGCGCGATCACCGCGCTGCCATCCGCACCCACGCGCACTGGGCCTGAAAACAGCGACACCAGTTTCTGCGGCGGCTGAATACCCATCCCGGCCAGCCCACCATCACCACCTTGGCGGAGCAGCGCCAAAGCGCCTTCCGCTGGCGCCAATAACCGCCCGTAATCATCGCGAATATCTACGCCAAGCCTGCGCCGGCCCAGGAAATGCGCCACCGGATCGGGTGAGGCAAAGCCAGTCAGGCGCAAAATCCCCTCATCCACCGCAGCAAGCGTCACCATCGCCTCACCCCGCGCGCCCGCAATGCTGATCGGGATTTCTACGCGCTGGCGCGGGCGGATGCGTTCGGGCGCGGTGATTGCCACCTCCAACCGGCGCGGCGCGGGATCAAGCCCGATCCAGGCGAGGCCAAGCGCGCGGCCCGGGCGGCCTTCACGCGCCTCACCAGGGCGATAGGCGGTGATGGCGATGTAAGCGCCCGGCCCCCAGGCGGCGTCCACCGGTACTTCGATATCCGTGCCCGCTTCGGCAAGGGTAATCTCGCGGAGCGACACCAAGCGATCTGTCAGCACCGCAACCGTGGCCGGCCCGGCAAAGGGCGGCGTGATGCGTAGCCGCGCGACTTCGCCAGGCGCGAAATTGCGGCGTTCCGCGGTGACATCAATCCGGTCCGGGATTTCCGCACTTTCAACGCCAGCCCAGCCAGCGCGGAAGCGATAGGATGCCATGCCAAGCCCATCCGCATCGGCAATTTCCAGCCGATAGCGACCAAAAGGCAGGCTGCGCGCAAAACGCGCGGGCGCGGCGGGGGTGATGGCGACCTCAGCCGCATCCACCGGTTCATCGCGCCAAACGGTTTCAAAGCGGGCGATGGAGTCGCGCATCACCAGCCGCCAATCCGGCCTTTCGCGCAGTAGGCGTAGCCTGAGTCGCGCTGGTGCTGCGCTGCCATCAGGTGCCACTGCCGCAATGTCAAAGGCCGCTTCCGCGCCGGCATCCACCGCATCGCCCTGAAAGGCCGGGCGCAGCACCGGGAACAAGCCGGCAGCACGTACCGGCACGGCAATCTGCGCGCGGCTTTCGCGCCCGCCGGGCTCTGCAATCGCCAGCGTGACGTTCGCCTTGATGGACAGCGTTGTATCTGGTGCGCGCAGCAGGGAAAGCGCCACCACGCCGCGCCCTTCGCGATCAAGCGGCGCGATTTCCTGTGTGATCAAATCCGGTGCGAAGCTTTCATCCTGCAAGCCAAAGCGCCAGCCGCGCCAGGCTTCAAAAGGCTCGGGGTCTGGCAGCAGGCGAATCTCCGCATTGCCCGTAAGCCCCGCGCCCGGCGCGCCATAAAGGAAGCGCGCGGTGACGGGCAGGTTGAGCGGCGTGGCCCCCGGCACCAAAGGCCCCGGCGATGACCCGGCGGTGACTTCCAGCCCTTCCGGCACAAAGGCATCCACGCGGAATTGCGCGCGACCAATCGGCGGCAAAGCAGGATCAACCAGCGCTTCAATGGACCATTGGCCAAAGACAGCGCCATCAGAAAGCCGGAGCGGCCAGGAAATCGCGCCACCCGCAAGGCGCGGCGGTGTAACTTCCGCCGCGATCTGCCCATTGGGCCGGCGCAGCCTGAGCCTGACCGGCATATCCTGCGGATTGCCCGCCGCATCACGCAAAAGCCCTGTCAGATTGACTGTCTCGCCAGGACGATAAATGCCACGATCGAGCCAAAGGAAGGCATCAAGCGGGCCGGGATGCGCGCGGCCTGTCGCGCCGCGATCCGAAAGATCAAAACTCGCTGCTTCAAGATTAAGCGCGGCAAGGTCATCCGGCGCTTCGGCATGAATGGCGAAGGGCGCCAATGGCCCTTGCCCGCGCAGCAAGGCTACCGGAAAACGCGCGAGCCCCGCTTCATCCGTGCGCGCTTCCGCCAGCACATCATTATTGCGTGCCATCAACGCCACGCGCAGGCCGGATTTTACTTGGCCCGATTGAAAGCCGCGCGCCTGCACCGCCAGCCCATCCGCGCCGCGCCAGGCGGTCAGCGCAATATCCGTCACGAAAAACGGAAAGGCGGCGGCGGTGGCTTCTCCACGGCGGGTTTCCGCCTGCCGCGCCGTGATCACATAAAGCCCCGGCCCGGCATCGCGCAGCAAATCAGCAAGCGGTATCGCATGGCGCGTGAGGCGATTGGGTGTGCCGCCCTGCAATTCCGCGCTGCCTTCCCACAGCACGCGCCCGCTTTGTTCGCCGATATACTGCGCCATCCATTGATCCAAAGCCTCACCCGGACGCCAGCGTTCACGGAGCGACAGCAGATTGCGCTCAGAGAGCCGCACCAGGCGAAGCTGCAATTTCTCGACATTCACGGTGGCGACGCCAAGGCGCGGAGCCTGGCCGCGCGGCAGGATGAAGGCGCGGTTTTCAAAGACAATGCGCGCGCTGCGATCCGGCATGGCGATGGCAAGCGGCGTATCGGCGCGGAGGTTACCGCCTTCGCCAGGCAGGCCCGCGCGCAGGATCAGGCGTGTGGTCTGGCCCCAGGGCAAGCCGCCCACGCAAAGCTGATCCGCTTCGCGTTCGATGGTGAGGTTAGGTAGCGCCGGGTCAGCGCGTACCCAATCTTCCGCACGCCAATCACTGCGGCGCGCGGGTGGGATGGTGAAGGTGATGCAGGCGCGTGCCGGTTCGGCATCTGGCTCAGGCGTGACGCGCCGCACTAACATGCCGGCAGCGCGGCGCGCGGCATCAAGCGCTGCCTTGTGGCGCGCATCATTGGGCAGGCGTTCCACCACCGCTTCCAGCGCTTCCACCTGCTGCGCCAGACGATCCTGCCGGCGGAGTGCTTCGGCGATCAGTAGCAAAGGCGGAACTTCGGGCTCTCCGCCCGGGGCGAATTGAAAGGCGCGCCAGGCGGCTTGCAAAGCGCGGTTGTTTTCAGGCGGCGTGCGGGCAAGCTGCGCTTCAGCCAGCGCCAGCCAATGATCGGCATTGCTATTGCCAAGCCCAATGCGTTCTTCCAGGGCAGCGGCGGCGGCGGTGAAATCACGCCGTGCGGTGGCATCCTGCGCGCGCCGTTCGGCAGCGGCGCGTTGCTGCGGTGTGCCACCGGCAGGGAAGCGCCGTTGCAGGCTTTGCTGATAGGCGCCGGATTCCTGAGACAAGCCGGGCAACTCAAAGCCCTGCGCCCAGGCAATAACCGGGGCGTAGGCCAGCATCAGGATCAGCAAAAGGCGCGGCAGCTTCATCGGGGGGTTCCTCGCCAAAGGCAGGCTAGCTTATCGCATGTTACGCGGCGGGATGCATCACGGGGTTTTAGGACGGGGGGTATGGCCTGAAACCTGGGCCCCCGCATCGCGGCTGAGGGCGGCCAGCATGGGAATGGACAGAAGCGTGACAGTCGCCGCCACCAGGAAGCCAGTGGAGAAATCCGCCAGTGCAAGCGCCGGCCGCGCGGCGATCAGGCGCGATGCCTCCAGCGTCGTGGTGGCCAGAACCACGCCAAGTGCGGGCGATAATTGCTGCAGCGTACTGTAGAAGCTTGTGGCGGCAGAGAGTTTTTCCGGCGGCACATCGGCAAAGACCAGCGTATTGAGCGAGGTGAATTGCAGGCTGCGGAACAGGCCGCCGCAAGCCAGCAGCAGAAAAATCGCCGCGACCGGCCAGGCGGGATTGGGCAAGGCAAGCAGCGCGATCCCGGCTGACGCCAAGACACCATTGATCAGCAGCGCGTTCCGAAAGCCAAAGCGCTTGAGCAAAGGGCGCACCAACGGCTTCATGGTGAAGGCGCCAAGCGCGGTCGCGAAGGATATCAGCCCGCTTTCGGAAGCCGACATGCCAAAGCCGATTTGCAGCATAATGGGCACCAGAAAAGGCACCGCACCGGCACCCACGCGAAACAGGCTGCCGAAAAGCGCCGGTTGGCGAAAGGTTGGTATTTTGAGCAGCGCGATATCAATCGCAGGCCGCGGTGCGCGGCGGCAATGGAAATACGCGGCGACGCCAATCAGCATGCCGGCGGCCAGCGCAACCCCAGGCCAGGGTTCTGCCACCACATGCCGCCCCACGGTTTCAAGCCCGAACATGCCAAGCGCCAAGGCAAGCCCCACCAGTGCCAGGCCAAGCACATCAGGCTTGCCGGGGTTGGTTGGTGGGATGGAGGGGATTTTCCACGCCACCAGCAAGAAACCGATCAACCCGATCGGCACATTGATCCAAAATACCGCGCGCCAGCCGAAAACATCGGTGAGGATGCCACCCAATGGCGGGCCGCAGACGGGGCCGAGCAAGGCCGGCATCGTCAGCCAAGCCATGGCAGAAAGAAGTTCTTCCTTGCGCACGCCGCGCAGCAACAATAGCCGCCCGACTGGGAACATCATCGCACCGCCCGCGCCTTGCAGGATGCGAAAGGCGATCAGGTCTTCCAAGCCGCGCGCCTGGCCAGAAAGCGCGGAGGCCGCAACAAAGACGATAATGGCCAACATGAAAACACGCTTGGCGCCGAAGCGATCCGCGATCCAGCTTGAAAACGGAATGAAGACCGTGAGTGCCACCAGATACGACGTGATGGCCGCCCCCAAGCGCGCCGGGTCTTCGCCCATATCGCGCGCCATGCTGGGCAGCGCGGTGGCGACCACCGCGCTATCCAGATTCTGCATCAGCAGCGCGGATGCGACAATCAGCGCAATGACGCGATGGTTGGCATGGGCAGCGGGTTGGTCCATCTCGCGCGATTTCAGGGGCGCAGGATCACGCGGCCAGCGCTGCGCCTTGCGCTGACTTCCGCCATTGCTTCGCGGAACTGCTCAAGCGGATAGGCTGCATGGATTTCAGGCTTCAGCGCGCCTTGCTGCCACCATGTAACCAATTGCTGCCATAGCGCGCGGGCAGCGGGCGCGTAATCGCGTCGGCCATCGCCTGGCGACCAGCCGACATAAGTGCCCCAATTCACGCCAATCACGCCGATATTCTTGAGCAGCAGGATATTCGTTTGCAGCGTTGGAATGCCGCCGCCAGCGAAACCCACCACCACAAGATTGCCGCCATCCGCCAGGCAGCGCAGGCTTTCATCAAAGGCAGGGCCGCCGATGGTATCCACCAGGCAATCGACGCCTCGTCCGCCTGTGGCGGCCCGTACCGCATCACGAAAGGGCGCGGCGCTATCCAGCACCGCATCGGCGCCGCGGGAGCGCAGCATTTCGTGCTTTGCCGCACCCGCGCGGGCAATCACCTTCGCGCCACAAGCCTTGGCGATTTCAACCGCGGCGAGGCCAACGCCACCCGCCGCGCCATGCACCAATACCCAATCGCCAGCCTTGATCTTGCCGCGCCACAATAGCGCCGCGCCGGCGGTTGGGTAGGAAATCGGGAAACCAATAGCGGGTTCCAAAGGCAGGCCATCGGGGATGGCGATGGTGTGGATATCATCGGCGATGGCTTCTTCCGCCATGCCACCCCAGTCCACCACGGCGAAAACCCGCGTGCCAGGTGGTGGCGCATCGGCATCGGATGCTGCTTCCAGCACCGTGCCAACAATTTCTGTGCCCGGTGTGAAGGGCAAAGGCGGCTTGCGCTGATATTTGCCCGCCACCACCAATTGTGTCGCGAAGGAAACGCCCGCCGCCGCAACTTTGATCCGGACGCTGCGCGGACGCAACGCCGGGCGCGGCACATCCTTGACCTCAAGCGCGTCAAAATCCCGCCAGCTTTCGCAAATGATCGCGCGCATCACGCGGCCTCATCTTGCATGATCATATCCGCACCTTTTTCGCCAATCATGATAGTTGGCACATTGGTATTGCCGGTGGTGAGCGTTGGCATGATGGAAGCATCAATCACGCGCAAGCCCGCAATGCCCCGCAGCCTCAGGCGACTATCCACAACACTCGCGGGGTCTTCACCCATGCGGCAGGTGCCGACGGGATGATAGATGGTGGTGCCATATTGGCGCGCGAAGCTTAGCAATTCATCATCGGTCTGCACCGCTGGCCCGGGTAGAATTTCCTTCACGCTATAGGGCGTGATGGCGGCCTGCGCGAAAATCTGCCGCACCATGCGCAGACCGCGCGCGAGCAATTCCTGATCGCTCCGCGCCGAAAGGTAATTCGGCCGGATCGCCGGCCTTTCAAACGGGTCAGCGGATTTCGCCATGACGGTGCCGCGGCTATCGGGCTTCACCGGGCAAATGGCGCAAGTCATGCCGGGTTCTTTCTCAAGCACGCCGAATTGACCAAGCGCATAGCTGGCCGGCGTGAACAGCAATTGCAGATCGGGGCTGGCAAGCCCTTCACGCGAACGCGCAAAAACCTGCGCCGTGGTGACGCCAAAGGTCAGCGCGCCATTACCAACCGTGAAGAAGCGCGCCACCTGTTCCACCAGGCGCAGCCCACGCGCCAATTGATTGGTGCTGAGCATATTCTGCACGCGATGCTGCACGCGCGTGACGTAATGATCCTGCAAATTGGCGCCAACGCTCGGCATATCCTGCACCACATCAATACCAAGCGCGCGTAAATGCTCGGCCGGACCAATGCCGGAGATTTGCAGCACATGCGGCGAATTTACCGCACCGCCGGAGAGAATCACTTCTCGCTTGGCGCAGATTTGCCGGGGCGTGCCACCCTGGCGAAACTCTGCCCCTACGCAGCGCTTGCCTTCAAATAATAGCCGCGTGACTTGTGCTTCGGTTTCCACCTGCACCTTGTCACCCGCCTCAGCCAAATAGGTGCGCGCGGTCGAACCGCGCCAGCGGCCAATGCGTGTCATTTGCGAATAGCCAACGCCTTCCTGTTCAACGCCATTCAAATCGCGGCGGAAGGGATGGCCCGCTTGCTGCGCCGCTTCGATGAAGCGATGCGTCAGCGGCAGGATGGTGCGGTAATCTTCCACCTGCAAAGGTCCATCCTGGCCACGCACGGAAGGATCGCCGCCATTGCGATAGGTTTCGCTGCGGCGGAATAGCGGCAGTACTTCGTCATAGCTCCAGCCGCGGCAGCCCATTTGCGCCCAAAGATCGAAATCAGCCGGATTGCCGCGCACATAAAGCATGCCGTTGATCGAAGATGTGCCGCCCAAGGTGCGCCCGCGCGGCCAGCGGATTTCTCGATTATTGCTGCCGGCATCCGCTTCCGTCGTGTAGCCCCAATTCACCAGCTTCTGATTCTGCATCAGCTTCAACATGCCGGCTGGGATATGAATCCAGGGGTGGCGATCCTTCGGCCCGGCTTCCAACAGCGTCACGCGCCTTCCCGCCATGCCAAGGCGGCTTGCCACCACACAGCCGGCAGAACCCGCGCCAATCACCAAATAATCCGTTTCCATCGCTTCGCCCTCGTTTATAGCCCGAAGGGGGTTCTCTCAACGCGCACCCCTTCCCTTATTCAGGTTTGCCGTCAGGATAGGCATGATTTGGCGCTGGAGGAAACGCGATGAATGAAGGGATGCGGCCCTATAAGGGGCTTCGGGTGCTGGATGCCGGCCAGGGCATTGCGGGGCCTTATTGCGGCATGATGCTGGCCGCCTGCGGCGCGGATGTGATCAAGCTTGAACCGCCGGAAGGCGATTGGTCGCGCGGGCTCGGCACGGCCAAGGATACGGTTTCGGTGATGACGGTGTGTTTCAATCGCGGCAAGCGTTCCGTGGTGCTGGATTTGAAATCAGAAGACGGCAAACGCGCCGCCGCGGCCTTGGCGGCACAAGCCGATGTGCTGATTGAAGCCTTCCGCCCAGGTGTGGCCGCGCGTATCGGGCTTGGGCCGGAAAATGCGAAGGCGGATGCGGTGTGCCTTTCGATTTCCGGCTTTGGTCAATCCGGGCCTTATGCGGAACGACCTTGTACGGATTCTGTCGCGCAGGCTTTCTCGGGTTTCGTTAGCCTGAATGAGGGTGCCGATGGCGCACCGCATAAGGCCGGCGCCTTTATCGCCGATATGGCAACGGGCATCTATGCTTTTTCCGCCGTGCAAGTCGCTCTTGCCGCGCGTGCGCAGGATACCACGCCGCGTCAGCGCGTCATTGACATGTCGCTGATGGCCGCAACGTCCAATCTGCTGACGCACCAAATCGGCGAATGGGGTGTGCAGGGCAAATCAGCCGCGCCGCCCAATGCGCCGGCGGGGGCCTATCGCGCGGCTGATGGTGGCTGGGTGATGATCACGCTGGTGCGGGAAGCGGAATGGCCGAAGCTGTGCGGCGCGTTAGGCCTGACGGATATTGCCGCCGATCCGCGCTTTCTGAATTTCGATCTGCGTTGGCAGAATAGGGAAGCGCTTTACGCCATGATACGCGCGGCCTTCCTGAAAAAGCCCGTCGCGGAATGGGTGGCGATATTGCAGGGCGAAAGGCTGCTCGCGGATCGCGTCAATACGCCGCTGGATTGGCTCAGCAATGAACATGTCACCGTTTACGGCGCGGCGGCGCGCATTCCGCAGCGGCAATTGGGCGCTGTGCCTTTGCCTATGCTGCCGGGGCTTGGTCATTTTGTGGCGGAAGCCCCGGCGCTTGGCCAGCATACGAACGAGGTGCTGGCTGAACTAGGGTAAGTGAGCGTTAAAAGGGTCATCGCAACCAAAGCTACGCCCGCCGAAGGCGGGCGCGAGCCCGAATGGGCGACGCCGCTTATGCGGCGAAGCCAAGCGCGCGGAGGCGCGCGCCGGCGTCTGAGGGCGGATCGGTCACGATCCGCAACACAAGATTAATTATGCGGCAGGCGCAGCCCCGGTTCGTCCCATTGCATCGCGACCAACTTCCCAGTGTTGGAAAGCGTAACATAGGCGGTGCGCATATCCGGCCCGCCAAAGCAGATATTGGTCGGCATGCGTTCGGGCATTTTGACGGTGCGGAGAATCTCGCCCGAAGGTGACACCGTCGTGATCTCCCCCGACACGAGTGTCGCCACGATGATGTTACCCGATGCCGCGATGGCGAGGCTATCAAGCCGCCGATAGCCAGGGAATTGGCACAAAACGCGCCCGCCCGCGCTGGATGGCCAGGGTTCCTTTTTCAGCTTGCCGGGCGCTTCGATATCCCAGGCCCAAAGCCGCCCAGTTTCAGTTTCTGCGACATAAAGCGTCTTGCCATCGGGGCTGATCCCAATGCCATTGGCGCCGCCAAAAACCGGGAAGGCCGCTTCCACCACGCGTGAACCATCTTCTGATGCCCAATAAGCGCCGCCATGGTCGCGATCCCGCGCGCGCACCTTGCCGAGGTCAGAAAACCAGAAGCCACCCTTGCCATCGAACATCAAATCATTCGGGCCACGCAAAGGGCGCCCATCACACACACGGATCAGCGCTTCAACCTTGCCGGTCGCGGCATCAATCTTTTCAATCCGCCCGCCAGCATAATCCGGCGATTGACCGCTCGGGCGCAAAATCCCAGGTTCCTCATGCCAGGTGAAGCCACCATTATTGCAGACATAAAAACTGCCATTCGGCCCCAGCGCCAGGCCATTCGGCGCGCCTTCCACAGTCGTGATCGTGGTTTTCGCGCCATTCGGCGCCACTTTCGTGATGCGCCGTGCCTCGATTTCGACCAGCGCCACGGACCCATCCGGCATGGCAACAGGGCCTTCGGGGAAGCGCAGCCCCTCGGCCAGGATTTTGAGGTCGGGTGTGGCGACATGAACGGCCATGGTTTCCTCCTGCATTGGTTCATCCGATCATGGCCCTGTTTTGCCCCGCTGCGAAGCCTTGACGCGGCGAGGCTTCGGGGGAAGCCTTCACCCCATGAAAGCCGCCCCTGATCCCGTCACGCTCTCGGTCCTCGATAACCGCTTCCGCGCCATTGTGGAGGAAATGGGGGAGGCGATGCTGCGCACCGCCTATTCGCAAATCCTGAACTCGTCGCGCGATTTCTCGATTGCACTATGCGATGCCGAAGCGCGCCTGGTGGCGCAGGCAGATCACATCCCGGTCCATGTCGGCGCCATGCCCTTTGCCGTGCAGGCGGTGCGCGATGCCTTTGGCGATAGCGTACAAGAAGGCGATATCTATCTGTTGAATGACCCCTATCATGGTGGGTCACATTTGCCGGATTTGACGGCCATTGTGCCGGTCTTTGCCGAAGGGCGGCTGGTGTTCTGGTCGGTGGTGCGTGCGCATCACACGGATATCGGTGGCGCGACCCATGGTGGCTATAATCCAGGCGCGAGGGAGATTTGGCAGGAAGGCTTGCGCGTGCCGCCCATTCTGCTCGGCGAAGGCCGCGTGCCGCGCGAAGATTTGGTCCGCATGATCATCACCAATACGCGGCTTGCGCGTGATGTGCGTGGTGATCTGATGGCCATGATCGGCGCCGCGCATCTCGGCGAAAAGCGTTTGCTGTCCGTGCTCGCGCGCTATGGTGCGGACACCACCGTGGCGGCGGTGGATGCGATTCTGGCGCTGGCGGAAGCACATACCAGGCGCATCATCTCCACCTGGGCCGATGGCACCTGGCTGGGTGAGGCATTTCTGGATGATGATGGCTTCGGCGGCAATGATATCGCCATTCGTGCGCGCGTCACCAAACAGGGTGATCATCTGACCGTGGACCTCACGGAAAGCGCGCCGCAAACGCCGGGCTTCGTCAATTCATCCTATCCCAATATGGCGAGTGCGGTGCGCATGGCACTCGCCTTCCTGCTCGATCCGGAAGTCGCGAAGAATGATGGCTGCTTCCGCCCGCTGACCATCAAGGCACGCGAAGGCACGGTGGTTTGGGCGAGCGAGGGCGCGCCGGTGACGATGTGTACGTCGCATTGTTCGAATGAGATTGTGGAAGCCGTGGTAAAGGCGCTGGCGAATGCTTGCCCGGATCGCGCCATGGGCGGTTGGGGGCGGCGCTTTCGCGTGGCGATCAAGGGGCGTGATCCTCGGCGGCCAGGGCGCTTTTTTGTCTGGCATATGTTCCATGCGCGGCCAGGTGGCGGCGGTTCTTCCGGCGGAGATGGTTGGTCCACTGCCGGCGAATGGCATTCTGCCGGTGGTTTGAAATTCGGCAGTGTGGAAATGGCGGAAGCGCGTTTCCCACTGTATTTTGCGCGTCATGAATTCCGCCCGGGTAGCGCGGGTGATGGCACTTATCGCGGTGGGCTTGGCGGAGATTTGCTGCTGAAGCTGGAAACCGATGGCCCCTCAGTGGCGAATACCGCGGGTGATGGTGTGCGTTATGGCGCGGCGGGGATGCTGGGTGGCAAGGATGGCCTGCCGCATCATTATCGGCTGGAACGCGCCGATGGCACCTCGCGCGACTTGCGCACTAAGGAAGTGGGTATTCCCTTGGCACCCGGGGATCAATTGCATGTGCTCTCGGGCGGCGGCGGCGGTTGGGGGCCGCCTGATAAACGCGACCCTGCGGCGCGTACGGCGGATGCGGCGGAGGGTTTGGTATGACCTATCGCATCGGCGTTGATGTCGGCGGCACTTTTACCGATGTGGTATGTGTTGCCGCTGACGGCACCACAACGCTTGCCAAGGCTGCCAGTACGCCGGCAGATCAATCCGAAGGCGTGGTCGCGGGGCTTGCGGTGCTGGCTGAAACGCTTGGCGTCTCGCTTGCCGATCTGCTGCGCCAGACGGAACGCATCGTTCATGGCACCACGGTTGCCACCAATGCGTTGTTGGAACGTAAGGGCGCGAAGATTGCGATGCTCACCACGGAAGGGCATCGCGATGTGATTGAAATGCGTGAAGGGCTGAAGCCTGAGCGCTACAATATGCGCCTGCCCGCCGCCCCCGCGCTGGTGCCGCGCCGCTTGCGGCTTGCGGTACGCGAAAGGCTGCGCCCGGATGGGCGGGTTGAAGTGCCACTCGATACCGCTTCGCTCGATGCCGCCATCGCACAATTGCGCGCGGAAAACGTCGAGGCGGTCGCCGTATGTTTCCTCCATTCCTGGCGTGATGCGCGGCATGAAAACGCGGCGGCTGAGGCGTTGCGGCAGGCGCTACCTGGGGTTTTCGTCACCACCTCCGCTGAAGTGCTGCCGCAGATCAAGGAATTTGAACGGTTTTCGACCGCAGCGGTGAATGCCTATGTGGGGCCGATTGTGTCGCGCTATCTGGCGCGGCTTCGCGGGCGGTTGGAACAGGCGGGCTATGGCGGGCCGGTTTTTGTCATTCTCTCCCATGGTGGGGTCGCGCCGGTGGAAGAAGCGGCGCGTTTGGCGGCGGGCACGGCGCTTTCAGGACCGGCGGGTGGCGTTGCGGCGGGCGTGGCGCTGGCGGAACGCGGCTTGGGGCAGGATTTGATCACCTTTGATGTCGGCGGGACCTCCACCGATATCGCGCTGATCCAGGAAGGCGATGCGGCGCTTGGGCGCGGGCGTGATGTGGCGGGCGAGCGTATTGCGCTGGAAAGCCTGGATATCGTGACGCTTGGCGCGGGTGGTGGTTCCATCGGCCATGTCGGCGCCGGAGGAACCTTGCAGGTTGGCCCACGTAGCGCCGGCGCGGTGCCAGGGCCGGCGGCCTATGGCCAAGGTGGGACGGAGCCGGCGGTGACGGATGCCAATTTGGTGCTGGGCTATCTGGATGCCGCGAATTTCCTGGGCGGCAAGCGCAAGCTGGATATGGCGGCGGCAGAACGTGCCTTCGCTGCGCTTGGTGCCAAGCTTGGGCTGGATGCCATGGCAGCGGCGGCGGGCGTGCACAGGCTTGCCAATATCCGCATGGCGGATGGGATTCGCGTGGCGACTGTGCGGCGCGGCGTTGATCCGCGCGATTTCTGCCTGCTGTCTTTCGGCGGCGCGGCGGGGCTGCATGCCAGCGCGGTGGCGCGGGAACTCGGCATGAAGCGCGTGGCGGTGCCCTTCTTCGCTGCCGGGCTTTCCGCCTGGGGCATGCTGCACACCGATTTGCGGTACGAGATGGCGCGCAGCGAATTGAATACCGGCGGCGTGCCCGATGACGCTGCGCTGCGCAGCATCTGGGCGGCCTTGGAAGAAGAAGGCCGCGCGAGGGTTGCAAGCTGGTTTGGCGGTGCGGTGGAAACACGGCGGGCTGCGGATATGCGCTATGGCGAACAGGTTTTCGATATCGCCGTGCCTTTGGATCATGTCGCCTGGGAAGGCGCTGGGCTTGCGGATCGGCTGCGTGATGCTTTCCATGCGCGGCATGAAGCGTTGTTCACCTATGCACTACGCCAGGAAGAAGTGGTGCTGGTGAATGCCAGGCTCGCGGTGATTGGGCGCTTGCCGCCCATGCCGGCGCCGGCGGGCAAGGCGGCGGGCGCCATGGTGGCACCGCGCGGCGCGCGCCGCGTCATGCTGGAAAGCGGCCTGATTGATGTGCCGGTCTATGATTTCGTTGGGCTTGGTGCGGACCAAGCGGTGGCGGGGCCGGCTATTGTGGAAAGCGATACCACAACCGTGCTGCTGCTGCCGGGTGATGCCGCGCGCATGGATGCGCGCGGCTGGTTGGAAATTACGCTGCCGGATCAAGCGTAAAGGCGAATCCGATCAGCGCACCGGCATGGGCGGCGGCAAGGGCTGTGCAGGCGCAGCTGGCGCGGTGGCAGCCGCTGTTTCCGGCTTGTCGCTGGCGATGTTCTCACCCTGCCGCGCGGTCCATTGCCCGGCACCTTCCAATTGGCGGCCAGTCCAATTCATGGCGCGCCCAAAGGCCGAGGTGGTTTCCTCTGCCGCTCTGCCCACCGCAGCACCTGCGCGATCAGTAAGGCTGCGTTCCGCCGGCGGCGTAGCCGGGGCTGGGGCCGGGGCGGCGGCTTGTGGCGCTGCGGTAGGCGCATCGCTCGTTGCCGAGGCGCCGGGCGCCAGGGGGACTGGCGGCGGCAGGCTTTGCGCCAGGCTGGCGCCGCTAAGGCCAAGCAGGAATGCGAAAATCCAGTGATACATGCGCTCTACTCCCAGATCCAAATTATCTTAGCACCAGCATCACCCAAAAGGGCAGGGTGATGATGGAAGCGATATGCTCCGTGGTGGTGATGGCGGCCATCAGCTTGGCATCGCCGCCCATGGCGCGCGCCATGACATAGGAAGTGGCGGCCGTTGGCAGCGCCATGAAGATCACCGCCGCCGCCAGGGGCAGGGGCGGCAGGCCAACAAAGCTCCCCAGCGCATAGGTGATGGCGGGCATGCCGATTAGTTTCAAAACGCCCGTCAGCGCCTGGGTCGGCAGACGATCGGTGAAACTCTCCCACGACAGCGCCGCGCCAACGCAAAGCAGGCCAAGGGCCACCGATGCGCGGCCGAGCGTTTGAATGGTGGGCTTTATGCCTGGCGGAAAGCCACCCAGCGCCGCGATGGTAAAGCCCAGAATGCAGGCGATGATCAGCGGGTTCAGGATCAATTGGCGCAGAATCACCAACGGCTTTGGCCTGCCGCGACTGCCATCCATGGCAAAGGCCAGTGTTGTGACGCTCTGCACAAAGGGCACGATGATGCCTGTCGCTACCGCGCCAAAGCTGATGCCCTCGGCGCCGAAAATCGCGCCCACAATGGCGAAGCCCATCAGGTTATTGAAGCGAATGCCGCCTTGCAGGACCGAGGTCATGGCCGCATGCCCATGACCCATGAAGCGCGCCAACAGCACGGAAATCAGCGTGCCGGTGGCAAGCGCGCCCCAAATGGTGAAGGCCATGGCGCCCAGCGGCAGGCTGGCGGGGTCAAGCGCTGCCAAGGCGGAAAGGATCAGGCTTGGCAGCAGCACCCAATAGATCAGCTTTTCCATGCCGGCCCAAACCGCATCCAGCGGCAGCAGGATGCGCCGGAGCAGCGCGCCAAGCCCAAGCAGCGCAAAAGCCGGCACAAAGGCATCCAGCCAAAGACTCATGCGCTTTGTTCAGCCCCCGCCGCTTTTTGGCACAGTCCAGGGCGGCGGGTTGGGTGCGCGCGAAATCGCCGCCATGCAGGCCGATTCGGTCAGGCGCCGCGCACCAAAGGCCCGTGCCGCCGCATGGGTCAGCACCAGCCGCGCATGTTCCGGGTAGAAAACCAGATCCAGCCGGCAATCTGGCGCCTGATAAAGCCAGATCTCTGCCTCCCCCTCCCGCCGGCGCAAGGCTGGCTCCCCAAGGGCGGAGATCACCGCATCGGGCTCTTGCCCCTGCAAGACGCTGGCGGCGGCAGGTGGTTGGGTACCCTGGCGGCGCGGGGCGCTGGCGCTGCTGGGCGGGGGCGGCAATGGCGCAGGGCGTTCCATTTGCGATGCTTCCGGGGCAGTTGGCAGACCAAGCGCAGCCAAGCTTGCCCTGGTGTCACGCAATGCCTGTTCCAGGCCAAGCGATGCCCCCTCGGCTTCAGATTTCCGGCAGGCAGGGGTGAACATGAGCGCCGCCAAAGCAAGGCTGGCAGCGCCCAGGGGGCCAAGGGGAAGCGACCGCGGCGACATGCTTTGCCGCGGTGATGGGATTGTCGGCCTTGGCCCCTGGCGCACGCGGCGCCGGATCAGGAATCGCTTGACTCAACCACACGCACAGGCGGCGCCACGGCCATCGGGCTGCCGGCCGATGCTTCGGTGATCATTTCCATGCGCCCCGTCAGCTGCCCGCCATCTTCCACGGAAAGGCGACGGGACCGCGCCACGCCCAGCACCCGCCCTGTGGCGCGGATGATCAGGCTGCCGGTTGCGGTCAAAGTGCCATCAAAGACGCCGGCGATATCGGCATCTTCCACCTGCACCTCACCTTTGAAGACGCCGGAATGGCTGATCGCCAATTCCTGGCACTGCAAAAGCTGGCTTTCCATGGTGCCTTCAATGACGATGCGCTCGACCTCCGTCACGCTGCCTTGGATGCTGATGCCCTTGCCCAATTGCAGGACGCGCTTTTCACCGGCTTCAGCCCGCCCGGTGGGGCGGCCGGCGGTGGGGGCGGAAGGGCGTGCAGCGGGGGATGGCGCGATGGTGGGCTTCGCGGATGTAGCGGCCGCGCTGGCCACCGGCGGCACCACTGCCGCCCCAGGCCGGAAGGGCGGCACCGCCAGATCAGGATCGCGCGCTGTCGGCACACTGGTTGGTTCCGGTGCTGACGGAGTGGTGTCTTCATCCTTACGACGGAAAAGCGACATATTTGGCCCCCTTGCTGATTCGCGTTACTGCTAATTCGGGCTAGCATGCGACTCTGCCGCGCCACAACGGGCGAAAGCGGGTTATCCCCCGTTTTCTGATGATGCACTCGGAAATTTTTCAAAGCCGCGGATCAGCAAATGCGCAGCCGTCGCAATGCCAATGATCGGCACCAATAAATTCACCACCGGCACCATCGCCATCAGGGCCAAGACAAGGCCAAGCATCCAACCCTGCCAGCGCAGCCGCTGCCAGGCGATGCGTGAATGCGCAAGGTTCATGCGCCTGAGCGCCACTTCCCGCAGCAACCCCGCCCCCAGCGCATGGGCCGAGATCAGCAACGCCAGCAGCGCGCCAAAAAGCGGGATGAAGAACAACGGCAAAAGCAGGATTTGCAGCGCCAACAGCTTGACGCTGAACCAAACCCCGTACCCTGCCTGCGCCAGCGCCGAGGCCCCGGCAGGCGGCGGCAGGTAGGGGTAATGGCGCCGTTCCACCGCGCCGGCGATGCTATCCGTGAATTGTGCGGCAATACCCAAGGCGACGGGCAGAAAAAGCCACCAACTCAGAAACACCCCCGCCGCCGCACCGCCGGCTTGCGTGATCCAGGAAAGCCATTCCGGCCCGCCCGCAGCCGCCCAGCCTGCCAGCCAGGCTGCCAAACCGATCAAGCCCAGCACCGCCAAAGCCGCGCCCAGCACGCCCAGGATCAGCGGGCGGCGAAAGGCAGGGTCGCCGAATTGTCTCAGGGCGAGGAAAAGCGCTTGGGGCATGGTGGACGCCACCCTCGCCCAAGGCTAATCCCGGCGCAATCTTTCTTGGAGCCCACCCATGACCCCCCCCAGCCTTGATATTCTTGGCATCGGCAATGCCATTGTGGATGTGCTGGCCCGTGCCGAGGATGCCTTCCTGGCCGAACATGGCATGGCCAAGGGCGGCATGGCGCTGATCAGCACTGACCAGGCGGAGGCGATTTACGCCGCCATGGGGCCGGGCATTGAAAGCAGCGGCGGGTCTGCCGCCAATACCTGTGCGGTGGCAGCCGGGCTTGGCGCGAAGGTCGGCTACCTTGGCAAGGTGGCCGATGATGGGCTGGGCCAGGTATTCCGCCACGACATCACCGCCGCCGGCGTGCATTTCCCAACCCCGCCGCTGGTGGGCGGCGCGCCCACCGCGCGCTGCCTGATCCTGGTGTCGCCCGATGGCCAGCGCACCATGAACACCTTCCTTGGCGCCTGCGTGACCTTTGGGGAGGCTGACCTGGACCCTACCGCCATTGCCAGCGCGCGGATTGTCTATCTTGAGGGCTATTTGTTCGACCCGCCCGCGGCCCAGGCCGCCTTCCGCGCCGCC
The DNA here is from genome assembly GCA_020249265.1 of Roseomonas sp. Lineage (GTDB taxonomy): Bacteria > Pseudomonadota > Alphaproteobacteria > Acetobacterales > Acetobacteraceae > Neoroseomonas. Next base: position 75,544 of record JADCGA010000019.1, read on the forward strand.
GCCCGCATGGCGCATCAGGCCGGGCGGCAAGTGGCGATTACGCTATCCGACCCCTTCTGTGTTGGCCGCCACCGCGCTGCCTTCCGCGCCTTCATCAAGGAAGAAGCCGATATCGTCTTCGCCAATGAAGCCGAGATTTGCGCGCTCTATGAAACCGATGATTTCGATGCCGCGGCCAAGGCCGTGCGGGCCGAAGTGGCCATTGCCGCGCTCACCCGCAGCGAAAAGGGCAGCCTGATCATCGCGGGCAGCGAGACCCATGCGGTCCGCGCCGAGCCCACCAAGCTGGTGGATAGCACCGGCGCCGGTGATGCCTATGCCGCCGGCTTCATGGCGGCGCTGACCCGCGGCTTGCCCCTGCCGGAATGCGGCCGCTGGGGCAGCATCGCGGCTGCCGAGGTTATCTCCCATTTCGGCGCCCGCCCCCAGGCCGATCTGGCGGCGCTGATCGGCAGCCGGTCCGGCGGGGTGGCGGCGGCGCTGGGGTAGGCCTGCAACTGTCACACGCTTTTCTCTGGCTTTTTCCGGCGCGACCCCCTATCTCCCCGCCATAACGAAACGCCTGGATGGAAACCACCGCCCGCCCCCAAGCCCTGGGAGCCGGGTTGGTGGCGTTTTTGCCAGGCTCTACCCAGGTGTCTCATGGAAATTCGTAACGTCGCCATCATCGCCCATGTTGACCACGGCAAGACCACGCTGGTGGACAAGCTGCTGAGTCAGGCCGGCGCCTTCCGCGCCAATCAGCAGGTCGCCGAACGCGCGCTTGACCGCAATGATCTGGAACGCGAACGCGGCATCACCATCCTTGCGAAATCCACTGCCGTGCAGTGGAAGGGCGTGAAGATCAATATTGTGGACACACCTGGCCACGCCGATTTCGGCGGTGAGGTTGAACGCATCCTGTCCATGGTGGATGGCGCCATTGTGTTGTGCGACGCCGCCGAAGGCCCGCTGCCGCAGACGAAATTCGTGCTGACCAAGGCGCTTGCGCGCGGGCTGAAGCCGATTGTGGTGATCAACAAGGTTGACCGCCAGGATGCGCGCCCGGATGAGGTGCATAACGAGGTTTTCGATCTTTTCGCCGCCCTAGGCGCAAGCGATGAGCAATTGGACTTCCACACGCTTTTCGCTTCTGGCCGTCAGGGCTGGGCGGATTTGGAATTGAATGGCGCGCGCAAGGATCTCTCGCCGCTGTTTGATCTGATCCTTTCCCATGTGCCGGCGCCGAAGGTGGATTTGGAAAAGCCCTTCGCGATGAATGCGACCATTCTGGAAAGCGACAATTTCCTGGGCCGCATCCTGACCGGGCGCGTGGAACAGGGTGTGGCGCGCCTCAATATGCCGGTGCGCGTGCTGCGCCAGGATGGCACCGTTGTCGAAAGCGGGCGGCTGACCAAGCTGATGACGTTTTCGGGGCTTGAGCGTGTGCCGGTGGATGAGGTGCAGGCGGGTGATATCATCGCCATTGCCGGGCTTTCGGATGCGACGATTCCGGACACCATCGCTTCCCCGGAAGTGACGGAACCCCTGCCCGCTTTGCCGGTGGACCCGCCGACGCTGGCCATGACTTTCCGCATCAATGACGGGCCGCTTGGCGGGCGTGAGGGTAAGAAAGTTACGTCGCGCCAGATTCGCGACCGCCTGTTCAAGGAAACCGAAGGCAATGTCGCGATCAAGGTGAAGGTCAGCGAAGAAGTTGACGCCTTTGAAGTCGCGGGACGTGGTGAATTGCAGCTTGGCGTGCTGATTGAAACCATGCGTCGTGAAGGTTTTGAATTGACCATCGGGCGCCCGCGCGTGCTGACGCAGGACAATCCCGAAACCGGCGAACGCGAAGAACCCTTCGAAGAAGCTTTGATTGATGTGGATGAAAGCTATTCCGGCGTGGTGGTGGAGAAGATGTCGCTCCGCAAGGGCCAGATGCAGGATATGCGGCCTTCGGGCGGCGGCAAGGTGCGGTTGACCTTCCACATCCCGTCTCGTGGGTTGATTGGCTATCACGGCGAATTCCTGACCGATACGCGCGGCACGGGCATGATGAACCGGCTATTCCTGGGCTATCGCCCCTGGGCCGGGCCGATTGAAGGCCGGCGCAATGGGTCGCTGATTTCCAATTCGGACGGCGAAGCCATTCAATACGCACTGTTCTATTTGCAGGAACGTGGCACGCTATTCGTGGACCCCGGTGTGAAGGTTTATGTCGGCATGATCCTGGGCGAGCATTCGCGCGACAATGATCTGGAAGTGAACCCAATCAAGGAAAAGAAGCTGACGAATATCCGCGCCGCCGGCAAGGATGAGGCGCTGCTGCTGATCCCGCCGCGCAAGATGAGCCTGGAACAGGCCATTGCGTATATTGAAGATGATGAACTGGTGGAAGTGACGCCTGGCGCCATTCGGCTGCGCAAGCGCCATCTTGATCCGCATGAGCGCAAGCGCCATGCACGCCGGGCGGAGAGTGAGGCGGCGTAAGCTTTCCTGGCGACAAGTTTAGTACCCGGCAGACTCACTGATTTGTGATTTCTGCCGGAGTATCTGAGCTTGAAGGTCAGTTAGCGAACGGTCTGTGGATCAAGCGGTCGGCAAGAGAGCCATCACTACAAGAACACTGCTAATTCGCATCGAATAGCGATCGCTCCTGCTTCTTCTCCAGCAAGGCCCTTGCCCAAGATAGATCTTGGCCAATCAATAACTCAACCATCTCGGTATTATGCGTGTTCTTCATAGGCACCACTTGCGTATCAAAATTACGGAAGAGGGCCATTTCTAGAACTTCGGGGTCGTTATCATAAGTCATCAGGAAGTCGCCTTTTACTTTATTTGCAAGGTCGAATAGCTTCTCGTGATCAAGGTCATTATGAGTGTAGAGTCTGCGTCCCGCCCGCTTCCCTTTACCTCCAGCGGTGTATGGGGGATCAATAAAAAAAACAGCCGAAGGGTCTTCTAGCGAGTCTTTCAGATAATCAAGACCATCACCCTTCGTAAACTTGATCCGTCGACGAACTTCGCCAATCGCGGTGATGCGCTGACAAAGGGTTTCGGGATACCAACGAGATCTGATGCCTTTGCCATTCTCTCCATTTTTCAACAGGCCGCTGCCATGCGCGAGAATTCCACCGTGAAACGTCCTGTTTCGTAGAATGGTATTGAAGGCTTGCTGGCGCATGGAATCGCAGGGAATTTGCAATTCAGCGCGAACGTTTTCGACAGTTACCTCGAAGTTCCTGATCCGATAAAGCAACCAATCAATGTCACCCGAAATAATGCTTTCCCAGACAGCGGCCACGTCCTCATCGAGTTCGACCATTTCAACTAATTCAGCCAAACGTTCGAAGGCCACAGTAAGGCTGATTATCCCGCCACCGACAAACGGCTCAATAAAGCGTGTTGGGCGTATCCTGCGGCTTCTTAGCCAAGCTCGGAGATAAGGCACTAGCCAAGTTTTGCCACCAGGATATCGAAATGGGCTACGCTGCGGGACGGATGCTACATTGACGATCTTGGGGAGTTGCCCGATTTCGTTCATAGTATCTCGTCCAGCGTCACATTATTTGGTGGCACTCCGTCATCTAGTTTTTGGTTTAATTTTTCCTGTAATTGGCCAACGAAATCCTCTACTTTTCCCGGCTTGGACGTGGTGATTTGGCGCAAGGACTCAGTGAATTTGGTGTAAACCGTCTTATGGCGAAACAGATTATACTTGTTGTTAATCTTGTCTAGGGCCAGATCATAAACTAGCCAAGCGACTTCCGCCTCCGAAGGTGCCACTTCATGAAGTTTGGGAAGAGTTTCAAAAAACCCCTTGTCTAAAGCGACCGCTGTTTTTTTGTTCCATGCATGCAAGATGCCGCCCTTAAAGAGTAATTGGGGTGCAAGGCGTTTGCGCGACGAAGAAAGGTAATCGGAACGCGGGTACTTTTCTTGCCCAGACCAATCCATTGCAGCGTTCCCTGCCGGGTCTTTCATGTAATACTCGAAAGGGTTTCGAATATTTCCTGAAATATAAACTGCCTGGATCTCCAATGCTCCGAAGTCTTGGATCTTTCCTGTATCTCTATCGTAAGCAACCAGAACAACGTCGATGTTACCTGCCGACCCGCCATTAACGTCCTTTAGTCTCACCTCCGTCAATGAAGTCCATGAGGTGCCGGGTGGGAAGAAAAACGCAGCCGCATCGTCAGCGATAATCCAATTTTCGCGAAAGCGGATTGGACAAGTTATGGCTGTCCCAGTACCATCAAAAACACTACAAACGCCTAGTGGAGCCTGAGCTTTATCTTTTGTGCAATTCGGAATTTTGTTATTGAAAGGACATAAATTATGCCTGCGAAAACGTTCAGCATGATCGCTTTGGTTGTCAATTGGAAAGCCAAAAACTTCTGCTAAGGGCTGTCTTGCCACTACTCATCCTCCGTATCACTACCGATTCGCTCTATAGTTCTAGCGCGATGTCACTTACACGCTAAGAATGGTTTTAAGGGAGCCCCCCTTACCTCGGCGCCCCATCCCCAATCCGATGCAGTAAGCGCCCGCCATCGGCCAGGCCAATCACGACCAGAATCTCATCCGGGCGCGGGCCATCGCCCAGGCTGACGGTAATCGCGTCAAAATGTCCACGCGACCAGACATCATCCTTATGCCCCAGCGGCAGGTCGAGCGCGCTGCCCGGCCCACCCATTTTGGCCGAGGATGGAATGATGGCCGCGCCCCCGCCAATCGCCTCCCGCAAGGGCCGGCCAAGGGCGGGGTGCAGAATGGCCGCGCCATGTTCCAATTCCCCCGCCGCACCCACAATGGCGCCCTTGCCATAGGAAACCGCGGGCCCATCCAAAAGCTTGACTAATTCCGGCGCCACGCGGGCCGAAAGCGCGGGGCCGAACTCCACCGGGGGGGACAAATCCTCCTGATAGCGCCCGGCATAGGGGTTACCGATCAGGATCAGCGCCACGGCGCGGATGATGGGGCGCGGTGCCACGCGCCCGGCCTCGGCGAAGCTTTCCTCACGGAGATAGGCGATTTTGCGGATGTCGGGCATGGCGGCTTTCCCCTGAACCGGTTTCGGCGCCGAGCCTTGCAGTTTTGCAGCACTTCAGGAAGCTGGGCGCCCCCTCTGGCAGAAACTGCCGTCGCGTTGCATCCTGCGGCCAATTAGAGCGTCTCGGGTTCACATCCGCTCACCCGAGACGCTCTAAGCGTTTGTTTGCTCGCATTTTCCGAGTCGCCAAGTGAGTCCACTTGGCTTGAAAATGCTCAGGTCAAAGGAATACCGCCATGGTCCATGCTCCGAACCGTCCGCCGCCAGGTGCGCCGCCTGTGCGCATCAACCTCTATTCCGATACGCAAACCCGCCCGACGCCGGCCATGAAGGAAGCCATGATGCGCGCCGAGGTGGGCGATGAGCAGCATGGCGATGACCCGACGGTGCATGAACTATGCGACCGTATGGCCGCGCTGATGGGCAAGGAAGCGGCGATGTATTTGCCATCCGGCACCATGTGCAATGTGATCGCGATCCTGACGCATTGCCAAAAGGGTGATGAGGTAGTGGCGCATGAAACCAGCCATATCCTGCATAGCGAAGGCGGCACCCATGCGGCGCTGACCGGCGTGCAGATCATGCCGATGCGCGGGCCGAAGGGCATGTTCACCGCGGATGACCTCCGCGGCGCGATCAGGCCCAAAACCCGCTATACCCCGCCGCAAAGGCTGTTGGAAGTGGAACAAACCGCCAATATCGGTGGTGGTGCCGTTTGGCCATTGGAACAACTGAACGCGGTGGCCGCCGTGGCGCATGGCGAAGGCTGGGCCACGCATATGGATGGCGCGCGGCTGATGAATGCCTGTGTCGCCGCCGGCGTCGCGCCCAAGGATATGGTCGCTTCCTATGACAGCGTCTGGCTTGATTTCACCAAGGGGCTGGGTGCGCCTTTGGGTGCCGTGCTGTGCGGCAGCAATGAATTTATCGGCCGCGCCTGGCGTTGGAAGCAGCGCCTGGGTGGTTCCATGCGTCAGGGCGGCATTTGCGCCGCCGCCTGCATCTATGCGTTGGATCACAATATTGATCGGCTGGCGGATGACCATGCCAACGCAAAGACTCTGGCGCGGGGCCTGGCGCAGATTGAAGGCGTGCATGTGGAAGACCCGGAAACCAATTTGGTGTTCTTCGATATCAGCGGCACGGGCATGAATGTGGCGCGCTTGCAGGAAAAGCTGCAAATGCGCGGCATTGCCATCAGCGGCCTGGGTGGGCGCGTGCGGGCGTGCACGCATTTGGATGTCACCCCCGCGATGATTGACGAAGCGGTGACTGAAATCCGCACCGCGCTGAAGGCGGCTTAACATAACCTCTGGTCTGCCTGAGCGTTCAGCCCAGGCAGGCCAGTCCTAACTTTCGAAGTGGGGCAAGGCCACGCGCTTGCCGAGCGCCAGCGCATCCAGCGTCATTTGCAGCGGCGTCAGATCAGCCTCGCTCTGCCCGCTCAATACCAATTCGGCGAAGCGCGTGTAGAGCATCGGATATTCCTCCCGCGCTTCCTGCACCGTCACCCGGCCATCAATCACCAGCGTCCCCCCGCTATCAAGCAGCGCCACTTCATGGCCGCAGCGTGTTGTGATGTGCAGTTCCCGTTGATCGGGGCCGACATGGCCCCAATTCGCGTGCAGTTCCAGCGGGCCGGCGCCATCCAAGCTGCCGAAGCGGATCGTGGCGGCGAGTGGCGCGGCGTGGTTGGCGGCGATGTGTAGCTCCGCGCTCTGCACGAAAGGCAGTGGCGCGAATAGCCGGCTGATCACCGACAGCGCATTGATCGCCATGTCGAAAACGCCGAGCCCATCAACCTGCCAAATCCAATCCTGGTCAGGATGGTAGAGGCGAAAGTCCTCATGCCAATCCACGCGTAGTCTGGCCAGGTGCTTATCCGCGAGAAAAACCCGCGCAGCCTCTACCGCGCGGTTGCATTGCGAATGCCAGGACGCATAGACAACGCGCCCGCAGCGCGCGGCCAATGCTACCAGCGCCTCAGCCTCGCCCATTGTGGTGGCTGGTGGCTTTTCCAAAAGGACATGTTTGCCCGCGCGCAGCGCATCGCGCGCAATGGCGAAGCGCGCCGCAGGTGGTGTGCAGATAGCGACCGCATCCAGCGCGCAAGCCGCGAACATGGCGTGATGGTCCGTGGAGATGGGCAAACCGGCCACAGCTTCCCCGCCGCCAAGATCAGCAAGTCCCGCCAGGGTAAAGCCGGCATCAGCCGTAATCGCCGGCACATGCCGTTTGCGCGCGATTTGCCCCAAGCCCACAATGCCGATGCTGATCGCCATGACTGCCCCCTTCATCACGCGCCTTGGCGGAGCTTATCCGAATTCAGGATACCGCCCAGGGGCACGAGCCAGCTTTTGCTTGACATGATCGAGCGACCCCGAATGACATGCCCCTAATGCCTCAGAATGGAGCCCGCCTGTGACCCCGCCACGCACCATGCTGCGCAAGCGGCGGCTATGGATGCTCGCCCTGTGCCTTGGCGCCCTGTTGCTGGCGCCCTTCGCGCTGGATCGGCTTTTCCCGCCGAACCTCACGCGCCTGCATGCCGTGGGGGCGGAGGTGCAGGATCGTGACGGGCGCATCCTTTCTGTCCTGCCCGCGCCGGGCGGCTTTTGGCGCTTGGCGACCAGGCCGGATGATGTTGCGCCGGTGCTGCTCGATCTGCTGATCGCGGCGGAGGATCGGCGCTTCTACCGACATGCCGGTGTGGACCCCTTGGCGCTTGGTCGCGCAGCGGGGCAATGGCTGCGCGCGGGGCGCGTGGTTTCAGGCGGTTCGACCCTTACCATGCAGGCGGCGCGGCTGTTGGAACCGCGCCCGCGAGGGCTGCGCGCCAAGGCGATTGAAATCTTCCGTGCCTTGCAGCTTGAAGCGCGCTTCAGCAAGCGGGAAATCCTGGGCATTTGGCTGACCCTGGCGCCGCAGGGCGGCAATATTGAAGGCGTGCGCGCCGGAGCCTTGGCCTGGTTTGGCCGCCCCGCACAGCGGCTTGATGCGGCGGAAGCGGCGCTACTGATTGCGCTCGCCCGCCGCCCGGCGGCCCTCAGCCCTGATCGGCATGCGGAAGCGGCGCGGGCAGCGCGGGATGATGTGTTGCGCCGGCGAGGTGCCGCGATGCTCTCCCCCGAAGATCAGGCTTTGGCGCTGGCAGCACCCTTGCCCAATGCGCGCCTGCCCATGCCCGCCCTGGCGCCGCATCTGGCGCGGGAATTGGCGCGGCAGGGCGATTCCCCCATCCGCAGCAGCCTGGATGCCGGGTTGCAACGCGCCAGTGAGAGACTGGCCAATGAGGCGCTGGCGCGGCTCCCGGAACGGGCAAGTGTGGCGTTGATCATCGCTGATCTCCGCACCCGCGAAACCCGCGCCTTGGTGGGCGGGGCCTTTGGCGCCGAGAACCGCGCCGGGTCCTTGGATTTAACGCGTGCGACCCGTTCACCTGGTTCGGCGCTCAAGCCCTTTCTCTATGCCATGGCGTTTGAACAGGGGCTTGTCCGGCCCGATACGCTGCTTTCCGATCTGCCGCGCCGCTTTGGCGCCTATGCGCCGGAGAATTTTGATCGCGGTTTCGCCGGGCGCATCACGGCGGCGGAGGCTTTGCGGCTTTCGCTCAACCTGCCGGCAGTCGCTTTGCTGGATGGGGTGGGGCCAGCGCGTTTTGCGGCATCGCTCCGTTCTGCTGGGGCGGCGCCGGTGCTGCCGCGCGGGGTGGATGCGTCCCTGCCGCTGGCGCTTGGGGGCGCGGGGACGACGCTCCGCGATATGGTCGGGCTTTATGCGCTGCTCGGTGATGGCGGGCGGGTCGGCGCATTGCGCTTCACGCCGGGGCAAGGCGCCGGCGCGCCGGTTTTGGAAGCCCGCGCGGCAGCGGCGGTGGCGGGGGTATTGGTACAGGATTTCCCGGGCGGTGGGCCGCGTGGGGTGGCTTGGAAGACCGGCACATCCTGGGGTGGGCGGGATGCCTGGGCGCTTGGTTTTGATGGTCGGCACATGGCCGGGGTTTGGGTGGGGCGGCCCGATGGCACGCCGATCCCGGGCCTCACCGGGCGGGACGCTGCCTTGCCGGTACTCGCGCGGGTATTTGCCCTGCTGCCGGAAGCACCTTTGGAACGCGCGCCAAGCCGCCCCGATACGCCCGTGGCTGCCTTGGGGAGCGACCCGCTGCGCCTGATCTTCCCCCCGCCTGGCGCGGTTCTGGCCGAAGGCGCGGGGCCGGTGGTGCTGCGCGTTGCCGGCGGGCGGCGGCCGCTGACCTTTCTGGTGGATGGCGCGCCCATCGCCCGGGATGCGGCGCGGCGGGAATTGGGCTGGCTTCCGCCCGGCCCCGGCTTTTACCGCATCGCCATCATGGATGCAGAAGGCGCGCTTGTCGCAGCCGATGTGCGGGTTGCGCCCCCCGGTGCCCCGCGCGCGGAGGGCGCCGTTTTGCGCCTGACACCTGCCGAGTGATTCCGGGGGCTTGCGCATAAGGGTGTGTCGCCCGACCATGCGGCCAGAAAGACGGAGCAGAGCGTGGCGCAGTTCAAAGGCACAGAAAGATACGTCGCAACCCGAGAGCTGGAGGTTGCGGTAAATGCCGCGGTGGCGTTGGAACGCCCGCTGCTGATCAAGGGTGAGCCAGGCACGGGCAAGACCGTGTTGGCGCAGGAAATTGCCAAGGCTTTAGGCTATCCGCTGATTGAATGGCACATCAAATCCACCACCAAGGCGCAGCAGGGCTTGTATGAATATGATGCGGTGAGCCGGCTGCGTGATGGCCAGCTTGGCGATCCGCGCGTGCATGACATTGCGAATTACATTGTGCGCGGCAAGCTTTGGGAAGCCTTTGAAGCCGACCATCCTGTGGTGCTGCTGATTGATGAAATCGACAAGGCCGATATCGAATTTCCAAACGATCTATTGCTTGAGATCGATCGCATGGAATTCTATGTCTATGAACTGCGCCGCAATGTGAAGGCGCGGCATCGGCCGGTGGTGATCATCACTTCCAACAATGAAAAGGAATTGCCGGACGCGTTTCTGCGCCGCTGCTTCTTCCATTACATTCGCTTCCCGGATCGGGAGACGATGGAAAAAATCGTGCAGACGCATTTCCCCAATATCCGCCAGGATTTGCTGCGGGAAGCACTCACGGTGTTTTTCGATGTGCGCGGCGTGAATGAATTGAAGAAGAAGCCGGCAACATCGGAATTGCTGGATTGGCTGAAGCTGCTGACGATTGAAGACATGCCGCCGGAAGCGTTGCGCAGCCAGGACAACAAAACCGCGATCCCGCCGCTTTACGGCGCGCTGTTGAAGAATGAACAGGATGTGCATTTGTTTGAACGCCTGGCTTTCCTGACGCGGCGGAAGGTTTGATGCGGCGGCATCCGGCATAGGCAGGAGCAATGTTCGCACCCTTCATCATCGCGCTGCGCGCCGCTGGTGTGCCGGCTTCCATCACGGAATACCTGGCACTTCTGCGCGCCTTGAAGGCCGGTGTGGCAGGCTTTGATGTGGAGGATTTCTACCATCTGTCGCGGACCGCACTGGTGAAGGATGAACGCCACCTTGACCGGTTCGACCGGGTTTTTGGCGAAATCTTCAAGGGGCTGGAATCGCCGCCCGGCACCGCGGAGAACTCGGTGGAAATCCCCGCCGAATGGCTGCGCAAAATGGCGGAAAAACTCCTGACCGAGGAAGAACGCGCGCAGATCGAAGCCCTTGGCGGCTTTGATAAGCTGATGGAAACGCTGCGCCAGCGGCTGGCCGAACAAAAGGGCCGGCATCAGGGCGGTTCGAAATGGATCGGCACCGCCGGCACATCGCCCTTCGGCGCCTATGGCTACAACCCGGAAGGCGTGCGGATTGGCCAGGAAGAAAGCCGCAATCGCCGCGCCGCCAAGGTTTGGGACAAGCGCGTCTATAAGGATTTGGATGAGGATGAGGCGTTATCGTCGCGCAATATGAAGGTCGCTTTGCGTCGGCTGCGCCGTTTCGCGCGCACGGGTGCGGCGACGGAATTAGATATTCCGGGGACCATTGGCGCCACCGCACGCAATGGTGGCTCGCTTGATCTGCATATGGTGCCGGAACGCCGCAATGCGGTGAAGGTGCTGCTGCTGATGGATATTGGCGGTTCCATGGATGACCATATCCGCATCTGCCAGGAATTGTTTTCCGCGGCGCGGGGCGAATTCAAGCATCTGGAATTCTACTACTTCCACAATTGCCCCTATGAACGGCTATGGCGTGAAAATCGCCGCCGCAAGGAAACCGAGAAAACCACGCAGGAAGTGCTGCGCACCTATGGCCCGGATTGGCGCCTGGTGCTGGTGGGTGATGCCACCATGGGGCCTTATGAAATCTCTCAGCCCGGCGGTTCGGTTGAGCATTGGAATGAGGAATCCGGCGTAGTCTGGATGGGCCGCCTGACGCGGCATTTCCGCCGTGCTGCCTGGCTCAATCCCGTGGACCAGCAGCATTGGCGCTATACCCATTCCATCGGCATGATGCAGGGGCTGATGGAAAACCGCATGCATCCGCTGACACTGGCGGGGCTTGAATCCATGGCGCGGGAATTGGCGAAATGATGCCCGCGTCGCAACAAAATGATCGAAAGAAGGAAACGCTGTTTCATGGCCAGTAAGCCTCGTCTGCCGCGCGGGCGGCAATTCTTTGCCAATCCTGGCCCCACCAATATTCCGGATTCAGTGCTGCTTGCGGTGGCGCATGTCACCGTGGATTTCAACGATCCGGCCTTCATGCCGGTTTATGAAAAATGCGTCGCAGGCCTCAAGCGGATTTTGAAGACCGAACAGGAAGTCTTCATGTACACAGGTTCTGGCCACGCGGCTTGGGAAGCGAGCCTGGTCAATCTGTTTTCCCCCGGCGATACGGTGGCCATTATCGAAACCGGCCATTTTTCGCAAAGCTGGGCGCAAATGGCCGAGGATTTGTCCTTAAGGGCCGAAGTGATCAGTGCCGATTGGCGCCGAGGCGTTGATTTCGCCGCGCTGCGCGCAACCCTGGCCGCGGATAAGGACCATCGCATCAAGGCGATTTGCGCCGTGCATAATGAAACCGCGACAGGCATGGAATTGCCGCTGAAGGATGTGCGCGCCGCGCTGGATGCCACGAAGCATCCTGCCTTGTTGTTGAGTGATACGATTTCCTCGCTCGGCTCACTTGATTTCCGCATGGATGAATGGGGTGTGGATGTCGCCGTGGGCGGCAGCCAGAAGGGCTTGATGTTGCCTACCGGCATGTCCTTCACTGGCGTTTCAGCCAAGGCGATGGAGGCGCACAAGACATCGCGGCTGCCGAAATCATACCTGTCCTGGACGAATATGTTGACGCGCAAGCATAAATCCTTCGTTGGCACAGTGCCCACTTCATTCTTCTACGGGTTGCAGGAATCACTCCGTTTGCTGGAAGAAGAAGGGCTTGATCAGGTCTTTGCGCGCCATTCGCGCCTCGCGGAAGCCGTCCGCCGCTGCGTGCGCCATTGGTCCGGCAATGCTGGGCCGCAGCTTTTCTGCATGAATCCGGATCGCTATTCGGATAGCGTCACCGCCATTTTGATGCCCGAAGGCCATGATGCGGAAGCGGTGCGCCGCACGGCGCTGCAAAGCTTCAATGTCTCGCTCGGTGGCGGGCTTGGGCCTTTGGGCGGCAAGGTATTCCGCATCGGGCATCTGGGCGATTTGAATGAACCGATGATCCTGGGCACGCTTTCCGTTGTTGAAATGGCGCTGAAGCTGAATGGTGTGCCGCATGCGCCGGGTGGTGTGGCGGCAGCGATGGAATATCTGGCGGAAGCCGCGCGTTGAAGTGACTTAGGGGTGCGTCGCTGGGCGCACCTCACGTGACCATAACCGGCCGCAACGAGCCGGCAGAGCAGGAGGAAGCAAGGCAATGTCCATCACCCATCGCGGCGTTTATCGCCATGCCGATATGCAGCGGCTGTTCAACCCTGCCTCGATTGCCGTGATCGGCGCTTCCCCGCGCGCGGGTTCCTTCGCGGATCGCACCATCAGCGCGCTGTCTGGCTATACGGGCCGGCTGCATTTGGTGAATAGCCGTTATGAGAAAATCGGTGAGCGCGCCTGCTATCCTTCCGTCGCCGCGCTGCCGGAAGTGCCGGATTGCTGCATTGTGGTCGCTGCCAAGGATGCGGTGGAAGAAATCGCGACCGATTGCGCCAAGGCGGGTGTTGGCGGCGTGATGATTTATGCCTCTGGCTTTTCGGAAACTGGCCGGGCTGAGGATATCGCCGCGCAACAGCGCCTGGCCGCGATTGGGCGCGATGCGGGCATGCGCATTGTCGGGCCGAATTGTATTGGCATGTTGAATTTCGCCAGCAAGGCCGGTGTCACTTTCATGATCCCACCGCCCATGGAGGCGCCTTTGCCGCATGCGCTTGGCCTGGTCAGCCAATCCGGCGCGCTTGGTTTTTCGCTCGCGCAATCGGTGATGCGCGGCGTTTCCGTGAGCCATCTGCTCACCACCGGCAATTCTTCCGATATTGATGTGGCGGATTGCGTTTCCTTTCTGGCCGATGATCCGGGGTGCCGCGCGATTGCCTGCGTGTTTGAAGGCATGCCGGACCCGATGCGCTTCATTGAAGCGGCGCAAATTGCCGATGCTGCTGACAAACCCTTGATTGTTTTCAAGCTTGGTACGGGCGAACAGGGCGCGGCGGCGGCGATGTCTCATACTGGGTCGCTGGCGGGTTCTCAGGCCGCCTATCGCGCGGCGTTTGAACGTGCGGGCGCGATATTGGTGGATAATTTTGAAGCCATGGTGGAAACTGCGTCCTTCATGGCGAAGGCGCCAAAGCCCAAGGCGCGCGGGGTGGCAGTTGTGGCCGTTTCGGGCGGGGCGGCCATCATGTCCGCCGATCGTGCGGAAGAACGCGGCATTCCCTTGCCGCAGCCCACACCGCCGGTGCAGGCGATATTGGAATCGCGCATTCCGGATTTTGGTTCGGCACGCAATCCTTGCGATGTCACCGCACAAGTTGCCAATGATCCAGAAAGCCTGACGGCGTGTGCTTCCGCCATGCTGGGCGAAGACCATTACGGCACGCTGCTTTATGCGCAGATTTATTCGACCGAGCTTTCCGCCAAACGCCCCGGCGAATTGGCCGCCATTGCCGAACAGCACAATAAGCCGATTTGCGTCGTTTGGACAACGGAATGGCTGGAAGGCTTCGGTTCGAAGGAGGCGGAGCAAAACCCGCGTATTGGCCTGTTCCGTTCCATGGATCGCTGCTTTGCCACACTCGATCATTGGCATAAGCGCGAAGAAAGGCGCAGCGCCGGCCCGCGCAACTATACGCGCATAGCACGCCCCGAAGCGGCGCAGGAAGCGGCGAAGCTGATCGCCGCCGCGCAAGACCGCACGCTGACCGAACGCGAAGCGAAGCAAGTGCTGGCTGCCTATGGCGTGCCCGTGGTGCCCGAACGCCTGACCACGACGGAAGATGAGGCGCTGGCTGCTGCCAAGGCGCTTGGCTGGCCGGTCGCGATCAAGGTGGAAAGCCCCGATCTGCCGCATAAGACGGAAGCGGGCGTGATCCGCCTGAAGTTGAAGGATGAAGCTGAATTGCGCGATGCCTTCCGCGCTGTCATGGCCAATGCGAAGCACCACGCGCCCCATGCGCGCATCAATGGCGTGCTGGTGCAGCCCATGGCGAAGCCTGGCGTTGAAATCATGGTAGGTGCGCGCATTGATCCGCTGATGGGCCCACTTATTGTCGCTGGGCTTGGCGGTGTATTGGTGGAATTGATGCGCGATTCAGCGCTGTCACTGGCGCCTGTCACGCACAGCGAGGCGCTTGGCTTGCTTGCCCGGCTGAAAGGCCGCGCTGCCTTGGAAGGCTTTCGCGGTGCGCCGGCCGCCGACATGGATCGGCTGTCTGAAATCATTGTCCGGCTTTCTGAATTCGCTGCCGATCAGCGTGATCTGATCGCTGAGCTGGATGTGAACCCCATCATCATCGCCGGTAGTGACGCGGTCGCGGTGGATGCTTTGATTGTGAAAGCCTGAGGCATTATCATGACCAAACCGCTTTTCCTGCTCTGGACCGATGGCGCGGAAGCCTATCGCAAAGCGATCACCGAAGCGGGGCTTGATCAGCGCATTCGGCTGGAAGAATTGCCGCGCAACGCCACGCCAAGTACAGCGCAATTGCAGGAAGCGGAGGCGATGCTGACCTGGGGGCCGCCTGCCGGGACGTTGGCGCAAATGCCAAAGCTGCGATGGGCGCAGGCGCTTACGGCGGGGGTGGAACATTGGCTTTCGCGTGCGGATTTATCGCCTAGCCTGACGCTCACTTGCGCGCGGGGGACGCATCGCGTGCAGATGCCGGAGAATATTCTAGGCGCGCTGTTTCACATCACCAAACCCTATGCCGCGATTGTGGGTGATAACGCCGCCAGCACCTGGACGCGCCGCGTTTCCTCCACGCTGGCGGGGCAGACGCTTGGCATTCTTGGCCTTGGTGCGATTGGGCAGGAATTGGCGCGCAAGGCCGCGGCGCTGGAAATGCGCGTGATCGGCACACGCCGCGCGACCGGCGCCTTGGCACATGTGGAACGCGTTTATGCGCCGGAAGAAACCGATGAAGTGCTCGCGCAATCCGATTTCGTCGTGCTGCTGCTGCCAGCCACGCCCGAGACGGAAAACATCATCAATGCCGCACGCCTTGCGCGCATGAAGAAAACCGCCTGGCTGCTCAATTTCGGGCGCGGTGCGCTGATTGATGATGCGGCTTTGGTCGCCGCGGCCAAATCCGGCACGATTGCCGGCGCCATCCTGGATGTGTTCCGGCAGGAACCCTTGCCCAAGGAAGATCCCTTCTGGGGCACAGAAAACATCCTGGTGCTGCCCCATATTGGCGGGCTGCATCCGGCGCGGGATTCCATGGTGGCGGCGCTGCTGGTGGAAAATCTGCGCCGCTTTCTGGATGGCGCGCCGCTCAAGGAAGTCGTGGACCGCAAGGCGGGTTACTGAACGCCATGGCCTATGCGCCTTTTGATCTCAGCGGCAAGGTTGCGCTGATCACGGGCGGCAATTCCGGTATTGGGCTTGGCATGGCGCAGGCGCTGGCGGAAGCCGGTGCCGATATCGCGATATGGGGCAGCAATCCTGCGAAAAATGCCGCAGCTTTGGAAAACCTGAAGCCGCTTGGCGTACGCCTGCATGCGACCATCTGCGACATTGGCGCTGAGGCGGCGGTGGAGGCCGCGTTTGCGGAAACCCTCGCCGCCCTTGGCCGCGTGGATGCCTGTTTTGCCAATGCCGGCACCTACGGCCATGCGTCGCGCTTCACGGCGCTGGAAACCGCCGAATGGCAGCGCGTGATGCGCATTAATCTGGATGGCGCCTTCTACACGTTGCGCGCTGCCGCGCGGCATATGGTGGAACGCGGCGGCGGCGGTTCCCTGGTAGCCACAGCATCGCTCGCCGCCATCGAAGGTGCCGCGCGCAACGCCCATTACGGCGCGACCAAGGGCGCGCTGGTCGCCATGATCCGCGCATTGGCGGTCGAGTTGGCCCGGCATGGTATTCGCGCCAATGCCATCCTGCCCGGCTGGATCGAAACCGCCATGACCGCCGGCAATGTGGCGGATGAGCGTTTCAGCGGCGCCGTCCTGCCCCGCATCCCGGCCAGGCGCTGGGGCCAACCGGCGGATTTCGCCGGCATCGCGGTTTACCTGGCAAGTGATGCGTCCGCCTATCATTCCGGCGATTGCCTGGTGATTGATGGCGGCTATTCGCTGTTTTGAGCCCACCCCTCTGGACCATCGGGCGGTGCTTGGGTTAGGAACACTCTGCGTTGCCCCTGTGGCGGAACGGTAGACGCAGACGACTCAAAATCGTCCGCCCGTAAGGGCATGGGAGTTCGAGTCTCCCTGGGGGCATTCCTTTAAATCAAGCGCGCGTCAGATAAGCCGCAACATGGCGGTGGTAATGGCCAAGCATGCGCGGCTTGCCTGTGGCCGCCCTTTCGGCGTGCCGGTTCATGGCGCGCCAGCGCCATAGAATGCGCGCCACCTCATGCGTGGCGGTGCCGAAGATGTCAGGATTGTCGTGCAGTATCGCCAAAGCCTCGGCGTAATCGGCATCAAAGGCGCCGGCACGCGTTTCAGTAAGCTGCCCTGCGCGAAGCTGGTAGCGATAGGCAAGCGCTGCCGAAACCGGCGCCCTTCCCCCAGCGTGGGCCAGGCCCTGCAAATCCCACCAGACATCATCAATTAGGCGAAAGGGGCGAAAGGGCTCGGCGGTTGCACGCGGGCGCAGCAGATGGAGCGAGGCAAAGACCTGTCGCCATTCACACCAGCCCAGGCTTGCCGTCCCTGGGGGTGGGACGCGGCGGATGGCTGTGCCATCCGGGGCGCGGATGATGCTGGGGATCACCGCGGCCCCTGCCTTGCGCGCCAAAGCCAGGGTTGCCGCCAAGCCATCCGCCGTGCCCTCATAACCATCATCAGCATCCAGCATGGTGATGAAATCGCCGCGTGCCAAAGCCAGCGCGCGATTGCGCGCGGCTGGCGCGCCGGAAGCAATCGGCCCGATCGGGGCAAAGACCAATCTTGGATCCGCCGGCAGGCATTCGCGATAATCCGTACCGTCATCTGAGGCGATGATGACCTCCACCGCCGCGCCTTCCGCGCAGGCAAAGACCGAAGCCACAGCCGTCGCGATTTCGGCGCGCAGGCCATGGGCGGCCATCAGAATGCTGATTTCGGGCGCGGGGTGCATGCGGGTTCCGGCTTAGGGTAGGGCGCTTTTAGTGCCCGCCATCTGGCGTCGCCGGGATGATGAATGTCAAGAAAGGCGGGTTTTCGCGCGATTTCGCTGTGCCTTGCCATTTCTCTCTGGACAAGCGACCCAAGAATGGATTCTTTAGAGATCACTTCAAGTCGAGGGGTTATCGCGCTTATGGCGCTGCTTTCCATCTCCAAACGAGTCCTTAAAGGGGTATTGGTGCCGGCCGTTTTCCTTGCGGTATCGGGCTATTTCGCTTGGCATGCTGTGCATGGCGAACGTGGGTTGATGGCGCGCGACAAGCGCCAGGGTGATATCGTGGCGGCCCGAGCGACGCTTCAGCAGGCCGAGGCCGAGCGGGATGCGATGGAACGCCGCGTGGTCGGCTTGCGCGGTGATCGGCTTGACCGGGACCAGCTGGAAGAACGCGCGCGGTCCCTGCTGAATATGGTCGGGCGGGATGAGGTGGTTGTTCCCTATGGCCCGGAGCGCCGGCTTTATTGAGCATCGGGCACCGCACCCGGTTTTCCTGATTTTTCAAGTCTTATGAAGCTTGGCTTATGGCGGCAGGGGCCATGCCGTGCCGGCCTCCATATGGTGAAACAAACACTTAACTGAATTGCAGTTAATTTAATTATTGCATTGCAAAAACTCAGTTTTTTACGATTTCAAGGCTTGAATTTCGGCAAAAGCCAGCGCTAATTGTGTCAGGAAGCTAAGCCCCGGAGGAAATACCCATGCCCCAGGCCACAGAAGCCGCCAGCAAGCGGCGCGGCAAAGCCAAGACCCCATCGCTGTCGCGGGAAGAAATGCTCCGCGCCTATGGCGACATGCTGCTGATCCGCCGCTTTGAAGAAAAAGCCGGCCAGCTTTACGGCATGGGGCTGATTGGGGGCTTCTGCCATCTTTATATCGGCCAGGAAGCCGTGGTTGTCGGCATGCAAATGTGCCTGAAGCCGGGGGATCAGGTCATCACCTCCTACCGCGATCACGGGCATATGCTGGCCACCGGCATGGAAGCCCGCGGCGTCATGGCGGAACTCACCGGGCGCATTGGCGGCTATTCCAAGGGCAAGGGTGGGTCCATGCATATGTTCAGCCGGGAGAAGGGCTTCTACGGCGGCCACGGCATTGTTGGCGCGCAGGTCTCGCTCGGCAATGGCCTCGCCTTCGCAAATTGGTATCGGCAGGATGGGCGCCTGGCGGTCACCTATTTTGGGGAAGGCGCTTCCAACCAGGGCCAGGTGTTCGAAAGCCTGAACCTGGCGGCGCTTTTCAAGCTGCCCTGCATTTTCATCATCGAAAACAACAAATACGGCATGGGCACCAGCGTGGACCGCGCCTCGGCTTCGCGCGATTTGTCGCAGAATGGCGCGCCCTGGGGCATCCCGGGTGAGCAGGTGAATGGCATGGATGTGGCCGCCGTGCGCGAAGCGGGTGAACGGGCTGTCGCGCATTGCCGCGCCGGCAAGGGGCCGTATTTGCTGGAAATGAAAACCTATCGCTATCGCGGCCATTCGATGTCCGACCCCGCGAAATATCGCACGCGTGAAGAAGTGCAGAAAATGCGCGAGACATCGGATTGCATTGAGACCGCGCGCAAGGCGCTGCTGGATGATTTCGGCGTCACCGAAGCCGATCTTAAGGTGATTGATGATGAGGTGAAGGCGATTGTCCAGGACAGCGCCGATTTCGCGCAGGAAAGCCCGGAACCGCCGGAATCCGAATTGATGACCGATATCCTGGTGGAGGCGAACTGAGATGGGTGCCGTTATTCTGATGCCCGCGCTTTCCCCCACCATGACGGAAGGCAAGCTGGCCCGCTGGCTCAAAAAAGCCGGCGATAAGGTGAAATCCGGCGAGGTGATTGCCGAGATTGAAACCGATAAGGCGACCATGGAAGTGGAAGCGGTGGATGAGGGTGTGCTGACCGCCATTCTGGTCCCCGAAGGCACGGAAAATGTCTCGGTGAATACGGCCATTGCCGAATTGGATGGCGGCGCTGGCGGTGCGAAACCCGCGCCCGTGGCGGCGCCTGCCCCTGTGGCTGCCGCGCCTGTCCCGGCTTCCGTGCCCGCGGCGCCACGCGCTGCAACGCCCGAGAAGGATTGGGGCCCGACCAAATCCATGACGGTGCGCGAAGCGCTGCGTGATGCCATGGCGGCAGAAATGCGCGCCGATGCGGATGTATTCCTGATTGGTGAGGAAGTCGCGCAATACCAGGGCGCCTACAAAATCAGCCAAGGCTTGCTGGAAGAATTCGGCCCGCGCCGCGTGATGGATATGCCCATCACCGAACATGGCTTTACCGGCATGGCGGTGGGCGCGGCCTTTACTGGCCTTAAGCCCATTGTTGAATTCATGACCTTCAATTTTTCCATGCAGGCGATTGACCAGATCATCAATTCCGCCGCCAAGACCTTGTATATGTCGGGCGGGCAGCTTGGTTGTCCCATCGTGTTTCGCGGCCCGAATGGTGCCGCTTCCCGCGTCGCGGCGCAGCATTCGCAATGCTACGCGTCCTGGTATGCGCATTGCCCGGGGCTGAAGGTGGTATCGCCTTGGTCAGCGGCGGATGCGAAGGGGCTGTTGCGCGCTGCCATCCGCGACCCGAACCCGGTGATCGTGCTGGAAAATGAAATTCTCTATGGGCAAAGTTTCGAATGCCCGACAGCCGATGATTTCATCCTAGAGATCGGCAAAGCCAAGGTGGAACGCGAAGGCAGCGATGTTACCATTGTGGCTTTCTCCATCATGGTCGGCATGGCGATGCAGGCGGCGGAAAAGCTTGCGGAACAGGGGATCAGCGCGGAAGTGATCAATCTGCGCTCCATCCGGCCCTTGGATACGGAAACCATCGCGGCTTCCGTGCGCAAGACCAATCGCCTGGTGACTTTGGAAGAAGGCTGGCCCTATGCCGGCATTGGCGCGGAAGTTGCCATGCAGATCATGGAAACCGCCTTTGATCATTTGGATGCGCCGCCGGTCCGCGTGACTGGCCTGGATGTGCCCATGCCTTATGCGGCCAATCTTGAAAAACTTGCGCTGCCGCGCCTGGAACAGGTGGTGGAAGCAGCGCGTTCCGTGACCTATCGTCGGTAAGGGGAAAGATCATGGCCACAAATATTCTGATGCCCGCGCTTTCGCCCACCATGACGGAAGGCAATCTGGCGCGCTGGTTGAAGCAGGAAGGCGACCGGATCAAGGCCGGCGATGTGATCGCGGAAATCGAAACCGATAAGGCAACGATGGAAGTGGAAGCAGTGGATGAAGGCATTCTGGGCCGCATCCTGGTGCCCGCCGGCACGCAAGGCGTGAAGGTGAATGATGTGATCGCCGTACTGGTGGAAGCGGGTGAGGCGGTGCCTACCGCCGGCGCCGCGCCGAAAGCCGCTGCCGCGCCTGCCGCTGCTCCGGCGCCGGTTGCGGCACCTGTTGCTGCCGCACCCGCGCCTGTTGCATCGCCAGCATCGGGTGATCGCGTTTTCGCAAGCCCGCTTGCACGGCGCATGGCCGCACAGGCTGGTGTGGATATCAGCAAAATCGCCGGTTCTGGCCCCAATGGGCGGATTGTGAAAGCGGATGTGGATGCCGCGCTGTCGCGTGGCCCTGCACCTGTCGCTGCTGCTGCGCCTGCTGCTGCACCCGCGCCTGCCGCCGCCCCGCGCCCCGCCGCGCCGGTGGCGATCACCGCGCCACATACCGCCGTGCCCAATAGCAGCATCCGCAAGGTGATTGCGCGTCGCCTTGCCGAATCCAAGGCGGCCATCCCGCATTTCTATGTCAGCACCGATGTGGAAATTGATGCGCTGCTGAAAATTCGCGCTGATTTGAATGCGCGCAGCCCGAAGGATGGTCCCGGCGCCTATAAGCTTTCAGTCAATGATCTGGTGATCAAGGCAACGGCAGTGACCTTGCGCCGCTTCCCCAATGTGAATGCGATGTGGACCGAAGATGCCATTCTGCAATTGCATGATGTTGATATCTCGGTCGCGGTATCCATCCCGGATGGGTTGATCACGCCGATTGTGAGAAACGCCGATATCAAGGGCCTGGCTGCCATTAGCACTGAAATGAAGGATCTGGCGGCGCGCGCGAAGGCTGGCAAGCTGAAGCCGGAGGAATTCCAGGGCGGCGGTTTTTCCATCTCGAACATGGGGATGTATGGCGTGCGCGATTTCGCCGCCATCATCAACCCGCCCCAGGCCGGTATTCTGGCGGTATCCGCCGGCGAACAGCGCCCGGTTGTGAAGAATGGTGCGCTCGCCATTGCAACGGTGATGACACTGACGCTTTCCGTGGATCATCGCGTGATTGATGGCGCTTTGGCGGCGGAATTCCTGCAAGCGCTCAAGCGCAATATTGAGGATCCGTTGAGCCTGATGCTGTGATGGCGGTCAACTTCACGCTACGCGATGCAACGCCAGCCGATGTGCCGGTGGTGGTGCATTTCGTGCGTGCTTTGGCCGAATACGAAAAGCTGCTGCATGAGGCGAAGGGGACTGAAGCGGATTTTGCCGCCGCGCTTTTTGGCCCAACGCCGCGCGCCGCCGCCATCATCGCGGAAGCGGATGGCAAGGCTGTTGGGCTTTGTGTGTGGTACCGTACCTTTTCCACCTTCACCGCGCGCCACGGCATTTGGGTGGAAGATATCTTTGTGGAACCCGCCTATCGAGGACAGGGCATTGCCCGCGCCATTTTCCAGCGCCTGGCGCGGCAGGTGAAGGATGAAGGCGGCGCAAGGCTTGAATGGAATGTGCTGGATTGGAATGAACCCGCCATTGGCGCCTATCGCGCCATGGGTGCGCGCGGGCTTGATCAATGGACCATGCAACGCGTTGACGGCGCGGCGCTTGATCGCCTGGCCGAATAAAAGGAAGGAGCCTGAGACATGGCTGAGGCATTTGATCTGGTGGTGGTGGGCGGTGGGCCTGGCGGCTATGTCGCGGCCATTCGTGCCAGCCAATTGAAGATGAAGGTCGCGCTGGTGGAGCGTGAAAACCTCGGCGGCATCTGCCTGAATTGGGGCTGCATCCCGACCAAGGCGCTGCTGCGCGCTTCCGAAATCAATCACATGCTGCATAGCCTAGATGCTTATGGCTTCGCAGCTGACAATATCCGCTTTGATTTTGCGAAAGTGGTGAAGCGTTCGCGCGGTGTGGCGGGGCAGCTTTCGGGTGGCGTCAAGCATTTGCTGCGCAAGAACAAGGTCACAGTGTTTGATGGGCACGCCAAGCTTGCTGGTGCCGGCAAGCTTGCGGTGAGCAAGGATGGCAAGCCGATGGCGGAACTAGCCGCCAAGCACATTATTCTGGCGACTGGTGCGCGGGCGCGCGTGCTGCCGGGGATTGAACCGGATGGCAAACTGATCTGGTCCTATCGCGAAGCCATGACAGCACCGGCTTTGCCGAAGCGGCTGATTGTGATCGGGTCCGGTGCGATTGGGTCTGAATTCGCTTCCTTCTATCGCAATATGGGGTCCGAAGTGACGCTGATTGAAGCGATGGATCGCATTCTGCCGGTCGAAGACGCGGAGGTTTCCGCCTTTGTGCATAAGGCGTTTGAAAAACAGGGCATGAAGGTGCTGGTCGGCGCCAAGCTGCAAGGCGTGCGCAAGGAAGGCGACGCCATTGCCGCCATTGTGGAAGCCGGCGGCAAGGTGACCGAAATCAAGGCGGATCGGCTGATCAGCGCAGTTGGCATTGTTGGCAATGTCGAAGACCTTGGGCTGGAAGGCACCAAAATCCACGTAGATCGCACCCATATCCTGACCGATGCTTTTGGTCGTACTGGGGAGCCCGGCATTTACGCGATTGGCGACCTGACTGGCCCGCCCTGGTTGGCGCATAAGGCATCGCATGAGGGGATTATTTGCGTTGAAGCCATTGCCGGGCTGCATCCGCATGCCATGGATACGCTGAATATTCCGGGCTGCACCTATTGCCGGCCTCAGGTGGCCTCGGTCGGGCTCACGGAAGCGGCGGCCAAGGCCAAAGGGCATGAGGTGAAGGTCGGGCGCTTCCCCTTCATCGGCAATGGCAAGGCGATTGCGATGGGTGAGCCGGAAGGCTTCGTGAAAACCGTGTTTGACGCCAAGACCGGCGCTTTGCTCGGCGCCCATATGGTGGGGCCGGAGGTCACGGAGATGATCCAGGGCTATGGCATTGCCCGCACCCTGGAGACAACCGAGGCGGAATTGATGCACACCGTCTTCCCGCACCCCACGGTTTCAGAAGCCATGCATGAAAGCGTGCTTGATGCTTACGGCCGGGTGATCCACATATAGCGTCTGATCCGCGTAGGTCGTATGACCGAAGCGGTGAATCAGCCGCTCAAATCAAGTCTTGTTATGCCCCCGACTCGCATTGAAATTGACCATCGTGCCGCCAAGACGGGTGCCGAAAGGCATCCGGAAAAGGCGCATCGCCCGGATAACCCCATCCAGCGCAAACCCGCCTGGATTCGGGTAAAGGCGCCGACGCATCCGGTTTATCTGGAAACCCGCGCCCTGATGCGGGAGAAAAAGCTGGTCACGGTATGCGAAGAAGCGGCCTGCCCGAATATCGGCGAATGCTGGTCTCAGCGCCACGCCACCATGATGATCATGGGGGAGACCTGCACGCGCGCCTGTTCCTTCTGCAATGTCGCGACCGGTATTCCAAAGCCTTTGGATGCGGATGAACCGCGCCGCGTGGCGGAAGCCGTGGCAACCCTTGGCTTGCGCCATGTGGTCATCACAAGCGTCGATCGGGATGATCTGGCCGATGGCGGTGCCGCGCATTTCGCCGCCACCATCAGCGCCATTCGCGCCGCCGCGCCTGGTACGACGATTGAAGTGCTGACGCCGGATTTCCTGCGCAAGGACGGCGCTTTGGAAGTGGTGGTGGCGGCGCGGCCAGATGTGTTCAACCATAATCTGGAAACGGTGCCGGCGCTTTATCCCTCCATTCGGCCCGGCGCGCGGTATTATCATTCGCTCCGCCTGCTGGATCGCGTGAAGCAGCTTGATCCTTCCATCTTCACCAAATCCGGCATCATGGTGGGCTTGGGTGAAAAGCGCATCGAAGTGCTACAAGTGATGGATGATCTGCGATCTGCCGAGGTGGATTTCCTGACCATCGGCCAATATCTGCAACCATCGGTGAAACACGCCGCGGTTGATCGCTTTGTCACGCCCGATGAGTTTGAAGACTACGCCAAGGCGGCGCGTGGCAAGGGGTTCCTGTTGGTGTCGGCCACACCTTTGACGCGGTCTTCCTATCACGCGGATCGAGACTTCGCGGCACTGAGTGCCGCGCGCAACGCGCAACTGGCCGCGCAAGGCTGATATGCCAACACATGCGGAAAAGAAGGTGCTCCGTTATTCGCAGGAGCAGCTTTTCGATATGGTCGCAGATGTTGCGCGCTATCCCGAATTCTTGCCCTGGTGTGTCGGCGCGCGGGTGCTCAGCCGGGATGAACAGGTGCTGGTGGCGGACCTCACTATCGGCTTTCGCATGTTTCGCGAAACCTTCAGATCACGTGTGGGGATGAACAAGCCCGGCCATATTCATGTGACCTATGAAAACGGCCCCTTCCGCTATTTGAACAATCACTGGCGCTTCACGCCGGTGGCCGGCGGGACTGAGGTGGATTTCTTCGTAGATTTCGAATTCCGCAGCCGCATTCTGCAAATGGCGATTGGCGTGGTGTTTAATGAAGCGGTGCGGCTGATGGTGCGCGCCTTTGAACGGCGCGCACTGCATCTTTATGGACGGCCGGGCGCGGCAGGCATTGGCAAGCCGGCCTCGGCCTGAAGCGCCTATTGCAGCTTGATGTTGCGCGCCTGGATCATATTGCGCCACTTGGCGTTTTCCGCTGCGAAATAGGCAGGCCATTCCGCCGTGCTGCCAACGGTTGGTACTACGGCAAGCGCGCTCAGGCGTTCGCGTGTATCGGGCGCTTCCATCGCTGCCTTGGTCAGCGCATGCATACGCGCTGCGATATCGGCAGGCATGCCAGCGGGCGCCTGTAGCGCGATATGTTCCACCACCTCCACACCCGGGAAGCCTTGTTCGGCGAAGGTTGGAATTTCTGGTGTGAGGGGGCTTCTTTCCTTGGTGGCCACCGCCAAAGCGCGCAAGGAACCGGAACGGATATGCGGCAAAATGCCCGATGCAGCCTGGAAAACCATCGGCGTTTCATTGGCAAGCACCGCCTGCACCGCCGGCGCGCCACCGCGATAGCCGACATCCTGAATGCTAAGCCGCGCTTCCTGCAAGAAAAGCTCGGTCGCGAGATGCGTTGAAGACCCCGTACCGGAATTGGCATAGGTCAGGTTGCTATTGGGGCGGCGCGCGATCTCAACATATTCCGCCAGCGTGCGCGCGGGGAAGCTTGGATTGACCACCATGATGATCGGCATGGAAGCGATCAGCCCGATGCCGATGAAATCCTTTTCATTGTCATAGGGCAGCGGCATCAGATGCGGCGCCATGGCATAGGTGCTGACGGTGCTGACCAGCATGGTATAGCCATCAGGCCGCGCGCGGGCGACGCTATTGAAGCCGATCGTGCCATTGGCGCCGGTGCGGTTGTCCACCACAAAGCTGCGTCCCGTATCGCTGGAAAGCTTCTGCGCCAGAATCCGCGCCACCGCATCCGTGGAACCACCCGCGGCCCAGGGCACCACCAGCGTGACTGGGCGGCTTGGCCAGGCTTCCTGCGCGCGCGCGACGGTTGGCAGCATCGCAGGGGCGGCAAGCAGGGCAAGGTGACGGCGAGAGATCATTTTATTTCCTTTTCGAATAGGCGATTTCAATAGGGGTCCTTAACGGGCGAGGCAAGCGGATTGCGGCCTTGCGCACATACAGGCGCCGTGACTGATACGGCCGCCGCCAAGCAGGGTTTTGGGCGCAGGCATGAACCAACGCCCAACAATTTTACTCCGCCGCGCGTAGTGCGCTTTGGCTGCGCAGCTTCACAATGCCGGGCAATGTAGCGCCCTTCCACAGCGCTTCCAGCAGCGCCTTGGCTTCCTGCACGCCGATGGCGTCCGCCGTCAATTCCATGAGTTTATCTGATAAATCAGCATCCGAAAGCGGTGCATCCGGATCGCCCTTGCGCGTGTGCTGATGGCGGTTCAGCACGCGGCCATCGCGCAGCTTGATCTCAACCTTCGCTGAACGCTTGGATGGGAAGGCCGCCGCGCATTCCGGGTCTAGCGCCACTGTCACCTTCGGCATCAGTGCGCGAATGGTGGGATCCGTCAGTCGTTCCGGTTCAAAGGCTGCAAGACGCACACCGCCATGCAGCAGCATGGTCGCGACGGTGAATTGTGTGGAAAAGCGGCAATCCTGTTCTGTTGCAGCGGTCGGGCGGTCACAGACATCCTTGGTCGCCTTATAGCCACCAACATGCACGCCAAGCACATCGGCAGCGTTGAAGCCGGCTTCGCGTTGCAAATCGCGCACGGCATCAAGTGCGGCGAAAATATGCCCGCAGCAGCCGTGATTCTTGAACGTCATATCGGTGATGGCATAGGGCTTGCCGATATTGGCGAGAGATTTTTCCCATTTGCCGATATCCTCGCTGGTGGCGGCAGCAAAACCTGCCGGGCCATGCAGCACATCCAGCGCACCCGTCATGCCGTGCGCGGCTGCCATCGCCGCCATGGCGCCAGCTTCCGCCGCATGGCCGGGATGCAAAGGCTTGGACATGCCTTCACCGCGGAAGGCCTGTTGCAAGCCGCTTGCCATGGTGGCGCAGGTGGCGATGGCGTGCGCGGTGCGTTCCGCATCGCAATTCAGCGCAACCGCCACCGCCGCCGCCGCACCAAAGGTGCCAACGGTGCCGGTGGTATGCCAGAAATCGTAGTGAGAAGGCTGCACCGCCACACCGATGCGACACGAAACCTCATACCCCGCAATCATGGCACGCAGCAGCAAATCCATATCCGCGCCGCGCATTTGCGCTGCCGCCAGCGCTGCCGCAATGGTCGGGCAGCCGGGGTGATAGACAGCGTAACGATAAATATCGTCAAATTCCACAGTATGGGATGCCGTGCCATTCAACAGCGCCGCATGACGCAAAGGCACTTGCCGACTGCTGACGTAACACACGGCACCACCGCCGCCGCGCGTTTCATCCTCAAGCGCGGCAGACATCAGCGTCGCCGGCGCGCGCGATGCGCCGGGAATAAGCGCGGCGAACCAATCCACCAAGGCGCGGCGCGCGTGATGCGCAACCTCGGCATCTACCGCGCGGCTACGCCAGGAAGCGGCGTGATCCGCCAGAATCAGCAAAGGGTTTTCCATGATGGGCATTGCTACGCGTTGCCGCGCAGCACCTCCTTATTGATCACAACATCGGGGTCGAGCTGACCCTTGAAATGGCTGATAATGCTCTCCGCACAGGAAAGCCCCATGCGGCGCATGCCCTGTTCCGTCGCGGCGGCGGAATGGGGGGAGACAACAACATTCGGCAGATCAAGCAAGGGCAGGCGCGTGGTGACGGGTTCTTCCCAGAACACATCAAGCCCCGCGGTTGCCAAATGCCCGGTCTTCAGCGCCGCCGTCAGCGCCGCTTCATCCACCAGCGTGCCACGCGCGGTATTGATATAGGTGCCGCCTGGCTTCATGGCGGCAAGGAAAGTGCCATTCACCATGCCGCGCGTTTCCTCATTGCTCGGGCAATGGGTGGTGACGATATCGGCTTCCGCCAAGCCTTCATGCAACACCTTCACAGGGCGGAAGCCAGCGCCCTTGATGGTGTTTTGCGGGATGTAGGGGTCATGCACCAGCACCTCCATCCCGAAGGCAGCGCAGAGCCGCGCGACGCGGCCACCAATGCGCCCGAAGCCGATGATCAGCACCTTCCGCCCGGAAAGATCCCAGGTCTTCAGGGAAGGCTTGGAACCCCAATCCAGCGCGCGCAAGTTCTTGTCGTAATCCAGCGTGCGCCGAGATGTTGACAGCATCAGCATCATCGCGTGTTCAGCAACCGAAAGCGCATTGGCATCCGGCGTGACGGTCAGCGGAATGCCGCGTTCCGTCAGCGCCTTCACGTCAACCGCATCATAACCCACGCCATGGCGCGCGCAGATGGATAGCATCGGTGCATTGGCCAGGAAATCGCGATCAATCCGGGTTGCGCGCACGACGATTGCTTCTGCGGTTTTCATCGGCTCCCGTAGGGTTTCCGCATTCACCTCGGTCAACATGGTGACCTTGAAATCAGGTTCCGCATGCAGCCTTGCCATGGCGTCAGGATGCAGCGGGCGGAGGCAAACGATATGGGGCATGGTGGTTCCTATTCTACCTTGGCGCCGGAAATGCGGACCAATTCGGCCCATTTCGGGATTTCAGATGCTACGAAGGCGCGGAATTCCTCCGGTGTCGAACCAACGGGCTCGCTGCCCTGCTGTGCGAGTTTTGCTCGCATGTCATCCGTGCGCATCACAGCGCGGATTTCGGCGGCGATGCGATTGACGATCGGCGCTGGCGCATTCGCCGGCGCCATATAGCCATTCCAGAGCGCCACTTCGAAGCCAGGCAGGGTTTCCGCAATGGTCGGCACATCCGGCAGCAGCGCGGAACGTCGCGCGGTTGTCACAGCAATGGCGCGCAGCCGACCTGACTGCACATGCGCAATCACCTCCACCAAAGGTGCCGCCATGGCCTGGATTTTTCCGCCGAGCAAATCCGTGACGGCTGGCGTGCCGCCGCGATAGGAAACATGCGTGACCTCAATTCCCGTACGCGCGGCAATCAAAGCGGCGGAAAGATGCTGTGATGTGCCTGAACCCGCATTGCCAAAATTCAGCACGCCGGGCTTTGCCTTGGCTTCCGCCACCAGCCCGGCGAAATCGCGCGCCGGCACATCAGGGTGCACCACCAAAAGATTTGGGATGAAGGTTGTTTGGCTGATCGGCGCAAAATCGCGCTGCGCATCGAAGGGCATATTGCGATACAGCGCACCATTCGTCGCATGCGTGGAACTTGTCGCCATCACCAGCGTATAGCCATCCGGTGCGGCGCGCGCGACAGCCTCACTGCCGATATTCCCAGCGGCGCCGGGGCGATTTTCAATCACGACAGGCTGGCCAAGCCGGGGCGAGATTGCCTCAGCGACCAGGCGCGCGGTGATGTCCGTGCTGCCGCCTGGCGCGAAGGGAACGATCACGCGCATGGGGCGATCCGGGCTCCATTGCGCTTGCGCCAAAGCTGGGCTTGCCGCCATGGCCGCGAGCCCCGCCAGTATTTGCCGTCTTTGCATCATTTCCTCCCTGGAATGCCGCCGTTCTTCGCCGGCTGGCGCGTGTCATTCACAATTGATGATGCGCCGCCGGCCCCATCACCGCTTCACGCATGCGCGCCTGCAACAACGCGCCTTCGCGCGGCGGCAGCACCAAAGGCTTGCTGGTGGCGTCAATTTTCGCGACCGCGAAGAAGGGGCCATTCCCGGCATGGATCGCCTTATGCAGCGGCGGCACTTCATCTGGCTTGGTCACGAACATGGTGTTCGCAATGCCAGCACCCTTGGCCATCATCACCAGATCAACGCCATGGCGTGTCGCGGTTTCCTGCATGCCGGTTTCACCGTAATGCTCATTGTCTTGCACCACGATGGAAAGATTGGCGGGTTTTTGCACCGCAATCGTCGCCAAAGCGCCAATGCCCATCAGCATTTCGCCATCGCCGGTAATCACCAGCACCTTGCGCTTGGGCTGCGCGAGCGCCAGGCCAAGGCCGATCATGGCAGCGCCACCCATGCCGCCCCAAAGCGGCAGGTTTTCCGCGCAATCGCCAATGGCGGTGATGTCCCAGGCCGGCGCACCAAGCCCGGCGATCACCAGCATCTCACCACGGTCCGCGAGCAACGCGCGGGTCAATTCTCGGCGATCGAGTTTTCCGGAAGCAGCAAGCATTTTCTCAGTCCTTCCCGAAAGTCTTGGCGCCAAGCACGCGCTGGCCAATCAGGGTTGCGGTGGGGCGAAAGGTATTGAAGGCCAGGCGAATGGTGGCATTCACCGTGGGCGCGATATCTTCCGGCGTATCGGCGCGGCGCACCAGCGTGCCCATGGCTTCCAGCACGGTTTGCGTTGCATTGCCCATGGGCACTTGCGCTGGATTGAATTCGCCAAAATCACCGCGCATCGTCACCAGCATCGGCATCGGGCAGCGATGCATGGTGGAAAGCGAGAGCATATTGATGCAATTGCCAACGCCGGAAGATTGCATCAGCAAAACACCCTTCGCCCCACCAAGCCAGGCACCTTGCAAAAGCGCGATGCCTTCTTCTTCGGTGGTCAGCGTCACCACTGTCATTTCATTATCGGCAAGGCAGCGCCGGATCAGCCGGGAATGCCCGGCATCCGGGACCAAAGCCACTTGCGTGATGTTGTGAGTCTTGAGCAGGGAATAAATCTGATCCGGCCAATCGGCCGCAGCGTCAGGCGCCTTGTCATTTGCGTGCTGGTCCATGGTTTCCCGTTCCTTGATCGGCCCAACATCCTGCGCCCGGGCCTTCATGGCAAGACAGGGCGGGCCAAGATGTTCTATGAAACCGCATGATCCGCATCACCCCCGCCATCGCCATTGCCGAACAGGAGCTGAAGGAAGCCTTTCTGCGTGCCTCGGGCCCTGGTGGGCAAAATGTGAATAAGTCCGAGCCGATTTCATGATCCGCGTTACGGGGTCAATCAGCATTGACGAGGCGGAACTCCACGAGGATTTTCTGCGGTCAAGCGGCGCGGGCGGGCAGAACATCCAGAAGGTGGAGACGGCCGTCCAACTGCGATTCGATGCCGCAAACAGCCCGAACCTGCCTGACGGGGTGAAGGCCCGCCTTCTTCGCTTGGCAGGTCACCGGGCAACGCGGGAAGGCGTCATCATCATCACCGCTCAGCAGCACCGGACACAGCATCGGAACCGGGAAGATGCGCTGGCCCGCCTGCTCGAATTGATCAAAGAGGCAGCGCGCCCACCGCCCCCGCCTCGTAAGAAGACGCGACCGACTCTTGCCTCAAAGGTCCGTCGGCTTCAGGGCAAGGCGCTACGCTCGACCCTCAAGCGCGGGCGCGGACGACCAGATATAGACTGAGTGATAGAGGCAGTAGTGACCAGCATCCCCAACGGTCGCTGCGGTAGCCTCACGTCGTCGGCCTGGCGTGCCATGCCCTACGGGGTGAACCAGACCTTGACAGCACGTATTATATCGTTATATCCAGAATTATGGATACAACCCATGCAGCCGAAGCTTTCGGCGCCCTCTCGCAGGAAAACCGCCTGGCGGTGCTGCGCCTCCTCATTGAGGCCGGTGATGGGGGTATGCCAGCCGGAGACATTGCGCGTCACTTCGGCGCGCCACAGAACACGATGTCCTCTAACCTCGCCATCCTTGCCCGGGCGGGGCTTGTCACCTCGCGGCGGGACGGCCGGTCGGTAATCTACGCCGCCGACTACGCTGGGCTACGGAGGCTGATCGCCTTCATGCTCCAGGACTGTTGCAAAGGGCTCCCAGAAGTCTGCGCGCCCTTGCTCGACGCCGAACTGGCGCCCGCTGCCGCACTCTGCCGCCCAACAATTCTATCATCGGAGATTTGACAATGCCCGACGCCATCCGCGTTGATCGCACTTTGCCAGTCGTCATCATTGGGGGCGGCCCGGTCGGCCTCGCCGCTGCCGCTCACCTCATTGAACGCGGTCTGCGAGCCTGCGTCTTTGAAGCCGGGTCCGAACCAGGCACCGCTGTCCGCGAATGGGGGCATGTGCGCATGTTTTCGCCATGGCAGTTCAACCTGGATGCTGCGGCCCGCAGGCTCCTTGAAGCCACAGGTTGGAAAACCCCGGACAGCGGCGCCTTTCCCACAGGCGCCGATCTCGTAGCCTTATACTTGGCGCCGTTGGCCGCTACACTGGCGAAAGCAGGTGCTGACTTCCGCTACAACGCGAAGGTGGTTGGCGTCTCCCGTCGTCACCACGACCGCTTGCGTGAAGGACAGCGCGCCGCTGGTCGCGGGCGGGATACCGCTCCCTTCGTGCTGCACGTAGCCAGCGCTGACGGCAGCATCCAGGTGGTCGAGGCGAGCGCGGTGATCGACTGCACTGGCACATGGACCAGTCGGAACCCAGCCGGTGCGCATGGCCTTCCGGCGCCCGGTGAGGCCGCGAATGCCGACCGCATCGCCTATGGCATCCCCGACATGCTCGGCATCAGTAGAAGCACCTATGCGGGCGCGACGACGCTAGTGCTGGGCGGTGGCGATTCCGCAATGAACGCCGTGCTTGATCTCGTCGCCTTGGCCCGGCAAGCGCCGAATACGCGCATCATTTGGGCATTACGTCGCCCGCTGGCCGAGGTGAACTTCGGCGGCGGCGATGCAGACGGTCTGGCGGCTCGCGGTGCGCTTGGCGCACGGGCAAACGCGCTGATCGAGTCCGGGCAGGTCCAGGCGCTAGCGCCCTTCCTTGTCCATGGGATCAAGCGCGAAGGTGACCGGTTGCTGGTCCATGGTGACCGGGGCGGCACTGCCGATACAGTGCTCGCAGACCGCATCATCGTAGCCACCGGCTTCCGGCCTGACCTCTCGTGGCTTGGGGAGATGCGTCTTACGCTCGATCCCGCCGTGCAGGCCACACCCTCACTGGCTCCGTTGATTGATCCCAACATCCATTCCTGCGGCACGGTCCGCCCGCATGGCGAGGCCGAGCTTCGGCACCCGGAGGAGCCGGGCTTCTATGTGGCAGGCATGAAGGCATACGGCCGGGCGCCGACCTTTTTGTTGGCAACAGGCCACGAGCAGGTGCGCAGCATCGCCGCCCACCTTGCCGGTGACGTTGCTGCCGCCCGGCGCGTCGAACTCGTTCTGCCCGAAACCGGCGTCTGCTCGACGCAGCGCCCCGCGTCTGTATCGGCCGCGACGGGCGAATGCTGCGGCCCCGACCGTGTCTCCGCGCCGGTCCGCACGCCTGTCGTCACAGAGGCGTGTTGTGGTCCTATTCCCCGCTAAGCTTCGCGACAGTCTCATGATATCAGCGATGAAATGTTACCGTCGACGAAGTGTGTGCCGCAGCGTGGGTGGCAGTTAAACATCTGTGCAGACCATCGGACTGCCTTCAAATGTATGTTCTTTACCTCATCCGTCATCGGAAACTCTGCACATTGGCACAGATCAAAGCGCGGCGCCGTCAAACGCCTGCGTCGCGGCACAACTGAAGATTGAAAAGCATCAAAACGACACAAAAAAAGGCGGTGTCCCATCGGAACACCGCCTTTGCTGGAAAGCGAAGGATCAGGCCTTCGCCTTGCGCTTGCCCTTCTTCACGCCGGCCAGCGCAGCGCCCTTCAGCGCAGGGCTCGCCTTGAAGCGGACAGTGGCGCCAGCCTTGATTTGCACCTTTTCACCGGTCTTGGGGTTCAAGCCAGTGCGCTTCGGGGTTTCGCGCACAGCGAAAGCACCGAAATCAGGAATAGTGAAACGGCCGGAGCTGACAATTTCAGTCTTGATCGCGTCAATGATATCAGCGGCAAGCTTGCCCGCAGCAACCGCAGACATATCGCCGGATTTGGCGATCACATCAGTGAGGAACTTCTTCGACATGGTTCGATTCTCCCGTAAGAATGCCTTGGCATAGCCGAGGATTCGGCGCTTGTCAGCAGGTGAAACCTCTTTTTTTGCGTTCTTGACAAGAAAATTCCATAACCGCAGCGCGAAGACTCCGGCGCGCCATGCCTGGCCGCGCAAAAAACCCTGATTTCCTCAGAACTTGCCAGCACGTATCAATTGATTGAAGCACCCGATGCCCTGACAATGGGTGTCCATTTCGCGGTCTCGGTGCGCATGAAACCGGCCAATTCCTCGGGCGTACTGGGCGCGGCCTCCAGCCCATGGCGCGAGAGATGCGCGACAATCTCAGGGTCACGCAGCGATTCGACCAGCGCTTCATTGACCCTTGTCACAATCGGCCTTGCCAGGTTGCGCGGCCCCATCAGCGCATACCAATTGGCTACTTCGTAACCAGGCAAGGGTCCCGCTTCCGCAATGGTAGGTGTATCCGGCAAAAGGCGGCTGCGCTGCGGCAAAGGAACAGCCAA
The DNA here is from genome assembly GCA_020249265.1 of Roseomonas sp. Taxonomy (GTDB): domain Bacteria; phylum Pseudomonadota; class Alphaproteobacteria; order Acetobacterales; family Acetobacteraceae; genus Neoroseomonas. The sequence goes on from JADCGA010000019.1 coordinate 110,411, forward strand.
GGCGCGCAGCTTGCCGGCTTCAATCTGGGGCAGCACAGTCGCCGCCGTGGCGATCGAAAAATCCACCTTCCCTGAGATCAAATCAGTGATCAATTGCCCGCCACCGCGATAGGGCACATGCACCGTGCTGATCTTCGCCATGGAATCAAGCAAGGCGCCGCCCAAATGGCCCGCGCTGCCAACACCAGATGAACCATAGGTCAATTGATCGGGCCGCGCGCGCGCCGCCGCGATCAATTCCGGCAAGCTCCGCCAGGGCCGATCCATGGGCACAACAAGGATATTGGTGACCTCAACCGAACGCGAAATTGGCGTCAGATCGGTCATGACATCAAAGGGCAGCTTCGCCAGAATGGGGTTCAGCACCAGGGATGCAATGGTGCCCATCATCAGCGTATGGCCATCGGATGGGGAATTCACGGTCGCTTCGGACGCCAGATTTCCCCCAGCCCCTGGCCGGTTCTCCACAATGATGGGCTGGCCCAAAAGCGCTTGCAGCTTACTCGTCAGCGTACGCGTGGTGATATCCGTCCCGCCGCCGGGCGCGAAACCCACCAGGATGCGAATCGGGCGTTGCGGATTCCACGTGGGTTGCGCGGAAAGCGGCGCGGTGACAAGCAGGGCGGGCGCGGCCAAAAGGCTACGGCGTTTCAACATGCGCTTCCTTCCTTTCCCGGCCATGCGCTTTGACGCTGGCGCAAATCATGCTGTTCTCTGTCCCCGTTCATAGCCGGCCAAGCAGTGCCGCGCCAGCCAAGGGGAAAGCATGTCGGGAAACAACATCGCGCGCCGTCCGATTCTTCTTGTGGGGCTAGCGGGGCTTGCCGCGCCGCGGCTGGCGCGTGCCAGCACCTATCCGGAACGTCCGATCCGGCTGGTGATCCCCTTTGGCGGCGGAGGACAAACCGACATCGTTTCCCGTTTCACGGCGGAAGCCTTGCAGCAGCGGCTGGGTCAGCCGGTGCTTTCAGATAATCGCCCCGGCGGGGCGGGGAATCTGGCCGCCGAAATGGTCGCCCGCGCGCCAGGTGATGGCTATACGATACTGGTCGCGACCATGGGCACGAATAGCGGGCTGAATGCGCTGCTCTATAAATCCGTGGGGTATGATGCGCAGCGCGATTTCACGCCGGTTGGCATGTTCTGCACCACGTCAAACCTGCTTGTGGTGCACAACTCCATCCCCGGGCGCGATTTCAACGAAGTCACCGCCTGGATCAAGGCCAATCCCGGCAAATTCACCTTTGCCTCAGCGGGCGTTGGCGCCATCACGCATCTGATCATGGAAGATATGGGCGCGCGGCTTGGCCTTGATATGGTGCATGTCCCCTATCGCCAGACCACCAATGCCATGACGGATCTGATCGCAGGGCGCGTCCATGCGCGCTGCCTTGGCCTGCCGGAAGGCGAGCCGCTGCGCCAGGTGCAAAGCGTGCGCCCCGTGGCCGTCACCACCGTTGAACCGCGCCCCGAATGGCCCGGCGTGCCCACCATGGGCCAGACGATTCCGGGCTTTGAAGGGTCAAGCTATTTTGGCCTCGCCGTGCCGTCCCAAACCCCGCGCGAGATTGTGGTCCGGCTGAATGCCGCCCTGCGAGAGGCCTTGGCCGATGAAAAGGTGCGCGCCGCCTATAAGCGCGTCGGCGCTGATCCGGCTGAGCCTGCCTCGCCAGAGGATTTCGCCGCGCTTGCCAAGCGTGATGGCGAACGCTGGGCGCCGCTGATCCGCCGGCTCAATCTGGTGGCGGAATAGAAACATTGGCGAAAAGGGGGCTGCCCGCATCGCGCGGCTGCGCTAGAATAACGGCGTGAATATCCTGGCACCCCCCCAGCCGCGGCTGGATATTGAAGTCGCCTTCGACCTGATCTGCCCATGGTGCTATCTGGGCGTCAGAAGGCTGCGCCGTGCCTTGCGGGCTAGGCCGGATATCATCCCGGAACTGGGCTGGCGGCCCTTTTTGCTCAATCCGGATATTCCTCCGGGCGGTGTTTCCCGCGCGGAATTCGTCGCGCGCAAATTCGGCGGTGAGGATCGCGCACGGCGCCTGCAAAATGCGCTGACCGAACTTGGCCGGGCCGAGGGGATCAGTTTTCGCTTTGACCTGATGGGTCGCGTTCCCTCCAGCATTACCGCGCATCGCCTGGTGCGCTATGCCGTGCGGGAAGGCCTGGGCGAAATGATGGTGGAAGCGCTGTTTTACGCTTATTTCGCGGATGGGGCGGATATTGGCGACCCCGTTCCGCTTGCCAGGATAGCCGGGCGCATTGGCCTTGACCCCCATGCAGCGTTGGCCTTCCTCCGCTCCAGTGAGGAGGCTGAGGCGGTGCATACCGAAAACCTCCGCGCCCATAGGCTGGGTATCAATGGCGTCCCCTGCTTCATCATTGCCGGGCAGCAAGCCATCGCCGGCGCGCAGGAACCCGAAGTGCTGGAAAGGCTGCTGGATGTGGCGCTTCAGCAATATCACTTCAGCGGGGGCGATGGCCGCTGAGGCTTGCGCCACCAGGGCCGGGCGTTTATGAGAACCTGTCAAAGTGGTGAGGGCGCATAGCTCAGTGGTACGAGCGCCTGCTTGACACGCAGGAGGTCCGTGGTTCAATCCCACGTGCGCCCACCATTCGCCCCCGGAGCATCCATGCCGCATTCTACCTGCGGCAGGCGCGTGACGCGGTTCTGTGCCATGGAAAGCCGGCAAGTGGTGTAGACGTTGACAGAGCAGGTCGCGTTCAGATGGCAAATCTGTACGCGTGAAGATGCGCAAAAAACAACAATATAGAGCGGGCTGCGTGAACCCATGTGAACGCAAGACGCTCTAGAAAACGCATTTTGTTACAATGAATTGCGCGACCTTGTCGCAACCGGATGACAGCGCCACATGGACGCTATGGTCATCCTCCGTCCATCTTTTCCACGCAAAATCATGGGTTGGGCCATGCTGGTACTTGGCGTGCTTGGCCTGATACTGCCCTTCCTCCAGGGGTTTTTGTTCCTGGCCTTCGGCGTTTTCCTGTTACGAGATCAGCATGTTTGGGCTGCGCGCCGCTGGGCCTGGGTAGCCGGGCGCTGGCCCCAGATGGTCGGCAAGCTGGAAGCCATGGAAACCGGGATGGCGGCGCGGGCGCGGCACGTCGCCAGACGGATGGGGCAATTTTTGCGTCTGCGCGCATAGGCGGCGCTCTGGCCTCGGGCGCCCATGCGGCGTAAGGGCCTTTTATGCATCGTCTTTGGCTTATCACCGGCGCCCTGGCCGGGCTTATCGCGGTTGGACTTTCCGCCTGGGCCGCCCATGGGCTGCCTGCAAGGCTTGATGCCGCGCGCATGGCCGCCGTGCAAAACGCGCTGACCATGCAGGGCTGGCATGCGCTGGCTTTGCTGATTGCGGGGTTGATAGCCGAAAGGGGTAGGCGTCTCGCGCATATCGCCGCTGCCGCCTTCCTGGCCGGCATGATCCTGTTTTGCGGCGCGGTCTGGGCTGGTGCTTTGATGGGCCAATCGCTCGGCCCCATCGCGCCTTTAGGCGGGATGCTGTTCATGCTCGGCTGGGCCTTCCTGGCCCTGGCAGCAGCACGGCGGTGATCCGCGCTGCCTATCTGGCCGCTGAGGGGTTTGAGGCGGAATTGGCTGAAGAGCTCCGCCTGAGCGGTCGGCGCATGACGGGCTGGCATGGCCGCCTGGCACTTTCGCCAGACCCGCCCGCGCCGGCGGTTTGGGCTTTGGATATCTGGACCGACCCGCGCGAATTGCCTGCCCCTTCAGTGAAGGCCGCCGCCGATGCCTTGCGCGCCATCCAGCGCAATTGGTCCCATCTGCCCTTGCTGCATCACCGCCGCAGCACGTTGATCGCCGAACGCCTGCCGCCGGTGAAGGCGCGCCCGCTGGTCTTTCCGGAACCCGCGCCAACCGCGCCGCTTGGCGCCTGGACGCTGCTGGCGCCGGATCGGCTGCTGGCCAGCCCCAGCAAGACCAGCCCCTTCGTGAATGGCGAACCGCGCTTCGTGGAAGACAAGGCCGGCCCACCATCCCGTGCCTACCTTAAATTATGGGAGGGCCTGACCCGGCTTGGCCGCCATCCTGGCCCCGGAGACCGTTGCCTTGACCTTGGCGCTTCCCCCGGTGGCTGGACCTGGGTGATTGCGCGCCTCGGCGCAGAGGTGACGGCGGTGGATAAGGCTCCGTTGGACCCGGCCATTGCTGCCCACCCTGGCGTGATTTACCGCCCGGAGAGCGCTTTTGCCCTGGACCCCCGGCAAGAATCGCCGGTCACCTGGCTGTTCAGTGATGTCATCTGTTACCCGGCGCGGCTTTTGGGCCTGGTGCGGCGCTGGATTGAGGCGGAAAAGGCCGAGAACATCTTTTGCACCATCAAATTTCAGGGCGAAACCGATCACGCCATCATCGCGAGATTTAAGGAAATTCAAGGCGCTATTTTATTTCATTCAAGCCAGAATAAGCATGAAGTGACCTTCGCGCGCCTGGCCCCCTGAATTTTTTGGGGCTGCGCGCCAAAGCTGGCACGCCTTCTGCAATAGCCTAGATGTACCAAAAAGGTGCCGCCGGCCAAAGCGCCGGCGCCAACCAAAACGGGGTTGCGACGATGTTGGTGGTTCCGGAAAAGTCTCTGACCGCTCCTCAGGAGATCCGGGCCCGCCGCATGCAGAGCACGCAAGATGCGGCTCGGCTTGACGTCGCAGGGGGGCGAAAAGAATTCGCACCCATGCTGCAAGAATTGCGGCAAAGCCCGGCAAGAACTGCCGGTCCGGGGACACCCACGGGCAACACGCTCGCTGCCATGCTCCAGCGGATCGATACGGACCAAGATGGTCGCATCTCTCCGCTGGAGCTGAGGGCTTCCGCGAAACGCGCCTATCAGGTGCCCGAACGCGCCAAGCCAGAGGCGTAAATCTTCCTGTTCGCGCCGGCCTGAGCCTATAAGGGGGCATGTCGCAAGCTGACACGGCCCAATTCGGCGCAACTTCCATTCTTATGCGCGTGCTGCGTGCTTCCGCGTCTGACCGCATTGCCCTGACTAGCGCAGGCTGCGCCTTCTACGCCATGCTCGCGCTGTTTCCCGGCATTTTCCTGCTGATTTCGCTCTACGGCATGGTGTTTGACGCGGCGGCGGTGGAGCCGCAGCTTGAAGTGCTGCGCGAATTGGTCCCCGAAGACACTTTCGAGATGATCGCAACCCGTGTGCATGATCTGGTGGAAGCCCCGCGCCCCCGCCTGGAATGGAGCGCGATCCTGAGCGCCTGCATCTCGATCTGGAGTGCTTCTGCTGGCACGCGCGCGACCATCGGCGCGCTGAACATGGCGCATCATGTGGAAGAAACACGGCCCTTCTTTCGCTATCACGCGCTGGCCATTGGTCTGACACTTTCGGCAACACTCGCTGCGGTGATTGCCATCGCGGCGCTGGTCGCGCTGCCAGGCATTCTGGCGCTATTTGGCCTGCCGGCGTTGCGTGCCCTGTCTCTGCGCGGGCTTTCCTTGCTGACGCTATTGCTGCTGGTGGGGCTTTCCCTGCTGGCGGTGTATCGGTTGGGGCCGGCATCGCGCCGCCTGCCGATCCGCCGCATCCTGCCGGGCGTTTTCATGGCAACCCTGCTTTGGGCCTTCGGGTCGGCAGCCTTCAGCCTTTATGTCTCGGACTTTGCGACCTACGACGCGATGTATGGGCCGCTAGGTGCGACTGTCGGGTTGCTGATGTGGTTCTACGTCAGCGTTTATGTCGTGCTGTTGGGGGCCGAGTTGAATGTGGCGCTGGCCACGCGCGCCGGGGCGTGGTGACAGCGCCGCGCCGCCGCGCCAGGATCGGCGCGGAGGCCCCGCATGACACTCACCACCATCAGCGCCATCACCATAAGCTGCGTGGATGCGCCGATAGACCCGCCGCTACGCAATAGCCTGAACGTCATCCCCCGCGCACCCTTGGTGGTTGCGGAAGTCACCACCAAGGATGGCGCCACGGGCACGGCTTATGTCTTTCCCTATACCCGCGCCGCACTTGGCCCCACTGCGTCACTGGCGCGTTCGATTGGGGAGGGGCTGATTGGCCGCGCTTTGGCGCCGACATCGCTCTGGCGCGAATTGCATGATGGGTTTCGCATTCTGGGCAGTGAGGGCTTGGTGCAGATTGCGCTATCGCTTCTGGATATGGCGCTATGGGATGCGCTCGCCCGCCGCGCTGGCCTGCCGCTTTACGCCATGCTGGGGGCGGAAGCGCGGCCCATGCCGATTTATGCCTCGTTACGTGGCTTCGGGCCGGCGATGCTGGCGGAAGAAGCCGGCCAGGCGGTGGCGCGGCTTGGCGCGCGGGCGGTGAAGTTCAAGCTTGGCCATCCAAAGCTGGAAGATGATTTGGCGACAGTGCGCGCCGTACGCGGCGTGGTGGGCGATGATGTGGCGATTTTCGTGGATTATAATCAGGCGCTGACACTGCCAGAAGCCGAACGGCGCGGCCGCGCATTGCAAGCGCTGGATGTGCGCTGGCTGGAAGAACCGCTGCCGGTGCAGGATGATGCGGGGATGGCCGCATTGGCCACGCGGCTCGAAATGCCGATCCAGGGGGGCGAGAATTGGTGGGGCCCCGCCGGCATGCAGCGCGCTTTGGCTGCTGGCGCCTGCGATTTCTGCATGCCGGATGCGATGAAAATCGGCGGTGTCACCGGCTGGCTACGCGCCGCTGCCATGGCGGCGGCACATCGCGTGCCAATGTCATCGCATATCTTTGTGGAAGTCAGCGCGCATTTGCTGCAAGCAACGCCGACTGCGCATTATTTGGAGCATCTGGATATCGCTGCCCCCTTGCTGCGCCAGCCTTTGCACGTGGCCGATGGCATGGCGCTGGTGCCGGAAGCGCCGGGGCTTGGGCTGGATTGGGATACGGCGGCGCTGCGCCATTTCGCCGTGGATGCATGAGGCCAATCGCCATGTGACTATGGCGATTGGCTCAGGAATTTTACGCCGCCTGCGCCAAGGTAGGCGCGCTATCAGCCACCGTTGTCCGATGCAAATCGCGCGGCTTATCCGCTGGGTAGCGCCGTGCGCGATGCATGGTGACGCGGTTATCCCACATCACCAGATCATGCGCGCGCCAGACATGGGCATGGACGAATTCGCGCTGGGTCGCGTGTTCCGTCAGATCGCGCAGCATGGCGCGGGCTTCCGGCACGGGCATGCCATGGATTTGTCCGGCATGGGCTGAAAGAAACAGCGAAAGCCGCCCGGTCTTGGGATGGCGGCGCACCAGGCGCTGCGGCACCGGCGCCCATCTTTGGCGTTCTTCTTCCGTAAAATCGGTAAAGCCCAGAATCCCGCGCGAGAATATCTGGCTGTGATCCGTGGTCATGTCTCGGATTTCTGCCTTCAGGGCGGGGTCAAGCCCATCCCAGGCCGCGCGCATATCAGCGAATTCCGTATTGCCGCCCTCACCCGGAATCACGCGCGCCGAAAGCAGAGAATACTTCGCCGGCGTCGCCTTGAAGGATGAATCGCTGTGCCAGAGCATATTGCCCAGGCTGAACAAGCGCCGCCGATCATCGCGCGCCAGCACATTGGAATTCTTATCGAGGTTGGAGATGTCATTCACCTCCATGGCAAGGCGCCGATCCGCGACCTTGGCGATATCGCCGGTGGCGGTCTCAAGCGGGCCGAAGTTGCGGCTGAAGGCCAATTGCTGTTCGTCATTGATGTCCTGGCCGTGAAAGACCAGCACGCCATACTTGTCCATGCCGGCATCAATGGTGGCGGCATCCGCGGCGCTCACGGGTTGGCGCAAATCAATGCCGGCAACCACGCCGACGAAATCGGGCCGCGCCGGATTGGCGGGGGTGATGGTGACACTCATCATTTCCTCCTCTGCGTGATGACCACGCCTTTTGCGGGATCATAGCGCGGAAATCGGCGCTTTGAAGCGGTTTGTATGGCGCGGCCTGTCCATGCCAGAAGGCGGGCATGTCTGACGCGCCAAAACGCCCCCGCCGACCCGCCGGCCCGCCGCCCAATGCGGCGCGGCTGCGCGAAGCGGCGTTGGCCCATCTGGCGCGCTTCGCGGCGACCGAGGCAGGCCTCAGGCGCGTTCTGGAACGCCGCATCGCCCGATGGGCCCGCGCCGCCGAGGCTGAGGGCCAATCACGGGAAGCCATTGCTGCCAGCTCCGCCGCCCTGAACCGCGAGATCGCCACCATCGCCAAAAGCCTGGTCGCCGCCGGCGCGGTGAATGATGCGGCCTTCGCCGAAAGCCGCGCGCGGCGCCTGGCACGATCCGGCCATTCCCGCCGGGCCATTGCCGCGCACCTCGCCGCCAAGGGGATCGAGACCGAGACCGCCGCCGCTGCCCTGCCGGAAGGTGAGGAGACTGAGCTATTGGCCGCACTGGCCTTTTGTCGTCGCCGCCGGATTGGCCCCTTCGCGCGCGTGACCCCCGATGCCCCGGCACGGATGAAGGCACTGGCGGCTTTGGCACGCGGGGGCTTTGCCCAAGGCGTTGCGCGCCGCGCCTTGGCGATGGAGCCGGATCAGGCCGAAGAAATGCTGCTCTCAGGCCGGCGCGCATGAGTGATCAGGCAGAAATCAAAGGGCCGGTGATCTTCACCCGGCATGGCGTGGCGCATGGCATGCGCACCGCCTTGCCCTTGGTGATTGGCACCTTTCCGTTTGGGTTGGTGGTGGGGGTGATTTCCGACCAGAAGGGGCTTTCCTGGCTGGAAACCGTGCTGATGGCTGCGCTGCTATTCGCGGGATCCTCGCAATTGCTGGCCTTGGAGCTTTGGTCCGACCCCGCGCCGATTATGGCCGCCACCATTGCCGCGATTGTGGTGAATATCCGCATGGCGCCAATGGGCGCGGCCTTGGCGCCATGGCTCGATAAGCTGCGCGGCGTGAAGCTTTGGGGCAGCCTTGCCTTCATGGTGGATCACGCCTTCGCGCTTTCCGCCGCCGAACAACGGCGCGGCGGGCGCGATGCCGGCTATCTGCTGGGCATTGGTGTGACGCTTTGGTGTTTCTGGAATCTTTCGGTCGGTCTTGGGCATATTCTGGGCTCAACGGTACGGCTGCCGGCGGGGCATCCGTTGTATTTCGCGGCCATCGCGACTTTTGTGGCGATCCTTGTGCCGCTCTGGCGCGGTGTGCGGCGTGATTTCTGGCCTTGGTTGCTGGCGGGCGTGCTGGCGGTGCTGGCCTGGAAGCTGGGCCTCGGCCCGCCTTGGCCCTTGCTGATCGGCGCCTTTGCTGGTGCGGCGCTGGGGGCGTGGCTGGAGTTGCGCCGGGAATGACCCTTCGGCCTGATGTGCTGCTCGCCATCATCGGCATGGCGGTGGCGACTTACCTCTGCCGCGCTGGCGGCTATGCGCTGTTTCGTGCGCTGCGCCCGCCACGTTACGTGGAAGTGGTCTTGCAGCATCTGCCGGGGCCGATTTTCATGGCCTATGCCATGCCGGCCTTGGCGGCGCATGGCTGGAAAGGTTGGGTGGCGGCAGTGGCGGTGGTGGCGGTGCAGTATTTCTCGCGCAGCCTGGCGGCAGCGATCCTGGTTGGGGTTGGCGCCATGGCGGGGCTCGGCGCGTTTGAAGCCTGGTACCTTGCGCGCTGATTTGCCGCTTGCCCGCATCACGGCGCATGGCGCTGCGATTCTGATCATCATCGCCATCGGCACGCTGATTGTGCCGCTGGATACCTCAGTGAATATCGCCTTTCCGGCGATTACCGAGCGTTTCGGGCTTGGGCGCACCGGCATTCAATGGGTGGTGATCTGCTATGTGCTAACCTATGGCAGCCTGATGCTGGGCATTGGCCGGCTTGGCGATATCTTCGGCTATTTGCGCGTGTTTCGCTTGGGTCTCGCGTGGAGCATTCTGGCCTTCATCCTCTGCGCCACCGCGGAAAACTACGCCTGGCTTTTGGCGGCGCGGGTGATGCAGGGGATTGGTGCGGCGCTGGTGATTGGCTGCGGTCCCGCTTTGGCGACCACCCATTTTTCCGAAGCGTTGCGCCCGCGCATTCTGGGCTTTTACGCCTTTGGCTTTGCCGCGGGCGGCGGGCTTGGGCCGCTGATTGGCGGCGTGCTGGTCGAGCATTTCGGCTGGTCGGCTGTGTATTGGTATCGCGCGCCGCTTGCGGCCTTTGCGCTGGGCTTGAGTGTTTTTCTGCGCGCCCCACCGCGCGCGGCAATGCGCGAGAGTTTTGATCTGACTGGCGCAGTGCTGATTACGGGCATGATGTGCTGCCTTCTGCTTGGCATTAATCGCGCGCCGGATGTGGCGGCGGGGAACCTTCTGGCGCTGGCATTGGCCTTTGGGTTTCTGGTGTTGGGCTGGTGGTATGGGCGCCACGCTGCGCGCATTTCAAGGCCAGTGATTGCGCTGCGCTATTTCCGCGATGCGGATTTTCTTTTTGCTTGCATTGCAACCGCGCTGGTGAATTTCGCCTGCTTCGCTGTGCTGCTGTTCATGCCTTATCTTTTGCTGCATGGCGCTGCCTTGCCGGCGGGCTGGGGCGGGTTGGTGCTGGCAATTGGGCATTTGGCGGCCATGGTGGCTTCTCCCTTTGCGGGGTTTTTGCTGGCGCGCATCAGTGCGGCGCGCTTGGCGTTGATTGGTTCCATGATGACCTCTGGCGGGCTTTGGTTGATTGGCAGCATTGGCGCTGCCGGCGGCGCGATCCCGCTACTGGTTGCGGCGCTGGCGCTGCAAGGCGTCGGCCTTGGGTTGTTTCAGGTGAGTGTGACCGATCTATTGCTGGAACGCATGCCGCGAGAGGATCGCGGTGTCGCCGGCAGTCTTTCGCAAGTATCCCGCACCTTGGGCGTGGTGACAGCGGCATCCTTGCTCAGCACTGTCTTCGCGGCGCTGGAAGCTGGCGGCGTGGCGCGCGGGCTAATGCCGATGGAGGCCTTCCGCGCTGCCTTCGGCAGCATCTTCAGCTTTGGGGCAGCGCTGGTGGGTTTGCAGGTGCTGGTGGGTTTTCTGATCCAGCGACGCGTGTATCGCTGACGATCCGCCCATCCACCAGGTGCACGCGCCGATTGGCGCGTTTGGCGAGTTCCGCATCATGCGTCACCACCAGAATGGCGCGGCCTTCTTCGTTGGCGAGGCGCGCGAAAATGTCAAACACCGCCGCTGCATTGCGTGTATCCAGATTGCCGGTGGGTTCATCGGCCAGAATAATGGCGGGATCATTGGCGAGCGCGCGCGCAATGGCGGCGCGTTGGCGCATGCCGCCGGAAAGCTGTTCCGGTAATTTCGCCGCTGCTTCCGCCATGCCGAGTGCTTCCAGCAGCTTCATCGCCTGGGCACGCGCTGCCGCATCCTTCAAGCGGCCAAGGCGACGGATTGGGATCAGCACATTATCCAGCGTGGAGAATTCCGGCAGCAGGAAATGGAATTGGAACACAAAACCCAAATGCTTGAGGCGAAGACTGGCGAGTTCTGTCGCACTCAGGCTTGCCGTATCACGCCCTTCAAGCAGCACGCGGCCTTCGGTGGGCCGATCAAGCAGGCCAAGCAGATAAAGCAGAGATGATTTGCCGGACCCCGATGGCCCCGTGATGGCGATGAATTCGCCGCGTTCGACTTTCAGCGAAGCATCCTGCACCAAGGTGACACCTTCCGGCAGGCGGCGCGTGATATGCTGCGCTTCCAGCAAAGGGGGCGGCTGATTCATGCCGCGCCGCGAATGGTCTGCACCGGGTCAAGCCGCGCCGCGCGGCGCGCCGGGACCACCGCCGCGATGCTCGCCGACAGCAGCGCAAAGAAGGAAGCAACCGCGAAAATCCGCCAATCATGCGCGAGCAAAAAGCGGTCATTGCCCGCGGGCGTTTCAGTATTGAAACGGATCTGCGCCAGCCCTTCAATCATGATCTGCCCGAGCACGCAGCCAAGCACGGCACCAAGCAGCCCCGCGATCATCCCCTGCAACAGGAACAGCCATTGGATATCACCTTCAGTGAAGCCGAGCGATTTCAGGATGGCGATGTCGCGCGTTTTCTCAAACACCACGGTCGAGATGATATTGTAGATCCCAAAAGCTGCGACCAGCAGGATGGCGCCAGTCACGCTATACATGATGGCGTTCTGGATGACGAAGACGGTCAACACATTGCGGTTCTGTTCTTCCCAGCTTTCGGACCTGTCGCCAAACCGCGCTTCGATCTGCCGCGCGAGCGCTTCCGCCCCGGTCACATCATCCAGCTTCAGCAGGATTTGATTGACCACATTGGGCCGATCTTGCAGGATTTGGTTGACCTTGAGCAGCGTATAGCCTGCCTGATTATCCAAGGTGGCCAGCCCTGTGCGAAAAATCCCCACAATCTTCATTTGCAGGCTGACACCCTTGGGGGAGACCGCGATGATCGTATCGCCCAAGACAACGCCAAGCTTTTGCGCGAGCCCTATGCCGATGATCAGCCCATTGGCGGTGCTGCGCAAATCCTCCATCCGTCCCTGGATCAAATCCTTTTCCAGATTGGACACGCGGCGATAGCGCGCGGGTTCTATCCCGGTGATGGAAACCGAAACATCGCGCGACCCGTAGCGGAGCAGCGCCTGGCCCGTGAGGATAGGCGAGGAAAACACGCCAGGAATCGCTTCCAATATCGCCATTTTCTCGGCACTGGCGCGAATACCGCGCACGCGTTCGGTTGGCTTCACGCCGGAAAGCGCCACCGCGCCATCGGGATGAGCGATTTCCACCGCCTGCGGCAAGGGGCGGCGCGTTTCATCCTTCACGATGATATGCGGCTGCACATCAATCACCTGTTCGATGAAATAGGTCTGAAACCCGCGCATGAGTGAGGCGATGGCGATGAAAAACGCCACCCCCAGCGCAACCCCCAGCACCGAAACCAGGGTCTGCCGGCGCCGGCGGGAAAGCATGCCGCGCGCCAGATCGAAGATCAGGTTCATGGTCTGAGCCGTAGCGCCTGCCCATCCTTCAGGCCCTGCGGTGGATCAAGCACCACGATATCTCCCGCAGCGATACCTTGGCGGATTTCAACGGCGCGTGGCCCCTGTACGCCCACCGTCACCTGGCGCCGCCGCGCCACTTCGCCCTGCAACAAGAAAACATGATCGGCGCGCAAGGCCGCAGGCGGGATCAATACCGCGGCATTGGTTTCGCGCAGCACAATATTCGCTTCCACCGTCATGCCGATCATCAACGGTGTGTCATCGGGCAGCGCCAGGCGCACACGATAAGCCTTGCGCGTCGCATCGCCCTTCGGCGTGATTTGCGCCACCGTCGCGTTCAGCACTTGCCCCGCGAAAGCATCAGCGCGGAGCAAGGCGCGCTGACCTTCGCGGATTTGGGCGATGTCTTCCTCATCCACCTCAGCGGTCACACGCAAAGGCCTGGGTTCGCCAATCCAGAAAAGTGCGGCGGGGGTATCCACCACCTCACCCACCTCGGCATCGCGGCGCAGCACGAGGCCGGCAGTTGGCGCGCGCACGATGTAGTCATCCAGGCGCCGCTTCGCTGCCTCGGCCACGGCGCGCACAGCGCGGGCTTCAGCCTCGGCACGATCCAGCGCGGCGCGGGAAGCGAAATCACGCGCGACCAAGGTACGCACCCGGGTCAAATCTTCCTGGGCGAAACGGGCGCGGGCTTCAGCTTCCTCCGCTCGGTGCTGGGCTTCGCGGTCATCAAGCTGCGCCATGGGCTGGCCGGCTTCAACGCGCCCGCCTTCTTCCACCAATACGGCGATGATGCGCCCACGCACCGCCGGGCCAACCTTGGCCCAATGCACGGGTTCCACATTGCCGGTGGCATAGACGGCCTGCACGGCGGGGCCGGTGGTGGCGGTGGCAACCGCAACGGAAGGCGGCAGGCCACGCCAGACCCAAGCACCTGCCAGGCCGAGCAGAAGCAGCAGAATTGGGATGATGATCCGGGCACGCATGATGTCAGCCTAACATGACAGGCGGCGCTTGGCTTCCCTATTGGGAGATCAGCACCTGTGGCCGGTAGCGCCCCATTTAGGGAGAAGGTTGTGCGAAGTCCCTGGGGGGGCTAATAGGCCCTTTCAAGTGTAGTTGAGTGCATATTCGGGCCGACTTAGCTCAGGGGTAGAGCAACTGATTCGTAATCAGTAGGTCCGGGGTTCGATTCCCCGAGTCGGCACCAGCCAAACGGATGCCTCGAAGGCGCCAACGCTCCAGTCAAGGATCTTAAACTGCCTTCTGGCGCCGCCATGGTGTGGGATGGGGTGCGCCTGATGGGCCCGTCCCCAGGCTTCAACCTAGGGGTGCGGTTCGTGCTAACCTTCCCTGGTCCAAAGCTGCCCCTGTGCAGCCCCATATTTGGTGGGCCGATTCACGCTGCTGCCCTGAACCGACAGCAGCGATCGGACCACCAGGCCCCTTGGTTACGCCAAGTGTCGGGTTGAATTGGGGGCTGGCCCAGTGCTCGACCCGGCGGCGAATATGAATAAGGTGAACCATCATGTCTGAAACCCAAACCCGCACCCTGATCACGGCAGCCGAGGCCGCCGCTGCCCCGAATGCCCCCGGCCGGCTTTCCGCGCTGTTGTTGGAACACGGCACCATGCAACTCCGCTGGTTCGCGCCGAAGGGTGAGGATACGCAAACACCGCATGATCAGGATGAGCTTTACATCATCGCCTCCGGCACTGGCTTCATTCGCCGGGTCTGTCGGACCGCAGAGCTCAGGGATGCAAGACAAAACGGTAGAGCATTAAAGTCAGAAAACCAGCCGCCAGCGTTATGAGCGGTAAGGAGAAAGCATCAATCCTGGCCGGACCAAAAAAAGCCGCACAGACGAATAAGCTCCAGCCCAGAAACAAAAGGAATAGGGCCAGTATAATCATAATCCAGCGTGCTGGGCCGTATGCTTGATGCGCAGTGGGGGCCGGGAGCCATTTCCACACGGCTAGAAGGAATAGGATAAAGGGTATATCCAGCAACCATTGCGGTGCCGTCAGTACAGCGGTGGGTAGGTCAATGAAGAAGATGGCAGGCTGTAGGGGTAGAAGGCTAATCAAAGAAGATACAAGCGATACAGTCACCAGGGCCAATCCTGGACCACCAGGCCGTAAAGCAATTGAGGCAGCCAGGCGGCCTAATGCCCAATGAAGAAGAGCAATTTTCGTCGCTAAGTAAATGAAGCCTGCGTATACGGCCGTGTCAGCATTGGGCGTTAGACCGGAAAAGAGCAAACGAAAATAAAGACCGGCCGCGTATGGAATGCCGACCAGAATGCCGAAAGCGGTGCCAAGCGGTGCCCATTGATCCCAGCGTCGCTTCAAGGGCCAGATCACCGCAACGAATTTACTGACTTCAAGAACTAAGGCGAGACTGACCGCTGAAATGACGCTCACAATGCCCGAGGCCAAGGCACTGTTTCGACCGAGCGCCGATATGATTTGCGCGGCGAGGAGTTGCACAAGAAAACTGGCGAAAACAGTTACAATCCAACAGAAAATCAGGGCCAGTCCAGCCGCCAACCAGATTTGCGTTTTTGCCATTGGCAAGGCACCAATTCCCAACACCTCGGATCCAGCGTTTTCATAGCACAGCAATTCGTCATGTGAGTATAACTCCCGGGTACCTGGTGGGGTCAGATTTATGTGCTCGATCCCTCCGCCAATATGATTGAGGTGAACCAGAATGTCTGAAGCCCAAACGCGCACCCTGATCACGGCAGCCGAGGCCGCCGCCACCCCGCCTTCCCCTGGCCGGCTTTCCGCGCTGCTGCTGGAACACGGCACCATGCAACTCCGCTGGTTCGCGCCTAAGGGTGATGATGTGCAAACCCCGCATGACCAGGATGAGCTTTACATCATCGCTTCCGGCACTGGCTGGTTCCGCCGTGGCGCGGAACGTGTGCCCTTCGCCCCGCATGACGCGCTTTTTGTGCGCGCGGGGGAGCCGCATCGTTTTGAGGATTTTTCGCCCGATTTTGCGACCTGGGTGATATTTTATGGCGCGACGGGCGGGGAAAAGAGCTTGCCTTAACCACCTTAAAGGTGGTATTCAGCTTTATGGATAAGCGAAAGCGAAGCCATGATCTCGCTGCCTTCAAGGCGGCTTTCGCGCGGGAACGCGCGATCACCATGTCAGCCGCGCGTTCTGCCATCGCGCTTGGCTATGGCATGGATGATGTGGCGGCGGTGGTGGCAAGCATGCACGCAGCGCATTTCGTGAAATCCACCACCAGCCTTGGAAATCACCGCCAGTGGCAGGATGTCTACCACGTGCCGCATGACGGCTTGCTGCTGTATCTAAAATTCACCGATGCGGTTGTGACTGAATTCGTGCTTTTGTCTTTCAAGGAGAAATAGGATGCCCGCGCCCGAGACCATGATCCACCCCGAAACTGGCGCCACGCTGCGTCGGCGTAGGCGGCGAGAGGTTGTGGCCTATATGGACCTGACCCGCGTGGTGCAGGTCACGGGCTGGTTTCCCGAAGATGATGGTGATGGCGTTTTGCTGGGTGCGGATGCCGCGCCACTTGATAAGGCGCTTGCCGAGATGAAGATGGAATATGCCGCTTCCGTGCAGCGCCTGGCGAAGCAGGTGCGCAAGGCTGCGGGCCTCACGCAAAAGGATGCGAGCCTTTTGCTGACGGGTTCGCCCAATAGCTTCTACAAATACGAACATGGCGAGGCGCAGCCAAGCCGCCCGACTTTGCTGCTGATGAAGCTGCTGGCGCGCGAGCCGAAATTGATTGAGGCGATCCGGGCCGCGTGAGGCGCCCTACCTGGCCCGAGCGTCGCTCTTTGCTATAAGCGCGCCCTAGATTGAAGGATACCCCCATGGAACTCCGCGCCCGTTTCACCGATGCCTTGAAGACCGCGATGTTGGCCAAGGATGCGGCCACAACCTCCACCATCCGCATGATCATGGCGAAGCTGAAGGATACGGATATCGCCGCGCGCAAGACGCCGCAGGACCCGGGCGTGCCTGATGATCAGATCATCGCCATGCTGCGCGGCATGGCGAAATCCCGGCGGGAGAGTGTGGATATGTATCGCCAGGGCAATCGCCCTGAGTTGGTGGCGAAGGAAGAAGCCGAAATCGCGATCATTGAAGGCTTCCTGCCGCAGCAGATGGATGATGGGGCCATGGCCGCCGCGGTTGATGCGGCGGTGGCCGAAGCGGGCGCGGCTTCCATCAAGGATATGGGCAAGGTGATGGCGGTGTTGAAATCCCGCCACGCCGCGGCTTTGGATATGGCCAAGGCCGGGCCGATGGTGAAGGCGCGGCTGGGGGGCTAATCACGCCCCCCTGTTTCTCAATCACCGTCCTGCAAATCTTCCGCCAGCACCACAATCTGCACGGCATAGGAAACATCGCCATCTTCCGCATCGCGGTGGACGGTGCCGATGAATTCATTGCCGATTTTAAGCTCCACGCTGCCCTTGGGGCGGTCCGGCGCGGTCACCTGAATGCGGGGGTTGCTGAAAAGCTTGCGCAGATGCGCCTGCACGGCGGCGCGTTCAGCGGGGGTCATGGTCGCGTTCCTTCAAAAATCTGCCGGTTCGGATAGCCGCCCTGGTGCCCAGGCGCAAACCCGCGCCGAGGCACCAAAACACTCTCCCTTATTATAGGGGGTGTTGTTCTCACATCCCCCGCCCGAGTCCACTTTTCCCCCCAAAGGTATATCCTACCCCCTCGCCATGGCCCTGCCCCCCGGTTTCCTTGATGAGCTTCGCGCCCGCACGCCCCTGCCCGGTCTGATCGGGCGGAAGACGCGGCTGCTAAAATCTGGGCGGAACTGGAAGGGCTGCTGCCCCTTTCATGGGGAAAAGACGCCGTCTTTCTACGTTTATGACGATCATTTCCACTGCTTCGGCTGCGGCGCGCATGGGGATGCCGTTACCTTCGTCATGCGGGCCGATGGCGCACAATTCATGGAAGCGGTAGAACGCCTAGCAGGCCTACTGGGCCGCATTGGCAGCCTCAATAATTCCGGAGAACGCTTATGCAGAACCTCCTTCGTGTCACGCTGATAGCCCTTCATCTAATGGTTCAGGGTAACCCTGCCTCGCTGCTGGCCCAGCCTCTGACCATTGACTTCATTGCGCCTTTAGTCGCTTCCACCCAACCCGCGTCGGCAGCCGAGCCAAAGGATGAAGGCAGCTTGCATTTGACGGCGGAGAATTCAGCCCTGCCTCCTGAGGCGCAGGCACTAACATGTTTCAATTTCACGCTATCGCATTTACGCTTCTACGAGGCTATTGCGAATGTTTGCCGTATTCCGTTGCCAGAAAAGCTGGCGGATTTCGTAAGGCGCGGGATGGCAATTGGTGAGGGCCGCTTTCAAACGCTCTACGGAGCGGAGGCGCGGTCTCAGCTTAGAGCGGAAGTCGATCAATCCTTGGGTCGCGTGGACGCCGAAGCTCTGGGCCTTACTTGTACGGATGCAAGGCTGAAATTGGTCGCCACGGAGGAGGCTTTGTTTGGTACGCCGGACGGTCAACGCCAAATGAGCGATCTGTTGTGGCGACTAGGCAACATGATAGGGCGACCGATGCCGAATAGCTTTGACTGCGAGTAAGGAATCCTCTTGATCATTTGGCCAAGGACGAAATGCCCCTTTTGCAGCGCGGCTTTGCCCAATCCGCCGCAGGAAGGAACATAGCTGTTCTTATCCGAACTTGGGAAGGGAGGACGAGAACTTGTGGATTAGATCGCTACCTAGTGCATTTTTTGCGATCCTGGTTTGCATCCAATGCGGAACGGCCTTGGCGGCGGAACCACCCTCGCAACGGCAAGCGCCAGCTCGACCCCCGATGCTCACCATGCCCATTTTCAACCAGATCATACTGCTTGCCCTTCCTGAAGGATTCAAGGCTGCGCATGAGGAAAGGGCAGTTCAAAACTATATTTTCGAGATGGTTCCAGCGGCTGAGAGCAAGGAACGATGGACGCAAATGGTATCGATTATGGGCATAAAAGGTCTCGCGACGAATGCTGAATTTAGTCCTCAAATCTTTGTAGAGCGAACTGGCACCCTTTTCCGCCGCACCTGCCCCCAAACCTTTGCCGCCAAAGGGCTTGGAAGTCTCAAGATCGGGGGCCATGATGCGTATGTCGCACTTGTCGGCTGCGGTAGGCATCGCGCCTCCGGCTATGAGACCAGTGAAGTTGCGATACTTCTCACCATAAAAGGCGCAGAAGATTTCTACTCTATTCAGTGGGCAGAGCGCAGGCCACCGATTGACCAGCCGCCAAGCCTGGACGAACGCCTGTGGAGCGCGAGGTTAAACCTTTTGCAACCGATCAGGCTGTGCCGAAGGGTTCCGAATGAGCCGCCGCCCTTTGTCTCTTGCCTCAATCAGCGCAGCTGATCCAGCACTACTGGAAGCAACCCTTCCCCTGCCCGCTGACGGGACGGCGGCATTTCTTCTCGGCAGATGCAGGGCTGGCCCCGCTCTACCTGTGGGGGGGTATTTTCTCCCCCGCCCGCCCCGCTCCACTTTTCCCCCCAAAGGTATATCCTACCCCTTCGCCATGGCCCTGCCCCCCGGTTTCCTTGATGAGCTTCGCGCCCGCACCCCCCTGCCCGGTCTGATCGGGCGGAAGACGCGGCTGCTCAAATCTGGGCGCAACTGGAAGGGCTGCTGCCCCTTTCATGGGGAAAAGACGCCGTCTTTTTACGTTTATGACGACCATTTCCACTGCTTCGGCTGCGGCGCGCATGGGGATGCCGTTACCTTCGTCATGCAGTCCGAAGGCGCGCAATTCATGGAAGCGGTGGAACGGCTGGCCGGCGAAGCGGGGCTCGATGTCCCCAAACTCGCCCCGCGTGATGCCGAACGCGCCCGCCAGGCACGAGACCTCTACACGGTCATGGAAGCGGCGATGGAGGCGTTTCAGCGTCGGCTCAGGCTGCCAGAAGGCCGGCCAGCGCTGGATTACCTCCGCCGCCGAGGCCTGACCGACGAAACCATCCAGGGCTTCGGCCTCGGCTGGGCTGGGGCGGGGCGCGGCGCCTTGCAGGCGGATTTGAAGCAGGATGCGTTCGAGCCCAGCCAATTGATCGAAGCCGGGTTGCTGAAGGCGCCCGAAGGTGATGAAGCGCCGCGCGATTTCTTCTTCAACCGCGTCATGTTCCCCATCCGGGACCGGCGCGGGCGCGTGATTGCCTTTGGCGGGCGCATTCTGGGCGATGGTCAGCCGAAATACATCAACAGCCCGGAAACGCCGCTATTTCGCAAACGCCACGCGCTTTACGCGCTGGACCGCGCGCGGGAAGGCGCCTTTCGCGGTGCGGCGGTGGTGGCAGTTGAAGGCTATATGGATGTGATCGCCCTCCATCAGGCGGGCTTCACCGGGGCTGTGGCGCCGCTGGGTACCGCGCTCACGGAAGATCAGTTGCAGGAATTATGGCGCCTGTCGCCCGAACCGGTGCTGTGTTTTGATGGCGATGCCGCCGGCGCCCGGGCCGCTGCCCGCGTGGCGGAAGCTGCACTGCCCTTGATCAGCGCCGAACGCAGCCTGAAGCTGGCCACCCTGCCGGCGGGGGAAGACCCTGATACGCTGATCAGCAAGGGCGGCAAGGCGGCCTTTCAGGGGGTGATGGACGCGGCGCGCCCCTTATCAGAAGCGCTTTACGGCCTGCTTTTGGAAGGCCAGGCGATGGCCAGCCCAGAACAACGCGCCGCCGCGCGCAACCGCCTGGTTGCCGCCGCCGCCACCATTTCAGACCGTGCCTTGGCCAGCGAGTATCGTCAGGCGCTGCTCGATCGCTTCTTTACGGCCACGCGCCGCCGCCAGCCCGGCCAAGCCGCGCCAGCGAAGCGCGTGGCCCGCCCGGCCATGGTACCGCCCACCATCCGCGCGGCCCAGGCGCGCATTCTGCTCGCCATTTTGCTGCGCCATCCCTGGTTGTTACCGCAGATCGAAGAAGCCTTGAGCCTGCTGGACCTGCCCGAAGGGCCGGCGCGGGCGCTGCAAACTTTGATTCTCTCCTGGCCCATGGCGGAATCGCGCCTTGACTCTCAGGCTCTCCTATCCCACCTCGCCAATGAAGGTTTGACAGATGCTGCGGCTTGGGCGCTTGGCGCTGAGGCCCTGCCCCAAGCGGCGCGTCCCGATGCGCTCCCGCGGGAGGTTGAGGAAGGCTTCTGGCATTTCTTCCTGAGGCTGCGCGGAGAGGCGGCTTTGCTTGAAGACCAGAAGGCGGCACAGGAAAGCCTGGCCGCCACGAACGACCCGGCGGCCCAGCAAAGGCTGATCCGCCTGACCGAAGCCCTTGGTGCCTTGCGCCGAGGGGAAGATGCGGCCGATCTGGCCGAAGATGCGGCGGCGACGCCATATTAGTAGGGGCTATTTGCGCGGGCATCCGGGGCGCCGGATGCCTTTCGCAATTAAACGGAGTGGTAAGGCATGGCGACGAAAGCGGCGGCAGGGGCGGAACCGGTCGAAGCCCGCGACGAACAGGTGGAGGGCATGATGCTCGACATCCAGTCAGCGGCGGTGAAGAAGCTGATCGCCCGCGGCAAGGAACGCGGCTATGTCACCGTGGACGAAATCAACGCCGTCCTGCCCTCAGAACAAGTGTCTTCGGAAATGATCGAAGACACCATGGCAATGCTGAGCGAAGCCGGCATCACCGTATCCGAAGCTGAAGAAGCGGAAGAAGGCGAAGGCGCGCTGGTTAAGCCCGTGACGCGCGCGGATGGTGAGGAAGAAGAAGAAGCCGGCGGCAATGTGGATGAGGAAAGCGTCGGGCGCACCGATGACCCTGTCCGCATGTACCTGCGCGAAATGGGCAGCGTTGAATTGCTGTCCCGCGAAGGCGAAATTGCCATCGCCAAGCGGATCGAAGCCGGGCGCGATATGATGATCGGCGGCTTGTGCGAAAGCCCGCTGACCTTCAGGGCGATTCTGCGCTGGCATGAAGCGGTGCGCCAGACGCCGCCCCGCATGCTGCTGCGCGACATTATTGACCTGGAAGCAACGCAATCCGCCGGCAGTCCCGACGCCGCGGCTTCAGCCGCCGCCGCCGTAGTTGAGGAATTCGAAGAAGGTGAGGAAGGGGAAGGCCTTGGGCTTTCACTCTCCGCACTCGAAGAAAAACTGAAGCCGGAAGTGCTGGCCAATTTCGAGCAGATTGAAGCGATTTACGCGAAGCTGTCAAAGCTGAGTTCCAAGCGCATGGAAGCCTTTACCTCGGGCGAGGAATTGGCGCTGCGTGGGGAAAAGAACTACGAAAAGCTGCGCCAGGAACTGATCACGCTGGTTGAAAAGGTGCAGTTGCACAATAACCGCATCGAAGAACTGGTTGATCAGCTCAAAACACTCAATCGCCGCATGACCACGATGGAAGGACAGGTGCTGCGCCTGGCCGATAGCCAGAAGGTGAAGCGCGATGAATTCCTGACCCAATGGCGCGGCAGTGAAATGGACCCCGCCTGGCTGGAACGCGTGGGTAATCTGCCGGGCAAGGGCTGGAAGCCCTTTGTCGCGAAATACGGCACCGAGGTTGAACAAATCCGCGCGCGCATCAGTGAAGCGGCGAATGAAACCGGCCTGCCGGTGGCGGAATTCAAGCGGGTTTACGCCACCGTGTCGCGCGGCGAACGCGACATGACTCAGGCGAAGAAGGAAATGATCGAAGCCAATCTGAGGCTCGTGATTTCCATCGCCAAGAAATACACCAATCGCGGCCTGCAATTTCTGGATTTGATCCAGGAAGGCAATATCGGCCTGATGAAGGCGGTGGATAAGTTCGAATATCGCCGTGGCTATAAATTCAGCACCTATGCGACCTGGTGGATCCGCCAGGCCATTACGCGTTCCATCGCGGATCAGGCGCGCACTATTCGCATCCCCGTGCATATGATTGAAACCATCAATAAGCTGGTGCGCACATCACGCCAGATGCTGCACGAAATCGGGCGAGAGCCTCAGCCGGAAGAACTGGCCGAAAAGCTTGGCATGCCGCTTGAGAAAGTGCGCAAGGTGCTGAAGATCGCCAAGGAACCGATCAGCCTTGAAACCCCGATCGGGGATGAGGAAGACAGCCACCTTGGCGATTTCATTGAAGACAAGAACGCGATCATCCCGATTGATGCCGCGATCCAATCCAATCTGCGCGAACAAACCACGCGCGTGCTGGCCAGCCTGACCCCGCGCGAAGAACGCGTGCTGCGCATGCGCTTTGGCATAGGCATGAATACGGACCACACGCTTGAAGAAGTGGGCCAGCAATTCAACGTGACGCGCGAACGCATCCGCCAGATTGAAGCCAAGGCACTGCGCAAACTGAAACACCCAAGCCGCAGCCGGAAACTACGGTCGTTTTTGGATAATTGAGGGTGTGACGGGGGCGCTGCTCCCTCACCCACACCCGCTCGACACCCCCTGCGCGTCGCACCAGGCCAGCGCTTCATCCTCCGCTTTCTGATCCGCTGCGCGGATCAGTTCCAGATATGCCTGCTCCGCCGCGCCAAGGGCACGGTTGCGCAACGTGATGATGCCGGGATGGATCGAAGCCCAAGGGGCGCGCTGCCAGGGCAGCGCCACAATGTCACCGTGGCGCAGAGCCTCTATCGCCATGGTCACACTCACACCTGCGACGGCATCGCATTGCGGCAGCAGTTTCAGGGTGACGGTTGGGCTTTCATGCACCAGCGCAGGAAAGGCCGGATGCGGCTGGCCCAGGCGGCGTGCTTCTTCGCGGGCCGCTATATGCGGCGCCTGCACTTCGCGCGGGGCGCGGCCAATAAAGGCCAGCGGAAAGGACATGATATCCGCCAGGCTCACGCTGCCGCGCTCAGCCAGCGGATGGCCGGCGCGTGCCACGAAAACCGCAGGCTGAGGGCACAGCTTTTCCACCATCAAGGCAAGATCAGCCACGAAGCCGCGTAGATCCATAACGCCAATGGGGGCTTCGCGTTCCAGTATTGCAGCGGGCACTTCCGTCCAATTGGCGGAAACCAGCCTGACCCGCGTATTGGGAAAGGCGGTTAGCATGCGCGCCGCCGCGGTCAGGCAGATTGTCTCGGCCATATAGGCGCCGGCAATCACGTCCAAATCATGGGTCTGGGTGCCGCGTGCCTCGGATAAATGCCGGTCCAGCCTTTCCAGACTGTCCAGAATGGCGCTGCCTTCGGCAATGATGGCGCGGCCGAGATCGGTAGCGATCACACCGCGCCGGCTGCGTTCAAATAGCCTGCCGCGCAGCCTGGCTTCCAGCCGCGCCAGCGCGCGGGTCAGCGCCGGTTGGGCAATGCCCAGCACGCGGGCGGCGCGGACCAGGCTGCCGTGATCATCTATGGCCTTGACCAGCCGAAGTTCCCTGGCCTCAATCATATACCACCGGTGGAATTAAAGATTGCCAAAAAGGTATTGGGCATGCTTGTCGCAAAGCTGGCATGCTTTGCAAGCGGGTAAATACCTCGGGGACGGGAAGGCGGCATGAATCAAGGGCCAGCGCGGTCCGGGCAGACGCATGAAGGCGACGCCATGGCCTGGATTCCGGGCGGCAGCTTCATGATGGGTTCGGATCAGCATTACGCGGAAGAAAGGCCCCGCCACAGCGCGAAGGTTGCGGGGTTTTGGATGGACCTGACCACGGTGACCAACCGGGCATTCGCCCGTTTTGTCGCCGCGACCGGGCACATCACCGTGGCGGAGCGTCCGCTGGACCCGGCGCTTTATCCCGGCGCCGCGCCTGAGATGCTGGCCCCCGGTGCGCTCGTGTTCCGCATGACGGATGGGCCGGTGGATACGCGCGATATCCGCAACTGGTGGCATTGGACCAAGGGCGCCTGCTGGCGCGCGCCGGAAGGGCCGGGCAGTGATATTGCGGGCCGGGAAGAACACCCCGTGGTGCATGTGGCCTTTGAAGATGCCAGCGCCTATGCCGCCTGGGCCGGCAAGGATTTGCCCTCGGAAGCCGAATGGGAATGTGCCGCGCGCGGTGGGTTGGAAGATGCTGAATTCACTTGGGGTGATGAATTGGCGCCGGGCGGCGTGCATCTGGCCAATACGTGGCAAGGCCCCTTCCCCTGGCGGAATTTTGAGGCCGATGGCTTCCCCGGCACCTGCCCGGTGCGAAGCTTCCCGCCCAACGCCTATGGGCTTTTTGAGGTTTGCGGCAATGTCTGGGAATGGACCCAAGATTGGTGGGCCGCCAAACACGCCGCCGATCCCGAAAGCCCCTGCTGTGCGCCCGAAAACCCGCGCGGGCCGGGCATGGAGGCTTCCTTCGACCCCCTTCAGCCCGCCATTCGCATTCCGCGGAAGGTGGTAAAGGGCGGTTCCTTCCTATGCGCGCCATCCTATTGTCGGCGCTACCGCCCCGCGGCGCGCCACGCCCAGATGGTGGATACAGGCATGAGCCATATCGGCTTTCGCTGCATCCGCCGCCCATGATTCGAATATCAGGAGGAGAGACAACATGAGTAAGGACAACCAACGCCCATCACGCCGGGACATGCTGCTGGGCGGCGCCGCAGGGCTCGCTGCCGGCAGCCTGGGTGGGGTGCAAATGGCGCAGGCGCAGCAGCCAGCCGCCCCTGCGCGCCCTGCGGCAGCACAAGGCCAGCCAAATATTCTGGTGATTTTCGGTGATGATATCGGCTGGTCCAATATCTCGGCCTACAACATGGGCATGATGGGCTATCGCACGCCCAATATTGACCGCATCGCGCGCGAAGGTGCGATCTTCACGGATGCCTATGGCGAGAATTCCTGCACCGCCGGCCGTTCTGCCTTCATCACCGGGCAAAGCCCTTTGCGCACCGGCCTTTCCAAGGTGGGCCTGCCAGGCGCGCCGGAAGGCATGCGCGCGGAAGACCCCACCATTGCCGTGCTGCTGAAGGCGATGGGTTACGCGACAGGCCAATTCGGCAAGAACCATCTGGGCGACCGTGATGAGCATCTGCCCACCATGCATGGCTTCGATGAATTCTTCGGCTCGCTCTATCACCTGAACGCGGAAGACGAGCCGGAAAATCCCGATTACCCGCGTGACCCGCGCTTTCGTGATCGCTTCGCGCCGCGTGGTGTGCTGAAGACCTGGGCCAATGCGGATGGCACGCAGCGGATCGAGAATACCGGCCCGCTGACCATGAAGCGCATGGAAACGGTGGATGAGGAATTCCTGGCCGCGTCACTGGATTTCATTGACCGCCAGCATCGCGCGGGCAAGCCGTTTTTCACCTGGTTCAATTCCACGCGCATGCATATCTGGACACGGCTGAAGGCCGAAAGCCAGGGCAAGACCGGGCTTGGCGTTTATCCTGATGGCATGGTGGAACATGATGGCCATGTCGGCCAATTGCTGAAGAAGCTGGATGATCTTGGCATTACGCAGAACACCATCGTGATCTACAGCACCGACAATGGCGCCGAAGTGATGACCTGGCCCGATGGCGGTTCCACACCCTTCCGTGGTGAAAAGGCGACTGCCTGGGAAGGCGGCTTCCGCGTGCCCTGCATGATCCGGTGGCCCGGCCGCATTCAGCCAGGGCAGGTGTTAAACGATATCTTCTCTCACCAGGATTGGTTGCCGACTTTGCTGGCTGCAGCCGGTGAACCGCAAATCAAGGAGAAGTTATTGGCGGGTCATCGGGCGGGGCGGCGCGATTACAAGGTGCATCTGGATGGCTATAACCAATTGCCGCTGCTGACTGGCTCCGGCCCCGGCGCGCGGCGGGAGATGTTCTATTTCACCGATGATGGTGATTTGGCAGCGCTGCGCTACGATCACTGGAAGCTGCATTTCATGATCCAGGAACATCATGGGCTTGAGGTATGGGAACGGAGCTTCACACCGCTACGCCTGCCCATGCTGTTCAATCTGCGCGCTGATCCGTTTGAACGTGCCACTGAATCCATTAATTACAATCGCTGGCGGATTGAGCGCGCCTTCGCGCTGGTGCCAGCGCAAGGTTACGTCGGGCGCTTCCTTGAAAGCTTCAGGGATTTCCCGCCGCGGCAACGCCCCGGCAGCTTCAGCCTGGGCGATGCGATGGAACGCCTGCGGCGTGCGCCGGGGAATTGAAGAATGGGGCGGGGGAGTAGCATGATTGCAAGACGATCTTTAGCGGCTTTGCTTTTGGCCCCGCCCGCTGCTGCTTTGGCGCAAGGCGCGGACCCTTTGCCTTCCTGGCGCGAAGGGCCGCGCAAGCGTGCGCTGCTTGATTTTGTCGCTTCCGTCACGCGCGAAGGTAGTGCGGATTATGTGCGCCCCTCGGCGCGCATTGCGGTGTTTGACAATGACGGTACGCTTTGGGTGGAACAGCCGGCCTATGTGCAATTGCTGTTCATTCTGGACCGCATTCGCGCCTTGGCGCCCGCCAATCCCGCCTGGCAGCAGGATGCTGTTTTTCGCGCAGCCATCGCGGGCGACATGCATGGCGCCATGGCGGGCGGTAATGAAGGGCTGTTGCGCCTGGCTGGCGCTGCCATGGCCGGCAATACGCCGGAGGAATTTCAGGCCATCGCGGCTGAATGGCTGAAGACGGCGCGGCATCCGAAGTGGAACCGGCCCTATACCGCCTTGGTCTATCAGCCCATGTTGGAAGTGCTGCGCTTTCTGCGTGCTTCGGGCTTTGGCACCTTTATTGTCTCGGGCGGTGGCGTTGAGTTTGTGCGTGCCTTTTCTGAGGAAACCTACGGCATTCCGCCGCATCAGGTGGTAGGGTCAAGCTTCGCGCTGACAGTGGGTGAAGAAGCGGGGCGGCTCATGCTGCGGCGCGAACCGCGCGTGGATTTCATTGATGATGGGCCGGGCAAGCCGATTGGCATTGCGCGCCATATCGGTAGCCGCCCGATTGCCGCCTTCGGCAATTCGGATGGTGATTATGAAATGCTGCGCTACACCACGGAAGGCGCAGGGCGACGCCTTGGCATGATCATTCGCCATGATGATGCGGCGCGTGAATTCGCCTATGACCGCGAAAGCCATATCGGGCGCTTGGCGCGCGCTTTGGATGCAGCGCCGGCGCGTGGCTGGCAGGTGGTATCCATGCGGGAAGATTGGGCGCGGGTGTTTGCGTGAAGGGCGTGGGCGTGAAAATAGCCTGAGCAGAGGATCACGATCCTCCAACTATCTTGGGGCATTGGTCATCTGACCGAGGCTAAAGGCCCCACCTTTCTGGCCTATCGCCCACGCCGCCTTTGCCTTGGTCCCGTACAATATCGGCGCCGCCCCGTTCTTATTTCCATTTCCACCAAACCGGCAGCAATCCAAGCTCTGACTTGCTATAAGTGAGAGGATGCGATGTGTAACCTTCCCATGAACCACGGCGTAAAGACCCAGGGCGTTGTTCCAATCACGCTTGACCCATCTGCTCAAGCCGCCCCGCAAGGAGTTGCCTTGGAATGCCGAGTACCTGCCTGTCAGCCTGTCCTTTGGTATCGGGCCTGATGGATAAGCCGGGCCATGCCGCCGCCGCGCCTGATGATCGTGATGCGCGTGATCTGCGCTGGTCGCGCCTTATGGCTGCGGCCCAGGCGGGGGATCGGCGCGCCTATGAGGATTTGCTGCGCGAATGCCTGCCGCTGCTCCGTCAGATCTGCCGCGCCAGGCTGCGCGATGCGACGGAAGCCGAGGATGCGGTGCAGGACACGCTGCTCAGCATCCATCGTGCGCGGGCGAGCTATGATGCCTCTCGCCCGTTTCGCCCCTGGTTGGTCGCCATTACCGAAAGGCGGGCGCTTGACCGCCTCCGTGCCCGTGGCCGCCGTTCCGGGCGCGAGGCCGCGCTCGATCTGGCGGCGGAACTCCCGGCACATGAAGGCAGCGCCGATGCGGCGATAGATGCCAATCGTGCGGCGGCGAAATTGCGCGACGCCGTGCAGGATTTGCCGCAATCCCAGCGCACCGCGCTTGGGCTGACCAAGCTGCAGGACCTGACGTTACAGGAAGCAAGCGTGCGTTCCGGCATGAGCGTGGGGGCGATCAAGGTCGCGACGCATCGCGCGGTGCAAACCCTGCGCCGCAGACTGACGGGTCGGGAGTAGCGCCTCATGCAAAGCGAAGACCTGATCCTCCGCCTGGCCGATGATCTCCGCCCTGTTCGCCCGGCCAAGCCCCCTGGCGCGGCAACGGCACTTTGGCTTGGGATGGCTGCCGCTGCCATCATTGGGGCGGTGCTGTTTTGGGGCCTGCGCCATGATCTGGCGGAACGCCTCGCCACCGGGTTCGAGGCGCCGCAATTGGTGACGGCCCTGGCAACGGGCGTGCTTGCCGCCTTCGCCGCCTTTCAATTGGCATTGCCAGATCGCAGCCGGCTTTGGGCATTGCTGCCGCTGCCGGCTGTCTTGGCCTGGCTTGCCACCATGGGCTGGGGCTGCTTGCAGGATTTTGTGAAAATGGGGCCGGAGGCCTTGCATATCGGGGTAAGCCTGCCCTGTTTCAGCTTCATCCTGGGCCTGGGCTTGCCGCTCACTGCGGTCATGCTGTGGCTGTCCCGCCATGGGGCGTGGTTCAGTCCGGGGCCTGTTGCCGCCTTGGGTGGGCTGTCTGCCGCGGCGCTGGCCAGTATTGGCCTGAGCCTCATTCATCATTTGGATGCGGCGTTGATGGTGCTGATTTGGCATGGCCTATCTGTCCTGGTGGTGACCGCGATTGCGGCGAAGCTCGGACCCCGGGTGATGCGGCTTGGGCGCTGAGGCGGATGAGACAAGACCGGTTGCTCTGTGTTTCGCGCAAAGGATAGAGAGATTTTCAAGCATGCTCGCCTTTGAAACCATGATCAGGTTATCCGCCTCCATCGGCGTGCTCAGCATCATGCTGATCCTGCAGCATGCCTTTCCGCGTCGGGCGCAGCGGCTTTACTGGCGGCGTTGGCCGAGCAATTTCGGGCTGGTGGTGATTTCCTCCCTGCTCGTGCGGCTGCTTATCCCAACCGCCGCCATCGGGGTGGCGCTTTATGCGGAAAGCCAGGGCCTTGGGCTGCTGCGTTGGCTTGGCGTGAATGAGGTGATCGCGGGCATCCTGGCGGTATTGCTGCTGGATATGATCATTTATTTTCAGCACCGGGTTTTTCACGCCGTGCCCATCCTGTGGCGTCTGCATCGCGTCCATCATGCGGATACGGAATTGGATGCTTCCTCGGGCCTCCGCTTTCACCCGATCGAGATTTTGCTCTCCATGGCCATCAAGATGGCGGCGGTGGTCGCGCTGGGCGCGCCTGCCGAAGCGGTGCTGGTGTTTGAAGTGCTGTTGAACGCAACCGCCATGTTCAATCATTCCAATGTCGCCTTGCCCCTTTGGCTGGATCGCGGGCTGCGATGGGTTCTGGTGACGCCGGATATGCACCGCGTGCATCATTCGGTGGTGCGTGCGGAAACCGACAGCAATTTCGGCTTCTGCCTTTCCGTATGGGATCGGGTTTTTGGCACGCATATTCCGGAACCCGCCGCCGGGCAGCTTGGCATGGTGATTGGCGTTGATGAGTTCCGTGCCGATGAGGAACAGCGCTTGGATCGGCTGCTGACGCAACCTTTCAGGGGTGGGGCGTGATTGGGTGTAGTCTGCCCACCCTATGTTGTTGCATTTCGAGCATCTTCACGCGTTCAGATTTGCCATCTGAACGCGATCTGTTCTACCAAACCAACTTGGCGGGAAGCAGATTCTGCCCGCGCCGCGCCCGTTCCGCCGGGGGCAAGACATCACAGGAAGGCCAAAGGCCGCTGCCAAGCGCCGCCGCATAGCCTTCCGGCAGGCCCGCCGCGCGCATGGCCGCTGCTGCCGCCGCATGGTCATACTGCAAGGGCAGGGTTTCAACGCTAATGCCCGCTTCGCCCGGCGTCAGCAGCGCAAACCAGATGCGCGGCGTACCATCATCGGCGGGCATGCCAATCGCGCCCGCATTGATCCAAACCCCCGGCCCGACCTGGCGGACAAAGGGGATGCCGCAATGGCCCGCAATCACGCCATCGCATCCGGTGGCCGCGATTTCATCTGCCAAATCCTTGTGCTCAGCCGAAGCGAAAATGAAACGGCTGATATCGCGCACACCACCATGCAGCACAGTGAGCTTTCGCCCATCCGACAGGCGGATAATCAGCCGATATGGCAAGCCCGCCATCCAGGCGCGATGCGCTGCCGTCACTTGGCGGTTGGCATGGGCATACCAGGCACGCGATAGCAGATCGCACGCCGTGCCTTCTTCAAAGCCGCAGCCGCAATCAAGCGCGCCGGCGGTCAGATTTTCCTCGCAATTGCCGGCAATCACCCAAATGCCGCTCGCCATGATCAGGTCGCAGCAGGCGGCTGCATCGGCGCCATAGGCAACAACATCGCCGGTGCAGATCACCCTTTGCGATGGAATGTTGCGCCGCGCCGCTTCGGCCAGAATCGCTTGCGTCGCCTGCAAATTCGAATAGGGGCCGCCGAAGACCAGCAGCGGGCCATCCGCCACAAGCTCCATCACGCGTTCTTCAGACATCCATCCTCCAGGCAAAGCAATCGGTCGGCAAAGCGCGCGGCCAGGTCATGTTGATGCAACGATACCAGCACCGCGAGACCATGCCGTCGCGCAAGGTCCTGCAATAGGCTCAGCACGCCCTCCGCCAGCGCGGGGTCCAGGCTTGCCACGGGTTCATCCGCCAAAAGAATATGGGATTGCTGGTGCAGTGCGCGGGCAATGGCGACACGCTGGCGTTGCCCGCCGGAAAGCCGATCCGCCCGCCGCCCCCCAAGCCCAGCCAGGCCGACGCGCGCCAGGCTTGCCTCCGCCAGGGCCATTTCTGCCCTAGGCCAAAGCCGCAGCGCTGCGCGCCAGAAACCCATGCGCCCCAGCCCGCCCACCAACACATTATCCCGCGCGGTCAGGCGGTTTGCCAGCGCGTGTTGCTGAAACACCAGCGCGGGCTGGCCTTGCGCAATGATCTCTCCATTTGAAGCCAGCAAGCCGGCAATGGCGCGCAGCAGCGTGGTCTTGCCCGCACCTGAAGGGCCGATCAGCGCCACCATCTCCCCTGCCGCAACCTCAAGTGAAATGCCGCGCAGCACCTCGCGCCCGCCAAGCGTGGCACCAAGCCCCTGCACCACCAGCCCTGGATTGGCGCGCAGCATCAGAGCAACCTGGCCCGGAGCGCAGCCGAAAGCCTGTCCGCCGCCAGCGTCATCGCCACAATCAGCGCCAGAATCGCCAGCACACGATTGAAATCCAGCAAATCCACCGCGTTTTTCAGCTCCTGCCCAATGCCGCCAGCGCCCACCAGGCCAAGCACGGTGGAAGCGCGGATATTGAATTCCCAGACATACAGCGCCGCCGAGGCCGTTTGTGGAAATGTTTCTGGCAGCAATATCACGGCGGCTGCCTGGGCACGGCCGGCGCCGGCGCTGCGCGCGGCTTCCATGGGGGCGGGATCGGCTGCCTCCAGCGCTTCCGACCACAGCTTGCCCAAGGAACCGGCGGAATGCAGCGCCACACCCAACATGCCGGCAAAGGGGCCAAGCCCCACGGCGGCGACAAAAATCAGCGCAAAGACAAAGCCATCAATACCGCGCAAGGCATCAAGCAAGGTGCGGATCGGGTGATAAAGCGCAGGGTAGGGATTGGCGGGCCTGGCCGCCAGCAGCGCCAAGGGCAGCGCCAAGACCGCCGCCAGAGTGGTGCCCAAGGTCGCGAGGGCGAGGGTTTCCGCAGAACGTGCCGCAAGATCACCAAAGCCCGAAAAATCCGGCGGAAAGCCGCCCGCGATCCAACCGGCAAGGCGCGGCAGGCCGGCCCAAAGCCGACCAAGATCGGGCTGCACCACCCAGATGCAGGCCGCCTGAACCGCAATGAACCCAATGATCCAGTTAGCGCGCCGCATCAGGTGACGGAAAGCCGCCCAAGCGCGCGGCCTGCGGCTTCGATCGGTGCATAGGTTTCCGGCGTGGCTGCCACCCAGCCGGTGTAATTGGGCGGCATGACTTGAAGCGCCTGTGCTTCCGTGATGGCAAGCGCCGCCTGAGCGATCCCGGCCCTGAGGCCAGGGTCAACATCACGCCGCACGGCCAGGGCATCATTCGGCAGCGGGTCACTTCGCCACATTACCTTCACCTGATCCTGCCTGATGCGTCCGGCGGCGATCATGGCGGCCAGGTTGCGGTCGAAATCCGTCGCCAGATCCACCTGGCCCGAGGCGACAGAAATCACATTCGCCGCATGGCTTGCCCCATCGCGGTATCGGAAGAAGCTGCGCGGGTCCATGCCACGCGTCATGAACCAATGATGCGGGATCAGCCATCCGCTGGTGGAACCGGCATCGGCGAATGAAATGCTGCGCCCCTGCGCATCTTCCGGAAAGCGAGTGATCGGCAGATCAGGCCGCGCAATGATGATGGCATGATAGGTGGGCCAACCCTGATAGAGCACGGTCGCCAAGGGTTCTGCCCCGGCGCGCGCGCGCGCCAACACAAAGCCCCAAGGCCCCATCCAGGCGCAATCCGCCTGCCCGCTGCCCAGCGCCACCGCAATGCCGGCCCAATCGGTGGTCACGGCAAGTTCATGCGGGCGGCCAAGCGCCTGGGCCAAATGGGCGAAAAACGGCGCAAAGGCGCGGCGCGTATCGCCTGCCGTCGGCTGAAAAGGGCCAACCGCAAAGCGCAAGGGGCTTGTTAGTGCCAGGGAAGGCGCGGCCAGCGCGACCAGAGGCAGCGCCACCAGGGAACGACGTTTCATCATGGGATGTTTGCTTCCTATCGTGAGCAGGCCGCACCGCCGAGTACGCAAAAGCGCGCGCAATGGGGATGGTTCAAGGCAACCGGCTGCGCTGCCTCGGCCAAGGTGGTGCCGAGTTCAAACTGGGCATCATAGGGCAGCAACGTGCAGGCAATCACGGATGGATTTTCCGCCCCCTTGCGCTTCACCACCATGCGCGAAGACGCGCACATCACGCTATTGGGCGATTTATGCAGAATGCCCCAGCAGGCTTCGGTGATTTCCGGCACCTCCGCCCTTTCGTCCATTTCAGGAAACAGCATCAGCGCAACAGGATCCGAAGCATCCACGGGAATGCCATGCTCGGCGAAAAGCGCGGCATAGCCTTGACGCATGGCAGCTTCCTGGCCCTGCCCGAAGCCAAGCCGACCGGCGACATGCACGGCGAAGCCTTCACTTACCAGCCAGCGAAGCCCCTCAAGCGTTTTGGCGAAACTGCCCGCGCCGCGTTCCATGTCGTGAAAACTTGGCGCGTAGTGATCAAGGCTGACCCGCATGATCAGGCGATCCGTGCCAAAGCGGTCCCGCAGGCGGAGCAGCCCATCAGCATAGCGGCGCATGGGCTGCATGGCATTGGTCAGGACCAGGGCGGAAAGCCCGGGCCGCGCGAGTGTGTCCGCCAGCATCTCAAGCAAGCCCGGATTCATGAAAGGCTCGCCGCCTGTAAAGCCAATCTGTTCCAGCGGTTCGCCAAGGGAAGCGGCCTCATTCAGGTAGGCCGCCATTTCGTTGGGGGAGATGTAGACAAGCGCGTCGTTGCGCGGGCTGCTTTCGATATAGCAATTGGCGCAGGTGATGTTGCACAGCGTCCCGGTATTGATCCAAAGCGTTTGCAGGCCCTTGAGCGCGACGGTGGCGCGGCGTTCGCCCTTGGCGGTCACGAAAGGATCCTGGAATTTGGCCAGGCTGCGGGGCGGAAGGCTGATGACGGACAAGAGTTTCCTCCTTTCGAGGATAGGCACTGCGCCTGGATTCTACGCCCTAGGCCGCCTTCAGGTTACGGCTCAAGCCTGGAATTCGCTTGGGTGGTTTGTGGGGTGGGGCGCGCCAGCGCCTCCACCGCGATCACCCAAAGGATTTTCCACCCCGCCCTGATCGTGCCCATCAGGGTTCCCGATATCTTGGAATGGCCAATGCGGCGCCGATAACCCACCGGCACTTCCCGCACACAAAGGCCAAGGCGTGCGGCGCGCACCTGCATTTCAACGGTCCAGCCCCAGGTTTCATCGCGCATCTGAAGCCGATCAAGCGCGTCTCGGCGGATCACCCGAAACGGGCCGAGATCCGTGTAGCTTATGCCCCAAATTATGCGGATCAGCCGGCAAGCCAGGGCATTGCCGAAGCGCTGCTGCGGCGTCAGCGCGCCGGGTTCCACATCAAGGCGGCGCGCACCAATCACCATATCAGCACCGTCTTCGATGATGGGCGCCAGCAGCCGTGGCAAATCCTCTGGCCTGTCTGAGGCATCGGCATCCATGAATAACACCGTATCCACGGCGGGCGACAGCGCGGCGATGCCGGCAAGGCAGGCCTGGCCATAACCTCGGCGGGGTTCGGACACCACGCGCGCCCCCATGCGCTCGGCGATGGCCGGTGTGCCATCGGTGCTGGCGGTATCCACCACAACCACCTGAGCTACCTGCGGCAGGATGGCGCTGAGAACCTTGGGCAGGGCCGCGGCTTCATTCCGGGTTGGGATGATGACGCCGATGATGGGTGGGGCCGTGGGCTTCATGGGCTTGTCCGCCGCCGGATCAGGTTGAAGCCAAGCATCAGCACCACCCCCGCAAGATGAATGGTCGCGATGCCTTGCGCAAAAACCGGGCGCAGCACGGGGCCGGTGAAGGCAAAGAAAAGGTAATAAAGTGGCAATAAGGCCGCCGGCAACAGCAGGGCCCGGCAGAACAAGGCCGCGGCAAAGGGCAGGAAACACACCGCATACCAGGGAAATTGCGCCGGTGAGAAGTAAAAGGTCACCGCCGCAATCACCAGCACACCGCGCAAAAGCGCCCCGGCATCAGTGGGCGCGCGCCAAGCCATGGCAAGGGCAATGGCGCCGCCCGCGAGGCCCAGCAGCGGGCGCAGTATCGCGCCGGAGTTTTCACCGAGGATCGCCTCGGCCCAAGCCATGGGCGCGTTATTGACGGACCAGAAGCGCGCATAGGCATTCAACCCGGCATCAGCTGCGGCGATTGTCGCGAGCAAAGGCGCCAGAACAAGCAATGTGGTCACGCCAAACGCGACCAAGGCGCCAAGCCAGGCGTTGCCTGGCAGCCAGCGGCCCAAAAGCGGCGCCAGCAGCACGGGCCAAAGCTTCACGCCGGCGGCCAGGCCAAGCAAGACCCCAACGGCAATGCCCTTGCCGCGCAGCGTGCAAAGCACCGCCCCCAGAAGAAGCGGCGGCAAAAGCGCATCCACATGCGCTGCATTGGTCAGCACCAGGGGCAGCAGCGGGCAGCACCACCAGATGGCGACCCGCATGATGGGAAGCCCCGCTTGGCGCAGTAGGGCAGCCATCAGCGGCAAGTTGATTAGCTCGGCGCCCAGGATCACCAGCCGAAGGCCCGTGACATCCCAAGGCATGATCCAATGCGCCAGCAGAAAGACGGCCTGGGCCGTGGCGGGATAGATGCTGCGGAGTTCGGTAAAGGGCAACTTTTCGAGCATCGCCGCCCCCGCTGCGCCAAGTTCGGGCGGCGAACCGGCTGCAGGGGGCGCAGCCCAGGGCGAAATCCCATGCGCGGCCAAAGCGCCATCCCAAAGATAGCGCAGCGCATCCGTGTCCATTACCGGCGACGTGGTGAGCCAGGGCAGACGCATGGCGAGCCCAAAAGCAAAAACCCCGAACAGCACCAAAGGGCGCATGGGCAGGCGTTCAAGCGGGCCAAGTGCGGCAAACCAGGCGGCCCCGCCAAGCAGGGCAAGCGCTGCGTAGATGGATATCAGCAAGGGCGGCGCGGTGGTTTCATCGGTGAGCGCGGGCGCAAGGGCAAGCATGCCCAATTGCGTCAGCGCGATGATCGCCGCTGAGATGGCCAATAGCGCCACCCTGCGCGGCGCCAATTCACCGCCCATGCGCGTAACCCGAAGCGTGGTTGCGACGAAAACATTGAGCCGCGACCAAAGCCGGGATATCGGAATGGAAATGCCAAAACCCCTGCTGCGACGTCGCCGCCTTGTTGTGGGCCTGGTGGGTGCCACCATCCTGGGCGGCGCCGGCATGGCCATGGCCTGGCCTTGGCGGCGCGGCCTGCCCGATCCCACCGATCCGCGCACCACGCTGCAAGCGGTGGAAGAAGCCATTGCGCGGCTTTTGCCGGAACCGGAGATTTCCACGGCAAGCTTGGCAGCGCGTTTGGCCGCCGGGGAGCGGATTGTGCTTTTCGACACGCGCGAGGCTGATGAATACGCGCAAAGCCACCTTCCGGGCGCGCTGCGCCTTGCACCAGATGCAACCGCCAGCGCGATATTGGCCCAATACCATGCGTTGATGGCTGATGCGACGGTGGTTGTTTATTGTTCGGTCGGGTGGCGTTCGGGTCTGGTGGTGCAGGCCCTCCGGCGTGCGGCGCAGGAGGCGCCGGCCAAGGCGATCTTCAATTTGCGTGGCGGTATCTTCCGCTGGCATGCTGAAGGGCGCCCCTTGGCATTCGGGCATGGCGCTTCGGGCGTGCATCCCTTCAGCCGTGACTGGGGGCAATTGCTCAAGCGTCTTGGTTAGCGTGGCGTCATGAAAAATTTCTGGTGATGGCGCAGTACGCGCTTGGCGCATTGGTCAGGAACCCGCCGGCGCATTGTTCAAGGCCCAATCATAGGCATCCTCGGCAATGCTGGTGCGACCGGCAAGGCGCTGGCTGAGTGGTGGGGCGGCAAATTGTTTGAAATGTGCAATGACACCGGCCTCATCCCCGCTGAAATCCTCACGAAACCAGGTATAGATTGAAGAAATGCGCAACCGCCCATCCGGCAGAACGGTGACGCCGCGCGGGTGATTGACATAGGCGGCGGCGGCGGCATTCAACTCGGCTTCCAGTGTTGCGGCGCGCCACACACGTGGCAGCAGGTTGGGGCAGCTGATCGAAGCGCAATTGACAGCGTAATGCACGCGCGGATCGCGAAAGAAGGGCCGCATCGTGCCATGTTCGATATCGTCAAGCGACATGCGCTTGCCTTCCACCGTGACAAGCCGCGTGCGCCAGGGGCCGATATAGCCCTTCGGGTCCAAGGGCACACCTGATGAGCGGATGTCGCGAATGGAGCGCACCGGGTAGCGTTCCAGCACCACCTTCAAAGTCAGCGCGTTATAGAGATTGGCCCAATAGGCGAAAGCCTCGGGCCGCGCCATGCTGGAAGGGCTGCGCGTTGCGGCCTCAGCGATCCAGGCATCAAGCGCGCGCATATCCTGGGCCGAGGCCTTCCAGGCCGCATAACGCACGCGCGTGACGCCATCGGGTGGTTCAATGACATAACGTGCAAGCAGGGCATCAAGGCTGGCATCGGGATTGGCCATGGCGTGACGGATCGGCAGGGCAGCAATGGCAAGCGCACCAAGCGCGCGACGGGTTGGCATGATAGCCCTCCTAGGATTTCGCAAACCGCGCCTTGAGCGGAATGGCCGCGAGTGACAGCACGGCGAGCCCGATCAGCGCGCCGAGTATTTCAGGCGTCAGCACGGAGCCCACATCAAAATCGCCGCCCTGCGCCAGAACATCGCCAAGCCCGGCGCCGGCCAGGCTGAAAACAGCCGTTCCCGGCAGAATGCCAATCGCCGTGGTGATGACGTAGATGGGCAGGCGCACGCCCACAAAGGCCGGCACCAGATTGACCAGAAAGAAGGGGAAAAAGGGCACAAGGCGCAGCACCAGCAGATAGGAAGCTGCATTGCGACGAATACCCTCACCCAAACTGCGCGCTTTCGGACCCAAGCGATCCAGCGCATCCGCGCCGAAAATGCGTTGGGCAAACAGGAAGATCAGCGTGGCACCAATGGTTGCGCCAAACACGGTCAAGGCCGTGCCCATGATGGCACCGAACAGAAAGCCACCGGAAAGTGTGATGAATACCGCGCCCGGCACCGAAAACGCGACCGCCACCACATAAAGCAAGACATAGGCGCAAGCGGCGAGCAGCAGATTAGCCGCGACGAAAGCCGCCAGCGCTTCCCGATGCCGTGCGAGCGTTTCCAGGGAAAGCTGATCCGAAAGCCCGGTCGCCCGGAGCATGATCAGGATGGCGACAATGCCAAGCGCCAGCCAAAGCCGCCGGTCATGCAGAAGATTGCTGAACTTCATGCCACTTGCTCCGTCACGGCAGCCAGCGCTGAATAAGGCCCACCAGCCGCCGCGTGCGCGCGCTGAAAAGGCTTGGCGTGTAAAAACTGCCCGCCGCGCGCTTGGAAACTTCCGACATGGTCGGGTAAGGCGCGATCATCGAAGCAATGGCGCCGATTTTCATTTTCTGCTGAATGGCGAGGCCCCAAATGCCGATCATCTCCCCGGCACGGGGGGCGAGAATCGTGGCGCCCAGAATGCGCCCGCGCGGCCCCAGGATGATTTTCGCAAGCCCTTCGGTTGCGCGTTCCGCCTGCGCGCGGTCATTGCCAGCAAGCGGTTGCAGCAGGGTGGTGACTTCATGGCCTGCCTCCCGCGCCGCCGCTTCCGTGAGGCCGACATGCGCCAATTCCGGATCGGCATAGGTCACCCAGGGCAGCGCGGCGTAATACGCCTTGGCCGGCAGGCCAAACAGCGCATTCCGGATGACGATGCCCGCGTGATAGCCGGCGATATGGGTGAATTGCGGGCCGCCCGCCACATCGCCAATGGCGAAGACGCGCCGATTGCTGCTCAGCAGGCGCTGATCAACGGT
Organism: Roseomonas sp.; assembly: GCA_020249265.1. Classification (GTDB taxonomy): domain Bacteria; phylum Pseudomonadota; class Alphaproteobacteria; order Acetobacterales; family Acetobacteraceae; genus Neoroseomonas. Next base: position 149,914 of record JADCGA010000019.1, read on the forward strand.
GATGCCGCGCGGTGTGAATTCAATGCCGGCGGCTTCCAGCCCAAGCCCGGCGGTATTGGGCTTGCGGCCTGCGGCGACCAGCAGATGCGATCCTTGCACCAGCACGGTGCCCGCATTGCCGCGCAATTCCAGTTCAACGCCCGGAGAGGTTTGGCGCGCCGCCACTACCTCAATACCTTCATGCAGGGTGATGCCTTCGCGGGTCAGGGCATGGCGCAGGATCGTCACCGCCTCGGGCTCATCGCGCGGCAGGATGGCGGCGCGTTCAACCAAAGTGACGCGGGCGCCCAGGCGGCGAAAGGCTTGCGCCATTTCAATCCCGATCGGGCCCCCGCCCAGGACCAATAAATGGTCTTGTTGTTCTTCCAGACCGAAGATCGTTTCATTGGTAAGGAAGGGGATATCGGCAAGGCCAGGCACCGGCGGGATGGCGGGTGAGGAGCCCGTTGCCACCACAAAGCGCCGCGCCCAGATGCGCTGGCTGCCGGCCTGGACTTCCTGAGGCCCCGTGAACCGTGCTGGCGCCTGGATGACGGTGACGCCAAGGCCTTCAAAACGTTCCACACTGTCATGCGGGGCAATGGCGGCGATAACGCCATGCACATGGGCATGGACCTTGGCGAAATCCACAGCCGGTTCATGGTTGGCGATGCCGAAAGGGCCAGCATGGCGCTGGGCATGGGCGGCATGCGCCGCAGCCAGCAGCGCCTTGGACGGCACGCAGCCGGTATTGAGGCAATCGCCACCCATCAGGTGCTTTTCGATGAGCACAACAGAAGCACCCATCTGCACGGCACCGGCAGCGACCGAAAGCCCACCAGATCCCGCGCCGATGATGCAAAGATCCGCATGGAGAACGCCATCGCGCAGCACCGGGCGGCGCGTGATGATTCCAGGGGGAGGCGACGCAGCATTCACGCGATTGAACCTTTCCGAATTGAGACACCTTTCGCTGGGTGGCGCGAGAAGGTTACCTTCAGCCTTGGTTTGCTTGTTGGGGTGGCGATGTTTCCACCGCCGCCCAAGCCGCCAGCAGGGCGCGTGTATGCCGCGCCGGACCACCTTGCACCATCGCGGCGGCGAAAGGTGGCTGCCCGTCGCATTCAGCCTTCAGGCGTTGAAAATCCTCGGCCTCATCCACGTCATACCATTCATGCAGCACATGCACCGGCAGTCCCATTTGCGCCGCATGCTTGCAGGTGGTGGTGAAGACCGCCGGGGTGCTCCACGCGATATTGCGAAACAGCGCAGGATGAAAGCCCTTGAGCCCAATGAGATAATAGCCGCCATCCAGCGACGGGCCGAGCACGAGGCGATCACCATCGGCATGCAGCGCATTGATCGCTTCTTCGATCAGAGCACCCGGCAGGCTTGGGCTGTCGCTGTTCATGAAGATAACACCTTCATGCCCGGCCTGGAGCAGCGCCTTTAGGCTTGCTTCCAGCACCTGCCCGACATCATCTGCCTCCCGCGGGATGAGCGCCCAATCAGGGGTAAGGAGCTTGCGTAGCGCCGCTTCAGTGCCGGCGGGGCTGAACAGGGCATAGCATTGCCGTGAAAGCGTTGCGGGCAATGTCATCAAGGTTTCCGCGAGATCGCGGATGAAACAGGCGGAGAGTTGGGCTGTTCGTTTCTGCCCGAGCAATGGCCAAAGCCGCGACTTGCCGCGCCCGATGGCGGGGGTTTTGCAGACAAGCGCAATCGCGATTTTGGGCATCATCATCCCAGGCCGTTCGACAAGAATTCCCTATACGTGACATGGGCCGCATAGGTTACGCATCAAGCGGGTTAAATGTGCCGTGCGATATCCGGATTGCTTGGGAGCTTCTGATCAAACGCGCAATCCCGTCGGTTTTTCATGGTCGCGGTGATCCCGGTCTGATTTCAGCCAGTGTTGATGGCTTCGCGCGCTGTTTTCGGGGAAGAAACGCACGCCATGACCCCCTTCAGACGCAATTCACCTGTCAGGCGTGACAGTACCCCATCAAGACACGCCGCTTGAGATAGAGGTTGGCAGGAAGCGCTCTCCCCGTTTTTGCTTGTGGTGTCGGTCAAAGCCGAGGCTGGAGCAGCTTTTTTGCCGCATGCGGGACACGATCAACACCTGAATGACCGATGCAAGACAAAATCAGAAAATCAGTGGCAGGCCCAGGGAGGGTTAAATCAGAGGTTCTCAAAAATTGAGTGATCAATCGCGGAATCTGGCATAAATCGGGCGCAACAGAAAAGGCGTCAGAAAAAGCGGGAATTGGCCAAGCGCGAAGAAGAGCAAAATCCGCTCATCGGTTGCCGCTGGCAGCACCGCCAGAAACAGCGCCATGTTGCGATTGCCACCCAGCAGGCCCGCGGTCAGCGCCAGCTTCTTGCCGGTTGGCGCAAAAACCAAGGCGGTTGCAGCATTCAGGCCGAAATTCGCCGCGAAGGCCAAGGCGAGGCCACCCATCACCCAGGCAGGGTCTGAGGTGATCTTGGCCAGCATCCCATCCATCACGCCGAAGCCGAAAATCACCACCAGCCACACCATAGAACCATCCAAAGCGCCCGCATAGCGTTGCAGGCGCGCGGGGCCCAAAAGCCGGCGCAGCAGCACCGCAATTAACAAGGGCAGGCCCACCACCAGCATCAGCCGGCCCATCAGCGCGGAAAGTGAAATCGCCAAATCTATGCCCATCAGCCCAAGCGCCAGGGGCGGCGCGGTGAAGGGCACAATCAGCGTGGTGATAATGGCGACCACCAATGATATTTCGCCATCCAGCCCAACCATGCGGGCGAAGGCTGGGGAGGATGTGGCGGCGCAGCCCATGGCGCTGATGACCAGCCCCGCGACCAAGGGTCCGTCAAAACCAAAGCCACGCAGCACCAGGAACAACAGGATGGGGCAGATCAGCATCATCCAGCCGACCAGCAGGGCCACCAGCACGGGCCGGCGTAAATACGCCACCACCTGCGCCAAATCCACGCGCAGCAGTACCATCGTCATCAAGGTCGCGACCGTAAAGGTGACGACATCGCGAAACAGCGCTGCCAAGGGGGGGATGAAAAGCCCCGCGAAAATGCCAAGCGCCAGCAGCGGCCCGCCGCGCCGGGCGGACCATTCCAGGAAGCGAAGGGCCATGGGGAAACTCATTCCCCTCCAGGTGCCAGGATCGCGGCGCGATAGGGCAAGGAAGGCACGGCCCCATGCCGCGTACAGGCCAGCGCGCCCGCCGCCACGGCCAAACGCAAGGTCTTTTCGGGCGTATAGGCTTCCGCGCTGAAGGCCGCGAAGGCGCCCAGAAACGCGTCTCCCGCGCCGGTGGTATCGGCGACGACAACGCGGGGCGGGGTAGCGTCAATCACAACGCCATCAGGCCGCGCCCAAAAGGCGCCGGCAGCGCCGGCGGTGACGATCACCTCGCGCATTGTCTCGGCAGCGAGGGCGAGTGCGAGGGCAGCGGGTTCGGCTTCACGCTGTGCCAGAATGGCGGCTTCGGTTTCATTCAGCACCAGCATATCCGTGACGGCGAGAAGTTCTGGCATGATGGGCGCCGCAGGTGCGACGTTCAGGATGCGGCGCGATTGGGGCAGTGCGCGAAACAGCGCGGCGGTGGCGGCTTGCGGCGTTTCAAGCTGTGCGAGCGCGACCGCGATATCGGTGGGCGGCGTAAAGCCTGGCGGCACAGCCAGTTCCGCATTGGCGCCGGGGATGATGATGATCTGATTTTCGCCCGCTGCATCAAGCAGAATGGTGGCGGCGCCGGTGGGCGCTTGGGTCGTTTGCACCGCCTGCGCATCAATTCCTTCCGCGGCCCAAAGCGCGTGCGCTGCTTGGCCCGAAGCGTCATCGCCAATGGTGGCTATCAGCGCGACACGCCCGCGCGCGCGTGCCGCGGCCACGGCCTGGTTGCTGCCCTTGCCGCCATGAAATGCGGCGATGCCAAGCGCGGTGAGGGTTTCTCCCGGCGCAGGGAAGCGCTCAAGGCGCAGCACCGTGTCGAGATTATACGAACCAATAACGAGAATACCGCCCATGAGGGCGAATCCTGCGGGGCGCATCGGCCCCGGTCAAGGGCGCAGCTATTTCAGGCAGGCGGCGACATAGGGCAGGAAATGCTGCACGGGTGGCGTTGCCAGCCCCTTTACCTTGGCACCTTCATCAAAACGCCTGAGGCGCACCGCATCTTCCGCCTGCGGCAAGGCGCGAAAGGTAGCCACTTCCTCGGTTGACATCGGGCCACCTTGCAGCGACAGGCTGAGCACTGAATCAGGCGACAGCTTGGCGAAGTAATCCGCTTCCGTCGCGCAAAGATAGCGCTTGGCGGCGACATGCAGCCGCACGGGTTCCGTCACTTCCGGGCCGAACCAGGATTGCAGCCAGACCTGGCCCAGCTCCTCATGCTTGTCGTCAACGCCATGCTCGGCGGGGTTGTCGCCAAGATCATGCACCATATGGCCGATATCATGCAGCAACGCGGCGGTGATGAGGGAAGCGGAACATCCTTCACGTTCCGCTTGCCAGGCGGCCTGCAAAGCGTGCTGACGCTGCGTGATGTCATGCAGCCCGTAGCGGCCATGGCCCTTGCCATCAATCAGATCGGCCAATTCCTGCAAGCGCGGATCTTCAGTATTTGCCATGATGCATTTTCCCCAACCGGTCATGATTGCGCTAGCGCTTGATGGGGGTTCAGGGAAGCACCGTCATGGTCGTGTCATCAAATCTTCACGACCATGACGGTGGAGGGTTTCAGGCAGCCTGATTGAGCCCACCCATCGCCATCAATTGCGTCACATGATGATCAGCATCGCCGAACATGGTGTCTATCGTGGTCAGGCGCTTGAAGTAATGCCCGCCCAGATATTCCATCGTCATCGCAATGCCGCCATGCAATTGAATGGCGCTTTGGCCGATAAACTTGCCGGAACGCCCAATCTGCACCTTCACTGCGGACATTTGCCGGCGCCGTTCGGGCGCATCGCTTTCTTGCGCCATCATCGCCGCCAGCATGGCCATGGAACGCGCTTCTTCCAAGGAGACCATCATTTCCGCCGCGCGGTGCTGCAAGGACTGGAAAGTGCCGATCGGCCGGCCAAATTGCTTGCGCGTCTTCAGATAATCCAGCGTCAGCTTCTGCAGCGCATCCATCGCACCCACTGCTTCACCGGCCAGCGCCGCGATGGTTTCATCCACCACGCGATCCACCAAAGCGAAGCCATTGCCGGCATCGCCCAGCAGTGCCTCCGCCGGAAGGCTTACGCGATCCAGCGTGATTTCCGCACCGCGCAAGCTATCCGTGGTTGGGTAGCCGCGTCGCGTCACACCCTTGGCGTTCACCGGCACCAGAAAAACGCCAATGCCGGATTTGTCGCGCCTGGAGCCACCGGTGCGCGCAGTCACGATGATGTGATCTGCCACATCACCATGCAGCACCACGCCCTTGCGGCCTTCCAGCACCCAGCCCGCGCCATCCTTCTTCGCTGTGGTCGCGATATCATGCAGATCATGCCGCGATTGCGGTTCGGTATAACCAAAGGCGAGTTTCAGCTTGCCCGCGGCAATTTCCGGCACCAGCGCCGCGCGCTGCGCCGCAGATGCACCATGGCGGATGAAGCCACCGCCCATCACAACGGTCGCAAGCCAAGGTTCCAGCGTAATCGCGCTGCCCATGGCTTCCGACATCAGCATCACTTCGACAGGGCCGGCGCCAAAGCCACCATCTTCTTCCGCGAAAGGCAGGCCGAGCAGGCCGAGATCGGCATAAGCCTCCCACATTTCCTGAGACCACCCATTGGCTGATTTCAGAAAGCGCTTGCGGTCTTCAAACTTGTATTTATCGGCCAGCAGCTTGGTCAGGCTGTCCTGCAACAGCCGCTGGTCTTCGGAAAGATCGAAATCCATGTGTCAGAGTCCTAAAAAGGCTTTGGCCATGATGTTCTTTTGGATCTCGGTGGAACCACCATAGATCGTTTGCTTGCGCCAATTGAAATAGGTTGGCTGCGCCAGCGTCGCCCATTCCGGCGCCAGTTCCGGTTCATTCCAGCGATCGCCATCAGGATCAGCGCCCACCATGCCGTAAGGCCCGGCGGCCATGACATAAAGATCACTGATGGATTGCTGAATTTCCGTGCCCCGAATCTTCAGCACCGAAGATGCAGGGTTGGGTTTGCGTTCACTAAGCTGCCGGTTTTCATCCGCCAGCACGCGCATGGTGGTCATTTCCAGCGCCTTCAACTGCACTTCCACTTCAACCAGGCGCTCGCGGAAGCGCGCATCTTCGATCATCGGGCGTTCACCACCCGGCGCATTCTGCGCAATTAGCTTCAGCCGACGGATGCGGTCTTTCGATGCACCCACGCGCGCCTGGCCGGTGCGTTCATTTGAAAGTAGGAATTTCGCGCAATCCCAGCCGCGATGTTCGGTGCCGACCAGATTGGCAACCGGCACTTTCACATCATCGAAGAACACCTCATTCACCTCATGCGCGCCATCAATGGTGATGATGGGGCGCACGGTGATGCCGGGTGTGTTCATATCCACGACAAGGAAGGAAATGCCTTCCTGCTGCTTGGTCGCTTCCGGATTGGTGCGCACCAGTAGGAAGATCCAATCGGCGTATTGCGCGAGTGTCGTCCAGGTTTTTTGCCCATTGACGATGTAGTGATCCCCTTCGCGCACAGCGCGCGTTTTCAGCGACGCCAAATCAGATCCTGCGCCGGGTTCCGAGAAACCCTGGCAGAACCAAAGATCAAGATTGGCAAGCTTTGGCAGGAAGAATTTCTTCTGTTCTTCGGTGCCGAAGGCAATCAGCACCGGCCCCAACATATTGCAATTGAAGCCAAGCGGAATCGGCGCCGGCGTGCCCTGCAATTCTTCCAACAGAATAAAGCGCTTGATGGCAGACCAATCGCTCTGCCCGCCCCATTCCGCGGGCCAATGTGGCACGCACCAACCTTTAGCATTCAGCTTCTTCTGCCAGTCCAGCTGCATTTGCTTGGTGGGGGTGCGGCCGGCTGCCATGCGTTCCCGCGTATCGGCGGGCAAATTGGCATCAATCCAATCGCGCACTTCCTGGCGGAAGGCGCGTTCCTCATCCGTGAAGCGTAGATCCATCTGTCTTTCTCCTTATTTCTTGCTGCCGACTTGCGGCATCAGACCTTGGATTTGCCCATGGCCGCGAAGCTTCCGCCCTCATCGGCCAGTTTTTCGATCAGCGCCGCGGGGCGCAGGTTCCTATCGCCCGTCGCTTCAGCGTATTGGTTGAGCTTGTCGCGCACCGCTTTCAGGCCAAGCGTATCCGCCCAGAACATCGGCCCTCCACGCCAGGCCGGCCAGCCAAAGCCATTGGTGAAGATCACATCAATATCAATCGGGCGGGATGAAATGCCTTCTTCCAGGATGCGCGCGCCTTCATTCACCATCGGCAGCAGCAGGCGTTCCAGGATTTCATCGGCTTCAATCTTGCGCCGACGCACCTGCATCTTTTCCGCGACATCCAGGATGATTCGCTCTACCTCAGGGTCGGGCAGGCGGTTGCGCTTTTCATCATACATGTACCAGCCCTTACTGGTTTTCTGACCGAAGCGCCCGGCGGCCACCACGGCATCCGCAATTGGCGCGACTGTGCCGCGCGCCTTACGCACCGCCGCACCAATATCAAGCCCGGCAAGGTCACCGGTCGCGAGCGGCCCCATGGCCATGCCGTAGCCTTCCATCACGCGGTCAATATCCTGCGGCAGGCAGCCTTCCAGCAGCAGCTTTTCGACCTGCGGCGTGCGCTTGCCGGTCATGCGATTGCCGACAAAGCCATCGCAATTGCCTACCAGCACCGGCAGCTTGCCGATCTTCTTACCGAATTCGGTTGCGGTCGCGATCGCAACCGCATTGGTCTTCGACCCGCGCACATTTTCAAGCAGGCGCATCACATTGGCGGGGCTGAAGAAATGCATGCCCATCACCCATTCGGGGCGTGATGTCGCATTGGCAATCTGATCAATATCGAGCGTCGAGGTATTGGAAGCCAATATAATCCCAGGCCGCGCTGCTTTATCCAAGCGCGCGAAGACTTGCTTCTTCACATCCATATTCTCGAACACTGCTTCGATTACCAGGTCGGCTTCGCCCACGGCTTTTTCGAAATCGGTGGAACCGCTCAGCAGGGCACGGCGCTTTTCGTATTCAGCTTGGGACAAGCGCCCGGAAGCGACCGTGCGTTGCCAATTCGCCTCACAACGTTGCAGGCCCTTGGTCAGGGCCTCATCCGTCATTTCAACAATGGTCACGGGCACGCCGAAATTCGCGGCACTCATGGCGATGCCGCCGCCCATGGTGCCGCCACCGATCACGACAAGCTTGCCGACCGGCAGCACTTGCGTATCGGCAGGCAGGCCGGGGACGCGCTGCGCTTCACGTTCGCCAAAGAAGATGTGGCGCAAAGCCTTGGATTGCTCGCCCGCCACCAGGCTTGCAAATAAATCGCGTTCTTTTTGTAAGCCTTCTTCGAAGGGTAGCGTAAAGGAAGCGCGCACCGCTTCCACGCAGCCCTTCGGACTTTCCTGGCCGCGCGCGCGCTTCAGCAAAGCGCCCGCCGCGGCATCAAACGGCGCCATATCCTGGCCCGCGATCCTGTCCGTGCGGTTGCGCGCCAGGGTGAAGGTCTTGCCAAGATTGGCGCGCGCAAAAGCAACCGCACCAGCTTCCAGATCGCCATCAATGATCGCATCCACGAAGCCGAGCTTATGCGCCTCAGTCGCCTTAATCGGGTCGCCGGAGACAATGATTTTCAGCGCCGCTTCCGGGCCGATCAGCCGCGGCAAGCGTTGCGTACCTCCCGCGCCCGGCACAAAGCCGCGCTTCACTTCCGGCAGGCCAAGATTTGCATCCGGAGCCGCCACGCGCGCATGGCAGGCAAGCGCCACTTCCAAGCCACCACCCAGCGCCGAGCCATGAATGGCGGCGACCGTGAGGCCTGGGAAGCTTTCAAATTCTTCGAAGACTTCGGTCAAGGAAGGCGGGATTCGCGGCTTGCCGAATTCGGTCATCTCGGCGCCGGCGCAGAACATGCGCCCGGTGCCGATGATCACCACCGCCTTGGCGCCAGCGGCGCGCGCCGCCTTCATGCCATCATAAAGCCCGGCGCGAATTTCGGTACGCAGCGTATTCACGGGGGGGTTGGCCAGGCGCAGCACATGCACCTCCCCCATCGCCACATGCTGCACGAATTGATTCTCAGCCAAAAGCGTCTCTCCCTCATCCAGGCGGGGCCTGGCGCCCCTTTGGGGGTAGTCTCCGGCACTCTGCGCCCGAGGGCAAGCACCCGGTTGCGGGAAAGCGCCGGTCATGCTGCCTTAGAGCATGCCTGCCACGCCCAAGCGTGGCCGACATACTCTAAAAACAATGTTTGGTCGCATTTTCCGAGTCGCCAAGTGAAACCACTTGGCTTGAAAATGCTCCGGCCATCTAAGGCTCAAGGAGGAAGCGCCATGTCCCTATTCGATCTGACCGGCAAGGTGGCCGTGGTCACCGGCGGCAGCCGCGGTATTGGCCGCGCCATTTGCGAAAGAATGGCCGAACAAGGCGCCAAGGTGGTGGTTTCATCCCGCAAAATTGATGCCTGCCAGGAAGTGGTGGATGCCATCAAGGCCAAGGGCGGGCAGGCCATGGCGATTGCCTGCAATATCGGGCGCAAGAATGAATGTCAGGCGCTGATTGACCAAACCATCGCCGCCTGGGGCCAGGTGGATATCATGGTCTGCAATGCGGCGATCAATCCGCATTTCGGCCCTGCCGTGACCATGCCGGATGAGATTTTTGATAAGATCATGGCGTCCAACATCAAATCCAACCTGTGGCTTTCGCATATGACCGCGCCGGGTATGGCGGAACGGGGTGGGGGTTCCATCATCATCATTTCGTCCATCGGCGGCTTCCGGGGCTCCCCGGTGCTGGGCGCCTATGCCATTTCCAAGGCGGCCGATATGCAATTGGTGCGGAACCTCGCCGTGGAATGGGGGCCGAAAAACGTGCGCGCCAATGCCATCGCGCCCGGGCTGGTGCGGACGGATTTCGCCCGCGCGCTGTGGGAAGACCCGGGCATTTACGCCAAGCGCACCAAGGACACGCCGCTGAAGCGCATTGGGGAACCCGATGAAATCGCGGGCGCGGCAGTGTTTCTGGGCTCCGCCGCCGGGTCCTTCATGACCGGGCAGACGATTGTGATTGATGGCGGCGTTTTGGCTGGCAGCCCCAGCCGTTCGGATGATTGATCGGCGCGCGTTGCATCACTTTGCTTGATCCCTATTGAAGGATCACGCCGATCCCGGTTCTACAATCAGCATACGCGCCAAGATGTTTCCGTCTTGGCGCGTAATGGCCTGCTACCTCACCCTATTCGCCACCAGCTGATCCACCACCGCCGGGTCAGCCAGGGTGCTGGTATCGCCAAGCCCATCCACCTCATTTGCCGCGATTTTGCGGAGAATCCGCCGCATGATCTTGCCGGAACGGGTTTTCGGCAGGCCCGGCGCCCATTGGATGGCATCGGGTGTGGCGATGGGGCCGATTTCCTTCCGCACCCAGGCGACCAATTCCTTGCGCAGCACCTCGGAGGGCTCAACACCCGCCATCAGCGTGACATAGGCATAGATGCCCTGGCCCTTGATGTCATGCGGCATGCCAACCACCGCGGCCTCTGCCACCGCAGGGTTTCCCACCAGCGCGCTTTCAATCTCGGCCGTGCCCATGCGGTGGCCCGCCACGTTGATCACATCATCCACGCGGCCCGTGATCCAGTAATAGCCATCGGCATCACGCCGCGCGCCATCGCCGGTGAAATACATGCCCTTGAAGGTGGAAAAATAGGTCTGCACGAAGCGTTCATGGTCACCATAAACCGTACGCATCTGCCCGGGCCAGCTATCCAGGATCACCAGATTACCCTCGGCCGCCCCTTCCAAAAGCTTCCCTTCACCATCCACCAAAGCCGGCTTCACACCGGGCAAGGGAAGCGTGGCGGAACCAGGCTTTTGCGCGACGGCGCCAGGCAAGGGTGAGATCAAAATGCCGCCGGTTTCTGTCTGCCACCAGGTATCCACAATCGGGCAGCGTGAATCGCCCACCACGCGATAATACCAAAGCCAGGCTTCGGGATTGATTGGCTCGCCCACGCTGCCAAGGATGCGCAGGCTGGAACGGTCATGCTTTTGCACCGGCGCTTCGCCATCGCGCATCAGGGCGCGAATCGCGGTGGGTGCGGTGTAGAAGATATTCACCTTGTGCTTTGCCACCACCTGCCAGAAGCGCCCGGAATCGGGCCAGCTCGGCACGCCTTCAAACATCAGCGTGGTCGCGCCATTCGCGAGCGGACCATAGACAATATAGCTATGCCCGGTCACCCAGCCGACATCGGCGGTGCACCAATAGATCTCGCCTTCGCGATAATCGAAAACTTTTTCATGCGTATAAGATGCCCAAACCATATAACCGCCGGTGGTGTGCAACACACCCTTGGGCTTGCCCGTGCTGCCTGACGTATAAAGGATGAACAGCGGGTCTTCCGCGCCCATTGGCTCGGGCTCGCAAGTTTCGGGCTGGCCCGCAGTGATCGCATCCCACCAATGATCGCGGCCTGACATCATCTCAACGCTGCCGCCGGTATTGCGCGCGACAATCACGTTCTGGATGGACGAACAACTCAGCAGCGCCTCATCCGCATTGACTTTGAGCGGCACGCGCCGGCCACCGCGGCGACCTTCATCCGCAGTGATGAGCATGACGCATCTGGAATCCTGAATGCGCGATGCCAGGCTATCGGGTGAAAAACCGCCAAAGACGATGGAATGAATGGCGCCAACCCGCGCGCAGGCCAGCATGGCAACCGCCGCTTCCACGATCATGGGCAGATAAATGCAAACCCGGTCGCCCTTTTTCACGCCAAGCTTCCGCATGGCATTAGCCAGTTTGCAGACGCGCGCATGCAATTCGCGGTAGGTCACCTTGGCATCCGCGGCAGGGTCATCCCCTTCCCACAGGATCGCCACCTGATCACCGCGCGTCGCCAAATGCCGATCGAGGCAGGAGACTGAGGCATTCAGCACCCCATCCTCAAACCATTTGATCGAAACATTGCCGTTGAAATCGGTGTTCTTGATTTTCGTTGGCGCCTTCATCCAGGTGATGCGCTTGGCTTCATCGCGCCAGAACGCATCGGGGTCCTTCGCCGCTGCGTCATACATGGCGGCGCGCTGCGCTTCCGTCACACGCGCCTTGGCGACGATTTCGGGTTTCAGCGCGATCAATTCATCAGCCATGCCTGGGTCCTCCCCCTGTTTCGGTCTTGATATGGGGGGAATGTGCGTCCGGGCTTTGCGAAACGTCAATCTTTTGGGTGGGCTGGGGGCGCCCCAAAACGACAAAGCCCGCCCCGGTGAAGGGCGGGCCTTGCGGCTGGTCGGCGGGCGGGACGCATCCACCCGACGGTTCTGCTGCGTTAGCGGGTGGCACCGCCTGCGGGGGCCGCCGGCGGTGCCGCCAGCCGGCTGCGGCAGAGTCGGCCCGGGTGCGCTGCGGGCCGGTTAGCTTCGCCGGGGCGGCACCCCCCACCGCGGCCCCACCCCCCCACCCTTTGGAGAGGGGTTCCACGCGCCAGCGATTCGTCATTTCCGATGCTGCGACAAGGCCGCGGTAACTTCTGGACGGAGGGGGCGCGAACCGTAAGCGTCATCTTTGGACTGCCTTGCGGCGCCGCGCTGTATCGGGCCCTCTCTCAACCCCGCCGCGGCACGACCCGGCAGTGCAGCAAGCCGAGCGGAACCAGTGCGACGATCCCGACCAGTAGCGCTACGGCCAGTGCGGTGGTCGGGCCGAAGCCCTCCAGCCCGGCCGCAAACAGGAAGGGCGCGCCCGCGCCCAGCACGGTGCGGATTGCCGCAAGCCGGCCGAGCCGCGCGCCGTAGCCGGCCGCGCCGAACAAAGCGAGCGGGACGCTGCCGCGCACGATGCTCGAAAGGCCGGCTCCGAGCCCGAACAGCACCGCAAACACCGTGCCCGCCGCCACAGGATCGACCGGCAGCAACAGCACCAGGATCGCGGCCGGCAGCGCCGCAGCGGAAACCAGCGCAACTGTCAGCGGATGCAGCGCCCGCCAGAACAGTGCATCCACCAGCCGGATCAGCACCTGCGCCGGCCCCATCAGCATGGCGACCAGATAGGCGGCAGTGCCGAGCTCGAGCGCCTGCAGCACTGGGACGAGATGGACCGTGACCGCCGCGGTCAACACCCCGCTCAGCGCGAAGCTTACCGCAACGGCCCAGAAGGCGAGCTGCGCCGCCCTGCCGGCAAGGGGCAGGCCGAATTCCTGCCGCGCCTCGGGCCCGGTGCCGCCAAGGGCCTCTCCACGTGGCCGCGCCGAGATCCAGGCATGAAGCGGCAGCGCGACCAGCAGGTGCAGCGCAGCGAAGGCCGCATAGGTGCCGCGCCAGCCAAGCACCTCCACCAGCCACCCCGTGAGCGGCCAGAAGATCGTTGAGGCAAAGCCCGCGATCAGCGTGAGATGCGTAATGGCCCGCTTGGCCTCCGCGCGCCCGAGGGTGGCGAGCGTCGCGAAGGCGGCATCGTAGAGCACGGCGACGCCGACTACCTCGATGGCGATGACGCAGGCAGCGAAGGCCCAAAGATTGGGCGCGATCGCCAGGCCGCCCACCAGAAGCGCCGTGCAAAGGCTGCCGGCGGCCATAATGCGCGGCGCGCCGAAGCGGTCCATCCAGGCGCCGAGCTGCGGCGCGGCGAGCCCTCCGGCAAGCAACCCTGCCGAGAAAATCGCATAGAGAGAGGTGAGCGAGGTATCGAACTCTGCCGCGACGGCGGGCGCGAGGATGGCATAGGCGTAGTAGAGCGTGCCGTAGCCAATCACCTGCGTCGCACCGAGCGCGAGGACAACCGGAAGCAGCCGCGACCCGCTGCGCGGCGGCGCGGCCGGAAGGCGCGGGTCGAGGGACACGCGCCGCCTCAGCCGCAGCATCCGCAGGCCTCCTGTACTGGCGCCACGGCTGGCCCGTAGCACGGCGCCTCGGCGACGCGTTCCGGCTTCGCGTCGCAGCAGACGCCCTGCGGCGTCGCCGGCGTACAACAGGAGGCCGCAGCATCGGGCGCGCGATCCGTCGAGCACATACCCGTCTGCGGCGGCACCAACCGGACGCGTCGCACCGCCTGCGGGTCGCAGGCGACGAATGCGGCGATCGAACGCACTTGCTCGTGGCCGGTGGACAGGTAATCAGTCATGGTCTGAATGAGGCCATTGGGCCGCACACCAACAACCATAGGCGCGCCACCCACCAGCATCACATAGGAAAAGCTGCGTCGCACATTATAAGCTAGGTTGGGGAATAGTGTTTGCGCAACGGCCATGGGGCCGGCATTGGCCAGCACGAGCGGATAGCCATCCGGGCGTTCGGCTGCAATAACCAAAGCATTGCCATTGAAATCGGTATTCTTGATTTTCGTCGGCGCCTTCATCCAGGCAATGCGCGTGACTTCATCGCGCCAGAAGGCATCGGGGTCTTTCGTCGCCGCATCATGCATGGCCACGCGCTGCGTTTCCGACACACGCGCCTTGGCGACGATTTCGAGTTTCCAGCGCGATCAACTCATTAGACATGCCTGGGTCATCCCCCTGTTTCGGTCTTGATATGGGGGGAATGTGCGTCCGGGCTTTGCGAAACGTCAATCTTTAGGGTGGGCTGAGGGCGCCCCAAAACGACAAAGCCCGCCCCGGTTAGGGCGGGCCTTGCGGCTGGCCGGCGGGCGGGACGCATCCACCCGCCGGTTCTGCTGCTAGGTTAGCGGGTGGCGCCGCCTGCGGGGGCCGCCGGCGTCACCGCGCGGGTCTGGCCGTTCCCCTGATGGCCACGCACCTGGCCAGGGGCGGCTTCACCGGGCTTGGCCCCCGCCGGCGCCTGAGCGGCGGGGCGGCTGCCCTGGGCAGGGGCGGTGCTGGCCGTCCCCTGGGCGAGTGCCGCGCCTGTCAGCGCGAAAGCAAGGCCGGCGGCGAGAAGTGAGGTCTTTGTCAGGTAGCGCATCTTGTCCTCCTATGTTTGAACTGTGCGCAACGACATATGACCCCGGCGGCAAGGCGGGCTTGCGTCTTGTTCAAGGTATTTTCAGGACTTTTGCGGCGGCGCCATGGCGGGCATGGCGGGATTGCGGCGGAGGCGCGCCAAGAGCATTTTCAAGCCAAGTGGAATCACTTGGCGGCTTGGAAAATGCGATCAAACAAAGGTCTAGAGCGTGTCCCGTGAACGAAGGTGAACGGGAAACGCTCTAGTTGCGAGGCAGGCGCGCCGCTGTTGGTGCTTCCGGATTCTGCGCACGGTGGCGCAGCAAATGATCGGCCAGCACCAGCGCCATCATCGCTTCCCCGACAGGTACGGCGCGGATGCCAACGCAGGGGTCGTGCCGACCTTTGGTGATGATGTCCACATCCTGCCCGAAGCGATCCACCCCAAGCCGGGGTTCAAGAATCGAACTGGTGGGCTTCACCGCGAAGCGCGCCACAATCGGCTGGCCGGTGCTGATCCCGCCCAAAACGCCGCCGGCGTGATTGGCTTGGAAGGCGACCAAGCCGCCATCAGCCATCCGCATTTCATCCGCATTCGCCGTGCCGGTCAGCGCGGCTGCGGCGAAGCCATCGCCAATCTCAACCCCTTTGACGGCATTGATGCCCATCAGCGCGCCGGCCAAATCCGCATCCAGCTTGCCGTAAATGGGGGCACCCAGGCCGGGGGGCACACCTTCGGCCACAATTTCGATCACCGCGCCCACTGAATTGCCGGATTTGCGCAGCGCTAAAAGCTGTTCTTCCCAGCGCGCGGCGGCCGCACGGTCTGGGCAGAAGAAATCATTTTCCTCCACCGCCGCCCAATCCCAGGCCGCGCGGTCCACCGCATCGCCCCCCATGGCAACCAAGGCACCCCTGATCCGCACACCATCGCCCAGCACCTTGCGCGCAATGGCGCCGGCGGCCACGCGCATGGCGGTTTCCCGCGCGCTGGAACGCCCGCCGCCACGATAATCGCGAATGCCGTATTTCAATTCATACGCAATATCGGCATGGCCGGGGCGGAAACGATCCTTGATCTCCCCATAATCCTTGCTGCGCTGGTCGGTGTTCTCGATCATCAGCGAAATCGGCGTGCCGGTGGTCTGGCCTTCAAATACGCCGGAGAGAATCCGCACCTGATCCGCTTCCTGGCGTTGCGTCACGAATTTGGATTGGCCTGGCCGGCGCCGATCCAGGAAGGGCTGGATATCGGCTTCCGAAAGCATCATGCGCGGGGGCGCGCCATCCACCACGCAGCCAATCGCCGGCCCATGGCTTTCGCCCCAGGTGGTGACGCGGAAAAGATGGCCGAAACTGTTATGCGACATGGGAAATGGGTCTATCCCGCCCCCTGCCTTGCGACAAGCGCCCCTAGTGGTCCGATCGCCGCTGTCGGTTCCCGACAGCGGCGTGAATCGGCCCACCAAATATACGGCTAGTGGTGCGCGGGGGCTTTTTGGGCAGGGGATAGGTCAGCATGAATCGCACCACTAGTTTGGCAGCACCGCCTGCAAGGATGTGCGCACATGCACCGCCGCCGGCCCGGGCGCGGCGAGCGCTTCTGCCAGCTTCGGCATATCCGCATCCGTTTCAATGCGCGTCACCGGGACACCAAAAGCCGCGCACCAGGCGGCAAAATCTGGGTTTTCCAGGCTGGTGCCACTGACGCGGCCAGGATGGGCGCGTTCCTGATGGATGCGGATGGAAGCGTAGGAACCATTATCGGAAAGGATTAT
Organism: Roseomonas sp.; assembly: GCA_020249265.1. GTDB lineage: Bacteria > Pseudomonadota > Alphaproteobacteria > Acetobacterales > Acetobacteraceae > Neoroseomonas. The sequence goes on from JADCGA010000019.1 coordinate 166,718, forward strand.
CTTGAGCGGCACACCGCGCGCCACCGCCACCGCGAATTCTCCGCCGGTCATGAAGGCGCCACCATCACCGACCAGTGCAATTACCTGCCGGTTGGGGAAACGCAGCGAAGCCGCCACGCCCGCCGGCACACCAAAGCCCATGGAACCCGCAACCGGCGCCAGCAAGCGGCGCGGCGAAACCCAGGCAATCTTGCGATAGAAGGGCGCGCCGAAAGTGCCGGCATCCAGCGCAACCATGGCATCGGGTGCCGCGATTTCGCCAATCAGCTTCGCGATGCGCGCAAAGGCGACGCCATCATTATGCGTGGTCGCGGCCACCTGAGAATCGGCAGTTTGCAAATCGTGTAGCTTCTTGGCCCAAGCGCCGCGCGCAGCGGGTGCCACCGCTTTTTCCGCGCCGAGTGCAGCCAGAACCGCGCGCGCATCGGCAGCAACCGCAAGCTCCGCCGGGAAATGCCAACCCAGGAAGCGCGGTTCCGCACAGATATGCGCAAGGCGCTGCCCCGGCGCGGGCCATGTCCAACCTTGGGTGGTGATATCGGTCAGGCGCGTGCCAAGCGCCACCACCAAATCCGCATCGGCAAAAGCGGCGCGCTGCGCATCCGGGTTGCGTAGGCCAAGATCACCAGCGTAAAGCGCGTGATTATTCGGGAATAAATCCTGCCGGCGGAAGGAAACCGCAACCGGGGTTTGCCAAGTCTCGGCAAAGGCCAGCAGGGCTTCGCGCCCGCCAGGCGTATCAATGGCATGGCCCGCAAGGATAATCGGGCGTTCCGCACCGCGCAGCATGGCAGCCAGCCGCGCGACATCCGCCGGCGCGGGTTGCGTGGGCGCGGCGATGGTGGCCGGCGGGATGGGTGCCGCGCAGGGTTCCGCCAGCACATCTTCCGGCAGGCTGAGCACCACCGGCCCGGGCACGCCCTGCATCGCCATGGCATAGGCGCGCGCGATCAATTCCGGCACCTGGTCCGAGCTGGTGGCTTCCCCCACCCATTTCGCGATGCCGCCGAACATGCGGGCATAGTCAATTTCCTGGAAGGCATTACGACGCAAATCGCGCTTTTCCACCTGCCCGATCAGCAGGATCATCGGCACCGCATCCTGTTCCGCCGTATGCACCGCGATGGAGGCATTGCAGGCGCCCGGACCGCGCGAGACCAAGACCACGCCGGGCTTGCCGGTCATTTTACCATCGGCCACCGCCATGAAGCCCGCGCCACCTTCGCTGCGGCACGTCACCAAATCCATGCGCGGATGGGCATGCAGCGCATCAAGCAGGGCGATATAGCTTTCACCGGGCACGCAAAAGGCGCGGTCAATGCCCTGGTCGACGAGGAATTCAATCAGGGCTTCGGCGGCGGTTTTCATGGGTCAATTTCCTTCCTGCCCAAAGGGATAACCCAGCCGCGCCGGATGATCCATGGCGCCCCGGCTGAAAAACTGTATAAGCCGCGTCCCAGGGAAGCATTCATACCGGGAAGGACAATAGATCATGCAGCTTACGCGTCGCGCCGCCTTGGCGCTTGCACTCGCGACACCCGCCATCACCACCGCCCGCGCTCAGGGTTCCTGGCGGCCGGAACGGCCAATGCGCGTGATTGTGCCCTTCGCGCCTGGGGGGGCGACGGATGTGGTGGCGCGGCTGGCAGCGGATGCGGCTTCGCAAATGCTCGGCCAGAATATGGTGATCGAAAATCGCGCCGGCGGTGCGGCAGGCCTGATTGGATCCGAAGCGGCGGCCAAATCCGCGGCGGATGGCTATACCATCATGATCCATTCCAACGCGCATGTGATTGCACCCAGCCTGGTGGCGCGCATGCCCTTTGACCCGATTGCGGATTTCGCGCCTGTGGCGCATTTGGGCCGCATCCCGCAGGTGCTGGTGATCAACCGTGCGATCCCGGCCACCGATATGCAAACCTTGATCACCTGGTTGCGCGCCAATTCAGGCAAGATCAATTTCGCTTCCGCCGGGATTGGCAGCGCCAATCATCTGACATCGGAAGTCTTCCGCGCCGCGCTGCCGGGCGTTGAGATGCAAATGGTGCAATATCGCGGTGGCGGCCCCGCCATGGCCGCGGTGATTTCGGGGGAGGCGCATATGGCGGTGGACCCGACCGCTTCCGCCACTTCCCATATCCGCGCCGGCACAGTGCGCCCGATTGCCATTTCAGGGTCTCAGCGCGTGGCGAGCCTGCCGGAGATTCCCGCCGCCACCGAAGCCGGCCTGCCCGCTTGGTCAGGTGCCGCCTGGATTGGCGCCTTCGCACCCGCGCAAACCCCGCGCGGCATTGTGGAATCGCTGAATGTCACCTTCAACGCGGCGATGGAACGCATCAAGCCGCGCTTGGTTGATGTGGGTATCGAGATCGAGCCGCAATATGCCTCCATCCCTGCTTTCAGCGCCTATGTGCGGGAAGAATTGGCACGCAGCGCCGCCGTGCTGCGCACCGCAGGCGTGAAGCCGGAATGACGCCATTGCGCGGTAGCGCATTTGCCACCCATTAAGCTGCTTGCTGCGTCTCCCGCGCAGGGATTTGGGCGGGAGACGACCTAACGCACCAGCGCGGTGGACAGGATCGGAAAGAAGGCAATCAATATCAGCGCCAGGCCCATGACCACCACAAAGGGCAGGGCGCCGGCGAAGATGGTTTCAATGCTGACCTTCGGATCGGCAAGCGTTGCCTTCACGGTGAAAACCGAAATGCCAAAGGGCGGCGTCAGCAGGCCCATCTCCACCGCAATGATGGTGACAATACCGAAATGGATCAGGTCAAACCCCATGGCGGTCGCAATCGGCGCGCCAATCGGCACCATGATGAGCAGGATGGAGGTACTGTCCAGGATCATCCCCATCAGCAGTATGACGATCACGAAAGCAAACAGAAAGCCGTAAGGCCCAAGCCCCAGATGTTCCACGAAATCGCCGATGGCATTGGGAACACCCGCCATGGACAGCATGCGCGAATAAAGCCCTGCCGCGATCAGCAGGAACAGGATGGCCGCCGAAACCAAGCCGGTTTCGCGCAAAACACGCCAGAATTTTGCGGTATCCAAGCGGCGGCGCACCAGCGCAATCAGCAAGGCGCCCGCCGCACCCACTGCGCCCGCTTCGGTTGGCGTGAAGAAGCCCGTGTAAAGCCCACCCAGGATCAGCACCACAAGCGCCATGATGGGTAGCGATTTGCCGAGCATTTCCGCCGGACCCATCAGCTTTTCATCGGCTACTGCCGTGGCTGGCGATTGGCTCATGATGCGCTGCGGCGCGAAGCTCGCATAACACCAGATCATGACGGCAAAGCCGATGGCGATGATGATGCCAGGAATGGCGCCGGCGATAAACATAGAACCAATCGAAACTTCGGCCAGCACGCCATAGACGATCATCAACAATGATGGCGGGATCAGCATGCCAAGAATGCTGCTGCCGGCGACAGTGCCCGTCGCAAAGCGCATGGAATAACCGTGCCGCACCATCTCAGGCACCGCGACCTTGGTGAAGACTGCTGCTGAGGCGATCGAAACGCCCGTTACCGCCGCAAATACCGCATTGGCGCCAACGGTCGCGATGCCAAGGCCGCCTTTAACACGTTTCAGCAGGTTCTGCGCGACATCAAACGTGTCTTTCCCGACATCGGAAATACTGACCAGCAGCCCCATCAGCACAAAAAGCGGAATGGTCGCGAATAGGTAATCCTGAATGCCGGAATAGGTCGCCAAGGCTGTAAAGCGAAAGGCAAGGTCAGGATTTTCGCGGATCAGCCAAACGCCAATGGCACCGGTTGAAATCAGCGTAATGCCGATGGGCAGCCCAATGATGATCAGCGTCACCATGACGCCAATCAGCGCAAAGCCAAGGGCGGTATCATCCATGGCGGGTCAGCATCCCGCGTAGTTCCGCGACAAACACCGCCAGATAGGCAATGCCGCCCGCCACCCCGCCCAGCACAATCAGGCCGCGAAACGGCCAGGTCGGCACGGTGAAAAGCCCCTGAACGCCGAAGAACTCGCGAAGGTTGATGGAATTCCACATGCCTGGCCAAGCCGCTTGTGCGATGAAGAACATGACCAAGGCGCCAATCAGGAAAAACAGCGCTTCAACCCCGCGCCCAAAGCGCGGCGCCCAAATCAGCACACGCTGGATCAGGAAATCCGCACGCGTCATGCGGCGGTGATAGATGGTGGCGCCAATCTGCAGAAAGACAATGCCCACCACCGAATGCGCGGCAATTTCTGCAACACCGGTGATGGGCGCATTCAGGAAGGATCGGCCAATGACATCGGCACATATCAACAGCATTAGACCAAAGGTCCAGATGGTGCCAATGGCGGCCAAGCCATCAAGCAGCATCTGGACTGGGCCTGAGCTCTGCGCGGGTGCGGCGCTATCAAGCGCCGCCATATCAATGTCATCAGCCAAGTTGATGTGCCTTTCTGGTCAGGCAGAAACTTCGCGATCCCAATTGCGCCCAGGCGTCTGGCCTGCAGCACGAATGGCAGCGAAGTAAGCGTTCAGCACATCCCGCGCCGCGGGGCCAGAGCTATCCACCCAGGTCCGCGCGATATTCGGCAGGCCGCGAATCCAGCGCTCACGCTCTGCCGCCGGCAGGGTGCTGATGATGGCGCCCTGGCGCGTCATTTCCGTCTCGGCTGCGGCAATGCGGGCCGACACATCGCGAATATGCGCCTGCGTGGTGGTCTTGCCTGCCTCCGACATGGCGCGGCGCACGCCTTCCGGCCAACGGTCAAAGCGCTGCTTATTCGCAGCAATGCCGCCGACATACATCGCACCCACATCGCATTTCGTGATGTAGCGGGCCACTTCATGCACGCGCGTCGGCAGAATACCGACAAAGAAGGAAAGCGCGCCTTCGGAAACGCCAGTCTGGATATCGGTATAATAGGTGGTGAGGGCACCATCCACCGGCGTCGCACCCGTGCCGGTCAGCCAATTGGCGCTGGTGCCAGGTGCGGAGATTTTGCGATTACGCAAATCATCCAGGCTGCGCACCGGGAAGTTCGACCAGATGTGATAGGTATCGGTGATGTAGGAGCTCAGCGGCACCATATTGAGGCCATTCCAATTGGCGCGGATCGCCGGCACATTCTCATTCATCGCTTCAAAGGTATTCGCCACCAATGCATGATCGCCTGTAGCGAATGGCGTGAAATAGGTCACGTTCTGCAGCGGCATGGTGCTGCCTTCCCAAAGCGTGCCGACATAGCCGATATCGGTGATGTTATCGCGCACAGCCTCCATCGTATCCTGGAAGCGATAGAGCGTACCACCATAGGCTTCACGCCAATTGATACGGTGGGTATTGCCGCCATCGCGCAGCAGCTTGTCTACTTCCGGCTGGAAGACATTCTTCATCATTGACACCCAAAAATTCGCGACCGGATGGCTAGAAGCGATGGTGATATTCAGCGCAGTTTGCGCGCGGCTATGGATGGAAAACAAGGGCAGCGCAGAAGCGCCCAGGACCAGGCTGCGGCGAAAGGTCGTCATTTCAATTCTCCCTATTGTGGCGTTTTGTGAACGCTGTTGATGAGCTTTCAGGCGATAGTGCCAAGCGCGCGCAGGATACGCTCTGGCGTGAAGGGTTGTTCATGCACGCGGGCCTTAATCGGCCTCAGCGCATCATTGATGGCATTCATGATGGCCGCCGGCGCGCCCGCCGTGCCGGCCTCACCAGCACCCTTGGCACCAAGCAGGGATTCGCGGGTTGGCGTTTCCACATGGCCGACATGGATTTCCGGCATCTCCGCCGACATGGGCACAAGATAATCCGCAAGCGTCGTGGTCAGCAGATTGCCTTCGGCATCATAGACGCAATGTTCGTAAAGCGCGCCACCAATGCCCTGAACAATGCCGCCGCGCACCTGTTCATCTACCAAAAGCGGGTTAATGACGCGACCACAATCTTCAACGCACCAATGTTCCAGAAGCTTCACCATGCCAGTGGCGGCATCTACTTCAACCCAGCTCGCCTGAATGCCATTGGTGAAGGCGAAGGGGTATTCCTTGGTGATGAAGTGGCGCGTTTGCACCAATTCGCGCTGCAAATCCTTGGGCAAGGTATCACCCCGGAAATAGACGATGCGTCCCAGTTCAAACAGCGTCATGCGTGGCTTGCCACTGGCCTTATCCGTGATTTCGCCCATGGCGATGTCAAGTGTTTCTGGTGACGCTTGCAGCATGGCACCGGCCACTTCCAGGATTTGCTGCTTGAGCGCAATGGCAGATTGCAGCGCCGCTTCCCCGCCAATGCCCGCTCCCCGGCAAGCCCAGGTACCGCCGCCATAAGGCGTTGTTTGCGTATCGCCCGTAATAATCTTCACGCGATTGACGGGCACGCCAACACCATGCGCCACGATCTGCGCCAGGATTGCCTCGGTCCCCTGCCCCTGTTCGGTGACGCCAGAAGAAGCAACAATTGACCCATCCGGGTCCATGCGCACCGTGCAGCCATCCTGCGCGGAAATCCGCGCGCCACCGATGCCATACATGAAGGGCGAGGGATTGGTGAGTTCAATGAAGGACGCAAAGCCAATGCCGCGATAAACCCCACGCTGCCGTGCTTCCGCCTGATCGGCGCGAATGCGGTCCAACGGCACCATTTCCAGCAACTTGTTCAGCGATGCGTGATGCGAAAGCCCCTCAAAACGCATCCCCGGCGGTGAGGTATAGGGATAGGCATCATCACGAATAAGGTTGCGCCGCCGCAGTTCCACAGGATCCATATCCAGCGCCTCCGCCGCCAAATCCATCAGCCCTTCGGTCACTGCGGTTGCAATCGGGTGGCCAACGGCGCGGTATTGGCAAGTGGGTGTTTTATTTTGCAGCACAACTGTGGTGGTGCAGCGGTAATTCTTGAAATCATAGGGCCCGCCGCAAAGATTGACGACCTGATTACCCTCGATCGCGCTGGTGCGCGGATAGACGGAATAGGGGCCGATCCCGGTCAAATCATCAATATCAAAGGCCAGCACGCGGCCTTCCGCATCCACCGCAAGCCGTCCCTTGATGCGGTGATCACGGGCATGGATGTCGCTCACGAAGGATTCGAAACGGTCAGCCACAAATTTCACCGGGCGGCCCATGATGCGCGCCATGGCGGCGACAGCGACCTCATCCGGATAGACATGCACCTTGATGCCAAAGCTACCGCCGACATCCTTGCAAATCACACGAACATCGCCTTCCTTCATGCGAAGCTGCTTGGCAAAGACACCTTGCATCATATGCGGCGCCTGGGTGGAATGATACACGGTCAGTGTTTCATCCGCCGGGTTGTAATCCGCGATGATGGAACGCGCCTCAAGCGTTACACCAGTATGACGCCCGGTGACGAAGCGCGCCTCCACTACCTTATGCGCCGCCGCAAAAGCAGCGGCTATATCGCCGCTTTCAGCCGTGCGGGTGAAGACAAGATTATCGCCCAATTCCGGATGGATCACGACCGCGCCGGGGGCGAGTGCCGTTTCCATATCGGTCTGCGCGGGCAAGGCTTCGAATTCAACATCCAGCGCGGCCACGCCATCTTCGGCCGCGGCGCGAGTCTCCGCAACCACCGCGACAATCGGCTCCCCCTGCCAGGTGGCGCGGTTGAGCGGCAGCGGATATTGCGGCGCGGATTTCATGCCCTTCAAATGGTCAAGCGTCGCTACCCAGGGATCGCATATCTTCGCCAGATCATGGCCGGTAAAGACGCGCACTACACCCGGCACCGCCTTGGCGCGTGCCGCATCAATTGCGCTGATCTTCGCATGCGCATGGGGGCTGCGCAGGAAGGCGGCGTGCAGCATGCGCGGCAGGGTCACATCATCCGTATAGGTCGCGCGCCCCTGCACCAGCTTCGGCACATTCGGGCGCGGCACGGACCGCCCGATATAGGAATTGGGCAAATCCTCGCGCGACAGGCCGATGGAAGCGGGCGTGATCTCGTTCATGGCGCCGCACTCCTGGAACGCAAGGTGTCTTCAACTGCATCCACAATCGCTTGATAGCCAGTGCAGCGGCAGTAATTCCCTGAGAGGTAATCGCGGATTTCGCCGCGTGTCGGGCTGCCGCCTTCGGCCAGCAATTCCGCCGCGGTCATCACCATGCCCGGCGTGCAAAAGCCGCATTGCGCCGCATTCCGCGCGACAAAAGCCGCCTGCAAATCCGCGACTTCTCCGCTTTCGGAGATGCCTTCAATCGTCACAACATCCGCTCCATCGAGCGAGGCCGCAAGGATCAGACAGCCACGCATGATCTTGCCATTGACCCGCAAGGTGCAGGCGCCGCAAACGCCATGCTCGCAGCCGGCATGCGAGCCCGTCAGGCCAAGATCGAGGCGCAGAAAATCAATCAAATGGCGGCGCGGTTCCACATGGCGCATCACCTTTTCGCCATTCACGGTCAGCGTAATCGGGATCATGCGGCTTGTACCTTTTCGCGCAGGAAACCTTGCAAAACGCGTTCTGTCAGCACGCGCGCCAAATGGCGCTTCATTTCAGGCGGACCATGCAAATCGCGGGGCGGGTCCAGATCATCGGCCAGGGCGGCCTGCGCGGCGCTGATGCTCGCCCGGTCCAGGCTGCGGCCCTCCAGCGCACGAGACGCTGCTGCGGCCAGCACGGGGATATTGCCGACACCGAAATGCACCAACCGGGGTGCGACGACGCGCTCGGCATCCAATGCCAAGGTGGCGACCAGCCCAGCCATGGCATAATCGCCGGAACGGCGCGTGATTTCCTCAATGGCGCCAAGGCGCTTGGTCAAGGGTATTTCAACCGCGGCAATGATTTCCTGCGGTTCAAGCGCGGTTTGCAGCAGATCAGTGAAGAAGGCCGCTGCCGGAATGCGACGTTCGCCCTTGGCTGATGCCGTGATGATCGTCGCCCCCAGCGCCACCATGCAGGCCGGCAATTCCGCGGCCGGATCAGCATAGGCAAGGCTGCCGCCCAAGGTGCCGCGATTGCGAATGGCCGGATGGGCAATCAAGGGCGCCGCGGCCGTAAGCAAGGGCGCATGCGCCTTTACCAGCGGATCAACACAAAGATCGGCATGGAGCGTCAGCGCACCCAGGCGCAGCACCTGGCCATTGGTGGAAATGCCGCGCAATTCGTTGATGCCATTGATGTCAATCAGCGTGCCGGGTTCGGAAAGCCGGAAGGCGAGGGTCGCCAAAAGGGTCTGCCCTCCCGCGATGATCTTGCCCCCATCTCCAAGCGCTGCAAGGGCTGACCAAAGCTCGGCAAGGGTCTTGGCGCGCGCATAGCCCATGGACGGCCATTTCATGCGGTGTCTCCCTGGATTGAACTGCGGGCTTTGATCATTAGCAGAGGCTGCTTGTCAAGCGAGCCCCTTGCCGGATAAGGCTCTGAAAAATTCAGTGTTTTCAACTGATCTTTCGCTATCATCCGATCCCGGCGCTGCCCTTCATCCCGGCGATCAGGCAGGGATGCACATCACCTGCGCAGGATGCCGCCCATCACCACCAGCACCATGACCAACCCACAAAGCCCCGCCATGGCCCAGAAAATCCCCGCCCCCAAAGCGGCATAGCCAGGCCCGCAGGCCAAGGTCAGCAGCGTCGTCATGGCGCCCACGGCGGCGCCAAGCAGGGTTTGCGCCGTGCCACCCAGGCTGCCGGGCACGCGTTCCTGCAATAGCTTGATGGCTGCCAGGTGCATGGCGCCGAAAGTCAGCGCATGCAGCGCTTGCGCGACTATCAAGGGTGGCAGGCTTTCACTCACCGCCATGATCGGCCAGCGCAGCAGGCCCGCCCCGGACGCGAGCAGTATCAACCCGCGCACGCCAAGCCTTTCCACCAAGCCGCGCCCCCACATGAACAGCGCTACCTCCGCCACCACGCCCCAGGCCCAAAGCAGGCCAATCACCCCGGCGCTGAAGCCCAAAGCCTGCCAATGGATGGACCCGAAGGCGTAATAGGCCGCATGGCTGCCCTGCATCAGCGCCGCAATCAACATTAGGCGGCGCAGCCAGGGCAGTGCGATAGCGGCGCGAAAGCCGCTTGCGCCGCCGCGCCCAAAGCCCTCGGCCCGAGGCAACAGAAAGGCCGCTGCCGCGCCAAGGCCAAGCATGGCGGCAATCAGCCAGGCGGCGCTGCCTGCGCCCAGCACGCCCACCAGCGCGCCGGCCAGCACGGCGGCCAGGATATAGCTTGCGGAACCAGCGGCACGGGCGCGGCCATAATCAAAGCCGGGGGGTTCCCGGGCAGCGCGCAACGCCATCGCGTCAGCAAGCGCGGTGGTCGGCGCCAGCGCCGCTGCCAGCGCCAGATTGACTAGCAGCAGCGCCCAGAACCCGGCAGCCAGCCCGAAGCCCGCCGCAACAATGGCCGCTACGCTGGTACAACAAATCAGCACCAACCGCGGATCACCCAACCAATCCGCAACGCGCCCGCCCAAAGGCCCCGCCAGCAATTTCAGCGCACTGCCGGCGGCCAGCACCGTGCCAAGATCAGCCGGCGTCAACCCGCGCGCCAGCAAAAGCGGCGGCAGAAAGGGCATCATCACGCCAAAGGCCGCGAATTGCGCGGCGAAGATCAGGGCGAAGCGGGTGGCGGGATTCATCACAGGCCCGCCACCCTGCCCCTTGCCGTCACCATGGACAAGCGCGCCGCGTCATGCCACGGAGAAGCGCGTTTTCTTTCTTGGACATTGACCCCCGCATGTTCGAACCCAGGGTTCGCGCCATTCTTGGCCCGACCAATACCGGCAAGACCCACCTCGCGATTGAGCGGATGCTCGCCCATGCCTCGGGCAGTATCGGCTTTCCGCTGCGGCTGCTGGCGCGTGAAAATTATGATCGCATGGTGGCGATGAAGGGCGAACGCTACGTTGCCCTGATCACCGGCGAGGAAAAGATTGTCCCGCCCGAGGCGAAGTATTTCGCCTGCACGGTGGAAGCGATGCCGCTGGATCGCCCGGTGGAATTCCTCGCCATTGATGAAATCCAGCTTTGCGCAGACCCTGATCGCGGGCATGTCTTTACCGATCGGCTGCTCAATGCGCGCGGCATGGTGGAAACCATGTTCCTGGGCGCTGAGACCATTGCGCCCTTGCTGCGCCGCTTGACTCCGCGCGCTGAAATCGAAACCCGCGCCCGGCTTTCGCAACTGACTTACGCCGGCCCCGCCAAGCTATCGCGCCTGCCGGCACGTTCCGCCATTGTCGCCTTCAGCGCGCAGGAAGTTTACGCCATTGCCGAAGCGGTGCGTCGCCGGCGTGGCGGGTGCGCGGTGGTGATGGGCCGGCTTTCGCCGCGCACCCGCAATGCGCAAGTGGCGCTTTATCAAAACCGGGAAGTGGATTTCCTGGTGGCGACGGATGCGATCGGCATGGGCCTCAATATGGATGTGGACCATGTGGCGCTGACCGCGCTCAACAAGTTTGATGGCCATCAGCCGCGTGCTTTGACCGCGCAGGAAATCGCGCAAATCGCTGGCCGCGCCGGGCGTGGCATGCGCGATGGCACTTTCGGCACCACGGCGGATGCGCCGACACTGGATGATGACATCATCACCCAGATCGAAACGCATGCGTTTGAACCGCTGAAGACGCTCGCCTGGCGCAATTCGGACCTGGATTTTTCCTCGGTCGAGACACTGCTCGATAGCCTCGGCGCGTCGGCGCCTTTGCCTGGTCTTGCCAAGGGCCATGATGCGGTGGACCACATCACGCTTTCCATGCTGGTGCGGGAAGAGGAAATTCGCGGCCTGGCGGATACGGCATCTCGCGTGCGGCTGCTTTGGGAAGCCTGCCAGGTGCCGGATTTCCGCAAGCTGGCGGATGACAGCCACACAAGGCTTTGCGCGCGCATCTTCACGCATCTGGCGCGGGAGGGCCGGTTGCCGAGCGATTGGGTGGCCTCATCCCTTGCCCAGCTTGGCATGGCGGAAGGTGATCTTGATACGCTGATGTCGCGGCTTTCGGCCATTCGCGTCTGGGCCTATGTCGCGGCGCGGGCCGATTGGCTGAATAATGCGGCGGAGCTTCAGGCCGAAGCGCGGCGCGTGGAAGACATGGTCTCAGACGCGCTTCATGAAAGCCTGACCGCGCGCTTTGTGGACCGCCGCGCGGCGCATCTGATCCGCGCACTCGATGAAAGCGATGAGGAATTGCTTTCCGCCGTCACGCGCCGCGGTGAAGTGGTGGTGGAAGGCCATCCTGTCGGCCATGTGAAGGGCTTCCTGTTTGAACCCGATGCGGCGACGGTGAAGGAAGAAGAACGCCGCGTGGTGCTGCGCGCCGCGCGCCGTGCCTTGGGCGCTGAAATTCCGCGCCGCGTTTCCATGCTGGAATCCGCGAAGGATGAGGCGTTTGCGCTGACGCCGCAGCATGGCGTGACCTGGGCCTATTCCCATGCGCCCAATATGCCGGCGGGGCTTGGCGATATTGCGGAAGTGGCGAAGCTCAAGCCCGGTTCTGAACCCGGCAAGCCGCAGATTGAAGTGCTGCCCTCAGAATTTCTCGATGGCGCGCAGCGCGAACGTATCCGTGCGCGTCTGGCCACCTGGATCGAAGCGCTGGTGAAGCGCGATCTGGGCGCGATTTTCACCGCCGAGGAAAAGGCTTCGGAAGATAATACGCTGCGCGGCCCGGCCTTTCGCCTGCGGGAAGAATTGGGCCTGGCCATGGGTGCCACGGATGGGGAAATCCGCCCCGATCTGCGCCAGAAGCTGAAGGGTATCGGGATTCGCGCCGGGCGCTATGCGCTTTACGTGCCGGAAGCGCTGAAGCCACGCGCCATGGCTTTGCGTGCGCAGCTTTGGTCCCTGCTGCGCGGCATTGAAACGCCGAAGCTGCCCTCGGGTGGCTTGATTGCGGTGGCGCCGCCCGCCGATTGGCCGCGCGGCTTTGCCGAGACCATGGGCTGGCTGCCCGCCGGCCCCGTGCTGCTGCGCCTGGATGTGGCGGAACGCATCGCCGGCGAATTGGGGCATCTGACGCGTAAGGCGCCCGCGCTTTTGCCGGGGGACCTCGCCAGTCGCTTGGGCATCAAGGGCGAAAACCTGGGCCCGGTGCTGGAAGCCATGGGTTTCCGGCTGATCCCGGCGGAAACCGCAGATGAAAAGCAATTCGGTCCGCCCGCCCCGGCGCGGATCGGTCAGCAGCGCGCGCCCCGCTTCGAGGCGCGCCAGCATGGCCCGCGCCGCGATGATCGGCGCCCCGAACGGCGCGGCCCCCGCCCGGATCAGCGCCGGCGCGATGACAAGCCGGCCGAAGCCGCTGCGGCTGAGGGCACCACGCTAGAACAAGCACCGCCCGAACAACAACGTCCGGAACGCAGGCCGGATCAGCGCCCGGATCGCCGCCCGAAGCCCGATGGCGGGCAGCAGCAGCAGCGCCAGCATTACGGCAATAAGGGCGGCAGTGACCGCCCGCGTGGCCCTCGGCCGCCACGGGAAGATCGTGTGGCGCTCCCCGCCATGCCCCGCCCCGACAGCCCCTTTGCGGTGCTCGCCGCGTTGAAGCTCAAGAAGGACTGAGCGGGGGGCGGTGGCGGCGGAGGCTGAAGGGCGGGATTATCAAAGGCTGGATGCCTGGCTCTGGTGCGCGCGCTTTCGCAAGACGCGGGCGGAATGCGCGCGGCAGGTGGAAAAGGGCGTGGTGCGCATCAATCGCCTGCCGACCGATAAGCCCCATGCCAAGCTGCGGCCAGGTGATGTGCTGACGCTGGCGGTGGGCCAGGGCGCTGCGGGGCAGATCATCCTCTGGCGGGTGCTGGCCTTGGCAGAGCGGCGCGGCCCGGCGACCGAGGCGCAGGGGCTTTATGAGGTTCTCTCCTAAGCCGAGATAGTTATATGTCGTGCCACCTTGTCTAATTCCCTGTATGCGGCCATTTTGGGCGCGGTTTTGGACAGGCTCAGCACCAGGGAATCGCGCCAGTGACTTATGTTGTCAGCGAAAATTGCATCAACTGCAAATACATGGATTGCGTGGAAGTCTGTCCGGTAGACTGCTTCTATGTCGGCGAAAACATGCTGGTGATCCACCCGGATGAATGCATTGATTGCGGCGTCTGCGAACCGGAATGCCCGGCAGAGGCCATTCTGCCCGATAGCGACGACAAGGCGACCCCCTGGGTGGAGCTGAACCGGGATTACGCCCAGCAATGGCCCAATATCACCCGCAAGGGCGAAGCGCCGGCGGATGCCGATGATTGGAAGGACAAGCCGGGCAAGAAGGCGCTGCTCAGCCCCAATCCCGGCAAGCCCTGAGCAATTTTGCCCGTTAAGGGCATGAATATCTGACCGGAGCGGTCATGAATTCCGCCCGCATTACCTGCTTGGCGGGTGACCTGAGACGTTTTTTGTGTTAAGAATATATTTCGTTATCTCGGCGTCTGGTCTGACCCAGGTGTCTGCCGAGGATGATGGTCTGCATTCTCAACCGGATCGCGCTGATCCGGATTCTGCGTTGGGAGTCCCGTTTTCATGACACGCAAGCCTGTGTCCAAGATTTCTGCTAAAGGCGGCGCCAAGCCGGCCCGGCCCGCGGCGAAGAAGCCCGCCAGCAAGGCGAAATCGGCCGCAAAGCCGGCTGCGAAGAAATCCTCCGCCAAGGCAAAGGCGACCACGAAGCCCAACAAGAAGGCGGCGCCGAAACCTGTGAAGAAGCCAGTGACCAAAGCGGCGGCAAAGCCTGCGCCGAAGCCAAGCGCGAAGCCGGCAAGCAAGCCCGCGGCGAAAGCTGTCGCACCTGGCAAAGCCAAGCCTGCCGCCAAAGCCGCGCCCAAATCCGCCCCCAAAGCAGCAGCCAAACCTGCCGCCAAGCCGGCGGCAAAGGCCGCGCCCAAACCCGCCGCCAAACCAGCAGCGAAGCCCGCTGCCCCCGCCGTGCAGAAGGCAGTCAGCGCCAAGCCTGCTGTGCCCGCCAAGGTCGAAAAGCCCGCCGCGAAGCCCGTGGCGCCAGTGACCGAGACAGCCGCTAAGCCGCCCGTACCGCCAAAGCCCGCGAAGCCTGCTGCCTCGGCGGCTGAAGCGCCTGCTCAGGCCGTCGCGCCGGCAGCCGAACCCGCCAAGCCTGCACCCAAGCCCAAGGCAAAGGCCGCACCCGCAGCCAAGGCAGAACCATCAGCACCACAGGTTAAAGCAAAAGCAGAAACTGTGCCTGCCAAGACTGGCCTTCAGGAAGCGCCGAGCCCTGCACCTGCGGCACCGGAAGCCCCAAGCCGGCCCGCGCTTGTGCAAGCGCCTGCCATTGCCATGGTGACCCTGCCTGCCCCGGCGCCAGCGCCACGCCCGGCGCCGCCGCCCAGTATTTCGCCGCTTTCTCCGCCACCGCCCACCATGCGCCCGAATGTCCAGATGGGAATGCGCCCGCCTGGCGGAGGCCCGCCTCGTCCTGGAATGCCAATGTCATCTTCTTCGCCCAAACCGCCCCCTGCCCCGAAACAGGAATTCAAGACGGGCGATTACGTCGTCTATCCGACGCATGGTGTGGGCACAGTGCAGGGCATCCGCACGGTTGAGGCCGCCGGCTATTCCTTGCAGGTCATTGAAGTGACCTTTGAAGAAAACCGCATGAAGTTGAGCGTGCCGGTGAACAAGGCCTCATCTTCGGGCCTGCGCAAGCTCTGCACGACGGAAAGCTTCCAGCCGGCCATGGATACGCTGAAGGGCCGTGCCCGCATCAAGCGCACCATGTGGTCCCGCCGTGCGCAGGAATATGAGGCGAAGATCAATTCGGGCGATCCGGTGCAAATCGCGGAAGTGGTGCGCGACCTGTTCCGCAACGCGGGCCAGCCCGACCAATCCTTCAGCGAACGCCAGATCTATGAATTGGCGCTTGACCGCTTGGCCGCCGAAGCAGCGGCGATTGACCGCTGCGACAAGCCGACCGCGATTGAAAAGCTGATGGTGGTGTTGCGTTCCGGCGCTGCCGGGTCGCGCGAAGCTGCGCCAAAGGAAACCAGCGCGCCAGCCGCTGCCGCTGAGGCGCAATTGCCGCCGGAATAGATCGTTTCGTTTAATCACAATCTGATGGCGTGGCCCAGCAAAACGGGTCACGCCGTTACAGCATGGCCAAGGGTCGCTTGCGCCGTGGTGGCGGGAAGGCTTCATCTAGTGCCGCGATATCGTCAGGGCTGAGGGTGATCTCTCGCGCTGCGGCGTTTTCCCGCACATGGGCAAGCTTCGCGGCCTTGGGGATACTCACCACGCCGGGCTGGCGCAGCGTCCAGGCAATGGCGATTTGCGCGGGGCTTTTGCCGTGCCGCGCCGCGACAGTTGCAAGCGCAGGATTGCGCAGCATCCGCCCGCCCTGCCCCACCGGCGAATAGGCCATCACCGGCATGGCGCGATCCGCGCAAAAGGGCAGCAGATCAAACTCAGCGCCGCGATGTTCCAGGCTGTAAAGCACCTGATCCGTCGCGCAATCGGCAAGTGCGGCGCCCAATTCTTCCAGATCATCCTGATCCAGATTGGAAACACCCCAGCGACGGATTTTGCCGGCTTGGCGCAGCGCTTCAAACCCCGCCACGGTTTCCGCCAGCGGCACGGAACCGCGCCAATGCAGCAGATAGACATCAATGGTTTCAATCCTGAGCCGCTTCAGGCTGCGTTCACAGGCCGCCACCACACCGCGACGCGACGCATTATGCGGATAAACCTTGGAGACGATGAAAACGCTGTCACGGCGCCCGGCAATGGCATCGCCCACCACTTCCTCGGCCCCGCCTTCGCCATACATCTCGGCCGTGTCGATCAAATTCATGCCAAGATCGAGCCCAGCGCGCAGCGCATCGGCTTCCGCCGCGCGCCGCGTGCGATCTTCACCCATGCCCCAGGTCCCTTGCCCAAGGCGTGGCATGGCAAAGCCGGCTGCCATATCAGGGAATGGTATAACCGCGCGCCTTGCCGACGCTGTCATTCCAAACCCGCGCGCAATCCGCCCAAACGCGGTTGCAGCTATCGCGGAAGCTTGGCAGAACCACCGCGGTCACCGCTTCACGCACGCGGCGTTCATCTTCCGCCGGCGGTGCCACCACCTGCACATTGAATTTACGCGTGGTGCAGGCATCCTGACCCTGGAAGCAGGCGAAGGCCTCATTGCTCGCGGTACGTGCCAAATCCCACATCTGCTTTTCCAGATCAGCAAAAGCACGCGTGAGTGCGGCCTGCTGTTCCGGGTTGAAGCGCCGCCAGGCATTCAGGGAAATGAAATGCCCCTGCACACCGGAAGCGAGCGACACCGGCAGGATGGTGCGGATGACTTCGCCCCAATTCGCGGTATAGGCAGAGGTGGCAGAGGTGATGCCGCATTCCACCGTGCCGCGTTGCAAGGCCTGATAGGTTTCGGAAAGCTGCAAGGTGACGGGTGTTGCGCCAAGCGATTGCAGCAGCGCAGACATGGTTGGCGTATAGGACCGCACCTTGAGACCACGCAGATCAGCCATGGAAGCAACCGGACGATTGCAGAAGAACATCTGCGCGCCGAAGGGCCACAGCGTCATCACCTTGGCATTGAAGCGTTCTTGCAGGCGCCGATCAAGCGCTTCCCGCCCGCCCGCGATGGCTTGTTGCGTTTCTTCCAAAGTGGTCGAAACGCCCATAAGGTCGAGCGAATCAATAAAGGGCTCATCACGTGCGGTCTGGCCGATCAGCACGCTCATCACATCAAAAGTGCCATTGCGCAGATGGCGCAGCGCATCCGGCGCGGCCGCACCCACTTGGTCCATTGGGTTGAAGGTGACTGCCAAATTGATGCCCGTGGTCTGACCAAGGCCCGTGAAGAAGGGCCGTTCAATGCCTTCGGTGTGGCGAGAATTGGAAGTGAAATGCCCCGCGACGCGAAGTTGGACTGGGCTTTGGGCGAAGGCGGGTGCTGCGGCAAGCATGGCGCCAAAGGCCGCGCCAAGGAGCGAAAGGGGGGTACGCATCAAACATTCTCCCGAATAAGGTCGGCACAGATTTTGCGAACCCTGCCGCCGTGAGTGACGAGTTTTGCCAGGTTGCGGTCTCTGTGCAACACGGCGTTCGATTTGCCAAGCAACCGGCGCGCCAAGGCGGGCCGAAGCGTTTTGAATAAGGCCACGCCGCCCATGACCCCGATAGACCCGAACCCAGTCAGCCGCTTTTTCGGGCCACCTGCCCGATTTCTCGCCATTCTGTCGGGCTGGTGGCTGATCGCACTCTCCTTCTTGACGGTGGCGGAAATCCTGCTGCGGAAGTTCTTTTCCTTCTCGCTGCAAGGGGTGGATGAAATCGGTGGCTATACCACCGCCGTTGTCTCGGCCTTTGGTTTTGCCTCAGCGCTCATGATCAAGGCGCATACGCGCGTCGATTTCCTGCTGGGGCGCATGCCGGCATTCCTCCGCGCCGTGTTGAATACGCTGGCTTATGGGCTGCTGGCGGCCATGGCGATTTATGGCGCCTGGCGCGGCTGGTCGGTGCTGGAAGAAAGCATCGAATTCCAGGCCCATGCCAATTCGCCGCTGCAAACACCGCTTTGGTTGCCGCAGGGCGCCTGGATGATTGGGCTTGTGCTGTTTGCGCTTTCCGCCGGCGCCATGGCCGCCCATGCCTTTTGGTTGCTGCTGTCAGACCGGGCGCGGCTCAATCGATTCTACGGGCCGCTGACGCTGGATGAGGAAATCGAAGCCGAGATGGGCACCATCCTGGAACGCGAAGGCAAGCAGCCATGATCGGCATTACCGAAGCCAGCATCGGCTTTCTGCTGCTGATCGCCTTCCTGTTTTTGGGCCTTCATGTGGCGGTGGCGATGTTCCTGATCGCGCTGCTGGGGGCGGCGCTATATCTTGGGCCGCCCTTGGTCGCCGCCTTTGGCACGCAGCTTTGGGGTGCCATGGAAGATTACGTGCTGCTTTCCATCCCGCTCTATATTCTGCTGGGTGAAATCCTTGTGCGGTCTGGTTCAACGGATCGGCTTTATCGGTCACTGGCAGATTGGCTGAATTTTCTGCCAGGCGGGCTGTTGCACACCAATATCGGTGCGTCTGCGGTGTTTTCCGCCGTATCCGGTTCTTCTGTTGCCACGGCTGCGACGATTTCAACCGTGGCGCTGCCATCCTTTCGCAAGCGGCGCTATGATACGCGCCTGGTGTTGGGTTCTATCGCGGCTGGCGCATCGCTTGGCAATCTGATCCCGCCCGGGATTGCGCTGATTGTCTATGGCGCCATGACCAATACATCGGTCGGGCAGCTTTATGCCGCCGCCGTGGTGCCGGGGATTGTGATGACAGTGCTGTTCATGGGCACCATCATCCTGATCGCACTCGTGAAGCCCGATCTGGTGCGGCAGAAGGAAGTCGCTGATCCATTGCGCGAAAGGCTGAAGCGCCTGGTGGATCTGCTGCCGCCTTTCGTGATTTTCGGCATCATCATGGGTTCCATCTATACCGGCTGGGCAACGGTGACGGAAAGCGCCGCACTCGCCGTTGTGGTGGCGCTGCCGATTGCGGCGTTTTATGGTCGGCTTTCCATTCGCATGCTGCATGATTGCTTCGTCGCAACCGCCAATCTGACGGCAATGAGCATGCTGATCCTGGCCGTTGCCTTCTATCTGAACTTCGTCATGGGGTTGCTTGGCGTCACACCCGCGCTTGGCGCTTTTGCCACCAGTATTGGCGCCAGCCCGCTGGAGTTGATTATCGCGCTCACGATCTTCTATTTGCTGCTGGGCATTTTCTTTGAAACCCTGCCCATGCTTGTGGGCACTGTGCCGGTGGTCTTCCCGGTGATTGTCGCGGCCGGCATTGATCCTGTCTGGTTCGGCGTTTTCATTGTACTGATGTGCGAAATCTCATTGATCTCACCGCCTGTTGGCATGACGCTTTACGTCATTCAGGCGGTGCGCCGGGAAGGCACGATTGCCGAGGTTTTCCAGGGCACCGTGCCCTTCTTCATCGCCATGGTGGTGATGACGATGCTATTGATTGCCTTCCCGGAAATGGCGCTGTGGCTACCTAGGATCAGCTTCGGGCCATAGGGCTTGAAGCAGCCCCGCTGGAAATCGGCAGCGCATCCTGCCATGAAGCGCGCATGAAACGTCACGTGAAAACGCCGGCGCATGCTGATCCTCGCCCTTGAAGGCGCGCTCGCGGAATGTTCCGCGGCGCTGTTGCGTGATGGTGCCGTGCTGGCCTTGGCCCTGCATGATGCGCCGCGCGGCCACCCCACTGCCCTTCCCAGCATGGCGCAGCAGGTATTGGCGCAAGCCGGCTTCACGCCTCAGGCGCTGGACGCCATCGCAGTCGGCATTGGGCCAGGCGGCTTCACGGGCCTGCGCACGGCCATTGCGCTGGCTGAAGGCTTGGCGCAGTCGCTCGGCAAGCCCCTGATTGCGGTAACAACGGGGGAGGCCTTGGCCGCGCAAGTACCGCGAGCCTTGCCAACGCAAGCGCTTTGGTCCGTGCTGGATCAACGCCAAGGCCGGGTGGTGTTGGAAGTCTTCCCGCCCATGGCCGCGGTGCCGGAAGCACCCGTAATCCTGCCGCTGACCGAACTGCCCGATCCTGACGGACCTGTAGTGCTTGTGGGTAATGCGGCTGCGACCGTTCTAAAGCTGCTTCAGGCACGCGGGGTTATGGCGGATGCTTATCCCAAAACCTTTCCCTTGGCCGAAGCGGTGGGGCGCGTGGCAGCGCAACGGATTGCGGGCAAGCTCCCCCCGCGCAGTGCCGCCCCGCTTTACGCCGAACCGCCTGCCACCACGAAGCCGGACTAGTGGTGCGATTTATGCCAACCTTTCCTGATCCAAAACTATCCCTACGCACCACTAGCCCTATAGTTGGTGGGCCGATTGACGCCGCTGCCCTGAACCGACAGCCGCGACCGGACCACTGGCGCCCATGACAGCGCTGATCAAAGCCGTTGGCGCGGAGGCGGCGCCCCTGCTTGCGGAAATCCATGCCGAGGTCTTCACATCTGATGAGGCTTGGGGGCAGGACGCCATCGCCCTGATGCTCGGGCTGCCCGGACATTTCGGCCTGCTGGCCATCCATGAGGATCAGCCGCTTGGCTTTGCACTCGGCCGGGCGCAGGCGGGGGAGGCTGAAATCCTGACCATCGCGGTTCGGCCAAGGGCATGGCGGCTGGGAATTGGGCGCCTTCTGTTGCGCGCGCTGATGACCGAGGCCGCGCGGCGTGGCGCGGCGGAACTCTTTCTTGAGGTTGCAGAATCGAACATGAATGCACACGCGCTCTACAGCTCTGCTGGTGCGCGGAAGGTTGGCCGCCGACCGCGTTATTATGCTGATGGTGCGGCTGCGCTCATCTTGCGGATCGACCTTGCTGATACAGCACGAGTTTGAGTCTCCCCCCCAAGAATCCAGGGAATATCAACCGTGGCGGAGCAGAATAACGGAATCTCCATTTTCAAGATCACTAATGCTGAGCACCTCATGCCCCTGTTCCTGAGCTGTCAGCGGTAGGTTGCGGCGCGGTTCAGCCCCACGCAGCCTGATCTCCAGAATCTGCCCGGATTTCATTTGGTCCAGTGCCAGACGCACAAGAACAAAAGTCATCGGGCAGCTTTCCGATGAAATATCAATGTGGTGATCCGGGTTTGGGAGAGTGGCGTACATGGCAATGGCTGCAGCCTAAATCGCAGGTTCTTCTTTTGGGACATGCCAGCCTATCCGACACCCCAGAATGAATGGCTAAGGAACCTCTGATTTAACCTGCCCCCCTGGGCCTGTCACTGATCTTCTGATTCTGTCGCGCATTGGCCATTCAAGTGTTGAGCGTGTCCCCTATGCGGCATGTGAGCTTCCAGGTTGCCCAGAAAACCGGGAACGCCGGCAACATGCAGGATGCCGCCCAGGGTCTGGCCCCATGTCTCGAAGCTGCCGAGGCTTCGCGCGGCGGTCCCTTCCACTGCTTACCCAGTCTTGGTAGAGGATCAGGCAGGCCGCCACAAGCCGTGCGCGATTGGCGCGCACCCAGATCATCAGGTCAGGCTGGCGAAAGCCCTCACGCCGCCAGGGCTGGTCGCTGGGCGCGTCGAGCCGAATGCGCAGGATCAGGCGTAGCATGGCGGAGCCCGTTCAGGCGCAGAATGGACCCTTGTTGACAGCCCCCCAACCCATTGCGACCGTGCACCAAATAAGCACCGTAGCCGAAGCAGCCACAAGATGGAACTTTCTGCACGCGCGCAGCCGTCAATCAGTTTCGGCTGATGCTGCATACCGGCGCTTACTGGTTGTTGTGGTTGTTGCGCAGCCTGATGCCGAAGCGATCCTCCTGGTATCTTGCTCAATTCGATGGGTTGCGATTGCGCCTGGTGAAGATTGCAACGCCGGTGGTCAGCAGGCAAAGCCGCATCCTGCTGCATATGCCAAGCGCTTGTCCCGATCGGTCTATGCTGCGCATGGCGCTTGAGCGTCTGCCCTCTTGACATACGGGGCGGATGCCCCAGCGCAAATCCCAGAAGCCTCAACCGACAAACCCCGCGATACGCAAGACAAAACCAGAACAGGGGGCCGGGAGAGGAGCCGTGTCAGCAATTTGGCTCAGCAGAGGAGGGAGGAGCAGAATCAACCAGGCGCAGGGGGACACGAATAATGCGCACTACCTTTGAAAGACTACACGTTATTGGTGAACATACGGTCCGGAAGACCGCGCGCTCTTCGGTCACACGCGTAAAGGGAGAATCGCCGCTTTCATAAGATGTTATGAATTGCCGCATTCTTCGGCATGCGGAAAACAGGATTCATTGAAGAATTTTCATACTTGCCTTCAAGGCTCCTTCACCAAGGCCAAATATGATGCACCTGTCATCCTCCTGGTTCCGAGGCAGGCAGGTGCGTAGTGATCCCAGTTTGCTGGTGATTGCGCGTTTTCGCATCGGTGCGCGCCCTTGGAACGAGAGTATGGCTTTTGGAAACGCGACGGGGACCAGGAGACCCAAATGTTACGAATTCGGCCAATGGCCATTGTCATGAGCCTTGCGCTTGCCGCTGCATCGGGCCTTGCGCTGCTGTCCTTCCTGATGATGCAGGATGCCTTCAGCGATGCGCGCCGCGCCTATCAGAACCAGCATTTGTCCTATCGCCTGGCCGATGAATTGCGCCAGAGCTCGGACGATATCACGCGCAATGCGCGTACCTATGTGGTGACGGGCGATCCGAAATGGGAAGAACAATTCCTGTCGGTGATCGGGATTCGCAATGGTGAAAAGCCGCGCCCGGTGGATTATCACCGAATCTACTGGGATTTCGTGGCGGCCACTGGCCGCGCGCCGCGCCCGGATGGCGCGCGTATCCCGCTGCAACAGATGATGCGTGAAGCCGGTTTCTCGGAAGCGGAATTCGCACTTCTGCGTCAGGCGCAGCAGAATTCCGATGCGCTGATCCAGCTTGAAACGGTTGCGATCAACGCCGCCAAGGGGATTTTCGCTGACGCCGAGGGCAAGTTCACCGTCCGCCGCGCACCCGATTTCGCCATGGCGCGTGATTTGATGCATGGCGCGGATTACCACCGCTTCAAGGCAGATATTATGGGTCCGATTGACCAATTCTATGTCGCCCTTGAAGAACGCCTGGCCTCCAACATTCGTGCTGCCGAAGATCGGGTTGCCTATTGGCGTGCCCTCCTTGGTATTGCGGTGGCGATGATTCTCGCGGTTTCCGCTGCTGCCGCCTGGTTGCTGGTGCTGCGCATCTCAAAGCCGCTCGATGAGCTTTCCGGTTCCATGGACAAGCTTACGAAGGGTGATCTTGGCGTTGACATTCCGCATGCCAGCCGCGTGGATGAAATCGGCGACATGAGCCGCTCCACCACCATCTTCCGCGATGGCCTGGTGGAAACGGCGAAGCTGCGTGAGGCGGAAGCCAAGCGTGGTGCGGAATTGGGATCCGCACGCCGAGCCGCCATTCAGGAAATCGCCAATGACCTGGATAAGGCGATTGGTCAATCCGTTACGGCGCTGTCTGACAATTCGGCCAAGCTGGTGGTGGAAGGTGGCAAGGTTGCCAGCACTACGGATACCGCGCTTACTCAGGCCCGCACTGCGGCGCATGAAGGCACGGAAGCCAATAACGGCATCCAGAGCGTCTCTGCCGCGGCGGAACAGCTGACTGTTGCAATCTCTGAAGTCTCGGCACGGGTGAATGCGGTCGCGCAAACCGCCCGTAGCGCGGCGGATGAGGCGGATCGCGTCACCTCCCTGATTGATGGGCTGAATGCGGCATCGGTCAGGATCAATGACGTGACCGGGCTGATTGGGTCCATTGCGGCGCAGACCAATCTTCTGGCGCTGAATGCGACCATCGAATCGGCGCGCGCGGGTGAAGCCGGCAAGGGCTTTGCTGTGGTGGCATCAGAAGTGAAGAACCTGGCCGCGCAATCGGCCAAGGCGACCGAGGGGATTCAGGGCGAAATCAGCGCCATGCAATCCATCATTTCGGATGTGGTTGAGGTGATCCGCGAAATCGTGGGCCGCATCAGCCAGCTCAATAACGAAAACGGCGCCATTGCCGCGGCGGTGGAAGAACAATCCGCCACCACGGCGGAAATCGCCTCAAGCCTGCGTTCGGCCGCTTCTTCGGTGGGTTCGCTGGAAGGCTCGATCGGGCGCGTTTCCACCATGACCGAGGATACCGGTAAGGCGATTGGCACCATCAACAACGCCACCAAGTCACTTGCTGAGGAGGCGGTGCAGTTGCGCGGCGCCACGCAATCGCTGATCCAGCGCTTGCAAGCAGCCTGATTGGCGACATCAAAAAAAGCGCGGTCCGAGCTTTCGGGCCGCGTTTTTTATGGCATCAAACCGTGGAAATATCCGGCGCGTCGGGGTTCTTCATTCCAACAATATGGTAGCCGCTATCCACATGATGCACTTCGCCCGTGACGCCGGCGGAAAGATCGGACAGCAAATACAAGCCCGCACCGCCCACTTCCTCAATCGTTACATTGCGCCGGAGCGGTGAATTATACTGGTTCCATTTCAGGATATAGCGAAAATCGCCAATGCCACTCGCGGCCAGGGTCTTGATGGGGCCGGCGCTGATGGCATTCACGCGAATGCCCGCTTCACCCAAATCGGTCGCCATATAGCGCACGCTGGCTTCCAAGGCAGCCTTGGCCACACCCATCACATTATAGTGCGGTATCACGCGTTCGGCGCCCAGGTAGGAAAGCGTCAGCTGCGACCCGCCTGGCTTCATCAGCGCGGCGGCACGGCGGCCTACGGCTACGAAGGAATAGCAGGAAATATCCATCGCCTGCAGAAAGGCATCGCGGGGCGTGTCCAGATAGCGCCCGCGCAGATACTGCTTATCGGCAAAGCCAATGGCATGCACCAGATAGTCCAGCTTGCCCCAGGCCTTTTCCACTGCGGCAAAGGCGGTATCCATATCGGCATCATCGGCCACATCGCAGGGCACCACCAGGCTTGAGCCCAGGCTTTCAGCCAAGGGGCGCACGCGCTTTTCAAGCGCCTCCCCCTGATAGGTGAAGGCAACCTCGCCTCCCTGGGCGGCGATTGCCTGCGCAATGCCCCAGGCGATGGAACGGTCATTCGCGACGCCCATGATCAGGCCGCGCTTGCCGGCCATCAGGGTGCCCTTGGGGATGCTGGGGGCTGGATCGGCGTCGTTCATCGGGTGCGGGACCATGCGGCTGATATCGTTGACGTGCCTCTGCCATGCCCCCGCATGCCGGGCAAGGGCCTTGTCCTTTCGCAAAGCGACCCGATACAGGGCATGACAAGGAGAACCCCATGGACGGCAATGTGACCACCACCGAAGACCCCTTCGCCCTGTTTCAGGATTGGATGGCGGAAGCCACCAAGGGGGAGATCAATGACCCCAATGCGGTTTGCCTCGCCACCGCCACGCCGGATGGCCGGCCCTCAGCGCGCATGGTGCTGCTGAAGGGCGTGGATGCGCGGGGCTTTGTTTTCTACACCAATCTGGATAGCCGCAAGGGCGGTGAATTGGCCGCCAATCCTTTTGCTGCGCTCTGCTTTCACTGGAAAACCCTGCAACGCAGTATTCGTGTGGAAGGGCAGGTGGAAGCGGTGACCGATGCCGAGGCGGATGCCTATTACGCATCCCGTGCGCGGACGTCGCGGCTCGGGGCCTGGGCGTCCAAGCAATCTCGCCCGCTGGAAAGCCGCTTCGCTTTGGAAAAGGCGGTGGCCGAATATGGGCTGAAATATGCGGTGGGCGAGATCCCGCGCCCGCCCTTCTGGTCCGGATTTCGCGTGCTGCCGGCGCGGATTGAATTCTGGCGTGACATGCCCTTCCGGCTCCATGAACGCCGCGTCTTTCACCGTGACGGCGCGGCTTGGCGGCTTGAGGCGCTTTATCCGTGAAGCAGCCGGGCCGCATTCCCCCCGCCCAGGCGGAGGTTGCGGCCTTCCTTGCCGGTTTGGCCGGCGCCGCGCCGATTGAGACCCACATCTCGGCGGTTTTCGTGGGGCGGGATACTGCCTGGAAGATGAAGAAAGCGGTCGCGCTGGGGTTTCTGGATTTCAGCACCTTGGAAGCGCGGGCACATTTCTGCCAGCGGGAATTGGAACTGAACCAGCCTGCCGCCCCGGGCATTTACCGCGATGTAGTGGCGATCACCCGCGCCCTGGATGGAAGCCTACAGCAAGGCGGCGCTGGCGCGGTGGTGGAATGGGTGCTCCGCATGGCGCCGATCCCGGCTGGGGATTTCCTGGATGCGGTGGCGGCGCGTGGCGCGCTGACGCCAGAACTTCTGGATGGCTTGGGCGATTTGCTTTTCGCATTGCATCAAGCGGCGCCGCGCGTGATGGGGCTGGATGCCCCAGCGGCCATGGTGGAAGTGCTTTCCGGCAATCTGCGCGCGGCCCGCGCGGCGGGTCTGCCAGAAGCCGCCATCGCCCCGCTTGCCGCGCAGTTTCAGGCAGCACTTGTGCGGAGCGCCCCCCTGCTGGCCGCCCGCGCGGCGGAAGGGCGCATCCGCCGCTGCCATGGCGATCTCCATTTGGGAAATCTCTGTCTGTGGCAGGGCAAGCCCACGCCCTTTGACGCGCTGGAATTCGATGAGGCTTTGGCGCGGATTGATACCGGCTATGATTTGGCCTTTCTGCTGATGGATCTGGACCAACAGGCGGGGCGCGCTGCGGCGAACCGTGTGCTCAACCGCTATTTGGCGCGCTCAGGCGATTACGGCGTGCTAGGCCTTTTGCCTCTGTGGCTTGGCCTGCGCGCCCTGGTGCGTGCGCATGTTGCTGCAGCGCGCGGGCGGGATGGGGGGGCGCTGCTCCGCGCCGCCGCTGCCTATCTGGCGCCGCCGCCGCCACGCCTGATCGCGGTCGGCGGGTTGCAAGGCACGGGCAAATCCACCCTGGCGCGCGGCCTGGCCCCCGCGCTTGGCCCCGCCCCGGGCGCCTTGCTGCTGCGATCTGATGAACTCCGCAAGCGTCGCTTTAGCCTGGCGCCGGAAGAGCCTCTGCCGCCCGAGGCCTACACCGAGGCCGTAAGCATCGCCACACATGAAGAATTATTCATGATTGCGGAAGCTACGCTGCGCCAGGGCCATGCGGTGGCGCTGGATGCGATGTTTTTGGACGAGCATTATCGGCTGAAGGCTGCCGAGATTGCTGCGCGCGTCGGCGTGCCATTTCAGGGCTTTTGGCTTGAAGCACCAATGGAAATCTTGAAATCCCGCATCCTCGCGCGGCGCGGCGATGCCTCTGACGCGACCATTGCTGTGCTGGAACGCGCGGCGCAAGCCGACCCCGGCCCGATTGATTGGGCGCGGCTGGATGCGGCGGGTGGTGTGCTTGCGGCGGCGCGCAAGGCCCTTGGCGTGGCGGGCTGAAATATGCGCTAATCCGACCCATATCTGGGATGTCGTAAAGAAGATCAAAACAACTAGAGGAGGCTTGGCCATGGCCTATCGCCGTCTATTGTTGCCGCTGACTGGCACCGCTGCGGGTGAATCCGCACTCGGCACCGCGCTGATCGCCGCCCGCATCTGGGGTGCCCATGTGCATTGCCTGCATGTGCGCGTGGATGCGCGCGATGTCGCGCCGCTTGCTGGGGAAGGGCTTTCCGGCGCGATGATCGAGGAAATGATGGCCGCCACCGAACGCGAAAGCGGCGAACGCGCCGACCGTGTTAAGTCCCTGTTCCAGAAATTCACCGCCAATCTGGGCGATGTGACGCTGGCCGATAACCCCGATACCGCCGCGAAAACCGAAGGCCCCACGCTGTCCTTCGAATCCATGGTGGGGCGTGAGGAAGATATCGTCGCGCAGCAATCGCGCCTTTATGACCTGGCCGTGGTACCGCACCCGGAAGCGGGTGAGGATGTCTCCAGCAGCGATGCCTTGCACGCCATCCTGTTCGATTCCGGGCGGCCCGTGCTGATTGCACCGCGCACGCCGCCGGCCGTGATCGGCACGCGGATATGCGTGGCCTGGAATGGCACGGCGGAAAGCGCGGCAGCGGTCGCGGCAGCTTTGCCCTGGCTGCATCACGCCAAGGCGGTGCAAATTCTCTATGCCGATGAATATCAACGGCGCGGGCCGAAGGCGGAAGGCATTCAGGCCTATCTCCGCTGGCATGGCATTGCCGCAGAATTGATGCCCTTCAAGCCGCAAACCCGCGATGTGGGCGCCGGGCTTTTGGGCGCAGTGCGTGATTTTGGCGCCGATATGCTTTCCATGGGCGCCTATAGCCATTCGCGCCTGCGGCAATTGATTCTGGGCGGTGTGACGCGCCATGTCCTGGAGAATGCGGAAATTCCCGTGCTGATGTGCAGGTGAGCATTTTCAAGCCAAGTGGAATCACTTGGCGACTCGGAAAATGCGACCAAACAAAGGTTCGGCGCATATCAGTCTTGCGCGGGCGGTATGGCGCCGCCCGCAGTCTGCCCCCATATAGTGTGGCAAGGCCACAAGCGGCCATTCGGAAAAAGCCATGATCGAACTCCGTTCCTTTGAAAGCCTGGGCAAGGCCAATCTTGGTTGGCTCAATGCCAATCACCATTTCTCCTTCGGGCATTACCGCGATGCGCAGCGCATGAATTGGGGGCGGCTGCGCGTTTGGAATGATGATGAAATCGCGCCGGGCAAGGGGTTTGACCCGCATCCGCATCGCGATATGGAAATCATCACCTATGTCCGGCAGGGGGCGATCACCCATAAGGACAGCATGGGTAATGAAGGCCGCACCGAAGCCGGCGATGTGCAGGTGATGAGTGCCGGCACCGGCGTGGTGCATTCGGAATTCAATTTGGAACCTGGTGTCACCACGCTGTTTCAGATTTGGATCATGCCGGACCGCACCGGCCTGCCGCCTTCCTGGGGGGCGAAGCAATTCCCCAAGGAAAAGCGCGAGGCGGGGTTTGAGGTTTTGGCATCAGGCCGACTGGCCGATGCGTCATCGGGCGCGCTTGGCATCAATGTGGATGGCGCGGTGATGGCGGCCACACTCGCCAAGGGGCAAAGCCTGACGCAACCCTTGGCCGAAGGCCGCGCGGCCTATCTGGTGCTGGCGCGTGGTGCGGCGCAGGTGAATGGCGTGGAAGCGCGCGCCCGCGATGGTCTTGCCATCCGTGCAGAGCCCGCCATTACCATCACCGCCAGCGAAGATGCTGAATTGGTGATGGTGGAAGTGGCGGATAGCTGATCCGCATTACCATTTCTTCCAGATCGGCCGATGTGAAAACATCGGCCGATGGTCGGAATGGCGATGGTGCCGATAATGCCGCGGCGGTTCCCAGGCCCGGTAACTGTGGCGATAGTGCCGGTGGGCATGGCCGCCATAGGGCGCATAGCCATAGCCGCCATAACCATAGCCATAGGAAGGGCTGTAATGGCCACCGCTGGCCAGGCAACCGCCCAGCGTCAGCAATAACAGCAGCATGGAAAGCGGTAAGGTGATTAGACGCATCTGACACCCCCTTTGATCCATCTGGGATCAAGGGAATGTCACCATGGCTCCATGTCCACCACTGGGCGGAATCAGGGCATTTTCAGGATGAGCGCCTGATCAGCGCCGCAGTTCCACCGCACATTGCCGCTTGAAATCACGATCATCCAGCATCCAATCCTGGGTGCCGGTGAAGCGCGCCTGTCCATCCGCGCCAAGCTTGCCTTCATAGCGCGCGCGATAATGAAAGCCGCGCCCGGAAGCACCGCCTTGCAGCAATAGCGTGCCATCGGCGGCGACGCGGCCTTCTCCACGTTCCCAAGCACCCGTCCGCGCACCAGAGGCGGAGAGCACCGGGCGTTCATATTTCGCCACCGCGCCTTCCACCCGTATCGTGAATGGCGCGGCCAGCGGCGCTTGCGTGATGCCTTCCACGGCATCACAAGTCAGCCTTCCTTGCCAAACGCCATTGAAGCCTTGCGCCGCCAGAGGGCTGGCAGCGCACAGCATCGCGGCAAGGAACAGAAAGCGGATCACTGATCCGCGTAGCAATGGGTCTCAGCCCCGCCACCCGGATGGGTCACGGCGCCCAAATAGGCAGGCCCCACGAGTTGCGCGTATTTCCAGAGCACGCCGGAATTGTAATCGGTCTCGCGCGGCTTCCATTCGGCGCGGCGCTTGGCCAATTCTTCATCCGACAGCGCCACATCAATGGTGCCCTTGCCGGCATCAATGATGATCTTGTCGCCATCGCGCAGCAGCGCAATCGGCCCGCCCACCGCCGCTTCCGGCCCGACATGGCCGATGCAGAAGCCGCGTGTCGCACCCGAAAAACGCCCATCGGTGATCAGCGCCACCTTATCCCCCATGCCCTGGCCATAAATCGCCGAGGTGGTGGAGAGCATCTCGCGCATGCCAGGCCCACCCTTCGGGCCTTCATAGCGCACGATGATCACATCGCCCGGCTTATAGGCGCGCATTTCCACGGCCTTGAAGGCATCTTCTTCGCAATCGAAGCAAAGTGCGGTGCCTTCGAAGCGTAGCTTTTCCATGCCGGCGATTTTTACAATGGCGCCCTCAGGGGCCAGATTGCCATGCAAGGAGACAACGCCGCCAATCGGGCTGATCGGATCAGAGCAGGGGCGCACCACATCCTGATCCTTCGGCACGATCACCTCGCGGTGATTTTCGGCAATGGTCTTGCCGGTGACGGTCATGCAATCGCCCTTCACATAGCCGCCATCAATCAACGCCTTGATGATGATGGGCACGCCACCAATGCGATGCACATCGGCGGCCACATAACGCCCACCGGGCTTGAGGTCCGCGATATGCGGGGTCTTGCGCATGATCTCCGCCACATCCTGCAACGTAAAGCGTATGCCGGCTTCATGCGCCATGGCGGGCAGATGGAGCGCGGCATTCGTCGAACCACCCGTCGCGCCCACAATCGCCGCGGCGTTATGCAATGAATCCAGCGTCACGATATCGCGCGGGCGGATATTGCGGCGGATCAGTTCCACCACGGCGCGCCCCGATTCAATAGCCCAACGGTCGCGGTCTTCATCCGGCGCCGGGGCGCCAGCCGAAAACGGCAGCGCAAGCCCGATCATTTCCGAAACGCAGGCCATGGTATTGGCGGTGAATTGGCCGCCGCAAGCGCCCGCGCCGGGGCAGGCATGGCGTTCCAGCTCATCCAATTCCTCGTCAGACATGCCGCCCGCGGCATGCTTGCCCACCGCTTCAAACACATCCAGCACCGTCACGTCCTGGCCATGATGCTTGCCCGGCATGATGGACCCGCCATACATGAAGACAGACGGCACATTCAGCCGAATCATGGACATCATAACGCCTGGCAGGGATTTGTCGCAGCCGGCAATGCCGACCAGCGCATCATAGCAATGCCCGCGCATGGTCAGTTCAATGGAATCCGCGATGGTATCGCGCGACGCGAGTGAGGATTTCATGGATTGATGGCCCATCGCGATGCCATCGGTCACGGTGATGGTAGTGAATTCGCGTGGTGTGGCGCCGGCTTCCTTCACGCCAATCTTGGCCGCCTGCGCCTGGCGCGACAGGGCGATATTGCAGGGTGCCGCTTCATTCCAGCAGGAAGCGACGCCGACCAACGGCTGAGTGATTTCCTCAGTCGTCAGGCCCATCGCGTAGTAATAGGAACGATGCGGCGCACGTTCCGGCCCCATGGTGGTGTGCCGGCTCGGCAGCTTTGACTTGTCCCATTTTGTCATCGTGACTTTCCTCCTGAAACAATGGCTAATTCACTTAGCCAATCGCGTATAAAAAACCTACACCGACCGCGAGCCCGATCAAGGCTGCGATGAATTGCGCCACTGCGCGGCTCAGCGGGGCACCACCCAAATTGAGCCGCGCCAAGCCATTCGTCAGCACCACCGTCACGCCCACAAAAAGCGTGATGGCGGCGAATAGGTTGAGCGTGCCCCCCTCGAACACGCGCTAATCCGCAATCCGCGCCAAAGCCGCATCAAGCCGCGCGATTTCCGCCTGCCAAGCGGCCAGCCTTTCGCGGTTTTCTTCCACAATTTCGACTGGCGCGCGGGAGACGAAAGCCTCACTCCCAAGCTTGGCTTCAACCTTTTGCACTTCACCTTCGATGCGCGTGCGTTCCTTGGCAAGGCGGGCGCGTTCCGCGGCGAAGTCAATTACATCGGCCAAGGGCAGCATCAGCGTGGTTTCATCCAGCACGGCTTGGACAACGCCCTTGGGCGGTTCGCCGCTCAGGGCGCGGATTTCGCTCGCGCGGCCCATGCGATGAATGGCATCGGCCCAGCGTTCGGCGCGCGCCAGGCTCTCGGGCCGGGCGCCCGTCATCAGCAGTGGCACGGTGATGGAAGGGGCGACATTCATTTCCGACCGCACGGTGCGGATTTCGGAAATCAGCCGCACCACCCAATCCAATTCCGCGCGCGCCGCTGCGGCATCGGCAACCGGCATGGCTTCCGGCCAGGCGGTGCGGATCAGGCTGCCCTCAGTGCCATAGCCCATGCGGTGCCATAGCTCCTCAGTGATGAAGGGCATGACGGGGTGCAGCATGCGCAGGATCACGCCCAGCACATGCGCCGCTGTCGCCTTCACTTCGTCCATATCCGCCCCATCCGGGCCGTTCAGCACGGGCTTGGCGAATTCCAGGAACCAGTCGCAGAAATCATTCCAGGCGAAGCGATAACAGGCCTTGGCGTAATCATCGAAACGGAAGCCTTCCAACGCGGCATTCGCCTCGGCCAGCGCCGTATTGGTTGTATCCAAAATCCAGCGCGACAGTGGAAGCTTGGCAGAGGCGGGATCGAACCCCGCCACCGGCGCAATGCCGTTCATTTCGCAGAACCGCGCCGCATTCCAGATTTTGGTCGCGAAGGACCGATAGCTTTCCACCCGCTGCCGGCCGAGCTTGATATCGCGTCCCGGTGAGGCCAACGCACAAAGCGTGAAGCGCATCGCATCCGCGCCATAGGCGTCCAGCAATTCCAAAGGATCAATGCCGTTGCCGCGCGATTTGGACATTTTCTGCCCCTTTTCATCGCGCACCAACCCATGGATGCAAATGGTCTTGAAGGGAACCCGCCCATCCATGAAATGAATACCCATCATCATCATCCGGGCGACCCAGAAAAAGATGATATCCGATCCCGTGACCAAAACATCGCCGGGATAGTATTTCGCGAGTTCCGGTGTCTTTTCCGGCCAGCCAATGGTGGAAAAGGGCCAAAGCGCACTGGAAAACCAGGTATCCAACACATCCTCATCGCGCGTTAGCGCTACATCGCGCCCGAAATGCGCCCGCGCGGCAGCCAGCGCCTCGGCTTCAGTATGCGCGACGAAAACCTCACCATCCTGCGCATACCAGGCAGGGATTTGATGGCCCCACCAAAGCTGGCGGGAAATGCACCAGGGCTGGATATCGCGCATCCAGGCAAAGAAGGTGTTTTCGAATTGCTTGGGGGAAAACACGGTCTGGCCAGATTCCACCGCACGGATGGCGGGGGCAGCGAGCGTCTTGGCATCCACATACCATTGTATCGTCAGGCGCGGTTCAATCGGCACCGCTGAACGCTCACTATGCGGCACCATATGGGTATGGGGTTCGATCTTCTCGACCAGCTCCAATTCCTCAAGCCGTGCCACAATCGCCTTGCGCGCCGCGAAGCGATCCTGCCCCGTAAGCCCGCGCACAAATTCGTGATCGGCAATGCCATCAGCGGCAGCGAAATGCGCGCTGATTTCTTCCAGCATCACACGCCCTTCGGCATCCAGCACGGATGGCATGGGCAGGTCATGGCGCCGCCCAACTTCAAAATCATTGAAGTCATGCGCCGGCGTAATCTTGACAGCGCCGGAGCCCTTTTCGGGATCGGAATACTCATCCGCCACCACGGGAATGGTGCGGCCCAAAAGCGGCAGGATCACGCGCTTGCCGATCAAATCCTTGAAGCGCGCATCTTCGGGATGCACCGCAACAGCGGTATCGCCCAGCATGGTCTCTGGCCGCGTTGTCGCCACCACCAGGAAGCGCCCCGGCGCGCCTTCCACTGGATAGCGCAGATGCCAGAGATTACCCTTCACTTCCTTGCTTTCGACTTCTAGATCGGAAATCGCGGTCTGAAACTTCGGGTCCCAATTCACCAGGCGTCGGTCGCGATAAATCAGGCCCTGGCGGTGCAGCGTCACGAACACTTCGCGAACTGCGGCTGAAAGCCCTTCATCCATCGTGAAGCGTTCACGCGGCCAATCGAGCGATGCACCAAGCCGGCGCAATTGCCGCGTAATGGTGCCGCCCGATTCTGCCTTCCATTCCCACACGCGCTTCAGAAAAGCCTCGCGCCCAATGCTGCGGCGGTCTGGTTGCTTTTGTTCCGCCAATAGGCGTTCCACCACCATTTGCGTCGCAATGCCGGCATGGTCCGTGCCGGGCTGCCACAGCGCATCGCGCCCCTGCATGCGCCGCCAGCGGATCAGCACATCCTGCAAGGTATTATCCAGCGCATGGCCGATATGTAGGCTGCCCGTGACATTGGGCGGCGGAATCATGATGGTGAAGGGGCGGGCTGTGCTTTCCGGGCGGGCGGAAAAAGCGCCTGAAGCCTCCCAGCCTGCATAGAGGCGGGGTTCAATCGCGGCGGGGTCGAAAACCTTGTCGAGCATGGCGCCTCCCTTCCCCGCCCCAGGGCGTTACGTCAAGGGCAGGGCGCATGGAGTGGGGCATCACGCGCTGAAAACCTTTTGGGTTTGGGATTCGGCGTCTTTTTTGGCGACCAAATGGCGTTGAGGGTCGGGTTCGGCGGCGGGATGAGGAGCGCCCGTGAAGGCGCCAATCCTCAAGGCAAGGCGCGGTTGACGACCCGTTCGATTTCCGCGCGCACCAGACGCTCTACCAAGGGCGGCAAATGGGCATCCAGCCAATCCTTGAGGATGGGGCGGATTTCTTCGCGCACCACATCTTCAATGCTCGGCCCGCCGCGATAGACCTGAGCCCCCCGCTCGGAGCTCACGGCGCGCAGCAATGACCCAACCGAGGCTGCGGCTGCGGCTGCGGCGGCCGGGGTAACAAGGCTTGAGGCATCATCCATGCCCATGCGTGGGGGTGATGCGGCCCGGGTCGGCGGCGTCACGAGCATATCCTGGGTCAATTCAATCGGCTCCGGTCCGGACCGCGCAGCGAGTGGCGCTGGCGCCATCGGCGGGGGTGCCAAGTTGGGCGCAGCCGTCCTGGGTGGCGGTGGCGCCTCGGTTGCTGGCGCTTCCTGCGCAGCACCACCTGCCCCCTCTGTCGCCTGGCCCGCCGCCTCATCCTCATTCAGGATGCGCCGAATGGACGCCAGGATATCATCCATGGATTGATCCTGTCCCCCGGCGGGGGGCGGGGCAGTACTGCTCATGGTCTTCCTCTCGCAGGCGCCTGGGGCGCCGTGGCGGTAGTGGCAGCGGCAGGACGCGCCGCGACATCACTATAGTCCCCAGTTCCAACCCAAAGGTTACGAACCGCCTGGTGATAGGCTTTCGGGTCGTAAAGCTGAACGGGCAGGCCGAGGTCTTGCGCAGTAAGCCGGCCAATGGTGGCCGTCAATGAATAGGAAGCATTGACCAGGGTGGCCAGGGCCTGCACCAGGCTGACACGGGCATTCAGCAATTCCTGTTCGGCATTCAGCACATCAAGGGTTGTGCGGCTGCCGACAACCGCTTCCCGCTGCACACCATCAAGCGCGATTTCCTGGGCGCGGATCTGGGCGCGCACGCTTTCCACCTGGGCGCGGGCAGTGCGCAGCGTTTCCCAGGCTTGCGCCGCCTGCTGGCCGGCAAGCCTGCGTGCATCTTCCACCAATTGCCGCTGCTGCTGCGCCTGCTGGCGCGCCTGCCGCACCGCGGCGTGTTCGGCACCGCCCTGATAAAGCGGCACGGAGAGATTGGCGGTGACTTGAGAGCCCGTTTGTCTTGTACCACGCGTTGTATTGTTATCCAGCCTGAAGGTCTGGCCCTGTACACCGATGGTCGGCAGCAAGACGCCGAATTGCAGATCAATATTCTCGATCGCCGCGGCTTCATCGAACATGGCGGCGATGACGGTCGGGTTATTGGTGCCGGCCTTTTGCACCGCTTCCTGGGCGGAACGTACCGGCGGGATAAGCGGCTGCGGCGGAGAAACCCGGTTGGGGGCCATGCCGATCAGGCGCTGGAATACTGCGCGGGACGATTCCCGATTGCCATCTGCCTGTTCCAAAGCGGCCCGGGCACCAGCCAGGCGCGATTCCGCCTGCGCGACATCTGTGCGGGTAATTTCACCGACACGGAAGCGTTCATTGGTGGCCTGCAACTGCCGCGAGAGGACCTGAACATTGTTCGTGTTGAGGCGCACGACTTCGGTATCGCGGATGACCGCAACATAAGACGCCACGGAATCCAGCAATACCTGCTGTTCGGTCGCAATCAGGCGCGAACGCTGGGCGTAGATTTGGTTCTCCGCCCGCCTGGTGCCGGCCACGGTGCGGCCACCGCGATAGATCGGTTGGGTTACCGCGCCGGTGAGGTTTCCAGTGCTGCGATCAATATCCGTAAAGCGCGAATAGGGGCCTGTTGCGCTATCCACCCGCGATCGCGCCGTAGCATCCGTATAGCCCCCAGCGGCTGAGAAGGTGACACTGGGCCGCCAGCCAGCCAGGGCCTGGGGTAGATTTTCATCAACCGCGCGAAGCTGCGCCCGGGCAGCAAGCAATGCCGGGTTATTCGCATAAGCGGCGGCCAGGGCTTCTTGCAGGCTTTGAGCGCCCGCCGGGGCCAAGGGCGTTAGCGCCAGGGCCGCAGACAGAAACAGCGATGCACGAAAACTTCCCATCAAGTGCAACCCCCAAGCCCCGGGCTAGTCTTCAAGGTAACCCCCATCCGGGTTCCCCAATTTGGAGCCGCTCAAAGGCTATAGCATGCGCGGGCGGTTGCGCCAGCCCAAGAATGAAAACAATCATAATTCGCCTTAGAAAGCGAAGCTCGGATTGGGGAGAAAAGCAGACAGAGACGCCGCATGCGCCTCAAACGCCACGCGCGGCGTGAAGCTGCCGCCAATATGGCGCACCAAAGTGGCCCGTGCCGGCGGCCCGCCCGTGGTGACCAGCGTCACCAGGCGCCCGCCTTCTGCCAGCAGGGTCTCAATCGGGCGGGGAATGGCCGGCACGCCACCTTCAATCACAATCACATCAAAGGGGCCGAGCCCGGCAGGCGGATGGGCCGGGTCTTCCTGCATGAGCCGGATAGAGGTTTTCGGCAGGCAGCGCGCCAAGCCGGCCTGCGCCAAGGCAAGCAAGGCGGGATCATATTCAAGCGCGGTGACATTGGCGCCCATCGCGGCAAGCACCGCCGCCCCGTAACCGCAGCCCGCGCCAAGCACCAGGGTGCGATCCCCACGGCGCAGCTCGGCAAGCTGAAACAGCCGCGCCATGACCATGGGCTGCAGCAGGAAACGCCCGCCCGGCAGCGGTACATCCGCATCCGCATAGGCGCGCGGGGCGAGATCGGCCGGCAGAAAGGCTTCCCTGGGCAAATCGCCAAAGGCCGAAAGGATGCGCGGATCCTGCACCTGATTCGGCCGCAACTGCCCATCCACCATGAATTGTCTGGCGCGCGCGAAATCCATATTGCCCATCCTTCAAGCCTTGTTGAACACCTTATAAGTCCTCAGGCGCCGCCCCGCCAAGGAGGCGCTTGACCCGAAACGGGCGCGGCCCGATAGAGACACCTCGGGGTCCGGTGGCCGAGTGGTCAGGCAAGGGTCTGCAAAACCCTCTACAGCGGTTCGATTCCGCTCCGGACCTCCAAAGCGCGCTTAAGCGAAGCCTCAGGGCTTTGACATGAGGCGCGGCGCTGCTATTAGGCGCGCCGGCTCCTGATCCCCGATAGCTCAGCTGGTAGAGCGCGGGACTGTTAATCCCTAGGTCGTTGGTTCGAGTCCAACTCGGGGAGCCAGAGTGCCTTTCAAGGCATGTCACCCAAGGGCGCGCGGCGCCTTTTTTCTTGCCTAAACCCCCGAAAAAAATCATGCAAAGATCGTTCGAGGGCTGAATTGTGCCCGAAGCTGATCAGAAACCATCGTGTTTCATAAGCCCCTGAACGGAAAAGCGCACGGCCCGCCCGACCTCCGCGCGATCAATCCATCAATCCGCCAGTATCCATAATAACCACAGCGAAAGGCTCGGGAATACCACCACCAGCCCAAGACGCAGCACATCCGCCGCCACGAAAGGCGCCACGGCACGGTAGGTGGCGAAGATCGGCACATCCCGCGCAATGGCATTCACCACAAAGACATTCAGCCCAATCGGCGGTGCCGTCAGGCCGATGCCGCAGACAATCAGCACCAGAATGCCGAACCATACCGCCACATCATCCGGCGCCATGCCGAAATCAAGCGCGGTAATGATGGGGAAAAATACCGGCAGGGTCAGCAGAATCATCGCCAATTCATCCATCACCGCGCCAAGCAGGATGTAGAAAGCGAGTAGCATGACCAGCACCGCATGCGGGGGCAGGCCAAGCCCAGCAATGGTTTGTGCGGCTTGCATCGGCAATTGCGAAAAGGCGAGGAAGGCGTTGAATACCTCGGCGCCCAGCAGGATCATAAAAATCATCGCCGTGGTTTCGGCGGTGCGGATCAATGCCGTGCCGAATTCCTTGAAGCCGATGCTGCGCCGCGCCAACCCAACCAGAAGCATGGCGGTGGCGCCCACAGCCGCGCCTTCGGTCGGTGTGAAAATGCCGCCATAAATGCCGCCCAGCATGACAATCGTGACCAGCGCCGCCGGCCATGCCCCCGCCAGCGCGCGCCAACGTTCCGCCATGGGGAGTTTTTCACTCGGTGGTGCCAAGCCGGGGTTGCGCCTAACCATGTAAGCGATAACGCAAAGATAGAAGGCGGCGGCGAGAAAGCCCGGAATCAGCGCGGCCTGAAACAGCTTGACGATATTCTGTTCGGTCGAAATCGCATATACCACCAGGATCACGGAAGGCGGTATTAGAATGCCAAGTGTGCCGCCCACGGCAATGGTGCCGGTCGCAAAGCCAAGATCATAACCATAGCGGCGAAATTCCGGCAGCGCCGTGCGGCCAAAAGTTGCCGTTGTGGCAACGGAAGAACCGCAAATGGCACCAAAGGCCGTGCAGGCGCCAATCGTGCTGGAAGCAAGCCCACCGCGGCGATGCCCGATCCAGGCGCGGGCGGCACGAAACAAATCGGTCGAAAGCCCGGAAACCTCGGCCAGCGCACCCATCAGAATGAACAGCGGAATGACCGAAAGCGTGTAATTGGCAAAGTTATGAAAAGGCGTGGTTTTGATGTAGGACAGGAACGCTTGCAGGCTGGTCAGATGAATATAGCCAAGCGCGCCCACCACCAGCATGGCAAGCCCCACCGGCATGCGGAGCGCAATCAACCCCAGCATCGCGACGAAGCCAAGAATGGCAATTTCCATCCCGCTCATGCACTGCCCCTGAGCCGCAGGACGGCCGTGGCAAGCGCGACCAAGGCGGTGAAGCCGGCAAGCCCTGCACAAGCGGCAATGGCGGGGGCGATGGGCAGCAGCAGGACCATGGTGGTAGTGGCACTTTTCGCCGCTTCCAGCGCACCTGCGCCAAGGCCCCATGCAATCAACGCCATCATGCCGGCAAAGACAACTTCCCAAAGCGCATCAAGCACGGCCTGCATGCGGGGTGGCAGCCTACTGGTGAAGCTATCCACCATCACATTGCCGCGCTGCGCCTGACACCAGGGCATGAAGGCAAAGACCATGAGCGCCACACCCATTTGCACGAATTCGAAATCCCCGCGCACGCCGCCAAGCCCAAACGCGCGCAAGGTGACAGAGGTAGTGACCAGCACCGCCAAGCCCATCGCCAAGGCGCCACCAAGCTGCGCGAGCATGCGCGCCAGCCGATCAAGCAGGCGCACCCCGGTTTCAGATGTTGTCCTATCCAGGGTGCCGCCGGACGTTTCGCTCACGCGTGTTTCTGGAGTGCTGCGCGGGCATCCGCGAGCAGGCGTTCTGCCGGCAGGCCGCGTTCTGTTGCCTGCCGCAGCCAGGTATCGGTGACACCTTGCGTTGCAATACGGAAACGCGCCACCTCCTCCTGCGGGAGGCTTGTGATGGTATTGCCTTGGCGGGCGCGCACGATGGCAAGCGTTGCTTCCGCCGCTGCATCCCAAGCCTCACCGGCCATGCTGGCGGCGACCATGCCGGAATTGGCATCCAGAATCTGGCGAAGATCCGCCGGCAGACCATCATAGCGCGCGCGGTTCATCGCAAGCACGAAGGTGGCGGTGTAAAGCGTGGGCGAGCCCGGGATTTCGGTGTGATAGCGCACCAATTCATGCACACGGATCGCGGGTACCACTTCCCAGGGCACGACCGTACCATCCAATACGCGCTGCGCGAGGGATTCGGGCACTTGCGGAATGGGCATACCGATCGCCTGCGCGCCCAGGGCGCGTAACGCTTCTCCACAAAGCCGCGTGGGGAAACGCAGCCGCAAGCCGGCCATATCCTCAAGCCGCGCGACGCGCTTATTGGCATGGATCACGCCATGATCATGCGCCCACCAGC
The DNA here is from genome assembly GCA_020249265.1 of Roseomonas sp. Classification (GTDB taxonomy): domain Bacteria; phylum Pseudomonadota; class Alphaproteobacteria; order Acetobacterales; family Acetobacteraceae; genus Neoroseomonas. The sequence goes on from JADCGA010000019.1 coordinate 207,665, forward strand.
ATAGCGGCTTCACTTCACGGAATTCCTCGGCCAGATGCTGGTCGCCATATTCCTGTAGCGCGCGAGAATTGGTGACGGCGCGGCGGGAGGCAACGAAGGGCAGTTCAAAGGCTTCAATGCGCGGGAAGCGGCCGGGCGTATTGCCGGGCAAGGTCCAGACAATATCCGCAACGCCATCGCGCGCCTGATCAAAAAGCTGCGGTGGCGTGCCGCCAAGCTGCATGGCGGGAAAAATCTGGATGCGCAGCCGCCCGCCCGAGGCTTGTTCGATGCGCTGCGCCCAAGGGGCAAGGAAGCGCTGCTGCCCATTGGATGCAGGCGGCAGGAAGTGATGCAGACGAAGCGTGATCTGCGCCTGCGCCTTCAGATCACGAACCACAAGCGGGCTGGCAAGCACGCCGGCACCAAAAGCCATCATATGGCGGCGGGACAGGGTCATGGGCGCTCCTTGTTGCGTAGCGATCTGGCCCATGGGCGCGATGCCGGCGCATCAACCCAAGGTGCTGATCACATTCTTATGCTATTTCGGTAGCACCCGGGCCAAGCACCAGCAAGGGAAAACCGGGGATCCGCCCTGCCTGCCCGCTTAGGGTTTCAGAAGGCAAGCCCAACATAGTTTTCCGCCAACGCCGCCTGAGCCGCTTCGGATTGCATCAGATAGGCAAGCTCTGCCCCGCGCAGCCGCTCATCAAAGGCGCTTTCGGCGCCGTCAAAGCGATGCAATAGGCTGGTGAACCACCAGCTGAAACGCTCAGCCTTCCAGATGCGCGCGAGCGCGCGGGGGGAATAATGCGCCAGCGCCGCTTCCTGCCCAGTGCGGAAAAATTCCGTGAGCGCTTCCAGCAGATAATGCACATCGGACGCCGCCAGATTGAGCCCCTTGGCCCCAGTGGGCGGGATGATATGGGCGGCATCCCCCGCCAGGAAAAGCCGACCAAAACGCAGCGGTTCAGCCACAAAACTCCGCAATGGTGCGATGCTTTTCTCCAGCGAAGGTCCGGTAGTGAGCGCTGCTGCCGCTGCGGGGTCCAACCGCAGGCGCAGTTCCGCCCAAAAGGCGTCGTCTGACCAATTCACGGCACTGTCATTCAAATCGCATTGCAGATAGTAGCGGCTGCGGATTTTGCTGCGCATGCTGCACAGCGCAAAACCGCGCGCATGGCGGACATAGATCAATTCATGATCAACCGGCGGCACATCCGCCAAAAGCCCGAGCCAGCCAAAGGGATAGAGCTTTTCGTAAAGCGTGATGGCGGCGGGCGGAACGCTCACGCGGCAAATGCCGTGAAAACCATCACAGCCGGCGATGATGTCACAGGCCAATTCATGCATAGTGCCGTTGGATTCAAAGCGCACCTTGGGCTTGTCTGAATCGAAATCCAAGGGCGCGACATTCTGGGCCTCGTAAACCGTGACCAAACCAACTGCGGCCCTTGCCTCCATCAGGTCACGGGTGATTTCCGTCTGGCCATAGACCGTGACGATCTTGCCGCCAGTATGACGGCTGAGGTCAATGCGCTGACGCTTTCCATCCACACACAATGAAAACCCGTGATGCACCAGGCCTTCCGCCCGCATGCGCGCACCAACGCCGGCCTGATCCAGAAGTGCGGCGGTGGTTTGTTCAATCACGCCGGCGCGAATGCGGCCCAGCACGTAATCTGCGCTGCGCTGTTCCAGAATAACCGCCTCAATCCCGGCCTTATGCAGCAATTGCCCAAGCAGCAGCCCCGCAGGGCCGGCGCCGATAATCGCAACCTGGGTACGCGTTGGAAAACGCATGGGCTGCCCCCTAAGCCGGCCCTCGGCCATGTGTGATTCCGCTTGACGCGCCTTGCGGCTGGTCCTCTCATAATCGGCCAGGCGCAAGGAAGCCATAGCAGGCAAGCGCCGGACAGGAAACTTCCAGGGAAGATACCGCCCATGCCTTGCTTTGACCTTGGCAGCCTTGCCGCAATGCCGCGCCCGCTGGAATGCTGGGGGCCCGTCTGATGGCCGGGGAAGATTTCATTCAGCGCGATCTTGCGGCGCATCCGCTGCCGATTGCGCCAGGCTACAAGACCAGCATGTTCCGCGGCCCGACACGCCCGCCGCTTTCCCTGAGGACAAGCATGGCCGACCTCACCGGCCCGGTTTTCGGCGCGGAGGAGCTCGGCGCGCGTGACAATGATCTGATCCTGAACTACGCCAAGGAAGGCTTGCCGATAGGCGAACGCATCATCATTCATGGCCGCGTGCTGGATGGCAATGCGCGGCCCCTGCGCGGCGTCCTGGTGGAGATTTGGCAGGCCAACGCTTCAGGGCGCTACAGGCACCGCAATGATGGCTATGTCGGTACGATTGATCCGAATTTCGGCGGCTGTGGTCGCTGCCTGACAGATGCAGATGGGCGCTATGTTTTTCGTACGATCAAGCCCGGCCCCTATCCCTTCCGCAACAAGGTGAATGATTGGCGCCCGGCGCATATGCATTTTTCGGTCTTCGGCCATGGCTTCGCACAAAGGCTGATTACGCAAATGTATTTTGAGGGTGATCCCCTGATCCGCCATGACAGTATCCTGAACACCATCCCAGATGCTGCGGCGCGCGATCGGCTGATTGCGCAACTTGATCTTGCGGCATCGGTGCCGCTGGATACGCTCGCCTATCGCTGGGATATCGTGCTGCGCGGTACGCACGCGACGGTTTTTGAAAACAAGCTGCAAGGGAATTGAGCCGCCATGATCACGCCCGATGCGCTTGGCTATCTGCCCGAGACACCATCCCAAACCGCCGGACCCTTTGTGCATATTGGCCTTATTCCGCGTCAGGCCGGGTTTGATATTTTTGAAAACACTATCGGCACCATTGCGCTTACGCCCGAGGCCAAAGGGGAACGCATTCGCATCGAAGGGCGGATTTTCGATGGTACAGGTGCAGCCATTCGCGATGCCTTGGTTGAGATTTGGCAGGCGGATTCCTTTGGTCGCTTCAACCATCCTGCCGATGATGCATCCGGCCCGCGTGATGCGCAGTTTCGCGGCTGGGGGCGCACGGGCACGGATTTTGAGACCGGCACATGGTCCTTCGCCACCATCAAGCCAGGTCGCGTGGCGCGCCGGCACGGTGAAGGGAGCCTCGCACCGCATATCCTGGTTTGGATCGTGGCGCGCGGCATCAATCTCGGCCTGCTCACACGGCTCTATTTCGACGATGAAGCCGCGGCCAATGCGGAAGACCCGGTGCTCCGCCTTATCGAACAGCCGGAACGGCGCAGGACGCTGATGGCACGCCGCGTTCCTGGCGCGGACAATACCTATGTCTTCGATATCCATTTGCAGGGCGCGGAGGAGACGGTTTTCTTCGACGTCTGAGGTATAAAAAAAGAGGAGGAGATCATGCTCAATCGTCGGAATCTGGTGACTGGTATGGCCGCTGCGCCGCTGATGATGCGTGGTGCTGCGGCGCAAGGCGCTGATTGGGTGCCAAGCCGGCCCATTCGCCTGGTGGTGGGCTTCGCCGCTGGCGGGTCCACGGATACCACGGGAAGATTGATGGCACAGGCGCTATCGGCTGCCTTGCCGCAACCCGCAGTGGTGGAGAATCGAGTTGGTGCGGCAGGAAACATCGCGACCGAGCATGTGGCGCGGAGTGCGCCGGATGGGCATACGCTGGTCGTCGCCTCCATGGGATCTCAGGCGGTGAACGCGGCGCTTTATCGCAACCTGCCCTTTGATCCGGTGAGGGATTTCACGGCGGTGTCGCTTTTTGTGAAAAGTTCGAACATGCTGGTGGCGCATCCCGCTTTTCCCGCGCGCACGCTGGCCGATCTGGTGGCGCTGGCACGCGCCAATCCTGGGCGCGTCAATGTCGGCACGGCGGGGGCGGGGTCATCGCAGCATTTTGCCGCCGCCCTGTTCGAGCATTTGGCCAAGGTGCAATTCACGCATATCAATTATCGCGGCGGCGCGCCGGCCATGACGGATCTGGTGGCCGGGCGCGTGGACATCGTGTTTTCACCCATCGTGGAGACCGTGCAGCAAATTCGCGCCGATCAGGTACGCGCCCTTGCCATCACGCGGCCACAGCGCGCGCCCGAATTTCCCGATGTGCCCGCAGTAGCGGAGGTAGTGCCGGGTTATGAATTTTCTTCCTGGCTTGGCGCTTTTGCGCCAGCCGGCACACCTGCGGCAGCAGTGCAGCGCCTGTCACAAGCCCTGGCCGCCGGCTTGCGCGACCCGCAGATCCGCGAACGCGTGCTCTCACTCGGCTATGAACCTATCGGCAGCACGCCGGAAGAATTCGCTGCCTTCTTCGCCGCTGAAATGCCGCGTGTGGCGGAGCTGGTGCGCATTTCCGGCGCCAAGGTAGAATGAGTCACGCCGGACCCGCGCCATGCCAAAGCCCAAACCGCCCATGACCACGCTGGCTTACATGTCGGGCTTTGGTAATTCGTTCGAGACTGAAGCGCTGCCCGATGCGCTGCCGATCGGGCGCAATTCACCACAGAAATGCAGTTACGGGCTTTATGCCGAACAGCTTTCCGGTTCGGCCTTCACCGCGCCGCAGGGCAAGAATGAGCGATCCTGGCTCTATCGTATTCGCCCCTCGGTGAAGCATTCCGGCTTTTATCGGGCGATTGATCCGGGCCTGATCCGCACCGCCCCTAATGCCGCCGAACGCCAACCGATGCTTGGGCAATATCGCTGGGATCCTGTGCCCATGCCGCGCAAGCGCCTCAGTTTTGTCGAAGGTCTCACCACCATTACCACGGCGGGGGATTCCGATACGCAAACCGGCATGGCCGCGCATATTGCCTGTATCACTCGATCCATGCAGTACGAGTATTTCTGCAATGCCGATGGCGAATTGCTGATTGTAGCGCAGCAGGGTCGGCTTCGCTTCTGTACCGAATTTGGCGTGATTGAGATTGAACCTGGTGAGATTTGCGTCATTCCACGGGGCATCCTTTTTCGCTGCGAAAAACCGGACGGGCCGGCGCGCGCCTATGTCTGCGAAAACTATGGCAGCCCCTTTACCCTGCCCAATCGCGGCCCAATCGGCGCCAATTGCCTTGCCAACCCACGTGATTTTCTGACACCCGTTGCCGCCTATGAGGATGAAGACGCACCCTCAAGACTGTTCGTCAAATGGGGCGGCGATATCTTTGTAACCGAAATCGGCCAATCGCCCTTGGATGTGGTTGCCTGGCATGGGAACTACTATCCCTATAAATACGACCTCAGGCGGTATGCCGCGATCGGTTCGATTTCCTTTGATCATCCGGATCCTTCGATCTTCACGGTGCTGACTTCTCCTTCGGCAGAGGAAGGCACTGCCAGTATTGATTTCGTGATCTTTCCGGATCGCTGGATGGTCGCGGAGAATACCTTCCGCCCGCCCTGGTATCATCGCAATGTCATGAGCGAGTTCATGGGCCTGATCTTTGGCGTTTATGATGCAAAGCCTGAGGGTTTCGTGCCAGGCGGGTTTTCGTTGCATAATCAGATGCTGCCCCATGGGCCGGATGCGGCGGCGTTTGAACATGCCTCCAGCACTGAATTGAAGCCGGTGAAGCTGATCGGCACCATGGCCTTCATGTTTGAAACACGCTTCCCGCAACGCGTCACTGCCCATGCCGCGAAGCAGCCCGGCTTGCAGAAAAACTATATCGGCTGCTGGGATGGTTTGCAGAAGCGCTTCAACCCCAGGAAGAGGCAGGCTTGGTGAGATGAATGTGATGCCATCCAATCGGGATCGGCTTGTGCTACTCGGCACCAAGGGTGGGCCTGCCATTCGCAAGGGCGGGCCTTCGCCAACGGCGCATTTGCTCGAAATTGGGGGCCATCCCTATGTGATTGATTGCGGGCTTGGCGTGACGCGCGCCCTGGTGGAAGCGGGTATGCCCTTGCCTGCCTTGCGCAGCATCATCATTACGCATCTGCATTCTGATCATGTGCTTGAAATGGGGCCGCTGATTCACACCGCCTGGACTGCCGGCTTGAAGGAGAAAGTCGTGGTGCATGGACCGGTCGGCACGCGCGCGGCCTGGCAGGGTTTTCTGACCTCACTTGCCTACGATATCGCGATCCGTATCGAAGATGAAGGCCGGCCCGATCTGGCCGCTATGGTGGAGGTGCTGGAATATGCCGAAGGCCATGTCTTCACCGATGCACGCGTTACGGTTTCCGCCTTGCGGGTGAAACATCCCCCGGTGACGGAGTGCTTCGCGCTGCGCTTTGATCATGCGGCGGGTTCGGTGGTTTTCTCGGCTGACACCACGTATTTTGCGCCGCTTGCGGGTTTTGCGTGGGGTGCCGATATTCTGGTGCATGAAGCGATTTATGAACCAGGCGTGGATCGGCTGGTGGCGCGTGTCGGCAATGGCGCGCGGTTGAAGCAGCATTTGCTGGATAGCCATACGCTTGCGGAGGATGTCGGGCGCATCGCCGCAGAGGCCGGCATCGGGCTGCTCGCGCTCAATCATCTGGTGCCGGCGGACGATCCGCTGGTGACGGAACAGCATTGGGTGGATGCGGTGCGCGCCCATTACGCCGGACCCTTGGTGATTGGGCGCGATGGTCTGGCGCTGCCACTTTCAAGCCGCAGCGTATGACGGCTGCCGAGCCCTTTGCGCGTTTCGCCTATCAACGCCACGCAGATCAGGCGCGGGCCAAGCCCGCATCACACCCTGTGGTGATCATTGGCGCCGGGCCGGTTGGCCTGACGCTTGCCATTGATCTCAAGCTGCGCGGTATTGATTGCGTGTTGCTGGATGATCAGGACCGCATCGGGGGGGGATCGCGCGCCATTTGCTTTGCCAAGCGGACGCTGGAGATTTGGGATAGGCTTGGCTGTGCCGCGCCCATGCTGGACAAAGGTGTGCGCTGGAATGTCGGCAAGGTCTTTCAGCATGAGGAATTGCTCTACCGTTTTGATCTGCAGCCGGAATCTGGTCATAAGATGCCGGCCTTCATCAATTTGCAGCAATACTATGCGGAAAAATTCCTGGTGGATCGCGCGCAGGCGCTGGGTGTTGATCTGCGTTGGTTGCACCGTGTGATCGGCCTGCAATCGGGCGATCAGGGCGCGTGCATCACGGTTGAAACGCCTGATGGCATCTATTTGCTAGATGCGCGTTTTGCCATTGCCTGCGATGGCGCGCGTTCGCCCATGCGCGCCATGCTTGGCCTTGAATTCATGGGTGAGCAGTTTGAAGATCAATTTCTGATCGCCGATGTACGCATGACAGCCGATTTCCCGGTGGAGCGCTGGTTCTGGTTCGACCCGCCTTTTCATGGCGGCCAGTCCTGCCTTTTGCACAAGCAGCCCGATGATGTCTGGCGCATAGACCTGCAACTATCACCAGATGCGGATACGGAACATGAAAGGCGGCCCGAAGTGGTGCGCCCGCGCATTGAACGCATGTTGGGGCATGATGAATTCGATTTGGAATGGATTTCCGTCTATCGTTTTCAATGCCGCCGGCTAGAACGCTTTGTGCATGGTGCGGTAATTTTTGCGGGTGATGCGGCACATCAGGTCTCCCCCTTTGGGGCGCGCGGCGCCAATTCCGGCGTGCAGGATGCGGATAATCTCGGCTGGAAGCTTGCCGCAGCTCTGCGGGGCAGGACAGGGCTGATTGCGAGCTATGATCAGGAACGTTCGCAAGCGGCGGATGAGAATATCCTGAACTCCTCACGTGCCACTGATTTCATCGCGCCCCGCCACAAGGCAGAGGCACGTTTTCGCAACGCGGCCCTGGCGCTGGCGCGACAGACGGAATTCGGAAAGCGCTTCGTCAATTCCGGCAGACTTTCAACACCAACCGCTTATGCCGAAAGTCCCTTGTCAAGGATGGACACAACGCCTTGGGCCGCCGGGCCGCCGCCCGGTGCGCCGATCCCAGATGCGCCCTTAGGCAATGGATACCTGAGTGAAACACTGGGCCAGGGTTTTGCCTTGCTTCATCGGCAGGGCGGTGCTGAGGCCAAGGGGGCTGAGGGGCTCGCCATTATTGAGGTCTTTGACCAGGACGAAGCCTTGATTGCGCGTTTTGGCCTCACGTCAGGGGCTGGTTATCTCATTCGTCCGGATCGCCATGTGGCGGCGCGTTTTCATCAGGTGACGCATGCTGCGGTCACAGCCGCACTCCGCAAGGCCAACGCGGCCTGAGGGGGTCAAACCCGAAAAGGCTTTGGGACATCGCGTCTCGGCAAAGCGCCAAGACGGCGATTGGGACATGAATTTGGTGCTTAACTTTGCCCACCCCGCTGGCAAGATGCTGCGTAGCACGAAGCCTTGGCGCCTTACGGCAAAGGCCAAGGACACCCACCATAAGGCTCATCGAAGGGAGGCGGTTGTTGATGAGACCTTCTGAATGGTAACGCTTCCCGCCCGTATATCCAGCAGGACCAAATCGGTGAGTTTGGCACCAACTACAGCACCAATCGGCATCACTTCCCCTTTTTCCCTTTGTTGGCGGCCTTACGCGGAAAACGCCTGCGGAAATCTGCGGCCATTTCCTCCAAGGTCACGAACCGCACACCAGGATGTTTCAGCATATGGCCGATCAGGCGTTCCAGCATGAGCAGCACTTGCGGCCGGCCTGATACATCCGGATGGATGGTCATGGGCACCACGGCGTAATCATATTCGCGGTAGACGAAATCGAAATGATCGCGCCAGATCTGTTCAAGCTGATGTGGTGAGACATAGCCATGGCTATTCGGAAATTTCTTCACGAACATCATGGGTGGCAGATCATCCAAATACCAGGAAGCCGGGATTTCAACCAGCTCGGTTTCACGTCCACGCGTGAAGGGTTTCATCCATGTGGAAGCCGGCTTGCTGTAATCAATGGGCGTCCATGCATCGCCAGTGCGCACATAATAAGGTTGTGCATCATGATGCATCAGTGAATGATCATAAGCGATCCCACGCTCCAGCAGAATTTCGATGGAGGTGGCGGATACCTCCCACCAGGGCGCGACATAGCCAACCGGGCGACGGCCCCAATATTGCTCGATCAGATAGATGCATTTGTCGAAAATCGCCTCTTCCTGGCTGCGTGAAAGAGCGAGGGGGTTTTCATGGCTGTAACCATGCAAGCCAATCTCATGGCCAGCCTTGGCGACCATCTCCGTTTCTTTCGGGAAAGATTCGATGGTATGTCCTGGGATGAACCAGGATTGCTTCATGCCGAAGCGTTCGAACAGCTTCAGCAGGCGCGGCATACCAACTTTGGCGGCGAATACCCCGCGACTGATATCGCCCGGGCTATCCTCGCCCATATAGCTGCCAAGCCAGCCTGCCACGGCATCGCAATGCACGCTGAAGGCGCAGAGAATTTCCTTTGTCATTTCTCCCTCACAATCAGAAATCAGGCTAAACGCAGCAGAGCTGCCTCAATAAGGCACATCGCAAAGATAGCGCCGCGAATGATAGGGCTTTCCCGCATGGTTCAGCCAGAAAAACGATACCAACGGTTGCAGCTTTTCATACAACTCGCGGCAGCCTGCATTCAGCGCTTCAAGCCTTTCGCGCGCAGGGGGATGATTGGAAGGCCGGGAACCACAACCATCCATCCCATAATGGCTCTCATGACCATCCATGGTCTCCCGCGTTTGAGTATTTGACTGACTTTTCTTGGCTAAAGGCTATGCAAGGGAAATGGCGTCGACAAGGGTATTGATGCGGCGCCAGCATAGGTGACTTTGCCCGAACGCGCCTCGCTTTGCATGATGCGTATCCTGCCCACCGGGGGACTCGAACCCCCACACCCTTGCGAGCTGCGGATTTTAAGTCCGCTGCGTCTACCATTCCGCCAGGCGGGCCAGACCCAGGCTTACTAGACCTTTTTCGCGCCGGGTTAAATCGCCCCTGACCTTACCGCCCTTGGCGCGCGCACCAATCGCGCCAAATGCGCCGCCAGCCGGCCTCAAGCCCCCGCGCATAGGTGGCTGCGTCACCCAAAGGCCCCAGCGATAGCCGGGCACGGATCGCAGCCAGGCCGTCCGCATCTTGCGCGAAGGCAATGGCCTTTTCGATGTACTCCGCCGTATCGGCGGCAATCCAACCCTGCAAGCCGACGGCACTCAGCAGCGTTTCGCCATTGCGGCTGATCATGCCCCCGCGCCCACGTCGCGTCAGGGTTGGCACGCCGGCATGGATCGCCTCCACCGTGGTGGTGCCGCCCGGAAAGGGGAAGGGGTCCAGCATGAAATCCACCGTCGCATAGCGCGCAAAGTAATCGGCACGCGGGCTATGCCCTTCCAGATCAAGCCGCGCGACATCGCCGCCCGCAGCGGCAAAAAGCGCGCGCAGTCGTTGCGCCGTCGCGGCTTCCCTCAGCACTGCGGTTTTCAGCAACAACCGCGCATCGGGCAGGCGGGCCAGAATGGCGGCCCAGGCGGCCAGTACTTCATCATTGAGTTTCGCCAGGTTATTGAAACAGCCGAAGGTGACATGCCCCTGGCGCAGCATGGGCGGCGGGCTTGGCGCCACGGCTTCTCGCCCAGGCGTATAGCACAAGTAACAGCCCGGCAGCCGGAGCGGCTTTTCGATGTAAAGCGCCTCATCTTCCGGTGGCAGCACCACATCATCGGCGATGATCCAATCCATCGCCGCCACACCATTGGTATTGGCATAGCCAATCCAGCTTACCTGCACCGGCGCAGGGCGATATTCCATCACGCCAATGCGGCTGGTTTCCGTATGGCCAGTCAGATCAACCAGAATATCAATCCCATCGGCGCGGAGTTGCGCGACAATCGCGGCATCATCCAGGCTACCCAGCGAATGCCAGTGATCGAAAAGTCCGCGCAGCCTGGCAGTGGTGGCATCGGCGCGCTTGCCGACATCATAAGCGGTCAGGTGAAAGCCTGCGCGTTGATGCTGTGCAATCGCCGCTTCCAGAAAATAGCCAACCGGATGCTGACGAAAATCGCCCGAGAGCATGCCAATGCGCAGCCGCCGATCCGGGTCTGGCGTATTCGCGAAGGGCGCGGGCGCGGGCCGGGCGAAACGCTGGGCATAGGCGCGATGTGTAGCCGCCACTTCTGCCGCTGTAATGCCCGGCACATAGTTTAAGCCCAGCAGTAGATTCTGCCAGGCAGGGCGGCATCCGGGGTCTTGCGCAATGGCGCGGCGCTGCACGGCCATGGCCCCGCCAATATCGCCCGCCTGCTGCAAGGCCAGACCATGATTCACCTTGGCATCGGCGCGATCTGGCATTTCTTCGGCAACACGCGCCAAATGCGGAATTGCGGCGCTGGGCCGGCCTAAACCCATCAGCGTGGTGCCCAATTCGCTTCGCATCAGCGTATCGCCCGGCGATGTTTCCAACAGTGCCCGCAGATGAAACATGGCACGATCAGGCCGCCCGGCATCCCGCCAAAGCCCGGCGACAGCACGGTGCAAACCCTCTCCGGCGCCTGCGGCAAGCGCGGCGGCAACAACTGCCTGCGCCGCATCAGCCTGCGCGGGCAGCAATATTCCCACCAGATTGGCGGCTGCGCGACCATAGGCAGGGCGCTGGCGGAGCGCTTCACGAAACGCGGCCACAGCGCCCGCGCGGTCACCAGAAAATCGCAAGGTCTGACCCAGGTTGTTGCGAATTTCCGGCGCATCACTTCCAAGCGCGATGGCACGCTGAAACAGCGGCGCGGCGGCACGGAAATCCCGCGCTTGCAGCCGCGCCATGGCTTCGTTGAGCAGCGCTTCGGCATCTGGTGTGGCAGCGCTGGTACTCATCCCGTAATCGCATAGGCCGGGCGTCGCGGATCAGCCCCTGCGCGCACCAGCCCCGCTTGCGGATCGGACATCACGGCTTCAACACTGCCCGCCAGTCAGGTGATGTCCGGCCATTCCTTGAGGTCATGTCCGCGGCCCGCCAACGCATTCCGCGTTGCGTCTGGAATGCGCGCCTCAACCGCAAGCCGTCGCGGGAAATAATCAAAGGGCGCGAAGGAAGACGGGAAGGCATAGGATGAAACACGCGGCGCTTCGATCGCTTCCTGAAGTTCCATACCGAAATGCAGCACATTCAACATCACCTGCAACATGGCTTGGATTTGTACATCACCGCCCGGCGTGCAGAAAGGGAGCCGGCTCGGTTAGTTTGAACATTTCCTGGGCGTTTCCTAAGTGGCTTCCTGCCTCGGTTAGGCCGCCATCGGGATTGATGGCCGCACGTTGAAATAGGCCTCGTCCGGCGTCTGCCCGTCAAGGCTCGAATGGGGCCTTCGGGTGTTATGGAAGCCATCGAGGTATCGGCTCAGCGAAGCCCGCGCCTCAGGGACGCTGGTTTAAGCCCGTAGGTAAACCTCCTCGTATTTGATGGTCCGCCAGAGCCTCTCCACGAACACATTGTCCCGCCACGCCCCTTTGCCATCCATGCTGATCGCGATCTCGTGACTTTTCAGCAGCCCCGTGAA
>JADCGA010000002.1 GCA_020249265.1 Roseomonas sp.
CCCGGCGAGCATGCCGCCATCGTGCCGCAAGCGCTGTGGAACGCCGCCCATGCATTGCTGACCATCAGCCCACGAACACGCGCCAACCGGACGCGCTGCCAGACTCCTGCTTTGCTGCGTGGGTTGATTTTTGACAGCGATGGGCGGGCCATGTCGCCCACGCATACGCGGGGCCGGCGCGGCCAGCGATACCGCTACTATGTCAGCCAGTCGGTGCTGAAGGGTAGCGCCGCGGACGGGCCGGCCATTGCGCGCATCTCTGCCGGCGAAATCGAGGGCATCGTGATCGCGCAGCTGCGCGGACTGTTGCGCCAGCCTGAGATAGTCCTGGGCGCCTGGCGCGCGGCACGGTTGGCGGCGCCGGGCCTGACAGAGGACGAGGCCCGGTTAGCCCTGGAACGGCTCGACCCCCTTTGGGAGGAGCTCTTTCCCGCCGAGCAGACGCGGATCCTCCGGCTTTTGGTGGATAGGGTGGATCTTGGGCCGGATGGCGCCGATGTGCGGATGAAGCTGGAGGGGCTATCCAGCCTGGCGCGGGAATTGGCCGCCCCTGGCGCGGACTGGGCGAGGGCTGCCGCATGACCGGCGAGGCGCAAATGCTGACCATCCGCGTGCCGCTAGCGCCCCGGAAGCTGCCCAGTGGGCGGAAGCTGGTGCTGACGCCAGAGGGGAACGCGATCGAGGCGCCGGCAAATGTGGACATCACGCTGGTCAAAGCCCTAGCGCGGGCCTTTCGCTGGCGCCGGATGATCGAAACGGGCCGGCACGCGACCGTCGCCGAGCTGGCGGCGGCGGAGAAAATCAATCCTTCCTATGTCAGCCGGGTGCTGCGGCTGACGCTGCTTTCGCCCACCATGGTCGAGGCGATACTGGCGGGGCGGCAGCCGGAGGGGGTGACGCTGCCGGCGCTGCTGGAGGGGGTGCCGGTGGGGTGGGGGGAGCAGCGGGGTGTATGTTGGGGAATCATCGCCTAGCTGCCGCTGTCTTGAGCAGATTATGGAGACTTTTCCTGGCGTCTCCAAAAATAGCAACCAGCCCGAAGGCAGGCCTCTTTCATGTTTCACTTCAAAAACACAATACGTTGATGCTTGGGAAGAAAGCTACTAGCGTTCAGCTTATCTTGGAATAACCAAAGCTAGCGCGAGGCATCTTTGAAAATCTCCACCATCCTGGACCATATCGACAATGGTCACATGGCTTTGCCGGAATTTCAGCGCGGCTACGTTTGGAATCGGGACCAAGTGCGGGGTCTATTCGATTCGCTTTACAGGCGTCACCCGGTAGGAGGATTACTCGTCTGGGCCACTGAAGCCCAGACCGCAGCTCACCGCGGCGAGGGTCAGCTCGCGTCTGGAATTGTGAAGCTGCTTCTCGATGGACAGCAGCGCATGACAACGCTTTACGGAGTTATTCGTGGCCGTCCGCCTAAATTTTTCGATGGCCAAGCCCAGGCATTCACAAGCCTTCAATTCCACCTGGGGTCGGAGACATTTGCATTCTATCAGCCCATTAAGATGCAAGACGACCCGCTTTGGATTGATGTCACGGAACTGATGAAAGCAGGCACGGCGGGCTTGGGGGCATTTGTCGCTCGGCTGTCAACTTTACCTCAGCATACGGCACAGCTGGGTGATTTTTTTGGCCGCCTCAGTAAACTATTGAGTATCGCAGACATTGATCTCCATATCGAAGAAGTTACCGGGGCGGATAAGACTCTAGATGTCGTGGTGGACATATTTAATCGGGTAAATAGTGGTGGCACCAAGCTTTCGAAGGGTGACTTAGCGTTGGCGAAAATCTGCGCCGAATGGCCGGAGGCTCGCGATACGATGAAAGCAAAGATCAGGGAATGGTCTGCCGCAGGTTATCAATTTAATCTCGATTGGCTCTTACGTTCGGTGAATACCATATTGACCGGAGAGGCAAAATTCAGCTTTCTCCACGATAAGGACGCCGTTGCTATCAAAGACGGCCTGAAACGGACCAAGAAGCATATAGATACGGTTTTGAATCTTATTTCTGGGCGATTGGGCCTTGATCATGATCAGGTGTTTTTTGGACGTTTTGGTGTCCCCGTGATGGTTCGCTACCTTGATCAAAAGACGGGAACCCTCAATGCTAAAGAGCGCGATAAACTTCTTTTCTGGTATGCGCAGGCCGGAATGTGGGGTCGCTTTTCTGGATCAACGGAAACCGTAATTGATCAGGACCTCGCGGCTTTGGAAGGAAAAGACGGAGGCCTCGACGCTCTCCTTGAGCAGTTACGCCTCTGGCATGGCGGACTAAAGGTTGAACCTGGGCATTTTACGGGGTGGAGTCTTGGTGCGCGCTTCTATCCCGTTCTTTATATGCTAACGCGAATGGGCGGCGCTCGTGATTGGGGTACAGGCCTCCCCCTCAAGGCCACTCTTCTCGGTAAAATGAATCGGTTAGAGGTACATCATATTTTTCCGAAAGCTCAACTATATAAATTAAAACATCGACAACCAGAAGTGAATGCGCTGGCAAATTTTTGCTTTCTCACTAAGGATACAAACCTTAGTATCAGTGACCGTAGGCCTGAAAATTACTTCCCCGAGATAGAGGAAAGTCATCCGGGCACCCTGGCCTCGCAGTGGATTCCCATGGACCCTGCACTTTGGAAAATGGACCGCTATCTCGATTTCCTCGATGCGCGTAAGGCTTTGCTCGCGGAAGAGGCCAACAAGTGTTTCGCTGATCTTTTGCATGGCGAGACTCATTGGGTTGGAGAAGTTGCTCCGGTATCCGCCAGTTTTCCGGCTGTCATCGGAGGGCTGACAAGCGAATCCGAGGAACTTCAGATCGAGGAACTGAATGAGTGGATTGGGGCGAAAGGCTTGATGCGAGGAGTTATCGCCTTTGACTGCTCTGACCCGAATACGGGCAATCAACTCGCGGTCTTTGATCTCGCTTGGCCCGAAGGCCTGCAACAGGGCCTTACAGCGCCTGTCGCTCTGCTGCTCAATGAAACTACAGATATTGTGGCCTTCGCAAGCGCCCATGGGTTTCGTTGCTTCACCTCCGTCGCAGCCTTGAAGGCTTACGTATCCTCGGAGATTCTGCAGCCGGATTAGGCTAGATGCAGCCTTGATGTTGGCAAGTACTCCGAGGGGGCGTTACTCAGAAGGCGAAAGAGGCCGGTGCTAGCCTTGACTGCGCAAACTTGGTGCCAGCAAGCCCACGTAAATCCGCACCCGGAACGAGATCAAGCTCCAACTAAGGCCATGGCCCGCAGCCGGGTTGCGCATTTTGGGAGGAATCGTGGAGGCGCAGCTGGCTGCAAAAGGTTTCGCAGGCTCCAATTCATTTTTCCGTCAGGCATGGCTGCGGCGATCTTGGACGGGCGGCAGCCGGAGGGGGTACCAGTGGGGAGGGAGAAGCAGCGGTTAACTTGGTCGGCCATTGCGGTTTGATCCATTGGCTCACCACCCCTCAGCCATGAGCTGGGAGACGTCACGCCTAGAAATAACGCGCGAGCACGATTCCCATCCCGCGTGCCAAGCACGCTCTTCGGCGGTAAGCTCGGTCCCGGTCGCTGTTCCACCCCATCGCAGAGAAAAGGCATTCGCGGTGCGCCGCTTCTCAATGAAGGTGTCGAGCTCGCGGTCTAGCGCGGAGGCGTCGTCGATCCAGCTGTCCTCGATGACGTCAGGGAGTTGGCCAAACAAGTCAAAGCGGTCGCGCATCCTTCTTGAGAGCCGATCATAGACGACTTCATCTCGCGTGCCAGCGTACACCATGTTCAGCATGTCCACGGTATCGCGGCGCTGACCGAACCGCTTTATTCGACCAATTCGCTGCTCGAGGCGCGATGGGTTCCATGGCAGGTCCATGTTGACCAAGGTGCCCAGTGTCTGAAGATTCAATCCTTCACAGGCGGCGTCAGTGGCGACAACAAGACGAATAGCGCCCTCACGAACGGTTCGCTTTATGTCGTCACGCGGGCAGGCGACAAACTGACCGTCGCGGAACACGCCTGAGCGACCTGCGCCAGCGTAAACAGCAACCGGGGTCGTTGGCAGTTCTGCGGCAAGCGAAGTCGCTGCCCAAAATACAGTGTCGAAAAACTGGCTGAAGACGATAGCGCCGTGGCGCAGCCAATCGCGCTCGATGAGAAAGTGCCGCAAGACGCGCCACTTCGGATCGGCGGCTGGACTGTTGCGCGGTTGGGCTACGATGTCCTCCAGAAGGACGATGGCTTCACGCAATTCTTCCTTCTCGTCGTCCATGTCGCTACCGAGTGCGGCAAGCTGATCGGGCAGTAATTCCTCATTGTCGTCTTCCCGGAAGGAGTTCCCAGCGCGCAGGCGCTCAAAGCCGATTGCCTCCGGAGATTGGCCGGCTGCTGCACCACGCGGATCAGGGTCGCCCAGCAGGACGCGGGATGTCGCCAATCCTGACGCAGCGGACGAACATATCCGCTGAAGGAGGAGGCTCTTTATGTACCCAGCGCCGCGCTTGCGTGATGCCAGCGCCTCGCAGAAACGCCCTGCCGCCGCAAGCGCAGCTTCCAACTGTGGTGAAGTCGCGATGCCTCGACCGCCCTCTGTGAAGAAGGCCTTTGTTTGAGGGTCGCGCTCGGCATCGTTCGGATGCAGATCCACGGCGACCGGTCTCAGCAGCCCCGCTTGCTCCAGGTCTTTGCGACGGCGGAGAATTGTGTGCCGAACTATCGGGTTATTGTTCTGTAGAAAGCCTAGACCGTCCCGATCGTACATAAGCCGGTCTTCAATCTCCTCGCGCGCCATGCCTGCTCCAAGCGCGGTCCAGGGACGGTCAGTAGAGAAGGTCCCGTCGTCGAGGTTCAAGTCTTGTCGCAGGATCCCGAACACCGGGTCGCGCTCGCGGCGGCTGGGGATGGCGTGACGCAGCCACTCCCAGGCGGCGTCGACACCTCTGGGCCGCACACGGCCAGAAACTATGTCCACCGCATCCGGCAGTCGGCGCCAAGGGCTGAGCGGTGGACCGAGAACGTGCCCAGCTCCTGCATCAAGAATTTCGAGCAAATCCCAAAGTTCGCGGATGTCGGTCTGGATTGGGGTTGCCGTACCCAGCAGCACGTGTCGCGCCTTCGACGCAGCCCGGCCCATAAACCGGAGAAGATTGTTCGGCCGGCGATCGCCGTTGCCCTCTGTCTGCGCCCGCGCCCGGTGGGCCTCGTCGAGGATCAATGTGCCGAAAGCAGCGGATTCACCGCGGCTGGCGCGGCGGCGTAGCAATACCTCGGCTTCGGGCGCTTGTTTAAAAATGAGGCCTGTTGAGACGATGGCGATGCGACACGGGCAGCGCGCGACGCCCTCCGCTCCGCCGCCACGGATGAAGTTGCCGTCCTGGTCGACCCAATCCTTTCGCGCCGAGAGCCACCGCGCTGATGGTATCCCTAGCCGATCCTTCAGCTCTGTCTGCCACTGCTCGCAGAGGGGAGCCGGCGTCAGGATCAAAGCTGGGCCGTCGCCGAGCAAGCTGGCGACGAGCGCGGACGTTGCGAGCGAAAGGGTCTTTCCGACCCCAACCTCGTCGGCGAGCAGCAGCCTCGCCTTGCCATACCAATCCCGGTGTCTGAGGAACTCAGCGACAAATGCCTTCTGCCAAGGCTGCAGGCCTTCACCTGCGCGGGCGATTGGCGCCTCCGCCATGGCCGCCGCCGGCAACTGCCAGGCCGTGCAATCAGGCACTGAGATCTCTTCACGCTCGGCGCAGCGCTCCACTTCGCGGATGATTGCCTGGGGCAATGGCACCGCCTTGTCCCAAAGAAACTCGAATTCCTCCTGGGTCCAGGCGATGCCCTCTGGGGAAGTGTCTTCCCACAGGATCTCGTAGTGCTTTCGCCAGGCATCGAGCGTCTCGTTTACTGACCCCATGAAGCAGGTCTTCGCGCCACTCCGGGCCGTGATGATGCCGGCCTTGCCGTGGACCAATGGTGCGGTGGTGCGGTCAACCACCCGGATCTGAACCTTCGCTTCGCCATTCCCATCCCGGGCGGAAAGCAACTCAGCCAGCTTGCGGTAGCGCGTCCGGTGCAGCAGGCTTTCGATTTCTAGCGGCAACTCGCCACGGCCGCCCTCCCACCAGCGGGCAACCAGCGCTTGTTCTCGGATAGCCTGCGAGGTCCGCAAGTCATCGGGGTCGAGGTCTGAATTGCAAACAATACGCACCCGATCGATTTTCGCGATCTCTTCCGCCGCGACCTCGAAGATCGAGCTACGGAAGTACCCCGCAATCCGGTCATAGGTTGCCGCATCCCGCAAACGGTCCCTCAGAAAGGCGTGGTCCAGCCGTTCGCGGCGAGACGAGAAGCGGCGAAGCGTCGCAACAGGGGACTCTGACGTCATCGGACCTCGCCGGAAAAGTGGACCGTCTGCGCCCAGGTGGAAAGTGGGGCGGAAGACTTCGGCGCCGCACCAAACGTGGTTAAGGAGCAGCTCTGGAACAAACTGCACCTCACCCCACGCATGGCGGCCCGATCCCTCAACCCACCTGGACCCGTTCGGTCCGGATCAATTCCGCAAGCACGCGTGCGGCTTCCGCTTCCTCCGGACGGGATGTCTGCTGGCTACGGCCGAGCCAGGTCGCGATCGCCATTGCGTCGGCGCGGCGGCGCATCCACTCCGGGCCGAATAGATCACGAAGCGCATGGATGGCGGCAGCGCCGGCCTCGCCTGGGTCCTGCTGGGTTGCTGCGGCCTGGACCAAGCCGCGGACGGCGAACAACACCGGCCGGATCAGGCCGCCGGCGAATTCGTGCCCCTCCATCACCGCCCGCCCGAAAGCGACCGCGCCCCGCAGACGCGCATGGTTCGCGCTAGCCTCCTCCATGAGCGGGCGCCAATCGGTGCAGCGGAATGCCTTGGCAAAGGTCTGGTACTCGTCGAGCTTGGCAGAAGTCCCTGATGGGCGGGCTCCCTCGATCTCGGCCATCTTCAGCCAGAACCGCTCACTGGCATTGTTAAGCCGCTCCCACAGGGCTCTGTCGAAACCTGCGGGCACCAGCAGCTCGGCTGCGGTTTGCACGGCGAGCTCAATCATGCGGCCGACGATGCCGGTCTCGCCACGCCGGTCCCCTTGGGCGCGCGGGCGCAGTGCCGCGCGGGTCATGTCCTCGCCGTCGATCTTCGTGTAGCCGGTCAAAACCTCCAGCGCAGCGGCATAACCGGCCATCTGAATGTCCGAAGAGGAGAAGGCGTGTTCGCCCCGGTCGCGCAGGGCCTCCGCGTCCAGCGCCAGAAGGCGGTTGACCTGCTCCTCGACGCGGAACTTCAACTCCGGCACGAGGTCATTGGTCCAGGCGCTCTCCTCGCCTGCGCGTTTCCGCAACACCAGCAGGACGGTGCCCTGCACATGACCTTCGGCGCGAAAGGCGTTCTCCGCTTCGGTCGAGACATACCAAGCCGCGCTGACCTGCAACCCGGCAGACCAGACGATTTCGGCCATATCGGCCCAGACCTGGGCATCCTGGTGAGTGAACATGCACACATGCAGTCCGTTCGCCGGCATCGCCGCCGCCATGGCGGACATTGCCTTCGCCATATCGGCTCGGAATTTCTCGCCACTGCCTTGGATGGCATAGGGCCGCAGACTGTCCCAGGTCCACTCGGCGAAATCGCCCGGTGCATTGCGGCGCAGCCAGGCGATGAAGAACTCGGTGATCTCGTGATAATGGACAGCGTCTGCGTAGGGCGGATCGTAGATCCAGAAATCGGACTGACATTCAAGGGCAGTTGCCGAGTGTACCGAAAGCCTACTCATCCCATTAGAAGGCGAGAGAGGTGCCTGCTCCACGATGAACTCGAAAAGGCCAGCAAACGATCTTCCGGCGTAGCTATAGTTCGTGTTGAAAGCCTGATTGTAAAAGACGTTTTGGACCGTATCGGCAGACGGTGCGACGCCGATTTTTCCAGCGTGGCCGACGTTCCATCTGCAGAGCCGCGATGTCCTGTCGAGCACCGTGCACAAGGTGAGGGCCATGGCGGGTTCGCGAATCTGGTCCTTCAATAGCGAGAGCATCAGCAGTTGACGCGGCGTAAATAGGTGATGCCAGTGAGTCCAGCCACGCGTACGAATCGGCTCGTCGGTCTTCTCGCCCGGCTCGATCCGCATGTCGGGCACCAACCCCGCCGCCTGCCAGCCAGCTATCCGGTCCTCTACCAGCGCACGTAGCCGCGCCTCGCGTGCTAAATCTGCAGCGTCCGGGGCAGCGAACCACGTGGTCGGCCTCGCCTTGCCCTCGGCTAGGTCCTCCGCGCTCATCCACTGGATGCAGAACAACCGCTCCAGAAAGATGTCACCACCGCGCCAAGCTCCCGGCGCGCTACCGGGTAGAACGGCCACGGCTGTCGCATCCCATTCCGGCTCGATGGGCGCCACGTCATGCAATCCCCAGGGACGCAGAAGGTTTGCTGGCTCGCCATCGGACCCTGGCTGACCTTCGCCATCACGCCGCAGTCGCCCCATGGGAATGCGCCACTCCCGCTCCTCACCACCGGGGGTAGGGGCCAGGCGAAAAACCACATCGGGGTCCATTCGGGCCGACTTGACCACAGTTCCAAGCTCCGCGGCCTTCATGGTCGCAGCCGAAGCCCCGTCCTCGATCAGGATGTCGAAGCGCTTGCGGAGGTGATCCGGCACCAGCCGCGCCACGGTCCGGCGATTGCGACTGATCAACAGGGAAGGCAGCAGCGGCACGCGCCAGCCGGTCTGTGGGTCCACCACCTCGATGCAATACAGGAAGGCCTTCGCGCGGTTGCCACGCTCGTCATGCTCTATCCCGAGGCGTGTAATCTCAGCGTCCACCTCTCGTGCCACGCGGCGCTGTTCCTCAGCGACGCGCGCGCGGGTCTCCGGCGATGCACCGATGATGTTCAGTGCGCCCCAAGTCAGCATGGCCGCCACGGGGTTCAGGTCGCTCGCCACGACGCCACAGCCAAGGCGTGCGGCCTCGAAGGGGATTGACCCGCCACCAGCAAAGGGATCACCCACCACTGGCGCATGGCCAAAGCGGGCGACGCCAAGTTGCCGGATCAACTCTGGCAAGGTTTCCGCCGTAGTGCCCAGCCGCGCATTCGCCTCGCCCAGGACGCCCGCATAAAGAGGGTCAGCCGGATCGCCGAGCGTTTCGATTTCCTCAGGTCGTTTGCATACGAACACCTTCTCGGCGAAGCTCATTGCGTCGAAGGCGCGCGCCTTTAGCGCCTCGCGCTCCGCCTTGATACCGGCGCGTTCCAGCTTCCGCTCGGCTGGACGCAGGTGCGACACATTGATTTTGCGCCAGCGCCACCGCTGTGCGCCGGTTGTTGGGGGTTCCTCCGCTTCGTCGCCGCCCTCTTCCTCTTCATCATCTGCTTCCGCGTCGGCTGCCAAAGGCTTAGGCTCGATGTGCGGTGCCCAAGCCAGCTCATCGCCTGGCAGCTTTGCGACGATGTGGGCTGGCTTGATCGTTGGATTTCGCCGGCGCAAGCCGCGTTCATCCATGGCCAAGAGAGCTTCCAATAGTGCGAGGTCGCCAGCGGCATCCTTGGTCGCTGGCAACAGTGCGGCCAGAATGCATGCCCTTACAAGCACAAGCGGCTTTCGGCCCTTCCAATAGCTACCGAGCGCGGTCAGCGTTTGCCCGGCACCGCTCTTGCGTTCCTTCTGCGCTTCCACCCCGATTTTCTGTGCAGGAAACACGCGCTCGATCAAAGAGGGCTCGTCGCGAATGGAGAAAGGCGCCAAGCCGGGCGCGAGGGGAGCCTCCGGCATGGATCAGTCCTCCGGGGTCGTGTCGAGAAGGCCGAGGGCCATCTGCGCACCTTTCGGCTTGAGGGGCCGTGGCGCGCGCGGCGCCGCCGCAGGGCGTCGGTCCGGCCCGGAGGAGAGCAGCAGAGCCAGCCCTCGCCGAGGCTTCGCCATGGCATCCGCGGCACCGCCAGCTGAACTAGCCACGCGGCCGAACAACCACCAACGTTCCTCTGGCCGCAGCGCTGCCCATGCAGCGGCCACCGCATCAACATCCTCTTCCTCGGCGGCCTCGACCGCCCAGGCCAGCACAACGACCTCCTTGCCAAGGAGACGCTCGACACGGTTCTCACCGGCCATCCAGCGGGATGCCGGGAGGTCCTGCTCCTTCAGCCGATCATTCATCGCCTGCTTCGCCACGTTGGCGATGGCGTTCCAGCGAACCCGCGGCAGAACACAGCGCGCCAGGCGGTCCGGGCCGCCAGCCTGGGCGACGCCCCAATCCTCTTCCAGCAGCACCTCGCCGGTACGGCTTTCGGGGATCGTCACGAGCACATGATGGACGAACATCTCCGCCGGGCAGCCGAAGCCCGTTGTGCTGGCGGGTTTGAGAGGGCGGGGTTTCCGCGACAATTCGTTCACTGCTTCACCATGGTGGCGGGACTCTCCACCGGCTCGTGGAGGGCGTCCACCAATGCCAACAGGTCGGCACCAGTCGGAAAGTCAAGCCGGTCAAGTCGCAAGGTCACCGGTGCGCGCTCATCACTCACCAACTCGCGCAGCAGCGTCGCGGCGCGTTCAATAGCGGCGCCCTCCGCGCCCGCATCCCGGCCAATGCGGAGCATGGCGCTGGCATCACCCAGTCCTACGGTGAGGATGGCGCCGAAAGCTTGGGCGCGCGCGGACTTTATCTGATTGATCAGCTCGAATGCGCCCTGCGTATCAGTCCGCTCAACGCGCTTGAGCAGGGAGGATGCCTTGCCTGCGTCCACATAGTCACGAAGGGTCAGGGGCTTTTCTTCCACACCCTGACGCTTTGGCGCGAAGTCGAACGAGTTCTCGGCGGAGATGTCACCGTCTTCCGCCAACACGCGCAGAAGGCCGCCACTCAATGGGATCGGCACCGCTCCGACATAGGCGGCGCCCATGTCACGCGGGCTGGTTCCACCGAGCGTCCATCGCAGGGATCCGGCCGGTACCGCCTTCAATTCGACAACGCGCCCACCCGATGTCTCGCGCGGCTCGTGGAGGATCGTGATCTCATTGCGCCACAGCACTGCGTCGCCGGTCGGATGATCGCCAGTCGAGTCCTCCGCCAAGAACCACAGACGCAGCTTGCTTGTGGCGAAGGACAGCTCCTTCAACTCGGGGCTGGAGGGCAGGGCCGGGCCGGTGTCCGACCAACGGATGACCGGGCGGGGGCCGGCATCGCGAGCTGTAACCTCGATCCGCGCTTCTCCTGAATTGCTATCGTAAGCGATGCGGGAGACGGAGACAGTAGTACGCGCTTTCTCGAAAGGACCTCGCTCGATGAAGCCGTCCGCCGTCGGACGCCAGCGGGCTTGCGATTCTGCGTAGCGGCGCAGCGCTTCCAGCCCCTTCGCAGGCAGCCAGGCGAAGCGGGCGGTAGAGCGGGCATTCATCTCGATGTCGTGCCACTTCACCTTCTTGACCCCACCTGGCCAAAGCTGGTCCTCGATGCGTCCAAGCAGTGCCTCTGCCTGCTTCTCCGGCTCCGGGATGAGCTTACTTGCCTTGCCCGGGCCAAGCGCTGCCTCGATCTGAGGCTCACCGATGAGTCGTGGGGGAGCGTCTTTTGGCCGCTCGACACGAAGGTCGAGCTTTTGTTCCAGCAGGTCTGGTTGGCGCGTGCGGGGAGAGAGACCTGGATACCAAATCTTGTTGAAGACCTGCTCAATGGTTGTGAGGAGGTCGAATTCCGCCTGTTCCAGCTTCTCCTGTACCTCGTCAATTTGAGGATGGTCGCGGCCGAGATCCTTGAGGACTTTACGCGCGGCGTAGAGGCGACGAGCGGCCCCGTCCATGCTTGCAAAGCGCGTGACATCCCCTGTCACGATCAGCAGGTTATTCTTCTCAACGACGCCCGAGAACAGGGTCGCCGCGGCGTTCGGCGGACTGCCGCTATCGGGCGACATGACCAGTAGCGTGCGTTCCCGGCGAAGGTCGATCGCGTCCATTTCCGGCAGCGCCAAAACTTTCTGATACGCATTGCCGGTCTGCGGTGCGAAGACCTCCTCAAGGCGACGGACAAGCTCGCTGTGAATGCGTGGCTCCGGCGCATCTTTAGCCTCTTTTTGAAGGCGGCGGGTTAGGTTCTCCTGGTTGGTGAAGCGATAGGTGCCCTCGTCCTTGCCGTCGCCATGGAGATACCAGGCACCATCCATGCTTCGCAGCGCGTCAAAGGCAGTGCCGAATTCGGTAACGGTGCGGTTCGGCGCCATCAGGCACTCGATGAGCTCCGAGCGGGTCAGGCCACGTTTGCTTTCCGGGCCGGAGCCGATTGATGCGAAGAGCAGGGCGACCGCAACCTGGGTACCAGCATCAGACCCTTGGGCCGCGTTGATAGTCTCAGCCTTGGCTTGTCCCTGGTTGGCGATGTCGATGGCTACGGCCTCGCGCATCGGTTCGAGGAATGGCTCGCTCCGCAGACTGGTGTCCGCCATATCCGCGTGCTGGACGCCAATGAGGTGGACATCGTTTGGCCGCCCCTCCTTGTAGACACCGCGCACGATGCGACCGGCGAGGCTGAGCAAGCCGCGGGTCTGACGGAAGTTCTCGTTATTTCGGAAGGTGGCGACGAGGTCCGCGAAGCGCGGATGAAACGGGTAGCAGCCGTGAATCTCCTCAGCGAGGCGTTCCGGTGACTTCTGCACCGCGCGTGCCTTGACGGCTTCGTCCATCGCCTTGACGTAAGCGTCGGCCACGGCGTCGATCTGATTGGGCTTGGCCAGCGTCTTGAAGAGGCGCTTCCGTAGGATCGCGAAGATGTCGCCACCCTGGAGCGAGACGGGTTCAATGGGGCGAGCGCTACGAAACGCCTCGCGTTCCAGATCACGAACCGCCTCTGGATAGGCGCCGCCCGAGAGATTGGATGCAACGATGCAGGTGCTTGGCGTCTTTCGCGCCGCCTCGAATAGATTGGCAAGGGCGTAGCGTGCCACGTTGGCGAGAGAGCCGTCGCCAACCTTCTGAGTTACTGCGTTGTCGAACCACGCTGGCAGCTCATCGAACATGATCAGTGTCGGCTCGCTGCCGAGCAGTTCCTTCCAATCGCTTTCGTCAGGTCCGCGTGGCCCCTCTGCCCAAAACCGGCGAAACAACTCCGGTTTCTTCAGCTGGAGAGCAATCTCGCCCCAGAGGTAATGGGCTGGATTGCGCCGGCCAGTAACGGCAACTACTCGAGCGGCGCCTTCAAACTCGTCCCCTAGGCCGGTCTCACTGAGGATACGGCGCCGCAGGGTTGGAAGTTGGGCAAGCAGGCCGAGCGCAATCATCATGTGGGTCTTGCCGCCTCCCATTGCTTGCGAAAGCACAAAGGACGGCTGTTCGCCCTTGGCCGCGAGGCGACGAAAACCAAGTTCCAGGAGCAGGCGCATCCCGCCAGTGATATGATTGGTGGCGAAGAATTGGCTGGCGGCTTCGGAAGACGCCGCAGCAGCAGCCAGCGCGTCGATCAGGTCATCGATCTCAGGGGCGGTGTCTTCACGCCGGACGTGATCGTGAACTTCGCAGGCGTCGCGGACGGTTAACATCATGTTCGGGGGCTATCCAGCTCTTCGGAGACGATATGTGTAATGATAACAGATTTGAGGCGGTGGGTGATAGGCACGGCGTCAGTCTTCTGGAGAGCGGGACGCCCAATGGAACTGGCGGTGGAGGTTGAGCGAAAACGTATTGGGCCCGCAGGCCCGCCGTACCGCCAGTTCGACTTTTTTGTACGGATTTCGTGCAAGTGCCATTCGAACCACGCCACATTTCCGCGACAGGAAATTCTTTTAATTTCAATGACTTGCGAAATCCGTACTAAATCGGCCAAGTCAACAGGTTCGGAGAGAATTGGCCCTCGGAGAG
Organism: Roseomonas sp.; assembly: GCA_020249265.1. GTDB lineage: Bacteria > Pseudomonadota > Alphaproteobacteria > Acetobacterales > Acetobacteraceae > Neoroseomonas. Next base: position 13,828 of record JADCGA010000002.1, read on the forward strand.
CGATTTTTGGGCTTTTCGCGGTTTGGCCGGTCAACAGGTCCGCCCCAAAAACCCCAGGAATCCTGCCATCCAGCGGGGGGGACGGACGGGCGGAGAGAGCGGATCAGTTTGAAACTGGCGGAGAGAGTGGGATTCGAACCCACGGTACAGTTGCCCGTACTTCGGTTTTCGAGACCGACCCGTTCGACCGCTCCGGCACCTCTCCAGCGGGATAGGGAAGCACGCCGTTCCCCGAACAGATCTGCCCCTATAATTGCCTCCGCCCTCGGACGCAATCGCTGGCGTTGACGTGGGGGGCCCGCCCGTCTATATGACCTCCGCTTCCGGCCCGGCGCTCCGCGCCCGGGGCGGGCGGTTTTTGCCTTTGGTGAGGGCCGGGCAGTCACGCTTTTGAAAGAGTTTCGGGGCATCCCCATGACCTATGCAGTTATCCGCACCGGCGGCAAGCAATACCGCGTCACGCCGGACGCCGTTCTCACCGTTGAAAGGTTGGATGCCGAACCCGGCGCCACCGTCACGATCCATGACGTTCTGGCAATCGCAACCGAAGCGGGCTTGGCCATCGGCGCGCCGACCGTGCCTGGCGCCAGCGTGACGGCGACCGTGGTGGAACAGAATCGCGGCGACCGTATCCTGATCTTCAAAAAGCGCCGCCGGCAGAATAGCCGCCGCAAGAATGGCCATCGCCAGCACCAGACCGTGCTGCGTATCGCCTCCATAAACGCAGCCTGATCGGGAAGGAACCTAGCCATGGCACATAAGAAAGCAGGCGGTTCTTCGCGCAATGGTCGCGATTCTGCCGGTAAGCGCCTCGGTGTTAAGCTGTTCGGCGGCCAGACTGTGAATGCCGGTTCTATCATCGTGACCCAGCGCGGCACGAAGATGATCCCAGGCGCCAATGTCTATGCCGGCCGCCAGCACAGCCTGCATGCCGCGGTTGATGGCCGTGTGGTGTTTGAACGCAAGGGTGAAGACCGCGTGCATGTTACCGTGCAACCGCTGCCGCAGGCTGCGGAATAACCCTAGCTTCCAGTATATCGCTGAAGGCGAGGGTCCCTAGGGGCCCTCGTTTTGTTTTTGGGGCCGTGATGCCCCACGGATTGACCCATGAAGTTCCTTGATGAGGCGAAAATCTGGGTTAAGGCCGGCGATGGCGGCGATGGCGTTGTCGCCTTTCGGCGCGAAAAATTCATCGAATTTGGCGGACCGGATGGCGGCAATGGCGGCAAGGGCGGGAATGTGATCGCCGAAGCCGTCGCTGGCCTGAATACGCTGATTGATTTCCGCTACGCCCAGCATTTCAAGGCGCGCAAGGGCGGCAATGGTGCGGGGTCTGACCGCACCGGCGCCGCCAGTGATGATGTGGTGCTGAAATTGCCGGTGGGTACGCAGATTTTTGCCGAAGACCGCGAAACCATGATCGCGGATCTGGATAAGCTCGGCAAACGCGTGGTGCTGGCGCGCGGCGGCGATGGCGGCTTTGGCAATGCGAATTACAAAACCTCGACCAATCGCGCGCCGCGCCGCGCCGATAAGGGCTGGCCGGGGGAAGAACGCTGGCTGTGGCTGCGCCTGAAGCTGATTGCCGATGCCGGGCTGGTGGGCCTGCCCAATGCTGGCAAATCCACCTTCCTGGCTGCGGTTTCTGCGGCCCGCCCCAAGATTGCCGATTATCCCTTCACCACGCTCCACCCGCAGCTTGGCGTGGTGCGCCTGAACGCAACCGAGGAATTTGTGCTGGCCGATCTGCCTGGCCTGATTGAAGGTGCGGCGGAAGGGGCGGGGCTTGGCACGCGCTTTCTGGGCCATGTGGAACGCTGCAAGGTGCTGCTGCATTTGGTGGATGGCTCGGCGGCTGATCCCGCCCGCGCTTATCGGACGATTCGACACGAATTGGCCGAATATGGCCATGGGCTGGAAGATCGCCCGGAATTGGTCGCACTCAACAAGTCCGATGCGATGACCCCACAGGCGCGCACTTCCCGCGTGAAGGCGCTATCGCGCGCCGCCGGCAAGCCTGTCATGCTGATCAGCGGGGCGAGTGGTGAAGGCGTGCCGGAATTGCTGCGCGCGCTGGCCGATATGATCGCGGCGGCGCGCTGACAGGCCCCGCTTTGCCATGGTAAGCGCAGCGGTATGATCAACCCGGCCCAGCCCCGCTTCAAGGATGCCAAGCGCATTGTGGTGAAGATCGGCTCCGCGCTGGTGGTGGATAACGCCACCGCCGCGCCGCGCGCCGCTTGGCTTGCTTCCGTCGCCGCAGATATTGCGGCGTTGCGGGCGCGGGGCGCTGAAGTGGTGGTGGTATCTTCCGGCGCCATTGCATTGGCGCGCAAGGCGCTGGGGCTGACGCGCAGGCGCTTACGGCTGGAAGAAAAACAAGCCGCTGCCGCGGTTGGGCAGATTCGCCTGGCCGGCGCCTGGCAGGAAGCCCTCGCCGCGCATGGGTTGAATGCGGCGCAATTGCTGCTGACGCTGGAAGATTCGGAAGATCGCCGGCGCTATTTGAATGCGCGCGCCACCCTCGCCACGCTGATTAATCTCGGCTGCGTTCCGGTGATCAATGAAAACGACACCGTCGCCACTGCGGAAATTCGCTTCGGCGATAATGATCGGCTGGCAGCCCGTGTGGCCGAGATGATCCAGGCCGATGCGCTGCTGCTGCTGTCCGACATTGATGGGCTTTATACTGCTGATCCCCGCAAGGACCCCGAAGCGCAGCATCTGCCCGTGGTGGAACGCCTGACAGATGAGATCATGGCGATGGGTGGCGAACCGCCGCCTGGCTATTCCTCGGGCGGTATGCGCACCAAATTGATTGCCGCGCGTATCGCAACCGGGGCCGGGACGGCGATGGCGATTGCGCTTGGCCAACGCGACCATCCGCTGCGCGCGCTTGAAGAAGGCGCACGTTGCACCTGGTTCCTGCCGCTGCCGGAAGGCCGCAGCGCACGCAAGCGCTGGATCGCAGGCAGCCTTGCGCCGCTTGGCGCGTTGGTCGTGGATGCGGGCGCGGCACGGGCGCTGAAGCGTGGTTCATCGCTGCTACCGGCAGGTGTGCGCGCCGTGGAAGGCGATTTTTCGCGCGGCGATCCCGTCAGCGTGCGCGATGCTGAGGGCGTTGAAGTGGCACGCGGGCTTAGCGCTTATGATGCCGATGCGGCGCGGCAGATTGCTGGGCATCGCAGTGAAGCACTGGAAGAAATCCTCGGCTGGCGCGGGCGGGATGAGATTATCCACCGCGACGATATGGTGCTGCTGTAACAGGCGCCTTGGGCGCTATACGCGCCGCATGCTTCATGGCAGCCTTTGCCCCAAGCGCGGCGCAAGCCCCGCCGATAAAGGGTAAGAAACGACATGAAGGAAATACGCCTTCTCTCCACCAGTGCGATTCTGGGCTACGGCTTCCCGGAAGCGAGCCTGCAAGCCGGCATGGAACGCAACCCGCATATCATAGGCGTAGATGGCGGCAGCGTTGATCCCGGCCCGCATTACCTGGGCGCGGGCGTGCCTTTCTGTTCCACCATGGCGATCAAGCGCGATTTGCGCCTGATGCTACGCGCCGCGATTGGCGCTGGCATTCCGCTGATGATCGGCACCTCTGGCGGGGCGGGGGGTGATCCGCATCTTGATCTGACGGCGCAGCTGGTGCGTGACATCGCCGCGGAAGAAGGGCTGCATTTCCGCATGGCCCTGATCCGCGCCGAACCTCCGCGCGCCGAATTACAGCGCCGGTTGGCGGCGGGGCGCATCCACCCGCTCAGTAATCAGCCAGCGCTTTCCAGCGGAACCTTGGGCCGTGCCAGCCGTGTTGTCGCTATGATGGGGCCGGAACCCTTCATGGAGGCTTTGGATAATGGCGCGCAGGTGATTCTGGCGGGCCGCGCGAGTGATCCCGCGCCTTGGGCCGCTGCCGCCATTCGCGCGCAATTGCCGCCCGCCCCCGCCTGGTATGCCGGCAAGATGCTGGAATGCGGCGCGACCCCATCCATTCCCAAGGGCCATGATTGCCTGTTGGTGACGGTGCGTGAAGATGGCATGGAATGCGAACCGATGAACCCCATCCGCCGCTGCACGCCGCTTTCCATCGCTAATCATTCGCTGCATGAAAACAGCAGCCCCATTCATCACATTGAACCAGGCGGCATGCTGGATACATCCGATTGCCGCTTTGATGCGTTGACCGATCGGGCCGTGCGCATCAGTGGCATGCGTTGGACCCCGGCTTCGCAATACACAGTTAAGCTGGAAGGCGTGGAAATGGCGGGCTATCGCAGCATTTCCATCTGCGGCACGCGGGACCCGTTATTGATCGCGCGCCTGCCTTTGTTTCTGGAAGAAGTGCGCGGCATTGTGCGCGAAAAGGCGCAGGCTTTCGGCGCCGCCCCGGAAAGCTATACGCTCACCATCCGCACCTATGGGCTGGATGGGGTGATGGGCGCGCGTGAACCGGTGCGTGATGTCGCCGGCCATGAAGTGGGCTTTGTGATTGAGGTGATTGCCGACACGCAGGAAATCGCCGCCGCCGTGCTTGGCATTGCGCGCACCAATATGCTGCATACGGATTTCCCAGGCCGCCTCTGCCGCGAAGGCAATATGGCCTTTCCTTTCTCGCCTTCGGATATTCCAGTTGGCCCAGTTTATCGCTTCAGCATTTATCACGTGCTGGAACTGGATGACCCGCGCGAGATTTTCCCGATTTCCTATGAGGAGGTTTGAGGCAGCAAATGGCACGCATCCGTGATTTGGCGCGAATCTGCAAAAGCAAGAATGCCGGGCCGTTTGATCTGACCATTGATATCGTGTTCGACGATAGCGCGCTCTATCAGAAGGTGCGTGCCTCTGGCGTCATCACCGAAGCCTTGTTTGCGCGGCTTTATGGTGTGGCGGCGAAGGATGTGTTGCTGACGCCTTATGATGCCGCCATGGCGATCAAGGCGACCTTTCCGCGCCTGGTACCGGCGGGCGGTATTGGTGATACCGATGTCTATGGCTGCCAGCAGCATGCGCCGCTGCTTGATGTTGATATTCCTGTCTGATCCAAAGGGGTTTTTCCAATGACAAGCGCCAATCGCCAAATGACCATGGTCGCCTTCCTGCAGGCGCAAAATTGCTCCAACCTGCCTGGTTCCTGGCGTCACCCCGCTTCTATGAGCGATTTTCTGACGCCGGATTACTACCAGCGCATCGCGCGCATTCTGGAAGATGGCAAATTCCACATGGCCTTTTTCGATGATCGGCTCGCGATGCCCGATATCTATGCCAATGATTTCCGCAATACGGTGGCGCATGGCGTGCGCGCGGTGAAGCTTGATCCGCTGACCATTGTTATGATGATGGCCGCCGCCACCAAGCGCATTGGGCTCGGTGCCACTTATTCCACCACCTATTACGAACCCTATCACGTGGCGCGGCTTTTCGCGACTGCGGATCTGATGACGCATGGTCGTGTGGCGTGGAATATCGTGACCTCACTCAACAATAGTGAAGCGCTGAATTTCGGCCATAGCGAACATCTGGAGCACGATCTGCGTTACGATCGCGCGGATGAATTCATGGGAGTGGTCATGGGCCATTGGGGGTCTTGGGATGATGATGCGCTGATTGTGGATAAGGAATCAGGCGCCTTCGCCAAGCCAGATGGCGTGCGGCGGTTAGAACATCAGGGCAAGTATTTCAAATCGCGCGGGCCTTTCACCGTGCCGCGTTCGCCGCAGGGCCATCCTGTGTTGTTGCAGGCGGGGCAAAGCGGCCGTGGCCGAAGCTTTGCCGCGCGTTGGGGTGAGGCTGTTTTCGTGATCTATCCCAATCTGGAAAATGGCAAGAAGCAGTATCGTGAATTCCGCGCCGCCGTTGCAGCGGAAGGCCGCGACCCGGATCGCGTGAAAATCCTGCCCGCCTGCTACGCCATTCCCGCCGAAAGCGCCGATATGGCTGCCGAGAAAAAGGCAGTGATCGAAAGCACCGCGCGGCCCATTGATGGGCTGACGCTACTTTCTGAAGTGCTGAACTGGGATCTTGGTAGCAAGCCCTATGATGAACCTCTGACGGATGACGAATTGGCGGGGCTTTCCTGGCATGGTTTTCGTGATCGCGTGATCATGCTCTCAGGCAAGAAGAACCCAAGCGTGCGCGATTTTGTGGAGGTTTCCGGTCGCGGCACGGTACATGAACATCACGCCTTTGTCGGCACGCCAAAGCAGGTCGCGGATCAGATGGAAGAATGGTTCCATGGCGGCGCCTGCGATGGCTTTGTCATGGCCGCCACGCATATCCCCGGCGCTTATGAGGATTTCGTGCGTCTTGTTGTGCCTGAATTGCAGCGTCGAGGCGTGTTCCAGAAGGATTATCCCGGCAGCACGCTGCGCGATATTATGGGCCTGAAGCGTCCCAGCGCCGCCGAATGCCGCGCTGCGGGCCAACCAAAACGAACATAAGCCGCCTTGATATCCCAGCCATGCTGTAGCTGATTGATCATGGCAATTGCCTCGGCCGGGAGTGGCCCTTGATTGATCGTCGCCACAGCATGGTCCAGTTCCGCGATGCTGGCCGTACCCACCAATACCGTACTGATATCGCGCGGCATGGCGGAAAAGCGCAGCGCCAATTCCACCAAATCCTTCGCATAGCCGGCCTCAATCAATAGCAACAGGCGCCGCGCCGCTTGCACATCCACCGCATAACTGGTGCCGGAGGCAATGGGTTCCACTTTCGGCACGCCAAGGGGGCTGCGATCTTCTGAACCACTCAGCGCACCACCCGCGAGGATGCGGATTGCCATAACGCCAATACCCGCCATGCCAGCGTGATGAATGACGCCACCCAGATGGCGCAGCATGGAACACTCCCTCTCGTAACGGCATTCTACGCCTTGATGAGCAGGCGTTGCTTCACGCGCATCACGCCTCAGGGAGTGCGTTCCGTTTTTACCTGACGGGAGTTGGGGGCCACGAGGAAAAGCATGAAGCGCGCAAGCGGGCGCTTAAAAAGAAACAGGTAAGCGACGTGAAGCCCGACGATGATCATGAGCAAGTTCGACAGCCCCTCATGCGTTTCGCCGAGGATACCTTCTTCTTGCTTTCCGCCAACGCCTTCTGCGTCTCGGCGGCGTTCATGGCGATCATCACGCGCATGGGCCTCCGTGACGACGACGCTGGTTGCCAACCCAAGCGTCCTGCCGCGATCCAAGGCGATACCGGTGGCCGTAGCCAAGATCAGGCAGACGGCAATACCGGCCAGCAGCGTCTTGCTGATGGCTGGGTGGGTGGACGCATTACCGAGCGTCAGCCCATCGAACTGCGGGTAGAAACGTGAAAGGCCCAGTTGCCGAAGACCTGAGAGGGCAGCAATTAAGCGACCCCCGATGATGACCGCGATTGTGTAGCCCAGCACGGCGTGGATCATACCAAGTTCGCCGGTCAGAAATGCCGCGATGACCAAAAGGCCGAGAACGGCGTGATAAGCCCGTAGGCCCTGCATGATGGACATGATGATCCTTGCGCAGCAATCTGGTGGCGCCGCATCGGACCAAGCTAGGCTTAATTGCTGACGGATGTCTTTGATGGACATCAATCTTTCCGAGCATAGAGCGCGGGGATATGGTCGCGTTCAAGGCGCGTAGCAAAAAGGCATAGACACTGGCCATGACGCTTGACGGTTTTGATCAGCCGATTGCGCTTGCCGCGACACAGAGCGCCTGCCCATGCCTCCGCGATTACCCCCTAATGACCGCGAGCATGGGGTATAATGTTACGTATCGGGTCAGACAAAGTTGGCGATTTGTCCACGTAAATTCCGGACATATGCGGCGGCTCTAGCTTGGATTTAAGGAATTCGGATGGGGTGGGATTCGAACCCACGGTAGGCTTTCACCTACGCCGGTTTTCAAGACCGGTGCCTTAAACCGCTCGGCCACCCATCCATAAGCCTTGCTGCGACACCTCGCCGCAAGGCTGCGAATGCAGGCCGTCTATTCGCCCGCCATGCGCTGCGCGACAAGGGGGGCGCCAAGGCGCATCAGCGCATTCACATCGCCCGCCTGATCAAGCCCAATCACCGCATCGGCCAATTGCTTGGCGCGCTCAGCGCCCAGCACCGCATCGGCCAGGCCATGGAATTTGGCGCGGAGTTCAGCTTCCGTCAGGAAATTGTCGGGCTCCCCCTTCGGGATCTTGATGTGGCGCGCAAAGCTTTGCCCGCGCGCCTTGATCGTCAGCTTGCCCGACATGAAGGTCGGGAATTCGGCCTGCACATCGGCATCTTCTTCCGGCAGGATCTTCGGCATCAGCGCGCGAATATCCTTATCCTGCAACCAGGCATAGGAATCCCAGCCGAAATGCCCACGGGCCAAAGCGCATGCCACCACGAAGGGGCCACTGAACTGGCCGTCCACGATATTCTGCGGGTTCTGCTTGTAAGCCAGCGGCGCACCCACCAGCAGCATGCCCTTATTCGGCAGGCCCATGATCACCGCTTCAATCTCTTCCACCTTCAGGCCAAGCTCAGCGCGCAAAGCCAGCGCGGCATCCACACTCGCATGGCCATAGCGGCAGGAAGGATAGGGCTTCACGGCGGTCTGCATCAGTTCCCACGCCTTGCCCAGATCCTGCAGCACACGCTCCGGCTTTGGGTTCGGGGCATAGGCGCGCAGGAAGCCGGCCTTGCCTTCAATGGCCTCACCCGCGCCGCGGAAGCCTTCCCGCGCGATGGTCGCGGCGGCAAGGCCGTTCATGGCGCTCCAGCCGACTTGGAAGCGCTTGGTCCAGGCGCCATTGGCGAGGAATTGCAGGCTGCCGGCGGCCTGGGAGAGCGCAATGCCAAAGGCGTCTTCCATCTGGGCAGCGGAAAGGCCGAAAACGCGGCCCGCCGCCGCTGCCGCGCCAAAGGCGCCGCAGGTTGCGGTTGGGTGGTAGCCGCGGTCGTAATGATCTCCGCCGGGCAAAGCGAGCGCCAGCCGGCAGGTGGTCTCATACCCCGCCACAATCGCCGCCATCACGGTCTTGCCATCGGCGCCCGTCATTTCAGCGGCGGCGAGGGCGGCCGGGATCACTGGCGCGCCGGGATGCAGCGTGCCCGCCGCGTGCGTGTCATCGAAATCCAGCGAATGCGCCATGGCGCCATTGATCAACGCGGCGCCCGCCGGCGTATAGCGCTGCGAATCACCGAAAACAGCGGCGGAACCACCCGTCAGGCCAAGCGCGCGGGCTGCGGCCAGAAGGGGGGGCGTGCTTTCCGCCTCATGCCGGCCACGCAGCATATTGCCGACTAGGTCCAGGATCAGGAAGCGTGTGCGTTCCTGCACATTTGCGGTCAGGCTTTCATAACGAAGCCCAGCAACAAAAGCAGCGAGTTCTCGGGTGACGGCGACCATGGCGTTTCTCCTCAAATTTGGAACTAATGTAGCACCAGTTCCGCGCTGGCCAATACCGGCATGGAAAGGGTTTGCAATGGCCCGCACGGCATGGCACCTCATGCGTCCATGATCGAAAGAAGGCTCCTGCTTGGCGGAGTCGCGACCCTGATCGCGGCCTGCAGCCCAGAGGCGAATTCCGCCAACCAAATCCCCGCGCCCAATGCCCCAACGGCCTATGTGCCGGTCTCTGGCCAATCCTTTGAACGCTTCCTGGAAGGTGTGCGCGCCGATGCGCGCCGCGCCGGGATTTCGGATGCGACGCTGAACCAGTCCTTTGCCGCCATCAAACCCAATCAGCGCGTGATTGAATTGGATAGGCGCCAGGCCGAAGGCGCCATGCCGTGGGAAGAATACCGCGACCGGATCATGCTGACACCAACGCGCATTCAAAATGGCCGGCGCCTGATGGCGGAAAACGCCGATCTGCTGCGCCGGATTGAAGCGCGCTATCAGGTCTCGCCTGCCGTGATTGTGGCCATTTGGGGCGTGGAGACGAATTACGGCGGCAATACCGGCGGCTTTGGCGTGGTGGAAGCACTCGCCACACTCGCCTGGGAAGGGCGCCGGGCGGCCTATTTTCGCAATGAATTGATGTCCGCTTTGCGCATCTTGAATGACCGCCACACAAGCGCCGATCGCATGAAGGGTTCATGGGCGGGTGCTATGGGCCAGCCGCAATTCATGCCGAGCAATTTTGAACGGCTTGCGGTGGATTTCGATGGCGATGGCAAGCGCGACATTTGGGATAATCGTGCCGATGCGCTGGCCTCCATCGCCAATTACTTCCAAAGGCATGGCTGGCGGCGTGGTGAGGCCTGGGGGCGGGAAGTGCGCCCGCCAGCGGGGTTTTCGGCCAGTGGCGCGGATACGGAAACCAAGCGCCCCTTGCGCGATTTCGCCCGCATGGGCTTTCGCAAGCCCGATGGGTCGCCGCTGCCTTCATCCGATATCGAAACGCAGATCGTGTTGCCCGCACGCGGGAATGGCGGGCAGATATTCCTTGGCCATCACAATCTGCGCGTCATCCGGCGCTATAATTCGCCAGTGAATTACGGGCTTTCTGTGGGCCTTTTGTCCAATCGTGTGGCGTGACGCGCTGGGGCGTTTTGGCCATTGCCCTGCTGGCGATGGCGGGCTGCACGCAGCCTGAACCGCGTTATGTGGTGGGCGATCCCTATTGGCTGGGTGGTGTTTGGTCCTACCCGCAGGAAGATTACGCGCTTGCCGAAACCGGGCTGGCCGAGGTGCTTTCCGCGCCAATGTTTGGCGCCCAGACGGCGAATGGCGAAGTGCTGACGGCCCAGGGCCTGACGGCGGCGCATCGCAGCCTGCAATTGCCGGCCATCATTCGCGTCACCAATCTGGAAAATGGCCGTTCGATGCTGCTGCGCGTCAATGATCGCGGCCCGGAAAAGCCCGGGCGCATCCTGGGCGTATCCCCGCGCGCCGGGGCCTTGCTTGGCATGGCACCTGGCCGCGCGACACAAATTGCGCTGGTGGTGGATGCGGAAATGAGCCGCGCGGTGGCCGAAGGCCTACCCGGCCATGCGCCGGCCGCCGTCGCCATTGCCGCCGCGCCACGCGCCACCGTGCTGCGGGAAGAATTGGCGCCCTTGCCCGGCACGCGCGAAGCACCGCGGCGGGAGGTCCAGCCCCTGCCAAGCGCTGCGCCGATCGCCGAATTGGCCCCTCAAAGGCGCGGCCCTCCGGCCCCCTTGCCCGAAACCGTGATGCAAACCGCGCCGCGCCCAGGCGTCTTGATGGTGGAAGCCGGGCAATTTGCCGGCCGTTCTGCGGCGGAAGCCGTCGCGGCCCGGCTGCCAGGCGCGCGGATCAGCCAGCAGGGCAGGGGGCGCAGTGCCAGCTTCCGTGTCGCCCTTGGCCCCTTTGCCGAGGTCCGGGCCGCGGATTTTGCGCTTGAGCGGACTCTGGCCGCTGGCCTATCCGTAGCAAGGATCATTGTGGAATAAGACAATGCCTTTTCTTGGCGTAAAAGCGATCAGGCATGAAGGAACCCGGCATGGCATCGCGTCGTAGTATCATTGGGGGCGTTTTGGGCGGTCTGCCGCTATGGCTTGTGGCGGAACAAGCCTTCGCGCAGCAGCGCCCGGCGCCAGCACCAGCCCAGCCACAACGCCGTCCTGCGCCTCGGCAGGAAGGCACGCCGGTTGCCACACCGGTTGGCAATGTGGATGTACTGGCGCGTCAGGCATTGGTGGTGGATTTCGAGACCGGTGCCACGCTGCTTGAGAAAAACGCCGATGAGCGCATGCCACCTTCCAGCATGTCCAAGCTCATGACCATGTATGTGGTGTTTGAACGGCTCCGCCAGGGCCGGCTGCAAATGGATCAGACGCTGCCGGTCAGTGAACGCGCCTGGCGCATGGGCGGTTCCAAGATGTTCGTGGATATTGGCCAACAGGTGCGGGTTGAGGACCTTATTCGCGGCGTGATCGTGCAATCAGGCAATGATGCCTGCATTGTACTGGCCGAGGCGATTTCCGGCAGCGAACAGCAATTCGCCGAATTGCTGACCGAAACGGGCCGCCGCATTGGCCTAGCGAACAGCAATTTCCGCAATAGCACCGGCTGGCCTGATCCGGAACACCGCATGACGGCGCGTGATCTTTCCATCCTGGCACGGCGCATCATCACGGATTTCCCGGATTACTATCGCTTTTACAATGAACGCAGCTTCCGCTTTGCCAATATCAGCCAGGATAATCGCAACCCGCTTCTGGCGCGCGTACCGGGCGCGGATGGGCTAAAGACCGGCCATACGGAAGAAGCTGGTTTTGGTCTGACCGGCAGCGCCATTCGTGATGGGCGGCGCGTTATCCTGGTGGTCAATGGCCTGCCCAGCATGCGTGCGCGGGCTGAGGAAAGCGAGCGCCTGATGGAATGGGCCTTTCGCGAATTTGAGGCCGTAACCCTGTTCCGCGCGCAGGATACGGTGGAAGACGTGCCGGTATATCTCGGCGAACGCCGCACCGTACCCATGGTGGGCGGGCGTGACATTACCCTGACGCTGCCAAGACGTTGGCGGGAAAGGCTTGAAGTGCGTGTGCGCTATCAGGCGCCGCTGACCGCACCCGTCATGCGCGGGCAGACCATTGGCGAATTGCAGGTGGCAGGGCAGGGGGTGCCGACACTTTCCGTGCCTCTGGTCGCCGGCGCGGATGTCGAAAAACTTGGCCTCTTGCCGCGCATTCCAGCGGTGATCGGGCGCTGGGTCTCCGGCGCCTGAAGTGCTGATGGCGCGGGGCTATTTCATCACGCTTGAAGGCGGCGAGGGTGCGGGGAAATCCACTCAGGCGCGGCGGCTTGCGGCAGCGCTAGCGGCGACCGGCGTGCCGGTTCTGCGCACGCGTGAGCCAGGCGGCGCGCCTGGGGCAGAGCGTATTCGTGATTTGCTGCTCTCAACCGGTTCCTGGGACAGTCTGACGGAAGCCATGCTGCATTTCGCCGCGCGGCGGGAACATGTGGTGCGGTCCATCCGCCCCATGCTGGAAGCCGGCGCCTGGGTGATTTGTGATCGCTTTGCGGATTCGACTTTGGCTTATCAGGGGGCGGGGCAGGGTCTGGCGCATGAAACCTGGGCGCGGCTTTGTGATCTGACCCTGGAAGGCTTGCAGCCCGACCTGACGCTAATTCTGGATTTGCCGGTGGAAGCGGGCTTGGCACGCGCAGCGGGGCGGAGTGCGGCTGATCGCTACGAAGAGCTTGGCGCTGATTTCCATGCCCGCATTCGCGCTAGCTTTCAGGACATTGCACGCCGAGACCCCGCGCGCTGCGTGGTGCTGGATGCGGCGCGGGATGCGGAGGCCGTTTATGCGGCCATCAGCGAAACCCTGCGCCAAAGGCTGGGCGCCAAGCTGTGAGCTTGCCGGAACCGCGCGCCAATCCGGAACTTTTCGGCCATGAAACGGCTGCCGCCGCGCTGGTGGAAGCGGCGCTTTCCGGGCGGCTGCATCACGCCTGGCTGATGGCCGGGCCTGCCGGGATCGGCAAGGAAACACTCGCCTGGCGCTTCGCCCGCTGGTTGCTGGCCGGCATGCCCGAAGCGCCCAAGGGCAAGCCGCCGCTTTATCTGGAACCGACGCATCCGGTGTTTCGCCGCGTCGCCGCCGAAAGCCATGCGGATTTGCTGACCATTGATGCCGATACCTTGCGCGGCGACCGCAAGCGCAATGACATCAATGTGGATGCGGCGCGGCTCATCCCCGGCTTCATGAACAAAACGGCTGCCGAGGGCGGTTGGCGCGTGGTGGTGGTAGATGGCGTGGAGACAATGAACCTCCAGGCGCAAAACGCCATTCTGAAAGTACTGGAAGAACCTCCGGCGCGGGCGGTCCTGTTGCTGGTCTCCTCAGCCCCCGCGCGGCTTTTGCCGACCATTCGCAGCCGTTGCCGCCGGCTTGACCTTTTCCCGCTGGCGGAGGCGGAGATGCAGGCCCTGCTCGCGCGGCTTTTGCCTGATGCGCCGGCGGCTGATCGTGCCAAGCTTGCGGAAATGGCGGAGGGCTCTCCGGGCCGCGCCATGCAGCTTGCCGAGGGCGATGGGCTGGAATTGCAGGCTTTGGTGGAAGATTGCCTTGCCAACCTGAAGCGACCCGATCCGGCGCGGTTTCATGCGGTGGCGGAACGCTGCCTAGCCGATCGTGGTGGCGGCGCCTTCGTGACCTTTATGGCGCTGCTGCGCGGGCGGATTGCGGGCGCGCTGCGCCAGGCCGCGCGTGGAGAGGCCGCGCCCGGCTGGATCAACGCCCATCCGCTTGCCGCTTGGCCCGCGCTATGGGATAGGCTCGGGCGCCTCGTGGATGAGACCGAAAGGCTGAATATGGACCGCAAACAGGCGGTGTTGACCGGGCTTTCCTGGCTTTCAGCGTGAACGCGCGACATCAAGGCAAGAGACATGACAGAAACGCGCTACGTCACAACGCCGATTTATTATGTGAATGACAAGCCGCATGTGGGCCACGCCTATACCTCGGTGGCGGCGGATGTGCTGGCGCGTTGGTGGCGGCTGACGGGCCATGAGGTGTTCTTCCTCACCGGGACGGACGAACATGGCCAGAAGGTGGAAAAGGCCGCGCGTGATGCAGGGATGGACCCGCAAGCCTTCACGGATCAAGTGAGCCAGCATTTCCGCGACCTGACCGCGACGCTAGGCCTTTCCAATGATGATTTCATCCGCACCACCGAAGCGCGCCACAAGGCCGCCTGCACCGCGCTTTGGGAGGAATTAGCCAAGCGCGATGAGATTTACCTCGGCCATTATGAAGGCTGGTATGCGGTGCGGGATGAGGCGTTTTACGGCCCGGATGAACTGACGGAACGCGACGGCGTGAAATACGCGCCATCAGGCGCGCCGGTGGAATGGGTGCGAGAGCCTTCCTATTTCTTCCGCCTGTCGAAGTGGCTGCCAGAATTGCTGCGCCGCTTTGATCTGCCCGAAAGCCATCCTGAGAGGATTGATGTGCAGCCCGAAGCCCGGCGCAATGAGGTGCGCGCCTTTGTGCAGCAGGGGCTCAAGGATTTCGCGGATAAGCCGGAAAAGCTCGATCTTTCCATCTCACGCACTAGCTTCACCTGGGGGGTGAAGGTGCCGGGCGATGAAGCCCATGTGATGTATGTCTGGCTTGATGCGCTGACCAATTACATCACCGCCGCCGGTTACCCAGACGCAAAGGCCGAGCGCTGGAAATTCTGGCCTGCCAGTGCGCATTTCGTCGGTAAGGATATTGTGCGCTTCCACACCATCTACTGGCCGGCGTTTCTGTTGGCGGCGGGGATTGCGCCTGCCAAGCGCGTCTTTGCCCATGGTTGGTGGACCATCGAGGGGCAGAAAATGTCCAAATCCCTCGGCAATGCCATTGATCCGGTGGCTTTGGTCGCCGATTACGGGCTTGATCCGCTGCGCTATTTCCTGCTGCGCGAAGTGCCCTTCGGCGCGGATGGGGATTTTTCGCGCAAGGCGCTCGCCAATCGGTTGAATGGCGAATTGGCCGATGCTTTGGGCAATTTGGCCAATCGCACGCTGTCCCTCATTCAGCGCAATTGTGAGGGCAAGCTGCCCGCGCCGGCGCCCGCCATTGGTGATGATGTGGCGCTGCTGGATGCGCTGGCCGCCATGCCCGGCATGGTTGGCAAGCATGTCGAGGACCAGGCCTTCCATCTGGCCTTGGAAGAAGTGTTTCGGGTTGTTCGCGCCGCCAATGGCTATATCACCGCGCAAGCGCCTTGGGCGCTGAAGAAAACCGATCTGGCCCGCATGGAAGCGGTGCTGCGCCATCTGCATTCCGTGCTGCGCGGTGCGGCGACGGCGCTTCAGCCCTTCATGCCTGGGACCATGGCGGCTTTGCTCGATCAGCTCGCCGTGCCCGCAGATGCCCGGGATTTGGCGGCGCTGGCGACCCCCTTGCCTGCCGGCACCGCCTTGCCGCCCCCAAGCCCCCTCTTTCGCAAAATCGAAATCGAGGCCGCCTGATGCTGGTGGATAGCCATTGCCACCTCGATTACTATGTCGAGGCGGAGATCGCCGATGTCATTGCCCGCGCCCAGGAAGCCGGCATAGGCCGTATGGTCACCATCGGCACGCGCTTCGCCCAGGCGGAGCAAGTGAAGGCGCTGACCGAACGCTTTGATTGCGTGCTCGGCACCGTCGGCATCCACCCCCATAATGCCGGGGAGGGGGAATTGCCGGGGCCGGAAGCCCTGGCCGCGCTGGCCGATCATCCGCGCATCATCGGGCTTGGCGAAAGCGGGCTTGATTACTTCTATGACAAGGCGCCGCGCGAGGCTCAGGCGGAGAATTTCCGCAACCATATCCGCGCGGCGCAGATCACTGGCCTGCCCTTGGCGATCCATGCCCGCCAGGCGGATGAGGATATCGCCGATATCCTGGCCGAGGAACGTGACAGGGGCGGGGCCTTCCCATTCCTGCTGCATTGCTTCAGCAGCGGGCGCGGCTTGGCGGAACGCGCGGTTGCCATGGGGGGATATGTGTCCTTCTCCGGCATTCTGACTTTTCCGAAAAGCGAGGAATTGCGGGAGATTGCGCGGGACATGCCGGCAGATCGGCTGCTGGTGGAAACCGATGCACCCTACCTTGCCCCCGTGCCCTTCCGCGGCAAGCGCTGTGAACCCGCCATGGTGGCGCATACCGCCAAGGTGCTGGCGGGGGTCCGGGGGCTGGAAATTGCGGCGCTTGAGGCGCTGACGACTCGGAATTTCGAGACCCTCTTCCCGAAGGCCGCCTAAGGCTTGGTCACGGTCACGATCCTTGGCTGTGGCGGTTCGGCCGGCGTCCCGCTGATTGGCGGTGCCGATGGAAGGGGCGATTGGGGGGCCTGTGACCCGAAGGAGCCGCGGAATCGGCGGATGCGATCCTCGATTCTGATCGAAGGCGATCAGGGGCAAAGGCTGCTTGTGGATGCTGGCCCGGATATGCGCGCCCAATTCCTGGCGGCTGGGATCGGGGCGGTGGAGGCGATTCTTTTCACCCATCACCACGCCGATCACGTGATGGGCACGAATGAAACGCGTGTGCTGAACCGCATCACGGGTAAGCCGCTTCCTATATACGGCATGGCAAGAACGCTGGATAACCTACGGCAGCGCTTTGATTATGCCTTCCTGCCGGCGGTTGGCCCCTGGTTTTTTCGCCCAGCGCTTGAAGCCGCCGAGGTAAAGCCCGGTGAAACCGTTGAAATTGCGCGGCTGCCGCTGACCCTGTTCAGCCAGGATCATGCGGTGATGGAAACGCTCGGCCTTAGGATCGGCGGTTTCGCCTATTCCACCGATCTGGTGCGCCTGCCGGCAGAAAGCCTGGCCCTTCTTCACGGTCTGGATACCTGGGTTGTGGGATGTTTCCAGCGTGCGCCCCACAAGGTGCATGCCAATCTGGAACAGGTGCTTGAATGGGTGCGCATAGTGCAGCCGCGTCGGACAATTTTAACCCATATGGGTAGCGATCTGGATTATGGCTGGCTCTGCCGAACCCTGCCTCCGGGGATCGAACCCGGGTATGATGGCATGGTGTTACAACCAGGCGCTGCGCCAGGACGTTGACCCGGGCGGGAAAATGGGCGCATGGGAATTGTGCTGTCCTACCGCCGCACCACATGCGGGGTCAGACAAAAGTGACGAAGGGCGGCCTGCTTGCCGCGAAAGGATGAGATGATGATCAGGGACCGTGATCCTGTTGATGTTTATAACAATACCTTGGTGCCCATGGTGGTCGAACAGACGGCGCGTGGGGAACGGGCTTTCGACATCTATTCCCGCCTGCTCAAGGAACGCATCATCTTCCTGACCGGCCCGGTTTTTGACCAAGTGTCGTCGCTGATTTGCGCTCAGCTGCTGTTCCTGGAAAGCGAAAACCCCAACAAGGATATCGCCTTCTACATCAATAGTCCGGGCGGCGTGGTTTCATCCGGCCTCGCGATGTATGACACCATGCAGTATATTCGTAGCCCCGTGAGCACGGTGTGCATCGGGCAGGCGGCGTCCATGGGGTCCTTGCTGCTGTGCGCCGGCGCCAAGGACAAGCGCTATGCGCTGCCCAATAGCCGCGTGATGGTGCACCAGCCATCCGGCGGGGCGCAGGGCCAGGCGACCGATATCGAAATCCAGGCGCGCGAAATTCTGAAGCTTCGCCAAAGGCTTAATGAGATTTACGTGCACCACACCGGCCAGCCCATTGATGCCATTGAGCGCAAGCTGGAACGCGATAGCTACATGTCGGCGGAAGAAGCGCGGGATTTCGGCCTGGTGGATCACGTGGTGGAAAAGCGGCCCTTGCCGGCCACGGAAACCACCCCGGCATGAAACTGGCCGGCCTGAACCGGTCAAGCTTTCCCCGCCTGAACGTGGGGGGTATATTATGTGATTCGCGGTCTGCAAATTCGGACCGCATGGAGACGGTATGAGCAAGTCCGGCGATTCCAAGAATACTCTTTACTGCTCCTTCTGCGGGAAGTCGCAGCATGAGGTCCGCAAGCTAATCGCCGGACCGACTGTATTCATTTGCGATGAATGCGTTGAACTTTGCATGGATATCATCCGTGAAGAGCACAAGACGCATCTTGTGAAGTCCCGCGATGGCGTGCCGACGCCAAAGGAAATCTGCAAGGTCCTGGATGATTATGTGATCGGCCAGGAACATGCCAAGCGTGTGCTCTCGGTCGCTGTCCATAATCATTACAAGCGCTTGGGGCAGGGTGGTAAGGGCGCAGATATTGAAATCGCCAAATCCAACATCATGCTGCTGGGGCCGACTGGTTCGGGCAAGACGCTGCTGGCCCAGACGCTGGCGCGCATCCTGGATGTGCCTTTCACCATGGCGGATGCCACCACCCTGACCGAAGCGGGTTATGTGGGTGAGGATGTGGAGAATATCATCCTCAAGCTGCTGCAGGCCGCTGATTACAATGTGGAACGTGCCCAGCGCGGCATTGTCTATATTGATGAGGTGGACAAGATCAGCCGCAAGTCAGACAATCCTTCCATTACGCGTGACGTTAGCGGGGAAGGTGTGCAGCAGGCGCTGCTCAAGATCATGGAAGGCACGGTCGCTTCCGTGCCGCCGCAGGGTGGGCGCAAGCATCCGCAGCAGGAATTCCTGCAAGTGGATACATCCAACATCCTGTTCATCTGCGGTGGAGCCTTTGCCGGGCTTGAAAAGATCATCAGCGCCCGCGGCAAAGGTTCGGGCATTGGCTTCGGCTCCGAGGTGCGCGACCCGGATGAACGCCGCACAGGCGCCATCCTGCGCGAGGTAGAGCCTGAGGATTTGCTGAAATTCGGCCTGATCCCGGAATTCATCGGCCGTCTGCCAGTACTGGCGACGCTTGAGGATCTGGACGAAAAGGCGCTGATCGAAATTCTCACCAAGCCGAAGAATGCGCTGGTGAAGCAATATGGTCGTCTGTTTGAGATGGAAGGCGCCAAGCTGACCTTTACCGAGGATGCGCTGCGCGCTGTTGCGACCCGTGCCATCCAGCGCAAGACTGGCGCGCGGGGCTTGCGTTCCATTCTGGAATCGATCTTGCTCGAAACCATGTTCGAATTGCCTGGGCTTGAGACGGTTGAAGAAGTTGTGGTGAACCGCGAAGTTGCCGAAGGCCGCGGCCAACCTCTGTTCATTTACGGCGAGCGTGCTGCCGAGCAATCCTCGGCCTGATGCACGCATCGCTGGGCCTTGTGAGGGCGCTGGTGAAAACCAACATAAAGGCAGAAGGCGCTTCGCCTGCGCCGCTTTTGGGCGGGCCGGGCGCGACTGTCCATAGTGAGGTCACATGACTGAAACAGTACATGGCGATATCCTTCCCGTTCTGCCGTTGCGGGATATCGTTGTATTCCCCCATATGATTGTGCCGCTTTTCGTGGGCCGTGAGAAATCCGTCCGCGCCCTGGAAGCGGTGATGAAGGATGACAAGCAGATCCTGCTTGTTGCCCAGAAGAATGCTGGCCAGGATGATCCGGGCGCGGATGATCTGTTCCAGATCGGCACCATTTCCACGGTGCTGCAATTGCTGAAGCTGCCCGATGGCACGGTGAAGGTGCTGGTCGAAGGTGGTCGGCGCGCGCGCGTGGCCGGCTTCAAGGAAACCGCGCCTTATTTCGAAGCCTTTGTCGAAAAGATCGAAGAACCGCCGGTTGAAGGCCGTGAGACGGAAGCACTGGCGCGCACCGTGGTCGCGCAATTCGAACAATACATCAAGCTGAACAAGAAGATTGCTCCTGAGGTGCTGGTTTCGGTTAACCAGATCGAAGATGCATCAAAGCTGGCCGATACCATCGCTTCCCATCTGGGGCTCAAAATCCCGGAAAAGCAGGAATTGCTGGAACTGCCTTCCGTCGCCGCGCGGCTTGAAAAAGTCTTCGCCCATATGGAAGGCGAGATCGGCGTGCTTCAGGTGGAAAAGCGCATCCGCAGCCGCGTGAAGCGGCAGATGGAAAAGACGCAGCGCGAATATTACCTGAACGAACAGTTGAAGGCGATCCAGAAGGAGCTTGGCGAAGGCGAAGACGGCAAGGACGAAATTGCCGAAATCGAAGCCAAGATCAAAGCCACCAAATTCTCCAAGGAAGCGCGCGAAAAGGCTTTGGCTGAGGTCAAGAAGCTGCGCAGCATGAGCCCCATGAGCGCGGAAGCGACCGTGGTGCGCAATTACCTGGATTGGATGCTGTCCATCCCCTGGAAGAAGCAAAGCCGGGTGCGCAGGGATATCGTGGCGGCGGAGAAGGTTCTCGATGCCGATCACTATGGGCTTGAGAAGGTGAAGGAACGCATCATCGAATATCTGGCGGTGCAGTCACGCTCGCCCAAAATTCGTGGGCCGATCCTGTGCCTGGTGGGGCCGCCTGGTGTCGGCAAGACCTCGCTTGGCAAATCCATCGCGAAGGCGACAGGGCGGAACTTCGTGCGCATGTCGCTGGGCGGCGTGCGGGATGAAGCGGAAGTGCGCGGCCATCGCCGGACTTATATCGGCTCCATGCCCGGCAAGGTCATTCAGGGCATGAAGAAGGCCAAAACCTCCAACCCGCTTTTCCTGCTTGATGAAATTGATAAGCTGGGCGCGGATTGGCGGGGGGACCCTTCCTCCGCGTTGCTTGAAGTGCTGGATCCGGAACAGAACAGCACCTTCGCGGATCACTATCTGGAAGTGGATTATGATCTTTCGGATGTGATGTTCGTCACCACGGCGAATTCGCTTCGCATGCCGCAGCCGCTGTTGGACCGCATGGAGATCATTCGCATCCCCGGCTATACGGAAGATGAGAAGGTTGAAATCGCCAAGCGGCACTTGATTGCGAAGGTGAGCGAGGCGAATGGCCTGAAGGAAGGCGAATGGACGCTGGCTGATGCCGCTATTCGTGACCTGATCCGCTACTACACGCGCGAAGCCGGCGTGCGTAACCTTGAACGCGAAATCGCGGGCCTGGCGCGGAAGGCGGTGAAGGAGATCGTCTCCAAAAAGGCGAGGAAGGTCGCGATCACGCCGAAGAACCTTGAGAAATTCGCAGGCGTGCGGAAGTTCCGCTACGGCGAAGCGGAAGCTGAGGATATGGTGGGCGTGGTCACTGGGCTGGCCTGGACCGAAGTGGGGGGTGAAATCCTCACCATCGAATCGGTACTGCTGCCTGGCAAAGGCAATGTGAAGCAGACCGGCAAGCTTGGCGATGTGATGCAGGAAAGTGTCTCGGCTGCGATGTCTTATGTCCGGAGCCGCTCGACGACCTTCGGCATCAAGCCGACGCTGTTTGAAAAGCGCGATTTGCATGTGCATGTGCCGGAAGGGGCGACGCCCAAGGACGGGCCATCGGCTGGCATTGCCATGGCGACCAGCATCGTCTCCGTCCTGACGGGCATTCCTGTCAGGCGCGATGTGGCCATGACTGGGGAGATTACGCTGCGCGGGCGGGTATTGCCGATTGGTGGGCTCAAGGAAAAGCTGCTGGCCGCCATGCGGGCCGGCATCAAGACCGTGTTCATTCCCAAAGAGAATGAGAAGGACCTGGCCGATATCCCGGAAAGCGTAAAAAAGGGCCTGGAAATCAACCCCGTTTCCCATGTGGATGAGGTGATCATGCGCGCGCTGGCCCGAAAGCCCGAGGCGATTGCCTGGGAAGAACCGGTGGAAGCGCCGCCGCAAAAGCCCGAATCGGCCGCAGGCGCCGCGCTGCCGCATTAATCAGGCGGGAGCATTCTTTCTGCCATTTGCAGCGGGAGAGGGTGACGTGTAGAGAGGCGCAGGCTTTTCGTGACACGTTCACCCCTCCGGCTGATGGCTGATCGATCGTTTCGCGCTCAAGTCGTTTCATCACCTGGAAAGGATGTTTCCGTGAACAAACAGGAACTGGTCGCGGCTGTCGCCAAGGCGGCTGATATGACCAAGGAAAAGGCTGCCGAGGCTGTGGATGCGGTGTTCGATTCGATCACTGCCGGGCTGAAGCAGGATGGCGAAGTGCGCCTGATGGGCTTTGGCACCTTTGTTGCCGCCAAGCGCGCCGCCAGCATCGGACGCAACCCGCGTACAGGTGCGGAGCTCAAAATCCCCGCCAGCACCGCGGTGCGCTTCAAGATGGGCAAGGCGCTAAAGGATTCGGTAAACTGAGCCTGCGGGCTTGGTGATTGGGCCGGGTCAACAAGGGCCCGGCCTCCATGCTATATGTTTTTGGGTTGGGGCGCTTAGCTCAGCGGTAGAGCGCCTGTCTTACACACAGGATGTCGGCGGTTCGAACCCGTCAGTGCCCATTCCACCCGGCGCCAGATTGCCTTGACACCTACGGGTCAGGCGTCCTATCAGCCTTTCACGCATGGAATGCGGGTGTAGCTCAGTCGGTTAGAGCGTCGGCCTGTCACGCCGAAGGTCGCGGGTTCGAGCCCCGTCACTCGCGCCACTCTCCACCATAAATTTAACGCTGCAATCATGCTTCCGTAACCAGGATGTTGTATCTCAGCATCTTGAAATTACGGCTGAATGCCCTATGGCGCATTCTGCGAAGCGGGGCTAATCTCGCTTCGCTGCAATTCGGTAAAAACCGTGGGCAGGCCATAATGCACCCCCAGGCTCATGGGGGCGCCAGAGTTGAGGAAGCCATGACCGAGCCCCTGTTGGCCTCGTATTTTCCTGTGCTCGTTTTCCTTGGCATAGCCGCGGGAATCGCGACTGCCATGGTTGCTGGCGCCATGCTGGCCGCGCGGCAGAAGCCCTATGCGGAAAAGCTTTCCACCTATGAATGCGGCTTTGCGCCCTTTGACGATACACGGCGCCGATTCGATGTGCGCTTCTATCTGGTGGCGATTCTTTTCATCATCTTCGACCTGGAAGTGGCCTTCCTGTTTCCCTGGGCGATATCGCTGGGCGCGATTGGCTGGCTCGGCTTCGGTTCCATGATGGCCTTCCTTTTCGTGCTGACCATTGGTTTTGTCTATGAATGGCGCAAAGGCGCGCTGGATTGGGAATGAGATGAGCGGCGCTTCAGAGCTTTCCTGGAATAAGCAGGCCCTTCCGCCCGGTTCCGCACAGGATGCGGTGGTGAAGGCGGTTGGCGATGAGATCACCGAAAAAGGGTTTGTTGTCGCCAATTTGGACAAGGTGGTGAATTGGGCGCGCACGGGCAGCCTTTGGCCGATGACTTTTGGCCTGGCCTGCTGTGCGGTGCCAATGATCCATGCCTATATGGCGCGCTATGATTTGGATCGTTTTGGTATCATTCCGCGTGGTTCACCACGACAATCGGATGTGATGATTGTGGCCGGGACGCTCACCAACAAAATGGCGCCGGCACTGCGCAAGGTTTACGACCAAATGTCTGAGCCGCGCTGGGTGATTTCCATGGGGTCCTGCGCCAATGGCGGCGGGTATTACCATTACTCCTACAGCGTTGTGCGCGGCTGTGATCGTGTGGTGCCGGTGGATATCTATGTGCCCGGCTGCCCGCCCACGGCCGAAGCGCTGGTCTATGGCATTCTGCAATTGCAGAAGAAAATCCGCAGGACAGGGACGATCCTCCGTGGCTGAGCAAGTGCCGGAAACCGTCGAAGCGGTTGCTGAAAATCCGTTGAAGCTGCTGGGGGCGGCGATTGCCGCTGCCGCCCCGCAAGGCGCTGTGACCGGCTTTGATCTGGCGCGCGGCGGGGCGGAATTGGCGGTGCATGCCAATCGTGATCACTTGCTGGCGCTGATGCTGTTGCTGCGCGACGATCCGCGTTTTTCCTTTGAACAATGCATGGATATTTGCGGCGTGGATTGGCCGGAACGCGCTGAGCGTTTTGAGGTTGTCTATAATCTGCTGAGCCTGGCCGAGAACCGCCGCATTCGCGTGGCGGTGGCGACAGATGGCGTGGCGCCCGTGCCTTCCGTTGCTGATATTTGGCCGAGTGCGACTTGGTATGAGCGTGAAACCTGGGACATGTATGGCGTGGTCTTCGCCGGTCAGCCAGATTTGCGCCGGCTGCTCACGGATTACGGCTTTGAAGGGCATCCGCTGCGTAAGGATTTCCCGCTCACCGGGCATGTTGAAGTGCGCTATGATTCCGAACAGCAGCGCGTGGTCTATGGGCCAGTGACGCTGCAACAGGATTTCCGCAACTTTGATTTCCTGAGCCCCTGGGAAGGCATGACCACGCTGCCCGGGGATGAAAAAGTGCATCTGAACCGTCTGGAGGGGCCGGCATGAGTCAGAGCCAGGCAATCGCCATTGCGGGCGCGGAGCCCGAGACGGTCCGCCACACGATTGAAGGCGACAGCCACACCATCAATTTCGGCCCGCAGCACCCCGCCGCGCATGGTGTGCTGCGCCTGATTTTGGAGATGAAGGGTGAATTGGTGGAACGTGCCGATCCGCATATCGGCCTTTTGCATCGCGGCACCGAAAAGCTGATCGAACACAAAACCTATATCCAGGCGCTGCCGTATTTCGATCGGCTGGATTACGTCAGCCCCATGTGCATGGAGCATGCATTTGCGCTCGGTACTGAGCGGCTTCTGGGGATCGAAGCGCCGGAACGCGCGCAATATATCCGCGTGCTGTTCAGCGAATTGACGCGCGTGCTGAACCATTTGCTGAACATCACCACCTATGCGCTGGATTGCGGCGCCATTACGCCCGCGCTTTGGGGGTTTGAGCAGCGCGAGACCTTGCTTGAGTTTTATGAGGCGGTCTCCGGCAGCCACTACCACGCGAATTACTTCCGCCCGGGTGGTGTCGCGAAGGATTTGCCGGCGGGGCTTGAAGACAAGATCGCTGCTTGGGCCAAGAAGTTCCCGGATTTCCTCAAGGATCTGGAAGGGCTGCTCACGGAAAACCGCATCTTCAAGCAACGAACCGTTGATATCGGTATCATGAGCGCGGAGCAGGCCATGGCTTGGGGTTTCAGTGGGCCATGCCTGCGTGCATCTGGCTGCGCCTGGGATCTACGGAAAAGCCAGCCCTACGATGTTTATGACCGGATGGAATTTGATGTGCCGGTCGGCACGCGCGGCGACTGCTATGATCGTTATCTGGTTCGCATGCTGGAAATGCGCGAAAGCCTCAAGATCATTGATCAATGCCTGAAGCAGATGAAGCCGGGCCCGATCAAGTTGATGGACAATAAGATCGCGCCGCCGCAACGCGGGGAGATGAAGCGTTCCATGGAAGCGCTGATCCATCACTTCAAGCTGTACACGGAAGGCTATCACGTGCCGGCGGGGTCTACCTATTCCGTGGTGGAAGCGCCGAAGGGTGAGTTCGGCGTCTATCTGGTCGCGGATGGCACGAATAAGCCTTATCGCTGCAAAATCCGCGCGCCGGGTTACGCGCATTTGCAGGCGATGGAAGTGCTCTCAAAAGGGCATATGTTGGCGGATGCGGTTTCCGTCATTGGTTCTCTTGATATCGTCTTTGGGGAAATTGACCGGTGAGCGCGCCAGCCCACAAGGAACCTGAAAGCTTCGCTTTTGATGCCGAAAGCGAGGCGAAGATCGCGACCATTTTGAAGCGCTACCCGGAAGGCAAGCAGGCGAGTGCGGTGATCCCGCTGCTTTATGTCGCGCAGCGCCAAATGGGGCGCTTGACCCAAAGCGCCTGGGTGCCGCGTGTGGCGATGGATGTCATCGCGGCGCGGCTTTCCATGCCGCCGATCCGCGTTTACGAAGTGGCGACCTTCTATTTCATGTTCAACATGAAGCCGATTGGGCGGCATCATTTGCAGCTTTGCGGCACCACGCCCTGCATGCTGCGCGGTTCGGATGATGTGCTGCGCGCCTGCAAGGATGCGGGCGGCCTGAAGGGCGTTGACGATACCAGCGCGGATGGGTTGTTCACGCTGACGGAGGTGGAATGCCTGGGCGCTTGCGTGAATGCGCCGATCCTGCAAATTGACGATGATTACTACGAAGACCTTGATTATGAGAGCGCGGTGAAGCTGCTTGAAGCCTTCAAGCGCGGCGAAAGGCCAAAGCCTGGGAGCGCCATTGGTCGGCAGGCAAGCGCGCCTGCCGGAGAGCAAACCGTATTGACCGGGCGGGGAGAAGGCTGAGATGGCCCTTGCAGATAAGGACCGGATTTTCCAGAACCTCTATGGCCGTCAGCCCTGGAATCTGGCTGCGGCACGGATGCGCGGCAATTGGGATGGCACGGCGGCCATCATCGCGCGCGGGCGCGATACGGTAATTGACGAGGTAAAAAATTCTGGTCTGCGTGGTCGTGGCGGCGCGGGCTTCCCGACCGGCATGAAATGGTCCTTCATGCCGAAGCAATCCGATGGCCGGCCTTCCTATCTGGTGGTGAATGCCGATGAATCCGAACCCGGCACCTGCAAGGATCGAGACATCATCAGGCATGATCCGCATACGCTGATTGAAGGCTGCCTGATCGCGGGTTTCGCGATGGGCGCGCATGCGGGCTACATCTATATTCGCGGCGAATATTACAACGAAAGCGTTATCCTCGAAGCCGCCATTCAGGAAGCCTATGATGCCGGCTTGCTCGGGCGAAATGCGGCGGGATCGGGTTGGGATTTCGACTTGTATGTGCATCGCGGCGCGGGCGCCTATATTTGCGGCGAGGAAACCGCGCTGATTGAAAGCCTGGAAGGCAAGAAGGGCATGCCGCGGCTGAAGCCGCCATTCCCGGCCGCCGTTGGGCTTTATGGCTGCCCGACCACGGTGAACAATGTTGAAACCATCGCGGTGGTGCCGGAGATTTTGCGCCGCGGGCCGGAATGGTTTGCTTCCTTCGGACGGCCCAAGAATTCGGGCACCAAGGTTTTCTGCATCCAGGGCCATGTGAACAATCCCTGCAATGTGGAAGCAGAAATGAGCATCCCGATGCGCGAATTGATTGAACGTTACGCGGGCGGCGTGCGCGGCGGTTGGGATAATCTTCTGTGTGTCATTCCGGGTGGGTCTTCCACGCCGCTTCTGCCGAAGCATATTTGCGACGATGTGCTGATGGATTTTGATGCGCTGCGCGAACACCGTTCCGGCCTTGGTACGGCGGGCGTGATTGTGATGGATAAATCCACCGATGTGATCAAGGCGATTGCGCGGCTCGCGGCCTTCTACAAGCATGAAAGCTGCGGCCAATGCACGCCCTGCCGTGAAGGCATGGGCTGGCAGAAGCGCATGATGGACCGCATGGTGGAAGGCAATGCGGAGATTGAGGAAATTGACGTGTTGGAAAACGTCACACGTCGCATTGAAGGCCACACGATTTGCGCGCTGGCCGATGGTGGCGTTTGGCCGGTGCAGGGGTTGATCCGGCATTTCCGCCCACTGATGGAAGAACGCATTCGTGACTATAAAAAGCGGCACTCCATGCCGCTGGCGGCGGAGTAAGCGCCATGGCGAAGGTCACGGTTGATGGCATTGAAGTGGAAGTTCCGAGTGGGTCTTCCGTGCTGCAAGCCTGCGAAGCGGCGGGCAAGGAAATCCCGCGCTTTTGCTATCATGAACGCCTGAGCGTCGCCGGCAATTGCCGCATGTGCCTGGTGGAAGTGGAAAAGGCGCCAAAGCCTGTCGCTTCCTGCGCCTATCCGGTCATGGATGGAATGAAGGTATTCACGGATACACCCGTGGTACGCAATGCGCGGCGCGGCGTGATGGAATTTTTGCTGATCAATCACCCGCTGGATTGCCCGATCTGCGACCAGGGTGGTGAGTGTGACTTGCAGGATCAGGCCTATGCCTATGGCCATGACAAGTCGCGTTACGGTGAAGCCAAGCGGGCGATGAAGGACAAGAATATCGGCCCGCTCATCAAAACCGTGATGACGCGCTGCATTCAATGCACACGCTGCGTGCGTTTTGCTGCCGAGGTTGCCGGCACGCCGGAATTGGGCGGCACCAATCGCGGCGAGAATATGGAAATCGGCACCTATGTGGAAAAGGCGCTGACATCTGAACTTTCCGGCAATTTGATTGATATCTGCCCGGTCGGTGCGCTGACCAGCCGGCCTTATGCTTTCGTGTCTCGGCCTTGGGAATTGCGCAAGACGGATGGCATTGATGTGCTGGATGCCGTTGGCGCCAATATCCGCATTGATACGCGCGGGCCGGAAGTGCTGCGTATTCTGCCGCGCATCAATGAGGCGGTGAATGAGGAATGGATGGCTGATCGCGGCCGCTTTTCCTTTGATGGCCTGAAGCGTCGCCGTTTGGATCGGCCTTGGCTGCGCAAGGATGGCCGCATGGTCGCGGTAAGCTGGGCTGAGGCTTTCGGCGCCATCGCCGCGAAATTCGCCGCAACGTCGGCGGAACGCATTGGCGCTGTGGCGGGAGCACTGGCCGATGCGGAAAGCGTTTTGGCGCTTAAGGATTTGATGGCGGCTTATGGCAGCACGAACATCGATTGCCGCGATGATGGCGCGGCGATTGCTGGCGCGCGGCCTGATTTCTATCGCTTCAATACGGGCATCGCCGGCATTGACGAAGCCGATGCGCTGATCATCATCGGTGCCGATCCGCGCAAGGAAGCGCCGGTATTGAATGCGCGTATCCGCAAGCGCTGGGCGCAGGGCGGTTTGCCGGTTGGGTATATCGGGCCGGCGGGGCTGGATCTGACTTATGAGGCGGCGCATCTGGGTGAGGGGCCTGCGGCGATCAACGCGCTGCTGGATGGCAGCCATGCTTTCGCTGCGACGCTGAAGGCAGCGCAAAAGCCCATGCTGATCTTGGGGCGCGGCGCGCTTGCGCGGGCTGATGGTGCGGCGGTGCTCGCAGCCGCGTGGCGCTTGGCGGCTGAGGCCGGCATGCTGAAGCCCGATTGGCACGGCTTCAATCTGCTGCATCAATTTGGTGGTCAGGTTGGTGCGCTGGAACTCGGCTTCCTGCCAGGGCAGGGCGGCAAGGACCTTGGCGCGATGCTCTCGGGCGGCGTGGATGCGCTTTGGTTGCTTAATGCTGATGGGTTTGACCCCGCGTGCATTCCGGCCAGCAGCTTCGTGATCTATCAAGGACATCATGGTGATGCGATGGCTGCGCGCGCGGATGTTCTGCTGCCGGGTGCCGCTTATACGGAAAAGGATGCGACTTGGGTGAATACCGAAGGCCGCGCGCAACGCGGCTATCGCGCTATTCACCCGCCAGGCGAAGCACGCGAGGACTGGCGCATCATCCGCGCCTTCAGCGAAGGTGTCGGCAAGAACTTGCCCTATGATGATCTGGATGCGCTGCGCGCGCGGATGGCCGGTGTCAGCTCTGTCTTTGCGCGCATTGGCGAAGTGGCGGCTTCCGGCTGCGCCGATATGGCCGGCCCTCAGACGGCAATGGCGATGGAAGCAGCGCCCTTCCGCCTGCCCATCACGGATTATCACCGCGCCGATGTGATCAGCCGCGCTTCGGATGTGATGGCGGAATGTGCAGCGGTCTATGGGCCGCAACA
The DNA here is from genome assembly GCA_020249265.1 of Roseomonas sp. GTDB lineage: Bacteria > Pseudomonadota > Alphaproteobacteria > Acetobacterales > Acetobacteraceae > Neoroseomonas. Next base: position 43,619 of record JADCGA010000002.1, read on the forward strand.
GGCTTTGGCGGCGGAGTAGGGCGATGAGTGAATTCCTAGCCTCCCCCATTGGTGTCTTGGCACTGACGGTCGCCAAGGCTTTGGCACTACTTGTGCCCTTGCTGGTGATGGTTGCCTTCCTGACGCTTGCTGAACGCAAGGTTTTGGCGGCGATGCAAATGCGTCGCGGTCCCAATGTGGTCGGGCCTTTCGGCTTGCTGCAGCCCTTTGCCGATGCGATCAAGATGCTGCTCAAGGAAACCATTGTGCCGACGGGGGCGAGTAAGCTTCTGTTCCTGTTTGCGCCGATGCTGACCTTCATGCTGGCCATGCTGGCCTGGGCGGTGATCCCCGTGAATGATGGCTGGGCGATTGCCGATATCAATGTCGGCATCCTCTATCTTTTCGCCATTTCATCGCTTGGCGTCTATGGCATCATCATCGCGGGCTGGGCTTCCAATTCGAAATATGCCTTCCTCGGCGCGTTGCGCTCTGCCGCGCAGATGGTTTCCTATGAAGTCAGCATGGGTTTCGTGATTGTGACCGTGCTGCTTTGCGTGGGTTCGCTCAATCTGAATGACATTGTGAAGGCGCAGGAGAATCTGTGGTTCTTCATTCCGCTTTTCCCGATGTTTGTGATTTTCTTTATCTCGACGCTGGCGGAAACCAATCGCGCGCCCTTCGATTTGCCGGAAGGCGAAAGCGAATTGGTGGCGGGCTTCTTTGTTGAATATAGCAGCATGTCTTTCGCGCTATTCTTTCTTGGTGAATACGCGAATATGATCTTGATGGCGTCGCTGACGACCATCCTGTTCCTGGGGGGATGGTATCCGCCGCTGGCCATTGAGCCCTTCACCTGGATCCCGGGCCCCATTTGGTTCGTGCTAAAGGTCTGCTTTTTGCTGTTCGTTTTCATTTGGGTCCGCGCGACCTTCCCGCGCTACCGCTATGACCAGTTGATGCGGCTGGGCTGGAAGGTGTTTCTGCCCTTCAGCCTTATCTGGCTGGTGATTACCGCGGCGGTTTTGAAACTTACCGGCTGGCTGCCGGCTTGATGGGGCGCTGAACATGGCTTCTCTCGATCGCGTCGCCCGTAGCCTGCTGCTTACGGAAATCGTCTCTGGCATGGCGCTGACGCTGAAATACTTCTTCAAGAAGAAGGTGACGCTGAACTACCCCTATGAACGCGGGCCGCTTGGGCCGCGCTTCAAGGGCGAACATGCGCTGCGCCGCTACCCGAATGGCGAAGAACGCTGCATTGCGTGCAAGCTGTGTGAGGCTGTCTGCCCCGCCCAGGCCATCACCATTGAAGCCGAACCGCGCGAAGATGGCAGCCGCCGCACCACGCGCTATGACATTGACATGACGAAATGCATCTATTGCGGCTTGTGCGAAGAAGCCTGCCCAGTGGATGCCATTGTCGAAGGCCCGAATATGGAATTCGCGGTCGAGCGGCGGGAAGAACTGATCTACACCAAGGAAAAACTGCTTGATAATGGCGATCGTTGGGAACCCATGCTGGCCGAGAGGCTACGCCTCGATGCGCCATATCGGTAAGGGAAGGGGCGTTTGATGATTGCCGCTCTTGCCTTCTACGCTTTTGCTGCGGTGTTGATTGGTTCTGCTGTGATGGTGGTGACCAGCCGGAACCCAGTGCATAGTGTGCTGTTCCTGATCCTGGCCTTCTTCAATGCGGCCGGCCTGTTTCTGATCGCGGGTGCCGAATTCCTCGCCATGATTTTGGTGATCGTCTATGTCGGCGCGGTTGCGGTGCTGTTCCTGTTCGTCGTCATGATGCTGGATATTGATTTCTCGCGGCTACGGGAAGGTTTCCAGCGCTATGCGCCCGTTGGCGCGCTGATTGGCCTGGTGCTGCTGGTGCAATTGGTGATGGTCATGATCAGCTGGCGCATGGCGCCGGGGGCGATGGCGCTCAGGTTGAATGAAACGCCATCTGATATTCCCAATGCTGAGGCGCTCGGGCGTATTCTCTACACCGATTACATCTATCTGTTTCAGGGCTGCGGCCTGATCTTGCTGGTCGCCATGATCGGTGCCATTGTGCTGACCTTGCGCGACAAGCCTAATTCCAAGCGGCAGAATATCGCCGAACAAATCGCGCGTGCTGGGTCAGTGAGCAATGTCGCAGTGCCGACCGGCGCCGGCTTGAAGCAGCTTGGCATCCGCCGCCCACCCTTGCCTGAGGAAGCCGCGCCCAAGCCCATTGAGCATCACCATGGCCATGGGGGGCATCACTGATATGACCATTGGCCTTTCCCATTTTCTGACCGTGGCGGCGATCCTTTTTGTCCTCGGTATTTTCGGGATCTTTCTGAACCGCAAGAATGTCATTGTCATTCTGATGTCGGTGGAATTGATCCTGCTGTCGGTCAATGTGAACCTTGTGGCCTTTTCCGCGCATCTGAATGACCTCGCGGGGCAGGTCTTTGCCATGTTCATCCTGACTGTCGCGGCGGCTGAGGCCGCGATTGGCCTTGCAATTCTTGTCGTTTACTTCCGCAACCGCGGTTCGATCGAGGTCGAGGATATCTCGACCCTGAAGGGTTAGCGCGATGTTTGTCGGCGCCGTTTTCTTCCCGCTTCTGGGTGCGACCATTGCGGGCTTCTTTGGTCGCTGGATTGGCGACAAGGCATCGCAATGGGTGACGGTTCTCTGCATGGCGTTGGCCGCCATTTGCGGCGTGGCGGCCTTTGTTGAGGTAGCCTTGGGCCATGCGCCGCAAACCCTGGTGCTGCTGCGCTTTCTGGATGTGGGGTCCTTCGGCCTTGATTGGGCGCTGCGGTATGACACGCTGAGTGTTGTCATGGTGGCGATGGTCACCTGCATTTCCACGCTGATCCATCTTTATAGCGTGGGCTATATGTCGCATGACCCGACAACGCCGCGCTTCTTTGCCTATCTGTCGTTGTTCACCTTCATGATGTTGATGCTGGTGACAGCGGATAATCTGGTGCAGTTGTTCTTTGGCTGGGAAGGGGTTGGCCTCGCTTCCTATTTGCTGATTGGTTATTGGTATGAAAAAGAAAGCGCCTGCGCGGCGGCGATGAAGGCCTTCATCGTCAATCGCGTGGGTGATTTGTTCTTCATGCTGGGGCTTTGCCTGACTTTCTGGGTCTTTGGATCCATCGAATTCAGCGAGATTTTTGGCGCCATTGATCAGCACAAGGATGCACGCTTTGCCGGCCTGCCGGCTTATGAGGTGATTTGCATTCTGCTGTTCCTCGGCGCTTGCGGCAAATCGGCGCAGCTTGGCCTGCACACCTGGCTGCCGGATGCGATGGAAGGGCCTACGCCGGTTTCCGCGCTGATCCATGCCGCTACAATGGTGACGGCGGGCGTGTTTCTGGTGGCGCGCATGTCGCCGGTGTTTGAATATGCGCCGACAGCCTTGGCCATCGTAACCGTGGTAGGCGCTTCAACCGCGCTATTTGCCGCGACCATTGGCTGCGTGCAGAACGATATCAAGCGCATCATCGCCTATTCCACCTGTTCGCAGCTTGGCTATATGTTCTTCGCGGCTGGGGTTGGCGCCTATCAGGGTGCGATTTTCCATCTTTTCACCCATGCCTTCTTCAAGGCGCTGCTGTTCCTTTCCGCCGGTGCGGTCATTCATGCCATGTCGGACGAACAGGATATCCGTAAGATGGGCGGCATCTGGAAGAAGATTCCAGTGACCTATGCGGTGATGTGGATTGGTTCTTTGGCGCTGGCGGGCGTGCCTTATTTCGCCGGGTATTATTCCAAGGATTTCGTGCTGGAAGCGGCTTATGCGGCGCATTCCGGGGTTGGGATGTATGCCTTCATCTGCGGGTTACTCGCGGCCTTCCTGACCGCTTTCTATTCTTGGCGATTGCTCATCCTGACCTTCCATGGCGCCCCACGGGCGGATCATCACACCATGGAACATGTGCATGAAAGCCCGCTGGTGATGCTGGTGCCGCTGCTGCTGCTGGCGGTGGGCGCGATGTTTGCCGGTGCGGTATTTGCACCTTCCTTCATCGGCCACCATTGGGAAGAATTCTGGAACGGCGCCATAGTTAATGCGCCCGGTAATGAAATCATGCATCACGTGCATGAAGTGCCGGGCTGGGTGCCGCTGGCGCCAACCATTGTTGGCCTCGGCGGCATCGCGCTGGCTTATGTGATGTATATGTTCGCACCAAGCCTGCCAGGTGCGCTGGCCCGTGCGTTTCCTGGGGTGCATCGGTTCCTGCTCAACAAATGGTATTTTGATGAGCTTTATGACGCGATCTTTGTTCGCCCCGCGCAGGCTTTGGCGCGCGGCTTTTGGAAGATTGGCGATGTGCGCATCATTGATGGCGTGCCGAATGGCCTCGCTGCATCAGTCGCCGGCGCGGCACGCCAAGCTGTTTCACTGCAAACTGGGCGGGTTGCCAGCTACGCCTTCACCATGATTGTCGGACTTGTTGTGCTTGTTTCTCTGCTGCTGTTCGGGGGCTGAAGATGAATAGCGTCGGTTTCCCCTTGCTCAGCTTGCTCACCTTCCTCCCCTTGGCGGGGGTGGCGATTATCCTTGCAATTCGGGGTGATGAACAAACAGTCGCAAGTAACGCGCGCTGGACTGCCCTTTGGACCAGCCTGATCACCTTCATGCTGTCCCTGGTTCTGTGGTTCCGCTTCGACAAGAATGAAGCTGATTTCCAGTTCGTCGAAAGGCTTGATTGGCTCTCGGATTTTGGCGTGACCTATCACATGGGCGTGGACGGCATCTCCGTGCTGTTCGTCCTGCTGGCCACGCTGTTGACGCCCATCTGCATCCTATCTTCCTGGGAAGCGGTGCAGAACCGGGTGCGCGAATACATGATCGCATTCCTGATCCTTGAGACCATGATGGTCGGCATGTTCTGCGCGCTGGACTTCGTGGTATTCTACATCTTCTTCGAAGGCGTGCTGATCCCGATGTTCCTGATCATCGGCGTATGGGGCGGGCAGCGGCGCGTTTATGCGGCCTTCAAGCTGTTCCTTTATACGCTGCTTGGCTCAGTGCTGATGCTGCTGGCTATTCTGCTGCTTTGGTACAAGGCCGGCACCACGGATATTGTGGAACTATTCACCCTCACCATTCCGCCATCGCTGCAAACCTGGATTTTCCTGGCTTTCTTCGCGTCCTTCGCCGTCAAGGTGCCTATGTGGCCGGTGCATACCTGGCTGCCGGATGCGCATGTGGAAGCACCAACGGCGGGCTCCGTCATTCTGGCGGGTGTGCTGTTGAAGATGGGCGCCTACGGCTTTCTGCGCTTCAGCCTGCCCTTGCTGCCGGTGGCCAGTGCGGAATTCGCGCCCTGGATCTTCGCGCTTTCCATCGTCGCCATTGTCTATACCTCGCTGGTGGCTTTGGCGCAGGAGGATATGAAGAAGCTGATCGCTTATTCATCAGTTGCGCATATGGGCATCGTCACGCTTGGCATCTTCACCTTCACGCAGCAGGGGCTATCGGGCGCGCTGTTCACCATGCTGTCGCATGGTGTGGTTTCAAGCGCGCTGTTCCTTTGTGTGGGCGTTTTGTATGACCGGGTGCATTCGCGCGAGATTATGCGTTACGGCGGGGTGGCGAAGATCATGCCAGCCTATGCACTTGTGTTTATGCTGTTCACCATGGCCTCTGTCGCGCTGCCTGGGTTGGCTGGCTTCCCGGGTGAATTGCTCGTGATCCTGGGCGCCTGGAAGGTGAACCCTTGGGTCGCCTTTGGCGCAGCGCTCGGCATGATCCTGGGTGCTGCCTATATGCTTTACCTCTACCGCCGCGTTGTTTTCGGGCGTATTACGCGGGATGATTTGCGTGGCCTGCTGGATCTCTCGCCGCGCGAATATGCGGTATTCGCGCCGCTGATCGTGCTCACGATCTGGATGGGCATTTATCCGCAAAGCTTCCTTTCCTTCTTTGAAGCCTCCGTCGCGGCCCTGGTGGAACGGCATCACGCCGCGCTCGGCGCGGCACGGCTCGCGGGGTTGTAAGATCATGAACTGGATGCTCGCCCTGCCTGAGATGGTGCTGGCCTGCGCTGGCCTAGCCATTCTGATGATTGGTGTGCTGCCGCGGCAGAATATGTTCTTCGGCTGTACCATGGCCTCCATCGGTGCATTGGTGGTGACTGCGGCTTTGGTGCTGACCGTGCCGGATGGCACTGGCTTTTCCGGCCAGGTGATTTCCGATGGCTTCGCGCGTTTCATGAAGCTGTTGGTGCTTCTGGGTGCGGCCATCGGCATGCTGATGGCGCTGGACTTCAATACGCGCGAAGGGCTGGATCGTTTCGAATATCCGGTACTGCTGTTATTCGCGACACTCGGCATGTTGATCATGCTGAGTGCGAATGATTTTATGACTGTCTATATCGGGTTGGAGTTGCTTTCGCTCAGCCTTTACGTAGTCGCGGCCTTTCATCGGGATAATGAGCAATCCGCTGAAGCCGGCTTAAAATACTTCGTGCTGGGTGCCCTGGCTTCGGGCCTGTTCCTTTATGGTGCGTCGCTGGTTTATGGCTTTGCCGGCACCACCAGTTTTGAACGCATCGCGCAGGCATTGCTCGACCCCGCCGGCCGCAGCCAGGGGCTGACGGTTGGGCTCATCTTCATCCTGGCTGGCCTTGCCTTCAAGGTTTCCGCCGTGCCGTTTCATATGTGGACGCCCGATGTCTATGAAGGCGCACCCACACCCGTGACGGCGTTCTTCGCGGCAGCCCCGAAAGTGGCGGCGATTGCCTTGCTCACCCGCGTCCTGGCCGGGCCTTTCGCGGAACTCGCCGCGCAATGGCAGCAGGTGATCGTTTTGATGTCACTCGCTTCCATGGTGCTTGGCGCGCTCGCCGCCGTTGGGCAGCGCGATATCAAGCGGCTGATGGCCTATTCCTCCATCGGCCATATTGGCTATGCGCTGATGGGCCTTGCGGTGGCGAGTGACGAAGGCCTCCATGGCCTCATCGTTTATATGGCGATCTACCTTGCCATGAATCTAGGCGCCTTTGCGGTGCTGATCGCCATGCGCCGTCAAGGCAAGGCCGTGTCGCGCATTGAAGATCTGGCCGGGCTTGGCAAGACCGATCCTGCCATGGCGATGTGGATGACGGTCTTCATGTTCTCCATGGCTGGCATCCCGCCACTCGCGGGGTTCTTCGGTAAGCTTTATGTCTTTCTTGCCGCGGTGCAGGGCGGGTTTTGGACGCTTGCGGTTGTTGGCGTGCTGACCTCGGTGATTTCGGCCTTTTATTATCTACGCGTCGTCAAGGTGATGTATTTTGATGACGTGCAAGCGCCGCTCGATGCGCGCCCGCAGACGCTGACGATGGTGATGGGCATTTCCGGCATTTTCACCACGCTGTTCTTCATCATGCCGGCGCCTTTGGTGCGCGCGGCGCAAGAAGCGGTTTCCGCGCTGCTCGGCTAATGCCGGGCGCGCGGGGGTAAGCGCGCGTGAAGTTTCGCCTTGAATGTCATAAGGTGCTGGAAAGCACCTCCTCCCTGGTCAAGCAACGCGCCGAAGCCGGAGAGGCTGAGGGGCTTGCCATCCAAGCTCTGCGCCAAAGCGCGGGCAGGGGAAGGCAGGGCAGGGGATGGGACAGCCCGGCGGGCAATCTGTACCTTTCTGTGTTGTTGCGGCCTGAGGTGCCGCTCAGGGATGCACCGCAATGGTCCTTTGTGGCGGCGGTGGCGCTCGCGGAAACGCTCAACGCGTTTTTGCCGGAAGCAGCGACGCCCAAACTGAAATGGCCGAATGATCTGCTGCTGCAAGGCGCCAAGGCTGCGGGCATTTTGGTGGAAACGGGTATCGCGCCAAGCCATGCGCTGGATTGGATCTGCGTCGGCATTGGCGTGAATATCATGAGCAAACCCAGCCTCCCGGATCGGCACACCGCCTGTCTTGCGGAATACCTGGCCGCCCCGCCAGCGCCGGAAGCCTTGACGCAAAGCCTGCTGGAAAGTCTGGCGCATTGGCATGGCATCATGCTGCAACAGGGCTTCGCGCCCATCCGTGAAGCCTGGCTGCTTCACGCGCCCGCCATGGGCGCCGCAATTTCACTCAAACGCGATGGCGGGCTATTGGAAGGCGCCTTTGCCGGGCTGTCGCCCGAAGGCGGACTACTGCTTGCCAAAGACAACCAAGTTCAGCTTATTCTGGCCGGGGAGATCATGTGACCCATGCTGCTTGCGATTGATGCCGGCAATACGAATGTTGTCTTCGCGGTCCATGACGGCACGGAATGGCGCGGGCGCTGGCGCATTGCCACACGTGCGGACCGCACATCGGATGAATATGCGGTTTGGCTGCTCGCCCTTTTTCAGCATGCCGGCCTGAAGCCCAATGATATCCTGCGCTGTGTCATCGGCACGGTAGTGCCTGCCGCGCTTTACAATCTGCGCCGGCTTTGCCGCGAATGGATGGATTGCGAACCGCTGATCGCGCGCGCGCCGCTCGATTGGGGGTTTGATATTCGCGTCGACCGGCCGGAAGAAGTGGGCGCCGACCGCCTGCTGAATGCGCTTGCCGCCCATACGCGCTATGGTGGTCCGCTAATCGTGATTGATTTCGGCACTGCCACCACTTTCGATGTGGTGCACAGCGATGGATCCTATCTGGGCGGCGCGATTTCGCCCGGCATCAATCTTTCCATCGAAGCGCTGCACAAGGCGGCAGCCCGGCTGCCGCGCATTGGCATTGGTCGCCCGCAATCCGTCATTGGGCGCGCCACCGTGCCCGCCATGCAATCCGGCATCTACTGGGGCTATGTCGGCCTGGTGGAGGGCATAGTATCGCGCATCAAGGCGGAATATGGCGGCCCCATGAAGGTCATCGGCACGGGCGGCCTTGCCCCGCTATTCGCCGAAGGCACCCTTGTCATTGAAAGAACCGATCCCGACATAACCCTGGAAGGGTTGCGCCTGCTGGCCGAGCGCAATCCTTCTTCTGTCTTCCACCAGAGCGCGCTCCGCGATCCCCTCAGATCGGATTCTGATTAGCACCATGAATGTCATGACTGGCGATCTTGCCTTTATCCCGCTGGGCGGGACGGGTGAGATCGGAATGAACCTTAATGTCTATCGCTGTGATGGCGCCTTGCTGGCAGTGGATTGCGGGCTCGGCTTTGCCGGGCCGGATCAGCCAGAAGCCGATATCATGGTGCCGGACGCGGCCTGGCTTGCCGAAAACCGCAGCGCTTTGCTTGGCCTGATCATCACCCATGCGCATGAAGACCATATCGGGGCGGTGGTGCATTTGTGGCGGCAATTGCGCTGCCCCATCTATGGCACTGCCTTCGTGCTTTCCGTGCTGCGCCGCAAGCTTGGTGAAGCCGGCATGATCCATGAAGTGCGCTTGCTGGAATTGCCGCCCGGTGGGCGCGTGAAGCTTGGCCCGTTTGATTGCAGTTTCATCCCCGTGACGCATTCCATCCCGGAAGCCCAGGCGCTGGTGCTGCGCACGCCCTACGGCTTGGTGCTTCATACGGGCGATTGGAAGCTTGACCCCCAACCGCTGATCGGCCCGCCCACGGATGAAGGCGCCTTCGCCAGGCTTGGCGAAGAAGGCGTGCTCGCCATGGTGTGCGATTCGACCAATGCCATAGTTGAAGGCCATTCGGGCAGTGAGGCAGAAGTGCGTTCCTCCCTCACTGAATTGATCAAGGGGCTGAAGGGGCGCGTGGCGGTTACCTGCTTCGCTTCGAATGTTGCGCGGCTTGAAAGCATTGCGGTCGCCGGACGCGCGGCGGGGCGGCAAGTGGCGTTGCTGGGGCGGTCTTTGCGCAATATGGAAGCCTCGGCGCGGGAATGCGGCTATCTGAAATCCCTGCCGCCCTTTTTGGATGAAGCGGAAGCGGGCTTTTTGCCTGATGATGAGATTCTGCTGATCTGCACTGGCAGCCAAGGGGAACCGCGTTCCGCCATGGCGAAGATCGCGGAAGACAAGCACCCGGCCATTGCGCTCGGTGAAGGCGATACGGTGATCTTCTCCTCTCGCCAGATACCGGGGAATGAGGTCGCCATTCAGCGCGTGCAGGATGGGCTGGTGCGCCGTGGTTGCCGCCTGATTACCGATGAACAGGCTATGGTGCATGTGTCCGGCCACCCGGCGCGCGAAGAACTGCGCCGCCTTTACGCGCTGGTAAAACCGCGCATTGCGGTGCCGGTGCATGGCGAATGGCGGCATATGCAGGAACATGCGGATCTGGCGCGCATCGCCGGCGCCAAGCCTGTGCTGCTGAATGATGGCGATGTGCTGCGCCTTTCCGGCAATCGGGCTGAGGTGATTGAAGCTGTCCCCACTGGCCGCCTTGCCGTGGATGGCGATAGGCTTTTGCCACTGGATGGCGATGTGATCGCCGCGCGCCGACGCATGATGTTCAATGGTGTGGTGCTGGCTTCCGTCGCACTGGACCGGCAGGGCAAGGTGCTTAGCGATCCCGTGATCACCGCCCCTGGCCTTTTCGCCGAGCAGGACCCCGAACCTGGGCTGGTTGCCGCCGAGCTTCGCCGCAGCATTGCCGATCTGCCGGCTGGCTTGCGCGATGATGATGAAACGCTGCGCGAATCGCTACGTGCCGCCTTGCGCAAGGCGCTGGGGCGGCGCTTCAAGAAGCGACCCAATGTCGAAATCCACGTGATCAGGGTTTAAGCCATGTCGGTCTTCACCGGCGTCATTATCTATCTGCTGATCTGGTGGCTCGCGCTGTTCTGCGTGCTCCCGATCGGCACTCGCCCACAATCCCAAGGCAAGATGGAAGAAGGCGGCTGGCGCGGCGCGCCGCAAAAGCATCTGATGGGCTGGAAGCTGCTTGGCACCACCGCGCTGGCGGGGGTGATTTGGGGGGCGGTTTGGTGGCTGATTGAAAGCGAATGGCTTTCTTTCCGGACCGGCATCCTCGCAATGCCCACCAATTAAGCGAAAAACCGACCCTGGGGTCGGTTTTGCCTTATGTTCGGGCAATGTCAGTCTGGTAGCCGCTTTTTTGACCTTGCTCATGACTCTTTTTGATTGAGCCTTTGAAGCTGGTCCGCCATCCTAACACTCGAGAGGAGGGTTGGTTCCTTCCTCTACCGTGTGACTGGCGTTTCCTCCCTAAACTTGGGCCGCTGCCTGATGGTAGCGGCCTTCTCTTTTTTAAATGTTTGTCCTGCCCGCTGGCAAGCATGAAAATGCCACAAACGCGCCCCAAATGACGAATTGCTGCGTCGCACAATAAATTCCTGATCTTTTATTGCGCGGTGGGGCAGGTGATTCCCCCGGAAACACTTCTGGACTAGGGTGCGCTCCCCGTCGCTAGACATTGAAGGATGAGAACCTTGCGCCTTACTCGCGCCTTTCTGCCGACCCTTAAGGAAACCCCGGCCGAGGCGCAAATCGCCTCTCACCGCCTCATGCTGCGTGCGGGGCTGATCCGCCAGACCTCGGCGGGGATTTATGCGTGGCTGCCGGCGGGCTTGCGCGTGCTGCGCCGCGTTGAACAGATTGTGCGCGAAGAACAGGACCGCGCCGGGGCGCATGAAATCCTGATGCCGACCATCCAGCCGGCTGAGCTGTGGCGCGAAAGCGGGCGCTATGATGATTACGGCAAGGAAATGCTCCGCATTCGCGACAGGCATGAACGCGAAATGCTCTTCGGCCCGACCAATGAGGAAATGGTCACCGATATCTTCAAGCAATTCGCCAAATCCTATCGCGATTTGCCGCGCAACCTGTATCACATTCAGTGGAAGTTTCGCGATGAAGTGCGCCCGCGTTTTGGCGTGATGCGTGGGCGTGAATTCCTGATGAAGGATGCCTATTCCTTTGATCTCACCAAGGAAGGTGCGCAGCATTCCTATCGGCAGATGTTCCTGGCCTATCTGCGCACCTTTGCGCGCATGGGCCTGAAGGCCATTCCGATGCGCGCAGATACGGGGCCGATTGGCGGCAATCTGTCGCATGAATTCATCATCCTGGCTGAGACCGGCGAAAGCCAGGTTTTCGTGAGCCGCGATCTGCTGGAACGCGATGTGCTGGCCGAAGCGCCGGATTACGATAGCGATTTGACCGCGCAGGTGGATTTCTGGACCAGCCATTACGCCGCCACTGAAGAAATGCACGACGAAGCCGCCTGGGCCGCGCTTTCAGAAGACAAGCGCGTTTCCGCCCGCGGCATTGAAGTGGGTCATATCTTTTATTTCGGCACCAAATATAGCGCGGCTATGGGCATGGCCGTGACCGGGCCGGATGGCAATGCCGTTATCCCGGAAATGGGAAGCTATGGCATTGGTGTGTCGCGCCTGGTGGGTGCTCTGATCGAAGCCAATCATGATGAAGCTGGCATCAAATGGCCGGATGCGGTCGCACCCTGGTCGGCGGCTATCCTGAATCTGCGCCCCGGTGATGGCGCAACCGATACGATGTGTGAAACACTTTACGCGCGGCTGGGTGCGGAGCACGCGGTTTATGATGATCGCCCAGCGCGCGCTGGTGAGAAATTTGCCGATGCCGATCTGATGGGCTTTCCCTGGCAGGCCATTATCGGCCCGCGCGGTGCCGCTGCCGGTCGCGTGGAACTGAAACGCCGCATGACTGGTGAGCGTCAGGAAGTCTCGCTCGAAGACGCCATCACCCGCATCAAGGGCGGCTGAGCCAGCATGTTCAACGCCTTTGAGCGTATGGTCGCCTTCCGCTATTTGCGCGCGCGGAAGGGGGAACGCTTTGTCTCGGTGATTGCGATTTTCTCGCTGGTTGGCATCGCGCTTGGCGTTGCCACGCTGATCATTGTCATGAGCGTGATGAATGGCTTCCGCCATGAATTGCTTGGGCGCATTCTTGGGCTGAATGGGCATCTTGGTATTTATGCCGTGGGCTCATCCTTCACCGATTTTGATGATGTGGCGGCGCGTATTCGCGCCGTGCCGGGCGTGGTTTCCGCGACACCGATTGTGGAAGGCCAGGTGCTGATCACTTCTGATTCAGGCGGTGCCACAGGCGGGCTTGCGCGCGGCATCAGGCCCGAGGATTTGCGCGCGCGGTCCTTGATTGCTGATGGCATAAGGCTTGGCAACCTTGATGCGTTCGAAGGCGAGGATGCCATTATCATTGGCCGGCGCTTGGCCTCCCGCTTGCGTGTTTCAGTTGGCGATAATGTCAGCTTGGTTTCGCCCCAAGGGCGCACAACGGTTTTCGGCACAGTGCCGCGCGTGCGCGCCTATCGCGTGGTGGCTTTGTTTGATGTCGGCATGAATGAATATGACAGCAGCTTCGTCTTTCTGCCGCTGGAAGCCGCGCAGCTTTTTTTCCAGCAACGCGATGCTGCGACACAGATCGAAGTTTTCGTGCAGGACCCGACCAGGCTGCGCGGCATCATGCGGCAAATCCAGGAAGCTGCCGGCAGTCGCGTAATCGTGCATTCCTGGCAGGATGCCAATTCAAGCTTCTTCAATGCGGTGCAGGTGGAACGCAATGTGATGTTCCTGATCCTGACGCTGATCATCATTGTCGCTGCCTTCAATATCGTCTCAAGCCTGATCATGTTGGTGAAGGATAAGGGGCGCGATATCGCCGTGCTGCGCACCATGGGCGCCACCAAGGGCGCGGTGATGCGAATTTTCCTGCTGTGTGGTGCTTCCATTGGTGTGCTCGGCACCATGATCGGCTTTGTGCTGGGCTTGGTGTTTTGCCTGAATATCGAAAGCATCAGGCAGTTCCTGCAATCCCTGTCCGGCACAGAATTATTCAGCGCGGAGGTCTATTTCCTGACGCGCCTGCCCGCGATCCTGGATTACAATGAGGTAGCGCAGGTGGTGGCGATGGGGCTTGGCCTTTCTTTGCTGGCGACGCTTTACCCTTCCTGGCGCGCTGCGCGCACGGACCCGGTGGAGATGCTGCGCAATGAATGAAGCGCCGCTCCGCCTCGCCGCTGTTGAACGCCGCTACCGCACCGAAGCGGGCGAATTGCCTGTTTTGCTTGGTGCTGACCTGACGATTGAGGCGGGCGAGATCGTGGCCTTGGTCGCGCCTTCCGGCACCGGCAAATCTACGCTGCTGCATCTGGCAGGCTTGCTCGAGAAGCCTGATGCGGGCGAGGTTTTCATTCAAGGCAAGCCCGCTGGTTCGCTTTCGGATGAGGCGCGCACCACCATCCGCCGCACCACCATCGGCTTTGTCTATCAATTCCATCATCTGCTGCCGGAATTCACCGCCGCCGAGAACATCATCCTGCCGCAACTCGCCGCCGGGAAAAGCCGCGCGGCGGCAACGGAGCGTGCCAAGGATTTGCTCGGGATTTTCGGCTTGCAAGCGCGGTTGGATCATCGCCCAGGCAAGCTTTCGGGCGGCGAACAGCAGCGTGTGGCCATTGCGCGCGCGCTGGCCAATCAGCCGCGGTTGCTATTGGCGGATGAACCCACCGGCAATCTGGATGTCGCCACATCCGATCGTGTCTTTGCCGAATTGCTGGAACAGGTGCGCGGTCAGGGCCTGGCGGCGCTGATTGCGACGCATAACCCTGATCTGGCGCGGCGGATGGACCGGGTGGTGACGCTGCGGGATGGAAAGATCGTCAGCGGTTAGGCCAGGAACAGCACCACGCCGAAAGCCGCCGTGGCCGCACCACCAAAGCGCAGCGCGGCAGCATAACGCGCGCTGGCCACACCAAGCGCCACGCCAAGCCCAAGCAGCAGCGCAGAGCCCGCCAGCATGCCGAAGGCGGTTGCAGCAGCGGCGCCGCCAATCTCACCACCATGCGCCAAGCCATGCACCAGGCCGGCCACCAGCACCAAAGGCAGCGCAAGGGCGGGGCGGAAGGGCTGCGCCATCGCAAGCATCGCGCCCAGCACAATCAAGCTGCCCGCCACCGCCGTTTCAACCACACCAAAGCCAAGCCCGATCCCGCCAGCTAGGCCAAGCGCAATGCCGCCCGCCATGCCAGCAAGGAAGCCCAGCGGCGGCAGCCAGCCGCGGCGCCAGCCAAGGGACGCCGCCCAAAGCCCAATCGCCACCATCGCCGCCACATGATCCGCACCCATCAGCGGGTGCAGGAAGCCCGCCACAAAGCCATGCTCATGCCCGGCATGGGCCAGCGCGGGGTTCGCACCAAAGGCAAGAGCCAGGAAGGGTAGGGCGGTCAGGGCAAGGCGGGGCAGGGACATGGTGGGCTCCTGTAAAACTCCGAATTCCATCCTGAGCGCGCACGGGACGGCAGGCAAGGGCTTTTGGCTGTGCTAACCTTGCTCCGCACGCGATTCCGGAACGCAAACTGCATGCCCTTTATTCATCTGCACACGCATTCGGCCTATTCGCTCTCGGAAGGCGCGATCAAGGTGGAAAAGCTTGCCGCGCTTGCCGCCGCGGATGGCATGCCGGCGCTGGCGCTGACGGATACCGGAAACCTGTTTGGTGCTTTGGAATTTGCCGAAGCCTGCGCGAAGAAGGGCGTGCAACCCATCATGGGCTGCCAATTGGGGCTTTCCCGCGCCAGCACGGATGCTGATCGGCCAGATGCGCTTCGCCTGCCGCCTGACCCACTGGTGGCGCTCGCGCTCACGCCCAAGGGGCTCGATAATCTGCAACGCCTGTCATCGCTTGGCTTTTTGCGGGACGATGCCTCCGGCAAGCCAGCCGTGCTGCTGGACCAACTCGCGGAACATGCCGAAGGGCTTTTCCTGCTGACGGGCGGCACGCTCGGCCCGATTTCACGGCTATTGTTGGAAGGGCAAAAGCCTGCTGCCGAAAAGCTGCTCGCGCGGCTCAAGGAAGCCTTTCCGGATCGCTTGGCGGTGGAGCTCAACCGCCATGGGCGGGATGAGGAAGCCCGGCTGGAACCTGCCTTGCTCGCACTTGCCCATGCCGCACGGCTGCCGATCATCGCCGCCAATGATGTCTATTTCGCTGCGCCCGCCATGTATGAAGCGCATGATGCGCTGCTGTGCATCGCTGAAGGCCGCACCATGGCGGAACGCGACCGCCGGCGCGTGACACCGGAGCATTGGTGCAAGCCTGCTCAGGCAATGCGTGAGTTGTTCGCGGATTTGCCCGATGCCTGCGACAATACGCTCGCCATTGCGCGCATGAGCGCGGTGATGACCGAAGCGCGGAAGCCCGAATTGCCGATCTGCCCCAAGGTACAGGAAGGCAAGACGGAAGCGGAGACACTCCGCGCCATGGCCGAGGCCGGGCTGGAACAACGCCTGGACGCCATGCGCCCTGCGCCGGATGAAGCAACGCGCACGCAATATCGCGAACGCCTGGCCTATGAAATCGGCGTCATCGAGAAGATGGGTTTCCCAGGCTATTTCTTGATTGTTGCGGATTTCATCCAATGGGCCAAGGCACAGAACCCGCCCATTCCGGTGGGCCCCGGGCGCGGTTCGGGTGCTGGTTCTGTTGCCGCCTGGGCGTTGCTGATCACGGACCTCGATCCCATCCGTTTCGGCCTGCTGTTTGAACGATTCTTGAACCCAGAACGCGTTTCCATGCCGGATTTCGACATTGATTTCTGCCAGGACCGCCGCGACGAGGTGATTGCCTATGTCCGGCGCGAATATGGCGAAGATCGCGTTGCGCAAATCATCACCTTCGGCAAGCTGCAAGCGAAAGCCGCGGTGCGCGATGTGGGCCGCGTGCTTGGCATGCCTTATGGGCAGGTGGATAAGATCGCCTCACTGATCCCGAATAACCCGGCGAAGCCTGTCACGCTTTCCCAGGCGATTGAAGGCGAAGCACGTTTGCAGGAAATGCGCGACAGTGATGAACAGGTCGCGCGGCTATTGGTTATCGCGCTGCAGGTGGAAGGGCTTTATCGCAATGCCTCCACCCACGCCGCCGGCCTGGTGATTGGGCGCAAGCCCTTGATTGAAACCGTGCCGCTCTATCGCGACCCGCGTTCGGAAATGCTCGTCACGCAATATTCGATGAAATACGCTGAGATGGCGAGCCTGGTGAAGTTCGACTTCCTGGGCCTCAAGACACTCACCGTCATTGAACGCGCTTTGGACATTCTGAAAGGGCAGGGGGTCACCATAGATATCGCCGCCATCCCGCTGGATGACGCGAAAACCTATGACATGCTCGGGCGCGGCGATGCTGCTGGCGTGTTCCAGTTTGAAGGGCAGGGGATGCGCGATTGCTTGCGGCAGATGCGCGCCAACCGCTTTGAGGATTTGGTGGCTGCTGTGGCGCTGTATCGCCCCGGCCCCATGGCGAATATCCCGGCCTATTGCACGCGCAAACATGGCGAGGCCTGGGAACCGCCGCATGAGGCGATAAGGCATATCCTGTCCGAAACCTATGGCATCATGGTCTATCAGGAACAGGTCATGCAGATTGCGCAGGATCTGGCCGGCTATTCGCTGGGTGCTGCGGATTTGTTGCGCCGTGCCATGGGCAAGAAAATCCGCAGCGAAATGGAAGCGCAGCGCAAGATTTTCTGTGACGGCGCCGAAGCGCGCGGCATTGAAGCCGCGAAAGCCGCCGAGATTTTCGATCTCATGGAACGCTTCGCCGATTACGGCTTCAACAAATCCCACGCGGCGGCTTATGCGCTGGTCAGCTATCAAACCGCCTGGTTGAAGGCCAATCACACCGTGGCCTTTCTGGCCGCTTCCATGACGCTTGATCTTTCCAATACGGATAAGCTTGCCGGCCATATGCAGGAAGCGGCGCGCTTGGGGATTTCCGTGCTGCCGCCCAATATCAACCGCAGCGGCGCTGATTTCCGCGTCGAAGCGCGGGATGATGGCAAGCAGGCCATTCGCTTCGCCCTTGCCGCCGTGAAGCGCGTTGGCGAAAGCGCGATGCGCGATCTGGTGGCGGCGCGCGATAAAGGCGGTGATTTCGCGTCCCTGGCGGATTTTGCGGCTCGGGTGGACCCCAAGCTGCTCAACAAAATGCAGATCGAAAACCTGGCCCGCGCCGGCGGCTTTGAATGCCTGGATGGCAATCGCGCCCGCGTCATGGCCGGTGCCGAGACCATCCTGCGCCGCGCCCAAGCGAGTGCCGAGGAACGTTCCAGCGGCCAGATTGGGCTTTTCGGCGCTGAACCCGGCAAGGCGGAAGCGCTGCGCCTGCCGGATGTGCCGGATTGGCAGCCGCTCGATCGGCTGTCGCAGGAAGCCGAGGCGATTGGCTTTCACCTTTCCGCCCATCCTTTGGATGCCTATCGCCAGGCGCTGAAGCGGCTTGGTGTGGTGCCTTCTTCCGCCATTACGGACCGTGCAGGCCGCGGCGGCGGACGCGTGAAGCTGGCCGGTACGGTGGTCAATGCCAAGGAACGCACCACGAAAACCGGCAGCCGCATGGCCTGGGTGCGCGTTTCGGACACCCATGGCAGTTTCGAAGTGACCTGCTTTTCCGAGGTGCTGAACCGCAGCCGGGATTTGCTGGCCGAAGGCAGCGCCATTCTGGTGACCGCCGATTTGCGCCAGGACGGCGAAGCGCTGCGCCTCACCGCGACCGAGGTCGAAAGCCTGGACAAGGTCGCCGCCAATGCTGGCGGTGGGATCAAGCTATGGCTGGAAGCAACGGCAACACTTGACCCGATCCGCGCCTTGCTGACGCGCGAAGGCCGCGGGCGTGGCCGCGTGATCCTGGTGCCGCAGCTTGGACCGGCGCAGGAAGTGGAAATTGCGCTGCCGGGCGGCTTCAATGTCGGGCCACGGCTGATGCAGGCGATGCGCGTGGTGCCGGGTGTGGCGCAGGTGGAGGAGTTCTAGCGCCTAACCCGGTATAGCGTAATTTTACATAATATACCTTATGCGGGAAATACATGACCCAAACCCCAAAGCAAAATTCACCTGAAACCGCCCTTGCAGCCCTGCTCGCCATCATGGCCAAGCTGCGTGACCCGAATGGCGGCTGCCCTTGGGATTTGGTGCAGGATTTCACCTCCATCGCGCCCTACACCATTGAGGAAGGCTATGAGGTCGCGGATGCCATCGCCGCGAATGACCCGGACAAGCTATTGGATGAATTGGGCGATCTGCTGTTCCAAGTGGTCTATCACGCGGAAATGGCGGCTGAGCGCGGCTGGTTCGGCTTTGCTGATGTAGCAAAATCCATTTCTGACAAGATGATCCGCCGCCATCCTCATGTGTTTGGTGAGGCTGCCGCGCGCGATGCCGCTGCCCAAACCAGCGCCTGGGAAGCGCAAAAAGCCGCCGAACGCGCCGCGCGGGCGGAAAGCGGTGTGCTGGCCGGGATCCCGGATGGCCTCCCTGCCCTAACCCGCGCCATCAAGCTGACGCGCCGCGCCGCGCGGGTTGGCTTTGATTGGCCGGATGCTGGCGCCGTGCTGGATAAGCTGGAAGAAGAAGCGGATGAACTCCGCGCCGAGTTGCAAGGCGCTGATAAATCACGACTTCAGGATGAGGTCGGCGATCTGCTTTTCGTGCTGGCCAATCTGGCACGCAAGCTGGATATAGACCCGGAAGCGGCCTTGCGCCACGCCAATCAGAAATTCACGCGCCGCTTTGGGTATATTGAAGAACAGGCGGATAATGCAGGAAAAAGCCTGAATGATATGAGCTTGGAGGAGATGGAGGCTTTGTGGGTGCAGGCAAAGCGCAGCGAGAAGTGAGAAAACACTCACAATCATCTGAAATTACTTTATTTTAGATGCTCGGATACCTAATCCCTACAACCTCAATCTCCTCCATCCCGGCAGGGGTGCGTAGCCGCCGCATATCACCCACCCGAGCCCCCAATAGCGCACGCGCCACCGGCGCCACCCAGGAAATCCGCCCTGCCTCGGCCTCCGCCTCATCCACGCCGACAATGGTGATCGTCACTTCGGCATCATCGGAAGCCCGCGCATAGGTCACGGTGGCGCCGAAAAACACCTGGTCGCGCCGGGTTTGCTGCGCCGGGTCCACCACCTGCACCTTCTCCAGCCGCTTGGTCAGGAAGCGCACGCGCCGATCAATCTCACGCAGCCGCCGCTTGCCATATTGGTAATCCGCATTTTCGGACCGGTCGCCGAGTGCCGCGGCCCAGGAAACAATCTCAACCACCTTCGGGCGTTCTTCTTCCCACAGGCGCTTTACTTCTGCACGCAAGGCCGCGGCGCCGGCGGGGGTCATGTAAAAGGGCGTGCCGGGGGGCAGGCCGGGCGGGCCGGCCTCCTCATCCTCATCGGCGCCACTCATGGGGTGAAAAGCGCCTCCTGGGCGGCTTCCCAACTTGCGCGGTCTGGCGCGCAGATCAGTCCGCCGCTAGTCAGATGCGGGCCGTAATCGCTGCCATCGAAGCGCGCGGAATGGCCGCCGGCTTCGCGGTGAAGCAGCCAGCCCGGCGCATGATCCCAGGGCATCAGCCTGTTATAGACCAGCAAATGCGCATGCCCGCCGGCGGCCAGCCGATACTCATGCGCGGCGCAGCGATAGGAAACCGTGGCCGCCAGCCTCGGCAGCCGGCTGGTCACGCGGGATTTCAGCGGCTCGGGCATATACCCCCAGGAAATCGCGGCCACCATGTCACCCGGCGCGGCGGGCGCGGCCACGCGCAAATCTGCAAAACGGCGCCCTTCCCCATCCGCGAGCCAAGCCCCCTGCCCGCGTAAGGCTATTGCCGTGTCATCACCCAGCGGGTCATGGATCCAGGCGCCAATGATCTCGCCCCGCCTGATCGCTGCCGCCATGCAGCCGAAAAGCGGCACGCCGGCAGCAAAATTCGCCGTGCCATCCACCGGGTCCACCACAAAGGCAAGCTCCGCCTCCGCCAGCCGCCCCAGCAGAGAGGCATCCGCCGCCGTCGCTTCCTCCCCCACTACCACGCAGCCCGGGAACAGTTTTTCAAGCCCGGCGGTGATCACGCGCTCGGCGGCCTCATCCGCATCGGTCACCAGATCAAGCGGGCCGGATTTGGCGCGCACTGCATCGGCGCTCAGGCGGCGAAAGCGCGGCAGGATTTCCGCCCGCGATGCCTCGCGCAGCAGCAACGCCAGATCGGCGGCTTGCGAGGCTGAGATGCTCATTTCTGCCCCCGGCTTTCAAACCGCGCCCGATCCATTTGCGAAAGCCGCACCTTTAGTCGCACCGCATCATCAGCATCCTGGCGTTCCAGCACCTCGCCATGGGCATGCAGCCAGGCGATGGCGGCGCCATCAGAAGGCGGCAGGGCCACGTCCATCACCACAAGCTGCGCAGAAAGCCGCGCATCAATCGCCGCGCGCAAGGCGGGCAGCCCCTCACCTGTAAGGGCTGATACCGCCACAGCATCGGGGCTGCGCCGTTCAACGGAATCAATCCCGCCAAGCAGATCAGCCTTGTTCAGCACTTCCACCACGCGGTCCGGCCAAGCCTCATCCAAGGTCGCATCCGCGCCATCGGCCATGGCTTCCAAAACGCCCAACACATCAGATCGCTGTGCGGCGCTATCCGGGTGGGCAATGTCGCGCACATGCAAAATCAGATCGGCGGCGGCGACTTCTTCCAAAGTGGCGCGGAAGGCTTCGACCAATTGCGTCGGCAGATCGGAAATGAAGCCCACCGTGTCGGAAAGGATCACATTGCGCCCCGATGGCAGTTTTATGGCGCGCATGGTGGGATCAAGGGTCGCGAATAGCTGATCCTGCGCATAAACCCCCGCACCCGTCAGCGCATTGAACAGCGTTGACTTGCCGGCATTGGTATAGCCCACCAGCGCCACCACCGGGTAAGGCACACGTTCGCGCGCGCGCCGATGCAGGCCGCGCGTGCGCCGCACCTGATCCAATTCGCGCTTGAGCCGCACAATCCGGTCCCCGATCAGCCGCCGGTCAATTTCAATCTGGCTTTCCCCCGGCCCGCCCAGGAAGCCAAAGCCCCCGCGCTGACGTTCAAGGTGCGTCCAGGACCTGACGAGCCGCGTGCGCTGATATTCCAGATGCGCGAGTTCAACTTGCAAGCTGCCTTCGCGCGTGCGCGCCCTTTCGCCGAAAATCTCCAAGATCAGCCCGGTGCGATCAATCACCTTGCAGCCCCAGGCGCGTTCCAGATTGCGCTGCTGCACGGGGCTGAGCGCGGCATCCACAATCACCACACCCACCTGCTGGTCATGCAGCGCCCGTTTCTCCATCTCCACCTGGCCTTCACCCATCAGGGTGGAAGGCCGCCTTTCGCGGAGCGGATGGATCGCCGAATGGACGATGGTCACACCAATGGAAGCCGCAAGCCCTATCGCCTCCGCCAGCCTTGCTTCGGCCGCGCGTTTGCCGCCCGCATCGCCAATGGCGCTGCGCGTGGGCTTTTCGAAAGGAAGGATGACGGCGGCGCGGGTCGGGCGCCCGGCGCCCGCTTCAGTTTCCGCCTTCAGAAATCACCTCACGCTGCAAGGTCAGGCGCGTTTCAGAAGCAGGTGCGGCGGCACCAGGGGCCGCCGGCACGCCATCAAACAGCGAAATCGGCGCGCCAGGCATAACGGTGCTGATCGCATGCTTATATACAAGCTGCGTATGGCCATCGCGGCGCAGCAGCACCGAGAAATTGTCAAACCAGGTAATGATGCCCTGCAACTTCACGCCATTCACCAGAAACACCGTGACCGGCGTCTTGGATTTGCGAACGTGGTTCAGGAATACATCCTGCACGTTCTGGGACTTTTCAGCGGCCATGGGACCGGTCCTTCTTTTTGCTGGTCACCGACCAGACGCGGACCGACGAAAACCATTTCCGGCCGTCGGCATCCTTACAATGCCATGTCAGGCTGGTTTGACAAGTGACGAAACTGCAACCGCAAGTGCATGACAATCGTCAAAAACCTGATCCGCTCCGGCTGCGGCAATGCCGCCATCATGCGCTCCATCGCCCATCAGCACCGCGCGCACACCAGCGGCGCGCGCTGCCTGCATATCTAGCGCGGTGTCGCCCACATACCAAATGTCCTGCGCGGGGCTGAAGCCGAGGGATTGTAGCGCCATCAAAATGGGCGCTGGGTCGGGCTTGTCGGCGGCGGCATCGCCCGCGCCAATCAACGGGCCGAAATGCCGATCCCAGCCGAGGTGCACAGCCTCGGCACGCAGCAATGGCCCTTGCTTATTGGAAACCACGCCCATGGGCAGGCGCCCTGCCCCGGCTTCCAGCGCCGCTGTCGCCCCCGGCATCGGCGTCAACACCTGCAAATGGCAGGCGCGTACCTCAGCGTAGAAGATATCCCGCGCCCTTTCCCATTCCGCACCAAATAATTCCGGGAAGCTTTCACGCAGCGCGCGGCGCACATTGGCCAGCACCTGAGTGCGATCCCAAAGCGGCAGGCCAAATTCCCGAAAGGCAGCATTCAGCCCGGCCTCAATCGCGGTCCAGCCATCAACCAGCGTATTGTCCCAATCGAACAGGATGGCGCGCGGGGCTTCCCTCATGCCGCGTTGCGCATCGCCCCCTTCACGTGGCGGGCGAAAATCTCAAACAGCTTGCGCACCACGGGGCCGACCTGCCCATCCCCCACCGGCGCGCCATCAATCTTGGTGATGGGCTTCACGAAGGATGTGGCGGAGGTAATGAAAGCTTCCCGCGCGTGGCGGAGTTCTTCCATGGAAAAGGCGCTTTCTTCAAAGGCGATGCCGGCCTCACGCAATTCCGCCATCAGCGCGGCGCGGGTGCAGCCGGGCAGGATGGAATCGCTCAAGGGGCGAGTGCGGATGGTGCCGGCCGCATCCACAATCCAGAAGCTTGTCGCCGCCCCTTCGGTCACCATGCCGGACGCTTCATCAAACAGCACCGCTTCAATCGCACCTTTTTCGCGCGCCGCCTGACGCGCCAGGCAATTCGGCAACAGATTAACGGTTTTGATATCGCAGCGCGCCCAGCGGAGATCCGGCATGGTGATGGCCGCGGCCCCCCAGCGATCTACGTTCGTGGGATAGGGCGCGATGCGCTTCACCGTCACCACCAAGGCGGGCGCAATCGGTTTGGTCGGGAAGGCATGATCCCGCCGCGCAACGCCGCGTGTGACTTGCATGTAAAGCAAACCCTCTGTCACGCGATTGCGCCGCGCCACTTCGCGCAAAACAAGGCGCAGCGACGCAAGCGGCATCGGCATGGGAAGCTGGATTTCGCGCAAGGAACGTTCCAGACGCGCCAGGTGCAAATCCTCATCAATGAAGCGGCCATTGAACAGATGCACCACCTCATAAATGCCATCGCCGAATTGATAGCCGCGATCTTCGATATTCACCGACGCATCTGGTTGCGGCACATAGCGGCCATTCACATAGGCGATGCGTGACATGGGGGAACCTCAGGTAGCGGGGGTTGAGGGCGCGCGGTCTTCCGCCTGTACGCCCAGGAATTTCAGCTTGCGATGCAAGGCGCTGCGTTCCATGCCGACGAAATTCGCGGTGCGGCTGATATTGCCGCCAAAGCGCAGCAATTGCGCTTCCAGATACTGCCGTTCGAACACTTCACGCGCATCGCGCAATGGCAGGGTCATGATTTCGGAACTGCGATCGAGCGTCAGCACGGCGGGGGCTGCGGCGCCGATTTGGGGCGGCAGCATTTCAGGGCGAATCGCCTCCCGGCTTTCGCCTGGCGCCATGATCAGCAGCCAATCCATCAGATTGCGCAATTCGCGCACATTGCCCGGCCAATCATAGGCCTGCATGGCGGCCAGCGTGTCTTCCGATAATTCGCGCGGCGCCATCCCCGTGGTCTCAATGGCGCGGGCGATGAAGTGGCGCGCGAGAAGCGGCACGTCTTCCCGCCTTTCCTTGAGCGGCGGTACGCGGATCGGCACCACGGCCAGGCGGTAGAATAAATCCTCCCGGAAGCGCCCAGCTGCGATTTCAGCGGTAAGATCACGATTGGTCGTCGCAATCACGCGCACATCCACCTTCACGCGCGTGCCGCCACCCACACGTTCAAACCCCTGTTCCTGCAAAGCGCGCACGATCTTGCCCTGAGTTTCCAGCGGCATATCCGCCACTTCATCCAAAAGCAGCGTGCCGCCATGGGCGCGTTCCAGCACGCCCGCACGGCGCGTCTGGTTTTGCGGATCGGCGCCGGCTTCAACGCCGAAAAGCTCCTCCTCAAACCGCGTCGGGTTCAGCGTGGCGCAATTCAGCACAACGAAGGGGCCATCGGCGCGGCGCGATTGCGCATGGATACTGCGCGCCGCCACTTCCTTGCCCGCCCCCGCCGGGCCGGTCAGCAAAACGCGCGAACCGGTGGGTGCCACTTTCTCAATCGCGCTTCTTAACTGTGCGATGCCGGCGGAACGGCCAAGCAATTCCGTCTCCGGCCCCGCACGCAGCCGAAGGTCACTGTTTTCGCGCTTCAGCCGCGCGGCTTCCAATGCCCGCGCCAGCACCAAAAGCAGCCGATCCGATTTGAAGGGCTTTTCGATGAAATCATAAGCGCCCTGCTGGATCGCCTGCACCGCGGTCTCGATCGTGCCATGGCCCGAGATCATCACCACCGGCATTTGCGGTTCTTCCGCATTTATCGCGGCCAGAATGCCAAGCCCATCCAAGCGGGAATTCTGCAACCAGATATCCAGGATCACAAGCGAAGGTCGGCGCGCGCGAAAGGCGGCCAGCGCGGAATCGGCATCATGGGCCTGACGTGTTTCGAACCCCTCATCGCTCAGGATGCCTTCCAGCAGCGTCCTGATATCGGGTTCATCGTCAACGATCAGAATCTCATGCGCCATGCGCGACCTTGCTGCCCCTCAATTTGCTGCTTGCGCCGCTTTTGCGGCTGGTTCGCCAGATTGCCAGGGAGACTCGCCAAGCGGCAATACCAGCACCGCACGGGTACCGGGACCTTCTGGCCGGTCTTCCAGGGTGATCGAACCACCATGGTCTTCCATGATCTTTTTCACAATGGCAAGGCCAAGCCCGGTGCCCTTGGGTTTATGCGTGACGTAGGGCTCGGTCAGTCTTTCGCGCGCTTCTACGCGGGGCAGGCCAATGCCATTATCGGTCACCTGGAAGGATAGCGTGGCGCCTTCCACCTGGATGCGCGTTTCAATCCGCCCTGCCTCATTCCCTTCCCGCATGGCAATGGCATCTGCGGCATTCTGCAACAGGTTGGTCAGCGCCTGCCCGATCAGGCGCCGATCACAGGGCAGCTTCAGTCCTTCAGGTCCCGGATGGTTTTCGTAAGTGATGTCGGGATGCGCATTGCGCTGCAGCACAAGCGCTTCCAACATCAACCTATTCGCGTCCTCAGGTTTGATCACCGGCTGGGGCATACGCGCAAAGGCCGAGAATTCATCCACCATGCGCCCGATATCTTCCACCTGGCGCACAATGGTGTCCGTGCATTGGCGGAAAGTATCAGGGTCATCGGTGATCTGGCGCAGATAGCGCCGCTTCAGCCTTTCGGCGGATAGCTGAATGGGTGTCAGCGGGTTCTTGATTTCATGCGCAATGCGCCGCGCCACATCCGCCCAGGCCGCCTTGCGCTGGGCGGATTGCAACTCGGTAATGTCATCAAAGGTCAGCACAAAACCTTCAACCTTGTCTCCCAGGATTTCGGTGCCGATTCGCGCGAGTAAAATGCGCCTGGCATTGGCCGGCCCGATCAGGATTTCAGCCACGCGCGGGCGTTCCGGATTGGCCGCCGCCGCCGCCAGCAATTCCGCGAATTCCGGTGCGATGCGCGCAAAGGAAAGCCCAATCGCGGCATCCAGATCAACGCCAAGCAGCGTGCTGGCCGAACGATTGGGCAAGGTCACGCGCCCTTCACTATCAAGCCCGACGACACCGGCCGATACGCCCGACAGCACGGTTTCGGTAAAGCGCCGGCGTTCATCAATAAGGCTATAGGCATTCATCAATTCGGACCGCTGCGCGCCAAGCTGGCTTGTCATGCGATTAAAGGACCGTGCGAGGCGCGCGATTTCGTCATCCGCCTCCCCTTCTTCAACTTTTGTCGCCAGATCGCCACCGCGCACGCGTTCAGCCGCCAGGATCAGGCGTGAAATGGGCCGCGCGATGCGATTGGCCATGAGAAGCCCGATCAGCACGGCGGCCAGCAGCACAAGCAAGGTTGCAATCGCGAAAATCAGGAAGAAGGTGATTTGCAGACTTTCCCTATTGCGGTCGAGCTGATTGTATTCATTGAAGGAAATCTCGGTCCGCCGCATATGCCCCAGCACTGAAGGATCAAGCGGGCGGGTGATCAGCAGCACGAGCCCCGGCGGGATATTGAGTTGCACCATGGCGCGCACGCGCCCTTCCTCAGCCTCACTCGGCAGCACCACCACTTCGCCAGAGCGCACGGCCTCCATTGCCCAGGCTGGTGGCAAATCCACAAGGTTCGATATGCCAAGGCCCGCATTCGCCACCACCTGGCCAAGCACGGGTTCAAAAATGATGGAACTTGTCAGCCCGCGCAAAGCGGTGTGGGTCGCAAGCAGCCGGGCGAAGGCAACGCCATTATCGGGCAGCAACACCTGCGCCGCGCGATTGAGGTCATTGGCCATGAACAGGATATCGGCGCGGATGGTATTGCGATGCTCATCGAGATAGCCGCGGGAGGCGACAAGTGATGCTTCCAAAGTGTCGCGCACGCGGTCGCTGAACCAGGCCTGAATGCCAAGGTTGAAGAATAGCGCCGCGAAGCCCGCGACCAGCAGCGCCGGCACCGCCGCCACCACACCAAACAGCAATACCAGCCGCACATGCAGCCGAGACCCCGCCGCGCCGCGCCGGCGTTCCAGCCACATGCGCGTGAGCCTTGCCGCGAGCGAGGCGACCAGCAGCAACAAAAACGCGATATTGGCCAGAATGACGCCGGCCAATTGCCCCGCCCCGGTCGGACCCATCGGCGTGCCGCCGGAAAGTGCGGCGAAGGTGGCAAGACCAACCAATAGCGCCAAAAAGGCAAGGCAGATGGTGAAAACCCTGCCGGTGACGATATCCGCCAGGCGGGTGAAAAACCCGCGTGGCCGCGGCCGCGCTTCGGCCACGCCCTCGGCGAGCATGGTCAGGTCAAGCGGCGATGCCGGATCATCACGCGCCGCGCACCACGGGAAGTTCCAATTCCCGCAGCTTCTTCCGCAGCGTATTCCGATTGAGCCCGAGCATAGCCGCCGCCTTGATCTGATTGCCTCTTGTCGCGCTCAATGCCATGCGGAGCAAGGGGCGTTCAACCTCGGCGAGTACCCGGTCGTATAATTCCTTGACCGGCATGCCATCCTTATGCGCCGACATGAAGCTGGCCAAATGGCGTTCCACCGCCTGTTCCAGAGTCATGGGCGGCGCCTGGCCATCGGGGCCGGCGACCGGCGCGGCTTCGGCCAATTCTGCCGCCACAGCATCAGCGCCAATCACTTCCTGCGGGTAAAGTGCCGCCATGCGGCGCATCAGGTTTTCCAATTCGCGCGCATTGCCGGGCCAGGCATGGGCCTTCAGCGCTTCCAAAGCCTCATTCGCCAATTGCTTGGAAGGCAGGCCAGACGCGCGGGCGCGGTCCAGAAAATGCCGCGCGAGCAAGGGGATATCTTCCAGTCTTTCACGCAAAGGCGGCAGGCGGATCGGCACAACATTCAGGCGATAGAAAAGGTCTTCGCGAAACAGCCCTTGGCGGATTTGGTGGCGCAAATCGCGGTGCGTCGCGGCCACGATTCGCACATTGGCCTTGATGGGCTGGCGCCCACCCACCGTGGTGAATTCGCCTTCCTGCAAAACGCGCAATAGGCGCGTTTGCGCTTCCGGCGGCATATCGCCGATTTCATCCAGGAACAGCGTGCCGCCGGCGGCCTGCTCAAACCGTCCAATGCCGCGATTGAGCGCGCCGGTGAAGGCGCCGCGTTCATGGCCGAATAGCTCCGCTTCAATCAATTCGCGCGGAATCGCCGCCATATTGATGGCAACGAAAGGCCCGGCGCGGCGCTTGCCGTAATCATGTAAGGCGCGGGCGATCAATTCCTTGCCTGTGCCGCTTTCCCCGGTGACCATCACCGTCAGGTCAGTCGTGGTGAGCCGCGCCACCGTGCGATAGATTTCCTGCATGGCCGCAGATCGGCCAATCAGGGGCAGTTTTTCGCCATCCGCATCTTCGGGCGGGGGCGCATCCGGGGGCGCCGCCAAAGCGCGTTCCACCGTGCTCAAAACTTCCTTCAAATCGAAGGGTTTAGGCAGATATTCGAAAGCGCCGCGTTGGGTTGCCTTGATGGCTGTCGCGAAGGTGGATTGCGCGCTCATGACAATTACGCGCATCTCAGGGCGCACGCGGCGAATGCGCGGTACCAGATCAAGCCCGTTTTCATCCGGCATGATCACATCGGTGATAACAAGGTCCCCTTCCCCATCCTCCACCCAGCGCCAGAGTGTGGCGGCCGAGGATGTGGCGCGCACCTGATACCCGGCGCGGCCCAAAGCCTGGCTCAAGACGGTGCGGATGGCGCGATCATCATCGGCAATCAGGATGGTGCGGGATTCATTCATCAGGCGCTCTCCTGCCAACCGGCCGGGGGCGCCGGCATGGAAAGTTTGAATAAGGTCCGACCCGGACGGGAATCGCATTCAATCAGGCCGCCGAGATCGGTGACCAGCTTCGCCACCAGGGCAAGGCCAAGCCCCTGCCCGCCCCTTTTCGTGGAAACAAAGGGTTCAAAAAGCGTTGCCTGTATTTCTTCGGGAATGCCCGGCCCATTATCGCGCACCGTCACCAACAGGGGCAGATGCACCCTTTCATTGGCCGTCGGCACCGCAATCCGCACGCCATGTTGATAAGCAGTGGAAAGGATGATTTCGCCATGGATCGGGTCCACCGCCTCAGCAGCATTTTTCACCAGATTAAGGATAATCTGCACCAGAATATCGCGATTGCCCCAGACCGGCGGCAGGGATGGATCATATTCTTCCGAAACCCTCAGATGCGCGGCGAAGCCCGTTTGCGCGATGCGCCGCACATGATCCAACACCTGATGAATATTGACCGGCCCCAATTCGACCGGGCGTTCTGAGAAGATGTCGAAGCGATCCACCAGGCCCCTGATCCGGTCCACCTCATCCTGGATCAGCAGGCAAAGCTCCTTATCCGCTTCCGGCGCATTCTGTTCCAGCAATTGCGCGGCACCGCGAATGCCCGAAAGCGGGTTCTTCACCTCATGCGCCAACATCGCCGCCATGGCAGAGGCACCGCGCGCCGCGCCCCGGAAACTCAGCTGCCGGTCGAGCATTTGCGCGGTTGAACCGTCCTGCAAGGTCAGTACCACTGCGCCTTCAATTTCATGCAAAGGCGCGCCATGGACGGAAACGCCGCGGCGATTGATGCGCGGGCTTTCGAGCAGCAGATCGTAATCCGAAACCGGCGAATCAAAACGGCGGATTTGCGCCAGCACGGCAAAAACGCGGTTATCGGGCGGCAGAATGTCACTCAGCTTCAACTGGCAAAGCGCGCCGGCGGAAAGCCCAAAGAATTGCTCGGCGGCGCCATTGGCAAAGGTGAAGCGGTCTTCCGCATTCAGCACCACCGCCGGCACGGGCAGGGCAGCGAGCACCATGGCGCTATCCAGCCGGGGCGTGCTGCGATTGGTGGCGGGCAGGCCGGTGCGCGCATTCATGCGGCGATCCGCCCTTCCCCGGCTTCGCGATAGGCATCGCGCATAGCGGTGACACCTTGTTCGATCAGCGGGTCGAAGAAGCCATCAATCAGGGCATGGACCGCTTCCGCCGAGGTCGCGTGATTGACCGCCACGCGAAACTCAGCCGAACCCGGCAAGCCTTTGGAATACCAGGCGACATGCTTGCGCGCGATGCGGATGCCCGGTTCCGTGCCATGGTGTTCCAGCATCAGTGCGTAATGCTCCAGAAGGATGCGCTTCTGTTCAGCCAGCCTGGGTTCTTCAGCGCGGATACCGTGCATCAGATGCGCGGCGATCTGGCCGAGCAGCCAGGGCCGGCCATAGGCGCCGCGCCCGATCATCACGCCATCGGCGCCGGATTGTCGCAAAGCTTCCTCGGTATCCCCGATGGATAGAATATCGCCATTTGCGATCACAGGGATTTGCACGGCTTCCTTTACGCGCCGGATGAAGGCCCAATCGGCCTGGCCGGTATAGAATTGCTGGCGGGTGCGGCCATGGATGGTGACCATGCGAATGCCGCAGGCTTCCGCGATACGGGCAAGGTTGGGGGCATTAAGGCTATTGTGGTCCCAGCCCATGCGCATCTTGAGCGTAACCGGCACCGGCACGGCCTTCACCATTGCCTCCAGAATGCGCGCCGCAGCGATTTCATCGCGCATCAGCGCGCTGCCAGCGCTTTGCCCCAAAGCCACTTTCTTGACCGGGCAGCCGAAATTGATATCCACCACCGCGGCGCCACGATCCACGACCAGCTTCGCGGCCTCCGCCATGGTTACCGGGTCACAGCCGGCCAATTGGACAGAAGCGGGTCCGCCAAAGCCATCCAATTCCGCCATTTTCAGCGTCTGGCGGTTTTCGCGCACCATGGCCTGAGAGGCGATCATCTCAGAGACCACCATGGGCGTGCCAAGCGAGCGCGCAAGCCGCCGGAAGGGCTGATCCGTCACACCTGACATAGGTGCCAGGATGACCGGCGCCGAAATGGCCAAGCCGCCGAGATCAATCGGCTTCAGAAGAGGCAATGACATAGCTTTTTCACACCACTCTGCATTTATTTTAAGCAAATTACTCAAAAAACCGCCACTCCACAAGGCCTGCTTTTCCTTTAGGCATAAATCATGCCGAAGCCTCTCTGCGGCCCGATCCTCGGAAAAGCACCTAGCTATGGCAGTGGGAATCGATTGGGTGATCAGGCGATAATGCGCCCCTGCCCGAACGCATCCGAGAGCCGTTCCGAGCCTTCGTCGCCAGAAAAAAATGCGCGCTTTGTACCAATCATCACTGATCAGGTTTTTGGGGTGTGGTGAAACATCATCGGCAGCGCTCAAGAAACACGTTGCAACGACCAAGGAAGGGAACACTATGTTTGCTCGTATCAGCGCAAGCTTCCGCTCTCAGGCCTCCATTGCCCTGCTGGATCTGCGCAGCAACAGGGACTTCGCGCCCGTCATCGAGACACAACCCATAGGTCAGCCCCTAGATCGCGGTTCCCACACGAACCTGGCCCTGCCAAGCGCCTTCGCTGCCATGCCGTGGCAGATGGTGCTGGGCGGTACGCTGATCATGCTGGTTGCGATGATGGTAGTGCTGCAGGCGCGGCCTATGCTGTGGCCGCTTCCGATGGTGGAGACTCGCATACCGCCGCAGAGCCTTGCTTATCAGCACAATGCTGAGGATGCGCTGCGCATGGCGGTCGACCGGCTT
The DNA here is from genome assembly GCA_020249265.1 of Roseomonas sp. Lineage (GTDB taxonomy): Bacteria > Pseudomonadota > Alphaproteobacteria > Acetobacterales > Acetobacteraceae > Neoroseomonas. Next base: position 75,793 of record JADCGA010000002.1, read on the forward strand.
GACCGCTTCAACCGCGAGACAGCGCTCTATCGAGACCCAAATGCAGAGGTCTTCATTCCGGGCTTTGGCTATGGGTCGCCCAACGCTATGCGGCTCCAGATCCAGGGTCAGGTGGAGGCCAGGCGTGCGGATCATGAGCGGCTTCAGCATTCGGTCCATATAGCGCGTGCTGCCGCGCCATGATCTCCGCAAAATCTTGTGAGGAAGGGATCTTGTGAGGCGGGGCGCGTTACGTTGCGCAACGCCAGCCCGCTCAAGGCATGGTCTTTTGCGGAAGAGGTATCGGAGCGCAATCACCTGATTCAAGAAACCAGCGCCTGAGGCCGGGCCTGGCGCCAAGGGACATGGCGGCAAGAAACGCAAAAGCCAGGGATTAACATGCTCGGCTCGGTCACTTCACGGGCGCGCATCCGGCGCTAAACTGCGCTCATGAAAACTCTGGCACTGCTTCTCTCTGCCGGGCATGGCAGCCGCTTTGGTGCGGCGCGGCCCAAGCAATTCCTGCCCTTGCTCGGCCGCCCAGTGCTGCGCCACGCGGCCGAGGCGCTTTTGGCCGAGGGTCTGGTGGCCGCCCTGCAACCCGTAGCGCCGGCGGGCGAGGAAGCCTTTGTCGCCAAGCTTCTTGAGGGTCTGCCCTGCTTGCCGGTGGTGGCGGGCGGTGCGACGCGGGAAGATAGCGTGCGCGCCGGGCTTGAGGCGATTGCCGCCGAGGCGCCGGATTTGGTGCTGGTGCATGATGCTGCGCGCCCTGTGATCCCGCGCGGCACCATCCCTGCCCTGCTAGCTGCGCTTGAGGCCCATGCCGGTGCCATCCCGGCCCAGCCGGTGGCTGATACGCTCAAGCGCGTGGCGGGCGGGCTGATTGAGGCCACCGTTCCGCGTGAGGGGCTGTTTCGCGCCCAAACCCCGCAAGCCTTTCGGTTTGAAGCGCTGCGCGCCGCCCATGCCGCCCGCGCCGGGGCGGTCACGGATGATGCCTCCCTGCTTGAAGCGCTGGGCCAGCCGGTTGCCATTGTCCACGGCAGTGAGCGTAATGTGAAAATCACCTGGCCCGAGGACCTTGCCCGCGTGGAAGCTGAAATGACCGCCCGCATGTTGCCGCGCACCGGCACGGGCTTTGATGTGCATCGCCTGGTCGCGGGGCGCCCCTTGATTCTGTGTGGCATCAATGTCCCGCATGAGCTTGGTCTTGATGGACATTCTGATGCGGATGTTGGGCTGCACGCGCTCTGTGACGCGATTTATGGGGCGTTGGCGGAAGGCGATATCGGGCGCTGGTTCCCGCCCACTCAGGCGGATTGGAAGGATGCCGATAGCGCGGCCTTCCTGCGCCACGCCGCCGGCCGGGTTGCGGCGCGCGGGGGTGTTTTGGTGCATGTGGATGTGACGCTGATGTGCGAAAGGCCGAAAATCGCGCCCCACGCGGATGCCATGCGCGCGCGGATCGCCGATTTGGCCGGGATGGATGTGGCGGCGGTTTCGGTGAAAGCCACCACCACGGAACGGCTCGGCTTTACCGGTCGTGGCGAGGGCATTGCCGCCCAGGCAGCGGCCACCATTCTGCTGCCGGCGTGAAGCGGGTCAGCCCACGCCGAGCCCTTCCGCCGGCGGATTGCTGATCAAGGCCGCATAAGCGGCGGGTTCCTGAGGCTTTCCAATCAAATAGCCCTGGGCGCTATTGCAGCCTTCCAGGATCAACAGCCGCATCTGTTCCGGGGTTTCCACCCCCTCAGCCGTCACCGCAATGCCGAGGCTTCGCCCCAGCCCGACGACCGAGCGCAGAATGGCAAGGCTTTGCGCGCTTTCGGGCAGATCCCGGATGAAGGACCGATCCACCTTCAGCCGATCAAAGGGAAAGGAACGCAATTGGGTCAGCGATGAGTAGCCCGTGCCGAAATCATCCATGGCGATATGGCAGCCAAGCGCACGAATGGCGGCCAATTGCGTCGGCGCATCACCGCTCGCGGGCAGCAGCACGGTTTCTGTCACTTCCAATTCCAGCCGATTCGCGGGCAGCCCGCTTTCCTTGAGCGCCGCGCGCAAGGTCTCAAATAGCCGCCCATCCTTGAATTGCGCCGGGGCTAGATTGACCGAAACCGACAGGGATTCTGGCCAGCCCGCCGCGGTGCGGCAGGCCTGCCGGATCACCCAATCGCCAATCCGCCCCATCAGGCCGAGTTTTTCAGCCAAAGGCAGGAAATCACCCGGCGGCACCAGCCCGTTTTCCGGATGACGCCAGCGGATCAGTGCCTCAAACCCTGTCAGCCGACCGGCAGGAAGCGCTACAATAGGCTGATAATGCAGTTCAAATTGCTGGCTGCAGACGGCATGGCGAAGCGCCGCTTCGGCATTACGCTGCGCCTTGGCACGCGAATCCATATCGGCGCTGAAGCGGCACCAGCGCGGCGTCGCCTCAGCCTCTCCCTCCAGGCTTGACCGGGCGAGGCCCGCGCAGCGCAACAGGGCGCCAGCGTCATTGCCATCTTCGGGCGCCAGAACAAAGCCGAGTCGCGGGGTCACCGAAATCGTCTCACCAAGGACGAGAAAAGGATGCGCCAGCAGGTTGATCAGGCGCTTAGCCATGGCCTCTGCCTGGGAAGCTGCGGTAACGCCGACTTGCATAATGGCAAACTCATCGCCGGCCAGGCGCGCCACCAAGTCCGTACCACGGATCGATGCCGCAAGACGCCGGGCCGCGGCGCGCAACAATTCCTCCTGCGCGGCATGGCCAAGGCTGGTGGTAACGTGGCGTAATCCATCAAGATCAAGCATATGCACGGCGATGCTGGCGGGGCGGCGCCCTGGCCGCAGCAGCGCAGTGCCCAGACGGGCGGTGAACATGGCAAAATCAGCGAGCTCCGTAATGGCATCCAGGCCGCCACCGCCGGGCAGGTTATTCCTGCCCTGTATGGCAAGCGCCCAGGTGCCGCTGCCGGCCCGGCGAATCGAGAATTGAAGCCCCGGCGCGCCTTCCAGGATGACTTCCTGCTCGTCCTCGACCGGGTTCCAGGTCGCGGCAGCGCAGGCCTGCACCAAGGCAGCAGCGGCATTGGGTTCCAGGCGAGGGCTGCTATCCAGCAGGTCGGAAAGGCTGGTGAATCGGGTCGCGGAGTCGCGCCCGAGGCCGAGAAGCCCTATCGCGCCCTGGCCAAGCGCGCCTATCTGTAGGCTCGTGTCAAAGGTCAGGCGATCATCCATGAGGCTTAGCCACCCAAGGGCATGGCGCCTAGAGCGCCCGTGCAGGCGCCTCTGCCCCATGGGCATGGGCGACAGGTCAAGCAAAGTTTCATTCACCTCACTCCAGAAAGGCTCCGCCGCTGGGTAGGCCAGCAAGGCCAAGGCGACGCCATCTTCTGTAAGCGAAGAAAGTGAAGGAAGGGTGGAAAGTGTCATTTTCTGCACAAATGCGCGTATAAGTTGTGGTTCTTGTTTCGTCCATCCCGTAACGAAAATGCATTGCAAAATGCAATAAGAAACTCTCAAAAAAAGAGGGCCACCCCATTGGGGTGGCCCTTAGGCAAGGTTGAGGAAGGCTAAGCTGCCAGGAGCGGGATATCCCGCTACCAGACAAATCTATCCTTGCATCAAGCGTGCCAGGAACTTCACTGCGGCATATGCCCTGAATCAGTTGGCACGCTCCAAAATTGAGACATAATTCGCGACCGCCGCGCCGCCCATATTGAAAACCCCCGCCAAATCCGCACGCGGCAGTTGCATGGCACCAGCCTGACCACAAAGCTGCATCGCCGCCAGCACATGCATGGAAACCCCGGTTGCGCCTATCGGGTGCCCCTTGGCTTTCAACCCGCCCGAGCGGTTAACCGGTAGCTTGCCGCCCGCCGCAGTCCAGCCTTCCAGCGCTGCCCTGCCGCCCTTGCCTTCGGCAGCCAGACCCATGGCTTCATATTCAATGAGCTCGGCGATGGTGAAGCAATCATGGGTCTCCACAAAGGAAAGATCAGCGACGCCCACGCCGGCCTGTTCATAGGCGCGCTGCCAGGCGGTGCGCGCGCCCTCAAAGCGGATAATGTCGCGGGCCGCGATGGGCAGGTATTCATTGACCTGCACCGCAGCGCGGAAGCGAACGGCCTTAGCCATGCTTTTTGCGATATCGGCATCGGCCAGCACCAGCGCCGCCGCACCGTCAGACACCAATGAGCAATCGGTGCGCTTCAAAGGCCGCGCGACATAGGGGTTTTTCTCGCTTTCATTGCGGCAGAAATCATAGCCGAAATCCTTGCGCATCTGCGCCCAGGGGTTGTCCACCCCATTCTTGTGGTTTTTGGCAGCGATCGTGGCGAGCGCATCGGATTGGTCGCCATGGCGCTGGAAATAGGCTTCCGCGATCCGCCCAAACACGCCGGCAAAGCCGCCTTCAATGTCGGATTCCGTCTTCCGATAGGAAGCCGTGAGCAAAATCTCGCCAATCTTGGGGCCGGGTGTGGCGGTCATTTTCTCAGCGCCCACCACCAGGGCAAAGCGCCCACGCCCGGCGGCGATGAAATCCCGCGCGCCATGGATGGCGGCGCTGCCGGTGGCGCAGGCGTTTTCATAGCGCGTGATGGGGCGGAAGCGCATTTCTGGCACGCTTTGCAGCAACAGGGATGCGGGGAAGCCCTGCGGCGTGAAGCCCTCACCAAAAATGCCGACAAAGCCGGCATCAATTTCGGCGGGGGAAATGCCGGCATCCTCAATCGCAGCGCGGGCCACGCGGGCGATCAGGCTTTCCAGATCGGGTTCGGCTTCAAGCTTGCCAAAGGGGCTATGCGCCCAGCCGATGATTGCAGCTTCGGTCATGATGGGGTCTCCGGTTAGGCATCTTTATGCCAGAGCAGGCCCGCCTTGTAACCACAAACGCGACCTGCCCTGAAAGCTGAACGCAGTTAGGCGCAAGAATCCGCTCTATTCCGGATCAATGCCGGCTGCGCGCAGAATGCGCGTGTATTTCTCCACGCCTTCGCGCACAAAGGCCATCACCTGCGCGCTGGTTTCATAACCGGCGCGCGGCGTGACACCCGTTGTTTCATTCAGCCGCGCGGCGGTTTGCTGGATGGCCTGGCGGAAGGCGGCGCCGAGCGTCGCGATGGCTTCCGGCGGTGTGCCCCTGGGGGCGACAATCGGGAAAAATTCCTCAAACACCACGCCGGGCATGCCCGCTTCCGGCGCGCTTGGCACATCAGGAAGGGCTGGGCTGCGCTGGTCTGATAAGACCGCCAAAGCACGCAAATTGCCGCCACGTATCTGACCAACGGAAGATGCCATGGTCGGCGTGCCGAAATGCGCTTCGCCCGAGATCATCGCCGCAACCCCCGGGCCACCGCCACGATAATGCACGGTTTCGACCTGCACATTCATCTGGTTCATGAACAAAAGCCCGGCGATATGCGGGCCACTGCCAATGCCGGCTGAGGCATAGTTGAAGCGCCCCGGATTGGCGCGCAACAAGGCCACGAATTCCTGCGCCGTACGGGCTTCGACGCGTGGATTGACCACCAAAAGATGCGGCGAAAAGCCAGCCACCGCGACCCCTTCGAAATCGGTCAGGGTGTTATAGGGCATGCGCGAGACCATGGCGGGCACGGTGGCGAGCGAACTATTGATCAGCAGGGTATAGCCATCGGCGGGGGCGCGTGCCGCGGCTTCAGACCCGATCACGCTGCCGGCGCCGGCGCGGTTTTCGACAATCATGGGCTGGCCGAGGATTTGGCCCGCAGCCTCGGCCAGGATACGGCCCACAATATCATTGGAACCACCCGGCGCGGCGGCCACGATCAGCCGGATGGGTCGCGTGGGACGCCAGGTGCCCTGCGCGTTCAGGATATTGGGGGCCAGACCTGCCGATAAGGCGAGGCCAAGGGCTGTTCTACGGTGCAACATGGATGTTCTTCCTCCTTCATTGTTGTTTCTGCAAAGGCAGTTTCAAGGACGGCAATGGGCCTGCGGCGGCCTTTGGGGCGACGAAGGCCAAAGGTTGGGGCGGTGGGGGTTCGCCCGAGCCTGCATCCGCCTCTAGCGCGATCTGAGCGGAAACAAGCGCGATTTGGGTGGTAATGGCGTTATCAACAGGGAGCCGCCGCAAGTGTTCGGATGATGAGGCGATTGGCATCCCCATTTCCAGGGTAGCCCCTTGTACCAAAATGCCCGCATAGCCTTCGAGCAGGATATCAATGGCGGTGAAATTTGATGGCGCCTCCTCCTGTCGGATGGCGATCCCATCCACAAGGTCCCCAACGCGATAGGCGCAGCGCTGGAAAACCACCCCTTGATCCGGCAGCATCAGCAGATCCTCGCGCGGCGCCATATTGCCAAGCACACCGGCCAGCACGCGGATGATCGGCCCGCGATAAGGGATTTGGCGAATGCCAAGCACGCGCTGGTAGGGGGCGATACCCGGCGTTGCGGCCAGCAGCATCATGCCGGGACCGAGTCTTGCCGCGTGCCGATCCCCGCGCGAGGTCATAACCCGCGCATCGGCGGCTATTCCCTTCAAATGAAAGCTCACCTGTCTCCCCGCGCGTTCATCCGACCGTAGGGTCAGTATAACATTACACCGGGTTCGGAGAAGAGTGGCGGGCCGCGGCACGCGTCATGCTGAGCAATGGCTGACCATCCCAGCCTTTCACGGACGCCGCACCCCATGCCGCTTGATCTTGCCGCCCCGCCAGCCGCCCCGGAGACCCGCCCAACCCGCGCGGAGGGCATTGCCGCTGCGCTCGCCGAGGCAATCACGCGCGGCGAAATCCCCCCCGGCACGACGCTGGAGGAAGAACGCCTCGCCCTTGCTTATGGTGCGTCCCGTACCCCGGTGCGAGAGGCCTTGCGCCTGCTGGTCGCAACCGGCCTGGTGGAGCAGCGCCCGCGGCGTGGCGCGGTGGTGGCGCGGCCCGAACCGCGACGTGTGGCGGAGATGTTCGCCGTGATGGCGGAGCTTGAGGCGATCTGCGCCCGGCTTTGCGCAGAAGCTCTGCCCCGCAAGGAAAAAACCAAATTGAAAGCGCGGCATGAGGCCATGGCGCGGCTGGTTTTGGCGCATGATCTGGCGGGCTATCGCGCCGCCAATGTCGCGTTCCATGAGGCGCTGTATCAGGGCGCGGGCAATGCCTATTTGGCGGAATTGGCCGAGGTGACGCGCCGGCGCCTGGCCCCGTTTCGCGCGGCGCAGCTTGGGGGGAAGGATCGGCTCGCTGCCTCTCACGCCGAACATGGGGCGATCATTGAGGCGATTTGCGCCGGCGATGGCGCCGCGGCGGCGGCAGCGGTGCGCGCCCATTTGGCGGCGACCGAAGGCAGCTTGGGCGTGATGGCAGCGCGGGAAGCGCGGTTTTGAAACTCGCCGCAGGCTTGGGCAGATGCATCAAGGGTCGCCCAACTTGTATGCAGAACTGTATACAATTGTCGCCCCTGGCCAGTTTTCTGGGCGGCACGCGGTTTGCGGATAGGCGTTCATGAATTTGACGTCTCTTTCCTTTCAGCGGGCTGCCTTGCATGCCGCCTATCGTGACGGGGTGAAGCCCTCAGCGGTGATGGCGGAGGCTTTGCGCCGGTTTGAAGCCGCCCATGATCCGGGGATCTTCCTGGATGTGGCGCCATCTGACATGATCGCGGCAAAGATTTCTGCCCTGCCCGGCTTTGACCCCGTTGCCTTTCCGCTTTGGGGCCTGCCGGCGGCGGTAAAGGATAACATAGCGCTGGCAGGTCGGCCCATGACAGCCGCCTGCCCGGCCTTCAGCCATGTACCTACAGAAGATGCGGAAGTGGTGCGCCGTTTGCGCGCGGCAGGTGCCATCATCCTGGGCAAGACCAATCTGGATCAATTCGCGACCGGACTGGTTGGCGTGCGCACGCCTTATCCGGTGCCACGCAATGCGGTCTCAGCCGAGCATGTGCCGGGTGGGTCTTCTTCCGGTTCGGCGGTTGCCGTTGCGCGGGGGATTGTGACGCTGGCGCTGGGGACTGATACGGCGGGGTCTGGCCGCGTGCCGGCGGCGCTGAATGGTATTGTCGGGTTGAAGCCATCAGTCGGCGCGGTTTCGACGCGTGGCGTTGTGCCGGCTTGTCGCAGCCTGGATTGCGTTTCCGTCTTCGCCACTTGCCTTGAAGATGCCTGGGCCGGCTTCAGCGCCATGGCCGGCGAGGATCGCGCGGATCCCTTCAGCCGCCCGATCATGTGGCAGGAACCCGGAGCGGTGCCTTCGCGCATCGCAGTGCCGCGCGCGGCGGATACGCATTTGGATGATGCAGCCGGGCGCATAGCCTGGGCGGCGGCGCTGGCATTGCTGCCTTCATCGCGGGAAGCCGCGATCACCGACATGCTGGATTCCGCCAAGCTGCTTTACGAAGGCCCTTGGGTTGCCGAACGCGCGGCGGCTTTTGGCGATTTCGCGCGTGCGCATCCCGGCGCCCTGCACCCAGTGACGCAGAAGATCATTGATGGCGCGCGTGACTTCAGCGCCGTGGATGCCTTTCGCGGCATGTATAAGCTGGCCGAATATCGCCGTGTGGCGGAGGATTTCTTCGCTGCGCATGATGTGTTGGTGGTGCCATCCGTGCCCTGTTTCCCGACTGTGGCAGCTTTGGCTGCGGATCCTTTCGCGCCCAATGCGCGGCTTGGCGTCTATACCAACTTCGTCAATCTGCTCGATCTCGCCGCCCTTGCGGTGCCTGGGCCGAAGCGTCCGGATGGCTTGCCCGCAGGCATCACGTTGATCGGCCCGCGCGGCAGTGATGCAGCGCTGATGGCGCTTGGCTTGGACTTCACGCGCCGACAGGCAGCAGCAGCAAAGGCAGTGGCCGCATGATTGAAATTGTTGTTGTGGGCGCGCATCTTTCTGGGCTGCCGCTCAATCATGAATTGGTGTCAGAAGGCGGCGTGCTGCGACGCGCAGCGCTGACCGAGCCCTGCTACCAACTTTACGCATTGGCAGGTGGCCCGCCGCGCCGGCCTGGCTTGCTGCGCGTGGCCGCTGGCACCGGTGCAGCGATTGCGACCGAAGTTTGGGCTTTGCCCGATGATGGCTTTGGCCGTTTCGTCTCTCGCATTCCGGCCCCGCTTGGCATCGGCACTTTGCTTTTGGCCGATGGCAGCCGGCCCAAGGGTTTTCTGGTGGAACCGGAAGGATTGCAGGGCGCGGAAGACATTACCCGTTTTGGTGGCTGGCGCGCCTTTCTGGCCAGCATCGCAACCCCCGCTTGAGGCTTCAACAAAGGAGAATTCATGATGCAACGTCGTCATCTTCTGGGTGCTATCGCATTGGCACCCCTCGCCGCCCCTTCCATTGCGCGCGCACAAGCTGCGCGTACGGTGAAAATGGGATCGCTTAGGCTGATCCATTCCATGACACCGCATTTCTATCAGCGCTTCGCGCCGGCGGGGCTGACGATTGAGATCATCACTTTTGACAGCCCGACCGATGGCAAGAATGCGGTGGTGACGCGCAGCGTGGATTTCGGCGGCTTTGGTATTGCCGCTGGTACACTTGGTGCTGCGGCGGGTGAACCCGTTGTGGTGGTCGGCGCCTTCTGCAATCGCGGCATGGGCGTGATTGCCAAGGCTGGGTCTGGCATTCGTGACATTGCCGGGATGCGCGGCAAGCGCGTTGGCATTTGGCCGGGCTCGACACAGGAAGTGTTCATTCTGGAACGGCTCCGCCAGAACGGCATGACAGTGCGCGATATCACCAGCGTGCGCGTGCCCTTCGGCGAAATGCACGCCATGCTGTCCCGCGGGGATATTGATGCCTATGTGGGTGCCGAGCCTGGCCCTGGGCTTTCGCTTTCGTCTGGTGTCGGTGAATTGGTGGAATTCCCCTACGGCACTGCGATGGGCGGCCTGAATATGATCTTCGCCACGTCTGAGGCGATGATCGCGCAAGACCCTGCTCTGGTGCGGACTATGCTCGGCATTCACCGCCGCGCCAGCGAATACATGATGGCGAATAAGGCCGAAGTGGCGGAAGCGACCGTGCGCATTCTGGGCGCGCAGCGCGCCGCCGTTGACCGCGCCTTGGCCGAAAACAATGTCGAATACACGTGGAAGCTTGACGATACGGTGATGACGCAGGCGCGCGCCTATGCCCAGCAAATGCTGGAAATGCGCCAGATCCGCGCCTTGCCGAATTTCGATAAGTTCCTCAATCCGCGCTTTTCCAACGAAGTCGCGACTTCCTGAAGGTTTTGGTGATGAGCGCGAGTGTAGCCGCCGAAGGATCGGCGGGGGAAAAGAAATCGCGGCCAGGGGGGATGCTCTGGCCGCGGTTGAAAACTATTATGCTCGCGCTGGTGGTGCCGCTCGCCCTGCTATTGGGCTGGCATTTGGCGGTGAAGGCGGGGATGACGCGGCTTATCCCCTCCCCCGCCGATGTTGCTGAATATATGGTTGATTTCGCGGTTGGCGGCATTTGGGATGATGCGTTTTCCGCCACCCTTCATATCCACCTGTTTGCTTCCATGACACGGGTTTATGGCGGCTTCGCTTTGGCCGCGTTGGTTGCGGTGCCGCTTGGGCTGCTGATCGGGCGCAATGAAAAGGTGCGCGCGCTGCTGGACCCCTTCCTGCAATTGATGCGCCCCATTCCCGTGACGGCCTGGCTGCCGCTTTCCATGATCCTGTTCGGGCTTGGGCCGCGTTCGGCCTTTTTCCTGGTGTTTTTGGGCGCGTTTTATCCCATTCTCCTGAATACGGTGTTTGGTGTGCGGAGCGTGGAAAAGCGGCTGTTTGAAGCGGCTTCCATGCTGGGCTGTTCCGGCACGGCGCAGTTCTTCCGCGTAGTGTTGCCGGCATCGCTGCCTTCCATTTTCACCGGGCTGAGACTTGGCCTGGGCCTTGCCTGGTTTGTGATTGTGGTGGGGGAAATGACCGGCGTGCCGCAAGGGCTTGGTGCCGTGATCATGGATGGCCGCACCCTGTCACGCACTGAATTGGTGATTTGCGGCATGATCGTGATTGGCATTGCCGGCTTTATTTCTGACCGAATCATCGTTGCCATCATGAACCGTCTGTTGCGTTGGAGCCCTTCACACCATGGCTGAGCTTCCCATTCTTGATCTGCGCAATGTCGGCAAGGTCTATGAACTAAATGACCAGCGGATTGAGGCTTTGCGCGATGCCAATCTTGTTGTCGAGAAAGGCGAATTCGTCTGCCTGATCGGTGCTTCCGGCTGCGGCAAATCCACCTTGCTCCGCATTGTCGCAGGCTTTGAGCCACCGAGTGCAGGTGAGGCGCTGATGTGGGACAAGCCCATCGCGGGTCCCGCACCGGATCGTGGCATGGTGTTTCAGGATTATGGGCTGTTTCCCTGGCTTTCCGTGCGGCAGAATATTGGCTTCGGCCCGGCGTCGCGTGGGCTGCCCAAGGCGGAACTGCGCGCATTGGTGGATCGTTTCGTGGATATGGTGGGGCTGACGCGCTTTGCCGATGCCTATCCACATCAGCTCTCAGGCGGCATGAAGCAGCGTGTGGCCATTGCACGCGTGCTGGCCAATGATGCCGAGATGGTGCTGATGGATGAACCCTTCGGCGCGCTTGATGCCATGACGCGCGAACGCTTGCAGGATGAATTGCTGGATATCTGGCAGCGCACCAAGCTCACCGTTCTTTTCGTGACCCATTCGATTGAGGAGGCGATTTTCCTCGCGGATCGTGTGGTGGTGATGGAACCAGGCCCAGGGCGGATCGCGAGTGAACATCGCATCGAATTGCCGCGCCCGCGCGATGTTTCCTCCCCCGAATTCAATGCTGTGCGGCGTGATCTTTCGGCGAGGCTGCATAGCCATCATGGGAAGAAGGCGGCATGACCAAACCTGTTGAGCGGCTGCGCTATACGGCGCCGGCGGATCGGCCCAAGCATTCCCTGCCCGGTGGGCAGAAGCTGATCCTGTGGCCGGTCGTGAATATCGAAAACTGGCTGATCGAAAACCCCATGCCGCGCCAGGTGCTGATCGCACCCACTGCCGCCGTGCTGCAGCCTGATTTGCCGAATTGGGCCTGGCATGAATATGGGATGCGCGTTGGCTTTTGGCGCTTTCTGGAATTGTTCCAGCGCCACGCCATTCGCCCAACGCTTTCCATCAATGGCAGCGTGATTGAGGATTATCCGCGTGTGGCGGCGGCGGCGCGCGATGCAGGTTGGGAATTCATGGGCCATGGTTGGGTGCAGGTGCCCACGCACAAGATGCCCGATCAGCGTGAGGCGATTACGCGGACCGTGAAGACTATCGCTGATTTCACGGGCCGTCCCTGCCATGGCTGGCTTGGGCCGGGGCTGACGGAAACGCTCGAAACGCCCGATATGCTGGCCGAAGCCGGCATAGAATGGCTCGGCGATTTCGTCGTGGATGATCTGCCGGCGCGTGTGACGGCGGTGCATGGGGAAATGCTCGCCCTGCCCTATTCGGTGGAACTGAACGACATCCCCGTGGTGATGATCCAGCATCATGATGAGGAAGAACTGCCCCGCCGCGCCCGGCTGCACGCCAAGCGCCTGATCGCGGAGGCCGAGGCTTCTGCCGGCGTGAAGATCATGTGCATCGCGATCCACCCCTATATCTCGGCGGTCCCGCACCGGATTGATGCGCTGGCGGCGGCATTCGCGGAATTCGCCGCCGATCCGCGCATCGCCTTCATGCAGGGTGATGAGATTGCGGCCTGGTATCGGGCGAGTGGGGATGGTGCGTGAAGCGAGTGCTTCAACCGATAAGAAACCCCCGCACCAGGCCAAACACACCGGTCGCAAACAGGATCGTGAGCGCCACCTGGCGATAAAGCTGTTCATTGCCCAACCCCTGAAAGGCGCGCCCGCCCACCCAGGCGCCGACCAACATCACCGGCACCAGGATCGCCGCCCGGATCAGCGCCGTGATGCCCGCAACACCTGACGCCATCACAATCGCAATCAACAGGAATTGCGTCAGGAAATAATAGGTGACGATGTTGGCACGGTTCACCTGCGGCGGGTCATTGCCTGACAGCAGATAAAGCAGCACCGGCGGGCCGCCGACGCTGGTGGATGCCATCATTGCACCGGAAATGGCGCCAACCAGAATGGTCGCTGGCTGGCTTCTGCGGCCCTTGTAGCGCCAGCCAGTCCACATGATCACCACAAAGAAAACAATCACCGCGGAAACCGCCGTGATGATCGCATTCTTATCCACATTTGCCAGCAGCCAGACCCCAAGCGGCATGGCGGCGCAGGCCGCGATGCTCATGGGCGTCAGCAATTTCCAATCGGCCTGATGGCGCACCTGCGGGAAAAGCTGGAAGGAGACAAGGAGTTCAATCGCCACAACCGTCACCACCATATCGGCGGAACCGAACAGCATGGCAAAAATCGGCGCCATCAGCATCGCCGAACCAAAACCGGCGAAGCCGCGCATAAGCCCCGCAAGAAAGGTCACGCCAAGCGCAGCCCAGATATTGATGCCGTCAAAAATCAGCGCGAACTGTGCTGCGATAGTCTCCATAGGGGCGGCTTAGGTCATTGCGGCTGAATGCCGATGCGCCGGGCAAGCGCTCCATACATCTCTCTTTCGCGACGGACGCGTTCGGCGAAAACACTGCCGCCTTCGAAGGCTGGCAGAATGCCAGCCGGCGCCATGGCATTCGCGACTTCTGGCATGGCGGTGGCTTGCCGCAGCGCCTCGGTCAGCCGCGCGACGGCGGCCGGCGGCATGGAAGCCGGTGCGGCCACGCCATACCAGGGAATGGCAAGTGCGCGTTCCAGCCCAATCTCGGCCAGCGTCGGCACATTGGGCAGCGATGGGTTTCGGTTTTCGCCAATGGTCGCAATGCCGATCAGCTTGCCATCATTCACCGCCGGGACCGCGACCGAATCAAACAACAGCTGCACGCGCCCAGCCAGCGCATCGGTGAGCGAGGGCGCGGAACCACGATAGGGCACATGTTCCAGCCTGATGCCGGTGACATCGCCGAAAAGCTCCCCGGTCAATTGCGTGATGGTGCCGGGGCCGGCGGAGCCGAAGCGCAATTGCCCAGGATTGGCCTTGCCATAAGCAATCAGGCCTGCCGCATCACGAAACGGCAAGGATGGATGGGACGCAATGACACTATAGCCAAGCGTGATGCGCGCCACGGGGATGAAGGCCGTCGCGGGATCATAGGGCAATTGCGCCATGACATGCGGGCTGATGGTCAACACCGCGGTTGGGAAAATCATCACAGTATGACCATCGCGTGATTGCGCGACGGCCTGCGCACCAATGCTGCCCCCTGCCCCGGCGCGGTTTTCGATCACCACCGGCTGGCCAAGCAGGCGTGAAAGAGGCTCCAACAGCGGCCGCGCCGAAACATCGGAAGGCCCGCCTGGCGGATAGGGCACCAGCAAGGTCACTGGCCGCGTTGGCCAATCCGAAGCGTGCGCAAGGTAAGGCAGGCTGAGTGCGGAGCCAGCCATGATCCCAAAGCCACGTCTGGTGAGTTTTCCCATAGAAATGACGCTCCCTGATGATTGCGGTTGATGAGCGAGCGAGTTTAGCCAAAGCGAGGGAAAACCCAAGTGCGGCCAAGGGCTACCGCGACGTGCAGGTGGCGCGCCCTGGTGGATTCGAACCACCGACCCACAGCTTAGAAGGCTGTTGCTCTATCCAACTGAGCTAAGGGCGCCCTGAAAAACCAGTTTCAATGCGACCAATTCTCATGCCGGCCGAATTTGAAGTTATCAGCATAGACCTTGGGCTTGATGGCGCCCGATGCCTTGGCAGGTGCTTCGGCCTCATAGCGCAGGCCTTGCGCCTCGGCATAGGCAATCGCCTGGTCGCGCGTTTCAAAATGCAGCGTCACCTGCTTTGCCGTATCGGCGGAGCCATACCAGCCGACCAATTGATCGGCGCGCTGGGCTTCGCTTGGCACGAAACTCAGCACCCAGCCCGCTTTGCCGGCGCGGCCGGATTGCATGGCGGATTTCGCCTGCTGGTAGATACGCGCAAAACCTTTGGTATCGGACATTGGGGTGCCTCTTCCTCGGCGGCTCTTGTCCACCATTCGGCGTAAAATCTCAAGGGAGACTTCGGCCTTGCGGCGGTTCGGCAGATCTGGCCTCTGATGTTTGCTGCACACGCTCTCGCAATGACTCTTTGAGGTATTCTGACAATTTTCGGCTTGGGGTTTTTAGGGCCGATAGCCGATTGGGAACATGGTGGATTTCCAAGAAATCAAGATCTTGCGGGGCTGGGCGATAGATGGGCAGGCTGCCACCAAGGGGCACTTGCGTCATTTCCATCGGGTCAAGCCCAGCGGCCAGTTCGGCCGCGCTTGGCGCTTGAAAATCGGGTTGCCCGATCCAGCGCCGCAATTGGCCATCAGTGATGATATAGGCACCAGACATTGCATCCGTCGTTTTCCGAAACACGACATCTCCATCAAAACTCGGCAGGACAAGTTCTGCGCTGCCCGGCCTTTCCGGTACCCGATGATGACGAAAGGCAGGTTGGTCAAGATATGCGCGCCAGCCGCGATGAGGCGGCCCGAAAAGCTCATAGTGATTTGGCTGAAGGATCTTGTCTTCGCCATGGGCACGATAAAAGGCCATGATTTTGAGGAAAAAGCTTGGGTCAAGGATGGTCGTATCATCTTCGAAAAAACATATAAGTCATATTGTCCGAGGTGGCGAGCGAAGATGCGCCGGCATTCATAGCCAAGCTGGCGTGGCGGGCCGTTCCACAGCCGTACCCTTAAGCCCAGAAATGGACCGAGTTAGGTAAGCAGGTTATTCTCTGGTGCAGTGACAATGACAATATCCCCGATCGCTTTCGGAAAAATTGGTTGTACCTGCTCATGGCCTATGCGCCCAGGCGATCCCATAAGGAACCGCACGGGTTCAAGCACCGCAGAGATTTGCTTCAGGCAATACCGGAACTGCTCCAACCGGACTTCCATCGAATCCCTATTGGAGCCATTTGCCATGCCTGAATCTTCTGCATTGCGACGGAAAAAATGCGGGATGCAGACAAGAACCTTGATCACAGCAGGTCACCTTATATCGAGCGGAGGGCACCTTTACAGAATGCCATGTCGCTCTACGCTTCTTCAAGCAAGCCAAGGAACCCCGCCATGCTGCCCAGCCAACGCGATGCCTTCGATATCCCGCGGGATGTCTGCTACTTGAATGCGGCTTCCTGGAGCCCCCTACCCCGCGCTGTCCAGGCCGCGGGGCATCAGGGCGTGGACCGCAAGGCGCGCCCTTGGGCGGTGGATCCTGGTCTCGCGCGGGCGCAGCATGAACGCACGCGCGCGGCGGCGGCGGCACTGATCGGCGCGGCGCCGGAGGATGTGGCGCTGATCCCATCCGTTTCTTATGGCGTCGCAGTGGCGGGCAAGATTTTCGCACCGGAAGCTGGCACGCGCGTGCTGCTGATTGAAGATGATCATTCGTCACCGGTGCTGGAATGGATGACGCGCGCGACGGCCCAGGATTTTGCGGTGGAGGTGGTGCGTCGCCCCGGCAATGGCGATTGGACATCGGCGGTGCTGGAAGCGATTGCTCGGCCAGGCGCGGCACCCGTTTCGCTTGCCTCGATCTCCTCAGTGCATTGGGCCGATGGGGGCGTGATTGATATCGCGGCCATCGCGCCGGGCTTGCGCGCGCGGGGTGCCGCGCTGCTGGTGGATGCGACCCATGGCGCGGGGGTAACGCCGCTGGATATGGCTGAACTTGACCCTGATTTCCTGATTTTTCCGACCTACAAATGGGTGCTCGGGCCTTATGGGCGTGCCTTCATGTATATCGCCAAGCGCCGGCAGGAAGGCGTGCCGCTGGAACAAACCGGTTTCGGCCGGCGCGCCATCGCTTCTGAAGTTGCGCCCTATATGAAGGATACTGCCTTCGCCCCCACCGCGCGGCGCTTTGACATGGGGGAAAGGGACCATTTCATTTCATTGGAAATGGCGGCAGTGGGCATGGAGATGATGGCTGAATGGGGCCCTGGTGCGATCAGCGCGCGGCTTGGCGCTTTGACGGATAGGCTCGCCGAGGGCTTGGCCGCCCAAGGTGCGGTGCTCACCGAAAAGCGCTTTCGCGTGCCGCATATCCTCAGCATCGCCTTCCCAGGTGGCATGCCGGAAGGGCTGGTGGAGAAGCTCGCGGCAGCCGGCGCGCATGTGGCGCCAAGGTTAGGGCGGGTTCGCATCAGCCCGCATGTCTATAATGATGAAGCCGATGTGGATCGTTTCCTTGAAGTCTGGGGTAAAGTTAACCGATAACGTAGTCGGCGGGATCAAGGTTTTCCGTCATGCGCCGATAATCGACCAGGCGGAAGGGTGAATTGGTCACCACCCGGCCCGCCTTGTTCTTGTACCAGCTGCCAACACCCGGATGCGTCCAGACCATGCGTTCATGAGTCGCATCCAGGAATTCATTATAGGCGGCGCAGCGATCTTCGCGGATTTCGATGCTGCGCGCGCCGCTTTCCACCACTTCGCGAATGGCCTGCATGATGTAGCGTACCTGGCATTCCGAATGGAACATCGCACTCCCACCATGGGCGAGATTCGTCCCCGGCCCATAGAGCATGAAGAAATTCGGGAAGCGCGGCACGGTGATGCCCAAGAAGGCGCGCGGATCATCCTCGCCCCAAACTTCCCGCACCGAAACGCCGTCACGGCCGAAAATCTCGAAGGACCCAAGCGCCTTGGCGCCATCAAAACCCGTCGCCATGACGATGACATCGGTGGCGTGATGCCGGCCATCCTTGGTCTCAACCCCATCCTTCGTGATGCGAGCAATGGGGGTGGTCACCAGCTCCACATTCGGCGCGGTCAGCATTTTGTACCAGCCATTATCGCGTAGCATGCGCTTGCCATAGGGCGGATAGGGCGGCACCACCTTCTCCAGCAAATCTGTGCGATTGCCGATCTGCGTTTTGATATAGCCGATGACATCCTCTCGCAGCTTCTGGTTCGTGGCATTCAGCGATTGCGCCGGTTGATCCCAATTCGGGTCCTTATGCAGTGAGGCATGCATGCCATCGGCTGAGGCCCAAAGAAGCTGGAAGCGATACCATTTTGCATAGAAGGGAATGTGCTTCAGCGCGGCCTTCTTCGCTTCTGTCACCACCGCATGGTAATTGGCGTTATAGACTGCCCAATGCGCCTGGCGCTGGAAAATCGTGAAATGGCCAAGCTTGGGCGCAATAGTAGGCCCGGCCTGCATGCCCGATGCGCCGGTGCCAATCATGGCAACGCGCTTGCCATCCAACGCCACGCTGTGGTCCCACCGCGCGGTATGAAATAGCGGGCCGGAGAAATCCTCCACCCCCGGAATGGGCGGAATCACTGGGCGGCTGATAGTGCCAACGGCGCCCACTAGCGCTTCGAATTCATGGGTTTCTTCGTAGCCTTCGGCATTGCGGGTTATCACCCGCCAAAGGGCCGCTTCTTCATCATAGCGCGCTTCAACCACACTGGTATTTAGGTGCAGATGGCGCCGCAGACCGTATTTATCGGCAATTCCTTCCAGATACTGCCAAAGCTGATCACGCTTGGAAAAATGCTCCGGCCAATCATGGTTCGGTTCGAAGGACAGGGAATAGAAGTGATTGGGCGTATCCACGCCGCAGCCCGGATAATCATTCTCATACCAGGTGCCGCCGACTGCATCATTCTTCTCGAAAATCGTGAAGGGTAGCCCGGCTTCCTGCAGCTTGATCGCCATCAGCAGGCCGGAAACGCCGGCGCCAATAATGCCGGTGCGAAATGCCGCGCGGCGCGCTGCCGGCACATCGCGGCGCCACTGCACGGTTTTAGGGTCCGGCGCATCCACCACGGTTTCTTCGCGGATCAGCGGCATGTATTCTTCCGGCACCTCAGCGCCCACGCCGACAGACAGCATACGCCGCAGCAAATGCGCCGGCGGTTCGGCGGGCAGCGCGCGGCCCGTTTGCGCGTAATCCAGCAACACATCGCGCAGCCTTGCGCGCAATGCGGCGCGCAGCGCATCAGAGGCCGCTTCGTGGAAATTCCATGGTCCCTTGATGTGCGGGGCCAGGCGATCAAGCCATTCGGCCTCACCGCTCAGATGCACCAGCACCATCAGCAAGGGCGCGATATCGCCGCCGGCCAGCGCCTCATCGAGTAGGGCAGGGTTGGACAGGAAGGTTTTCGGGTCAGGGATCATGGCAATTAGGTGACCACGCCCGCCCCCCAAATGCAAAAGGGCCTCGCGTGATACACGAGGCCCCTTCCCGTTTCAATCCGAAAGGGATCAGACGGAGTAATACATCTCGAACTCAATCGGGTGCGGCGTGTGTTCAAACTTATACACTTCCGTCCACTTGAGCTCGATATAGCTTTCGATCTGATCCTTGGAGAAGACATCGCCGGCGAGCAGGAAGTCGTGATCGGCTTCCAGCGCCTGCAGCGCTTCACGCAGCGAACCGCACACGGTCGGAATGCCCTTCAGCTCTTCCGGCGGCAGATCATACAAATCCTTATCCATGGCATCGCCCGGATGGATCTTGTTCTTGATGCCGTCAATGCCGGCCATCAACATCGCTGCGAAGGCCAAATAGGGATTCGCACCCGGATCCGGGAAGCGCACTTCAACGCGCTTCGCCTTCGGGCTGGTCGCGTAGGGAATGCGGCAGGAAGCCGAACGGTTGCGCGCGGAATAGGCGAGCAGCACAGGCGCTTCAAAACCCGGGATCAACCGCTTGTAGGAATTGGTCAACGGATTGGTGAAGGCATTCAGCGCCTTGGCGTGCTTGATGATGCCGCCAATGTAGTAAAGCGCCATTTCCGACAGATCGGCATAGCCATTGCCGGCGAACATCGGCTTGCCAGCCTTCCAGATGGACTGGTGCACATGCATGCCCGAACCATTATCGCCATAGATCGGCTTTGGCATGAAGGTCGCGGTCTTGCCGTAGCTATGGGCAACATTGTGCACGCAATACTTGTAGATCTGCATGAAATCGGCCTGTTGCACCAGCGGGCCGAACTTCGTGCCGAGCTCATGCTGTGACTGCGCCACTTCATGATGGTGCTTTTCGATCGGCAGGCCCATCTCACCCATGGTGGAGAGCATCTCGGCGCGCAGATCCTGTTCGCTATCCACGGGCGGCACCGGGAAATAGCCACCCTTCACAACCGGGCGGTGACCCATATTGCCTTCCGGATAGTCCTTCATATTGGCGCCGGGGCCTTCAATGCTGTCCAGCGAGTAATGGCCGAAATTGCCGCCCGTGCCGAACTTCACATTGTCGAACACGAAGAATTCCGCTTCCGGGCCAAAGAAGGCGGTGTCGCCCAGGCCGGTGGACTTCAGATATTCTTCGGCCTTCTTCGCGGTGGAGCGCGGGTCGCGATTGTAGCGCTGGCCGGTGGAGGGCTCATAAATGTCGCAGAAAAGGATCATCTGCGGCTTGGCCGAGAAAGGATCCATCACCGCGGTGGTCGCATCCGGCATCAGGATCATGTCTGATTCATTGATCGCCTTCCAGCCCGCGATGGAGGAACCATCAAACATGATCCCTTCTTCGAAAACTTCCGGCTCAATGGTGGAGACATGCTGGGCAGTGTGCTGCCACTTGCCGCGCGGATCCGTGAAACGGAAATCCACATATTCCACGCTATGTTCCTTGATCATCTCCATCACCTTGGAGACGGCACTGCCACCCGCGGCGGCTGCTGGCTTCTTGGCCATACTTTGCGATCCTATTCCCTGCTAGCGAACCCCGAAAGAAACTGCCCCGAACCGCGATTTCGGTACCTCGCGCCTCAGTCCGGCACCGGCTGGCTGCCCTTCAGGGCAACTGGCCGGCTTGATCTGGCACGGCATGGGGATCACCCCGCCGTTCCTCGCCCTTTGGCCCCCTGCCGAAGGGGGTTGGGCGAAACTTTGCAAACTCAGACCGCGTCTTCGCCCCGTTCGCCGGTGCGGATGCGGATCACTTCCGCAATGTCAGATACAAAAATCTTGCCATCGCCAATCCGGCCCGTGCGGGCGGCGGCCTGAATGGCCTCAACGGCGCGGTCCAGCATGTCGTCACTACAAATCACTTCCACCTTCACCTTGGGCAGAAAATCCACGACGTATTCAGCGCCGCGATAAAGTTCCGTATGGCCCTTCTGCCGTCCAAAACCCTTCGCTTCGATAACTGTCAGGCCCTGAAGCCCGATTTCATGCAAAGCATCCTTCACTTCATCCAGCTTGAAGGGCTTGATGATGGCTTCAATTTTTTTCATCGCTCCCGTTCCGTCCCTTGCTTGGGGCCTCGCCCGCACTGACTGGCGGCGAGGCGCCACCGCTTCCTCGCGCGGCATATGGCATGGGGCGTGGGGCGGCGACAATGACAGCGCGGCAGAAAATTCGCTTTTCTGGGCAGTGGTCGCCTATTTTATGGGCGGTTTGCACTATTTTTGCCCAAGACCTCTGGATGGCTTGCCCACTGCCCCATCCCACCCCATAAGCGCATGTCAAGGCTGGCGTGGACCAGTCGGGTTTTTATCATTCGGGCAAGGCAGATGAAGCCGCAAAACGAACTCCTCTCCGGCATTGGCACCACAATCTTCACCGTCATGTCAGCCCTCGCCAGTCAGCATGGCGCGGTCAATCTGGGCCAGGGTTTCCCTGATTATGACGGCCCGGCTGATGTCATCCACGCCGCCGCCGCGGCCCTGCTGGATGGTCGCAACCAATACCCGCCGATGAGCGGCGTGCCGGAACTCCGCCAGGCGGCGGCGCATCACAATAAGCGCTTTTATGGCATTGAGGCCGACCCGAATGCCGAAGTGGTGGTGACCTCTGGCGCCACTGAGGCAATCACCGCCTGCCTCATGGCCGTGCTCAATCCCGGCGATGAATGCGTGCTGATTGAACCGCTTTATGACACCTATTTGCCGGTAGTGCGGTTGCTGGGCGCCATCCCAAAGCTGGTGCGCTTGAGCCCGCCGGAATGGGCGCTGCCGCGTGCGGAATTGGCAGCGGCTTTCGGGCCAAAGACCAAGGCGTTGCTGCTGAATACGCCGATGAACCCAACGGGCAAGGTATTCACGCAAGACGAATTGAGCTTCATCGCGGGCTTGCTGGAACAGCATGATTGCTACGCGATTTGCGATGAGGTTTATGAACACCTGACCTTCGATGGCGCCAAGCACATTCCGCTGATGACGCTGCCTGGCATGCGGGAACGCTGCATGCGGGTTGGCAGCGCGGGCAAGACGTTTTCGCTGACCGGCTGGAAGATTGGCTATATCACGGCGGATCGCAGCATCGCACCCAATGTTGCCAAGGCGCACCAGAACCTGACCTTCACCACGGCACCCAATCTGCAACGCGGTGTCGCTGTGGGGCTGATGAAGGATGATGCCTATTTCAACGGGCTTTCCACGCATTTGCAGGCCAAGCGCGACAAGCTTGGTTCGGGCCTCGCGCGGCTCGGCTTTGATGTGCTGCCGACCAAGGGTTCCTATTTCATCACCACGGATTTTCGCCCGCTTGGCTTCAATGGCGACGATGTCGCCTTCTGCCAGACGCTGACAGAAGAAGCGAAGGTCACCGCCATTCCGGTGACGGCGTTCTATGCCACTGAGGATGCGCCATCGCATTACGCGCGTTTTGCGTTCTGCAAGGGCGATGCGGTGATTGAAGAAGCGCTGACGCGGATGGAGGCGTGGTTGGTGAAGCGGCGGGGATGAGGCCAAGGACTGGGAGCATCATGTATGCAGCAGTTCAAATGCCTTCGGAGCCGAGTTTTTTAGACCGATCAAGTGGAGATGTTCTTGCTAAACAGGAATTAGATGCGAGTCGTTCGTTCACAGATACGTCGTTGGTGGCTATTAGCAGTGCTGGCAGTGTCAGCGCTTGGGTACATTTTTGTTCGTACCGATCAATTTCAGTTTTGGGATGGCTTAGTAGGCAATTTGGTGGCTACCCTCTTGGGCATCATTGCTGGCGTTCCCGTTGCACTTCACTTGGAACGGAGACGCGCGGCCAATGAAGCTAAAGAAAAAAAGCGTGAAGAGATTCGTATAAAAAAAGAAATGCTAACGCTTTTGCGAGAAGAGTTGCAGGATAATTCAAATCGCTTACAGCGTAGGGTAGATCTAAAACCTTCTATTCCGATTGAACCTCTGAAGATGTCCAGTTGGGTCGCTCTGCGGGAAAGTGGCGATCTCAAATATATTTCTGAGCCAAATTTGATAAGTTGTATCGCAAATTTCTATCGTTTTTTGGCAATAATCCAAGATCGAGAGGAACATTTCATGCAGTGTCAATACGGTGCCGGCAACGCCGTTAAATTTGATGATGGCGAGGCAGCACCTCAAAAAATACTCAGTATCATCTTTCATTTTCATTCACCTGCGTTAGAGAGTTTTCAAGTCGCTTTCGCTGCCATAGAAAAGGCTCTCAACGAGCCATGAATTGGAAAAAATCTGAGGCTGCACCGAAAGAGTTAAAGCACTTCGATTGACGTTCTCAGCAACACTAATATTTGGCTTGTCTCGTACTACTCAACAACTCCTATATCGCAACAGGGTTGATGCCACTCAGTTTGGCTGAGAGCATGGCTTCTTTACAATTGCCCGGCAGCGCTCCCGCCAAGCTGCGCGCAATATGATCCCGCACTTTGTCCTCCACCCAATGTGGATGAGCGCCATAGCCCAGCATGTCGCCAAGATAGATGATGCGATCAGTCCGCTGGTCGGCCAGATGCGCTAGGCAAGCTTCCATTGCCTGTCGATTGGCATGGCTATCGGCTAGCATCGCGAAGCGCATACTCCCCCGTGATCATGGCACACTGTGCGCCGCGGCGTTGATTTTTAGCATGACAGGAAAGCGAGTGCCTGTCTCGCGTGGGATCAAGCGGCGAGGAATTCTTTCAACGCAGCCAAAGAACCCTCAGGATTTTCCGCATGCAGCCAATGGCCGGCGCGGGGGATGCTGGCAAAACTGATGCGCGGAAATAGCGCGCGAAACGCTGGGTGGTCTTCGGTGCGGATATAGGGCGAAAGCGCGCCGGCCATGGCCAGTGCCGGGCCTTCGAACCGCGCGCTGGGAGGGGGCGCGAAATCCTCAATCTCTGGCAGGGCGGCGGCGATCTCCGCAAGGCCAATGCGCCAGCTTGGCGGCGCCGTTTCAAAGCGCAGATTCTGCAACAGAAAACTGCGGATGGGCGCTTCCGGCACGGCGCTCCGCAGCGCCTGATCCGCTTCCTGGCGCGTGAGGCCGGCATGGAGCGGCAGCGCTTGCATCGCGGCCACCACGGCGCGGAGTGCCGGCGGATAGGGGCGCGGGGCGATATCGGCGATGATCAGGCGCGACACCAATTCTGGCCGCATGAGCGCCAACATCATTGCGGCCTTGCCGCCCATGGAATGGCCCAGCACCACGGCGCGTTCAATGCCAAGCGTGGCAAGGGTTTCGGCGACATCGGCCGCTTGCGCGGCGTAGTCCATGCCTGGGGCATGGGGAGATGCACCGTGATTGCGCAAATCCAGCGCCACCACGCGGTAGTCGGTCGAGAGCACCTTCTGCACCGCGCCCCAATTGCGCGCCGAACCGAAAAGCCCATGCAGCAGCACCAAGGGCGGCCCCTGCCCTGCTTCCATGACATTCAGCAGCATCTATTCCGCCGCTGCCATGATGACCGAGCCCACAATCAAGCCGCCGCCGAGCATCATATCCCAGCCAAAGGCCTCACCCAGCCAAAGGGTGGAAACAAACACCCCAAAGGCCGGCACCAATAGAAACGCGACGGAAGCGACCGCGCCGGGCAGGCGCCGCCCGACCTCCACCACGCACCAGGTGCCGATGGGGGCGACGATAAGGCCAATGTAAAGCATGAAGGGCCAGGAAGCCGGGCCAATGCCGCCATTCGGTTCCAGCACCAATGCGAAGGGCGCGATGACCAGGGCGCCCGTAGTGAAGGCCCAGGGCAGTAAATCAAACATTGGGGATTTCGCCGGGAAGCGACGCGTGACGATGATGGCGATGCTCCACAGCAGTGCGGCCAGGATCAGCATGGCATGGCCCAGCACCTGATCCCGCGATGACCAATCCACCGCCCAGGGGCCGGCCAAAACCAGAATGCCAGCAAGCCCAAGCAGCGCCGCCAGCCAGCGCCGGGCAGAGACTTTCTCACCCATCACCAGCATGGACAGCGGAATGAGCCAATAGGTCACGACGGCGGAGATAATGGCCGTGCGGCCTGCTTCCACCATCGCCACGGCTGCATGGGCCAGCACAAAGAATCCGCCGAGTTGCAAGAGCCCAACAGCAAAAACAGTGGGCAGATCTTGGCGCAGTGGTTTGTGAAAGCGCCGCAGCACGATCAACAATAAGGAAGCGACCAGCGTTGCCAGCGCCGCGCGCCCAAAGCCGAACCACATGGGCGTGGCATCCGCCAAAGCTGCCTTGGTGATCGGCCAAGCGCCGCCAAAGAGAAGAATGGCGACCAAAAGAAGATGCAGCGATGATTTCATCGCGTTATGGCGTGCCCCCAAGCGCTAGTCCCTGAGCGATTTCGCCAAAGACGCGAATCACTCAAGGCCATTCAAGCCTATCTGTTACAAAATAGAAAATGGCAATTTTTTGTCAGTGCCGCGCCTAACCATTTGTTGTCCAGCGCCTGGGGCCATGGCCTGGCAGAAAACCACGTCGCAACAGCAACATCAGCGCCCCGGCGAGGAACAGCACCGCGGCCCCAGCCGTCAGCGCCCTGCCCGCCCCGCGCGGTTGACGCCACAACAGCAGGGCGCAGAACAGCGCGGCAAGCAGCAGCAGATAGAACAAGTGCCGCGCCTAATCTGCCACCTTCAGCATGATCTTGCCGATATGTGCGCTGCTTTCCATCAGGCGATGCGCCGCCGCCGCTTCTGCCAGTGGGAAGGTCTGAAAAATGCGCGGCCCCGCCTTGCCCGCTTCCAGCATCGGCCAGACTTTGCTGGCGAGCGCTGCCGCGATTTCCCCCTTCTCCGCCGTGGTGCGGGGGCGCATGGTGCTGCCGGTGACCGTCAGGCGCTTGACCATGATCGGGCGCAGATCAGCTTCCGTCTTGAAGCCGCCGAGGAAGGCAATGATCACCAGGCGGCCATCGCGCGCCAGGCTTTTGAGGTTCCGCGCAAAGTAGTCGGCGCCGACCATATCCAGAATGACATCCACGCCCTTGCCATCCGTCAGGCGTTTTACTTCTTCCGCGAAATCCTGCGTGCGATAGTCAATCGCGGCATCGGCGCCCAGTTCCAGACAGGCGGCGCATTTCGTCGCATTCCCGGCGGTGGTGATCACGCGCGCCCCGAAGGCCTTGGCCAATTGAATGGCAGTGAAGCCAATACCGGAAGTGCCGCCATGGATCAGCACTGCCTCGCCAGCTGTAAGCCGCCCATGGCCAAACAGATTGGCCCAGACGGTGAAATAGGTCTCAGGCAGGGCAGCGGCGTGCAGCGCATCATAGCCCTTCGGCCAGGGCAGGGTTTGCGCTTCGGGGGCGGCGCAATATTCGGCATAGGCGCCGCCATTGGTCAGCGCGCAAACGCGGTCCCCCACACGATAGCGCGTGACGGCCGCCCCCAGCGCGACAACCTCGCCAGCGCATTCCAGGCCGATAATGGGCGAGGCGCCGGGCGGTGGCGGGTAGCTGCCTTCGCGCTGCGCCACATCCGGGCGATTGACGCCTGTCGCCATGACGCGGATCAGCACCTCATCCGCTGCCGGTATCGGCGGGGCGGTTTGCGCCGGCACCAGAACCTCAGGCCCGCCGCCCTTGCCATGGTCAATGAAAGTCATCGAAGCGGGCAGATTGGTCATGGCGGTGGCCTTTCAGTGGCAGCAGATATGAAGCGGGCGAAGGCTGAGCCCTCGCCCGCAGAAGATCAATTCGGCTTGATGCCGGCGGCGCGGATGATGGGTTCCCACTTCGCCATTTCAGCGGCGAGGAAGCGCGCCGCACTTTCTGGCGTGCTGTTGGTGGTGACGTCCATCGTCAGATCGGAAAGCCTGTTCTTCACCGAATCCTGCGACAGGGCGCGGTTGAAGGCAGCATTGATAGCCTGCACCGTCGCGGCAGGTGTCCCTGAAGGCACCAGCGCCATGTGCCACGTATAGGCCTCATACCCCGCAACGCCGCCTTCGATGAAGGTCGGCAGGTCGCGCGCATAGGGCATGCGTTCCTTGGTGCTGATCGCAAGCGCCCGCAACTCGCCGCGCTGCATGTAAGGCAGCGCCGCCGCTGCGACATCCAGCATGATCGGAATACGCCCGGAAAGCACTTCCGGCATGGCGGCGGATGACCCGCGGAAGGGGATGTGATTGGCCTTAAGCCCGCCCGCCATATGCAGGAACAGCTCACTCGCCAAATGCACCGCGCCGCCATTGCCGCTGGACGCGTAATCATACTTGCCGGGATTCTTGCGCAGCAGGTCAATCAGCTCCGGCAGGGTGCGCGCGGGCAAATCCTTATTCACCAGCATGATCATCGGGATTTGACCGATATAGGTTGTCGGCGTGAAATCCGCGACCGGATCAAAGGGCAAGCGGTCAAACAGCGCACGCAGGCAGGCATGGGCGATGGTTGTGTAGAGAATGGTCTGGCCATCCTTTGGCGCCTTGCTAACCAGATCCGTACCGATCACCACGCCCGAGCCAGTGCGGTTTTCCACCACCAGGCGCGCGGGCAGGAATTTGGACATTTCATCCGCAAGCAAACGCGCTGGAATATCCGTGGGGCCGCCGGCGGCGAAGGGCACAATCAGCCTTCCCGGGCCAGAGGGCCAGGCTTGCGCCAGGGCGGGCTTGGCAAAAGGGGTCAGCGCGGCGGCGCCAGCAAGACCCAGAATATCACGACGTTGCATGGAAAATACTCCCCGTTGACATGAAACTGTCATTGAAATTGGCGCGCGGGAAGGCAGCTTCCAGCCCCCGGCGCAAATCAGCCGCCAAATTCCGCGCGGATCGCCGCCGAATGCTCCCCAAGCCGCGGCACAGCCCCCAGGCTGCGCGCCCCATCAGAGAGCTTCGCCGGCGGCGCGCCGATCTTGATCGGGCCCTTTTCCGTTTCCACCGTTACGCGCCTGAGCGCTGGATGGTCGCGCAAGCCGCCGCAATCATTGATGAAGCCAAAGGCTGTATTGGCACGGCGGAGCTTGGCGGCGCATTCATCGCGCGTCAGCGCGGCGAATACCTTCCCGATATGCCCATCCACCAAAGGGCGATTGGCGACGCGTTCATTATTGACGCGGAACCCCTCACGTTCAGGCAGATCAGGCTCATCCAGGAAATGGGTGCAGAAGCCGGCCCATTCACGCTCATTCTGGATGGCAATGAGCACATCGGCGCCATCCTTAGTGGTAAAGGCGCCATAGGGGCAGATGGAAGGATGCGCCATGCCGATGCGCGGCGGATTCTTGCCAGTGCCTTCATATTGCAGCAGCGGCACCGTCATCCAATCCGCCATGCCGTCAAACAAGGAAACCGCGATGCCCTTACCCTTGCCGGTGATGCCGCGATCAATCAGCGCTTCCAAAACCGCCGCATAGGCATGCATGCCGCAGGCGATATCACAGGCGGAAACACCCACGCGCCCAGGGCCTTCCGCGCGGCCAGTCACATAAGCGAGGCCAGTTTCTGCCTGCACCAGAAGGTCATAGGCCTTCATGGCGGCGTATTCGCCTTCCTCGCCATAACCCGAAATATCAACGGTAATCAGGCGCGGATGCTTGGCACGCAGTTCAGCCGAGCCAAAGCCAGCCCGCGCTATGGCGCCAGGTGCAAGGTTCTGGATGAAGATATCGGCCTTGGCGATCAGCGCATCAAGCAACGCCTTGTCGTCCGGCTTTTTGATATCAAGGCACAGGCTTTCCTTGCCGCGATTGAGCCAGATGAAATAGCTGGATTGCCCATTCGCCACCGCATCATAGGCGCGGGCGAAATCACCTTCCTGCCGTTCGATCTTGATGACGCGCGCCCCGGCATCGGCAAGCCGGGAAGCGCAATATGGGGCGGCCACGGCCTGTTCCATCGAAACGACGAACAGGCCCTTCAAAGGCTGAGAGGCCATCAGTAAGACCGCGGCATCCCGAGCACATGCTCGCCCACATAACTCAGTACCAGATTGGTGCTGATCGGCGCCACTTGATAAAGCCGCGCTTCGCGGAATTTGCGCTCCACATCATATTCCTCGGCAAAGCCGAAGCCGCCATGGGTCTGAACGCAGGCTTCCGCCGCCGCCCAGGCCGCATCGGCGCCGAGCATCTTGCCCATATTGGCTTCCTCACCGCAGGGCAGGCCGGCTTCGAATTTCTCCAAGCCTTTCTGGATCAGTGCTTCGGCGGCGCGCATCTGGGCATAGGCCTTGGCGATTGGGAATTGCACGCCCTGATTCTGGCCGATCGGGCGGCCAAACAACACGCGCTGCTTCGAATAATCCACGGCCTTGTTGATGAACCATTTGGCATCGCCAATGGTTTCCGCCGAAATTAGCAAGCGTTCGGCATTCATGCCATCCAGGATGTAGCGGAAGCCCTTGCCTTCCTGGCCGACCAGATTTTCCGCGGGCACTTCCATATTGTCGAAGAAGACCTCGCAGGAATTATGGTTCATCATGGTGCGGATTGGGCGAATGGTCAGGCCGTTCCCGAGCGCCTTTTTCATATCCACAATGAAAGTCGAAAGCCCATCGGTGCGCTTGGCCACCTGGTCGCGCGGCGTGGTGCGCGCCAGCAGCAGCATCAGATCGGAATGTTCCGCGCGGCTGGTCCAAATCTTTTGGCCATTGACGATGTATTTGTCGCCCTGCTTTTGCGCGAAGGTGCGCAGGCTGGTGGTATCCGTGCCGCTGGTGGGCTCTGTCACACCAAAGGCTTGCAGGCGCAATTCGCCGGTGGCGATTTTCGGCAGATACTTCTGCTTCTGTTCGGGGCTGCCATGCTTCAGGATGGTGCCCATGATGTACATCTGCGCGTGGCAAGCAGCCGCATTGCAGCCCGTGGCGTGGATTTCTTCCAGAATCGCAGCGGCAGCAGAAAGCGGCAGGCCAGAGCCGCCATATTCTTCCGGGATCAGCGCGGCGAGCCAGCCGGCATCGGTCAGCGCCTTGACGAATTCGGTCGGGTAGCCGCGGCGAGTATCAAGCTCGCGCCAATACTCGCCTGGGAAGCGGGCGCAGAGCTTGCGCACTTCCTCACGGATTTCGGCATGGGCTTCCTGGGAATGATGCATATCCATTGTTTTTGCTCCGGTTTCGTCTCGGATTAGAGCATTTTCAAGCCAAGTGAAATCACTTGGCGGCTCGGAAAATGCGACCAAACAAAAGTTTAGTGCCGGTCTGCTGAGCGGACGCGAAGGGGACAGGCACTAAGGGCCGGCGGGGCACGCTTGCAAGATGATGGAGCGCTTCAATCCACGGTCGCGCCGGAACGCCGCACCACCTCCGCCCAGCGGGTGATGTCGCGCGCCATGGTGTCACGGAATTGCTCGGGCGTATTGGGCGCGGCGGGGGGCGTGATGGCCTGATCCTGCACCAGCCAATTCCGGAACTCGGGCGTCGCGATGATGCGGTTCACCTCAGCATTCATGCGCCGCAGGATCGGGTCCGGCAGGCTGGCCGGGGCCAGAATCGCATACCAGGTGCTGGTATCCATGGGCGGCGTGCCGCAAGCCTCTGCGACTGTCGGCACATCCGGCAGGGCCGCGAGCCGCGCGGGGCTCATCACTGCCAGCGGGCGCACCTGACCTTGACGGATCGGCCCCATGGCGGCGCCGGATTGGTTGAAGAACAGGTCGGTATCGCCCGCGAGCAAGGACGCCATGGCGCCTGGCTGGCCGCGATAGGGCACATGCAAAAGATCCAGATTGGCCGCAATGGCGAATTGCACACCGGCCAGATGGGTGGAGGCGCCATTGCCGGTTGAGCCATAGGAAACCGACTGCGGCCGCGCCCGCGCCGCTGCCAGCACCTGCGCGCAATTCTGGAATTGCGGGCGCTTTTCGGGACTCACGATCATGACATTGGGCACATCGCCGAGCAGCACTACAGGCGTGAAATCCCGCTGCACGTCAAAGGGCAGGTTTTTGTAGAGCGCAGCATTGATGGCGTGTGTGCCGGCGGTGCCGAAATAGAAGGTATAGCCATCGGGCCGCGACTTCGCGACGAAATCAGACCCGATATTGCCCCCTGCCCCGGTGCGGTTATCAACAACCACAGGCTGGCCCAAAGCGCGGGAAAGCGGTTCCGCCAGGCGCCGCGCATAAATATCCGTGCCAGCGCCATTGGGGAATCCGCCCATCAACGTGATTGGGCGGCTGGGCCAGGCATCGCCCTGCGCCAGAGCGGGGGCGGCAATGACGGAAGCAAGCAAGGCGGCAATCAGGCTGCGGCGCATGGTTTGTGGCTCCTTGGGATTGTTGCGCGGCAATCTAGCCGCTTAAGCTTGCCGGATGAACACCCAAAAAACCGGGCTGCGCATCGCACGCGGCGGCAAATCCATCTATGGCGCGCCGCTTGGCATTCTGATGCTGGAAGCGCGCTTTCCCCGTATTCCCGGCGATATGGGCAATGGCGAGACTTGGCCCTTCCCCGTGCTGTTTCGCGTGGTGCGCGGCGCGACGCCGGAAAAGGTCGTGCTGCTGGGCGCCAAGGGGCTTTTGCCGGATTTCATCGCCGCCGCTGAGGAGCTGGTGCATCTGGGCGCCGAGGCGATCACCACCAATTGCGGCTTCCTTTCCCTGTTCCAGCGCGAATTGGCCGAAGCGGTGCAGGTGCCGGTAGCCACATCGTCGCTGATGCAGGTGCCTTGGGTGCAGGCAACGCTACCGCCTGGCAAGCGTGTTGGCGTGATTACGGTCAGCAAGCAAAGCCTAACGCCCGCGCATTTGGATGCCGCCGGTGTGCCGCGAGATATCCCCTGTGTCGGCACGGAAGGCGGGCGGGAGTTTTTCCGCGTGCTGATCCGCGCCGATCACCAGGATATGGATGTTGACCTCGCGACGCAGGATATCCTGGATGCGGGGCGGGAATTGGTCGCGCGCCACCCTGAGGTGGGGGCGATTGTGCTGGAATGCACGAATATGCCGCCCTATGCGGCGGCCTTGCGGGATGCGCTTGGCCTGCCGGTTTACGACATCTATTCCATGATCACCTGGTTCCATGTCGGCATCAGGCCGCGGCGTTTCGGTTGAGCCCGCCTTCGGGGCTTTGGTTCATGTCATCAGCGACCGCCAAAGAGTGAGAGCAGGAATTGCGGCGCCTGATTGGCGATGGAGAGTGTCTGGCTGCCGAGCTGCTGGCGAATTTGCAGCGCCTGCAGGCGGGCTGATTCCCGCGCCAGATTCGCATCAATCAGATTGCCGAGGCCACCTTCCATGGCATCGAGCTTGTCACTGTTGAAATTGATCTGCGCGTCAATGTAACGCGCATCCGACCCTAGCCTGTTCATCGCATCATTGATGGTATTGTTGATGTCGGTGAAATCCCCAGTAGCCGGGTCCAGCGCAGCGCGTGCATCGGCATCTGTCGCGAAGGGCCCTGCCATGACAAGGAAATTCGCGCTGGGACCAAGCGCGGGCAACGTATACAAATCCGCCGCGTCTGCTGATTCGCTTCTTAGTGTGACGATATCGTCCGCCGGCGATGTGCCGGTCAGCAGGTTGCGTCCAAAGTAATCGGCATCTTGCAGGAAATTGGTTATCTGATCGCGAAGCTGCGCGTATTGCTGATTGTACTGATCGCGCGCTTCCCCGGTGATGGTGCCATCCGAAAGCCGCGTCAGCACGGTGCGAATGTCAATCATGGTTTTTGAAACCTGCTCAAGCGCTGTGAGCGAAACATCCACAAGGCCGCGCAGACCGCCCAATTGCTCATTCACCGCGGTGAGGGAGGCGGTATCGCTGCGCACCGTCTGCGCAACCGCAAAGGCGCCGCCATCATCCTTGGCGTCGGCAACCCGATATCCTGTTGAGATGCGCTTCTGGACAACCGACAAGGCATCATTGGTGCGGTTGAGGGATTGCAGCGCTGTCATGGCGCCGGTATTCGAGATGACTGAAGTGATGCTCATTGGAATTTTTCCTTCATGGCAAGCCCATTTTGGGCGTCAGGCAAATTGGCAGTAAAGAAATAACATTTGGTGAATCCCAGCCATTATTTGGCGTGCGGATGCAGATTTTTTTGTTTTGTTGGGTAATTCAAAAATGGAAACACCACGGCCGGCATGCCATGGTGTTCCGCAAAAGGCCGGGGGAAGCGGATCAGGCGAAGAATTGCTTCACATTAACGACCAAACAGGGAGATCAGCGCCTGAGGTGCCTGGTTGGTGATGGAAAGCGTTTGCGTGCCAAGCTGCTGCCTGATCTGCAAGGCCTGAAGCCGCGCGGCCTCCTTGGCGATGTCCGCATCAATCAAGGCGCCAAGCCCACCTTCAATCGCATCAAGCTTGTCGCGGTTATAGCTGATCTGGGCGTCAACATAGCGCGCATCCGCACCAAGACGATTGAGTGCGTCATTGATGGCTTCATTCACGTCGGACCAATCGCCCGCAATCGCGGCCTGCGCTGCTGTGGCATCGGCGGGTGGTGCGGCCACCACGAAATCGGTTGCGCCATCAAAGGCTGCCAGAGTCAGGGTGGTACCAACTTCATTGCGAATGGATACAATATCTCCGCCGCCATCGGCTGCCACGGTAGAAAGTAGCGTGCGGCCATTATAGGTCGCATCTTCGACGAAGCGTTGCACCTGTGTCTGAAGCTGCGTGTATTGCTGTTCATACTGCGCGCGCTGCTGGTCATTGATGGTGCCATCCGCCAGGCGTGTCAGCACAGTGCGAAGCTCAACCATGGTCTTTGAGACCTGCCCGAGGCCTTGCAGTGTCACATCTACAATGCCTTTGAGACCGCCCAATTGTTCATTGGCTGCGGTCAGGCCAGCGATATCGCCACGGACGGATTGCGCGACAGCAAAAGCGCCGCCATCATCCTTGGCATCGGCGACACGATAACCAGTGGAGACGCGCTTTTGGACGACACCAAGCGCATCATTGGTCCGGTTCAGGGACTGAAGCGCGGTCATCGCCGCCAGATTGGTGTTCACCGAATTCAGATTCATGGGATTTTCCCTTCGCTGCGCCCGATTTTCGGGACGCGATCAATCTCTCAGAAGGAAATGAAAAGGGGGTTAAATAAACCATTGAAAAGACAGGTTTTTTGTAAAAATTCGGTAAAAATGCCGGTGGCGTCTTCAGTTTTCTCAATCATGAATGGAAACAACTACCGAGGGGCTACGCCACAAAAAAACGAGGGGACATGCCCCTCGTTTTCTGAACATCATCACGGCCTCATAAGCCCAAAATGGGGGCTGTTTCAGCCCTTCATGTTCACGGCTTGGCGGCCGCGCTGACCATCACGCACTTCAAGGGCGACCTTTTCGCCCTGCTGCACATCCTGCTTGCCGGCGCGTTGCAGCACCGATGAATGCAGAAACACATCCTGGCCGCCATCTTCCGGCGTCACGAAGCCGAAGCCGCGCACCTGGTCAAACCACTTGACCGTGCCGGCGATGTCATAGGTCGGCCCGCCTTCATCGCGGTTGAACTCCCGGCGCGGCGGGGGACGATCCCCGAAATCACGACGCGGGGGACGATCACCAAAACCGCCGCCGCCAAAACCGCCGCCACCGCCGAAATCGCGGCGCGGGGGACGATCCCCGAAGCCACCGCCACCAAAGCCGCCGCCACCGCCGAAATCACGGCGCGGGGGGCGATCCCCGAAATCACGGCGCGGGGGACGATCCCCGAAATCGCGGCGCGGGGGACGATCCCCAAAACCGCCGCCGCCGCCGAATTCACGACGCGGCGGGCGCGCTTCGCCACCACCTTCGCCCTTCTTCAGCTGCATGATCCGCGTGATCAGGCGCCGGCCCTGCCGGTCAGAACCCATTTCGCAGACCAGCTTGTCGCCGGTATCTGGCGGCTCAATGCCTGATTCTGTCAGGGCAGAAGCGTGAAAAAACACATCCTGCCCATCTGGTCCCAGTACGAAGCCGAAGCCTTTACGGGAGTTATACCACTTCACCTCGGCCTCGATCGGCCCGGTGCTATCCTGGTGCTCGTTTTCAGGAAACACTGTTTGACTATCCACACATAAATGACCGCAGCGCGCGGGATGCAACGCCGCTAGATGGCAGAATGACATCACGCTTTCCGAAAAGCGAGAAAAATCTTAAGTCAAGCGCACCAAAGGCTAAAAAAATGCCTTGAAGCGCCGCGAGTCGAAGGCGGCGATGGGGATGGGCGGTGCGCGGCGGGTCAGCAGCGCCGCCACAACCTCACCCGTCCGGGCCGCCGCCACAAGCCCGGTATGGCCATGGCCAAAGGCATGGATCACATCCGGCGTCGCGCGGGACGGGCCAAGGCAGGGCATGCCATCGGGCATGGAAGGCCGATGCCCCAGCCAGAATTTGATCCGGTTCGCCGCAATATCCTTGGGCAGGCCTGGGAAACAGCTCAGCAGATGGTTCTTCAGAATTTCTGCGCGCTGCCAATTGGGGGCAGCGTCAATCCCGGCAATCTCCACCTGCCCGGCGCAACGCAAGCCGCGCGCGGTACGCATGATGGACATCTTCCCATCCGATGGCATCAGCCCATAGCGCGGCGCCACTTCAGGCGCGCTGATTTCCGCGTGATAGCCGCGTTCGCTCTCGAGCGGCACATCATCGCCTGCGGCGCGCGCCAGCGGCTTGGAATGCACCCCGGCAGCAATCACGGCGGCATCGCAGGTGACCTCCCCCTGCCCTGTCGTCACGGCTCGCAGCCGCCCGGCTTCAATGCGAAAGCCGGTGGCGTAATCGCGGTGCAGCTTCGCCCCCTCGGCTTGAGCAAGGGCAATCAGGGCAGCGACATAGGCGCCGGGGTCAGTGCAATGCCCACCCTCATCGACGAAAATGCCGAAGCCATAGCGGCGGTCCAGATCAGATTCCCGCTGGCGCAGCTCATCCGCATCAAGTTCAATCCAGCGCACGCCGACCTGGTGGCGGATGTCCCAGGCTTTGCGCTCAGCTTCAAAATCGGCGCGGGAGGGGTAGATGTACATCAGCCCCCGCCTTTCGATCAGATGGCCAACCCCGGCCTGGTCCGCGAGCGCCTTATGCAGCCTGGGCGCATCCTGCACCAGTGGGCGGAGCGCCTGAGCGGTCTTCGCCACATCTTCCCACCGCCAACCGGAAGCGAGGTAGCGGATCAGCCAGGGCGCCACCTTGGGCAAATAGCTCCATCGAATGGCGAGCGGGCCGAGCGGGTCCGCGAGGAATTTCGGCAGCTTCTTCCAAATGCCCGGCACCGCCGGCGGGATCACCGACATGGGGCTGAGCCAGCAGCCATTGCCATAGGATGCCGCCTGTTCCCCGCCCGGGTCAGCAGGGTCCAGAATAGTGACACGGTAGCCTTCCTTGAGCGCGGCGAGCGCTGAGGCCGCGCCAACCGCGCCGGCACCGATGATGACGACATGCCGTGCCGCCATGCTCAGCGCGCTCGGGTCTTGGCGATTGTCTTGACGGCGCCGGATTGGACAGGCTGTCCGCCCAAGTATTTGTCCAGGAAGAACATGCGGTCCTGGCCCCACAGGAACAGGTCATCACAAACATAGGTGGGCGCGCCGAAGACGCCGCGGGCGATGGCGTCTTGATTGTTGCGGTCAAACTCCGCCTGGATGCTGGCGCTTTCTTCTTCACGGTGCAGGCTTTCGCCCGGCATGCCCTGTTCTTCGGCGATGGCAACGCGAATGTGCGGGTCCGCAATATCGCGGTCTTCCAGCCAAAGCGCGGTCAGCAGGGCATGGGAAAGCCGCATGGCATCCATGCCGCGCGCTGCCGCCGCCACGACCATATGCCCGGCTTGGCGCTGATCCGATGGCGGGTAGTGTTTGGGCTTCAGCTTGATGGGAATGTCGAGATGCAGCGCCCAGCGGTCCAGTTCCAAAGCGTGGTAATCCTGGCGCGGTTCCGGGCGGGTGCGGAGTGGTATCCCCCCAGTATGCGGCACCACCAAGCGAAAATCATAGGGGCGCAGCACCAGCGTCGCACCATGGCGCTTGATGATATCGGAAAGCTGTTTGCCCCCCAGATACATCCAGGGGGAGGAGAGCGTGTAGAAGCATTCAACGGTTTTGCTCATGGCATTAGCCTTTCGCGACACGGCCAGGATCGGTTTGCCCAAATAGTGAGACATGGGCGGAGACAACGCGCCAGCCCTGGCCTGGGATGCGCGCCATGATCTTGGTTTCTCGCCCGATCAGGCCGCTATCCAGGCGCTGGAATTCCAGATTGGTGGTGGCGAAATCGCGCCCGAAGGTGGTGATGGTGATCTTCTTCTGCGCGCGCGGGGCATAGGATTTTACACTGGCGCGGAAGGCGCGGATGGCTTCGATGCCGTAGAGGATTTCCGTGATACCGTAACGCACCACACGCGGATCATCCCAGAAGGAAATATCCAGCACCGCGCTGTCATTGGCAGCGATGGCGGCTTCATACCTGTCAAACACCGCGCGGACTTCCGCGATGATGTCGGGATTATTGATTTCCATGGCGCTGCCCCTGTGACCTGTAGGGCGATCATGGCGCAGAAGCGCGCGCGGGACTAGCGGGCGCGACCCAGAAACGAAAATGGCGACCCGAAGGCCGCCATTCCGTGTTTTGCTTAGGGCGAAACGCCTCAGCCAGCCGCCGCCAAGGCGCGCTTGGCCATCACACCCACCAGATGCGCGCGGTATTCCGCGCTGCCATGGATATCGCTATTCATGCCATCGGCGGCTTGGCTGACACCGGAAAGCGCATTGGCCGACCAATTACCAGCAAGCGCCTTTTCCATATCCGCCTGACGGAACACGCAAGGCCCGGCACCATTCACCGCCACCCGCACGCCGCCCGCGCCCTTGGAGATGAAAACACCCGCCATGACATAGCGGCTGGCCGGGTTCTTCATCTTGGCGTAGCCGGCCTTCTCCGGGATCGGGAATTCCACCACCACCAGGATTTCATCCGCTGCCAAAGCCGTGGTGAACATGCCCTGGAAGAAATCATCCGCCGCGATCTTGCGCTTATTGGTGTGGATGGTGGCGCCAAGGCCGAGCACCGCCGCCGGGTAATCCGCCGCCGGGTCGTTATTGGAAACCGAGCCACCAATCGTGCCGCGATTGCGCACCTGCACATCGCCGATATGCGAGGCCATGTAAGCCAGCGCCGGAATGGCGGCCTTCACTTCCGCGCTATTGGCGACTTCCACATGCCGGGTCAGCGCGCCGATGATGATGGCATTGCCTTCGCGGCGAATGCCCTTCATTTCCGCGATGCCGGAAAGATCCACCAGCGCGGAAGGCTTGTTCAGCCGGTGCTTCAGCGCAGGGATCAGCGTATGCCCGCCGGAAACCGCCTTGGCATCCGGATCAGCCAGCAGCTTCGCGGCATCGGCCAGGCTGGTGGGCTTGTGATAGGCGAAATCATACATTTGTGAGGTCCTTTATTCTGCCGCCGCGCGGCGGCCGCTATTGATGATCTGCCAGATTTTCGCCGGGGTCGCCGGCATTTCGACATGGTTCACGCCATAGTCGGAAAGCGCATCCACCACCGCATTGATCACGGCGGGCGGCGAGCCAATGGCCCCCACTTCCCCGCAGCCCTTCACCCCAAGCGGGTTATGGGTGCAAAGCGTGGTATGGGTTGCGACCGAAACGGGCGGCAAATCATCCGCCCGCGGCATGGTGTAATCCATCATGGAACCGGAAAGCAGTTGGCCTTCCGCGTCATAGACGCAGGTTTCCAGCAGCGCCTGGCCAATGCCCTGCGCCACACCGCCCTGCACCTGGCCTTCCACGATCATGGGATTGATCACGCGGCCCACATCATCCACGGCGGTGAAATTGATCACCGATGTGCGGCCTGTCTCGGGATCAATTTCCACTTCCGCGATATGGCAGCCGCCCGGATAGGTGAAGTTCTTTGGGTCATAGAAGGCGGTTTCTTCCAGGCCCGGTTCCAATTCCTCGATCGGGTAATTATGCGGCACATAGGCTGCAACGCTGATATCCACCAGCGCCTTGGTCTTGTCTGTGCCCGCCACCCGGAAAGTGCCACGGTCGAATTCAATATCGTCCACCGAGGCTTCCATCAAATGCGCCGCGATGCGCTTGCTCTTGGCGATGATCTTGTCCATCGCCTTCATCATCGCGCTACCGCCAACGGCAAGGCTGCGAGACCCGTAAGTCCCCATGCCAAACGGCACCTTGGCGGTATCGCCATGCACGATATCGACCTGCGCCACCGGCACGCCAAGCTTATCGGCAACCAATTGCGCGAAGGTGGTTTCATGCCCCTGGCCATGGCTATGGGCACCAGTCAGCACCGTCACGCTGCCGGTTGGATGCACGCGGATGGTGCCAACCTCATAAAGCCCCGCGCGGGCGCCAAGGCTACCCACCACGGCGGAAGGCGCAATGCCGCAGGCTTCCAGATAGGTGGAACAGCCAATGCCGCGCAGCTTGCCGCGCTTGGCGGCTTCCGCACGACGCGCCGGGAAGCCGGCCCAGTCCGAAGAAGCCAAAGCCTGTTCCAGCGTGGCGTGGTAATTGCCGCTGTCATATTGCAGCGCGACCGGCGTTTGATAGGGGAATTGATCGGGCTGGATGAAGTTCCGCCGACGCAGTTCCACCCTATCAATGCCGGTTTGCTTGGCGGCGACATCCATGAGCCGTTCCAGCAGGAAGGTCGCTTCCGGCCGGCCCGCACCGCGATAGGCATCCACCGGCACGGTATTGGTGAACACCGCCTTCACTTCGCAATAAATCACTGGCGTGGTGTACACGCCGGCGAGCAGCGTGGCGTAAAGATAGGTCGGCACGCAAGGCGCGAAGGTGGACAGATAGGCGCCCATATTGGCTTGCGTCGAAACACGCAGGCCCAGGATCTTGCCATTGGCATCCAAAGCCAATTCCGTGTGGCTCACATGATCACGCCCATGGGCATCGGACATGAAGCTTTCGGTGCGATCCGCGGTCCAGCGCACCGGACGGCCCAGCTTGCCGGCGGACCAGGTGACGATGGCTTCTTCCGCATAATGGTAGATCTTGCTGCCAAAGCCGCCACCGACATCAGGCGCGATCACGCGGAGCTTCGATTCCGGCAGATGGAGCACATGGGCACCCATCAGCAGGCGAATGACATGCGGGTTCTGGCTGGTGGTGGTGAGTGTATAATCGCCCGTCGTGCGATCAAACTCGCCAACCGCGGAACGCGGTTCCATGGCATTCGGGATCAGGCGGTTATTCACCAGATCGAATTTGACCACATGCGCGGCGCCAGCAAAGGCGGCATCCACCACGGCCTTGTCGCCGATATGCCAATCATAGCAAAGATTGCCGGCAACACCGTCATGAATGGCGGCGGCATCAGGCTTCAGTGCTGCTGCCATGGTGGCGGCGGCGGGCAGCACTTCGTAATCAACGCTGATCGCTTCCGCGGCATCGCGCGCCTGCTGGCGCGTGGCGGCGATGGCAACCGCAACCGGGTCCCCAACATGGCGCACCTTGTCATGTGCCAATACCGGGTGCGGCGGTTCGGCCATGGGCGAACCATCCTTGTTGTGGATTTGCCAGCCGCAAGGCAGGCCGCCCACGCCATCCTTCGCCATATCGGCGCCGGTATAGATTTCCATCACGCCGGGCATGGAAGCCGCGGCGGAGATATCTACAGATTTAATGCGGGCATGGGCATGCGGGCTACGCAGGATCCAGGCATGCAACTGCCCGGGCTTATCCGCATCATCCGTGTAAGCGCCTCGACCCTGAAGGAAGCGGAAATCTTCCTTGCGGCGGACGCTGGCCCCGATGCCTTCAA
Source organism: Roseomonas sp. (assembly GCA_020249265.1). GTDB lineage: Bacteria > Pseudomonadota > Alphaproteobacteria > Acetobacterales > Acetobacteraceae > Neoroseomonas. The sequence continues at coordinate 116,612 of JADCGA010000002.1, forward strand.
ACGGTGTCACCACGTTCATCTTTAACGCCTCCCATCAGGCTGATTGTTGTGTTGCGGCCTTTTGTGGGCCGCAGAGGCGGGGTTTCCCCCTGCCCTTTTAGTCTGCGGCGCGCGCCATTTCCTTACGCTTGCCCTGCATCACTTCCGCCGCGGCGGCGATGGCCTTCACGATATTATGGTAACCGGTGCAGCGGCACAAATTGCCTTCCAGCCCTTCGCGGATTTGCTGTTCCGTGATGCCATTCGGGTGCTTGTTCACCAGGTCAATCGCGCTCATCACCATGCCTGGCGTGCAGAAGCCGCATTGCAGCGCGTGGTATTCGCGGAAGGCTTCCTGCATCACATGTAGCGTGCCATCGGCGGCTGCGAGGCCTTCAATGGTGCTCACATTCGCCCCATTGCACATCACCGCGAGCGTTGTGCAGGATTTCACGCTTTCGCCATTCACATGCACCACGCAGGCGCCGCATTGGCTGGTATCGCAGCCGACATGTGTGCCGGTCATGCGCAGCTTTTCGCGCAGCAATTCCACCAAAAGCGTGCGGCCTTCAACTTCAGCGGTATGGGTTTGACCATTCACGGTCAGTGTCACCTGCGGCATAGCGCGTCTCCCAATCAGTGTTTCTACCCAGACTTGTTCGCCTGGGGGTGTTTCGACCCAAAGCCTCACCCTTAAAATGGGGCTTCGTCAAGCTTTTCAATGTGAAATCTTGCCCGGAGAAGTACCCTCCGGGCAAGGGGCTTAATGCTTGGCAATCAGCGCCGCGCCCTTGGCCCCGGCCAGAGGGTTTTCCGCCGCCGGGCGGTCATGCAAATGGCAGGCGGACCAATGCCCGGGCTCCGTCTGGCGGAGCGCCGGTTCATCCTGCCGGCAGCGGTCAAAGGCATAGGGGCAGCGGGTATGGAAGCGGCAGCCCTTGGGTGGGTTGATCGGGCTTGGCACATCGCCCTTCAGGATCACGCGTTCCCGCTGCGCGCCGGGTTCAGGCACCGGCACGGCGGAAAGCAGCGCTTCCGTGTAAGGGTGCTTGGGTGCCGCAAATAATTCGCGCTTCGGCGCCACTTCCACGATCTTGCCAAGATACATGACCGCCACGCGATGCGTCATGTGCTCCACAATCGCGAGATCATGGCTGATAAACAGCAGCGCGAGGCCCAGATCCTTCTGCAAATCCTGCAAAAGGTTCACGATCTGCGCCTTGACCGAGACATCCAGCGCCGAGACCGCCTCATCGCAAATGATCAGGTCAGGTTCGGCGGCCAGTGCGCGGGCAATGCCGATGCGCTGGCGCTGCCCTCCCGAGAATTCATGCGGCCAGCGATTCACGGCATCACGCGGCAGGCGCACGCGGTCCATCAAATCGCCGACGCGCTTTTCCAGATCAGCGGCATCCTTGGCCAGGCCGAAATTGCGGATCGGCTCAGCCAGAATATCCCGCACCCGCATGCGCGGATTGAGCGAGGAATAGGGGTCCTGAAACACCACCTGCATGCGCCGCCGCAGTGGGCGCAGCGTGCTGGCCGGCATGTCATCAATGCGGGTGCCATCCAGCGTCACCTGGCCGCCGGTAATGTCGAACAGGCGCAGAATGGCCTTGCCGACGGTGGATTTGCCGCAGCCCGATTCACCGACAAGCGAAAGCGTCTCCCCCTTGGCGATGGAAAAGGAAATGCCATCCACGGCATAGACATAACCCGTTACACCGCCCAGGAAGCCGGCGCGAACGGGGAAGTGTTTCTTGAGGTCATTGACCTCGAGCAGAGGCGTGCTCATGCCGCGACGGCCTCCTTGAGCGCATAGTGACAGGCGACGATATGGCCGGGGGCTTTTTCTTCCAGGCCCGGCGCGACGCTTGTGCAAAGATCAGTGGCATAGGGGCAGCGGCTGGCAAAAACACAGCCTTGCAGCTTTTGCTTGAGGCTTGGCACCAGCCCCGGGATTTCCTGCAAGCGCGTTTCAGTTCCGTCAAGCGAAGACCCAAGCTTCGGCACCGACCCAAGCAAGCCTTGCGTGTAAGGATGACGCGGGTTGCGGAACAAAGGCCCAACCTTGGCTTCTTCCACCTTGCGCCCCGCATACATGACCACCACGCGCTCAGCGACTTCCGCCACCACGCCAAGATCATGCGTGATCAGCACAATGGCGGCGCCAACGCGATGCTTTAGGTCACGCATCAGGTCCAAAATCTGCGCCTGAATGGTCACATCCAAGGCCGTGGTTGGTTCATCGGCGATCAGCAGCTTCGGGTTGCAGGCAAGCGCGATGGCAATCATCACGCGCTGGCGCATGCCGCCTGAAAGCTGATGGGGGTATTCCTTCACGCGGCGTTCGGCTTCCGGAATGCCGACCAGCTTCAGCATATCAACCGCGCGGTCTTCCGCCTGCTGCGCTGACATCCCTTGGTGAAGGCGGAGCGTTTCCCCGATCTGCCGCCCCACCGTCAGCACTGGGTTCAGCGAGGTCATGGGTTCCTGGAAGATCATGCTGATCTCATTGCCGCGAATGCTGCGCATTTCAGCTTCCGAGAGGTCCAGCAGATTCTTGCCATTGAAGCGGATGGCGCCGGCAATCTTGCCAGGCGGTTCCGGGATCAGGCGCAGGATGGACATGGCGGTGACGGATTTGCCGCAACCGCTTTCGCCCACAACGGCGAGCGTCTCCCCCGCTTCAACATGGAAGGAAACACCATCCACCGCGCGATTAATGCCATCGGGCGTGCGGAAATGGGTTTGCAGATTTTCAACTTCGAGAATCGCCATGGGTCAGATCCTCTTTGCCATGCGCGGGTCGAGGGCATCACGCAAACCATCGCCAAGCAGGTTCACCGCCAGCACGGTGATGGACAGGAAAATGGCCGGGAAGAACACGATATAGGGCTTCACCTGCCACAGCGCGCGGCCTTCCGCCATGATATTACCCCAGGAGGGGATGATGGGTGGCGTGCCGGCACCAATAAAGGACAGGATGCTTTCCACGATCATCGCGGACGCGCAGATATAGGTTGCCTGCACCGTGATGGGCGCCAGCGTATTCGGCAGAATATGGCGCCAAATGATCACGGGTGTGCTGGTACCCGCCGCCACCGCGGCATCCACATAAGGCTGCTCGCGCAGGGACAAAACGACGCCGCGCACCAGGCGAGAGACACGCGGGATTTCCGCAATGGTGATGGCGATAATAACGTTTTGCACCGAACCGCGTGTCAGCGCCATCAGCGCGATTGCCAGCAGAATGGGCGGGATGGACATCATGCCATCCATCACGCGCATGATGATGCTATCGGCCCAACGGATGAAGCCGGAAATCATCCCAATCGTAAGACCAATGATGGAAGCGAGTACGGCGACCGAGAAGCCCACCAGCAAGGATACCCGCGCGCCATAAAGCACCCGCGAATAGATATCGCGGCCCAGCATATCCGTGCCGAACCAATACATGGCCGATGGTTCACGTGTGCGCCGCGCGGGGGCAAGCGCGGTCGGGTCCGTGGTGAACAGGAATGGCGCGAAAATCGCGACCAGCACCATGAGCGTGACCAACGAACCGCCAATCGCGATGGCTGGGTGGCGACGCATATAGCCGAAAAAGCCTTTGCGCGGCTTAACCGGCGGCATGATGTCGGGCAGGGTCGGTGCAACGGCCACATTGGCCGCGGTGATGCCCTTGGGGTCGAGGATGGAAGCGGACATCAGTATCTGATCCTCGGGTCCAGAATGGTATAGAGCAGGTCAATCATGAGATTCACCAGCACATAGACAAAGGAAAACAGCAGCACGACGCCCTGAATGACCGGGTAGTCGCGCCGCAGAATGGCATCCACCGTGAGGCGCCCAAGGCCCGGAATGGCAAAGACGCTTTCCGTCACCACCGCGCCACCAATCAGCAGCGCAATGCCAATCCCGATCACGGTAACGATCGGCACGGCGGCATTCTTCAGCGCATGCAGGAACAGGATATTGCGCTGCCCGGCACCCTTGGCACGGGCGGTGCGGATATAATCCTGTTGCAGTACTTCCAGCATGGTCGCACGCGTGATGCGCGCAATCAGCGCGATATAGACCGTGCCCAAAGCGATAGCCGGCAGGATCAGGTTCTGGAACCAGGGAAAGAAACCTTGCTTGATCGGCGTATAGCCCTGCACCGGCACCCAATCGAGTTCCAGTGCAAAGATAAAGGCCAGCACATAGCCCACCACAAAGACGGGCACGGAAAAGCCCAGCACCGCAAAGCCCATCACGGTGCGGTCAATCACCGTGCCCTGCTTCCAGGCGGCGATCACCCCCATGGGGATGGCCACCGAAACCGCCAGGATCAGCGTAATGATCATGAGCGATAGCGTTGGTTCAATACGCTGCTGGATCATGGTGGAAACGGGCAGATTGGTGAAAATCGAAACGCCAAGATCACCCTGAAGAATACGCCAGACCCATTCCCCGAACCGGATCAAAAAGGGCCGGTCGAGGCCAAGGCTGGCGCGGATGCGTTCCACATCTTCAGGCGTTGCCTGATCGCCCGCAATTACCGCCGCCGGATCACCGGGTGCGACATAAAGCAGACTGAAGACGAATAGCGCGACAAAGGCCATCACCGGAATGGTGGCCAAGACGCGGCGGACGATATAGGCAAACATGATCCCGGCAATCTTTCTTGATTAGGACTTATTCACGCCCCAGAAGAAGGGCAGCGGGCCACCGACAATGCCCGTAACATTGGCCCGCCACGCCTGATAGGTTTTGTAGAAACCAGTGGGCGCATAGGTCATGTGGGTCATGGCCGCGGCATTCATTTCCGCAACCGCGGCCTTTTCCGCCGCCAGATCAGGGGCGGCGAACCACTTGTCGCGCGCGGCTTCCACCGCATCATCCTTGGGCCAGCCGAACCAGGCGCCATCGCCATGCGCGCGCAGCGCCAGATAGGCCGCCGGATTGATGCAATCCGCACCCGCATGCCAGGTGTGGAAGATATGCCAGCCGCCCTGACCGGGGGGCGATTTGGAAGCGCGGCGCTGACCAACCGTGCCCCAATCTGTCGCCACGAAATCCACATTCATGCCAATGGAACGCAGCAGCGCATTGGTGACTTCACCCATGGCCTTGAGCGGCGCCTGATCCTGACCAACCAGCAGCGTAATGGGCTGGCCGTTATAGCCAGATTCACGCAGCAAGGCGCGGGCGGCTTCAACATTGCGCGGCCCCTTCAGGATATCGCCACCCGCTTCAGTATAAAGCGGCGTCCCAGGCGTGAAGAAGGAAGGCAGCGTCTGCCACAGCGCGCGATCATCACCGACCACGGACCGCATATAGTCTTCCTGGTTCAGAACCATGGCAACCGCGCGGCGCGCGCGCACGTCATTGAACGGTGCGTGCAAATGGTTGAAGCGGAAGGACCCGATATTACCGAGCGGATCGGCGATATCCACGCGGATATTCCGATTGCGCCGCAAGGACGGAATCAAGTCGGTCAGCGGGGTTTCCCACCAATCAATTTCATTGTTCATCAGCGCCGCCGAGGCCGTGGCCGGGTCTGGCATGATGATCCATTCAATGCGGTCCACGCCCATACGCTTGCCGCCCGCCAACCATGACGGAGGTTCATTGCGCGGGACATATTGTTCAAAACGGGTGAAGACAGCGCGGGCACCAGGGACCCATTCATTGCGCACAAAGCGCATCGGGCCGGAACCCACAAATTCCGTGACCTGTTGGAAGGGATCGGTGCGTGCGATGCGCTCCGGCATCATGAAGGCCATCGGCGTGTTGTTCTTGCCAAGCGCCAGAAGCATCTTGGGGTAAGGCGCCTTCAGGCGCCAGCGGAAGGTGCGGTCATCCACCGCCACCAATTCTTCCTGAATGGCACGAATCATCTGGCCCATGCCATCACGCACCGCCCAGCGATTGAGGCTGGCGACGCAATCCGCCGCCGTGACCCGCGCGCCATCATGCCACATCAGGCCTTCACGCAGGCGGAAGGTCCAGACCTTGCCGTCTGAAGACACTTCTTCGCTTTCCACCATCTGGCGCTTGGCTTCCAGCTTGTCGTCAAAGCCGTAAAGCGTGTCCCACACCAAAGCGGCGGCATTGCGCACCACATATTGCGTGCCCCAGATGGGGTCGAAATTGGCTAAGTTGGCCTGCGGCACGAAGCGCAGCGTGCGTGCGGCGGCGCCCTGCGCCAGCGCCGGGGCGGCAAGCCCGCCCGTACCGGCCAGCGCGGCAACGCCTGCTGTTGCCTTGAGGAAGTCTCTACGATCCATTGCCCGTCTCCCATGTCATGTTCGGGGCAGCCCAGTCTGCCCAGGTAAAAGTCACCCTGCCTCGCCAATTGGCAATGCAGAACACGTCGTCTCGCTTAGCCTGCTTTCCGTGCGGCGCAAATAGCCCCGCTCACGGCCCGGCATCCTCAGCTTCGCCATAACGGTGCATGGCCCATGCCAGCAATGGCTTGTGGGGGGGTAGCGCGCCCCCGCTGCCCTTCAGCCCCGCCTGATGCCCCAATAAAGCGCGAGCCCCGCCACGCGCCCGGTGAGGTTCGCGCGCAAGGCTGTCATGGATTTATAGGAACCCAGCGGAATATAGGGCAGTTCATCCATCGCGACCGTTTGCATATCCCGCGCCAAGGCCTGCTGCGCGGCAAGGTCCGGCGCGTCAAACCAGGCATCGCGCAATTCCTCAAGCCGCGGCACATCCGGCCAGCCGAACCAGGCATTGCTGCCATTGCCACGCAGCGGGAAATGCGCCGCCGGATCGGCGAAATCGAAGGAGGAGAAGGAGGTGAACAGCATGGACCAGCCGCCACGTTCCACCGGCTCACGCGAGGTGCGGCGCTGCACCGTGGTGCCCCAATCGCTGAGTACAATGTCGGCATTGAAGCCAAGCCGGCGCACAAGATCGGCGCCCACCTGCGTGAGTGCGGCCGGCACCAGAATATCGGTCGGGCCAATCAGGCGCATGGTCTGATTGGTATAGCCCGCTTCGCGCATCAGGGCCCGCGCGCGGTCTATGCTGCGCGGCCCCATCAGCGGCGCCAGCCCCGCATCATTGGCCAGCGGCGTGCCCGGCGTGAACATGCCAACGCCCGTGGTGTAAAGCGAAGCATCCGTGCCGACGGAGGCTTGCATGAAATCCTGCTGGCTGATCGCCGGCAGCAAAGCTTGGCGCAAAGCCTTGTTGTTGAAGGGCGCATGCGCATGGTTGAAGCGCAAAATGCCGGTCAGCGGCAGCGGGTCAATCGCTTCGATCACCACTTGGCGGTTGCGGCGGAGCAATTGCTGCACTTCCGGTGGCGGCTGTTCATACCAATCAATCTCGCCGGTTTGCAAAGCCGCCGCCGCCGTCGCGGCATCCACAATGATATGCCATTCCACGCGATCAAAATGCGCGATTTTTGGCCCGGCGGTCAGGCTTGGGGTGCCGCTTTGCACGGGCACGTAATCGGCGAAGCGTTCATAGACAACCAGACTGCCGGAATTGAATTCATTGGCCTTGAAGCGGAAGGGGCCGCTGCCCACGGCTTCGCGCACCTGCTGGAAGGGATCGGTCTTGGCCAGACGCTCTGGCATGATGAAGGCCGGGCTATTGGAAACCTGCCCCAGCGCATGGAATAGCAGCGGGAAGGGTTTTTTCAGCCGGAAGCGGATGCGCATATCATCGACAACCAGAATATCATCCGTGACGGTCGCGAGCTTCTGGCCGAAGGGGTTGCGCCGCATCCAGCGTTGCAGGCTTGGCACCACATCCTGCGCGCGCACGGGCTCCCCATCATGGAATTTGAGCCCCGGGCGCAGCGTGATGGTGACACTCCGCCCGCCATCATCGCTGCTATGGCCGGCTGCCATTTGCGGCTGCGGGCGGAATTGCGCATCCATGCCATAAAGCGAGTCAAACACCATATGGCCGAAATTGCGGGTGATATTCGCCGTGGTCCAAATCGGGTCGAGGCTGGTGAGGTTCGCCTGCGGCACCATTTTCAGTACGCGGTGCTGCGCTGGCTGGGCGATGGCGAAGGAAGGCAGCGCGGTTGCGGCTGCGCCGGCACTCAGTTTGAAAACATCCCGACGTTGCATTTAAAGCCCCTTTGCGTGTTCCAGCTATCAGACCCGCTTGCCCCGGCCTATGCAAGTGCGATTTGGCCTTAGCCCGGCTTATGACCAAAAACCAAAGTCGGTTCCTGGGCATAATCCATCCAGATTGCCTTGCTTTGCATCAGTTCGGCCAAAACCTCCTGCCCGGAGGGCAGCAAGTACCATGGCGGTTTGCGCCGCCCCGCTCTCCTGCGTTACAGGCGGGCATGGCTATGCAAGGCATTCTCTCCCGCATCGAAAGCGCCCTAGGCACAGACCGCTTTCAACTGTTGTTGGAGTTTCTGCGTTTCGGTGTGGTCGGCACCATCGGCTTTGTGGTGGATACGGCGGTGCTCTATGCGGGCATCGCATTGGGGCTTGGGCTTTATGGCGGGCGCGCGGTGTCATACCTTTTGGCAGCGACCACAACCTGGGCGCTCAATCGGCTATGGACCTTTCGCGGGCGCGGTGATGGCCCCGTGCATCAGCAATGGGCGCTGTTTCTGGTGGTGAACCTGATTGGCTTCGCCATGAATTACGGTACCTATGCCGCGCTGATCGCCTATGTGCCCATGGTGGGGGCGCATCCGGTGCTGGGCGTGGCCGCGGGGGCGATTGCCGGGATGTTCGGGAATTTCGTGCTGTCGCGCCAATTGGTGTTTCGCGCCAAGGGTTAGGCGCGATGGGGTGATGTGCCCCACCGCGCCATGCAGATTTTAGCTCCGCACGAAGCTGCAGCCACCGTCAGCGAGGGGACGGAAAGCCTCATCGGATGGCGTGGTTTGCAGCAGCTTGTAATAGTCAAACACGCCGCGGCTTTCCTCGGGCTTTTTCACTTCGAACAAATAGGCGGGATGTAGCTTGCGACCATCGGCGCGGATGGTGCCGGGGCCGAAGCAATCATCATCGCAAGGAATGGCCTTCATGCGCGAAACCGTGGCGGCACCGCTTTGCTTGGCCTGCGCCACGCCCATATCGGCGACGGTCTTCAGGTAATGTAGTACCGCCGCATAGCCGCCAGCGTGATTCATGCAAAGCGCGTTCTGACCGATATTGGGACGCACGCGGGCCGAGAAAGCGCGGGTGCGATCATTCAAATCCCAATAGAAGGTTTCCGTGCAGATCAGCCCTTGCGTGGTGGCAAGTCCGAGCGAATGCACATCGGGCAGGAACATCAGCAAACTGGCAAGCTTGATGCCGCGACGCATGATGCCGAATTCAGCGGCCTGCTTGATGCAGTTGATGGTGTCACTACCCGCATTGGCAAGGCCAATCACCTTGGCGCGCGATGCCTGCGCCTGCACAAGGAAGGCCGAAAAATCAGTCGTGCCTGGGAAGGGCGTGCGTACCTGGCCCAAGACGCGCCCGCCGGCATTGCGCACAAAATTACCCGTGTCTCGTTCAAGCGCGTGACCAAAGGCGTAATCCGCCGTGATGAAGAACCAGCTATCGCCACCGGCACGCACCGTGGCACCGCCTGTGGATTTGGCCAGCATCCAGGTATCATAAGTCCAGTGAACGGTATTCGGTGTGCAGGCACGGCCTGTCAGATCCGAAGTCGCCGATGTGGTATTCAAGAAAACCTTGTTCTTGTCGCGGATGATTTCATTCGCAGCCAAGGCAACCGAAGAAGCCCCGCCATCCACCACGACATCAACGCCATCGCGGTCAATCCATTGCCGTGTCAGGTTGGACCCCACATCGGGACGATTCTGGTTATCGCCGAAAAGGACTTCAATATTGAAGCCGCGATTGTTCATCTCCGCAGCCGCCTGGCGCACGCAGGCCAATTCCGTAGGCCCACTCACATCGCGATAGGTGCCAGAAAAATCCGTCAGCAGCGCGATCTTGATGGTATTCGCGGCCTGCGCCTTCGCGCTCCGCCAAGGCAGGCCACCAAGAGCCGTGCCAGCCCCGGCCGCAAGGGCCGAACGACGTGTTACTTGCATGATTTTTCCTCCCAATTGGTCCGAAGCCTTTGCGGCTATGCGGAGGCTACGCCATCTGGGGGGAAGGTAAAGCCCCTGCCGCAGGCAAATTCAGGCGCCCTGTAACTGCACCTTTTCTTCGGATTTTTCGGCAGCGTGGTGGAAATTGGCGCGCTGATAGCCGGTCATGAAATCCGGATAGGTGATGGGTTCCATGCGCGCCGGTGCGCCCTCAGCGGTGATGGGCGCCATGACAGCGCGGTAATTCGCATCCATGAAAAAGGGAATCGCATAGCGTTCGCGGCCAGAGCGATTGATCACGCGATGCGGGGTGGCAAGGAAGCGATTATCCGTCCAGCGGCGCAGCATCATCCCGCCATTGATCAGCAGCGCGCCTTCAGGTGCCGGCGCATCCAGCCAGCGCCCATCGGGCAGGCGCAGCGACAGGCCCGGTACCTTGTTCTGCGCCAGAATGGTCATGAAACTTGTGTCCATATGGGGCGCGATGCCGAATTCATTCTCGGGCGCGGTTGGTTCCTGCGGCGGGTAATGCGACATGCGGAGCGTGAACATCGGTTCCTGGAAGAAGGGAGCAAAGTAATCAGCGGGCAAGCCAAGCGCGCGGGCGTAAATTGGCAAAAGCGCGAGGCCCAGGCCTTCAAACGCCGCCATGGCCTTCAGGATATTTTCCCGAAAGCCAGACAAATCCGGCCATTGATTGACGCCACGAAAGCGCACTTTCTCCAGAACATCCGGATGATCAGCCGGCAGGTCGCGCTTGAAGAACACGGCTTCATTGGCATTCGGCAGCGCCACGTCGCCCACCGCATTTACGCGCGTGGTCGCACCGCGCATCGGCATATAGCCGATGTTATGTTCATTGATCTTGAGCGCAAGCTTCGCATCCAGCGGTTGCGCATGGAATCGCGCGGCCTCAGCGAAGGTCTGATCAAGCAAGGCTTCCGGGATGCCGTGATTGCGCACAAAGTAAAAGCCCACCTCGGTAAAGGCGTGGCGCAGTTCTTCGCCGAGCCTGTCGAGAGCCCCAGCCGCGCCCGCACGCAAAGGTGCAAGGTCCAGAACGGGAATGCTGTCAGCCATGGTAGGTTATCCCTGCTTGATGGCAGGAAGCATCACGCCTCACGCGCCAGCGCGCAAGAGGCGAGGTTCAAATGGCCGCGCGACTCAAATCCCAAAGATTGGGGACGGATCTATTGTCATAGCCCGAGATAAAATATTCGGGCTGGCTTGTCTCAGCATTGAACATCGCACGCCTAACCGCGCCGATATTGGCGCCATAGACATGGATGCTGATGCTGGTGCGCCCTTCAACCGCGTTTTCAACGCGATGCGTATCATAGCTGTCGCTGCTCAACACAACGATCTCTCCGCGCTTGACGCGATCCACGCGCCCCGGGCGCATCGGCCCGCCATTCGGGTCGGCGCACATTTCAGTGGAGATCTCCTCTCCCTGATGGACACCCACCAAGCCCCAGACGGTGTGGTTATGCACCGGCGTCTGCTGCCCTGGTCCCCAGACAAAACAAACCACCGAAAACCGCTCCTGCGGGTCGCAATGCAGCAGCAATTGTCGAAAGGTATCGGTCGGTGCCGTGTATTCCGGCGGCAGCCAATTGTCGGAAAGCACAAGCCGGCGAAGCAGGTCCGGTGCCTCCTTCAGGAAGCGGGCCTCACCCGCCCCCGCATCGGCTAGGGAGGTCATGCCGCGGACGAAGTCTCGCAGCGGGGCGATGTCTTGCACGAGGGCGCTTCCGTTATCCATGAAACGCAGAATTGAATATTTTGATAGTAATTGCAACTTTTAGTTTAATTTTTATCGCTACCCCTCCGCAGTGAGGACAATTCGTCCCGTGACCTTGCCATCTTTCAACCTATTGAGCGCCGTGTCGGCCTGATTAAGCGGCATGCGGGTAATCGGAATGCCCGGCAATCCGCCCTGCTGGGCAATGCCCACCAATTCCCGCAATTCCTTGACATTGCCCACATATGAACCCTGGATGGTCAGTGCGCGCATCGGCATGACCGGTAGCGGCACGGCCAATTCGCCACCGAATAGCCCCACCTGCACCAGCTTGCCGCCCTTGCGCAGCGCGTCAAAGGCGCTCCGCGCCGTCTCGGTCCCGTTGACGAGGTCAATAATGGCGCGGACCGGGCCACCGCAGGCTTCCATGATGCGCTTGGCGGTATCGGCATCGCCGCCCAGGACAATATCAGAGGCCCCTTCCCGCTTGGCGGCTTCGAGCTTGGCGGGGCTGACATCCACCACGACGATTCGCCGATGGCCCTTGGCCTTCAGCACTGCTATCGCGTTCAGGCCAAGCCCGCCCGCGCCGATCACCACAATGGGCTCATCCGCCGGCATGGGCATGACCTTGTTGATGGCGCTGAACACCGTAATGCCGGAACAGGCATAGGTCGCGGCCAGGGCGGGATCGAGGTTACCCACTGGCACCAGATGCCGCGGTTCCGGCGCCAGCACATGCGTCGCATAGCCACCATGCTGATAAACGCCGAGGCTTTTCGGCGTGAGGCACATGTTATCCTCATCCGCGCGGCAGGCTTCGCAGGTGCCGCAGCCGACCCAGGGGAAGACCACCATATGGTCGCCAACCTTAAGGCCCGCGCCATTGGCATCCGGCCCCCATTTCAGGACGCGGCCCACAATTTCATGCCCCATGGCCAGCGGCAGCTTCACCCCGCGATCGGAGAGTTTCAGATAGCCGCGCGACCCAAGATCATAGCCGCCTTCCCAAATATGCAGATCGGAATGGCACACGCCCGCATGGGTGATTTCGAGCAATACCTGCTGGCCGGTGGGTTCCGGTGTTGGGATTTCAATTTCCTGAAGCGGTTTTCCGGCTTCAATGACAGCCCAAGCGCGCATGGCAGACTTCCTCATTTCTTGGCGTTGACGCCATGGGAACAAGCCTTGCGCCGCTGGTCAAGCGGTGTTTTCAATCCGGCCGGATATTGTTCTCCCGCACAACCCTGCCCCAGGTGGCGATCTGGGCGGACAGGAATTGCATGAAGGCGGCTTCCCCTTGCGGGTTCAGGTCTATCCCAAGGCCCAGGATGCGCTGGCGGAGTTCCGGCACATCCAAAGCCTTGCGAATGGCCGCTTCCATGCGCGCCTTGGTCGCCTCCGGCAGGCGCGCGGGTCCGACGAAACCCCAGAAAACCCGCGAATCAATGCCGCTGATGCCAAGCTCGGTCATGCTTGGTACATCCGGAATATTCGGGCTGCGCGTGGCGCCGGTTTGCGCCAAGGGCACCAGCGTGCCGGCATCAATATGAACGCCAATCGCGGGGCGGGAGGCGATGGGCAGATCCACCTCTCCGGCGGCAGCGGCAACCGCGAGCGGCCCGCCGCCGCGATAGGGCACATGCACCAGCTTGAAGCCACCGGCGCGCTGCACAAGTTCCATGGTCAAATGCGCCAAGCTGCCATTGCCGATGGTGCCATAAGTCACCGTATCAGGCCGCGCCTTTGCCGCCGCCACCACTTCGGCAAAACTCCGATAAGGGCGTGCGCGATGCGCCGTCAGCACCATGGGCGCTGTGCCGAACAGCAAAAGCGAGGTCAAATCCCGTTCCGTATCAAACCCCATATTCGGGATCAGCGCCGGGTTGACCGCATGCGTGTCGAACACCATCAGCCATGTATTGCCATCGGGGGCGGCGCGAGCGACCTGCGCGGTGCCGAGTGAACCGGATGCACCGCTACGATTTTCAACAATGATCGGCACGCCAAGATCGGCCTGCAATTGCGGTTGTAACATCCGCGCCAAGGCATCGCTGGAACCACCCGGCGGGAACGGCACCACGATACGAATCGGGCCATTCGGCCAAGCGCCTTGCGCGCTGGCCATATGCGGCGCGGCCCATAAGCTTGGCATCGCAGCCAGAATGGCGCGTTTGGTGAGCATGAACGTTTTCTCCCGATCTCTGGCTGTTCAGGTTTTCGGCGCCGGCGGAATGGCCTTTGCGGCCATCAGCGCGCGCCGGATTTCAGCTTCTGCCTTATCCAATTCCACCGCCGCATCAGCGCGCTGGACGCGGGCGCGTTCGGCGATTGTCAGGCTGTCTTCAATGGTGGCGACCAGTAGCTGATTGGCCTGCTTCACCGCAGCCAGATCAAACACGCCGCGCTCAATTTCAGTGCGCGCTTCGGCATTGCCCTGGCGCAGCCGCTCAGCATTCGCGGTCAGTAATTGATTGGTCAGGTCGTTCGCCTGTTTCAATGTCTGCCCCGCATCGCGCATGCGCTGAATGGCGAGTGCCTGCGCAAGCTGCTGGCGCCATAGCGGCACGGTATTGGCCACCACGGATTGAATCTTCGCCGCCAGCGCCTTGTCGTTTTCCTGAATGAGCCGGATGGAAGGTAGCGCCTGCATCGCCACCTGTCGTGTCAGCCGCAGATCATGAATGCGCCGATCGAGCTCATCACGCGCCGCGCGCAAATCGCGCAGCTTCTGCGCATTGAGCATATCGCCGGTGGTGGCCTTGGCTTCGGCTTCCGGGATGGCAGTGCTGTCAGTGTTATTCAGCACAATCTCGCCAGCGGCGATGTGATCACCAAGGCCATGGAACCAATCAAGCGTAGCGCCATAAAGGCGTTCAAGCTTTTCAACATCTTCCAAAAGCCGCGTGCGATGCGCATCAAGCTTATCGCCAATTGCTTCCACCTGGTCCTTCAGCCCTTCATAACGGCTGACCACCTGCGCGGCCTCTGCACCCGCCTTGTTGAACATGCGCGCAAAAAAGCCAGGCTTTTCGGCAAGCGCCGAAACATCAAAGCCGCGCAAGGTGCTGAGCAAGCTGCCAAGCGTCTGCCCCGCCTCCCCCGCTTCGCGGTTTTTCGCCCCTTCCAGCATGGCATCTGCAGCCGCCGAGGCGCGGGTTTGCGCTTCCTGCCCGAAACGCAGCACCGCCGCAGGGTCCGTCACGTCAAGCTGGGCAGCGAGGCGTTCAACCTCCGCCCGGCGTGTTTCGGGGGTCACGATGATATCGCTCATGAATAGCCTTCCTCGCGCAGCCTATCGGCCAGCACCTTGACTTGGATATCGAGTGCCGCGCTTTCCTCAGCGCGGAGATCAGCGCGCAAGCGCCGCGCCGCGGCTTCAAGATCACGCAGCAGCACACCAAACGCGGGCGGCGGCGTGGCACCGGCTTCAAGGCGCGTTGCGATACGTTCCAGCCCATCCAAATGCACCGCGAGGAAGCGGCGGGCGCGGGCAATGCCTTCGGGCCGCGCTTCCAGATCATCCAGCACCTGGCCAATGGCCTGCGCCACCGGGATCAGGCGTGGTTCATGGCCGCGCGCGGCGATGGCTTCTATCGCCTGTAGCCTGAGCAGCGCGTCAGCAAGCGGCCCGGAAGGCGGCGGCGCGGGCGGCGGCGGAGGCGCGGTTTCAGGAATTTCGGCATAGAGCAACCTTGTGCCACCCCAGGCGCCGAGGGCGAACAACAACCCAATGATCGGCCCTGCCCCGGCACCGAGCCCGGTGGCGAGGCCGGCGGCCACGCCCATCAGTACCGCAGCGCGGCGCGCATCGCCCCGCCGCCCGCGCTTCATGATGCGCGCGGCAACAAAGGGAAGGGCAATGCCAAGCAGGCAGCCGAGCAGCGCTGTCTGGCGCATCGCGAAAAGATTGAAGAAAGCCGCCGGCAGCAGCGCAAGCCCTGTCATGGGTAGCAGCCAAAGGCGCCAGAAGCTGTTCACAGCCCGAATACAGAGGCGACCGCGCGCCACAGCGCCAGCAAGCCTGCCAGCGCCATGGTGCCGCCGAGCAGCATGAAGCCAAACGAACGCTTGATGCCAAGCGACAGACTTGGGGTTGGGGGCGCCGGCAGGGGCACGTTGCGTCTTTCACTCACGGGGCTTTACATCGCCTTTGAAGGGTCGCCTATCAAGACCGGCCTCATGAAGGAGTTGCGCCATGGAACAAATCGCCATCATCGGGACCGGGCTGATTGGCCGCGCCTGGGCCATGGTTTTCGCCCGCGCTGGCCATAGCGTGCGGATTTGGGACCCGGTGGCGGGGGTGTCCGAGACTGCCCTCGGCCTGATCGGGCAGAGCCTTCAGGACTTGTCCAAGGCAAGGCTGATCACGGAAACACCCGCCGTGATCGCCGCACGCATCAGCGCTGCACCCAGCATGGAAGAATGTGTCGCGGGGGCAGCGCATGTGCAGGAAAACGGCCCGGAGCGTGTAGAACCGAAGCGGGAGCTTTTCGCGCGGCTGGATGCGTTATGCGGTCCGGATGTGGTGCTGGCATCTTCAACCTCCGGCATACCAGCGAGCGCCTTTACCGAGGGGCTTGCCGGGCGAGCACGCTGCCTGGTCGCGCATCCGGTGAACCCGCCCTATTTGGTGCCGCTGGTGGAATTGGTGGGCGCGCCCTGGACTGCGCCTGAGGTGGTGGCGCGCACACGGGCACTGATGGCGCGGGTGGGTCAGGTGCCGGTGACGGCCATGAAGGAAACGCGCGGCTTTGTGCTGAACCGGCTGCAAGCGGCGCTGGTGGCGGAAGCCTTCCGCTTGGTGCGTGACGGCGTGATGAGTGTCGAAGATGTTGATGCCTGCGTGAAGGACGGCCTTGGGCTCCGTTGGTCCTTCATGGGGCCGTTTGAGACGATTGATCTGAACGCGCCGGGCGGCGTTGCAGATTACGCCGCGCGCTTTGGCGGGTTGATGGGCGGCATCACGGAAGAACAGACGCCGTTTTTGTATGATAACGCAACGGTTGCGCGCGTGACGGCGGAACGCCGCGCGGCGCTGCCTTTGGACAAGATTGGGGAGCGTTCAGCCTGGCGGGATCGGCGGTTGATGGGGGTGTTGGGGCATAAGAGGAAGGTGGGAGAGTAGGGCACTTAGAAGATAGCCGCAACAGCGTGGGCGGTTATTCCGCATCACGCTGCTGCAAGATCAGGCTACCCCCTTAGCGAATCTCAAAAAATCAAGAATTCCGTATTGGAAATCCCAAGCGGAGCACCGGTAAGGGTTGCCCATTGTACCGCAGCCCCAGCGCCTGACCCATCCGCATCATAAAACAGGGCTCCAGTATCACTATTGTAAATGATGCGGTGCGCGGAAGTTGTCGCTGCAGCGCCAGTAGAGAAGGCGTTTGTCGCCAAGGTGGTGCCAGCAGCGCCTAATGCAGCGAAGATGGCGTCATCCAGCAGGATCGTGTCATCGGTACTTCTATAGTCCAAAATGGTGTCCACATTGGAAACACTGAGCGCCGTACTGAAGATAAACAGGTCACCACCACTACCACCGGTCAGCTGATCATCTCCAGCGCCACCATCAAGAGTATCGTTACCACCTTCTCCAAACAATAAATTCCCAACACCGTCACCCTGCAAGCTATCATCCCCTCTACCACCACGGATATTCTCAA
>JADCGA010000020.1 GCA_020249265.1 Roseomonas sp.
ACAAGCATCTTTCAGTATATCAACGGCTTCTATAACCCGCGCCGAAGGCATTCAGCTTTGGGAGGCAAAAGCCCCCTGGCCTTCGAACGCCAAGCAGCCTAAACGAGTAATCGGAGCGGCATAAATACGTGACAGGTCCACTTTGCCCTTGTATGGCTGGTCGCGCTTGCCGTGACCTTCTGGCGCAGAGCATCAGGATCACCCGCGTAGGAGAACCGGAAAATGTCTGCTGAGATGATGACAGATAATAGGATTATGCCAGGCGGCAGCACCGACAAGACGCGTTGGCTCCGCCTTGCCATCGTGATTGTCACCTTCCTTCTGCTGCTATACGGATTAACTACCCTTTCCGCTGTCCTCGGCTTCTTTGGTGTCACGCAACGCTCGTCGCACGACATCATCGCGTTCTACGCGGCAAACGCGCCGACCCTACAAAAGGCACTATTCGCAACGCTCCTTGGCTACCTTCTCTCCGTGCCAGTCATGGCGATGGTGACGCGGCATTATCGCGGAGCGGACCGGGGATTTGGATCTGGGGACGTGATGCTGGGCCTTGTCTGGGGCTCACTCGCGCTACGTCCTCTTTGGTGGGCAGCACATCTGGTGCTCATGCCAAACATCCTGGCGCTTGGCGCCCGAGGAACAGACCCGGCCGAAATCGCCAGTTTCATGAGTGCCTTCCGCATGCTGGATACCGTTCTGAATACGGCGACCGAGGATATCGCGGTAAATGTGCTGGGCGGCGCCTGGTTCGTGCTGATTGGGCGCGAGATTCTGCGCAAGGGTGGGCGGATGGTCGCACTCGGCGCGCTCACCATGCTCATCGGCGTCTTGTATCTCCTCTCTTCGGCAGAATTGCTGGGCATGTCCTTTGGCGAGGGCGGGGGCATCCTCCCTGTGGTCGTATCTGTGTCAGGACCTTTTTGGATGCTTTTCGTGGGCAGTGCGGTGGCTTTGCGCCCCCGCTGACGCCACAGATCCATGTCCTTCGCCCTTCCATGGCCGGTCGCGCTCGCTTTGAGCTTTGGGCGCAGGGCATCAGCGTCAAGCGTATAGGAGACCCGAAAACATGCCCTGGGAAGTAGGTAAGGCCGAGCATATGCGGGGAAGCGGTGCCAAAAAGAAACCGTGGCTTCGCGTTCAGGCACGCCGCTGCTGGCCAGAGTGGTCGGAAGCCGCTCATTCATCCGCGCGACCGCTCGTTCAATGGCCCGATACGGGATTCCAGCCCGCCCTTATACCTGCTGCGGCTGAATCGCGCTTCGCAAAAGCGGCGCGGCTTCACCGTTCAATTCTCATCCTGGAGCAGCGCCAGCTTGGCATTTTTGGAATCCATAACAGGCATGCGCAAGGCGGCGCTGGCGCGCCTTGGGTTGATTTTGGTTTTGCCCAGGACGGTTTGGAGGCTCGATCATGTCCGATTTCCTGATCTCACGTCGCGAAGTGCTTGCTGGCCTTGCTGGCCTTATCAGCCGCCCGGCGCATGCGCAGCAGATTGATATCACCCGCGCCACCACCTTTGTGGATAAGGCGGGGCGGGAGCTGGTGAACGCCATCAATGACCCGCGCCTCACTCAGGTGCAGCGGCGCGATCGGGTCGCCAGCATCCTTCGCGTCGCGATTGATATTGAAGGCACCGGCCGCTTCATCCTTGGCCGTTATGTGCGCCAGGCAACGCCAGGTGAATTGCAGGATTACCTGAAGCTTTTTGATGAAATCATTATCCGCAATCTCTCATCCCGCTTTGGCGAGTATCGGGGGGTTAAATTCTCCTTGGGTCGCTCCCAGCAACGCACGGAAGAAGATGCGCTCGTCAGCACCCTGGTCGAGCGCCCCAATTCGCCGCCATTCACGCTGGATTGGCGCGTGGCGGAAATCGCGGGCCAGCCCAAGGTGGTGGATATGGTGGCGGAAGGCACGTCGCTTCGCCTGACCACGCGCAGCGAATATGCCGCCGTCATTCAACGCAATGGCGGGCGCGTGACGGCACTTTTGGATGCCATGCGCGGCCAGATCGCCCAATTGGCGGCCCGGGAGGGGGCTTGAACTGGCCTCCTACCTCGCCGCCCAGATAATCAGGGCTTTGGCAGGCCAGACCCAGACAATGCCGGCCAGCGCGAAATAGACGAATTCCACCGTCCAATGCGTCCCAAGTACATGATCCGCAAGGATAACAACGACCGCCACATAGAGCAGGAAGCCGATAGTGCCGATCAATCCGGCGAGCATGGGTTTTGACATGGCCCGCAGATGGGGGCAGGCAGAAATTTTGCCAACACTGTCAACTTCACTAGACATTTGAAGTGTAACATTGATAGGATTGATCCGGAAAGGCTCAGCGGGCCCGCCTCTTCAACGTGTCGGGCAAGGCACCATCAAGACAGCAGAAGAACGTGACAGAAACAAACGACCAAATGGACCTCAGGGCGCATATTCGCGGCATCCCGGATTTTCCAAAGCCGGGCATTCTTTTCTATGATGTTTCGACCCTGCTGCGGCATGGCCCCGCCTGGCGAATCGCCATGGCGCGCATGGCGCGCGCGATCAGGCCGTATAAGCCCGATCTTCTGGCCGGGGTTGAAAGCCGCGGCTTTCTGGTCGCGGCACCGCTCGCGCTGGAATTGGGGCTTGGCTTCATCATGCTCCGCAAACGCGGCAAGCTGCCCGGTGAGCGCATTGGCCTTGATTACGCGCTGGAATACGGCACGGACCGGGTTGAAATGCAGGCCGATGCCGTCAGCCCCGGCCAGCGCATTGTGCTTCTGGATGATCTGCTGGCCACCGGTGGCACCATGGCCGCTGGTATCGCGCTGCTACGCCAGGCCGGCGCCGTGGTGCCGGCCGCTGCCGCGCTGATTGAACTTTCGTTTCTGAACGGGAGGAGAAAGCTCGATGTCCCATTCGAAGCGCTCGTCTCCTACAGCGAGTAGCCTCGCGGCCCAACTGCCGACGCCCTTGCAGGGCGTGTTGAGCGCTGCCGTGCTGGCGACGCCGACGGGCATTGTGATCTGCGATCCGAACCTGCCCGATTGCCCGATCATCTACGCCAATCCGGCCTTTTATCGCATTACCGGTTACACGGAAGAAGAAGTCATCGGGCATAATTGCCGTTTCCTGCAAGGTCCTGGAACCAACCCGCGCCACATCAAGGCGCTGCGTGAGGCGATTGAAAACGGCAAGGCGATTGATGTGGAAATCGTCAATCACCGCAAGGATGGCTCGCGCTTCATCAATGAACTCCATCTCTCGCCGATTTTCGGCGATGATGGCGAAGTGCGCTATATCTTCGGCATTCAGCATGATGTCTCCGCACGGGAGCAATTCGCGCGTGATGCGGAACGCGCCCGCCGCGCGGCTGAACGCGCCAATGCCGAGAAAAGTGATTTCCTGGCCTTCATGAGTCATGAAATCCGCACACCGATGAATGGTGTGATGGGCACCATTTCCTTGCTGCTGGACACGACGCTGGATGCCGAACAGCACGCCTATGCGGAAACCGCGCGGCGTTGCGGTGAATTGCTGCTCGCGACGGTCAATGAAATGCTTGATCTGTCGCGCATCGAGGCTGGGCATCTGGCGATCGAGGAAGAAACCTTCGATCTGGCTGAGCCGGTTGCCGAAGTGCTTGATCTGCTCGCCCCCGCCGTTGCGGAAAAGGGTATCAGGCTTTCGGCCAGCATTGATCCGCTTTTGCCCGCCCGTGTGGTTGGTGATGCGCGCAGGCTGCGGCAGGTGCTGCTGAACCTTGCCGATAATGCAGTGAAATTCACGGCTGTGGGGGGTGTTGGCATTCGCGTGGAACGTGCCGAGACCAATGGCCAGGTGCGCTTTGCCGTGGCCGATACCGGCATTGGCATGCCGCCTGAAGTGCAGGCGCGGCTGTTTGGGCGTTTCGCGCAAGGCGGGCCGGAGACAGCGCGGCGCTATGGTGGTTCTGGGCTCGGCCTCATGATCTGCAAGCGCCTGGTGGGGCTGATGGGCGGGCGCATTGTGCTGGCGTCTTCGCCCGGCAAGGGTTCCACCTTTTCCTTCGAGATTCCGCTGCGCCCCATTGCGGAATCGGGCCGCCCGCCGAGCACGCTATTGCCGAAACCTGCGCTCGCGAAACCCTTGCCGGGCGCGCGCGGGCGCATCCTGATTGCGGAAGACGGCGAAGCCAATCAGCTTGTGGCCGCCGCCATTCTGCGCAAGGCCGGCTTTGCGGTGGATTTGGCGCGCGATGGCGAAGAAGCGCTGGGTGCCGCGCGCACTGCCGCTTATGATTTGGTGCTGATGGATGTGCGCATGCCGCGCATGGATGGCTTTGCCGCGACAGCTGCGATTCGTGCCCTGGAAGGTGCCGCGGGGCGCGTGCCGATCATTGCCATGACCGCCGCCGCGATGCCTGACGAGGTGGCGCGCTGCCTTGCCGCCGGCATGGATGCGCATGTCGCCAAGCCCATGGATCTGACCGCGCTGCTGTCGGCTGTTTCTGACATGCTGGAAAGCCGCCCGCGTCGGCCGCGTGTTGCATCAGATGAGCCCGATCCGGCAGGCCCGACGCTGATTGACCATACCACCTTGCAGGAATTGCGCGCCGCTGTCGGCCCCGGGCGCCTGCCGCGCCTGATTGGCGTTTTCGCCGAAGAAACCCGCGCGCGTGTGGCGCGGCTGACCGCGACCGATGATGTTGGCGTGATTGAGGAAGAGGCGCATGGGCTGAAATCCGCCGCCGGCACTTTTGGGGCGGCGGCCTTGCGTTCCATTGCGTCATCGCTTGAGGAAGCCTGCGTGGCGCGCGACCTTCCGAAAATTGAGGAGCTGCGCGACGGCCTGCCCAATCTGGTGGAAAAGAGCCTTGCGGCGTTTCCGATAGCACCGGGCGGCGCAGTCAATGCCGGACGAAAGGGCTGAAGCCAGGCTCAGGCAATTTCGCGGATCAGCTTGCGCTTCACGGCCTGCCCAAAGCTGTTGAAATCCTCAGCCACAATGTGAAAGGCCCCAGGCCCGCCAATCACCCGATCCCGAAAATAGAGATCAAGATTGGCCGGCGGCGGGCGGCCAAAGGTCGGCCGGTCATTCACAATGGGCAGGCCATTGATGACAATGCCTTCAGCCACCGCTTCATCGCGCGCCACTTCAACCATCGGCCCGCTATTGTTCACGCCATCGCCAGAGACATCAATCACGCGCCGCGTTGCCTCAAACGGGCAGGCGGCCAATTCGCGCCGCGCATGAATGATGGCGCCTGAGATAGAGGTCCAGGAAAGTGAGGCGCGCGGCGTGCGCGCCAATTCTTCCGCCCATTTCCGGGCATCCGTTTCAGTCGCGATGCGCGTCCAGGGCAGGATAGTGCGTTGATATTCAATCCCCGCCCATTCAACATAAACGAGGCCAATCGCGCCGATCATGCCGCCGCGAATGGCCGCCAGCACCGCCGGATCGGTGACCGCATCGCGATAGCCTTCGCGTTGCAGCTTCGCCTCATCCTCATCAATGGACCGCGAGACATCCACCGCCAGCACCAGCGCGATATCCACGGGTTCTTCCGCGCGCGCCCTTGTGCTGGCAGCGAGAACGGCGCCGCCTGTGGCGGCCAAAAGCCTGCGACGATGCATAACGCGCCCTTCTTTGCTGGACGCTGCCATGCTGGCGAAAAGCCAGGCGCTTTACAAGTTTTTCAGCACAACTTGCGCGACACGCGCGGCATCTTCTTCGGTCATATAGGCGTGCATGGGCAGCGACAGCACCTGGCCCGCCAGCCTTTCACTGATGGCAAGCGGTGGTGCTTCCCCGGCGAAGGCGGCTGCGTGATGCGCGGCATAGGCCGGCTGGCGATGCAGGGGTTTCGGGTAATAAATGCCACTGCCGATACGTTCTGCCGTCAGTGCCGCCTGGACCTTGCCGCGCTGGTCAGCATCACGGAGCCGGATGGTGTAAAGCCCCCAGGCATTCACCGCTTCCGCGCGGGCGGCCTGGATGCCGACCCTGCCGCCAAGCGCCGCATTATAGACAGCGGCTAACTTCGCGCGTATGGCCAATTCGCCAGCCAGCAGCGGCAGCTTCGCGGCCAGGATGGTGGCCTGGATCGTGTCAATCCGGCCATTCATGCCGGTGCGCTCCACCTCATAGCGCGTCTTGCCTTCGCCATGGGTGCGGAGGCTGCGATACAATTCCGCCCGCGCCGGATCATCGGTAATCAACGCCCCGGCATCGCCATAGGCGCCAAGCGTCTTGGTCGGGTAGAAGGAAAGCGCTGTGGCATGCCCCCAACGCCCAAGCTTCTGGCCATTGATGCTGCCGCCAAAAGCCTGCGCGGCGTCATCCAAGGCGAACATATCTTCGCGCGCGCAAATCAACTCAATCGCCGGCCAACCCGCCGGCAGGCCGAACAAATCAACGCCAACCACCGCACGCGGGCGCAGCCAGCCGCGGCGCTTCACCTCCGCAATGCGGCGTTCCAAATCGGCGATGTCCATATTGTAGCTGTATTTGTCCACATCCACGAAAACCGGTGTTGCCCCCAGCACCAAAGGCACTTCAGCGGTCGCGGTATAGGTGAAGGCCGGCAGGAACACCGCATCCCCGCGCCCGATCCCTTCCGCCATCATGGCGATTTGCAGCGCATCCGTGCCTGAGGAGACTCCAACGCAATGCGCCGCCCCCACAAAGGCAGCGAGTCCTGCCTCAAGCTCCGCCACTTCGGGACCCATGATGAAGCGCCCCGAATCGAGCACTGCGGCAATGCGCCGATCAAGCTCTGGCCGGATCAGCTTTTGCTGCGCCATCACGTCAAACAATTGAATCGGCCTAGGTTCGCTCATCAGGCACGGGACCCTTTCGAAAAATCAGGGGCGAAACTGAACCCCAAAGGCCCGGATGCCAAGGCATGAGCCATCAATAATCCTTTCCGCCTGTTTCAAGGCCGAATTTTGCGCTTGGCTCCTGCGGCGTGAGGCGCTGGGCACGCAAGGCTTCAAGGCATTCCAGCAGGGGTGCTTCCAAAGCGGCCAAGCCTTCCGCATCCAGCGTGCGAAGCTTTTGACGCAATAGCGCGAGCAGCTCTTCTGCCGTCAATTCAGGCAGGGCGGGGGCGGCTACTGTGCCGCCTACTGCCGCGGCATCATCCCAGATGATGTGTATTTCCTCACCCTGACGTCGGGCCTCAGTGCTGCCCGCCATTCCCTCAATGACGCGCCGGCGACAGCCGGGATCAGCCTCCACCAGATCGCGATAATGGCGATAGCCACCCTCATCCGGCCCGCGCAACAGGATGCGCCGGTAGATATTGACGATGAATTCATGGTCCGCCCCCTGCATGAGGTCCTGTCCCTTGAGCACGCGCATAAAGAGTTTTCCACCATGAAATGATCAGAATACTGCCTTATCCCGGCAAAGTTTCGCCGCCGTCAACGACGAGCTTCAAAAAAACCACGCAACAGGGCCGCGCATTCGCCTTCCCGCACACCACCAACCACTTCCGGCTGGTGATGACAGGATGATGCCGCGAAAATCCGCGCGCCATGATCCACCCCGCCGCCTTTCGGGTCATAGGCACCGAAAACCACGCGGGCAACACGAAAGAAGGAAGCTGCCTGGGCGCACATGGGGCAGGGTTCCAGGGTGACCGTCAGGGTGCAATCGCCAAGCCTCGTTTGGCCCAAATGCTGCGCCGCTGCGCGCAGGGCGAGCATTTCGGCATGGGCCGAGGGGTCATGGCGGGCTTCAACCTCATTACCCGCCCGCGCCAGCACCTGGCCGGCCTTGTCGGTCACCACGGCGCCCACCGGCACCTCGCCGCGGGCAGCGGCGGCGCGGGCTTCTTCCAAAGCGATTTCCATGGGGGTCATGGTGCCTTCCTGCCTTGCTGGGCCGCACCGGTCCAGGGGGCAAGCGCGATTCCCTTTGCGCCCGGATTGGCCTAAAGCTGCGCCATGCGATCCCTTCCCCTGATTGGTGTGACCCTCGATTCCGAAGAAGCCGGCGGCTGGTCCAAGCTGCCCTGGTATGCGCTTCGGCGGAATTATTTCTCGGCCATTCTCGCCGCCGGCGGCTTGCCCGTGGCGCTGCCGCACCACCCCGAAATGGCGGAAGCCTATCTGGCAGAGGTGGATGGGCTGATGGTGACCGGCGGCGCCTTTGATGTGGACCCGGCCCTCTGGGGTGGCGGCGCGCCGCACCCCAAGGTCACGCTGAAGCCCGGGCGGACGGATTTTGAGATGGCCGCAACCCGCGCGGCCTTGGCCCGCGACAAGCCCGTGCTTGGGATTTGCGGCGGGCAGCAATTGCTGGCGGTGGCGCTGGGCGGGCGCCTCATTCAGCACATCCCCGATGAGGTGCCGGGCGCTTTGGCCCATGAACAGCCCAATCCGCGCACGGAACCGGGGCATGAGGTTGCCATCACCGAAGGCAGCATGCTGTCGCGCATCATCGGCAAGCCGCGCATGGCGGTGAATTCCGCGCATCACCAGGCGGTGGCCAGCATTGGCGCGGGCGGCGTGGTCAATGCGCTGGCCCCCGATGGCGTGATCGAGGGTATTGAACACCCCGGCTACCGCTTCGCCCTTGGTGTGCAATGGCACCCTGAATATGCCGTTGATCCTGATGACCCCGCGATATTCCGCGCCTTCATCGCGGCCTGCCGCGCATGAGCATCGAAGATGAAGCCGAAGCCGATGGCCCGCGCGGCGAACGCATCGCGAAATTCCTGGCGCGCGCCGGTGTGGCTTCTCGCCGAGATGTGGAAAAGCTGATCGCCGAAGGGCTGGTGCGGCTTGGCGGCAAGCTGGTGACCAGCCCGGCCACTTTTGTCTCACCGGGTGATGCGATCAGCGTGAATGGCAAGCCCATCGCCATGCCCGAACGCACGCGGCTGTTTCGCTATCACAAGCCAACCGGCTTTGTGACGACGCATCGCGACCCGGAAGGCCGGCCCACGGTTTTCGCCAATCTGCCGCAGGGCCTGCCGCGGCTGGTTTCGGTCGGGCGGCTTGATCTGACCAGCGAAGGGCTGCTGCTGCTGACCAATGATGGCGCGCTGGCGCGCAAGCTGGAATTACCGGCCAATGGCTGGCTTAGGCGTTACCGCGTGCGCGTGCATGGCAAGGTGAATGAACGCGCCTTGGCCGCCCTTGCGCGGGGCGTGACAGTGGATGGTGTGGCTTACGGCCCCATCGAAGTGGGGCTGGATGCGCGCATGGGCACCAATGCCTGGCTGACCGTGGCGCTGCGCGAAGGCAAGAACCGCGAAGTGCGCAAAGTAATGGCGCATCTTGAACTTGCGGTGACTCGCCTCATTCGCACCGCCTATGGGCCCTTCCAATTGGGCTCCCTGCCGCGCGGCGCGGCGGAAGAAGTGAATGCCAAGGTGCTGCGCGAGCAATTGGGCCTGGATGCACCAAAGCGCGGGCGCGAAGCGGCAGCAGAACCAGAGGCATCCGAAGCCGAGGCCGCCAAACCGCAACGCACCCCCCGCGCGCGCCATGCCGGGCCGCAGACGCCGCGCCGCGGCAAGGGCTGATGCGCATCATTGCCGGGCGCTGGAAGGGGCGCGCGCTTGTTGCGCCGCCGGGCCTCGCCACGCGCCCGACCAGTGATCGCGCTCGGCAGGCGATCTTCGACCAGCTTTGGCATGCGCCCTGGGCCGGGCGCGATAGGCTGGAAGGCGCAACCGTGCTGGATGGCTTCGCCGGCACTGGCGCCATGGGGCTTGAGGCTTTGTCACGCGGCGCGGCGCGTGCCTTCTTCATGGAACAGGATCGCGCTGCCCTTGCGGCACTGCGCGCCAATATCACTGCCTGCAAGGCCGGTGATGCCTGCCGCGTGATAGCCGGTGATGTTACCGCGCCACCCATCGCGGCGGCAGCTTGCACCCTGATGTTCCTCGACCCGCCCTATGGCAAGGGGCTGGTGCCGCGCGCCCTTGCCGCCTTGCAGACCAAGGGCTGGATCGCGCCCGGCGCGCTGATCATTGCCGAGACAGGGCGCGATGAAGAAACCGTAATGCTTCCGGGCTTCGAGGTGATTTCCACGCGTGACCATGGCGCCGCGCGGCTTTCTGCGTTGCGCGCCCTGCCGGATTGCGGCGCGCCCGCATCCTGATACGCTCCCTTGGTGCGCGTCCCGCTCACATTCGTTCGCCGGACAAGCACCAAGGCTTTTCTGGGTCGCATTTTCCGAGCCGCCAAGTGATTCCACTTGGCTTGAAAATGCTCCGAAACGGGAGGAAAAAACATGCGTCATCTGCTGCTTGCTGGGCTGGCTGCCCTCACGCTTTCTGGCCCTGCGCTGGCGCAGGACCGCACCGTGCGCGTCATCAGCGGCTTCGCCGCGGGCGGAGCGGGTGATTTGATGGCCCGCTTCATTGCCGAATATGCCGCACCGCATCTGCCCGCGCGCGGCGTGGTGGAAAACCGCACCGGCGCCAATGGGCTGATCGCTGCTGAATTGGTGGCGCGCAGCGCGCCGGATGGCGCGACCGTGCTGCAATGCCCCATGGGCACCATGACCATCACGCCCAATCTGCCGGGTGCGAGCCTGCCGGTTGATCCACGCTCGGAGATGACCGGCATCGTCAATGTCGCGCTTTCCACCTATGGCCTGGTGGTGGCGGCGAATGGTCCGCATAAGGATGTGGCGGGCCTATTGGCCGCAGCGCGCGCCAAGCCGGGCGGGTTATCTTACGCCTCGGCCGGGGTTGGATCGGCGCAGCATCTTTCGGTGGAATTGCTGAAGGCCAAGACCGGGCTTGATATTGTGCATATTCCCTATCGCGGTGCCACGCCGGCGATTGTGGATATTCTGGGCGGGCGCGCGGATTTCATGATCACCAATCTGGGTGATGTAACGCGCCAGATTCAGGGCGGTGAATTGCGCCTGCTCGCCCTTGGGGACCCGGCGGGTTCACCACTTTTCCCGCAAGCACGCCCGATTTCCGATTGGGTGCCAGGGCTTGAAATGGCCGGCTGGTTCGGCGTTTGCGGGCCGCGCGCCATCAGCGCCGATGCGGCCCGCGCCTGGAATGACGCCATGAAGAAGGCGCTTGAAAACCCGATTTTCCGGCAAAGGCTGCTCGATTCCGGCCTGACGCCCAATTTCGAGGATATGGCCGCCTTCAACCGCCGCATCGCCAATGATCTGAAATCCTGGGGCGAGGTGATCCGCGCCGCCGGCATCAAGGCGGATTGAAGGGCGCGCGCCATGATTGAAAGCATCCTTGGTATCCAAACCCGAGCTGGCGCGATGGAAAGTTTTATCTGTCACCCCGAACGCAACGGCCCTTTTCCCGCCGTGCTGATGCTGATGGATGCGCCGGGCATTCGTGATGAACTCTACGATATGGCGCGGCGCCTTGCCGCCACTGGATATTACGTGGTGCTGCCCAATCTTTATTACCGCGCGGGCCGGGATTCGAAATTCGGCCCCGGCGTGCTGACGGTGGGCGACCCGGAACGCGACCGCATGCGCGCCATTCGCACCAAAATGACCATCCCGCCGGTGATGGAAGATATCGCCGATATGCTGAGCTTCCTCGACCAGCAAAAGCAGGTGAGGCCCGGCCCGGTTGGCGTGCATGGCTATTGCATGAGTGGTCCCTATGCCCTTGCCGCCGCTGCACGTTATCCAGCCCGCATCGCCGCCGCCGCTTCCTTTTATGGCACCTGGCTTGTCAGTGATGCGGAGGAAAGCCCGCATCTGACGCTGGGACAGGGCAGCGCTGAACTCTATATCGCCTGCGCCGAGCATGATGAATTGGCGCCACTTTCCATGGTGGATGAATTGCACAGGCTATTCGAAGCCTCAGGCGCCGCGGGCGAATTGGAAATCTACCCGGAAGTGCATCATGGCTTCGCCTTTCCTGGCCGCTGGTGTTTCGACAAGGCGGGCGCTGAGCGCCATTGGGAAAGGCTGATTGCGCTCTATCGGCGCTGCCTGGGATAGGCTGAAGTGGAAGCGGATCGCGCTTCTGCCATATCACTTGATCAGCAAGCGCCGATGACCCGATAAACCTTCACGGCAAGAAAAAACTGACGAATCAACGGGAGCAAACATCATGAATCGCCGGCAAATCCTTCTTTCTGCCCTTGCCGCCCCGGCCTTTGCGCCAGGGCTTGCGGCAGCACAAAGCTTTCCATCGCGCCCCATCACATTGCTGGTGCCCTTCCCACCGGGCGGTGCCACCGATGTGCAAATGCGCGGCTTTGCCGAAGCCGCATCCCGCGCCTTTGGCGTGCAGGTGCTGACGGAAAATCGCCCCGGCGCGGGGGCGACCCTTTCCGCCGCCGGCGTCGCCCGCGCGCGGCCGGATGGCTATACCATCGCGCAATTCCCGCTGCCGGC
The DNA here is from genome assembly GCA_020249265.1 of Roseomonas sp. Classification (GTDB taxonomy): domain Bacteria; phylum Pseudomonadota; class Alphaproteobacteria; order Acetobacterales; family Acetobacteraceae; genus Neoroseomonas. The sequence goes on from JADCGA010000020.1 coordinate 12,319, forward strand.
CATGCGGCTGCCCTTCATGCAGCGCATGGCCTTCAATCCGCGCACCGATTTCACCGCGATCATGCATCTGACGGGCTATTTGTTTATCATGTGCGTGCGGGGCGATGGGCCCTATCAGCGCTGGGCCGATCTGGTGGCGGATGCGCGCCGCCGCCCAGGCGAAATTCGCATCGGCAATACGGGCGCCAATGGCACGCCGCATCTGGCGAATATTGATCTCGCCACGCGCGAGAACCTCGATGTCGTCCATGTGCCCTTCCGCGGCGAAGGCGATGCAATACCCAGCCTGCTCGGCGGCCATATCGAAGCCTGCTCGGCCGGTTCCGGTACGCTGCCGATGATTGCGGAAGGGCGGCTGCGTGCGCTCAATGTCTGGACACGTCAGCGCAGCAGGAAGCTGCCCGATGTGCCGACGCTGCTTGATCTCGGCTATCAGGATATGGTGATTACCTCACCCTATGGGCTGGTGGGGCCTGTCGGCATGGACCCGGATATTGTCGAAAAACTGCATCAGGGTTTCCGCACGGCGCTGAATGATCCATCACACCTCGCGACCCTCGATCGCTTGGATATGCCGGTGGAATATCTGAACCCGGCTGACTATGCCGCCTTCATCAAGCGCACGATTGATGAGGAAGAAGCGCGCGTGAACCGGCTTGGATTGCGCGGGTGAATTGCAGAGCGGTTTCCGTTCACGTGCGTTCACGGGAACCGCTCAGAGATCTTGTTTGGTCGTGTTTTCCGAGCCGCCAAGTGATTCCACTTGGTTTGAGAATGCCTAAAGAAGATTGAGTGACTTCACCCAGATGTATCGCCCGGCGTTGCTCTGATCCACCTCGCCCATGATTCTCACCCGTGTTTGCGGGCCGACTTGGCGACCGCCGAATGTGGCGGCTGGGATTTCAACGCGTATCTGTGCATTACCGTCTGAGAACTGGAAATATTCTCCCCGGAGATGGGCGATGATGTTGCCTTCCAAGGTCACATAGGTTCCCACGCGGAGGTTCAGCGCATCCGCGACAGTGCTTGGGGCACCCTGAACGCTGGGGCCGGTGAATTGCGCGAAAGCCGCTGCACCAGATGTAAGGGTGAGGAGTGAACCAAGAATGGTTCGTCTTACAAGCATGTGAAGCATCCTTTTTCTTTGTTTCCCGTCATTCTTCCAAAAGGCAAGGCGGGGGCTGAGGATATCGCATGAAGGAGGCGCCCGATCAACCATTCCTCCTGGCGCCCCGTACTCATGTCCGGGATGGCGATTCTGTCAGCTTGCGGTGACGTTATTCTCGCGCACCACCTGCCGCCAACGCGCGACTTCTCTGCCGACAAAGGCAGCGGTCGCGGCGGGGTCAAGGCTGGTGCCCTCAACACCCAGATCTACCAGCCGGTCACGCACTTCGGGCATATTCAGCACCTCGCGCAATTCCTGCAGCCAACGCGCGACAATCGGCTCCGGCAGGCCGGCGGGACCGCAGAAGCCGAACCAATTCACGCCGGTCGCCTCACCAAGGCCGATTTCGGTGAAACTCGGCACATCGGGCAGCACGATCGAACGCGCAGCAGAGCTGACGGCCAGCGCGCGGAGACGCCCGGCGCGAATATGGCCAAGGGCTGCCGGCAATGTTTCGATAATGCATTCAACAGTGCCGGCCAGCACATCCACCAGCGCCGGGCCAGCGCCGCGATAGGGCACGAAGGTGGGCGAAATACCGGCAGCACGATGGAAGATCAGGCCGATCAGGTGCGAAGCCGTGCCATTGCCGCCATAGGCCATGTTCAGCGCCGCACCACGCTGGCGCGCGAGAGCGATAAATTCCTGAATATTCTGGGCGGGCAGGTTGGGATTGACCGCAATCACCATCGGCAGCGCGCCAAACAGCGCCATATGGGTAAAGTCCCGTTCCGCGTCATAGCCGATATTGGCGAAAAGACTGGGCGAGACGCCATGCGGCGCGAAATTGGACACCATCACGGTATGGGTATCGCCGCGCGCCTGCGCGACCAGCGCACCGGCAATCGTGCCGCCAGCGCCGGCGCGATTATCCACCACCACCGGCTGGCCAAGCCGCGCTGCCACGCGTTCTGCCAAAAGCCGGGAAAGGATATCAGCCGTGCCCGCGGGCGGGAAAGGAACCACCCAACGGATTTGGCGCTGCGGCCAAGCCCCTTGGGCGTGAAGAGGCTGGGCGATCAGGGGGGAGGCGATGGTCGCCGCCACAAGGCTTCTACGGGTAAGGCGCATTCTCATTCTCCTGCCGGATATGAAATTTCCGACCCGCGTTAGGGCAGATCGCGTTCAGATGGAATCATCTGAACGCGTGAAGATGCGCGAAAAACAACAAGTTAGGGCGGGTTGCGTGAACTTATGTGAACGCAACATGCCCTAGACATGTTTTGCGCCCTTGGCACGATACCGCCCCCAATCCACCCTGCAAAAATGCCATGGATTGGGGTAACTTACTGATTTATAGTGTTTCTTGGCTGTCAGCCTATGCCGCTTGGCGGGACGCTACGCTGCCATCGCCGGGCGCTTGGCCCGCCAGCCTGCGGCCAATTCATAAGCCTGCCCTGCGCGCAGCACTGTCGCATCCTCAAAGGGTCTGCCCACAATCTGCGCGCCCACCGGCAGGCCGCCCGCACCAAAGCCGGTGCAAACCGTCAGCGCCGGTTGGCCGGTCAGGTTGAAGGGGATGGTGAAATTCGGCACCTCAAAAGATGCCCATTTCGTCATCTGATGAATGGGCCGCGCTTCGCCTGGCTGCGCGGCTGTCACCAGCAAATCGCAATCACCCATCACTGCGGCGACGGCTTCGCATAATTCACGCCGGCGGCGCTGCGCCTGAAGGTAATCCGCAGCCGTAATGGTGGCCGCCACCGCCAGCCTTTCACGCAAAAACTCGCCATAGGCGCGGTATTTTTCGCGCATCCAAGTCTCATGCACGGCGTAAGCATCAGCGGCCAGAATAAGCCAGCCAGCCGCGTTGAAATCAGCCAGCGGCGGCAGCTTCACTTCGCGGATTTCCGCCCCTTGCGCGGCCAATGTGCTGGTCAGATGCGCAATCCCCGCTGCCATGCCGGGGCTGACTTTGCAGTCATCCTCATGGAAATGACGGATTACGCCGATGCGGAGACCCTTCACGCCACCATTCAACCCGGAAAGCAGATCAGGCCGCGGGCGATTGGCGGAAGATGGGTCGGCAGGGTCATGCCCTGTCATGGCATCCAACAGCAGCGCGCAATCTTCCACCGTCCAGGCCATGGGCCCAGTGGTGTCCAGGCTTTGCGAGAGGGGCAGCACGCCCGTGCGTGAGCATAGCCCATAGCTCGGCTTGATGCCGGCAATGCCGCACAGCGATGCCGGGCCGCGAATGGAACCGCCCGTATCAGACCCCGTGCCACCCAGGATCATGCCGGCAGCCACCGCAGCGCCGGTGCCGGAGGAAGACCCGCCGGTGAAATATTCCGTATTCCAGGGATTGCGCGCGGGCGGCCAGGGCAGATCAAAGGAAGGCCCGCCCCAGGCGAATTCATGCGTGGCAAGCTTGCCCAGCATCACCGCGCCCGCTTCGCGCCAGCGCCGCACCACGGCGGAATCCATCTTTGGCACATGATGTTCCAGCACGCGCGAATGGCCCGTGGTGGTGACCCCCGCCGTTTCGTAAATATCCTTATGGGCAATGGGGATTCCATCAAGCGGCCCACGCAGCGCGCCGGCTGTCTGCCGCGCTTCTGCAGCCCGTGCCTGTTCCAGCGCGATTTCCGGCGTGAAGCGGATGAAGGCATGCAGCGCGGGGTTCAGCTTTTCTGACCGCGCCAGGTGATCCTTCATCAATTCAACGGGAGAAACCCGCTTCGCGGCGATATCGCGCGCAGCGCTCGCAATGGTCGGGAAGCTGGTCATGCGCTGGCCCCCGTCAGGGTGAAGATGGTGGCGGATTCCACGGAAACCTCGCGCGGGGTGCGCACGCGCGCGGCAGCCGCCTGGGTATGGGCGGAAGCGGCGCGAATGCCTTCCTTTTCGGCTTCCGTCAGATCAAGCCCGGCTTGGGCCATCAGGGCTTCGAAATGCGCCTTATCGAGGGGTTGGGCCATCGGGGCCTCCTTTCCATTGCTGGGGCCACTATGGGAAATCCGGGGCCGGGAGGCAAAGCGGGCAGGGGCAATATTCGACTTGTTCTTATTTTGTTCTTTTGATAAGCTTTCTTTCCCATGGCTACCCCCGACCCTTCCCCTGACCGCAACGCTGCCCTGGCCCGGCTGCGCGATACCCTGGCCGGGCTCACCACCCGCGCCCAAGGGGCTGGGGCTGCTGCCCCCATTCCGGTTTTTGCTGATCATGGCTTGATCGGGGCTGGCCTTGCGCGTGGAGCATTACATGAAGTTTGCGCCGCAAGCCCCGGATCTGGCGTGGCTTTTGCCGCCATTCTGCTCGCGCGCTGCGGCGGCCAGGTGCTGTGGATTGCGACCGAACAGGAATCGAATCTTGTCTGGCCGCCGGGGTTGATCCCCTTTGGCCTGGCCCCGGAACGCCTGATTCTGGCGCGGGCGGCGCGCTGGCCAGAGGCGCTTTGGGCCATGGAAGAAGCCCTGCGCTGCCCTGCCTTGGGTGGGGCCGTGCTGATGGCGGGCGCGGGGCAGGGGCTTGATCTGACCGCGACGCGCCGCCTGCATCTGGCTGCTGAGGCCGGGGGTGTTTTCGGTCTGCTGCTCCGCCCGGATGGCGCTGCGGGTGCCTCCGCCGCGCGCACGCGCTGGCATATCGCGCCGCTTGCCAGCACCGATGCGCCGCGCTGGCGCCTGACGCTGCTCCGCCAGCGCGGCGGCGCCCCGGCGGGGCCATGGAATATCGCCTTTGAAGCCGCAACCGGCACGCTGCGCCTGGAAGCGGGGGGCGCATGAAGCCCACGCGCCGTTACCTTGCCTTGTATCTGCCCTTCTGGGAAGCCGAGCATCTGCGCCAAAGCCACCCCGATCTGCCGGCGGATACGCCCTTGGCGCTGTGGGCGCGGCAGGGTGCGCGGCGCCTTTTGGTGGCGGTGGATCACGCGGCGGCAGCGGCAGGCTTGGAACCAGGCCAAGCGCTCGCCGATGCCGAGGCACTTTTGCCCGATTTGCAGGTTTTGCCCGCCACGCCGGAAGCCTCGGCGGCTGGGCTGCGTGAACTCGCACTTTGGGCGCAGCGCTTCACGCCCCTTTCGGCGCCGCTGCCGCCCGATGGGCTGCTGCTGGATATCACCGGCTGCGATCATCTGTTCGGCGGGGAAGCCGCTTTGCTCAGTAAAACCCTCGCGGATTTGGCCGAGCTTGGCCTGACCGCCCAGGGTGCGGTGGCGAGTGCGGCGGCCAGCGCCACGGCACTCGCGCGGGTGCGGCGAGACGCGCCGATCATCGTGGCAGGATCGGAAGAGAAAGCCGTCGCACCGCTGCCGCTTGGCACAGCGCTCCGCCTGCCGGGGGGAATGGTGGAAGACCTCGCCCGGCTCGGGTTGCGCTCCATCGGTGATGCGCTGCGCCAGCCCCGCGCGCCGCTTGCCCGGCGCTTCGGCGCGCCTTTGCTCAATGCGCTGGATGCCGCGGCGGGCCATCGCGCGCCCCCCATCACCCCCATCGCCGCGCCACCTGATTTGAGCGTGACGCGCGTTCTGCCGGAACCGATCCTAACCGCCGAGGCCATTGCCGCCTTGCTGGACCGCCTGCTGGCAGCGCTTTGCGCGCGGCTTGCCCGTGCTGGGCTGGGCGCGCGTCGGCTTTGTCTGCTGGCTTTTCGCGTGGATGGCACCGAACAGCGCCTGGTGATCGGCACTGGCGCGCCCAATCGCGACCCAGCCCATCTGGCGCGGCTTTTCGCCGAGCCCTTGGCCAGCCTGGCACCGGAATTGGGCTTTGAGCGTTTCACCCTGCATGCTTTGGCGACCGACCCGATGGGCGCGGAAGGGCAGGGCGCCTTGCCCATGGGCGCCGCGCCGCGTCCGGATGGGGTTTTGGCGCAGCTATTGGACAGGCTCGGCCAAAGGCTGCGCCTGGCCCGCCCCGCGCCACAACCCAGCCATTGGCCGGAGAGGCAATGGCGCGCTGCCCCCCCGCATGAAGCGCCTATCGCCACTCCGCCCGGCTGGGGTAGCCGCACTGCACCAGTGCTGCTGCGTCGTCGGCCCGAAGCGGTGCAAGTGACCGCCTTTGCCGAAGGCGCCCCCGCCGCGCTGCGCTGGCGCGGGCGGGTCTATCCGCTGACCCGCGCCGAAGGCCCGTTACGGCTGGAAGCGGAATGGTGGCATGGCGGCGCGCTGCCGCCGGCGCGGGATTATCACCGGGTACAACTCGCTTCCGGCGAAAGGCTCTGGCTTTGTCATGCCGGTGGGCGCTGGGTGGTGCAGGGCGATTTGCCATGAAAGCGTCCGGCTATGCGGAGGTAGCGGCGCGGTCCAATTTCTCTTTCCTGGATGGCGCTTCGCATCCGGAAGAATTGGTGGAACAGGCCGCTGCCCTTGGCCATGCGGGCTTTGGGTTATGCGATACAAATGGGCTGGCCGGCGTGGTGCGCGCGCATGGCGCGGCCAAGGCGGCGGGGCTGGCCTTCGCGCCGGGGTGCCGGCTGCGGCTGGAAGATGGCGCGGAATGGCTGATCTGGCCCGCCGATCGCGCTGCCTATGGGCGGCTGACGGCGTTGCTTTCGGCCGGGCGCATGGCCGCGCCCAAGGGCGAATGCCGGTTTGATTTTGACATGCTCTGCGCCGCAGCGGAGGGCGTGGCGCTGGCCGCCATCCCGCCCGTCACGCCCGCAGCTTTGCGTCGCCTGTCTGAACTGCGCCTGGCCTTACCGCCGCTGATCGCTGTGGCCTGCCCCTTATTGGGCGACGACGCGGCGGAACTCGCCCGCCATGCGGCGCTGGCGGAAGCGACCGGCGCGCGGCTGCTCGCGACCAATAATGTGCGTTACCATGTGCCATCGCGGCGGCGGCTCGCGGATGTATTGAGCGCCATTCGCCTGCGCTGCAGCGTGGATGCCTTGGGCCAGACGGCGGAACCCAATGCGGAACGCCATTTGAAATCCCCCGCTGAAATGACGCGGCTTTTCGCGCGCTACCCGGATGCTTTGCAAGCAAGCCTTGATGTGCTGGCAACGACGCGCGGCTTTTCGCTGGATCATTTGCGTTACGAATACCCCGATGAGGTGCTGGACCCAGGCCTTACTGCACAGCAAAGCCTGGAAGTGCGCGTGGCCGAAGCCATTGCCGCGCGCTGGCCCGTGCAGGTGCCGGATGCCATTACCGCGCGCATCACCCATGAAATGCGCCTGATCAATGATCTTGGCTATGCGCCGTATTTCCTGACGGTGCATGAGATTATGCGCTTCGCCCGCGCGCGCGGTATCCTGTGCCAGGGGCGCGGTTCGGCGGCGAATTCTACGGTTTGCTACGTGCTTGGCATCACCGCCGTTGATCCCGAAAAGCATGATCTGCTGTTTGAGCGTTTTGTCTCCACCAGTCGCGGCGAACCGCCCGATATAGACATTGATTTCGAACATGACCGGCGAGAGGAGGTGATCCAACACCTCTATGAACGCTATGGCCGCGACCGCGCGGCAATTTGCGCGACCCTGATCCGCTATCGCCCGCGCAGCGCCATTCGTGAAGTGGGCAAGGCGATGGGGCTGACCGAGGACATCACCGCGCGCCTCGCCAAGGCCGGCTGGGGGCCGGGGCGGGAGATGAGCCTCGCGGAATTGGCAGAGGATGAAGGCTTTGACACCAACGATCCGCGCTTGGCGATGACGTTGGAACTCGCCGAGGAATTGCAGGATTTCCCGCGCCATACCGCAACCCATGTCGGCGGCTTTGTCATCACGCGCGGCAAGCTCACGGAATTGGCGGTGGTGACGCAGGCGGCGATGGAAGACCGCACCGTTTTGGAATGGGACAAGGATGATATTGATGCACTCGGCATCATGAAGGTGGATGTGCTGGGGCTTGGGATGCTGTCCTGCCTCCGGCGCGGGTTTGATTTGCTGGCGCGGCATCGGCGCCTTGCCTTGAACCTGGCAAACCTGCCGCGCGATTGTGCGGAAACCTATGCCATGTTGCGGCGCGCTGATTCCGTTGGCGTGTTTCAGGTGGAAAGCCGCGCGCAGATGAATATGCTGCCTCGGCTGAAACCGCGCGCCTTTTATGATCTGGTGGTGCAGGTGGCGATTGTGCGCCCAGGCCCCATTCAGGGCGATATGGTGCATCCTTATTTGCGCCGAAGACAGGGGCTGGAAGCGGTGGAATACCCCGCACCTGATCCCGCCTTTGGCCCGCCTGATGAATTGAAACAGGTATTGGGGCGCACACTTGGCGTGCCGTTGTTTCAGGAACAGGCGATGCGCTTGGCCATTGTCGCCGCCGGCTTCACGCCGGAAGAAGCGGATCAATTGCGCCGCGCCATGGCCACCTTCCGCCAACAGGGTTTGGTAACGCGGCATAAGGAAAAGCTGGTCGCGGGCATGACAAGGCGAGGTTACGCGCAGGATTTGGCGGAACGTGTCTTCGCGCAAATCGAAGGCTTTGGCAGCTATGGTTTTCCTGAAAGCCATGCGGCGAGCTTCGCGCATTTGGTCTATGCCTCGGCCTGGTTGAAGCGCCATCACCCGGCGGCTTTTGCTTGTGCACTGCTGAACAGTCAGCCCATGGGGTTTTACGCGCCGGCGCAAATCATGCGCGATGCGCGGGAACACGGCGTCGCGGTGCGCGCGGTGGATGTGAATGCCAGCGATTGGGATAGCAGCCTGGAAGAAGCGCCTGAAAGCACCGGCGGCCTGGCGCTACGGCTTGGCTTGCGGCTGGTGGCGGGGTTGGCTGCGCGTGATGCCGAGGCGCTGCTTATGGCCCGCGCCGCGCGCAATGGCGCGCCCTTTGTGAGTGTGGAGGATTTGGCTTGGCGCGCGGGGCTTTCCCAAGGCGCTTTGGGTGCGCTGGCCGCCGCCAATGCCTTCCCCGGTGTTGCGCGGCGCGATGCCGCCTGGGCTGCGCGCGGGGCGCGGGGCACGCCGCGCGATTTGCCGCTTTTTGCTGTGCGGGATGGTGTGGGGGCGGCTTTGGCTGATGAAGCGCCCATCCTGCCCGAAGCCGCGCCGCTGCTGCCGGTAGAACATGAAGGCGAGCATATTGTGCAGGATTACGCGGCACTCGGCCTGACGCTTGGGCGGCACCCGCTGGCGCTATTGCGCACGCAACTCCGCGCCGAAGGGCTGCGTGACACGCGCGATTTGCAGGCATGGAAATCCGGGCGCCTGTTGCGTCTGGCGGGGCTGGTGCTGATGCGCCAGCGCCCCGGTTCCGCCAAGGGCGTGATTTTTATCACCATCGAGGATGAACACGGCACCGCCAATCTGGTGGTCTATACCGATGTCGCGGCGCGTGACCGTCGTGCCTTGCGCGGTGCGCGGCTATTGGAAGTGGAAGGTCGGGTGGAGCGAGAGGATCGCCATGCCGAAGTGCCGATCATTCACGTGATCGCGCGGCGCCTGGTTGATCGTTCCGATCTGCTGGAAGGGTTGTTGCAGGAAGCGGGCAGCGCTTGGGCCGCTGCCGCGCTGGGTCGCGCTGATGAAGTGGAGCGCCCGCAGGATGATCGCCGCCCGCCGCGAGCCAAATTGCCCGCGAGCCGGGATTTTCGGTAGTGAGAATCAGATTTGATCTTGGCCATCTGACAAGACCAAAAACACAATCCGACTAACCTCACGCTTGGCGCGCATGCGCCGCGAAGAGATCGCGAAATCTTCCGACAACGGCATCACATCAATGCGTAAAAACGCCAATACTCCTTTCCGTTTATTGAATGAACTCTGAGCCGAGAGGGCCGAGGCAGGACTCAGTCATTCCCATTTTCTCTGAGATGCACATGAACTCGAACTCCACTCGGCCCAATCCCAACCTGTCCGGAAAGGCCTATTCCGCCTGCCGTAGATTATTCTCCTCAATGATACGGCGGAAGGATTCCGAGTCACGCGTGACGGTTGCGGCAAAGTCGCGCGCATTCTGGAAGGTGATGGGTGTCTGGATGCGTTCATGGCCTTCACGCATCGCGGGCGAACCCATCGCCCGTTCACAGGCGGATTCGTAACGCGCAATGATGGCGGGTGGCGTATTGGCTGGCGCGAAAAGTCCATGCCAAATGGCGAAATTCACATCATAGCCCTGTTCGCGCATGGTCGGCACATCGGGGAAATCCGGCACGCGCTCAGGGTTCAGAACGGCTACGGCATGAAGATTGTTGGCGCGAACGGATGAAGGATGGTCGTTGAAAATCTCGATATCCCTTGTCCGCATCGCCACCATGACATCGCCCGGGCCGCGATAGGCGATATGGTTCATGGCCACACCAGCAATTCGCGCAAAAGTGACCATGGAAAGATGTGGCGTAGTACCTGGCCCTGTGCTGGCAAAAGGCATGGGGGCCGGTGCCGCGCGGGCGCGCGCGACAACATCAGCCACTGTCCGCATGCCGGAGTCAGGCTGCGTCATCATGATCAGCGGTGCACGATTCACCATGCAGATGGGCGAAAGGTCAGTGGCACGATATCCGGCATTGCGCATGAAGCTTGGCTGGATGGCGATTGGCCCCACCGGCGTGAAAAGTAGCGTCATGCCATCAGGACGCGCTCGCACCACTTCATTGGCGGCGATAGTGCCGGCAGCACCGGTGGTATTCTTCACCACAACGGGTAGCCCAAGCATGGGCTGAAATTCGGCAGCGATCAGCCGCGCCACGATATCGGCGGCGGAACCTGGACCAAAGCTGGTAACAATAACGACCGCAGATTGCGCCCGCCCCGTACTGGGCGCGACAAGCCCTGCAACCACGGCAAGCGCCAGCAGGAATGGGCCAAAGTGCCGGAAGGGATTGCGTGACATGTTCCTGTTTCTCCCTGATCAGGAATTGGAGCATCATCGGCTCTGCGAAACTCTGCAATACTCAGGCTGCGAATGGAAGCCTATTCTGAGGCGCGCATGGCCATCTCAGGGGAGGATGGCATTTTTCCTGCCGCTATCCGTTCCCGCCTAAGCCCCCATTGCCTGAGTATGGCCGCCATGCACCTTCTGCTATAGGCTTCACTAATGAGCATCATGGAACAATTCAGTCTTGCAGGCCGCACCGCACTCGTGACAGGTGCGCGCCGGGAAATTGGCCGCGCCATTGCGCTAACCCTGGCCGAGCTTGGCGCAAGACTTGCCATTCATCACGCCGGCACCGCCGAGGAAGCGGCGGATGCTGATGCTGTGGTGCAAGAAATTGAAGGGGCAGGCGGTATTGCGCGCGCCTTTGGCCAGGATTTCGCTGCCGATGATGCGGGCCGGCTTTTGGCTGCGTCGGTTTCTGCCTGGGCAGCGGTTGATATCCTTGTCCTGAATGCTTCCATCGAATTGCCGGAAGCCTATGAAGACATCAGCCGCGCGCATTTCGATCAGCAGATCGCGGTTAATCTGCGTACGCCGCTTGAGCTTTTGCAAATCCTTGTACCCCCCATGGCGGAACGCGGTTGGGGGCGCGTTTTGACGATAGGAAGTGTCCAACAGATGCGGCCCCATCCCAAGATGATGGTCTATGCCGGCACCAAGGCCGCACAATGGAATTGGATGCGAAACCTGGCGCGGCAATTCGGCGGCAAGGGTGTCACGGTCAATAACCTGGCGCCTGGTGCCATCCTCACGGCACGCAACCGCGACCAAATGGCGGTTGAAGGTGCCGCGCTGGTTGAACGCATTCCCGCGGGCCGGCTTGGACATCCGAATGATCTCTGCGGCGCGGCGGCGCTTTTATGCTCAGACGCTGGCGCCTATATCAATGGTGTCAATCTTTATGTTGATGGTGGCCGCGCAGCGGTTTGAAGGGCGCATCAGCGCTCAATCCTCATCAAAAAGATTGCCAAGACGCCGCTTCATCTGATCGGCGATATAAAGGGCCAATGCTTGAATGGTGGAGGTCGGGTTCACCCCGCCAGAGGTGACCCAGATGCTACCATCCACAATGAAAAGATTCTTCACATCATGGCTGCGACTCCAGGCATTCACCACTGACCTTTCCGGATCATTGCCCATGCGGCAAGTGCCGAGCAAATGCCCTGGGCTATTCAGTAGGGTACGCGAAGTATATATGTTGCGCGCGCCTGCGGCTTCAAGCACTTCGGTTGCCCGACCAATGCCGTGTTCCATCATGCGTGCCGTGTTTTCGCTGATGGTGTAATCAATCCGTGGTGCGGGAATGCCGTGGCTATCCTTCAATTCCGGGTCGAGTGTGACGCGATTATGCTCTTCCGGCAGATCCTCACAAGCAATGCCAATGATCAGGCGGCGATTGACAAGCCCGCGATAGGTTTTGTGATGATTCCGCCCCCAGGGCAGAGTACCCGCAGCCGCGCTGGTGATGGCTTCATTGACGAGGCCCGTGGTTCGGCCGAATTGCATGGTATAGCCGCGCACGAAGCCACGCGAAGGATCAGTTTCGTAGAACTGCTTGCTCCAGATCACGTTCATTGGCCCGCGATCGCCATCCAATTCATCCTCCACATGGCCACGGATTTGCGGCCAGGGATGCAGCATAAGATTCCGCCCGACAAGGCCACTGGAATTGGCAAGCCCCTGCGGAAAACGCGCGGACGCTGAATTCAGCAAGAGTCGCGGTGTGCCAATACCATTGCAGGCCAGGACTACGACTTCTGCCGGCTGGAATTGTTCCTTGCCATCAGCATCGAAATAGATGGCACCATTCGCCATGCCTTGCGCATTCAAGGAAATCTCTCGCACACGACACTGCGTGCGCAATTCAACGCCAGCGCGGAGCGCGGCGGGCCAATAGGTGATATCCGCACTCGCCTTGGCGCCTTGTGCGCAACCCGGTGTGCAATGGCCAAGATTGATGCATTTGCCGCGCCCTTCATAATCCATTGACGCAATCGCGGAATCAGATGGCCACCAATGCCAACCAAGCTTGTTCATGGTCTTGGCATAAAGCGTGCCGGTGCGCCCAAGCGGCAGCGGTGGCATGGGCGGATGGCGGGGCGGCACACCTGGGTCGCCCGGCAAGCCAGAAACACCCACAAGATGATCATTCTGATCAAAAAATGGTTCAAGATCCCAGTAGCTGATCGGCCAATCATCCGCGACACCATCCAGGCTGCGGACACGGAAATCCGAAGGATGCATGCGCGGAAAATGCGCGGTCCAAAGAATTGTGCCGCCACCAACACCATTGAAATTCGCGATCTTCATGACGGAGTTTTGTTCATTGATCGGGTAGTCGGTAGGTCTGGCACGGCGATTGGGGTGAATGTCGAAATCCGTATAGCGGCGCGCTTCCCAATCACGGCCATGCGCCGGATAATCACTGGATTTCACCCAATCGCCTTGCTCCAGGCACAGGATCCGCATGCGCGTATCAGCGAGGCTCCAGGCGACTGCCGCACCGGAGGCACCGGCGCCGATGATCAGTACATCCACCATTTCATGTCGGCTCATTGGCTATGCCCCACGATCATCACGCCAGAAGGGATCTTTCTGCTTGACAGAATCAAGCAAGGCCCAATCGCCTTGCGGCAGAACATGGCCCTTGGGAAAAGGTGCGCGCGGTTCCCGGCCATAGGCCAGCATCACGCGATCATCCCGATAATAGGCAGCGACCACAACGCGGGAGAGCGCCTGTACCTCTGTCCGGTTCTCGCCGAGCAACGCCATCGCCTTGGCTTCTGCCTGATCAGCAGGCAGATCAGGAAAGCCAAAGCGTTTCAAGTCAGCAAGAAGAATGCGAATGGCGGCAGAATCTCGCCCCAGGGTCGCAATGCAGTCTTCAAGGATCAGGGGATCATCAGCGGATGGCAGCGCCATTTCGGGATCGGCAGGAATCATGATGCCGATCAGGCGACGAAAGATATCACGTTCTTCAGCGGTTAGCCGTTCAGATCTCGGATCAGCCATACCTATGTACCTCCTCCCCAATCCTTAAAATAGTCCGCCGTTATGCTTGAGCAGGGATCGGCGCAGTCGGCGCAAGCAAGCCTTCCGCGCGCAATTCCTGCCATAGCGCGGCGGGAATCGGCTGACGCAAATGGCCAAGATTCTGCTGCACTTCACGGGCTGATAACGCGCCCGGGATCACCGATGCCACGGCCGGATGCGCAAGCGGGAATTGCAGCGCCGCCGCGGCCAAAGGCACATGATGGCGCTGACACGCAACCGCAATCCGACGCGCCTTTTCAATCAGGTGTCGCGGCGCAGCTTTGTAATCATGGGTCGCATGATCGGGCACATCACCCGCGAGGATGCCGGAATTATAAGGCCCGCCAATGATTACGCTGACATTATGCGCTTGGGCATAGGGCAGAAACGCCTCCAGCGCGCCCTGTTCAAGCAGGGTGTAGCGCCCGGCCAGCAGCATGCAGTCGAAATTGCCGGCTTGGGCAAAGCGCAGACACATATCCGCTTCATTCAAGCCACAGCCAATGGCGCCAATCACCCCAGCGCTGCGTAATTCATCCAGCGCACGATAACCGCTATCCATCAGGGTACGGAAACGCTGTTCAAGTAGCGTGCGGTCCTGGATGGTCCAGAAGTCTATGTCGTGGACCAACAGGATATCCATGCGTGAAATCCCAAGCCGCAAGCAGGATTGTTCAAGCGACCGCATGACGCCATCATAGCTATAGTCGAATGCAGGGACAAACCCTGGCAGACCATTGCTGCGCAGATCATCTGGTGCCGGTTCACCGGGGCGCTGCGGATGCATCACCCGGCCAATCTTGGTGGAGATGATGAATTCCTTTCGCGGGCATTGCCGCAGAAAATGCCCAAGGCGCAATTCACTCCGCCCATAACCATAAAAGGGCGAGGTATCGAAGAAGCGCATACCGCCCCGCCAGGCGGCCTCAAGCAACGCCTGGGCTTCAGCTTCGCTGATCGTGGCGCGGAAACCCCCAATGGGTGCGGCACCAAAGCCGAGTTCTGAGACGCTGACTGCTGTGGTGCCGATACGGCGTGTGGCGATCTGATCCATGGCTTGCTTCCTCATTGATTATTGGTGCGCCATTGTCTGGCGCGCTGCTGGGGCCGGGAGACAGGCTGCCCCAGTTTATTCACCCTGGGTAGCGACTATGGAATGGCGATTGGGATTAGAGAATGGTTTCCCTGGAATCGCAAATTTTTTGCGTCAGTCGTCAAAGACCCCGGTGATCCGATCGCTTCTGTCGGTTCAGTACGGCAGCGTGAATCGGCCCACCAGATAAAGGGCTAGTGGTGCGCGAGGGCAGTTTCGGATCGGGAAAGATTAGCATGACTGGCACCAGCAGACGCTAGATTCTGCCTTCGCCTCAAGGGCGCCAACCTCTGATCCAAGTGCCGGGGCTCAATTCAGGCGGAGCTCGCGCCATACAGGCTGGGATCCCGTTGCATCAACACGGAAGTTGCCATAACTTCAGGCTTGAATGGTCGGATCAACCGGCCATCTGGGAAACGGGGTCCAACACATGTCAAGTTCCATTCCGCTACACCGTCGCACGGCGCTCGGCTTGGCCGCAGGCGGCGTACTTGCTCTGCCCAGTCTGGTGCGCGCCCAGGCGGCACGCGGCCCCGGCAATTGGCCGGACCGGCCGGTTAGCTGGATTGTCGGCTTCCCGCCCGGTGGGCAGACCGATTTCGCGGCCCGCATGCTGCAGGCGCCCTTTTCCCGCACCATCGGTCAACCGGTGCCGATTGAAAATCGCGGCGGCGCCGGCGGTAATATTGCGGTAGAACAGGTGCTGCGCGCCCGCCCGGATGGCTATACGCTGACTGTCGGCAATATCGGCACCTTCGTGCTGAACCCACACACCATGCAGGGCGTGAATTTCGATCCTCTGGACCTCGTGCCCATTGGATTGATGCTGCAATCGCCTGTGCTATTGCTGGTGCACCCGGATGTGCCGGCCCGGAATTTCCAGGAATGGGTCACCTGGATGCGCAGTCAGCAACCGCGTGGCATAGACATGGGCACGACAAGCGCTGGCGGCATCGCCCATGCGATATCGGAAAAACTGCGCGGTCGGCTTGGGAATCCGGTATTCAATTTCATCCATTATCGCGGCAGCGGCCCTGCATTGCCGGACTTCATCGCTGGCCGCTATCAGACTCAATTCGAAGCACCGTCGCTGGTGCATGGCTTCGTGCAGGAAGGCAGGCTGCGGCCGATTATGGTTACTTCCCGTACACGTCTTCCGGCATTCCCGAATGTTCCGACAGCCGAAGAATCCGGCCTGCCGAATTTCGAGACTGGGGCTTGGGTCGGCCTGTTCGGCCCGCGCGGCCTGCCTGCCGATCTGGCGCAGCACATCAACGCCATGTTGAACATCGCCTGCCGCGACGAGGACGCACGCAACCGCATCGCAGAGCGGGGTGAGCAGATCGGTGGTGGAACCATGGAGGACTTCGCCCGCCAAGTACGCGCCGAGCATGCCGAATGGGGCAAGATCGTACGCGAAGCCGGCATCCGCGCCGAATAACGCTGCCCGCTGGCCAGACGGGTATTCGGCCTGATGACATCATCAGACCGAATATCCCTTTTCAGCGGATCTCCCCAGCCGCAAGCTGCATCATCATTGCCCAGCGCTGGGCCTTATTCCCGGGCTTGGTCTGAATTGCTTCCGGCGTGAGCGATGCGGCTGTTGCGCCCAGGCGACTGAAAGATGCCTGATATCCCGAATCCTAAACAAATTCATTGCCTATTAGGTTCAAAAAATGGACGATCGCGCCCGCGATACCCGTGCGCTAAAGCCACCAAACCAGACGCCTGCGATCTGAACCCGCCCTTCTTCACGCGCTGTGGGCATATCGGGCAGGGCAGCATCAATTTGCTTGGCGGCAACAGCAGGCACACGCAGCCGGCCCGCTGCAATCAGGTGGCGTGCAGATCTCCAGGGTGGTGACAAGAAGCCCAATGCGTCCGGTCGCCACATGCACCGGCGCATCCATAATGCCGCGATACACTCTATGTTCCGAAAACGCGATCCCCGGCATCGCCAAGACCGGGGCGAATATAGCCGTTTTCATCAAGCTTTTCGTCAATCGCCGCGGTCCAAATCGCCACATCGGGATGGGCTTGCCGGACATGCCGAATACCCTCGGGCGCGGCGAGCAAGCAGATGAAACGAATGCGTGTCGCACCGCGCGCCTTCAACCTATCCAGCGCGGCGACGGCTGAATTGCCGGTGGCCAGCATGGGATCGAGCAGGATCACCAGGCGCTCAGGCATATCTTCGGGCGCCTTGAAATAGTATTCATGCGCCTCCAGCGACTTGTGGTCGCGATAAACGCCGATATGCGCCACACCTGCTTCTGGCAGCAGGTTCAGCATACCATCCAGAAAGCCGATGCCAGCGCGCAGCACCGGCGCGAAGATCGGCGGCTTGCCGGCAAGTTTGGGGGCGGCCATGCGTTCCAGCGGCGTTTCAATCTCGCGCGCCTCAAGCGGCAAATCCGCCAGCGCGGTAGCACCCAGCAGCATGGCGATGTCGCGGAGCAGGGCGCGGAAGGTCGGCACCGGGCAGGATTTTTCGCGCATTTGCGATAGGCGATGTTGGATCAGCGGATGCCCCACCACGGTGAGCATGCCGTCATTATCCGTTCCTGAAAGCCTGGCCATGGCTGCCCCCAACCCATTGAAGCGACTTTTCTAGGGGAGAATCGCGCGCCGGGGAAATGGGATTTCGGATATGAGATGAGCCGAAAACAAGGGGTTAGCCCTGTTACATGGCCCCCGCCAGCCGCTGATCGGGATTCATGAATGGGTCATGCTGATGAAAAAGTAACCCGAGGTTGTAATTTGAAAAAATAATGCAATCATAAGGGTGTGAATCTGAGGCTACTACACCCCGCCCTTGCTCCTGCGCCGCGCGTCAGCTGCGGCCGTCTGGCTGTGGTTGGCCTTGGCTATGTGGGCCGACCCCTGGCGCTTGGCGCCGCTGCTGCCGGCTATGAGGTGATTGGTTATGACCCGGCGCCCGAAGCGCGCTGGCTTGCCAATGCTGGCTGCGATCCAGGTCTGGGCAGCTTCCAAGCCAGCGCTGATCCCGCAGCTCTTACCGGTGCCGATACCTGGTTGATTTGCGTGCCAACGCCGCTTGATGCGCGCGGGCGGCCTGATTTGACAGCCGTGCGCGCAGCGCTTGGCATCGCGGCGCGTGGCCTGAAGCCAGGCGCGCTGGTGTGTCTGGTTTCCACCTGCCAGCCTGGTGCGACCAATGGGTTATGCCGCCCCATCCTGGAAGAAGCGGGTTGGCATGTGGGACGGGATGTTTTTTTGGCCGTGTCGCCGGAACGCGAAAATCCCGGGCCACACGCACCGCCAACCCGCAGCATTCCGCGCCTGCTGGGTGCCGCCGATGATGCCTCTCTGCGCCGTGCCTTGGCATTCTGGCGGCATATTGTTGATCAGGTTGAGGTGGTGGCGAGCCCCGAAATCGCGGAATGCGCCAAGCTTTTGGAAAACACCTATCGTCTGGTGAATGTTGCGCTGATGGATGAACTTCACGCGGCTTTCACGGCGCTTGGTGTGCCGACGCGCGATGTGGTTGCGGCGGCGGCAACCAAGCCTTTCGGCTTTGCGCCATTTTGGCCTGGGCTTGGCGCGGGCGGGCATTGCATTCCGGTGGACCCGGCTTTTTTGCAAATGGAAGCAGCGCGGGCGGGCGCGCCTTCCGCGCTGCTGGCCAAGGCGCTGTCGCGCAATCGTGGCAGAGTGGCGCGCGTGCTTGCGGCCATCCGCGCGCGGTTTGGTGATGATCTGGCCGGCAAGCGCGTGCTGGTGGCGGGCGTTACCTACAAGCCCGATGTCGCGGATTTGCGCGCTGCCGCACCGCTCAGGCTTATGCGCGGCTTATGCGCCTTGCACGCGAAAGTCGCGTGGCACGATCCGGTGATCATGAAGCCGCCGCCGGCCTTGGCGGTGCTACAGCGCAGCGCGGCCTTCACCATGCCGGATGGTGCGCGGCCTGATGCGCTGGTGCTCGGCACACCGCATCGCGCCTTTGATCTGAAGGCGATCACGCGCGCCGCGCCCTTGGTCTTTGACCCCTTCGGCCTTCTGCCGGTAGGGCCTTCCATAGTTGTCGTGTGAACTCAAGCGCCGCCTTTCCATTCCGCCGGCGGCACGCTGCCCACCTGTTCGGCGATACGCCCATAATGTTCTGGCCGGCGATGGCGCGCGAAATCGAAAATCGTCTTCCGGCCCAATTCGCATTTGCCAAGATCGGCTTCGGCCACGATCAATTCATCATCCCAGCTTGTCGCCTGGGCCATGATCTCGCCCTGCGGGTTCACAATGATGGAATGGCCGAATAGCTCATGCCCATCTTCCGTGCCGGCCTTGGCGGTGGCGACCGCAAAGCAGGAATTCTGATAGCACCCGGATTGGATGGACAGATGGCTGTGGAACACGCGCAGATGAGGCGCCTCAAAGCCGCGATTTTCCATATTCAGTGACGGCGTATTGTAGCCGAGCATCACCAATTCCACCTGCTGCAAGCCCATGACGCGCCAGGCTTCCGGCCAGCGACGGTCATTGCAGATCATCATGCCGAGATTCACCGGCTGGCCCGCCACCGGCGCGCGGATCACGGGAAAGCCAAGATCACCCGGCTCAAAATAACGCTTTTCCAGATGCTGCACATGGCGGATGGGGTCGAATTCCTTATGCCCCGGCAAATGTACCTTGCGGTATTTCAGCACAATCTCGCCTGAGGGCAGCACGAAGACGGCAGTATTGAAGCGCCTGCCTTCGGGTGTTTTTTCGGCATAGCCCAGATGGAAAGCGATGCCCCATTTGCGCGCGGCTTCAAATAGCGGCGCGGTTTCATTGGAAGGCAGCGCGCTTTCATACCAATGATCCGCATTGGCCAAGTCTTCCTCATACCAGCGCGGGAAGAAGGTGGTCAGCGCCAATTCGGGAAATACAACCACCTCAGCACCGCGTTGATGCGCCTTTTCCATCAGGCGGATCATGCGCCCCACGGCAACATCGCGGCCTTCAGCCTTTTGGATCGGGCCCAATTGCGCGGCGGCCAGAACAAGGGAACGGGTCATGCGCGTATCCTTCGCTCAATCAGTATATCATCCTCTATATATATGGCTAAAGACATCCTGTCCTACTTCTTGTTTTTCGTCTCTACTTCACTGCTATCTTTGATTTCTGACCAATGTTTTGCGAAAGCGCTGACCATGACCTCATCAATTCCGCCCCCCAAAACGATCGCTCTCGTCCCAGAGCTGGAGGTGTCGGATTTTGATCGCAGCATGCATTTCTATGTCGAGGTGCTTGGCTTTGTCATCCAATATGACCGGGCAGAACGCCCGTTCGCGTATCTGGCATTCGGAGATGCACATATCATGATCGAGAAGGGCGGTGGATGGATGACAGCCCACCTCGAGCGCCCTTACGGGCGTGGCATAAACTTCCAGATACGCGTGCCCGAAGTTAAGTCAGTAAGAGAGCGCCTCGCCGCCGCGGGCTGGCCAGTGTTCCAAGATATCGAGGATGCTTGGTACAGGCGCGGCACCGAGCATTTTGGTGCACGAGAACTGGTCGTCCAGGACCCGGATGGCTACCTCTTGCGCTTCTCGCAGGACCTGGGCGTTCGCTAAGCAGGGGCGGCAAGCAGGCCATCTGGAGCATCAGCATGGCCGAGGCAAGCAGTCTTCCCTGGCACTGGCTCGGCCCAATGCTGTGACTGCTTTTGGGGGTCGAAAGAGTGTCATCGTGATCCGTAGGGCGCGCATCACGCCGGCGACACCGCCCCCACTTGGTCAATCATGGCGCGATACCATTGCGGGCGGCGATGGGCGGCGAAGTTGAACATCTTTTCCTTGCCCTGGCGGCAGGCATCGAAATCCACATCGGCCACGATAATCTCATCACCCAGCGTCTTGGCTTCCGCCACCACGCGCCCATTCGGGTCCACAATCACTGAACCGCCAATCAGGCCCGAGCCATCCTCAACACCCGCCTTGGCGACCGAAATCGCCCAGGTCGCGTTCATATAGGCATTGCCCTGCACGGAGAGCGTCGAATGAAAGGTCCGCAAGGACTGATCTTCGCTATCACCACCCATCGGATCATAGGCCGCCGAGTTATAGCCAATCAGCATCAACTCGATCCCCTGCAAGCCATAGCAGCGCCAGGCTTCTGGCCAGCGGCGATCATTGCAGATCAACATGCCAAGCACGGGCCGACCCCAGGCATCGGGGCCGCGAAAGGCGGGAAAGCCAAGATCACCATATTCGAAATAGCGCTTTTCCAATTGCTGGAAGCGATCACCCTCACGAGGTTCCACCGTGCCAGGCAGATGGATTTTGCGATATTTGCCAAGCACGCTGCCATCCGGCCCAACCGTGATCGACGTATTATAGCGCTTGCCATGCGGTGTGAGTTCCGCATAGCCAAGATAAAAGCCAACGCCGAGCTCGCGCGCACGATCAAACAAAGGCTGCACGCGCGGATTGGGCATTTCGCGTTCAAAATAGCTGTCCAATTCCGCCTGATCGGTGAACAGCCAGCGCGGGAAAAAGGTGGTCAGCGGCAATTCCGGAAACACCACCATCTTCGCGCCTGCGGCGGCGGCCTTTTCCAAAAGTGCCACCATGCGCGCCAGGATCGCCTCTCGGCTATCGGCTTTTTGGTTCGGTCCCATTTGGGCGCCGGCAAGGCGCAGAGTGCGTGTCATTGTTCAAGCTCCGGACGAATAGCCTCAACCACGGGACGATAGCGCGCGGTCTCGGCGGCGATGAAGGCGGCGGCGCTGGCAGGGGTGCCAGGCGCGGAAGCGGTGATGCCGGATGCGGCAAGGCTGGCGCGGAAGGCAGGATCGGCGAGTGCGACATTGGTCGCAGCCGAAAGCCGTTCCAGGATCGGCGCGGGCAGGGCAGGGGGCGCGAAAACCGCATGCCAAAGCACGGCTTCAAAGCTTGGCAGTCCGAGCGCTTCAGCAACCGACGGCACATCCGGCGCGGCTTCAGGCCGCTGCGCAGTCGCTACCGCCAACATCCGCACGCGTCCGCCTTGATGCAGCGGTAAGCCTCCGCCGAAAGTATTGACCGCGAGCGCTAGCGTGCCGCCGACCAAATCATTCATCGCCGGCGCCGCACCGCGATAAGGCACATGCGTGATGGTAACGCCCCCCGCCTGCTGCTTCAGCAATTCACTCGCCAGATGCATAATGGTGCCACTGCCCGGAGAACCATAGGAAAGCGGCGGGCTGGCCGTACGCGCGGTTGCCAAAAATTCACGCAAGGTTGCGGGCCGGGATGGATGCGCTAACCAGCACAGCGGCCCACCACCCAATTCCGCAATCGTCGTAAAATCCCGCAACACATCAAATTGCGGCTGGCGCGTCACCAGCGGATAAAGAGCATGGGTCGAAGCCGTGCCGAACAGGATCGTATAGCCATCGGCACGGGCGCGGGAAACTTCCAAGGACCCAATCGCACCGCCCGCACCGCCGCGATTCTCCGTCACCACCGGCTGGCCCAATTCGCGGCTGAGGCGCTCAGCATAAAGCCGCGCATAGACATCTGTGGGACCACCGGCGGGGAAGGGGATGATCATGCGGATCGGGCGGGAGGGATAAGCCTCCTGCGCCCGTGCCGCACCAGCGATCAGCGCCGCGCCAGCGCCAAACAGCGCGACGCGGCGGCCGATGTCAAAGCGCAGCGTCACGCCAATTCTCAACCGCCGCATCGGGGTGAGAAGCCAGGCCGGCGGCCTTGATGCCCTCACACGCCGCGTGTTCATCGCGGTCTGAAGCATCGCCGCTGACGCCAACCGCACCAATCACGGCGCCGGCGGCATTCAGGATCAGCACGCCGCCCGGCACGGGGACAAAGCTGCCATCAGATGCGGCAGCGACAGCCGCCTGAAAGGCAATGCGTTCCTTCAAGCGGTCACGCAGGATACGGCTGCCAACCCCCATGCCAAGCGCGGCATAGGCTTTGCCACGCGCGATTTCAGCACGCAGAATGCCTGAGCCATCTTCGCGCTTTTGCACAACAACATGCCCACCGGCATCCAGCACCACCACGGTCAGCGGCAGCATGCCCGCCGCGCGGCCAGTCGCCAGCGTGACATCGGCAATCTTATCGGCGGTTGCCAGCGGCAAATCTACCGCGAGGTGCTTTACATAATAATCTGCGGAATTCATCGCGTTTCTCCCTGCGAAAATGGAAGGCCCTCCATGGGCCAAGCGCCACCCTGCGACAAGGCTCGGGTCAGAAAAACAAATCCTTGAAATCCTGACGCGTGCCGCCAAAGAGCCGCCAGGTGGCGATGGCGCCAATGCAAAGCCCAACCCCGGCGGCAATCGCCGGCACGGGATCAGGCAACCCGCCCGCCCCCGTGGCAGCGGCATTCAACATCCCCAGCATAATGCCAACTGAACCCGCAATCATCGCCTGTATCAGGCCGGGTTTCCGCCGAGGCGGCGGCGCCGCGGGTTTGGAAGGCCGTGGAGGCCGCTTGATCCAATGCCCTTCCGGGCGCGGCTTTTCCTTATTCCCCGACATAGGTTTCCCTGTGCTGACGCGGCACGAAGCGCCCGGCGCCGGGCTTGGCCAGCACTTGCTTGCCATCCCAAATCTGCTTGCCCCGCAGCCAGGTGGCGGCGACACGGCCCTTCACCTTCATGCCATCATAGGGCGACCATTTGGCATCTTCCTGGTCCTGGATATCGCGCGCATCAAAGGTGAAATCGCCTTCTTCCACCACCAGCAAATCGGCATCCGAACCCACGCGCAAAGCGCCCTTTTTCGGATAAAGCCCATGGAAGCGCGCGGGGCGTTCGGCGCAGTAAAGCGCCATCAGGCTTGGCGAAAGCCCGCGCTGCTTCAATAGCGAGAACATCACCGGCGCGAAGCTTTGCATCCCCGTCAGCCCCGCGCCCACGGTGAAGATATCGCCCGTATAGGTCTTGCGGTCGCGCGGCCAAGGCGCGTGATCGGTGGAGACATAAGCGATCTGCCCCTTCGCAAAGGCACCCCACATGCGTTCCACCTCATCCGCCGTGCGGAAGGGCGGGTTGCATTTGCCGAAGCCTTCAAGCCGGATGATGTCTTCTTCCGTCATGCACAGATATTGCAGGCAGGCTTCACCGGATGCCTTGCCGCCCATGCGGCGGAAAACTTCCGCGATTTCAAAGCCGCGCGCGAGCGATGAATGGGCGATATGCACATGCGCGCCGGTTTCAAGCCCGATTTCGAAAATCTCCAGATCCGCCATGGTCTCACACAGCGGCGGGCGCGTGCGGCAATGCCAGATGGGGGAGGTATTGCCGGCGGCCTTGGCTTCTTCCGTCAGGCGCACCACGATCTCCTGATCCTCATTATGCACGGCGACCATCAGCCCGGTTTTGGCAATCTCGCGGAAGGCGGCGACCATGGTTGGGTGGTCAATGCGCGGGAAGCGCACCGGGTCATATTCATAAGTGGAAAGCTTGAAGGAACAGGCGCCTGCTTCCGCGAGCCCCGCAATGGCATCCACGCCGCCCGATTTCAGGATGGTGCCGTAAAGCGCCATATCCACATGGGACAGGCGGTTCACGTAATCCACTTTTTCCTTGAAAATACCGGCATCCGTCACCGGGCGCGGCACGTCATAGGGCATGTCAACGCAGGTGGTCACACCGCCCGCAGCAGCGGATTTCGAGGCACCCTCAATCCCCGGCCAGCCGCGTGAGGATGAGGTATGCATATGCCCATCTACCAAGCCCGGCATAACATAGCGTGCGCCGTAATCCTCAACCGAGGTCGCAACCGGTGATGGCCCTTCACCAATGCCGGCGATGATGTCGCCGCGCGTCGCGATCCAGCCATTGGCCAGAATGCGGTCGGGCAGCACAAGCGTGCCGCGAATGACGCGATCAAAAGGGGTGGTGGCGGGCATGGGATACTCCTGCGGCTACGCAAAGACAGCCTCGCAACCTAAAGCAGCCCGGCGCCGCGGGCCAGGGCCGATGGCCCGAATTGCGCGTCCGCGATCTCAAGTGCGAGGCTTGTCGCCTCATTCTCCCGCTCCGCATTCCAGGCGAGCGCCACGCCAACGCCGCGAATGGGCCCGGCCAGGATGCGAAAAGCGACGCCTGGCGGGTTGAGTCGCGCCATGCCTTCCGAAACCAAAGCCACACCAAGCCCCGCCGCCACAAAACCAAGCTGTGCCATGGCCGAACCCACTTCGCGCACGACGCGCGGCGTAAAGCCTGCCGCATGGCAGGCGGCTGTCATCGCATCCGAATAGGCCGGGCTGATCGCGCGCGGCAGCATCAGCATCGGCGCTTCCGCGAGTGCCGCCAGCGGTAAGGGATCAGGCCCGGCCAAAATCGGATGCCCTTCCGGCAAAGCGGCGGCGAGCCTGTCTTCCCCCAGCGGCCGCAGCTTGATCGGCGCGCGATCACGATCGGCGCGGAGCAGCGCCAGATCAACCTCGCCACGGCGGAGCGCTTCCAAAGCCTCGGCCGTGTCCATCTCCCGCACACCAATCGCGGCTTCCGGGCGTGCGGCCTGCATGGCGCGCACGAGGGGGGGCAAATAGTCAAACAGCGCCGAGGTAACGCAGGCGATGGAAACTGGCGCGTGATGGCCCATGCGCAATTCGCGCGCCAGGCTTTCCAGGTCCGCCGCATTGCCGGCGACACGCCGCGCCAGTGGCAGCAGCGCCTCACCCTTCCGCGTTGGGCGCGCGCCCTTGCCGCTGCGTTCCAGCAACTTCACGCCAAGTTCCTTTTCCAGCAACTGGATTTGCGCGGTCAGCGGCGGTTGCGAAATGCCAAGCCGCGCGGCGGCGCGACCAAAATGACCTTCTTCGGCCACGGCCAGAAAATGCCCCAGGCGGCGGATCAGGCGAAAATCCATCTGTCTTCCAATGTGGTTCCGCCCATACGGAAAACCTATCAGCGCGCCACGTCAATTGGATTGGACGATGGCGCGCGATGGGCGCACAAGATCACCCCATCAGGCAAGCCGCCAGCAACAAAGGGAGAAGCCCCAGATGAAACTCAACGCCGTAAAGGTTCACCCATCCAAGGCGCTATTGAAGCGCGAAGACCAACTGGCCTGGAAAATGGCCGGAGTCGCCGTGGACAAGGTCGCGGTGGAAAAGCCGGTGCAGGAGATGATCATCAACCGTATCATCGACAACGCATCAGTCGCCATCGCCGCCATTAATCGCCGCCCTGTGGTCTCCGCACGCGGTATGGCGCTCGGCCATGCGAAGAAGGCGGGTGGCGCGCAGGTATTCGGCGTGAAATCCGCCACCACGGTTTCGCCGGAATGGGCTGCCTGGGCCAATGGCACCGCCGTGCGCGAATTGGACATGCACGACACTTTCCTCGCCGCTGACTATTCCCACCCTGGCGACAATATCCCGCCGATCCTGGCGGTGGCGCAGGCCATGGGGAAATCCGGGCGCGATCTGATCCGCGGCCTGGCCACCGGATACGAACTGCATATTGATCTGGTGCGCGCGATTTGCCTGCATGAACATAAGGTGGATCACATCGCCCATCTCTGCCCCGCCGCCGCGGCGGGCATTGGCACGCTGCTCGGCCTGAAGCAGGAAGTGGTGTTCCAATCCATCCAGCAGGCTTTGCATACCTCCATCTCCTTCCGCCAATCGCGCAAGGGCGAGATTTCATCCTGGAAGGCTTATGCGCCCGCCCATGCCGGCAAGCTCGCGGTGGAAGCGGTGGATCGCTGCATGCGGGGCGAAGGCGCGCCTTCGCCGATTTATGAAGGTGAAGACAGCGTGATTGCCTGGGTGCTTTCCGGGCGTTCCAACCGGAAGGATGTCTACGGCCCGGTTTATTATGAGGTGCCGCTGCCGGAAGCGGGCGAACCCAAGCGGTCCATCCTTGATTCCTACACCAAGGAACACTCCGCCGAATACCAATCCCAGGCGCTGATTGACCTGGCCTTCCGCATGCGCGAACAGATCGCGGATATGGACGCGATTGAGAAAATCATCATCCATACCAGCCACCACACCCATTACGTGATCGGCACCGGGGCGAATGACCCGCAGAAGATGGACCCGAAGGCGAGCCGCGAGACGCTGGACCACTCCATCATGTATATCTTCGCCGTCGCGCTGCAGGATGGGCGCTGGCACCATGTGGATAGCTACGCGCCGAAGCGGGCGGGTCGGGCTGATACCGTGCGCCTTTGGCACAAGGTCGAAACACGCGAAGATGCGGAATGGACCCGCAAATACCATTCCCGCGACCCCAATGAGCTTTCCTTCGGCGGGCGCGTGGAAATCCTGTTCAAGGATGGCTCGAAGCTGGTGGATGAGCTTGGCGTCGCCAATGCCCACCCGAATGGCGCCAGGCCCTTTGGACGGGCGGATTACATCCGCAAGTTCCAGACCATCACGGATGGCATCATCTCAACCCGAGAGTCCAACCGCTTCCTGGAAGTGGTGCAGGATCTGACGAAGCTGAAGGCGGGTGAACTCAGCGCGCTGAATGTGGCGCTGCCCGCGGGCGGCCTGCTGGACAGCAAGCCCGGTATCTTCTGAACTGGTGATTGAGGAAGGCAGGGTCAGCGCCACAGGCGCTGACCCGAAGCCATAAAGCAAGGGAAGAAACCCGATGAACGAAACCACGAAACCCGAAATCTATAAGGGCCTGGTCGGCGTCTATGCCGATGTCTCCGCCGTCTCCAAGGTGATGCCGGAGACGAATAGCCTGACCTATCGCGGCTATGCGGTGCAGGATTTGGCCGAAAATTGCAGCTTTGAGGAAGTGGCCTATCTGCTTTGGGAAGGCGAATTGCCCAATGCCAAGCAGCTTGCCGCCTTCAAGGCGGAAACCGCTGCCGAGCGTGAGATCAGCCCCGCGCTGCATCGCGTGATCCGCGAATTCCCCAAGGATGCGCACCCGATGGATGCCATCCGCACGGCAGTTTCCTTCATGGGCATGGAAGACCCTGAAGCGGGCGATGTCTCACTGCCCGCGCAGTATCGCAAGGCCAAGCGGCTTTTCGCCAAGATCCCAACGGCGATTGCGGCGGCCTATCGTGCTTCCCGCGGCTTGCCGGTGGTGGCGCCGAACCCCGCGCATAGCTTCGCCGAGAATGTCTTCAACCTGATCCTGGGCAAGGTGCCGCAGCCGGAAGTGCTGAAGGCCTTTGATGTTTCCATGATCCTGTATGCGGAACACACCTTCAACGCTTCCACCTATACGGCGCGGCTGGTGACCTCCTCAGGCGCTGATATGCATGGCGCGATCACGGCGGGCATCGCCTCGCTCAAGGGGCCTTTGCATGGCGGCGCCAATGAGGCGGTGATGCATACGCTGAAGGAAATTGGCGACCCGAAGCTTGCGAAGGAATGGATTCAAAGCCGCTTCGACCATAAGGCGCTGGTGATGGGCTTTGGCCATCGCGTCTATAAAACAGGCGATAGCCGCGTGCCCACCATGCGCAAATATGCCGAAAAAATGGCCGAAGTTGTGGGCGATAAGACCTGGATGGAGATCAGCCGCATCCTGGCCGGTGAGATGCTGGAGAAGAAGAACATCCACCCGAACCTCGATTTCCCGGCAGGCCCTGCCTATTACCTGATGGGTTTTGAGATCCCTCTCTTCACGCCGATCTTTGTCGCGTCCCGCATCACGGGCTGGTCGGCGCATGTGATTGAACAGGGCGCGGATAATCGGCTGATCCGTCCGCTATCCTGGTACACGGGGCCGGAACAGCGCCCAGTGCCGCCGCTCTCAGCGCGTTAATTTGCTGATGCCTTCATCATTTTTTCAGAGATGGTGAAGGCGCATCGCGGGCGATAAAACCGCGACATCCATGTCACACTGCGCGCATCGTGATGCGATGCGTGCATTTTTTTTTGCGAGATGTGACGGATTTTGTTGACACGACTCATGGTGATGAAGATAGCGTGCCTTGCGCGCGATTCTATTGCGCGATTCGCACTGCCCAATCGCTGCGAAACATCGCTCCTAAATCCAGGTGCATCACCTGAATAAAGACGCGATGAAGCGGGAAGGCGCTGCAATCGGCAAGGCAGAATTGCCGCAGCAGGGAAGGACGGTCCATGGACCGCAGACTCGGGGAACGCTTCGCCATACGCGATCAGGGTTCCGCACCACCCCAAACCGCCGCAACGGCGTGTGTAAGGGGCGGGAGAGAGGCCAGGGGGAATACGCCGCGCCGGCATGCCGCGCGCCGAGCCCCTATTGGCGGCTGCGCTTCGCGGAGACTTTTCGTCCTGTCGGTCCGCGCATCGGGATCCGCGCGTCGCCGCCATTATCGTTCTTGCCTGCTGTACCCCGGGTTGGAATTGGGCATTGGTCGCGCACAGCGTGACTCTGCCATGACCGCCCTCAACAGGAACACATGGAGATTCATCCTCTGATGACTGATATCATCGAGACTACCGAAACCGAAGAAACCCCGCGCGCCCAGGCGATGGCCATGGCTGCGGCTAAGAAGAAGGCGCCTGCGAAGCGTAAGCCTGCTGCGAAGAAGCCGGCTGCGAAGAAGGCCGCTGCCAAGAAGAAGCCAGCTGCGAAGAAGGCTGCCGCCAAGAAGAAGCCGGCTGCGAAGAAGGCTGCTGCCAAGAAGCCTGCCGCGAAGAAGGCCGCTGCCAAGAAGCCGGCTGCGAAGAAGGCTGCTGCCAAGAAGCCTGCCGTGAAGAAGGCTGCTGCCAAGAAGCCTGCTGCGAAGAAGGTTGCCGCCAAGAAGAAGCCGGCTGCGAAGAAGGCTGCTGCCAAGAAGCCTGCCGCGAAGAAGGCTGCTGCGAAGAAGCCGGCTGCGAAGAAGGCCGCTGCGAAGAAGCCTGCCGCGAAGAAGGCTGCTCCGCGTCGCCGTAAGGTCGCTGCTCCTGCTCCGGCGCCCACCGAAACCCCGGCGAGCTAATTAGCTACCGGATCCCGGCACTGGGGCGTCGCATGCCAAGCATGCGGCGCCCTAAGTGTTTTTGGTGCCTGCATCATGACCTTTGAGACGCGCCTGCTGCCGGCGCATGACCATCATCTGCTTTTGCCATTGCTCAATGCCTATGGCGCGGAGATGGCGCCGCATCTTGCCGGTGCTGCGCCCGCGACCGCGCCCGAAATGCTGCGCCTGATTGCCAATGACCCGCGCGCAGAAATCCTGGGCGCCTTCCGCGGTGATGAGGCGCTGGGTTTTGCGCATTTCTTCGACTTGCCAGAAATTGTCTTCGCGCGGCGCTGCGGCGCGCTGGATGATCTTTTCGTGTGCCCGTCCGCACGCCGTCAGGGCGTGGCGCAATGCTTGATTGAAGGTCTTGCGGCGCTTGGCCAGACACGCGGCTGGTCGCATCTGCGCTGGATAGTGCCGGAGACAGACCAGGCCGCCATTGCGCTTTATGAGCCTATTGCCGAGCGCGCGCCTTGGCGTTCCTATGTGCTGCGATTGGCTCCCGACGTATCGATTTAAGCAGCAACCCGCCCCGGCATGCGATGGCGAAAGGCCAGCGCTTCGGCGATATGCGCGCGCCGGATCATGGTGCTGCCGGCCAGATCAGCGATGGTGCGCGCCACACGCATGCTTCGCACCTGTCCGCGAGAGGAAAGCCCAAGCCTGGTTGCAGCCACTTCAAGCAGCGTCGCGGCCTCTGCTTCCAGCCCAAGCTGTAATTGGGCAAGGCTTGCTTCCGCATTATTCGGCGGACCATCGGCGCCATAACGCGCGCGTTGCGCGGCACGTGCTGCCTTGACGCGCGCGGCCACGGCGGCGCTGGCTTCACCGGCTGGGGCGCGGGCCAGTTCGGCGGGCGCAATCGGCATGACTTCAATGGTGATATCCATCCGGTCCAGCAGCGGGCCGGAAAGGCGCATCTGATAATCCTCTCCACAGCGCGGCGCACGGCCACATTCGCGCCCCGGTTGCCCTAGATAGCCGCAGCGGCAAGGGTTCATCGCCGCAATGCACTGAAACCGCGCAGGATAGGTCACATGCGAATGCACGCGGCTGATGGTGGTGCGCCCGGTCTCCATGGGCTGACGCAGGGCTTCCAAAGCGGTGCGTGGAAACTCCGGCCATTCATCCAGGAACAACACGCCGCGATGCGCCAGGCTGATTTCACCCGGCTTGGCGCGGGAACCTCCGCCCACCAGTGCGGGCATGGAAGCGGAATGATGCGGTTCCCGAAATGGTGGGCGCGTGACCAACCGCCCGCCTTGCAACAGCCCGGCGATGGAATGCACCAGGCTGACTTCCAAAGCCTCGGCCGGCGAAAGATCAGGCAGCAGCGCGGATAGCCGTGCCGCCAGCATGGATTTGCCGCCACCAGGCGGGCCGATCATCAGCAAATTATGCCCGCCCGCCGCAGCGATTTCCAAGGCGCGCTTCGCGGTTTCCTGCCCCTTCACATCGGAAAGGCAGGGGCCTGAGGGCGGCGCGGCGTCCAGCCTTGGCGCCTCAGGCGCGCTCAATACCTGCACGCCTTTGAAGTGATTGAGCAGCGCTGGAAGATCAGGCGCGGCCAGCACTTCAATCTGCCCCGCCCAGGCCGCTTCACCGCCCTGCGCTGCGGGGCAGATCAACCCCAATTCGCGCGCCGAAGCGCCAAGTGCGGCCGGCAGCACGCCCGCCACGGGCATGATGGCGCCATCCAGCGACAATTCGCCGAGCGCAGCGAAACCCGCCAATTCATCGCGTGGCAGCACATCCATCGCCGCGAGGACGGCGAGTGCAATCGGCAGATCGAAATGGCTGCCTTCCTTGGTGATATCGGCGGGTGCGAGGTTCACCAGCACGCGCTTCGGCGGTAGCGACAGCCCCAGGCCGAGCAAGGCCGCGCGCACCCTTTCCCGGCTTTCCGCAACCGCCTTATCCGGCAGGCCCACCACCAGAAAGGCCGGCAGGCCAGGGGCGATTTGCACCTGCACCTCCACAGCCTGGGCTTCGATTCCAGCGAAGGCGAAGGTGGCGATGCGGGCGATGGTCATGGCGGCATGAGTGGCGCATTACCATCCAAAATGCAACCATAAGTTATCTTCAAGCGAAGTTTTGCACCCGCCGCATCAACCGCCGGAAATTGCCGGACCAGAGCAAATCAATCTCCCGCGCGCCATAGCCGCGGTGGTGCAATTCCGCGGTCAGGTTAATGGTTTCGCCCGCATTGGCCCAGCCGGGAATGCCGCCACCGCCATCGAAATCCGATGATAACCCGACATGATCAAGCCCTATCCGCCGCACCGTGTAATCCACATGATCCACCATATCCGCAACCGTGGCGGGTGATTTGCCATCTGCCCCAGGCGGGCGAAGAAAGGCATCGAGTGCCGTGATCTGCACCAAGCCACCCTTTTCCCGCAGCATATCCAACTGCTCATCATCCAGATTGCGCGGATGATCACATAGCGCGCGGCAGCAGGAATGCGTCGCCACAATCGGCGCGCGCGAAAGCTCCGCCGCCTGCATCATGGAAGATTTTGCAGCGTGTGAGACATCAATGATCAGCCCTATGCGGTTCATCTCCGCAATCGCCTGGCGCCCCAGATCGGAAAGCCCGCCATGTTCCGCCGTGCCATCGCCAAGCGCGGGTTTGGGCCGCGCGGCATCGGCTAGATCATTATGCCCATCATGCGTCAGCGTCAGATAAATCGCGCCGAGGTCTCGCCAAAGTTTCAGCCGCGCCAAATCGTGGCCCATGGCATTGCCGTTTTCAACCGCGCTCAGCACCGCAAGCGCGCCGGCTTGATGCGCGGCTTCCAATTCATCGGCGCTGGCGCAAAAGCGCCGCGCAACACCATCAGCGCGCGTGCGGATGTGCCGCAGCATGGCTTCAGCGCGGTCTGCCGCGGCCTGATGCCCAGCCGCATCGCGCGGGCCTTGCGGCGTATAGGCAATGAAGACAACAGCCTTCAGGCCACCGCGCTGCATCTTCGGGAAATCAACGCAGCGATCAGTCTCGGTCGTGGCATCAGGCGGGTCGGGCCATCTGATATCAACATGGGTATCAAGCGTCAGCGTTGCCGCGTGGATTGCGTCACTCATGCAGCATCTCCCCAGGCCTTCAGGAAGCCTTCCAATAAATCGCCGATGACATCTACGTTGTAGCCGCCTTCCTGAGTGATGGCGGTGGGCAATTTAAGGCCGCCGATCATCGCGCCTGCGCGGGCGAAGCCTTCGGCGGTGACTTTCAGCGCGGCAAGCGGTTCATGTTCCGAAGCATCAAAACCAAGCGGCAGCACCAGCGCTTCTGTTTTATGGTCGCGGATCGCCGCCATGGCGTAGCGGATCGCATCCAACCAGCCCTCATCCCCCGTGCCGATGGCGAGTGGCATATTCATATTGCGCCCATCACCCGCGCCGGCGCCGCGTTCGCGCGTGCGGCCCACGAACCAGGGGTAATAGCGATCAGGATCGCCATGGATGGAAATGGTCAGCACATCGCCGCGTTCCCAGAAAATACCCTGAGTGCCATTGCCGTGATGGCTATCAATATCCAACACCGCGACGCGCTTGGCGCCTGCATCCACCAATGCCTGCGCGGCGAGTGCGGCGTTGTTCACATAGCAATGCCCGCCAGCGCGCGCGGCATAAGCATGATGCCCAGGTGGACGACACAAAGCATAGGCGCTACGTCCGGCAGAGGCTTCCTTCGCGGCGGCCAGCGCGCAAGCGGCGGCCCCTTGAATGGCTGCCCATGTGCCGGGACCAATCGGGCAGGCCGCATCAGCCATGTACCAGCCGGCGCGGGCGACAATGCCATCCGCACAAGCCGCACCTTGGGACAGCATCTCCGGCGAGGGATGCATATTCGCGACCACCTCTGGCCCTGCATCGGCAAGCGCTGCCCAATCCCGCGCGGCTTCTGCCAGAAAAGCCAGATAATCCGCGCTATGAATGGCGTGCAGCGCGGCTAGCGGCAAGGCTTCTGGCACGCTGGGCGCAAGCCCAAGCCGATGCAGCGCCGCTTCCAGCGAAGCCGCACGGGCGGGGATTTCGAAATTCGCGCGCGTACGGCCGCGAATCAGGAAGAAAGCCGGTTGATGCCCGGCATGATCCGGATGGGCGAAGGTTTTCATGGGCAAAGGCTAACCAGTTTTGCCCCCGCTGCGAAGGCACCGCGCTTGCTGCGCCTTGTCGGGATGGGTAGCGTCCCCCGACTTGAAGTTAAGGACCTAGGCGAAATGCAAGCTCTCGACCCCGGCGCGCGGCGCGCCATTCTGGAAGCGGTGGATGAGCTGCGCGCGGAAAGCATCTCCATGCTTTCCCACCTGGTGCGTTGCCCCTCAACGCTGGGCAATGAGGCATCGGCCTTGAATGAAATGGCGCGGATTTATGAGGGGCTTGGCCTGACACCCCAGCGCATTCCAACCGTGCCGAGCGCGCTTGAAGGCCATCCCGGCTTTTCGCCACCGCTGATTTCTTATGACGGGCGCGATAATGTCGTGGCGGTCTTCACGCCACGCGAAACGAAGGGGAAAAGCCTGACCCTGCAAGGCCATGTGGATGTGGTGCCGGAAGGGGCCGCCGATATGTGGGAAACCCCGCCCTATGAGCCCGCTATTCGCGATGGCCGCATGTATGGCCGTGGCGCCGGCGATATGAAGGCGGGCATTATTTCTTACGTCACGGCGTTTCGCGCCTTGAAGCGCGCTGGCCTGCAACCCGCCGCCGAAGTGCAGATGCATTCCGTGATTGAAGAAGAATGCACCGGCAATGGCGCCTTGGCCGCGATGCTCGCCTTGCCGCGCACGGATGCCGTGATCATCCCCGAACCGGGCCCCGGCCTGCCCGCCATGTATAGCGCGGAAGTTGGCGTGATCTGGGCCTGGGTGACGGTTTCCGGCCGCCCCGCCCATGTGCGGGATATGCAAGCGGGCGTGAATGCCATTGAAGCCGCCAGCACCATCGCTGCGCATTTCAAGGAATACGAAGCCCAGATGAACCGGGCCGAGAATATCCATGCCTCCTTCCATGGCGTGAACCATCCGGTGAATGTGAATCTCGGCACGATTGAAGGCGGCGAATGGAATTCATCCGTGCCAACACGTGCGCGGATTGGGCTTCGGGTTGGCGTGATGATGGGCAATAGCGCTGCCGCGGTGAAAGCCGATATTGAACGCCTGGTGGCGAAGGCGGCGCAGCATGAAAAGCTGCGCGGTGCCAAGGTGAAGCTGGAATTCAAGGGTTTTATGGCCGAACCCTGCGTCTTTGATATGCAAGCGCCGATCGTGAAACTGGCCAAGCGGCATTTTACCGATGTCTCAGGCGGCGCCTTGCGCGATTACCCCTCGGCGGGGCTGACCGATGGGCGGCATTTTGTCCTGCATCAGTCAACGCCCGTCGCCTGTTTTGGCCCCGATGCGCAGGATATTCACGGCATTGATGAAAGCGTCGGCCTTGATTCCATGCATGACATTACCCGCACCATTGCGCTGACCATGGCCGAATGGTGCGGGGTGGAGGAAGCGTGATGAGCACAACAAACCTGCCCCTTTCCGGCGCCCGGCTTTGGGATAGCCTGATGGAACTCGCCAAGATAGGCGGCACGCCGAAAGGTGGCTGCAATCGCCAGACTCTGACCGATCTCGATTCCGAAGGCCGCCATTTGCTGCGCCGTTGGGGTGAGGCGATTGGGTGCACGCTTTCCGTTGATCGCCTCGGTAATATGGTACTGCGCCGCGAAGGCCGAGACCCGAAGCGCAAGCCTGTCGCCATGGGCAGCCATTTGGATACGCAACCAACTGGCGGCAAGTTTGACGGCCCGCTTGGCGTATTGGCCGGGCTTGAGGTGCTGCGCGCCTTGCATGAAGCCGGGATCGAAACCGAAGCGCCTTTGGTACTGATCAATTGGACCAATGAGGAAGGGGCACGTTTTTCGCCCCCGATGATGGGCAGCGGCGCTGCGATGGGGATTTTCCCTGAGGCTGATGTGCTGGCGCTGCGCGATAGTGACGGCAAGGCGTTTGGCGATGAACTGAATCGCATCGGCTGGCGCGGTGAAGCCGATCCTGCTGCGCTGACCGATCTTGCCGCCTATTTCGAATTGCATATCGAACAAGGTGCGCTGCTGGAAAACGCCGGCAAGGATATCGGCGTGGTGACGCATGCCCTGGCGCAAGCCTGGTATGAAGTCACCATCGAAGGCGCTGAATCTCATGGCGGTTCGCCCATGGCCGGGCGGCGCGATGCGATGATGGCTGCGGCACCGCTGATGGCCGCGATCGAAGGCATTGCCTTGCGTGCGGTGAGTTCTACGGGTGAACCTGGCCGCGCCACGGTCGGGCGCCTCACCGTCTATCCCGATAGCCGCAATATTGCGCCGTCACGCATCTGGTTCAGCATTGATACGCGCCATGGAGACCCCACCATGCTGGCGCACATGGGGACGGAGATTCGCGCCAAGGCGGCAGAGCTATCTGCTGCACGGGGTGTTGCCATCACCATCGCTGATTTCTGGCAATCGCCGCTCACACAATTTGATGCGGCACTGGTTGGGCGGGTGCGTGATGCGGCAACTCGGCTTGGCCTGCCGCATATGGATATGCCAACCGGCATAGGGCATGATGCGGTTTATGTCGCGCGGCGCGTGCCGGCGGCGATGATTTTCTGCCCCTGCCATGGCGGAATCAGCCATAATGAAGCGGAAAGCATCACGCCTGCCTGGGCCGAAGGGGGCTTGCGCGTATTGGCCGATGCGGTGCTCGCCACCGCTGGTATTGCAAAGGAAAAGTGACATGACCCGCATCGCCATTGGCGGCTTTTTGCATGAAAGCCATTCCTTCGCGCCGCTGCCGACCGGCTGGCAGGAATTCGTCAAACCCGGCGGCTTCCCGCCACTGCAACGCCCGGCTGGGTTGATTGAGGCCATGCGCCCAACCAGCGCGCCGATTGCGGGTGCGATCATGGTTGCGGAAGAAGCGAGCGTTGAACTCGCCCCCTTGGTCTGGTGCTTCGCCAATCCTGCCGGACCAGTGACGGCTGACGCTTTCGAACGCATCGCGGCATTATTGGTCGCAAGCCTTTCTGATGCCATGGAAGCCGGCGCAATCGATGGCGTTTATCTTGATTTGCACGGCGCCATGGTGGCGGTGGGTTTTGACGATGCGGAAGCCGAAGTGCTGCGCCGCGTGCGCGCCGTGGTGGGGCCTGATTTGCCCATCGCCGTCAGCCTTGATCCGCATGCTAACAAAACTGCGGAGATGGTGGCGCTTTCCGATGTGCTGGTGCCGTTTCGCACCTATCCGCATGTGGATATGAAGCCCGCGGGCGCGCAGGCGACGCGTTTGCTGCTGCGCATGATCAAGGAAACCCGCAAGCCCGCCAAGCTATTTCGCGATTTGGATTTCTGGACGCCCTTGCCTGGTCAATGCACCATGGTTGCACCGATGGCCGATGTCATGGCGGAACGGGCAAATCTGGGTGCGGCGCCGGGCGTTTGGGAATTGGGCTTCTGCTTCGGCTTTCCTTACGCGGATTTCCCCGGCTGCGGCATGGCGATTGCCAGCTATGCCGATACGCTTGATCAAGCGGGCGCGGCGGCGGAAGCGCTGGCCGCTTTCATCGCCAGCAAGGAACCGGAATTCGCCCTTGGTGTCGCAACCGCCGCTGAAGGCGTGGCGCGCGCCATTGTCGGGCGTGGCGGCAAGGGACCGGTGGTGCTGGCCGATACGCAGGATAATCCGGGCGGCGGAGGCCATGGCGATACCACCGGCTTGCTCGCGGAATTGATCCGGCAAAACGCGCAAGGTGCCGTGCTGGCGCCGATGAATGACGCGGAAGCCGCCGCCGCTTGCCATGCGGCAGGGGAAGGTGCGCGCATCACGCTCGACCTTGGTGGCAAAAGCGATGGCGTGCCGTTGCGGGTGGAAGCGGTGGTCGAAAAACTCTCTGACGGGTGCTTTACGCTGAGTGGCCCGATGGGCAAGGGCAATCCCGCTGATCTTGGGCCATCAGCGCTGATCCGCGTGGAGCCCGGCGTGCGCGTGGTGGTGGTGAGCCGCAAGATGCAGGGCCATGATCAGGAATTGTTCCGCCAGGTCGGCGTGGAACCTGCGGAACAGGCGATTATCGCGGTGAAATCCAGCGTGCATTTCCGCGCGCATTTCCAGCCAATTGCATCCGAGGTGATTGTGGTGACCGCGCCCGGCCCCGTTGTGGCGGACCCGGCGATACTACCCTTCACCAATCTACGCCCCGGCTTGCGGCTCCGCCCCGGCGATAATCGCGCCTGGGGGTGATCAGCGGCTTTCCAGCAGGGCGCTCACCGCATCCGGAAAGGGCAGGGGCGCCACCGCGCCATAGCCCGTTGTGGAAAGCGCGGCGGCGGCATTGGCGTAGCGCGCGGCCTGTAGCGGCGTATCACCCGCCAGCAACCGCGCGAGGAAATTGCCAGCAAAGCAATCCCCCGCGCCGGTGGCATCCAGCGCCGCCACTTTGCAAGCGGGGATGCGGCTGCGGCTTTCGCGCGTGGCAAGGATGGCGCCCTCAGCCCCACATTTCAGCACGACCAAGGGGGCGAGGCGCAGGTAGAAATCACAGATTGTATCAGGGTTTTGCAGGCCAGTTAGCGCCACCGCATCATCCAAGGATGGCAGCGCGATATCGGCCATGGCAATCGCGGCATGGATCACGGCGGCGGCCCGCGCCGCCGGCCAAAGCCTGAGGCGCAGATTGGTGTCATAGGAAACGCGCACGCCAGCAGCGCGGGCAATTTCCATGGCGCGGAAGCCAGCATCGCAGGCGCTGGTCGAGATCGCCTGGCTGATGCCAGACAGATGCAGGAATTTCGCGCGACGAATGGCCGCTTCCGGCACATCCGCTGCGCAATAAAGTGATGCCGCGCTCCCGCTGCGATAGAAGCTGAAATGATGCCCGCGCGCATCATGCGTGACGAAGTAAATCCCCGTGGGCGCTGAAGGATTGCGAATGACATGCGCGGTATCCACGCCTTCCTGCGCCCATAGCGTCATGAAGCTTTCGCCCGGCCCATCCTGGCCAAGCGCGGTGATCATCCCAACCGAAGCGCCCGCACGCGCGGCGGCGATGGCAGCGTTGGAGGTATCTCCGCCATGCCCTTCCAAATAAGTGCGCCGCCCATCCGCGCCCGGCTTCTGGGCGTTGAATTCCAGCATGGGTTCGCCGAGGCAAAGAATATCAGCCATCCCCAATGCTTGTCCGATGCAGGAGAGGATTTCAAGCGCGCCGCAAGACGGACTATAGAACCCTCATGATCCGCCTGACCGAATTGCGCCTGCCGCTGAACCATCCGGAAGACGCCTTGCGCGCCGCCGTGCTGGCGCGGCTTGGCATTGGCGATGCGGCTTTGCGGGCGATGCATGTCTTCCGCCGTGGCTATGATGCGCGCAAGCCCCAGGCGATCATGCTGGTCTATACGCTGGATGTTGATGTCGCTGATGAGGCCGCGCTTTTGGCCGGCCATGCAGGGGATCAACGAATCAGCCCAGCGCCAGATACCGCCTATCGTTTTGTCGCCCGCGCACCGGAAGGCATCCGCCGGCC
Source organism: Roseomonas sp. (assembly GCA_020249265.1). Taxonomy (GTDB): domain Bacteria; phylum Pseudomonadota; class Alphaproteobacteria; order Acetobacterales; family Acetobacteraceae; genus Neoroseomonas. The sequence goes on from JADCGA010000020.1 coordinate 51,810, forward strand.
TGTTGTGGTGGGTACCGGGCCTTGCGGCTTCATGGCGGCGCTATTGTTGGCGCAAATGGGCTTCCGCCCGCTGATCCTGGAACGCGGCAAGGTGGTGCGCGAACGCACCAAGGATACTTGGGGGCTTTGGCGGCGTGGCGTGCTGAACCCCGAAAGCAATGTGCAATATGGCGAAGGCGGCGCGGGCACTTTTTCCGACGGCAAGCTTTATAGCCAAATCCGCGACCCGCGCCATTACGGGCGCAAGGTGCTGGCGGAATTTGTGAAGGCCGGCGCACCTGAGGAGATTTTGTATGTCTCCAAGCCGCATATCGGCACGTTTCGTCTGGTTTCCATGGTGGAACATATCCGCGCCGAGATCGAGGCGCTTGGCGGGGAATACCGCTTCGGCGCGCGGGTGAATGATGTGCTGGTTGAAACCGCCGCTGATGGGCAGCGCCACCTGCGTGGTTTGGTGCTTTCAGACGATGAGGTGATTGAGGCGGATCACGCCATCCTCGCCCTTGGTCATAGCGCGCGGGACAGTTTCGCCATGTTGCATGCGCGCGGTGTTGCGATGCAGGCCAAGCCCTTCTCCATCGGTGTGCGCATCGAACACCCGCAAGGCATGATTGACCAAGCGCGTTTCGGCCCCAATGCAGGTAATCCGCTGCTGGGTGCGGCGGATTACAAGCTGGTGCATCACGCGAAGAATGGCCGCGCTGTCTATAGTTTTTGTATGTGCCCGGGCGGCACAGTGGTAGCCGCCACGAGTGAGGCGGGCCGCGTGGTGACCAATGGCATGAGCCAATACTCGCGCGCCGAACGCAATGCCAATGCCGGCATTGTGGTGGGGATTTCGCCCGAGGATTATCCGGGCGATGTGCTGGCTGGATTGGCCTATCAACGCCATTGGGAAAGCGCTGCCTTCGCCGCTGGCGGAGGTGATTACCATGCGCCCGCGCAGCTTGTCGGCGATTTTCTGGCCGGGCGCCCCAGCACGGGGCTGGGCGATGTGTTGCCAAGCTATAAGCCGGGTGTGACGCCAACTGACCTCGCGCTCTGCCTGCCTGATTTCGCAGTGGAGGCAATGCGCGAAGCTTTGCTGGCTTTCGATAAGCAGGTGCCAGGCTTCGCCCGCCCGGATGCGCTGATGACTGGCGTTGAAACCCGCACGAGCAGCCCCATTCGCATCCCGCGCGGCCTCGATTTTCAAAGCGTGAATACGGCAGGGCTTTTCCCTGCCGGAGAGGGCGCTGGCTATGCCGGCGGCATCCTGAGCGCCGGCGTGGATGGTATTCGTGTCGCTGAGGCTTTGGCGCTGACACTGACCGGCCAACCTATTCCACGCGACATGAGCCGTGGCGCGGAATCCAGCATGACCTATGGTTGAGGCTTGCGGTAACGCGCAAGCCTTGCAAGGCTTCCTGATCAAGTATGAAGAGGAGGAAACATCATGCGCGTTGCAAACAAGGTAGCACTCATTACGGGTGCCGCTTCCGGCATGGGGGCTGCCACCGCGCGACTTTTGGCGCGCGAAGGTGCCAAGGTAGTGGTGGCCGATATGATGGAAGCCGAAGGCCGCGCCGTGGTGGCTGAAATCGCCAAGGCCGGCGGGTCTGCAAGCTATATCAACCTGGATGTCGCGGATGAGGCGCAATGGGAAGCGGCGATTGCTGCCGTGCTGGCGGCGCATGGCCGGCTTGATGTGCTGGTGAACAATGCCGGCATTTCAGGCAGCAATACCAACAACCTTTATGATACCGCGCTTTGGGACCGGATCATGGCGGTGAATGCGCGCGGCGTTTTCCTTGGCGTCAAGCATGGTGTTGCCGCCATGCGGAAAACAGGCGGCGGTTCCATCATCAACCTGTCCTCGATATCGGGCGTTGTTGGGCAGGAACGCATTCATTGCGCCTATAACGCTTCCAAGGCAGCGGTGCGGCTGCTGACGAAATCAGTTGCGGTGCAGGAAGGCGCTTCGGGCATTCGCCTGAACACGGTCCATCCCGGCCTGATGCCGCCCATGCGCACCAGCGGTGCCACGGCTGATCCCGTGTTCCGGGCCAAGATGCTTGGCCATATACCGATGGGCCGCACCGGTGAGGTGGATGAGGTCGCCTACGCCATCCTGTTCCTGGCGTCAGACGACTCATCCTATATGACAGGGTCAGAAATGCATGTGGATGGCGGGTATCTTGCTTCCTGAATGATTTATGCGGAAGCCGCCTTTCGTGCGGCTTCCGCCAAGGCCAGGATGCGTTCCATATTCGGCACCAGGTCCATGGCGATGAAAGTGCCATCAACATAGGCAAGGTTTTCGCCCTTGGCGGCGGCTTCCTGAAAGGCAGCGATATAGCGCCGCGCCTTCGCCACTTCCTCAGCGCTTGGGGTGAAGGCTTCATTCACCGGGGCAATCTGATCCGGATGAAAGACAACCTTGCCGCTGAAGCCCAATTCCCGCGCTGCCGCTGCATCCTGCCCTGTGGCGGCAACATCGCGCAAATCAGCAAGGTATGGAGCATCAAGCGCCTGCGCGCCCACCGCGCCGGCGGCGGCCACCAGTATTTGCCGTGGAAATTCCAGAACGCGCGGTGTGATACGCCCGCCCGTTTGCATGGTGTAATCACCAGGGCCAAGAAATAACGCCGCAAGACGAGGTGACGCATCCGCGATGGCAAGCGCATTTAAAATGCCGCGCGGTGTTTCAAGCGTTGCTATCACGGCAATATCCCGCCCAGGTGCCCCCGCATCCAAGGTAGCATCAAGTTTATGCAACTCCTCCGCCCGTTCAACCTTTGGCAGCATTACCGCGTCAATGCTCGCCCAGGGCAGCGCCGCCATATCCGCCACAAAATCCGCGGACCCTATGGCGTTCAAGCGTACCGCTCTTTCGCGTCTGCCAAAGGAAAGTTCAGTAAGCGCTTGCGCCACCACGGCACGCGCCTCTGGCTTCCGCGCCGGCGGCACCGCATCTTCCAGATCGAAAATCAGGCTATCCGCCGGCAAGGAGACAGCCTTGGCAAGCCGTTCCGGCCGATGCCCCGGCGTAATCATCACGGAACGTCGCATGCGCCAGCCAGGCATATCGCGCTGCCTGCCTCAGATCACTTGGGCTGCGGTCAGGCGTTCAATCTCCGCATCATTCAGGCCAAGCCATTGGCGATAGATTTCGTTGTTATGTTCCCCCATGCTGGGGCCAAGCCAGCGCACTTCGCCTGGTGTGTCTGAAAGCCGCGGCACCAGATTGGGGATCGCCAATTCGCCAACACGCGGGTCCTTCATCATCAATATGTTATCGCGCGCCTTGTATTGCGGGTCCTTGAAAATCTCATCAATCGCATAGACCGGCCCGCAAGGAACCTGCGCCTTTTCACACAAGGCGAGCAATTCATCGCGCGTGAATTGGCTGGTCCAATTGCCGACATAGGCATCCACTTCAGCGCGCGCCGCTTCGCGTTGGCGGATCTTACCCCACTTTCCGTCCTCGGCGAATTCCGGCACGCCCATGGCATCTGCAAGGCGCGCAAAAATCTTGTCGGATGTGCAGGCAATTGCAATCCAGCGGCCATCCTTGGTGGGATAATGGCTATGCGGCACCACATTCACCGTACCCGGCCCCATGCGTTCACGGATATAGCCATTCAATTGATAGGATGGCGCCAATTCATCCAGAATGCGGAAGATCGGCTCATAAAGCCCGATATCCACCATCTGCCCCTTGCCCGTTTTGCGCCGCGCTTCCATGGCGAGCAAAGCGCCCATCGCGCCATACATGCCGGCCAGATAATCCGGAATCGTGGCCGATCCGGGTGTCACCGGCGGACGATCCGGATAGCCCGCCAGATAGGAAAGCCCGCCAAAGGCATTGCCAATCCGCCCAAAGCCCGGACGGCCACTATAGGGGCCGGTTTGCCCATAGCCTGAAATGCGCACCATGATCAGGCGCGGATTGACTTCCTGCATGACATCCCAGCCAAGGCCCCATTTTTCCATTGTGCCAGGCTGGAAGTTCTCAACCAGGATATCAGCCTCGGCGCACATGCGCTTCAGCAGTGCGGCGCCATCGGGCTTGCGCAAATCAAGTGTGGCGGATTTCTTGTTCCGGCACTCCGAAAGCCAGGGCAGGGTTTCACCGCATTCGGTGACCGAACCGAATTTGCGCAAAGGGTCGCCCACGATCGGCAATTCAAGCTTGATGACCTCGGCGCCAAATTCCGCAAGCTGCGTGGAACAGAAAGGCCCCGCCAGAAAGCTTGAAACATCAATCACGCGAACGCCATCAAGTGGCTGAATACGGGTGGTGGCGGCATCATTCATGGCGGATTTCCCCTTGTGTTACGGCAGTTTGCGGTGGAAGATTTCATCTGGTCAAGACGGTCGCGCAAGACCGAAGCATAAGGAAACGTCGCATGATCCAACGCCGCGCCATGCTCGCTGCGCCCTTCATCCTGCCGGGCCTTGCCGCCGCGCAAGGCACCTGGCCGCAACGCCCGGTGCGCGTGATTGTGCCCTTCGCCGCCGGGGGTGGCACAGACCTGACGGCGCGCGCGGTGATGGAAACCATCGGCACCCGACTCAATCGCCCCGTGGTGGTGGAAAATCGCCCGGGTGCGGATGGCGCGATTGGCACGGAAGCGGTGGCGCGCAGCGCGCCTGATGGCCATACGCTGATTTCGCTGAACCCAACACATCTGATCCTGCGCCACACCAAGCCTGATCTGCCCTATGACCCGACCGGTGATTTGACGCCCGTTGCGATTTCCGCGCTTTACGCCTTTGTCTTGCTGGCCAGCAGTGATGCGCCGTTTCGTGACATTCCCAGCCTGATCACCGCGGCCAAGGCGCGACCTGGGGCGATTGCGCATGCCACAGCCGATGTCGCTTCCGCTGTTGTTGCCGCACAATTCACCCGCGCTGCCGGCATTGAATTGAACGAGATTCGCTATTCCGGCGGTGGCGCTTCCACGCGCGATCTGATGGGCGGGCATTTGCCGTTGGCCTGGGTCAGCACTGCAACTGCGCTGCCTTTGATGCAAAGCGATCGCGTGCGCATCATGGCGGTGACATCGCCGCGCCCTTCGGTGCATTTGCCCAATGTGCCAAGCCTTGCGAGTTTCGGCCTGGACGCGGCAAGCTATGAAGGTTGGTTTGCCATTTGGGCGCCGGCGCGCACGCCGGAAGACATTCTGCAAAGGATCAATGCAGAAGCACGCGCAGCGCAAGAAGTGGAAGCCGTGCAAGCGCGCATGCGCAACCTGGCGGTGGACCCTGCGCCGCTTGACCTTGCCGCCGTACGCGTCCTGATCAGGGAAGATGAGGCGCGCTGGAAGCGGGCGGCGGAGCAAGGCTTCCTCCGCCCGGCTGCCGGCTAAATCATTCCGCCGCGCGCCCGATAAAGCTGCCTTCCGGAATGGCCGGCGCGCGCGGCGCTTCACACCCCGTATCGCAGCAGCGCCCCGGCTGTTTGGAAATGCGCTTGCCCTCATCCAGAATGCCGCGATCGAGCAGGCGTTCCACAAGCGCCGAGCGTTCTTCCACCGGATAATTGCGCCAAATCTCGCGCTTCATTGCCTCAGGGCTGCCGCCACCATGGAGCGAGATCACCGAATACCAGCCGCCTTGATTGGATGCGGTCAAATCTTCCATGAAGCGCGCGACGTCCAGGCGCTTTTCCGCCGGAATATCAGCGCGCCCCGCCAGCACCGCGGCAAGGGAAGCGGCGGTTTCGGGATTATGATCCTCATCCGGGCCAGGCAGTGCGACGATCAACCCGCCGGAGACATAATGCGCCAGCCGGTGCATGTCATAAATCTGTGTCGCCAGCAGCAATTTGCCGATATTGCTGAAGACCGAATCTGGCATGAAGGCGCCAGAAGCGGCACCTGTGCCATAAACACTGGCCGCCACGCCACAGGCGAAGAAGCCTTCCACAATCTTGATCAGATCCACCATGGCATCGCGGATATGGCCATGGCGGTCCGTATCCAGCCCATTGGCTTCAATCATCAAGGCCCCTGCGCCAATCAGCAAATCACCGAAGCCGGCGCGTGCGGCGATGCAGGAATGCCGGTGATGGGTGGCATAGCTGGTGGTGGTGGTGCCGGCTTCGACATGCTCGCCCGCCATGAACACGCGATCCCAGGGCACAAACACATCATCAAAGACAACAACGCCGGTGGCTTGGCCGTATTTGGCGCTGAATTTTGCGGCTGCTTCACCGGGGCGGCCTGCGGGGCGCGCCACAATCATCACGCCGGGCGCGTCTGCCGGCACCGCGCAATGCAGCGCGAAATCGGCATCCTCGGCGGTCATGGTGCGGCAGGCCATGACCAGGAATTCATGGACATAAGGCGCGCCGGTCACAATGGCCTTGGTGCCGCGAATGATGATGCCATCCGCGCGGCGTTCCTTGATATGCACATGCACATCCCGATTGGCCTGCTTGCCGGGCCGGGCGGAACGATCACCCTTCGCGTCTGTCATCGCAATGCCAAGCGTCAGATCACGCGCCTGCACATCATCCAAATAGGCCAGGAAGCGCTGATGCCTTTCCCCGCCATGCACATCATCAGCAAGCTTGGTGCCCTGATGCAGCGCATTCAGTGCGTCATGCGCCAAATAGCGTTGCGCGCAGCCGGATTCACGGCAAACCAGCCGCACCGCTTCCAGCTTTGCGAGCAGATCATCGCGGCTGCCATTCACATGCAGCATGCGATTGGCAAGCCGGCCACTGCCTTGCTGTGTTGCCGTCATCAGTCCTGCGTAATCAGGGCGATGGGCGAAATCATAGGTGACACCAATGGCATTAATGCCCGGCGCCAGCAGCGGCTCATCGGCCACACTCGCCACCTGGCGGCCATTCACGAAAACGCGCGGCTTCAGTGCCCTGAGCGATTCCCGATAATCAGCGGCAGTCATCAGCATGATAAGGGCTTCCCATAACCGGTTGACGGGTAAAATCTAACGCTGTTAGAATTTCGCGTCAATGATGCGCCCAGACAAGAACGCCGCCAAGCGAGACCATATCCTGGCTGCCGCCAAGGCGCTTTTCGCCGAGGCTGGGCTGGAAGGCGCCAGCCTGCGCGCCATTGCCGCCCGCGCTAGCTATACGCCCGCCGCGCTTTATTTCCATTTTCCGTCGCGTGAGGCGATTTATGCCGAAGTGCTGCGCGATAGCCTTGCGCGCCTTAAGGCAGCAGTGGCGGATGGCGCGGCGCGGGATGGGTTTCACGGTGCAGCACTTGCCTTGTTTGATTTCTATGCGGCGCATCCGCAGGAATTGGCGCTGGGCTTTTACTTGGGTGGGGGCGGCCTTGCGCCGCGTGGGCTTGGGCAGGGGCTTGATCCGGGGTTGAATGCCGCGCTGATGGCGGCGCTAGCGCCGATGCGCGCGCTTGGCGGCCAGGAAGCGGCAACCGAAGCCTTTGCGCTGGCCGTTGGCTTGCTGGTGATGTCCGAAACCCGCCGCATTCGGCTATTTGGCCTTTCCGCGCGCGCGCTGATGGAAAGCCATTTGGCCAGGCTGCCGCGAAATCCGGGCTGAATGGCTTGCCGCGCCATCGCTGCCGCGCGATGCTGAAGCACGGGAAAAGGGAATACGCCAATGAAGCAAATGACGCTGGTCGCTTTTCTGCAGGCGCAGAATTGCTCGAATTATGTCGGATCTTGGCGCCATCCCGCGACCATGCAGGATTATCTGCGCCCGGAATATTACCAGCGCATCGCCCGCACGCTTGAAGCCGGTTGTTTCCATATGGCGTTTTTCGATGACCGGCTCGCCATGCCCGATATTCTCGGCCATGACCATGCGCAGGCGGTGCAGAACGGCATTCGCGTGGTGAAGCTTGATCTGGTTTCAATCCTGACGGCGATGGGGCTTGCTACATCCAAGCTTGGCCTCGGCGGCACCTATTCCACCACCTATTATGAACCCTTCCATGTGGCGCGGGTTTTCGCGACGCTTGATCACATGCTGGGCGGGCGCGCGGCCTGGAATGTGGTGACTTCGCTGAATGATAGTGAAGCGCATAACATGGGCGCGGATGATCATCTGGAACATGATCTGCGCTATGATCGCGCTGATGAATTCCTGGAAATCGTGCTGTCGCATTGGGATTCCTGGGGCGATGACGCCATCATTCAGGACCGCGAGAGCGGCGTCTTCGCCGATCCCAGCAAGGTCCGGCGGTTGGACCATAAGGGCAAATGGTTCAAAAGCCGCGGCCCATTCACGGTGCCGCGCACGCCTCAAGGCCGCCCCGTTCTGATCCAGGCTGGCCAAAGCGGTCGTGGCAAGACCTTCGCTGCACGCTGGGGCGATCTGGTTTTCGTGATCTATCCGAATATGGAAGTCGCCAAGCGCGGCTATAGCGGTTTCAAGGACCAGGTGGCGACTTCCGGGCGAGACCCCGCCACGGTGCGCATCTGCCCCGCCGTCTATTGCATTGTCGGCGAAACCGAAGCGGCGGCTGAGGAAAAGCGAGCCTTGATTGATGGCCTCGCCAAGCCGGTTGATGGGCTTTCGTTGCTGTCTGAAGCGCTGAATTATGATTTCGCGTCAAAAGCCTTGGATGATGCCTTCACTGATGATGAATTAGCCGGAATCAAAGGGCTGCAAGCCTTGCGCGACCGAGTCGTTGCTTCCAGCGGCAAGCGTAACCCTACTCTCCGCGATTTCGTGGAAATCACCGGTCGCGGCACCATTCGCGAATTCCCGGTTTTTTGCGGCACGCCCAAGCGCGTTGCGGATGAAATGCAGGCGTGGTTGGAAGGTGGCGCCTGCGATGGCTTCGTTCTGGCTGCCACACACATGCCCGGCACTTATGAGGAATTTGTGCGCCTGGTTGTGCCGGAATTGCAGCGCCGCGGTGTCTTCCGCAAGGAATTCACCGGCACGACGCTTCGGGAAAACCTCGGCCTGCCGCGCGCCGCGCCCTTCGATTGGCAAAGATAACCAAACTACATCCCAAGCACATTCTTCATCCCGTAAAGCGCGGGTGCCCGCCCATGCACCCAAAGCGCCGCGCGCACGGCACCCGTGGCATAAACGCGGCGATCAAAACTGCGATGCGTCAGGCTGATATGTTCTGAAGCGGCAGCGAAAAGCAGCGTGTGTTCGCCCACCACCTGCCCGCCGCGCAAAGCCGCGAAGCCAATCGTGCCGGTGCCGCGCGGGCCGCAATGGCCATCACGCCCGCTTTCAATGCCGGCTTCTTCCATGGTGGTGCCGCGCCCGGCCGCCACAGCGCGGCCCAAAGCGATTGCCGTGCCGGATGGCGCATCCACTTTTTGGCGGTGATGCATCTCCACAATCTCGGCATCATATTGCGCGCCGGGGAGTGCGGTTGCCATGCGTTCCGCAATCGCCAGGAATAGATTGACGCCGGGTGCGAAATTCGCGGCATAGACAATCGGCGCTCGCTTGCCGGCTTCCGCCACCGCTGCTTCCGCTGCTACCGAAAGCCCTGAACTGCCCAGGATGAATCCCTTGCCGCAGGCGGCGGCAGCGGCGGCATGGGTGGCGGCCGTTTCCGCATGGGTAAAATCGATCACCACGTCGGAAGCGGCAAAAAGGGCGGCGATATCAGGAAAACTCGCTACACCCGCCGGTGCGGGCTTGCCGCCGGCGCGCAGGGTGCCGCCCACACATACCGCACCAGCGGCGGTGACTTCCTCAATCAAAAGCTGGCCCATGCGCCCGGCCATGCCGGCGATACCGATGCGAATGCTCATGGCTTTTCTCCCGCGATTAAAAGCAGTCTCTGCTCCAAGACAACGATTTGTCTAGACTCAATCCGCCCGCGGATGCGCCTTCCGCCAGGTCTCCAGCAGCGCCGCCGCATCCACCGCCGTATAGCGCTGCGTGGTGGAAAGGCTGGCATGGCCGAGCAATTCCTGAATGGCGCGCAAATCAGCCCCGCCGCCCAGCAAATGCGTCGCGAAGGAATGCCGGAGCGCATGCGGGCTGGCATGTTCCGGCAAGCCAGCAAGCCGGCGAAAATCGCGTAGCCTTTTTTGTGCCACCGCCGGATCAAGCCGCCCGCCGCGCGCCCCGATGAACAAGGGTTCATCCGCCGCGCCGCTGCCGCGTTCGGCCAGATAGGCCGCCATGGCATCGCGGATCACCGGCAATATCGGCACCAGCCTTTCCTTATTACCTTTGCCAACGACGCGAAGCGCAGCGTCAGACCCCGTGCGCGGTGCATCGCCCAAATTCAGCGCCAAAGCTTCCCCCAGTCTCAGCCCGGCGCCGTAAAGCAGCGTGAACAAAGCGCGGTCGCGTGCCGCTTGCAGGCGCGGGTTTTCATGCCGCCCCAGCGCATAGACATCGGGGATTTCTTCCGCCGCAGCGCGTGCTTCCTTGACGCTGAGCGCACGCGGCAAAGGCACTTTGGCACGCGGCGCACGCAGCCCGGCAAGTGCGACTGGCGCCATGCCCTGATGGCGCTGCAAATAGCGCAGGAAACTCCGTATAGCGGCCAGCTTGCGGGCGCGGGTCGCACCCGCATCACCTTCCATGGCGCGGGCGGACAGAAAGGCGCGCAAATCCGCCGGCCGCAGCGTGCCAAGCGCTGCCAAATCAGGCTCGGCACCCAGATGCATTGTCAGAAAGCCAAGAAATTGCGCCACATCGCGCCCATAGGCTTCAATGCTATGCGCACTCGCGCGCCGTTCCTGGGCGAACCAGCCAAGCCAGGCGGAGGCAGCCTCGGCGCCGGTCATGCTACCTTGAAATCGCCGCCGCCACAGCGCGGCCCAGGAACACAAGGGGTTCAGTGCCGTGCCGTGCGGGCAGGGCGCTGGCATCCCGCGCGCCCAGCGCCAGCAGCATCAGCGGTTGCTGCGCCACCACCACGCGTATCAGCGCATCGCGCGCAATCAGCCCGCCCGCTTCGCCATGCAGCGCATCGGCGTCTTCGGGCTTGTCGCGCACCAGCACATCGCGCCCGCGCCCGAGCAATTTCTCCACCATGCCGCGCGGCAGGGGCCGCTGTTCCGGGCGCATCCAAAGCTGGCCGGGATTATCCGGTGGCTCCACACAAAGTGTGCAGCTCTCAAGCCCCAGTAGATTGGGCCATTCCTGCGCCACGGTTTCCGGCGCATCATCCGAACGCATCAGCGCCAGTACCGCCAGGCGAACGCGCGATACCAGCCCAAGCCCCGCGCGTTCCGCATCCAAAGCCAGGCGCAATTCAGCATCCAGCGCGGATGCGCGTTCGCGTTCCGCGCCCAGCATCGCCGCCATGTGATCGGTCAGCCCATCGCCATGCACGCGCCGCGGCGGCGCCAGCGCGCGATAAAGTTCCGGCCGCGCTGCCAAAAATCCAGGATTGGCGCGCAAGAAAGCCTCCACCTCCTCAGCCGAGGGCCCGTTCGGGGCCTTCCCGCCTGAGGACGGGGTACTCACAGGATGCTTTGTCCCGTCTTTTTCCAATCCGCCAGAAACGCCTCCAGGCCGCGATCAGTGAGCGGATGCTTCAGCAATTGGCGGATCACGGCGGGTGGCAGGGTCGCCACATGCGCGCCCATCTTGGCGCTTTCCACCAGATGGATCGGGTGGCGGATGGAAGCCACCAAAACCTCGGTACGAAGCGCGGGGTAATTGCGGTATATCTGCACAATGTCCGCAATCAGCCGCATGCCATCGGTCGCAATATCATCAAGCCGCCCGACAAAGGGGGAAATGAAGGCGGCACCCGCCTTGGCGGCCAGCAGCGCCTGGGCTGCGGAAAAACAGAGCGTGACGTTCACCAAAGTCCCTTCGGAAGCGAGCGTCCGGCAGGCGATCAGCCCGGCTTCGGTCAGTGGGACCTTCACCGCCACATTCGGCGCAATGCCACGCAGGAAGCGCCCTTCGGCCAGCATGCCGGCGGCGTCGGTCGCGGTCACTTCAGCGCTGACAGGGCCTGGGGTGATGGCGCAGATTTCCGCAATCACCTGCTTCATGTCGCGTCCAGATTTGGCGATCAGCGATGGATTGGTGGTCACACCATCCACCATGCCCAATTCGGCAAGGGCGCGGATTTCGGCAACTTCGGCGGTATCAACGAAAAACTTCATGAATTCCAATCCTGCAGGGCGAAAGACAAGGCTTTGGCGGGGAATGGCGCTGCGCGACGCAAAGCGCAAGCCTTCCCGTCGCGAATGGGCTATTTCATAGACCATGCCGGCCCCTTCGCGAAAGCAGTCCCTTTTGCCTGAAACAATTTCTTCAAACACTGCCAAGCGCTTGCGCGTTCTGCTGCCGTTGCCACTCGCCGACGCCTATGATTACCGCGCTGAGGGCGAAGCGCCGCCCCCCGGCAGTTTCGTCGCCGTGCCCTTGGGCGGACGGCAGGTGCTTGGCGTGGTGTGGGATGAAGCGCCCGAGTCGCACCTTCCCGACCACCGCCTCAAGCCCATCGCCGCCGTGCTGGAAGCGCCGCCCCTGCCGGAAAAGCTGCGCCGCTTCGTGGATTGGGTCGCGGCCTATACGCTTTCCCCCCGCGGCGCGGTGCTCCGCATGGCCATGAGTGTCCCCGCCGCCCTGGAAGCACAGCCCCATCGCGCCGGCTGGTGCCGTGCTGATCCTCTGCCTGAAGCGCCGCGCCTGACGCCCGCGCGCCAGCGCGTGCTGGCTGCGCTGCACGCGGGCGATGTGCGCGCCCCCGATGATCTGGCGCGGGACGCCGGCGTGGCGCCCGCCGTGCTGCGCGGCATGGCCGACGCCGGGCTATTGCTGCCGGGCCTGTTGCCGCCGCTGGAAGAATTCCGCCCGCCCGATCTGGCCCGCCCCGGCCCGGTGCTGGATTCTGACCAGGCCGAAGCCGCCGCGCTGCTCCGCTCGGCTGTAGCGCGCGCGGCCTACAGCACCACCTTGCTTTCCGGCGTGACGGGCTCCGGCAAGACCGAGGTCTATTTCGAAGCCATTGCCGCGGCACTTCAGGCCGGGCGGCAGGCATTGGTGCTGCTGCCCGAAATCGCGCTTTCCGCGCAATGGCTGGATCGCTTCCGCGCCCGCTTCGGCACTGATCCTGCGCTTTGGCATTCCGAGCTTTCCCCCCGCACGCGGCGCATCACCTGGCGCGCCGTGGCGGAAGGCCGTGCTCTGGTGCTGGTCGGCGCGCGTTCGGCACTGTTCCTGCCCTTCCCCGATCTCGGCCTGATTGTGGTGGATGAAGAACACGAAACCGCCTTCAAGCAGGAAGAAGGCGTGATCTATCATGCGCGCGATATGGCCGTGGTGCGGGCGCGCTTGTCTGATGCGGCTTGCGTTCTGGTAAGCGCGACACCCTCGCTTGAAACGCTGACCAATGCCCGCGCCGGGCGATACGCTGAATGCCATTTGGCGGCGCGTCATGGTGGCGCGGTGTTGCCAGAGATTGGGCTCATTGATCTTCGGCGTGAAACCCCGCTGCGCGGGCGCTTCCTAAGCCCCGTCTTGGTGGCTGCGGTCGCGGAAACGCTCAAGCGCGGCGAACAGGCCATGCTGTTTCTGAACCGGCGCGGCTATGCGCCACTTACGCTCTGTCGCGCCTGTGGCCATCGGCTGCGCTGCCCGAATTGCACCGCCTGGCTGGTGGAACACCGCGCCGCGCGGCGGCTGCAATGCCACCATTGCGGCCATGTCGAAGCGCCGCCAAGCCATTGCCCAAGCTGCGCCGCGCCGCATAGCACGGTGCCAATCGGGCCCGGGGTGGAGCGGGTTTTGGAAGAAGCCGCTTTGCTGTTCCCCGAGGCGCGCCGGCTGGTGATGGCATCCGATACACTGCCCGGCCCCGCCGCCGCCTCAGCCGCCGCCGAGGCCATTGAAAAGCGCGAGGTTGATCTGATCATCGGCACGCAAATCGTGGCCAAGGGCTGGCATTTTCCCTTTTTGACTCTAGTGGGCGTGGTGGATGCGGATCTGGGCTTGGCGGGCGGTGATTTGCGTGCTGCCGAACGCACGGTCCAGTTACTTCACCAGGTCGCCGGCCGCGCCGGGCGCGCGGAACATCCCGGGCGCGTTTTGCTGCAAAGCTTTTCGCCAGACCATCCGGTGATGCAGGCGCTGGTGTCCGGCGAATATGAAGCCTTCATGGCGGCCGAGGCCGAAGCGCGCCGCCCCGGCCATTGGCCGCCCTTCGGCCGGCTTGCCGCGCTGATCGTCAGTTCCCCGGATGAAAAGGCAGCGGACCGAGTCGCTCGGGATTTGGGCCGTGCTGCCCCAGTCGGTGAGGGGATGGAGGTTCTGGGCCCCGCGCCCGCGCCGCTTGCCTTGCTGCGCGGGCGGCATCGCCGGCGGCTTTTGCTCAAGGCGCGGCGGGATATTGGCGTGCAGCGGCTATTGGGCGAATGGCTGGCGCGGGTGGATGTGCCCGGCAATGTCCGGGTGCAAGTGGATGTGGACCCGGTGGGTTTTTTGTAGGGCAGGCGGCCCGCGCCGCCCGCCAGTCTCAATCGTCGCGATGCACGCGTTCCATACGTTCATGGCGCTCCTGCGCTTCGATCGTCATGGTAGCGATGGGCCGCGCTTCCAGACGGCGGAGCGAAATCGGCTCCCCGCTTTCCTCGCAATAGCCATAGGTGCCGTATTCAATCCGGTCCAAGGCCTGATCAATCTTGTTGATCAATTTCCGCGCCCGGTCCCTGGTGCGCAATTCAAGCGCGCGGTCCGTTTCCACCGAAGCGCGATCCGCGAGATCCGCTTCCGCTATGCCACCTTCAGATAGGGAGGAGAGCGTCTCACCGGCTTCGCGCACCAAATCCTGCCGCCATCTGAGAAGCTTTTGTCTGAAATATTCAAGCTGGAGCGCATTCATGAACTCCTCGGAATCCGAGGGACGGTAATCGGGCGGCAATGTCACCAACATATCTTCTTCTTCCCCCGCCTTGCACTTGCCCGAGGTGGTTTCTTGCTGAAACCTGACTCGATGATTTAAGGGCTTCTATACCCTATTGTTGCAGGGCGCCAGGGGGCGAATTGCGACAAATATCTGACAATGGCCGATTTCAGCTTTCGATGCCGCGCCGGGCCAATTCCAACCTGGCCCGCAGCGCAATGGCCTCCACCGCCTCAGCCAGGCCGGGGTCGGCGGGTTTTTCGCCTTCGGTCAGCCGGGCCAATTCCTGCAGCCGGGCGGGATCGGCGCGGCCTTCCAGCAATTCCAATTGCAGTGCTTTCAGTTCCTTCAGCATATCCTCGCCACGGCGGAAGGCGCGGGCATTACGTTCCCCGGCCGGGGCGGATTCCTGCACCTGAAGCAGGCCAATCGCGGTTGCCGCCGAAACGCCGGTGCTGGCATTGGCTTCGCGTGCTTCATCCGCGCCGCCGCCCACACGAAAGCCGCCCGAGGCGCCGCGCGTTGACCGCGCCCCCGGCACATTGGTGCCGCCCGTCACGCCCCGAATAACGACCATCTGACCTCCTTCTTCCGCCTTGTCCCGGCAGGCTCAGCCGGGACCCGGCAGGTTTTGCCGCCGCGACTCGGCGAAGATACCGCCAAACCCTGGCACGGGCCTTGCCCTGTAACCGGAGAGACCGCCGCCCATGATCGGGGTGGCGCCGGAGACAGACCTTGACCCGTATAGCGCAAGCGTTCGCAAAAATCCTTACCGCCCTTGCATTGGCGGTGTGTTTCCTTGCGCCGCCCGCCACCGCCCAAATCCGCATCAAGGATATAGTGGATATGGAGGGCGTGCGCGACAACCAACTGGTGGGTTACGGGCTGGTTATTGGCCTGAATGGCACCGGGGATCGCCTCAGAAGCTCGGTCTTTACCCGCCAATCGCTGGTCGGGATGCTGGAACGCTTGGGCGTCAATTCGCGCGATTTCGAACGCCAATTGGACACGAAGAATATTGCCGCCGTGATGGTAACGGCGAATCTGCCCGCCTTCGCCAAGCCCGGCAGCCGGATTGATGTGGCGGTTTCCGCCCTAGGCGATGCCACGAACCTGACTGGCGGCACGCTGCTGGTCACACCTCTGCTTGGCGCGGATGGAGAGGTCTACGCGGTGGCGCAGGGCGCGCTTGCGACCGGTGCGATTAGTGCAAAGGGCGCCGCCGCTTCCGTCACGCGCGGTGTGCCGACGGCAGGGCGCATTTCCAATGGTGCGATTGTCGAGCGCGAAGTGCCCTTTACGCTCGCCAATCGGGATCGTGTGCGCCTGTCGCTCAGGAATCCGGATTTGACCACGGCGCGGCGCATCGCCACCGCCATCAATAATTCAGCGCGGCGGAATGTCGCGACCGCGACTGATCCGCGCACGGTCTCCGTCGCGCTCAATGGGCGCGATCCGGTGGCCTTTTTGACCGATATCGAAAGGCTGCGCGTTGAACCCGACCAGATCGCCCGCGTGGTGATTGATGAGGCGACGGGCACGATCGTGATGGGCGATGCGGTGCGGGTTTCCACCGTGGCCATCGCGCAGGGCAATTTGACCATCCGTATCACGGAAACACCGCAAGTCAGCCAGCCCAATGCCTTTGCGCAGGGCGAAACTCAGGTGGTGCCGCGCACCGGCATTGAAATTGAAGACCAAGCAGAGCGTCGCATGGGCATTCTGCCCCAGAATGTGACTCTTCAAGAACTGGTGCGTGGCCTGAATAGCCTGGGCGTTGGCCCGCGTGACCTGATTTCCATCCTGCAAGCCATCAAGGCCGCTGGCGCCTTGCAGGCTGATCTGGAGCTCCGCTGATGTTGGATGCCACCAACCTGGTCCCCCCGCAGCAGCGCGCCCTTCGCGCGCCGCAGGCCGGTGCCATGTCCGAAGCCGCTATGCGCAAATCCGCGCGAGATTTCGAAACCCAGGCGCTGGGGTTCCTGCTGCAACCGATGTTTGCCACGGTGGATATGTCCAAATCCTCCTTCGGCGGCGGCGCGGCCGAGGCGCAATGGCGCCCGATGCTGGTTGAAGCCTTTGCGGCTGCCGCCGTGCGGGCCGGCGGTGTCGGCATTGCTGATTCTGTCTATCGCGAATTGCTCCGCCAAAACGGAGCACTGAACCCCAATATGGGAGAGGCCCAACCATGATTGATGCTTTGTTGATCGCCGGCAAAAGACTGGCGGAAGCCCTGCGCGCTGAAAATGAGGCTTTGGCGAAGCTTGACCTTTCGCGCGCCGCCAAGCTTGCGGAAAGCAAGATCGCCGCGAGCGACGCCTTCGCCCAGGCCTATGCGGCCCAGGCCAAGCATGGCGCGCGCCCTGATGGCGCGATGCGCGAAGAAGCGCAGATGCTGACGAAGCAATTGGAGGTTCTAGGCAGTGAGAACCGCAAATTGCTGGAACGCGCCATTTCGCTTCAGTCGCGCGTGATTGAAACCATCGCCACCGCCGCGCTGCCGCGCGTTGCCAATCCTGGTTATGGGCCGAAGGGCTATCAGACCCCGCCGCGCCAGACGCCCGCACTCGCGGTCGCGGCCCGCGCCTGAAAAAAACGCCCGGCAGTGATGCCGGGCGCTTGCTGTATGAAACGGCGCCGGCGTTTCACCCTGGCGCCTTTTTGCCTGTCTGATCAGCGGCAGGCGGTGACCATGATTTCCACCAAATGGCGCGGATCGGCCATATTGGCTTCCACGCAAGCCCGCGCCGGGGCGCCGCCCGCGGGCAGCCAGGCGGTCCAAAGCTCATTCATCGCGCCGCGGTCACGGATATCCTTCAGCCAAATCTGGGCCGACAGCATGCGGGTCTTGTCCGTGCCATTGGCTTCCAGCGCGGCATCAATCTTCGCCAGCACTTCCGCCGTTTGGCCCTTGATGTCCTTTGACAGGTCATCGGCGGTGAGGCCCGCGAGGAAGACGAAATTATGATACTCGACTGAGGATGAGAGGATCTGGTTTGATCCCTGACGATTGATCTTGCTCATGTCCGGCCTTTCAGAAGGGTTGGTCAGCGCCAGGCGCTGGGTGGGTTTTAGAACAAAACTTCCCGGGCGCGAAATCGCCGCGCCTAAGCGACGCGATACGTACTACCCGACGCCGCCGCGCCGATCATCGCCTCAAACACCGCGACACCATGGATCGCTTCTTCAACCGGCAAAGGATAAGCCGGGCCACCCGTGATGGCGGCGGCAAAAGCTGCAAGTTCAGCATGTTCGATATCGGTCTTCGGGAAGTCCTTGATCCAACCTTGACCCTCGCGCGGGCTGAAGCTCAGTTTCTCATGGCCGTTCAATTCCAGCGCCGCATCCGTGCCGTAAAGGGCGATGCGCCAGACGCGCGGCGCATAGGCGAGCGTCGCAAAACAGCCGGTGGCGCCGGAGGCGAAGGAAAACAGCCCCGCCGTCGTATCATCCATGCCATTGGTGAGAGCGCGGGCGAGTGAGCGCACCGTGACTTCAGCAATCGGGCCGGCCAGGTTGATCATCATGTCAATCATATGGATGCCCATGCCGCCCATGCCGCCGAGCGGGCTTTCATGGGCATCCGTCCGCCACATGCCAGGCTGATAGGAAAGCGCACCCGGCCCGCTGAACTGCCCTTCAACATGCAGCAAGGTGCCAAGCGCGCCGGCGGCGATCGGCTTTTTCATTTCGGCAACCGCCGGCAGGAAGCGCCGATTATGGCCAAGCGCCATCACCACGCCGGCCTTGCGGCAGGCGGCAACAGAGGCCTCAGCGCTTGCCTTGGTCATGGTGAAGGGTTTTTCGACAAAAACATGCTTGCCCGCTTGCGCCGCCGCAATCACCTGATCCGCATGCATCTGGTGCGGCGACGCAATCACCACTGCCTTGACGCGCGGTTCGGCCAGGATGGCGTTCAGGTCAGGCAGGATCTTCACCCCCTGCCGCGCGGCCCATTCGGCGGCGCGTTCCGGGCGCCCGGTGCTGCCGGCAATGAAGCGGATGCCGGCATCATTCCGGTTCTGCACACTATCAACCAGGGTCTGGCCCCAGCGCCCCATGCCCACAATGGCCGCTTCAATCATTCTGATGCCTCATTCAGGTTCAACGTTTTGCGGGATCGCCCGCGCCGTCGCCTTCCAGCACCCGCGCCATGGCGGGCAGGCGTTTGATCCCCCAGGCAATGGCTATGGCTGAAAGCACCACAGCTGCCAATGTTGGCAGGGTCATGCCGAAAATCTCTCCCGCGGCGCCCAGCAGCAGCGCGCCAAGGGCTGGAAAGGCGCGCACAATCAGGCCCCAAAGGCTCAGCACCCGCCCGCGCATGGCGGGGTCTGACGCTGATTGCGCGAGCGTCTGCGCGCAAATCCCATGCACGGACATGGCCGCGCCCATGATGGCGGCGCAAAGCACGCCAACGGGGAACCAACTTGTCGCAATAAAGCCCACCATGGCGAGCGAAATCGCCGCCGGCGCGAAAACCGCGAGCCTGGTCGTGCCGCGCATCTTGCCGCGTGCGGAAACAAAGATGCCGGACAACAAGGCGCCAACGCCGAAAGCCGCGGTCAATACCGCCAGCGCTTCTGCCCCCAGGCCGAATTGCCGTTCCACATAAGGCGGCAGGATCTCCGGCAGGCTGCGCAGCAGCAATGCGACAATCGCCGCATAGGTCAGGATCGGCCCCAAGCCCGGATGCCCGGCCACGTAACGCAGCCCATCCCGCATATCGCCCCAAAGCGATTTCGTTTTTGCATGGCCCTGCCGTTCCTCGGCGGAGACCTTCAGCAAGGGCGTGGTGGCGGTTGCAACGAAATACGCGACCGCATTGGCCGCAATGGCCGGCCAAACGCCCGCCACTGCAATCAACGGCCCGGCCAATGCCGGCCCCACAAACCGCGCCACATTGAAGCAGAGCGAATTCAGCCCCACCGCCGCGGTCAGGTCATTGCGCGGCACAAGCCCAGGCATGAGCGATTGCCGCGCCGGCTGCGCGAAGGAGGATGCAATGCCGTTCAGCACCTCAAGCGCCAGCAGCGTATAGATATCAAGCTTGTCGAGGGCTACCAGCAGCGCGATCACAGCGGCCATGACGCCGATCATCGCCTGGCTCCAGAAGGTCAGCTTCAGGCGATCCGTGCGGTCCGCAATGGCGCCCGCAATGGGGCTAACCACCACGGCGGGCGCCAGATCGCAAAACGCCACCATTCCGACCCAGAAGGCACTACCGGTCAATTCCCAGGCGAACCAGGAAATGGCGATGCGGTGCATCCAAAGCCCGGTCCAGGAAATCAGGGAGGCAGTAAAAAAAACCTTGGCGTTACGATGGGAAAGCGCGCGCGTCAGAACCGAAAAGGATGCCATGCGCGCGGGCCGCCTTCAGCGCCGTGCGCGGATATTCTGTGGGCGTTGTGCGCCTGGATCAACCGGCGCCTGGCCGGTCCCCGTATTGCGGATGCATTCGCGAATCAATTCGTCACGCAAGGTTTGTTGCCGAAAGCTATCAGAACGAAGCCGCGCGGTGGGCACATCATTCGTCATGTCGCTGTCACCGAAATTTGAATCTGCCCGCATCATTTGACCTCGTTCGCGGAAATTGACGACACGTTCGGCTTCCTGCGTGCAGATACGCTGCAATTCAGGTGTGGCGCCGGCCACCGCCCCGCGCGGGGTAGGGGGCGCTTCCTGCTGCGCGCAGGCCGCAAGGACCAAAAGCAAGGGCAAAAATCGGATCATGAGGGGGCTCCCGCCGGAATCATCCGGGTTAATAGCGCGGTAAGTGTAGCCTCGTCGAACCGGCCCGCCGGATCAAGCGGCACGCTGGCGGCGGCGCGCAGCAGGGCAGGGTGCAATTCCGCCCCGGTGGCGCGCAGCGCAAAAAAACCCTTGAGGCGCGCGATCCGCCCCATCGCCTCGATCAGCGCCAGAAGCCTGAGGCAAACCGCGAGGCCCTGAGCCGTGGCAAGCCCATGGCGCGCATCCACCGCTTCCGCCCAGCAGGCGGCATCGGCATCGGCCAGCAGCAATTCCATCGCCTCCCCATCCGGGCGGCGGAAGATAAGGCGGCGCGGAATGCCCCAGATCTCCGCGCCTGCGGCACCGCGCGCCGCTTCCCAGGCGCCCAGCAGATCGCGCGCGGTCACTGCCGGCGTTTCCTCGGGCGGGAAGGGGATGGCGTAGGTCAGCGCCCCATCCGGGGTCGGGATGATCCTGATTGAGCTCGTCATGCCCCCCCTTTCTGGACCGGCTGGGCGTGCCGCGCCAGCCATGAATTGCACCCCCGCTTGACGCGCGCCATGGGCACGGCACTCTTGTATCATGACCGAAATCGCAGACCTGACCGCATCCGAAGCCGCGCGGCGCATCGCCGCGGGTTCCCTGACCGCCTCTGCCCTGGCCGAGGCCTGCCTGGCGCGCATCGCCGAACGCGAGCCTGAGGTGCGGGCCTTCGCCTGGCTCGATCCCGCCCTGGTGGGGCACGGGGCGGCGGCCTTGGATAAGGGCGGACCGTCGGCGCCGCTGAAGGGCATTCCTTTTGGCGTGAAGGATGTGCTGGATACCGCTGATATGCCTTCGCAATATGGATCGCCCATTTATGCGGGGCACAGGCCGCGCAGCGATTCGGCTGCCGTTGCCATGGCGCGGGCGGCGGGGGCGCTGATCATCGGCAAGACCATCACGACGGAATTCGCCACGCGCCATCCGGGCGCCACGACCAACCCGGCCAATAAGCACCACACGCCGGGCGGGTCTTCATCCGGTTCGGCAGCCGGCGTGGCGGCAGGCTTCTTCCCGCTGTCCTTCGGGACGCAAACCGGCGGCAGCATTATTCGCCCGGCGGCGTTTTGCGGCATTGTCGGCTTCAAGCCAAGTTTTGGTGCCATCCATCGCGGCGGCATGAAGGTGATCAGCGAAAGCCATGACACGATTGGCGTCATGGCGCGCAGTGTTGCTGATTGCGCGCTTTCCATGGGCGCGATGACGGGGCGGGATTACGGCAAGCCCGAGGAAAAACTGCCCCGCGCGCCGCGCCTGGCCTTCACCCTTGGCCCGCCCGCGGCCAAGGCAGCGCCCGAGACTTTGGCCCTGATGGAACGCGCCATCGCGGCATGTCGCCGTGCGGGCGCAGAGGTGGTGGAAATCACCCTGCCTGAGGTGATGACCGAAGCTTTTGAAGCCCATGAATATGTGACGAATATGGAAGGGCGATATTCCTTGGGATGGGAGTTGGTTGCAGCACGGGCGCAGCTTTCCGATGTCATTAAGGAAAAGCTTGATTGGGCAAAGCGCTTTCCAACCGCGCAGCTTGATGCGTGCAAGCTGGTGCAGGCCAAGGCGCGCGCGGCGCTACCTGCCGCGATTGAAGGTTTTGATGCGGTGATCACGGCTTCTGCCGCCGGGGAAGCGCCGGCGGGGATTGGTTGGACCGGCGATCCTTCCTTCAATTCGCTCTGGACGCTGCTGCATGGGCCATGCGTGACAGTGCCTGCGGGGGCAGGGCCGAAGGGCTTGCCGCTTGGCGTGCAAATCGCAGGCCGCATCGGCGAAGATGCCAAGGTGCTGGCGATTGGGGAATGGGTACGCGGCGCCTTGTGATGCGGGCTTCTGCCTAATGGGGCTTGGGATCAAGCGAAGGTCGCTACGTGGACAAGCTTGAAGCCAACCGCATGTTTCTGGCGGTGATGGAAACCGGCAGCTTCACCGCCGCTGCGGCGCGGCTTGGCACCAGTTCCGGCCAGGCATCCAAGCTTGTTTCATCTTTGGAAAATGCGCTGGGTGTGCGGTTGCTCAACCGCACCACCCGCGCCATTGCCGCGACCGAAGCCGGCCAAGCCTATTTTGAACGCATGCGCGCCCTGCTGGATGAGTTTGACGGGCTGGAAGCTTCCATCCGTGATGCGGCGCAGGAACCGAAAGGGCGTCTGCGCCTGACCGCGCCACTCACCTTTGGCGCCTTGGCCCTGACCCAAGCCTTGAGTGATTTCGCGCTGGCCTATCCGCAGATTGAATTGGATGTGAATTTTTCCGATCGCAGGGTCAATCTGGTGGATGAGGGGTTTGATATGGCGATCCGGGGCGGGCGCCCCGATGATTCCAATATGGTGGCGCGCAAGCTGTGCGATTTACGGCTTTTGGTCGTGGCCTCGCCCGCATATTTGGCGCGAAGCGGCGCCCCCGCTGATCCCCATGCGCTTGGCACAATGGATTGCATCATTTCGACGAATTTGCGCGACCCCAATCATTGGCGCTTTCGCGATGCGAAGGGGAATGGCTTCAACGCCCCGGTTCAGGGGCGGCTCCGTTTTTCCAATGCGCAAGCCTGCCTGAATGCCGCCGAGGCCGGGCTTGGCTTGGCCTGCGTGCCAAGCTTCGTCGCTGCCGAGGCTCTGCGCGCGGGGCGGGTTCAGCGCGTGTTGGCGGCGTTTGAGGCTGAACCCTCCGCGCTTTACGCGCTTTACCCCCATAGCCGCCATTTGGCCGCCAAGCTGCGGCGCCTGGTGGATTTCCTGGTGGAGCGCTTCCGGGGCAAGCCAGCCTGGGATGAGGGTTGGTAGTATTTCTTCCAATACGGAAGAAATAACCTTCTTTTTAGCGCGATTATCTTTGCCAAGCGTCTGTATCATGTTCCGCGCAGTGCCGGTGCGACGGCGCAATTCAATCTGATCAAGGACCAAGACCATGAGCGACGCTACGATTGCCCACCAAACCTTCGCCACCCCGCTTCGGATCGCCAAGGCCGATCTGGCCGCGCTGCTGCTGCGTGCCTCCATGGGGATATTGTTTCTGGCCCATGCCGGGATCAAGATTTTTGTATTCACGCCTGCCGGAACGGTTGGCTATTTCGCAAGCCTCGGCCTGCCCGCCGTGCTAGCCTACGCGGTGATCATGGCCGAGCTTTTCGGCGGACTTGCCCTGCTGCTTGGACTTTGGACGCGCTGGGTTTCGCTGGCGCTCCTGCCTGTTCTGCTGGGGGCGATTTTTCTGTCGCATGGCGCCAAGGGCTTTTTGTTTTCCAACCCGGGCGGCGGCTGGGAATTCCCGGCCTTCTGGGCGGTGGCGCTGGTGGTGCAGGCCTTGTTGGGCGGTGGTGTCTATGCCCTGAAAAAGGAAAATGGCTGATCCAGCCGGCACGTGATTGAGGAGGGATACCATGACCGCAACGCTTGATGCCTTTGATATTCGGCAATCAGCACTCCGCATTGGGCGCGTGGCGCTGAAGGTGCGTGATCTTGATAAGGTCGCTGAATTTTACGAGAAAACCCTGGGGCTGCGCAGATTATCCGCCTCAGCGGATCGCGTGACCTTGGGGTCAGCCAAGACTGCGCTTTTGGAAATGATCGCCACACCAGCGGCCAAGCCACGCGACCCGAACGAGGCGGGGCTGTTTCATATCGCCTTTCTGCTGCCGAGCCGCGCCGCCCTGGGGGCTTGGCTTGCCTATGTGATCGAAAACCGCCTGCCCGTGCAGGGTGCGTCTGATCACATTGTCAGTGAGGCGATCTATCTTGCCGATCCTGAGGGCAATGGGATCGAGGTTTATGCCGATAGCCCCTTATCACAATGGCATGATGCCGCGGGCAATTTGCTGATGGGCACAAAGCCCCTGGATGCTGAGAAGGTGGTTTTGGCGTCACAGGGTTCCACCTGGTCCGGCTTTCCGGATAATGGGCTGATCGGCCATATGCATCTTCAGGTGGGTGATACCGATACATCCGAAAAATTCTACCGCGACATTCTTGGGTTTGGCCTGACGCGGCAGAGGCCAGGGGCCGCCTTTTTCGGCAGCGATGGTTATCATCACCATGTGGCGTGCAATACCTGGAATAGCCAGGGCGCTGGGATGCGTTCGGCTGATGCCGCGGGTTTGGCGTCCTTCGATATTCTGCTGCGTTCATCTGAAAAAAAAGCCACCATACTAGACCGCGCCAGCAAGGCTGGTATCGGCATAGACCGCGATGGTGAGGCTGTTTCGATCAATGATCCTTGGGGCAATAGGATCAATCTTTTGGCGGCGTGATGGCCTGGGAGCGCTTCGGCGCATTGGCCAGGCCATTGGCGGTTGGGTCATTGCCGCGCCCCTTAACGCGAGGCTTGGCGCGCTATTGCGGCTGACTGCCGGCAGCGCGCACCACCGTCGCCCAGCGATCCACTTCCGAACGCACCAGCCGCGCCAGCGCTTCCGGCCCCATCTGATCCGGCACGGCGGGGATGGAGCCCAAATCCTCGATCCGCTTGCGGATCGCAGGGTCATTCAGCGCGGCGCGCAAAGCCTCATCCAGCTTTTGCACCACCGGGGCTGGCGTGCCACGCGGGGCGAAAATCGCGTTCCAGCCTTGGAAGATATAGTCAGGCACCCCGGCTTCGGGCGCCGATGGAACCCCAGGCGCATTGGGGTTACGCGTCGTGGCCGCGGTCAACAGGCCGCGCATGGTGCCGGCCTGGATTTGCGGCACAGCGACGGGGGCCAGCAGGCAGGCGCTATCCACCTGCTGCGCCACAATATCATTCAAAGCGGGGCCTTCGCCGCGATAGGGGATTTCATTCATCCGCGCGCCGGTCAGATGCGCAAATAGCGAACAGGCCAAATGATTGGTGGAACCAATCCCCGCATTGGCATTGGAAACCTGGCCCGGATTGGCGCGGACTCGCGCCAGGAATTCCTGCATGGTCTGCGCGGGGAAGCCATTGCGCACCACGAAAAACAGCGGCGTGCCGGCAATCAGCCCAATCGGCTGCAATTCGCGCGGGTCATATTGGATGGCCCGATAGATGGAGGGCGCCGCCGAATGGCTGCCCAGGCTGCCGACGGTCAGCGTATAGCCATCCGGTGCCGCTTGCGCGCCGCGCGCCCCGCCAATGGTGCCGCCGGCGCCCGAGACATTTTCTACCGTCACGCGCTGGTTCAGAGTCTTCATCATGTTATCGGCCACAATGCGCGCCAGCACATCCGTGGCGCCGCCTGGGGCAAAGACCACGATCATATTGATGGTGCGATTGGGGAAATCCTGCGCGGCGGCGGGCTGGGCCAAGCCAAGGAACAGCGCGGCCAGGGCCGCCAAAAGACGCTTCATGATGCTTCCTCCCGTTGGGCACTCTGGCGGGTTTGTCCCGTTCTGCCCCCAACATGGAAGCTTCCCCTTACCCCCGCCGTCAAGCGCCACCCCTTGCGCCACTGCCTTGGGCGCTTCAGGGTCTGGCGGAGCAAGACCAGGAGAACCCCATGCTGCCGCCGCGCGAGAAAATGACCATCTGCTTCGCCCATGTCGCCTATCGCTTTGCCGATCGCTTCGCGCTGCGTGGCGCTGGGATTGATTTCTTTGAAGTGCGCAATCGGGATGATCTGGATGCGCGGATCGCGGGCGCGGATGTGCTGGTCTGTTCCGGCCTGTGGCGCAATGATTTGCCGAAGCTGTCGCCCCGCTTGCGTTTCGTGCAATCCGCCAGCGCCGGGACGGATCAATATGACCGCGACGTGCTGCGCGCGGCGGGTATCCGGCTGGCGAGTGCTCAGGGCTGCAATGCCAATGCCGTGAGTGAACATGCGATTGCGCTGATGCTCGGCATTCTGCGTCGCGTGCCGGAAGCGCGCGACAATCAGGCCAAGCGCTTCTGGCGCGGCATGATGGGCGATTTCACGAAGCGCGAGGATGAAGCCGGCGGCAAGACGGTGATTGTGGTGGGCACAGGCCGCATTGGCGGGCGCATTGCCCGTGTCTGCAAGGCTTTGGATATGCAGGTGATTGGCGTACGCCGTGATGCTTCAGCCGGCGCCAATGGCGCGGATGAGGTGCATTCCTTCACGAACCTGCCCGCGCTATTGCCGCGCGCGGATTTCGTTGTGCTGGCCTGCCCGCTGACGGATGAATCGCGTGGCCTGATTGGCGCTGCCGCGCTTGCCGCCATGAAGCCAACCGCGCATCTGGTGAATGTCGCACGCGGGCGTGTGGTGGATGAACCGGCGCTGATCGCTGCCTTGCAGGCCGGGCGCATCGCCGGCGCCGCTTTGGATGTGACGGTGGATGAACCCCTGCCGGAAGCCAGCCCGCTTTGGACCATGCCCAATGTGCTGATCACGCCCCATACCGGCGGTGAGACGCATAAATACGAAGACAATGTGCTGGATATGATGATGGAAAATCTGAACCGGCAATGGCGTGGTGAAACCGCCTTGTTCAATCAAATCGTTTGAGGTGCGTGATGCAGACCCGTGAAGGCGCGCTTGCCCGCGCCGCGAGTTTTTTCGATGATGGCAGCTACAAGAAATTGCTGACCGATCTTGTCGCCATCCCCTCTACCGCGCAGGAACCGGGGCATGAGGCTGATTTGCGCCATTATCTGGAAGGCGCGATTGGGCCATGGCTGGAAAGGCTCGGCTTTGCCGTCACCATCCATCCCAATCCGCTGGAAGGCTTTGGCCCGATTTTGACTGGGGCGCGGATTGAAGACGCAGCGAAGCCCACCGTGCTGCTTTACGGCCATGGTGACACGGTGCGTGGCTTGGATGATCAATGGCGCGCAGGGCTGAAGCCTTGGGAATTATACGAAGAAGATGGCCGCTGGTATGGCCGCGGCTCCGCCGACAATAAGGGACAGCACGCGCTGAATATCGCAGCGCTTGAAGCGGTGCTTGCCGAACGTGGCGGCAAGCTTGGCTTTAATGTGAAGATCATTCTTGAAATGGCGGAAGAACGCGGGTCACGCGGCTTGCGTGAATTCGTCGCTGCCAATCGTGACATGCTGGCGGCTGATGTGCTGATCGCGTCAGACGGGCCGCGCGTTGAGCCCGAAGTGCCCACCATCGCCACGGGCACGCGCGGGATTTTTCAGTTTGACTTGGTGCTGAAGCTGCGCGCTGGCGGCGTGCATTCCGGCCATTGGGGCGGGCTGACCACGGACCCCGCCATTCGCATGAGCCACGCGATTGGCGCCATTATTGATCCACGCGGCAAAATCCTGGTGCGCGATTGGCTGCCACAAAATGGCGTGCCGGCGGAAGTGCGTGGCGTGCTGGATGGCTGCCCGGTGGGCGGCGGCGAAGGTGCTGCCACGATTGACGCCGATTGGGGCGAGCCCGGTCTGACGCCGGCTGAGAAAATCTATGGCTGGAATAGCTTCATTGTGCTCGCCATGCTCTCCGGCAAGCCGGATGCGCCGGTGAATGCGGTCGCACCCGATGCGCGCGCCACCTGCCATATCCGCTACACGGTGGATACGGACCCGAATAGCTTTGAGGCATCTTTGCGTCGCCATCTGAATGAACAGGGCTTTGGCGATATTGTGATTGAAAATGCCGGGGTGCGCATGGCCGCTTCCCGCACGCCACCCAATCACCCCTGGGTGCGTTGGGCGCAGGAAAGTATGCAGAAAACGCTCGGCAAGCGCGTGCAGATCATCCCCAATTCATCGGGCGGCCTGCCGGGGGATGTGTTTGTGGACCATATCGGCGTGCCGCTGGTTTGGGTGCCGCATTCCTATAATGGCTGCAAGCAACACGGGCCGGATGAGCATTTCCTGATCGCGCCCGCTCGGGAAGGCATTTTGGCCTTTACCGGCATGTGGTGGGATTTGGGGCAGGGCGGCACACCCTGACCCGGTTACCTTTCTTCACGCGCGCTCTGCGCTGGCGCAATGCGCGCGTTACAAAAGGGGCGCAAGGCTGTCGCACGGCATCTCGCCGTTTGCAGGAGTTTGATATGTCTTCAAAAACAACCCGGACCCTTGTGCTGGCTTCTGTCTTCGCCCTTGGCGCAGCAGGTTTGGCCAGCGCGCAACCCGGCCCAGGCCCGCAAGGCCCAGGGCCTCATCAGATGCATCACGGCCAGCGTGGCGATGGCATGATGGGCTTTGCCGCCGGCGAGGCTTTTGCCCGCGCCGACGCCAATAATGATGGCAAGGTGACGCGTGACGAAGCCAGTGCCTGGCTTGCCGCGCGCTTCGTAGAGATTGACGCCAACAAGGATGGTGGCCTGACGATCGAAGAGATCCGCGCCTTCTATACCGCCCGCCGTGGCGAAGGCCGTGGCCCGCCAGAGGGCATGCGCGAGCGCATGGAAACACGCCAGGCGGCGCGCTTCCGCTTTGTGGATGCGGATCTGGATGGCAAGATCAGTTTGCCTGAATTGCGCGTGATGGCGGACGCCATGTTCCGCTCCATGGATGCGGATGGTGATGGCGCGTTGACGCGCGCCGAAGTGCAGCGCCGTGGCCACCGCGGCGATGGACCACGCCCGCAAGCGCCGGGGCAGCCCGCGCCGCGCTAAGAAACCTATTTGGGATGACGCGCAAGCCGGGGCGCGTCAGCCTTTCTTGGCCGCGATCTTTGCCGCAATCGCCAGAATGCGCTCGGCCTTCTGCACAATCGGGTAATCCACGAAGCGCCCATCCACCTGGATGGAGGCAAGCCCACCCGCTTCCGCTTCCGCGAAGGCTTCAACAATCCGCTTGGCACGGGTGATTTCCGCATCAGGCGGAGAATAGGCCGCATTGGCGGGCGCGATCTGATCCGGGTGAATACAAAGCCTGCCCTGAAAACCCAGCACCGCGCCACGCGCGCAAGACGCCTCAAAGGCCGCGGTTTCGCGCAATTCGATAAACACCGTATCAATGGGTGGCTCAAGGCCAGCCGCGCGGGAGGCGAGGACGAATTCGCTGCGTGCGGGCGTCAATTCATCCTCCGTGAGCGTCCAGGTAATGCCGAGATCGGTGGTGTAATCGCCGGCACCAAAGGCCAACCGCCTGACGCGGCCAGAAGGCAGCGCCGCCGCAGCGCGTGCGAAATCGCGCAAAGCCACCAGCCCGCGTGCGGTTTCAACAATCGGCATCAGGTCTATGCCACCAGCGGGCAGGCCGCGTTCGGCTTCCAGATTGCCGATCATCCAATCCACGGCAAGCAATTGGCCTGCATCCTCCAGCTTGGGCAGCACAATGCCATCCAGCGTGCCAGCGATAACCGCCTGCAGATCGCCAAAGCAGAATGGCGTATCAAAGGCATTGACGCGCACATAGGCGCGGCATTGGCGCGGGTTTTCCAAAGCTGCGCGAACCGCCCCGCGCGCGGCTGGCTTGGCGGCGATGGCCACCGCATCCTCCAAATCCAGAATAGCGGCATCGGCGCCCACCTGAAGCACCTTTTCCGCCCGGCGCGGATGGTCACCCGGGGCGAAAAGAAAACTGCGATTGGGACCGGGTGCGCTCATCTCTGTCTCTTTCCTGGCGTGTTGTGCCTCATGCGATGCTTACAATTTCACAGCCACGCTCCCGCGCCAAGGCCAGAGCTTTACAGCACCGCCAAGCCATGCCGAAATACGTCAAAACCCAGAGGAGGAACCGCAATGATGGATGCGCTGCCCGGAACGATGGCTGACGCTGACGCGAAAAGCCGAGCCCCAATTTCCGCCCAATTGGCCGGTTTCGCCGCGCAACTCCGCGCGGAAGACATCCCCGCCGATGTCACCGAACAAGCCAAGCGCCATATGCTGGATTGCCTGGGCATTGCGCTGGCTTCCACCAGCTTCGATTTCGCCCATCGCACCGCCAATGCGCTGCAAAGCCTGGCCGGCGCCGGCGCGCATCCCGTGATTGGCTATGCCATGCGCCTGCCTTTGCGCGATGCCGTGATGCTGAATGGCACGCTGATGCATGGGCTTGATTTTGACGATACCCATTCCGATGCCGTGGTGCATGGTTCCGCCAGCGCCGTGCCAACCGCGCTTGGCATGGCGCGTGAACATGGCGCGAACGGGCTTGAAGCCCTCGCCGCTTATATCATTGGCATCGAGGCATCGTCGCGCATCGGCGCGGCGGCGCAGGGCGCCTTCCATCAATTGGGCTTTCACCCAACCGGCATGGTCGGCGCCTTTGGCGCATCGCTGACAGCGGGGCGTTTGGCGGGCGCAACCGAGGCGCAAATGGCCGCTGCCCAGGGTGT
Source organism: Roseomonas sp. (assembly GCA_020249265.1). GTDB lineage: Bacteria > Pseudomonadota > Alphaproteobacteria > Acetobacterales > Acetobacteraceae > Neoroseomonas. The sequence continues at coordinate 82,518 of JADCGA010000020.1, forward strand.
CATTCTTTCCATGGCGGCGGGGTCGCTTGAGTTTCTGGAGGATGGTTCCTGGACCAAGCGCATTCATCCCGGTTGGGCCGGCGTTTGCGGCATTACCGCAACGGCGCTGGCGCGCGCCGGCTTCAAGGCGCCGCCGGCAGCCTATGAAGGGCGCTTTGGCCTGTTCCGCGCCTATCTGGGCGGCAAGGCGCCGGAAGGTTTTGCTGAACGCTGCACGGAAGCGCTCGGCAAGCTATGGGAATTCCGCAATGTGGCGCTGAAACCTTACCCCTGCTGCCATTTCAATCATGCGATTGCTGACGCCACTTTGGCGCTGCGCCGCAAGCACGGCCTGACGCCAGAGGCGATCCGTAGCATGACGGCGCTGCTCTCACCGGGCCAATACAAGATTGTCTGCCAGCCGGAAGAAGCGAAAAAGGCGCCGGCCAATTCCTATGACGCGCAATTCAGCATCCACTACACCATGGCAGCGTCCATTCTGCATGGCCGCTTCACGCTGAATGAATTGGATGAGCAAGCCATCCGTGATCCCCGCGTGCTGGAACTTTGCCAGCGCGCGCATTACGCCGAGGATCCGGATTCTCGTTTCCCGCGCTATTATTCCGGTGAGGTGGTGATTGAAACCACCGATGGCCGCACGCTGCGCCACCGTGAGGAATTCAATCGCGGGTCCGATGGGCAGCCTTTAAGTGCCGCGGATGTTGAACAGAAATTCCGCGACAATGCCGCGCGCGTCATGTCACCCGCGCGGATTGAACGCGTGATTGATCTGGCAATGACGCTGGACAAGGCAGAAAGCGTGGTGGCGCTGACAGAAGCTTTGGCGGGCTGAAGCCCTGGCCCATAAGGTTGAGGAAGCAAAAACGTGACGATTGTAGCGGGCCGGGAACGTGGCAATTTCCTGGAAGATTTCGCGCCGGGCCAGGTGTTTGAACACTGGCCCGGCCGCACGATTACAGAGGCTGACAATATCCACTTCAGCCTGCTGACGATGAACCAGCACCCGATGCATTGTGATGCGGATTTCGCGTCTCGGTCTGAATTTGGCAAGCCTTTGGTCAATTCCGCGCTGACGCTGGCGATCGTAACGGGCATGACGGTTGCCGATATTTCCTTCAATGCCATCGCCAATCTTGGCTGGAAGGATATTGCGCTGACGGCACCGGTTTTCCCCGGCGATACGATTTATGCGCGCACCACGGTGACCGATGTGCGCGCCAGCAAATCCCGCCCCAATCAGGGCATCGTGACCACCAAGACCGAAGGCTTCAAGGCCGATGGCACGGTCTTTCTTTCCTTTGAACGGGTGAGCCTGGTGCCAAAGCGCGGCGCCGGCGTGAAGGCAGCAAGATGAGCGATTTGGACGAACAGGAAAAGCTGGTTCTCGATTCGGTTGCACGCTTCTTGGAACGCCATGTGCGGCCCGTGGCGTCCAAGCTGGAACATGAAGACGCCTATCCGCATGAGATTGTCGCGCGGATGAAGGAAATGGGGCTGTTCGGCGCCATCATCCCACAGGAATTGGGCGGGCTTGGGCTGCGCCCTTCCACCTATGCGCGCATTATTGAATTGATCTCCGAGGAATGGATGTCGGTGTCCGGCATTCTCAATTCGCATCTGATCATGGCGCGCATTGTGGACAAGATGGGCACGCCCGAACAGCGCCAGCGCTTTCTGCCGCAATTTGCAACCGGCGAATTGCGCGGCGGGCTTGCGCTGACCGAACCCGATTGCGGAACAGATTTGCAGGCCATTCGCACCGTCGCGCGGCGCGATGGTAATGATTACATCATCAATGGCACGAAAACCTGGATCAGCAATGGCATTGAAGGAAGTTGCTTTGCGCTGCTGGTAAAAACCAACCCGGCAGCGGAGCCGCGCCATCACGGCATGGCGATGTTCATTGCCGAAAAAGGGCCGGGCTTCACGGTTTCCCGCAAGCTCGAAAAGCTTGGCTATAAGGGCATTGATAGCGCGGAGCTTGTTTTCACCGATTACCGCATTCCGGCTGATCGGCTGATTGGCGGCGTTGAAGGCAAGGGCCTTGCTTGCGCCATCGCCGGGTTGGAACTTGGGCGCGTGAATGTCGCGGCGCGCGGTGTTGGTGTCGCGAAGCGCGCCTTGGATGAGGCGGTGCGTTATTCCCAGCAGCGCAAAACCTTCGGCAAATTCATCCATGAGCATCAGGCGATTGCGCTGAAGCTTGCCGATATGGCGGTGCGTGTGGAAGCGGCGCGATTGCTGACCGATAAAGCCGCGCGGGCCTTGGATCGCGGCGATCGTTCGGATTATGAGGCCGGCATGGCGAAGCTTTTCGCGACCGAAGCCGCGGTGGAAAACAGCCTGGAAGCCATGCGCATTCATGGCGGCTATGGCTATTCCAAGGAATTTGTCGTTGAACGGCTCTATCGCGATGCGCCGCTTTTGGTGATTGGTGAAGGCACCAATGAAATCCAGCGCCTGGTGATCGCCAAGCGCCTGATTGAAAAGAACCCGATCTGATGGCGGATCGGCCCCTGCCGCTGGATGGCGTCACGGTCCTGGCGGTCGAGCAATATGGCGCTGGGCCTTTCGGTTCCATGCTGCTCGCGGATATGGGGGCCGAGGTCATCAAAATCGAAAACCCAGCCGAAGGCGGGGATGTTGGGCGGAGCGTCGGGCCTTATTACTTCGGGCCAGGCGATAGCCATTTCCATCACGCCTTCAACCGCAACAAGCGCAGCCTTGCCTTGAATCTGAAGCACCCGGAAGGCATGGCGCTGCTGCGCCAATTGGTCGGCCATGCGGATGCGGTTTTGGATAATCTGCGCGGCGATCAACCAGACAAGCTTGGCCTGACCCATGAGGCTTTGAAGGAATTCAACCCGCGCATCGTCTGCGCGCATCTTTCCGCCTATGGCCGCCAGGGCTCACGCAAATCCTGGCCGGGCTATGATTATCTGATGCAGGCGGAAGCGGGCTATCTTTCCCTGACCGGAGAGCCCGATGGCCCACCCGCGCGCTTCGGTCTTTCGGTTGTGGATATGATGACCGGTCTGATGACGGCCTTCGCCTTGGTCTCAGGCGTGGTCGGCGCGCGCGCGACTGGGCGTGGCATGGATGTGGATGTCAGCCTATTCGATACAGCGCTGCATAATCTTTCCTACCTCGCAACCTGGTATCTGAATGGCGGGCATGTGCAGGGCAGGGAACCGCGCGGTTCGCACCCATCGCTGACACCATCGCAGCTTTATCGCACGCGGGATGGTTGGATTTTCCTGATGTGCAATAAGGAAAAATTCTGGCCTGCCTTGGCCCAGGCTTTGGGCCGCCCCGAATGGGCCGATGATCCGCGCCTTGCGACCTTCAAGGCACGGCTCGCCAACCGCGAATTGGTCACGCAAATCCTGGATCAGGCGCTATCGCAGAAAACCACGGCGGAATGGCTCGTGCTTTTCGGCGGCAGCGTGCCGGCGGCGCCTGTGTTTGATGTGGCGCAGGCTTTGAAGAATCCTTTCGCGCAGGAACAGGCGGCCATTGCCGATTTCACGCGCCGCGAAGGTGGCGACCCGGTGCGGATGCTGACCGGCCCAGTGCGCGTTGCAGGTGCCCGCCCGCCCAGCATCGCGGCACCGGCGCTGGGTGCCGATACTAACGATATACTCGAAAAACGCCTTGGCCTTGATGCCGAGGAAATCCAGAAACTCAGGGAAAAGGGAACCATCACATGATGAAGCTTAAGCGCCGCAGCTTACTCGCCGCGTCTGGCCTGCTGGCCGCGCCCAGCATTGGCCAGGCGCAGGCGGCCTATCCCAATCGCCCGGTGCGTTTCGTGGTGCCGTTTCCGCCGGGCAATATGTCTGATCTGATCAGCCGGCTGATGGTTGATGAAATGGCTAATCGCGGTGGTGTGCAGATTGTGGTGGATAATCGCGCGGGTGCGACGGGCGCCATTGGCATTCAGGCTGTCAGCCGCAGCACGCCGGATGGCTATACGCTGCTGATGAGTTCCAATTCCCCCTTGGTGGTGAACCCCGCCGTCACGCGCAACCTGCCCTTTGATGTGACGAAGGATCTGGTGCCGATTGGCCTGGTGGGGTGGACAACCTTCCTTATCGTGGTGCCGCCGGATTTCCCGGCGAATACGCTGGCGGAAGCCATCGCGCTGTTCCGTGCCAATCCCAATCGCTATATCGCCTGCAATCCGGGTGCCGGGACTTTCGGCAATCTGGTGACGGAACAAATCTTCCGCGCTGTTGGCATCAAGATGGAACAGGTGCCTTATCGCGGCAGCGCCCAGGCTTTGCTTGATATGCAACAGGGCCGCGTTCATTTCATGGTGGATGCCATGACCAGCGCGCTGCCGCAGGTGCAGGGTAAGGCCGTGAAGGCACTCGCCGTTTTGGCCAATCGCCGTTCGCCCTTGGCGCCGGAAATCCCGACGCTTGCGGAATCCGGCATGCCGGAATTGGCGCCCTTGGAATCCATGGCCTGGAGCGGGCTGCTCGGTCCCGTCGGCACGCCGTCGGAAGTCATTACCTTCTGGAATCGCGCCATTACCGCCATGCAAAATGATGCGGCGCTGGTGCGACGCTTTGCTTCCATCAATGTGGAAATGGCACCACCTTCACCACCCGAAAAACTGGGCGAAATGGTGCGCACTGAACTCGCGCGCTGGACGCGCGTGGCGCAGGAAGCGAATATCACCGTGGGCGGGTGATCAGGTCACCGCGCCTCAATTCAAGAATGGATTTCCCCCACGCGGACCACGCGTGCGGGGGCCGTAATGGCGTGCCAGATAATCCACGATGGTGTCGCGGAACTCGCCTTCAATCGGATTCATCTCGTGCTTTTCCGTCATCCAATCCATCAACTCATCCCAGCGTTCGCGCGTGAAGGCGCTGCGGCGGATCAGCGCGGTATTGTGGCAGGCGGTGCAATAGCCGAATACCTCTGACCGGCCTTCGCCTTCCGCCAGTACGGTTTCCTCTTCCTGCTGTTCTGCCGTGACGGCAGCGGCTTCCGCCTGGCGCTGCGCCGGATCAGGGGTTTGCGCGATGGTGGCTGATGCGAACAACAGCACCGCCACCACCGCGTATTGCAGCAACCGCATGGCAGGTTCAGCCGATCAGGATGGCAACACGGCTGACGGGATTGGCGCCATAGCCTTGCGGATTCCAATTCGCCGCGACATGCGGCTGCATGCGGCCATTGCTGTCGGTCGCGCGATACCAGATTTCAAAATAGCCATCGCTCGGCAAAGCGATGCGCCCCTGCCAGCGTTGCCAGGCATAGCGATTAGCCGGGGCTGCCACCTGCATCGCCTGCCAGCTTTGGCCGAAATCGGTCGAAACATGCACATCGCGCACACTCAAATCCCCGGCCCAAGCATGGCCACGAATATCCAGGCTGCGTGTGCCCGCTGGAAGCCGCGAACCATGCGCATGGCTGCTGAGCACGGAGCGCACTGGCATGCTCTCCATCTCCACGAAATCGGCGCCATTATTGCGGCTGCCGGGCACGATCGGGCGGACGGGGATGCGATAGGATGTGCCGCCCATGCCGCGCCCGGTATGGGGCGCGTTCAGCACTTCAAGGCGTGTGAACCATTTCTGGCTGAGCGAACCCGGCCAGCCCGGCACAATCAGCCGCGCCGGCGCGCCATGGATTTGCGGAATGGCCGCACCATTCATGCGAAAGCAGATCAGCGTATGCTCATCCAGCGCCTTTTCAATCCGCATGCCGCGGCTGATCGCCGGCCCTTGTGCAGAAAGATGGCTATCGGCGCCATGCTGGCCGGTGAATTTGGCGCTGTCCTTCACACCCGCGGCGCGCAGCACATCCCGCAGCCGCACGCCGGTCCATTCCGCGTTTGAGACAGCGCCATTGCCCCATTGATTCCCCGCCGCCTGGGGCGAGAAAGCTGAACGCCCATTGCCACCGCATTCCATTTGCAACTGGCGCGTCACCACTTCAAAGCGCTGTTCAAGCTCGGCGATGGTGAGTTCGATTGGCGCATTCACTTCGCCATCAATGCGGATTTTCCAGGCGCGCGGATCGGCGGCGGCTTCCGGCGTATTGCCATTGTTGCGGATGAAGAATTTGTCGGCGGGGGTGATCGGGTCATCCAATAAATGCTCGGGCGTCTCGGCGCAAAGCGGGCGCTCGCCCTGCATGATCAGCGGCGCCTTGCCTTCCATTTGCAGGAATTGCGGCTGAGCGGCCCCCTGCGCCAAGGCCGCTGGCACCAGGCCGCCTGGCATATTGCGCGCGAAGGGGATGGTGGCACCCAAGGCCGCACCCATGGCGGCAAGCGCCGCACCCTGAAAGGCGCCGCGTCGGCCCCAGACCAGCGCATCGGCGCGCTCAGGGTCGTCACGATAGAGTTCCTGGAATGAACGTTCTGGCAGCTTCTTCCCGGCCATGGCGGCGCCTCCTTCATGATCTGCTTTCATGCCGTTCTGCCCTATCAGACAGCGTTTTTGCAAGACAAAGTGCAGCCCTTGCCCGCCCCCCTTTCCGGCGCCGCGCAAAGCCGGCAATCTTGCGTTCAAACAGGAGCATCAGATGCAAAAAACCGAACTCGGCCGTTCCGGCATTTTCGTCCCACCCGTGATTTTCGGCTGCAATGTCTTTGGCTGGACCTTGGACAAGGCTCAATCCTTCCGGATTCTGGATGAACTTGTGGAACGCGGGCTCAATGCGCTCGATACTGCGGATGTCTATGCCTATTGGGTGCCGGGCAATAAGGGCGGCGAGTCTGAGACCATCATGGGCGAATGGCTGAAGGCGCGCGGGCGCCGCCATGATGTGCTGATCCTGTCCAAGGCAGGGATGGAAATGCCCGGCATCGGCAAGGGGCTTTCTGCAACCTATCTTGCCAGCGCCATTGAAGCATCGCTGAAGCGCTTTGGGACGGATGTGATTGATCTTTATCAATCCCACCGCGATGATGAGAGCGTGCCTCAGGAAGAAACGCTTGTGGCCTTTGATAAGATGATCAGGGCAGGCAAGGTGCGCGCCATTGGCGCTTCCAATTTCTCTGCCGCGCGCTTCAAGGAAGCGCTGGATATCAGCACGAAACATGGCCTGCCGCGTTATCAGACCATGCAGCCGCATTACAATCTGCTGGAACGCGGCATCGAAGCAGATATGCTGCCGCTTTGCGCTGCCGAAGGGGTTGGCGTGATCCCGTATTATTCGCTCGCGTCAGGCTTTTTGTCCGGCAAGTATCGCAGCGAAGCCGATCTCGGCAAAAGCCCGCGCGGCCCGCGTGGTGCGGGGAAATACCTGAATGAAAAGGGGCTAAAGGTGCTGGCCGCTTTGGACAATGTTTCGGCACGCATGGGCGCCACGCCGGCGCAGGTTGCGCTTGCCTGGTTCAAGGGGCGTCCTGGATTGGCGGCGCCGATTGCGAGTGCCACCACCTCTGCCCAAGTGGCGGATCTGGTGAAGGCCGCGGCGCTGACCTTGGATGCGGCAGCGGTGGCGGAATTGGATGCGGCGAGTGGGTGAAACTCAGCGGAGATAAGGCTCCACAATCCCGGTCAGTTTCATCGTCAGCGGCTTGCCGCGCCGATCCGTGGCCTTGCCAAGGCTCACCCGGACCCAGCCTTCCGAGACGCAGTATTCCTCCACATTGGTCTTTTCCTGGCCCTTGAAGCGAATGCCCACGCCACGGTTCAGCAGCGCCTCATTGTAAAAGGGGCTGCTTGGGTCATTGGAAAGCCGATCGGGCAGGGCAGGGGTGATTTCGGTCATGATGTGCTCCCAACGCGGCTTGTGCCCGAGAGCAGCAGCGAAGGCAATTCCGTGCGATTGACCGGGCAGCGGCAAAAACGCAATTTCGCATCAAGACCGACCCAAGGATGGTTCCGTGCAGTATTCAACCACTGAAGCGCAACAAGAACTCCGCGCGCAAATCCTGAAGCTCTGCGCCGATTTCGGCGATGATTATTGGCTGAAGATTGACCAGGAAGCGCGCTTCCCGGAGGAGTTTTATCGCGCGGTCGCCGCCGGTGGCTGGCTTGGCATTGCCATGCCGGAAGAATTTGGCGGTGCTGGCTTGGGGATTTCGGAAGCGACTGTGATGATGCAGGCGGTGGCGGAAAGCGGTGCATGTATGTCGGGCGCTTCGGCCATTCACATGAATATCTTTGGCCTGAACCCCGTGGTGGTCTTCGGTACGCCAGAGCAGAAAAAGCGCTTCCTCCCGCCGCTGATCGAAGGGCGGGAAAAAGCCTGTTTCGGCGTGACGGAACCCAATACCGGCCTCAATACCACGGAACTCAAGACGCGCGCCGAAAAGCGCGGTGATCGCTATGTCATCAATGGTCAGAAGATCTGGATTTCCACAGCGCAGGTCGCGGATCGCATCCTGCTGCTGGCGCGCACCACGCCGCTTGATCAGGTGACGCGCAAGACCGATGGGCTGACGCTGTTCTACACCAAGCTGGATCGTGCCAAGGTGGAAGTGCGGCTGATCCACAAGATGGGCCGGCATGGCGTTGATTCGAACATGCTATTCTTTGACGGTTTGGAAGTGCCGGAAGAAGACCGCATCGGCGCCGAAGGGGAGGGCTTTCGCCTGATCTTGCATGGCCTCAACCCTGAGCGCATCCTGATCGCGGGGGAAGCGGTTGGGATCGGCCAGGCGGCGCTTTCCCGCGCCGCCAATTACGCCCGCACGCGCGAAGTCTTTGGGCGGCCCATCGGCCAGAATCAGGGCATCCAACATCCTCTCGCGCGGGTCTGGGCGCAGCTGGAAGCGGCGGGCTTGCTCACTATGAAGGCGGCCGCCCTTTATGATGCCGGCCGAGACTGCGGCGCGGAAGCCAATGCGGCGAAATACCTGGCCGCCGAGGCCGGCTTTGCGGCGGCGGAAGCCGCCGTGCTGACCCATGGCGGCATGGGCTATGCCCAGGAATACCAGGTGGAACGCTATTTCCGCGAAAGCATGATCCCGCGCATTGCCCCGGTCAGCCGAGAGCTGATCCTGAGCCATATCGCCGAAAAAGTGCTCGGCCTGCCAAAATCATATTGAGGGTAGGAATGGTGGGCGCGACAGGGATTGAACCTGTGACCCTTCGCGTGTGAAGCGAATGCTCTACCGCTGAGCTACGCGCCCGTCTGAGCTTCGGTTTAGGGGCGCAGGGGCTACCCCGTCAAGCTTGGGTCTCCCTCCCGCTTTTGCCGGCTACGGCTGCAACCGAATATTATGATCTGACCGGTATTTACTTGGGTCTTCTGCAAGACCCAGGAAATGACTATAGTATTAAAAGAAGATTTTGCGGATCCCATCTCCGGGATGCCGATTTTATGCTTTCTTCACCTTCCCCGCACCGGCGGCACCACTATCAACCGCATGTTGAAATACGCTTTCGGTGATCGCGCCCTCTTCCACGCCGATCTTGTGGCGGAATATGGCGGAGAGGCCAGGCTGGCGGCTGCCCTCGCCAAGGATAAGGGCATGTATCCCCAGGCAATCCTGATCGCAGGCCATTATGGCGCGGCGCACCCGCTGGTCGAGCATGCGCCGCGCCCGGTTGCCTTCGCGGCCGTCTTGCGGCAGCCGCTGGAACGCATTGTCTCCCTTTACGACTATATTCGCGGCACGCCGGATCATCCTGAACATGCCGCGCTCAGCGCGCTCACGCTCAATCAGGCGCTGGATGCGGTGCCGGAATTCGCAGTACATTGCCAGGATGCGCAATTGCGCACGCTATTCAATGCCACGGACCGGCACGGCATTACGGCAGCGTTGCAGCGCCACCCCTATCTGCTCGGCCGGATGGAGGCTTTGGATGTGTTTGCCCAAAGGCTTCTCGCGCTATTCGGCCTTACGCTTGCCGGGGCGCTGCCGCGCTTCAATGAAAGGCCGGTGCTGTCAGGGGTGGCGCCGGCGCGATCTCAGGCCGATTACGCCACGGCGCTGGCGCGGCTGGAATGCGTGAACCGGGCCGAGCTTGATTTCTTTGCTCGCTTGCCGCCGATTTTCGCAACCAAGCCGAGGCCCGCCATGGCCGACGCAGGCGTCGCCTGAAATATCTTTCCTTTGGCGTGTTTATTGCTAAACTTGGGTATGATGCGTTTTCTATTGCAGCCCTGCCTTGCCTTGCTTCTGGCCTTAGCACCCGCCGGGCTTTCGCCTGCCCGGGCGGTGGAGGCGATTTACCATGTCACCCATACCGGGATCGCCGTGGTCGAAATCGCCGCCCAATTCGAAACCCGGCCCGATGGTTATTGGATGCGGTCAGTCAGTCGGGCGATTGGCATCGGCAGGCTTTTTGCCCCGCATGAGATACGTTCAGAGGTTGAGGGCGCCTGGCGCGCAGATGGCGTTGCCCCGCAGCGTTTCCAGGCCGAGGGCAATTGGCGCGGCGATGCCAGGCGCATGGTTTTGCTCTACCGCGATGGCATGCCCCAACCGCTGGAAATGGAACCGCCAGAGGGTGCCACGAATGAACCCGTACCCCTTCCAGCGCGGCGGGGCGCTATTGATATGCTTTCAGCCCTTGCGCTCATGTCGCGCACGGTCACGCAAACGGACCGCTGCGATCTGACGGGCCCGATTTTTGATGGCAGGCGACGATTGGATTTGTCATCTCGTACCATCGGGTCCGTCCGCATCAGCCATGCGGGGAAGGAAATCGAGTCCCTCCAATGCGGCTTGGAAAGCCGGCTGGTGGCGGGGGTACGCATTGGCGATGATCCTGCCCGCGCCACGCAGCCTCGGATGGCCACGGCGTGGCTTGCCAAAGTTGATCCGAGCCTGCCGCCCATCCCGGTTCGCGTTGAATTCGCAAGCACCATCTTCGGCACCATGCGGATGGAATTACAAAAGCTTAGATAGCGGCTTTAGCTGAGCAGGGCACGCAGCGCCGCCACATCAGCGGCAATTGGCGCACCGCCGGCCATGCTATGCGGGCCATAGCCCCAGCCCGCGAAAATCGCGCGCACGCCGGCACCGCGGGCTGCTTCGATATCATTGGCGTGATCGCCGATCATCACAGCGGCCTCGGGCGCAGCGCCGGCGGCGGCCAGGGTTGCGCGCAAATGCCCCGGATCGGGTTTGCGCATGGGGAAGCTGTCGCCGCCGCCAAGCGCGCTGAAATGGCCATCAAGCCCAAGCCCTGACAGCAAGACCCGCGCCGCGGCTTCCGGCTTATTGGTGCAGACCGCAAGCTGCCAGCCTGCATCGCGCAAGCCGCCCAGCAATTCGGGAATGCCAGCGAAGGGCCGCGTCAGCATCGCCGCATTGGCTTCGTAATCAGCCATGAAATGATCAAGGCTTGCCTCATCCAGCGGAAGGCCACGCGCGGCATGGGCGCGTTCCAGCAAAACACGCACGCCATCGCCGATCATCCCCACAACCTCGGCCCGCGCAAAGCCAGGTAGCTGGCGGCGCGCCATCAGCCGATCAAGCGCAGCATGGATATCGGGCGCGCTATCCACCAGCGTGCCATCCAGATCAAAAACCGCGCAGCGCGTCGTCTGATCAGGCATCCGAAGGCGGCACCCAGGGGATGCGCGCAATGTCGATCCCCTCTTCGCGCAGCGCCTCGGCCTCATCCTCGGTGGCTTCGCCGAAAATGCCGCGGGCTTCGACCTCGCCGTGATGGATCTTGCGCGCTTCCTCGGCAAAATCAGCGCCGACATAGTCGCAATTCTTCTCAATCTCGGTCCGCATATGCCGCAGCATGGCGCGCAGTTCCGCCGGCATGGCGGCCAGCGCCGCTGCGGGAAGCGCAGGGGGCGGGGGCGCGGGCGCGGGCGGTGGGGAAGGAGTTTCCGCGACCGGTGCGGGCAGGGCTTCCGGCTTGGAATTGCGCGCCGGGCGGCCCTTTTTCGGGATGGCCGGCGCCATCAGGCGCTTCGCCACCTTGGCCGGGCCACAATGCGGGCATTCCACAAGGCCCGCCGCCGCCAGCTTATCGAAAGCCGCGCTATCCTTGAACCAGCCATCGAATTCATGCGCCCGATCGCAGCGCAATTCGTAGCGGATCATGCCCTGAACACCCTTTTGTTCCATGCTCTTGTCATCGAGACGTAACTTGGCACTCCCAGGCGCCGAGTGCCAGGGGCGGGGCGATCAATATTCAATCTCAAACCCAATCCCCACCCGATCACCGGCAAGACTATTCCCGCCACTTTCCGCCTCCAGCCTCAGCCTTCGCGTCAGGTCTATCTGCACGCCCACACGGGGCGGCCCGCCATCAGCGCTTTGCTTCACGCCGATAAATACCCCATCCGCCACATAGCGCCCCGACTCCAATGTGGCACCCGGTTCCCGCCCGGCGCGCTGCTCGCCTTCCTTCTCCTGACCGATGGAAAGCCGATCAAGCGCCAAGGTGCGGCGGATGCGCTCCATCACCCCGCCAGGTCCCGGCAGGGGGCGGCCTGTCGTGCCGGCAAGCGCCTCGGCCAAGCGCAGCATCTGGAAGGGCGAAAGCTCGCCCCCGCGACGGCCAAACAGCAGCCGCGCCAGCACCTCATCCGCCGGCAATTCGGGGTTAGAGGTGAAGCTGATTTTCGGATCACGCGCCGGGCCTTCCACCGCGACATTCACCTCCACCTCCTCAGCGCGAGAGGTCGCCAGCACATCAAGATTGGGCATGATCCCGCCGGCATCGAAGCTGATATTGGCGCGGTTGAGGTCAAGCCGCCGATCCAGCACAACCAGCGTCCCCCGGCGCAGCATGAAGCCACCTGCAAGCAAGGGCGCCGCTAAGGTTCCGCCAACGCGAATCTCGCCGCCCAATTCGGCGTCCAGGCCGCGCCCGCGGAGGAAAATCGCGCGCGGCGCTTCAATGGTCAGATCAAGCGCAATGGGCGGCAGATCGGCCTCAGGCGCATCGCCGCCTGCCGGTGGCGTCAAGGGCGCCACACCGGGCGGGCGTTGGCCCCTTTCGCGCACCCCGGGCAGGGTTCGGATTGAAGGCGGCAACCGGTCCGGAATGCGCAATTCCGCGCGCTGCACCAATAGCTTGCCGGAAAGCCGACTGTCGCCGAGAGCCTCACCCGCCAAGGTGAGCGCACCATCCAAGGTGGCATTGCCCAGATCGGAATTGACCGGGCGCGCAGCGGTGGCAGTCAGGCGCAACTCATAAGGCAAACGCGGCTGGCCAAGATCCAGCGTGCCAGAACCGCCCAGGCTGCCCCCGCCCGCCGTCCGCGCGGCAAAGCGCGTCAGGTTGAAGCGCCGATCATCCGCGGTGATGGCGGCGGTGATTTCATTCAACGTCACGCCATGCTGCAAATCGCGAAAACTGCCATTGGCGATAGTGGCATCGCCGCCCAAGCGCGGCGCAGCCAGACTGCCTTCCAGGCGCAGATTGAGATTGGCAATGCCGGTCACACGCTGCGCCCCGGCAGCGAGCAATGGCTGCATCAGGCTTTCCAGATCAAGCCGCCCGGTGATGTTGCCGGAAAGGGCAGCGTCAGGCGCAAGCCCTGCCAGCCGCGCCGTGGCAGCCAGCCGCACCACATTCCCGCCAGTGACCGAAGCGCGCGCTTCCGCCCCCGCTGCCGTGCCATTTGCCGCAACCGAAAGACGCAAAGGCGGCAGGCCACGCGCGGCGGGCATGGCGCTGGTGATGGCGGTACTTTCCAATTTGATCTCAGAACGGGGCTCGTCAGCCGTGCCATCCACCCGCGCCTCACCGGTGAGCGTGCCCGCCAATTTCGCTTCCGGCACCAGCAATGCGGCGAAGGGCGCAATGGGCAGTGCCGTGAGCGATGCCCTAAACGCCATCTCAGCCTCGCTCCAGAAACCTTCCAGCCTGAGCCTGCCGCCGCGATTGCTGGTGATATTCGTCTCCGCAATGCTCACGCGCCCATCAGGCGAGATTTCGATGCGCGCGGGCGCGGCGAGCTTCACCTGCTCCGCGCCATAGGCGAGCGAAAGGTTGGGCAGCGTGACGATGCGTGCCGCACCGATCAGGCTGAGTGCCGCTTCACCCGCAAGCGCTGCTTCGCCATGGCGCAAGGTGAAGCTGGCCTTGGCATCATCCAGCCCGCCGGCAAGTTCGACGCGCAAGGCAAGCTTGCGCCCGTTAAAGCTGGCTTCTGGGGCATTCAGCCTGGCCTTGACCTGCTGCGCGCCACCGACATCGCGCCCTTCGGCTTCCAAGGACAGGCTGCCGGTCATGTTCTGGCCGAAGATATCGCCAAAGGGCGCCAGATCGGGAATGGCAAGTGACAGCGCGCCATCGAAAAGCGGCTTTTGCACATCAAGCAAACCGCGGCCCGAAAGCCGTGCCGCACCGAAAGCGGCTTCAAGCTGATTGATCCTGAGCGCGCTTCCTTCCGGCATGCCGGAAAGTGTCAGTGTCAGCGGCAAGCCAGCATAAATCGCCTCAAGCCGCGCCTCGGCGCGCGGGCGCGATAGGGGCGTTTCCAGGACCAGGTCGAGGCTTGGCGCAGCAAGCACCTCAGCGCCACGCGTGATGCTCTCGCCCCGCGCTTTCAGGGTGATCGAAGGATCATCGCGCGTGCCATGCAGATGGCCTTCCGCGGTCAAGGCGCCGGCCAGTTCCGGCACCAATGATGCAAGATCGGCAAGGCGCAAACCAAAGCGAAGATCAAGGCTTTCGCCAATATCCCCCGAAGCGGTCAGTTCATTGCCGGCGCCGATCAGGGTCAGGCTTTCAATGCGTGACGGTGCGCGGGCCTGCAGGCTCAGGCGCGGGGTTGCGCCAAGGGTGGCGCCCAGTTCCGCGATACTGCTGGAAAAGCCTTGCATTTCGGCATCCAGTGCAAGATGCGGCGCAGTCAGCCTGCCATCCAGCCGAAACCGCGCGCTGGCTGCTTCCCAGGCAATCTGTTCAGGCACATGGGCGGCCAGCATCGCGCTTGCACCGAGCGTAAGGGTGCCTTGCAGCGCTGTATCCTCGCGCTTTGGATCAAGCCTGCCGGCAAGGGTCACTTCGCCAAGCGGCGCCTTCGCCACCACTTCGCGGAGCGTGATGACACCAGCGCGATCGCGCGCCGCATCCAGCGCAAAATCCAGCCGGGCCAGGGCTTCTGCAAGTGCTGCCGGCAGCAAGGGCGTCGCCGCGATATGGCCCGCAAGCCGCGCAAACCCCGCGCCGCGCGCATCGGCGCTGATGGTGCCGGAAAGCGCCGCCTCTGCCGCGCTGCCAAGCCGCGCGTCTGCGGCCAACGCCGCACCGCTGGCCGGGCCTCGCAGGCGCAAGGTCACCTCAGCGGGTTCGGACGCCACACCAAGAGCTGCGGCGATCACCCCGCCCGGCGGTTCCGCCAGATCGAGCTTCGCGGAAAGCCGATCCGCACCGGGGGAAAGGTCCAATTCAAGCCGCGCCTCACCCGGCGCATCGAGCCGCGTGAGCGCGACATCGCCCGAAAGCCGCGCGGCCTTCAGCACTGCCTTGCCTTCAAGTGCCGCGCGAAAGCCCTGGCCAAAAACGCCCTCGGCCACGGTGATTTCCGCAATCGCCACGCGGTCAATCCGCACGCCCAAAGGCAGATGCGGCAGGGAGGGCAGCAACGGGCCATCGCGCGCCTCTCCACCCTCAGAAGCAGGCAGGCGAGAAAGCGTGATTCGCTCCGCCGTCATGGCCTGCACATGCGCTTCGCCTTGCCAGAGCGCTGCCAGATCAAAGGCGATGCGCGGTGCCGCGATATCGAGCCAGATACTGCCCTCATCGGCGAGGGTGATGCGCGTGGCGCGCAGCTCTCGCGGCAGCGTCACCGCAAGCCCTTCAATCACAAGCCCCGGCACAAAGCGCCCTGCAAGCCCCGCCAGCGCCGCTGCGCCATTGCCCCATTGCACCCAGGCGAGCACGCCACCCAGGAAGGCCGCAATCACCAGCGGGATCGCCAAAACCAGGATCAGCAGGCGGCGCAGATGACGCATGTCAAAAAGCCTGCCCAAAGCCGATATAGATCGCAAAGGATGGATCATCCTTTTGCCGATCCAAAGGCACGCCGACATCGAAACGCAGCGGCCCGATGGCGGTCAGGTAGCGTATCCCAAGCCCGGTACCGGCACGCAGCCGGCTGAAATCCGGCTTGGCTTCTTCCCCGACCGAGCCCGCATCCAGAAACGCCGCCATGCCCCAGCTTCGGCTGATTCTTTGGCGCCATTCGAGACTCGTTTCCACCAGGCTCGCCCCGCCCAAGGGCCGATTGGCGGCATCGCGCGGCCCGATGGATTGATAAGTATAGCCGCGGACGGAACCGCCACCGCCGGCATAGAAGCGCTTGTCCAAAGTGATCTCATCCCGATCCGCCCCCGGTGCGCTGCCAAGTGCCGCGCGCAGCGCCAAAACACTGTCACCATTGCCCAGGATGTCGAAGTAGCTGGTGCCAATCGCCAGGATGCGCGTGAAGCTGTTGGCATCCATCGCCGAATAGTAAGGGGTCGCGTTGAAGGTGAAGCGCTGGCCCTGGCGCGGGTCAAGCGGGTTGGTCGTAGTGTCGTAGCGAAAAATGCCCGTCAGCCCGAAAAGCCGAAAGGCTTCCATATCCCCATCGCGGCCAATGCGCCCTTCTTCATAATTCGGTCCCGCCGCGACAGCCATGGTATCCGATAGCCGATGTTCCAGGATGAAGGATGCCAGGGCAGCGTCACGATCATAGGCGCGCAGCCTTTCGCGCACCGCGCCGATTTGTGCGGTGCTTTGCAGATCGCGCCCCAGAAATTCCGGCGTGCGCAGCGTGGCAAAGGCGCGGTAGGTCGCGTTCTCAATCCCGGTTTCGCCGATGCGCGCAACCTCAGTTTCCAGGCGGAGCCTTTCAGCACCACCAAAAATATTGCGATCTTCCCAGAAGGCGCTGGCGGTCAGGCCGTAATTCGTCTCGAAACCAAAACGACCACCCACCGCGTGGCGCGGGCGTTCCTGCACCTGGAAATGCACCGGCAGGCGCCCGGCAGGGTCCAAAGCCTGGCCTTCCTCTGCCCGCACAAAGCCGAAAACGCCAAGCCCCATCATGGCACGGCGGGCGCGTTCCAGCCTTTCGGGCGAATAGGGCTGGCCTTCCAGCCGCCGCGCCGCAAGCCGTTCCAAAAGCGCGGGATTGGTGCGCGTGGTGCCCGCGACACTTGGCCGCGCGAAATCCGCAAGCGGCCCCGGCGCGATGCGCCAGGTGATGTCCATGGTCTTGGTGCCATGATCTACCACCGCGTCCCGTGCCACGACACTCGCCAAGGGGTAGCCTGCGCGGCGCAGTGCCAGCAGCAGCGCTTCCTCAGCGGCCAGGATATCCGCCGGCCGGGCGGGGTCCCCTTCGGCCAGGCGCAGGTCAGCCGCGGCCTGTTCCAGCAGCGCATCCTCCTGCACGGGTTCAGACCTGATCAGGATCTGCCCGATTCGATAGCGCGGGCCGGGTGTCAGGATGATGGCGACCGGCAAGGGGTTGGCTGGATCGGCCTCGGGCGGGGCAGCGCCGCGCCGGTTCACATCCTCCCCGGCGATCTCGATCCGGGCGGCACCGCCCCAGAAGCCCTCGGCGCGGAGCGCTTCGGCAAGGCGCGGCAGATCGGCCCGCGCGCGTGCCAGCAGCCCATAGCCATCAGTGGGCGCGGTTTCGGCCAGCCTTATCATTTGCGAAACCGCTTCAATGGCAGAAACCAGCGCCCGGTCGTCATCCGGGGAGATCTCCACGCGATAGGGGATGCCCGGTGGTTCTTGGGCGAAAGCCTGATGGGCCAAGACCAGGCAAGTGCAAAACAGCCAGCAGAGCAACCACCTATGGTTGGTGGCGGCCCTGGCCGGGGAAGGGTAGGAAAGACGAATCATGACCGATGAATTTCACGCTACCCTAACTTCCTGGCGGCGGCACCTGCACGCCCATCCCGGCCTAACGCTGGAAGAAGGCCCGACTGCGGCCTTTGTGGTGCAAAAGCTGCGCGACATGGGGGTCACTGAGATTGCCGAGCATGTCGGCGGCCATGGCGTGGTTGCAACAATCCGCCGCGCCGGGGGTAATCGTTCGGTTGGGCTGCGCGGCGATATGGATGCGCTGCCCATTCAGGAACAGGCGGATGATCTGCCCTGGAAATCCACCATCCCGGGCGTGATGCATGCCTGTGGGCATGATGGGCATACAACGGCGCTTTTGGGCGCGGCACGGCTGCTGCTGGAGGATAAAGGCTGGACCGGCACGGTTCATCTGGTGTTCCAGCCTGCGGAGGAAGGCGGGCGCGGGGCGCTTTCCATGATTGCCGATGGGCTGTTCTCGCGCTTCCCGATGGACCGGATTTTCGGTTGGCATAACTGGCCCGGCCTCGCCGCCGGTACCATCGCCATTCATGATCGCGCAGTGATGGCTGCCGGGGCGCGCATTGAATTGATTTTCGATGGCCACGCCGGCCATGCCGCGCTGCCGCACCTCACGCGCGACCCCTTGCTCGCGGCAGGCCATGCGATTGTGGCGGCGCAATCCATCGTGGCGCGCAATGTGGACCCGCTGATGGGCGGTGTGGTCAGCCTGACGGTGATTGAAGGCGGCGAGGCGCAGAACCAGGTGCCGCGCCGCGTTGCCATAAGGGGCACGATACGCTGGCTTCATGAAGAAGCGGGCGATGCCATCAAGGAAGGCTTGCAGCGCATCACGGATGGCGTGGCGGCAACCTGCGGCGTGAAGGGCACGCTGATCATCAGCCCTGGCCTTGGCGTGACGGCGAATTCTCCGGCGGAGCGCGATCTGGCCGCGGCGGCTGCGGCAAGCGTCACCGAAACCCGCCGCGATATGCGCCCGGCCATGACGGGTGAGGATTTCGCTTGGTTCCTGAAGGAAGTACCAGGCGCTTTCGTGTGGATCGGCAATGGCCCCACCGAGGAAGGGCGCGATCTGCATAATGCGCGCTATGATTTCAACGATGCGATATTGCCGACAGCTTCGAAGTTTTTGACGGAAGTGGCGAAGCGCGCGCTGGCGGGCAGCTAAGCCGCCCGCCTTAAGGGTTTACCGCGCGAAGCCCGGCTGCTTTTCCACGAAGCGATTGGGCTTCAGGAAGATCGAAAGAAACAGCGCGCCTTCCGGTGCCCGCGCCACATGCGTATTGCCCGCCGGGCGCCAGACGAATTCGCCGGGGCCGCAGCGCCCTTCCTCATCTTCCAGATAGCCTTCCATGACAAAGGTCTGTTCAATATCCGTATGTTCATGCAGCGGCACTTCGGCGCCGGGGGCCATGCGGAACAGGATGGTGGACATGCCCCGCGCCTCATCCCGGCAGAGCAGCTTCATTTCAATCCCTGGAAACTCTGTTGCCTGCCAGGGCATGTGATCCGGTTTCAGGTAATGTGAAGCGAGTTTCGGATCACCCATTTGGCTTTGGATGCGCTGCTTGGTTGCTTCATCAATCATGGTGTTTCTCCCTTTTTCATTTCAGGCAAAACGCGCCTTCAGCCATTCACCACCCTGCCGCGCCGCACGATCCGCCGCCGCCACATGGCCTAGTGCCCGCAGAAAGCCATGGATGGTCCCGGGGAAGGTTTCCTCCGTCACTGCCACACCAGCGGCGCGAAGTTTTGCGGCGAAAAGCCTGTTCTCATCGGCCAAAACATCAAGCTCCGCGATATGCACCAGCACGGGCGGCAGGCCGCGCAGATCGGCGCGCATGGGGGAAGCGAAGGGTGTGACGCGATCCGCCTCCTTGGGCGCATAGCAACGCCAATAGAAATCCATCTTCTCCCGGGTCAGGAAATGCCCTGTGGCGAAAGCATCATAGCTTGGCGTGTTCATGGCGCTGTCCATGACACCGTAATTGATCAGCAGGCCGCGTAGTTTCAGGCTTGGATCGGTTTCCCGCAGCAATAGCGCCGTGCCAGCAGCGAGGTTCCCACCCGCCGAATCTCCGCCAAGGATAATGCGGCTGGTATCCAAGCCCCATTCCGTGCCCCGATTGGCAACCCAGCGCGTGACGGCGGCGCATTCTTCCAGGGCTTGCGGGAAAATAGCCTCAGGGCTCAGCGCATAATCAACGCCTATCACGGCGTAGCCTGATGTGGCCGCATATTCGCGCATCAGCCGGTCATGCGTATCCACGCTGCCCCAAACCCAGCCGCCACCATGCAGATAGACCAGCACGGAATGCCCGGTGCCCGCCGTCGGGCGATGAAAACGGCAGAGAATCCGCCGCCCGCGCAGCGCCAACCAGCGATCCTCACTTTCCGCCATCACCGCGCCCCCCTTGGCGAGCGGCAGGCTGAGGCCATCATTCAATTCCCGCGAGTTATCAAGCGGCAATTCCAGCTTCACCGGGGGCTGCGCCGCGGCGCGCGCCTCCATCATTTCGGTGAAGCGCAGCATTTCTTTGTCCCAATTCTCGCGGGCCATGGCGTTTCCTCATGCTCAGCCGGCACAGCTTCCGGCGGATGCGTACTGGAGACTTTGTGGCGCCGAAGGGCAAGCCCTAGTGGTCCGGTCGCTGCCGTCGGTTCCCGATAGCAGCGGGAACCGGCCCACCAAAAATATGCCGAGTGGTGCGCCGGGGCATTTTGGGGACTGGGAAGCTCAGCATGAATCGCACCACTAGCGTTGGGCTGCTGCCGCTTCCGCCATGAGCAGGCGCAGCCTCTGCACCGCGGCCATGCCCTTATGCGCCTGCCGCCAGCAGGCTTCCGCGACACGTTGATGGATGGCCACCGCATCATCGGCCGAGGTGATGCTGACCACGCCCTGATTCCAGGCAGGATGCGCATCGGATGGGAAGGGATTGCCAATGACATGGGCACGGTCCCTGCCGCGATAGATCAGCGCCTGATGATGAGGTTCCGGTTCTTGCAATAGCCCGATCTGGACGCCAAGCGGGCCCTGTTCAATCTGGCTGGTGAGGTTCTCAACCTCGGTCACCGCAGCGGCGCGGGCTTCGGCGCGGCTGCGTTCGGAAAGCGGCAGGCCAGCGCAAATGCCTTCTGTCAGAATGCGCTTGATGGTCTTTTCGGAAAGCATGACGGTGATGCTCATCCGGCGCTGCTCCCGAATCAATCTGCGCTGGGCTATTGTCATCAGGGCTTGTTCTGTCACGCCGCGCGCCACGACAGGGTCTTGTGTCAGGCTGGCCGTTTCCAGCCACAGCCCGCGCAAAAGCCTGTCAAAGCCTTCAGACACCAAGGGAAAACACAGCGCGCCGCCAAGCTGCAATTGGCTATCGGCTTCTTCCTCAATATGGCGAAGACGCTCAAGGAAGGAGGTGCTGCGGGAAAGGTAATCGATCCCGATGCCGAGCAGCGCGAGGGGGGAGACTTGCAACATTTCCGCCAGTCGCCGCACGGTATCAAGCTTGATGACCTCGCCCTTTTCATAGCGATAGAGCGCAGCGCGGGAGATGCCGAGGCGGGCCGCGATCTCATCAGCCTTCAGTCCCGATTCCAGGCGATAGGTGCGAAGCTGTTGGCCGATTTCGTCGAACCGCATGGGGATGGCGCCTTTGCTTTGGCCCTGGCGCGGCCAGAGACAAACAGCAGTAAAGCGCGAAAAATCCAAAAATCAAACTACGGCGCGCTTTTTCGGCGCTGGCGGTCAAAAATGAGAAGGCTTCACCTGATCAGAGAAGCCTTCTTTCAAGCCAAGATTGCGCCTCAGGCGTCAGGCGCCACCGGATGCGCGGCCAGCGTCTCCAGCGCCTTGACCAGTCCGGAATGGTCCAGATCCGCGCCGCCCGCCGCGGCGACGGCGGCGAAAAGCTGCTGGGTGGAGGCAGTATTGGGAAGTGCCACGCCCAATTCGCGGCCTGCTTGCAGGGCCAGGTTCAAATCCTTCTGGTGCAGGCGGATGCGGAAGCCGGGCGCAAAGGTGCGCTTGATCATGCGTTCCCCATGCAGTTCCAGAATACGGGAAGTGGCGAGCCCGCCCGTGATCGCTTGGCGCACCTTGGCAGGGTCAGCCCCGGCCTTGGACGCGAAAGTAAGTGCTTCCGCCACGGCTTCGATGGTCAGCGCCACGATGATCTGATTGGCCACCTTGCAGGTCTGCCCCGCGCCCGTGTCGCCCACCAGGGTGATATTCTTGCCCATGGCTTCGAACAGCGGCTTGGCGCGTCCAAAGGCGGCTTCCGAGCCACCGACCATGATGGTGAGGCTCGCCTGTTTGGCGCCGACTTCCCCGCCCGAGACCGGGGCATCCAGGTAATCACCCCCCTTGGCGGCGATTTTGGCCGCGAAATCCTTGGTGGCGGTTGGGCTGATGGAGGACATGTCAATCACCAGCGTGCCGGGCTTGAGGCCCTCAGCCACGCCGCCCGCGCCGAACAGCACGGCTTCCACATCAGGCGTATCGGGCACCATGATGATCACGGCATCTGCCCCGGCGGCGGCGGTCTTGGCATCCGGTGCTACGGCGAAGGCCGCGCGATCCTCGGCGGTCAGGCTTTTGCGTTCCACCACGGTGATGGCGTGGCCGGCAGTTTTCAGGTGCCCGGCCATGGGGCGGCCCATGATGCCAAGGCCGATAAAGGCGATTTTCATAGCGTTTCAGTCCTTATAGGGGGCGAACCAGGAAAGCCCGGCGAGGGTTTCGCCGGCGGGGCGGTATTCGCAGCCAACCCAGCCGCGATAGCCCATTTCATCCAATTGGGCGAAGACAAAGGGCCAATTCACCTCACCTGTGCCGGGTTCATTCCGGCCAGGCGTATCGGCCACCTGCATATGGGCGATATAGGGCAGGGCCGCGCGGGCGCGGGGCACCAAATCGCCTTCGGTGATTTGGGTGTGATACAGGTCGAATTGCAGGCCGAGCCGTTCCGGCCCCACGGCCTCGATAACCTGGATGGCATTGGCGACGCCGGTCAGCGCATAGCCCGGCATGTCCCGCTGGTTGATCGGTTCAATGCAGCATTTCACCCCTTGGGCCATGGCGCGCTCAGCCGCCCAGGCAAGGTTGATGGCATAAAGGCCGGTGAGCGTGCCCTGCGCGACGCCCGGCGGCACGATGCCGGCCATGACATGCAGGCGCGGGCAGCCAAGCGCCCCGGCATAATCCAGGGCGCGCATGATGCTGTCGCGAAATTCCTGTTCCCGGCCGGGGTGGCAGGCCATGCCGCGTTCCCCCTTGGCCCAATCACCGGGCGGCGCATTGAACAGAACCTGCTGCAAGCCATTATCCTTGAGCCGCTGGGCGATTTCAGCCGCCGGGTGGTCATAGGGGAATAGGAATTCCACCCCCTTGAAGCCGGCCTTGGCGGCCAGCGCGAAGCGGTCCAGGAAGGGGGCTTCATTGAACATCATGGAAAGATTGGCGGCGAAGCGCGGCATGGGCGGGTTCTCTCGGACGATTGAGATCGAAACTAAAGCAGTTTCGCGCCTGGGGAAATCTCCCCCATAAAACCTCTTCCCGGCGGGGACGGGCACCCCTATAGGCGTTAGTTAGGCTTTAACAAAAAAAGGGAGTTTGGGATGCGTAAGCTGTTATGGGCGACCGCGCTTGCCTGCGGGCTGGCGCTTGGCGGGGCGAGCGCCGATGCGCGAACCGTGCGCTGGGCTGCCTCGGGCGACCCCAATACGCTGGACCCGCATAGTCAGAATGTCGGCACCGTTACCATGGTGCTGCAACAGATCTACGATCCGCTGATCAACCGCACCCAGGAATTGGGCCTGGCGCCGGGCCTGGCGCTCCGCTGGGAACAGCAGGAGCCCAATCGCTGGCGCTTTTGGCTGCGCGACGGCGTGAAATTCCATGAGGGCGAGGCCTTCACCGCCGATGACGTGGTGTTCAGCGTGACGCGCGCTTTGGCGCCGACCTCCAATTATGGGATCTTCGTGGATACGGTGGAACGTGCGGTTCAGGTGGAACCGCTGGTGGTGGATATCATCACCAAGCTGCCGGACCCGATCCTGCCCAATAAGATCGCTTCCGTCTTCATGATGTCGCGGAGCTGGTCCGAAAGGAACAATGCAGCGCGTCCGCAAAACACCCGCCAGCGCGAAGAAATGCACACGGTCCGCAACACGAATGGCACCGGCGCTTTCCGCCTGACCGCGCGTGAATCCGATGTGCGCACAGTGATGACCCGCAACACTGATTGGTGGGGCTGGAAGGAGGACAGCAGCCGTGAGGCCAATGTCACGGAAATCATCTTCCGCCCGATCGCATCTGACGCGACGCGCATCGCCGCGCTGCTTTCGGGTGAGGTTGATTTCGTGCTCGACCCGCCCTTGCAGGATTTGAACCGCCTGCGCCAGGCGCAAAACATCCGCGTGCTGGAAGGCCCGGAAGTGCGCACCATCTTCCTGGCGATGGATGTCTTCCGCGATGAATTGCTCTATTCCGATGTGAAGGGGCGCAATCCGATGAAGGATTTGCGCGTGCGCCAGGCGCTTTATCACGCGATTGATATCCAGGCGATCCATCGCACCACCATGCGCGGCCAATCCGTGGTGACGGGTACCTTCTTTCCCTCGCAGGTCAATGGCTATGTGAAGGAAGAAGATGTGCGCCTGCCTTATGATGCGGCGCGCGCGCGGGCGCTTCTTACGGAAGCGGGATTCCCTAATGGCTTTGAAATCACGCTGGATTGCCCGAATAATCGCTACATCAATGATGAGCAGATTTGCCAGGCGATTGTGGCCATGTGGGCGCGGGTTGGCATTCGCGCCAAGTTGAACGCCATGCCCTTGGCGCCCTTCTTTGCCAAGATCCAGCGCGATGACACTTCCATCTATCTGCTGGGTTGGGGCGTGCCGACTTTGGATGCGCTTTATTCCTTCCAATCCCTGGTCGCGACCCGCAATGGCGCGCAGGGTGATGGCATCTGGAATTATGGGCGCTATTCCAACCCGCGTATGGATGCGCTGATTGAGCGGATGAAGACCCAATCCGGCGCGCAGCGCGATGAGGCGATCCGTGAGGCGCTGAGGATTTATCGTGAAGATGTGCCGCATATCCCGCTGCACCATCAGATGATCCCCTGGGCCATGCGGTCCACCCTGACCATTCCGCATATGGCCAATAACCAGCCCTATTTCCGCTGGGCGCGGATGAACTGACCCCCTGGCGCGGCGGGTCACGTGCCCGCCGCGCTTGGAGATTTTTTTGGTCGCATTTTCCGAGTCGCCAAGTAATTCCACTTGGCTTGAAAATGCGACATTTTGTGTGATCGCATTTTCCGAGTCACCAAGTGATTCCACTTGGCTTGAAAATGCTTACTGGAGCACCCCCTTTTGTTCGCCTTCATCATCTCCCGCATCTTGCAGGCCCTGCCTGTGATGCTGACAGTTGCGCTGATTTCCTTCGCCATGTTCGCCTATGTTGGCGATCCGGTGGCGATTATGCTCGGGCAGGATTTCACGGAGGCGCAGCGTCAGGCGCTGGTGAAGGATTTGGGGCTGGATCAACCTTTCTGGGTGCAGTTCGGCACCTTCATCGGCAATGCGGTGCAGGGCGAATTCGGGCTTTCCTATCGCCTGTCGCGCCCGGTTTCGGACCTTATCGCGGAACGCGCGCCAGCCACCTTGGAACTTGCGCTGACCGCGGCAATTGTGGCCTTGCTGATTGGTGTGCCTATGGGGGTCTATACTGGGCTCTATCGCAATTCCTGGCTGTCGCGCTTTTTTCTGACCTTCAGCCTTGTTGGCGTTTCCCTGCCGACCTTCTTGATCGGCATTTTGCTGATCCTGGTTTTTGCCGTCTGGCTGGGCTGGCTGCCTTCCTTCGGGCGTGGCGATACGGTGAAGCTTGGCTGGTGGTCCACGGGCTTCCTGACCTGGACCGGGATCAAGGCCTTGATCCTGCCTTCAATCACGCTGGGGCTGTTTCAGTTGACGCTCATCATGCGCCTGGTGCGGGCCGAGATGCTGGAAGTGCTGCGCACCGATTACATCAAATTCGCCCGCGCCCGTGGCTTGCCGAACCGTGCGGTACATTTCGGACATGCGCTGAAGAATACGCTGGTGCCGGTGATCACCATTGTCGGGCTGCAATTGGGCGCGATCATCGCCTTTGCCATTGTGACCGAAACAGTCTTCCAATGGCCAGGCATGGGGTTGCTGTTTATCCAATCCGTCAATCAGGCGGATATCCCGGTCATGGCGGCCTATTTGCTGCTGATTTCAGCACTTTTCGTCTCCATCAATTTGATTGTTGACCTGCTTTATTACGCGGTGGACCCCAGGCTCCGCATCGGGCGCGGGCAGGGGGCGCATTGATCATGACCGATACGCTCCGCCGGTTTTTTGATAGCGATGTCTGGTGGTCCTTCACCCGGTCCCCCATCACCATGCTTTCGGCCATTGTGGCGCTGATCTGCATATTGGGTGCGTTATTCGCGCCCTGGATTGCGCCGCATAACCCCTTTGACCTTGCCTCGCTCAATCTGCTGGATGCCTTCAAGCCGCCCGCCTGGACCGAAGAAGGGGAGCGTGCCTATCTGCTCGGCACCGATGATCAGGGGCGCGATGTGCTTTCCGCCATCATGTATGGCGCGCGGGTTTCGCTGCTGGTGGGGCTTTCCGCGACGCTTTTCGCAACCACGCTTGGGGTTACGCTGGGGCTGCTCGCGGGGTATCTCGGCGGCAAGCTGGATGCGTTGTTGATGCGCATTTGCGATGTGCAGCTGACCTTTCCTTCCATCCTGGTGGCACTTCTGATTGATGGCGTGGTGCGCGCTGCCCTGCCGCGCGAAGTACATGACCAGATCGCGCTTTTTGTGGTGATTTTCGCCATCGGTATCAGCGAATGGCCGAAATTCGCCCGCACCGTGCGTGGCTCGACCATGGTGGAACGCAATAAGGAATATGTGCAGGCGGCGCGCGTGATTGGTGTTTCTCCGCCGCGCATCATGCTCTCCCACGTATTGCCCAATGTGCTTGGGCCGGTTTTGGTGATTGCGACGCTTAATCTGGGGCTGGCGATATTGTCTGAGGCAACGCTTTCCTTCCTGGGTGTTGGGGTGCCGGCAACCCAACCCTCGCTCGGCACGCTGATCCGTATTGGCAATGACTTCCTGTTTAGTGGCGAATGGTGGATCACGATCTTCCCCGGCGTCACGCTGATTGCCATGGTGCTTTCCGTTAATCTTCTGGGCGATTGGCTGCGCGACGCCCTCAATCCGAAGCTCCGCTAATGTCTGGCCAGAACCCCTTGCTTGAAGTGCGCCATTTGCGCGTGGAATTCCCAACGCGCCGCGGCACGCTGGTGGCGATTGATGACGTGTCCTTCACGATTTCCGCCGGAGAAGTGCTGGGCGTGGTGGGTGAATCAGGCGCCGGCAAATCCATGACCGGGGCCGCGATCATCGGCCTTTTGGAACCGCCCGGGCGCATTGCCGCCGGCGAAATCCTCCTTGATGGAAGGCGCATTGACAATCTGCGCTATGAGGATATGCGCCGCATTCGCGGCAAGGAAATCGGCGCGATTTTCCAGGACCCTCTGACCACGCTGAACCCGCTCTATACCGTGGGCCGGCAATTGGCCGAGACGATGACCACGCATTTGCCGATCACGCCCGCCGAAGCGCGCAAGCGCGCCATTGGCTGGCTTGATCTGGTGGGCATTCCGGCGGCGGCGCAGCGGATTGATTCCTACCCACATGAATTTTCAGGCGGCATGCGCCAGCGTGTGGTGATTGCGCTTGCCTTATGTGCCGAACCGCGCCTGATTGTGGCGGATGAACCAACCACGGCCTTGGATGTCTCCATCCAGGCGCAGATCATTGCGCTGCTGAAATCCCTCGCCCGCGAAAAGGGCACGGCGATGATGCTGGTGACGCATGATATGGGCGTCATTGCTGAAACCGCGGACCGTGTTGCGGTGATGTATGCCGGGCGCATCGCGGAAATCGGCCCCGTGCGCAATGTGGTGAAGCAGGCAAGCCACCCCTATACGGTCGGGCTGATGGGCTCCATCCCACCTTTGGATCGGCGCGTTGAACGGCTCGCGCAGATTGATGGCGCCATGCCGCGGCTTTCCGCCATTCCCAAAGGCTGCGCCTATAACCCGCGCTGCCCCAAGGTCTTCGCGCGCTGCAGGGAAGACAGGCCGGATTTGCTGCCGGCGGGTGCCACGCAAGCCGCCTGCTGGCTTTACGCGGGGGAGGCCAAGACCCATGGCTGATACCCCCATGCTGGAACTGCGCGATGCGGCGCGTTATTTCGATGTCTCCCGCCCCCTTTTGCAGCGCGTGGTTGCGGGTGAAGGCAAGCGCCTGCTGCGTGCCGTGGATGGCGTGAGCCTGGCCGTGCCAAAGGGCCGCACCCTGTCCTTGGTGGGGGAATCCGGCTGCGGCAAATCCACCGTGGCGCGGTTGGCGGTTGGGCTTTACCGGCCAAGCGCGGGGCAGGTGGTGTTTGATGGGCGAGACTTGGCGGAAGCCCGTGCCGCATCCGATCAACGCCGGCGGATGCAAATGATCTTCCAGGACCCTTACGCCTCGCTCAATCCGCGCTGGCGGGTGGGAGACATCATTGCCGAACCCATTCGCGCCTTTGGGCTTTTGCCGGACCGTGCCGCGCAGGAAGCGCGGGTGGCGGAGTTGCTGACGCAGGTGGGGCTTTCGCCGCTGGATGGCCATAAGTTTCCGCATGAGTTTTCCGGCGGGCAACGCCAGCGCATTTCCATCGCGCGCGCGCTTTCTTCCAATCCGGAATTTCTGGTGTGCGATGAACCGACTTCGGCGCTTGATGTTTCGGTGCAGGCGCAAATCCTGAATTTGATGAAGGAATTGCAGTCCCGCCTGGGGCTTACTTACCTTTTCATCAGCCACAATTTGGCCGTGGTGCGGCAGGTGAGTGACCAGATTGGTGTCATGTATCTGGGTCGTATTGCGGAATTGGCGCCCGCCGAAAGCCTGTTCAGCCGTCCGCGTCACCCCTATACGCGCGCGCTGATGGAAGCGATCCCGGATCTGGACATGACCGGGCGAGTGCGCATTCCAGTGGGCGGCGAAGTGCCAAGCCCGATCACCCCACCCAACGGCTGCGCATTCCATCCGCGCTGCCCGCTGGCAGGCCCGCGCTGCAAGGCGGAACGGCCGGAATTAAAGCCGGCGGGGGATGCGATGGTGGCCTGCCATGCGGTGGAAGAAGGGCGCGACGCGGCTTGATTCCTATAGCCAGCGCGGTTCTGGCAGCGCTATCGCCAAGCGTCCCTTGAAGCCTGCTGCGCGCAACTGCCCTGAAATCTCATCGGCCAGATTCCAAGGCAGAATCAGGATCACATCCGGCGCCATGGCGAGCAGCGCTTCCGGTGACACAATGGGGATGGCGCTGCCCGGCAGCAGCCGGTTCTGCTTGGCCGGGTTTCGATCCGCAACCGCGATGAAATCCGCCGCCGTCACGCCTGCGGCATTCAAGAAGGTATTGCCCTTGGCCGCGGCACCATAGGCGCCAAGCCGCATACCAGCCGCGCGGCATTGCGCAAGCCAGTCCTTGAAGGCGGAAAGCACCGCCGCAACCCGCGTATTGAAGCCCTGGTAGAAGGCATCATCCGCTATGCCGCGCGCACCTTCTTCGGCGCGCATCGCAATCACCCCCGGCATATCCACGCGCGTTGCATCGGCGGTCGCGAAGTAACGCAGACTGCCGC
Organism: Roseomonas sp.; assembly: GCA_020249265.1. Lineage (GTDB taxonomy): Bacteria > Pseudomonadota > Alphaproteobacteria > Acetobacterales > Acetobacteraceae > Neoroseomonas. Next base: position 111,981 of record JADCGA010000020.1, read on the forward strand.
CATGCGTCGAAAGCTTCTCCACATCAAACACGCGCAAGCCCTGCGCGGCGAGCAGGCGTTCAACGGCGTAAAGCGACCAATAGGCGTAGTGTTCGTGATAAATCGTATCGAATTGCACGCCATCCACGAAGGACAGCAGATGTGGCGCTTCAATGGTGACCACGCCACGCGGCCCCGCGAGATGCGCAAGCCCTGCCGCGAAATCCACCACATCCGGCACATGCGCCAGCACATTATTGGCGATCACCAAATCCGCATGACCGCGCTTGGCCACGATATCCGCAGCAGCCGCACGGCCAAAGAAGCGCACTTCCGTCGGCACGCCGGCGGCAACCGCACTGGCCGCGACATTCGCGGCTGGCTCCACGCCAAGACATGGGATGCCGGCAGCCACGAAATTGCGCAGCAGATAGCCATCATTGCTCGCTATTTCGACCACGAAGCTTTGCGCGCCAAGCGAAAGCCTATCGCGCATCGCCGCCGCATAACGCGCGGCGTGATCAAGCCAGCTTTCCGAAAAAGATGAGAAATAGGCGTAATCGGTAAAAATCGCCTCAGCTTCCACCACATGATCCAATTGCACCATGCGGCAGGTTCCGCAGACCACGGCGGCCAGAGGGTAGCGTGGCAAAGGTGCGGACCCGGGCAGAGGGTAATCATTGGCAAGAGGTGTCGCGCCCAGATCGCAGAACATGGCGCTGATCGCGCCACCGCAGGCGCGGCAGGCGGTGTTGGGACGGCATGCTGCCTGCGCGTTCATGGTGCAAGTGCCTCCTCAATTTCAGCAAGGGCCAGCGCCAGGGCGCGGCCATCGGCGCCGCTGCGCCAGGCTTCATACCAGCGCGCGGTGGCGGCAATGGCGCTGGCGGCATCATGACGCGGCGCCCAGCCAAGGCTTTGCATGGCAAGGCTACTGTCCAAAGCCAGGCGTTGCGCTTCTTCCATCGGTGGCGCGGGCGCGGCTTCCCACGCAATCGGCGCGCCGGCGGCCATGCCGTAAAGTTCCAGTACGCGCCTGACCGAGATCTCCGCATCCCGCGGGCCGAAATTGAGCGCCGGCGGTGCGGCGCCATGCCACAGCGCCTCCGCATGCAGCAGATAGCCGCGCAGCACATCCAGCACATGCTGGAAGGGGCGCGTGGCATCGGGGCGGCGGATGATCAGCGCCTCATTCACCATGCGCGCGCGCACCAGATCAGGGATCAGGCGTTCGGCGCCAAAATCACCACCGCCAATTACATTGCCGGCGCGTGCTGTAGCGATGGCACAAATTTCAGCACCGAAACTCGCGCGCCAGGAAGCAACCGCGATTTCGCAAGCGGCCTTGGAAGCGCTGTAAGGATCATGCCCGCCAAGCGGATCATCCTCGCGAAAGGCGCGGCCCTGATTGTCGTTGCGATAGACCTTGTCGCTGGTGATCATCAGCGCGGCCTTGGCCCCCGCGCCGCGCAAGGACTGCATCAGGTTGATGGTGCCGGTGACATTGCTGGCGAAAGTGCCTTCCGGGTCCCGATAGCCGCGCCCGACCAGCGCCTGGGCTGCAAGATGCAGGACAATCTCAGGCCGCGCCGCCTGCACGGCTGCTTGCACCGCCGCCGCATCGCGCAAATCCCCGATGCATGACGTGATCGCGGGGCGCAAAGCAACAAAGGCAGAGGGCCCTGCTTCCGGCGCCAGCGCAAAGCCCGTGACCTCAGCGCCGAGCCGTTCCAGCAGCAGCGCCAGCCAAGCGCCCTTGAAGCCGGTATGCCCTGTCAGCAACACGCGCTTGCCGCGCCAGAAATGAGAAGCGGGCTGGCGCATCACCACTTCTTCCAGGGCGCAGCGCCGCTTTGCCAAAGCCCTTCCAACACATCGCGATCGCGCGGCGTATCCATGGGGTGCCAAAAGCCGCGATGGTCAAAGGCGCGAAGCTGATCATCCGCCGCTAGGCCCCGCAAAGGCGCCTGTTCCCAGACGCAATCATCGCCATCAATCCGGTCCAGCACGAGGGGTGACAGCACAAAAAACCCGCCATTGATGGTGGCACCATCGCCGGGCGGCTTTTCGGTAAAGGCGCGCACGCTATCGCCGACGCGTTCCAAAGCACCAAAGCGCCCGGGCGGCACTACGGCAGTCACGGTGGCATCGCGGCCATGGGCGCGATGGAAGGCGATTAGCGCAGATATATCCACATCCGAAACGCCGTCACCGTAGGTCAGGCAAAAGCCTTCCTCGCCGCGCAGATGCTGCGCCACGCGGCCAAGCCTGCCGCCGGTTTGCGTATCCTCACCGGTGTCCACCAGCGTCACGCGCCAATCCTCGGCGGGCGGGGTTAGCCAGGTTGCGGTGCCGGTCGCCAAATCCAGCGTCAAATCCGAAGAATGGGCGCGGTAGTTCAGGAAGTATTCCTTGATCTGCTGGCCCTTGTAGCCAAGGCAAATCACGAAATCCTTGATACCATGCGCCGCGTAGCTTTTCATGATGTGCCACAGGATGGGCCGCCCGCCGATATCCACCATGGGCTTCGGGCGAAGCTGGGTTTCGGCGCCAAGCCTGGTGCCGCGTCCGCCAGCCAGAATCACCGCTTTCTTGATCATGAACACCCCAAAAGGAACGCTGCGTTTCGCCTTATAACACGCATCAAAGTGCTGGCGCGTAAACCCGGTTAATCGCCACGTGCCACCCCCTCTCGCCTTGGGTCGGAAGCGCCGATCAGCCCACCATTCGTCACGCGGATCACTTGCAGGCCGGAAATCATCTCCCGGATTGTTGCCTCATGCCCCCGCCCACGCAACGCTGCGGCCAGGGCGGCGGCGGGCGCGCCTTGTTCCAATTCCACCGGCCCGCCCATGGTGCCGATATGGGGCAGCGCCAGGGCTTCTTCCGGCGAAAGTCCCCAATCAAGCAGCGCAACCAGCGTCTTCGCGACATAGCCAATAATGCGCGGCCCACCTGGGGAACCCACCACGGCATGCAGCGCGCCCGAGGCATCCAGCACAATGGAAGGCGCCATGGATGACCGCGGCCTTTTGCCGGCCTCCACCCGATTGGCGATGGGCCGGCCATTGGCTTCCGGCGCGAAGCTGAAATCGGTCAGTTGGTTATTCAGCAAAAAGCCCCGCACCATCAGCCTTGCGCCGAAAATCGCTTCAATGGTTGTGGTCATGGAAAGCGCATTGCCCGCGCCATCCACAATGGCGATGTGGCTGGTGCCCGCTTCATATTCCTGGGTTTGCGGGGCTGAGGATGTCTCCCGCCAGGAAGGATTGCCCGCCCTGACATTCTGCATGGCGCGGTCCCGATCCATCAATTGCGCGCGTGTGGTCAGATAGGCGCGATCCGTCAGGCCGCGCACCGGCACGTGCACGAAATCTGCATCCGCGAGGTACAGGTTGCGGTCAGCAAAGGCTAAGCGCCCGGCCTCCCCAAGCAGATGCGCCGCGTCCAGCCCGCGTGGGTCTAGCCGTGGCATATCGAAATGTTCAAGCAGGCCAAGGATTTGCGCCACCGCCACGCCGCCCGAAGAAGGCGGCGGGAAGCCGCAGACCCGAAAGCTGCGATAGGGCGTACAAATGGCGCTGCGCTGCCTTGGCTGGTAGCGCGCCAAATCTTCCAGCGCCATGACGCCCGGGTTGGTCGGGTGGTTGCGGATGGCGGCGATGATATCCTCCGCAATCGGGCCGCTTTGCAGCGCCGCCGCGCCATCGCGCGCGACCGCGCGCAGCGTTTCAGCCAAGGCCGGGTTGCGCAGCCGATGGCCCGGCGGCAGCGCTTGGCTATCCGGGGTGAAGAAATAGGCGGCAGAGGCCGGATCCCGCTTGAGTAACAGCGTATCAGCGGCGACTTGGCGCGAAAGCCTGGCGCTGACGGGAAAACCTTCTTCAGCGAGCCGAATGGCGGGTTCAAACAGCCGCGCCCAGGGCAGCTTGCCATGGGCGCGATGCGCCGCTTCCAGCACGGGCAATACACCCGGCACGCCAACCGCGCGCCCACCGGCCATGGCTTCCAGGAAGGGCATGGGCCGGCCATCGCGCAGGAATAGCGCAGGCGTTGCGGCGGCGGGGGCGGTTTCCCGCCCATCCCAGGCTTCCATGCCGCCATCGGCTGCGCGGCGAAACATGATGAAGGCGCCGCCGCCAATGCCGGAGGATTGCGGTTCCACGAGGGTAAGCACCGCCTGCACGGCCACTGCGGCATCCAAAGCGCCGCCGCCTTCGCGCAGCACGCCAAGCCCCGCTTCAACGGCCAGCGGATGGCCAGCCGCGACCATGTGGCGCTGCGCGGGCTGGGCGGCGGCCGGGAGGGGGGCGAGGAGGAGGGAGAGGAGAAGAAAGAAACGGATCATGGCGCTGGCCTGCTACTTTGCGGCAGAATAGCGCAATGAAGCGCGAAACCCCACCCACCCATCGCCTGCTGCGAGGCCGGCGCGCCTATGCCGCCGGTCAGGATGCGGCAGCGCTCCTTGCAGCAGTATCCCTTTCCACCAAGTGTGTTCTCATTAAGCCATGATGAGCGCTTGATGGTTTTGGAGGATGCTAGGCGAAAAGTCGGCATTACTCCTATCCAGGACAGGCCAAGACAAAACACAAACAAAACTCATGCAGACCTGCGACGAATTTATCTACTGGGTCAGCCAAGGCGCACGATAAGTGGAAATAACGGTCTTCTCGCCGTTGAGAAGTGAGAGACACAAAATTGGAAATTTTCGCCCAATAATCTCAGTTGCACGTGAGATGAGTTTCGCGGCCAGACACTGAGATTCGATACACCTTACCCATAAATCCGGGAAGTACCTCGACAGCATACTCAACTGATAGGCAACCAGATAAAGATCAACGATTTCGAACATCTCTATGGGGTCTGCATACGAAATCATCGAATGGTCTAGCGTCTCACGAACGTCGGGCCAGTGAAACGTAACTCGGTCAGTATTGGTAGACTCAACATGGACTAAACCAGCCGATCCGTCTGATACGAGATCAAATCGGATACGGTCTTTGAAATTTTCGTCAAGCACAAATCTATCTAAAATCATTCTAAGGTCCTGATCGTTTTCGCACCCGCTGAAACCCCAAGAGAATCGCGTTTTCACTCCATCTTCGAAAACCTCTAGATTTGAACGTGACCTAATCTTGCGAACTCCGCATTTCTGAAGGTCTAAGTCTAGATCAGGAAATAACGCTAGCAAATCGAGTAAACTCCACCGTCGTCCAGAAATAGAACTAAACTCCGCGAGTGAACTTCCCCCAACAATTTTCATGGACCGCTTTCTTTTTTCGCCGATCCGCTCATGGTTAAGGGCGTAATGCCAATCACGCTTTGGAAGAATTTTGTACCAATTTCCGAAATGTCCGTTCTCCAAAATCCCGGCTGAGCTGGACCGTAATAAATTAACGTTGGCCGCCGCGTCAGTTAAGCTACAGTCTGTTAGGAAGTCCAGTCCATGGCTCCGATTTTTTTTATCTTTTCGCAAGTAATCAAGGGACTTCGTTCCATCCCCAAGTATGAGCATCAGAAGCGACGCTAACGACGCAATACTATAATATGTGTGATTTGGGCTTGTAAATATCGAAGACGCCCGCGCTGCCTCCATGTATTCTTTCGCTTGGAGCACGCAGACGCGTGCCTGTTGCGCCTGCTTGCGACGGTTCTCTCTTTCGTTCTTTGACAGAGGCGAACCGTGCTTCGATTCCAAATTCCTACAAACTAGGTCGATATTCGTGTATTCGAACAGCTCGCGCCATGTCTCCGCGTATATGTTATCCGTGGCTATCCACTTCATTTGATACAACCGTCATTAAAACAAAACATGCAACTTCGGATAAATCTATTCATCATCATAACGAAAAATTCTCCTAATCTGCAATCGCAAATGCTGGCTTGATTGAGGCAGAGGCTCGGCGAGCTCTCTCGGATTTCAAGGGCATTGCGGACTCCGACTCAACGTCACTCTGAACCGCCCCGGGTTTGCCGGAGGCTGTTTTGCTTAAGTTATGCTGCCATGGCTGGTTGATCCAGTGAGGCATAGTAGCGTTCTTCGGCTTCCGCGGGCGGGATATAGCCGATTGGTGCCAACAAGCGTCTGTTATTGA
>JADCGA010000021.1 GCA_020249265.1 Roseomonas sp.
ATTGGTCTGAAGGACACGGTGAAGACGACGGTGACCGGCGTTGAAATGTTCCGCAAGCTGCTGGATCAGGGCCAGGCGGGCGACAATATCGGCGCGCTGCTGCGCGGCACGAAGCGTGAAGATGTGGAACGTGGCCAGGTGTTGGCGGCACCCGGTTCGATCACGCCGCACACGAAGTTCAAGGCGGAAGCCTATGTGCTGACGAAGGAAGAAGGTGGCCGTCACACGCCGTTCTTCACCAATTATCGTCCGCAGTTCTATTTCCGTACGACGGATGTAACTGGCGTTGTGTCGCTGCCGGAAGGCGTGGAGATGGTGATGCCGGGTGACAATGTGTCGATGGATGTGGAATTGATTGCGCCGATCGCGATGGATGAAGGCTTGCGCTTCGCCATTCGCGAAGGTGGCCGCACCGTCGGCGCCGGCGTTGTCGCCAAGATCACGGCGTAAGAACAGGATACCGGGTCCCACATCATGGATAGCCAAAATATCCGCATCCGCCTCAAGGCGTTCGATCACCGCGTGCTGGATGGCAGCACGCGGGAAATCGTGAATACCGCGAAGCGGACAGGTGCGCGCGTGCGGGGCCCGATTCCGCTGCCGACGCATATTGAGCGTTTCACCGTGAACCGCTCTCCGCATGTCGACAAGAAAAGCCGCGAGCAATTCGAAATCCGTACGCATCGCCGTCTTCTTGATATCGTTGATCCCACGCCGCAGACGGTGGACGCGCTGATGAAGCTCGACCTCGCCGCTGGCGTGGATGTCGAAATCAAGATCTGAAGGGCCGGGGGAGTTTACCATCATGGCCGCGAAAAATGGCCGCACTGGCCTTATCGCCAAAAAGCTGGGCATGTCCCGGCTGTTTAATGAGGATGGCTCGACCATCCCGGTCACGCTGTTGCATGTTGACAATGTACGCGTGGTGGCAAAGCGCAGTGCTGAGAAGGATGGCTATGAAGCCGTTCAGCTTGGCATCGGCGTTGCGAAGCCCAAGAACGTCTCCAAGGCGAATAAGGGGCATTTCGCGAAGGCTGCCTTGGAAGCGCCACGTAAGGTGGTGGAATTCCGCGTGGCGTCTGACGCCATGTTGGAGCCTGGTGCCGTGCTGTCTTCCGCGCATTTCGTTGCCGGGCAGAAAGTGGATGTGACTGGTGTGACGGTTGGTAAAGGCTTTGCGGGTGCGATGAAGCGCTGGAACTTCTCGGGGCTTGAAGCCTCGCACGGGGTTTCCGTCAGCCACCGCTCGCATGGTTCTACCGGTAACCGTCAGGATCCGGGTAAGACCTTCAAGAACAAGAAGATGGCGGGGCACCTTGGTGTTGAGCGCGTGACCACCCAGAATTTGGAAGTCGCGGGCGTTGATGCCGAAAAGGGCCTGCTGTTGATCAAAGGCGCCGTGCCGGGTTCCAAGGGTGGCTATGTGCTGGTGCGCGACGCGGTGAAGCGCGCGCGCCATGCTGACGCGCCCTTCCCAGCGGCCATCGCGTGAACGAGGCGAAGATGCAAACCCCTGTCATCACCCTCGAGAACACCCAGGCTGGTGAGATCGAATTGCCGGAAGCGCTGTTTGGCGCAACGCCGCGCGCTGACATCATGGCGCGTGTGATTCATTGGCAATTGGCCAAGCGCCGTGCCGGCACCCACAAAGCCAAGGGCATGGGCGAAGTTTCTGGTACGACCAAGAAGCCCTACCGTCAGAAGGGCACTGGCAATGCGCGCCAGGGTTCCTTGCGTTCGCCGCAATTCCGCAAGGGTGGCGTTGTGCACGGGCCGGTTGTGCGTGACCATGGCTATAGCCTGAACAAGAAGGTGCGCCGGCTTGGGCTGATTAGCGCGCTGAGCCAGAAGGCCGCCGAGGGCAAGTTGATTGTCCTTGAAAATGCTGTGCTGGCCGCTGATGCGAAGACCAGCGCTATCGCCGCCAAGGTGAAGGCGTTGGGTTGGAAAAGCGTGCTGGTGGTGGATGCCGCGACGGATGAGAATTTCGCCCGCTGCATACGCAACCTTCCCAAGGTGCAGGTGCTGCCGACCATCGGCGCCAATGTCTATGACATTCTGAACCACGAAGTGCTCGCGGTGACGCGCGCCGGCGTGGAAGCCCTGAAGGAGCGGCTGGCATGAGCGAGAACGCCGCGAAGCCGAAGAAGCCGGTAATCGGTAAGGAAAGGATGTATCAGACCATCCTTTCCCCGCTGGTGACCGAAAAGGCGACCCTGAATAGCGAACGTGGCCAGATCACCTTCAAGGTGGCGGGCGATGCGACCAAGCCTGAAATCAAGGCGGCGGTTGAAGGCCTGTTCGGGGTCAAGGTGCTTGCCGTGAACACCATTGTGGTGAAGGGCAAGACCAAGCGTTTCCGCGGCCGTCCCGGCCAGCGGTCTGATTGGAAGAAGGCAATGGTGCGGCTTGCTGAAGGCCAAAGCATTGATCTCACGACGGGGCTCGCTTAAGCCATGGCGCTCAAGAGTTTCAATCCGATCACGCCTTCGTTGCGTGGCACGATTCTGATTGACCGTTCCGAATTGTGGAAGGGCAAGCCAGTCAAAGGGCTTACCGAAGGCAAGTCTCATTCGGGTGGCCGCAATAATCACGGGCGCATCACATCGCGCTTCCGCGGCGGTGGACATAAGCAGTCCTATCGCATCGTGGATTTCAAGCGCCGTGACAAATTCGGTGTGCCCGCGACGGTTGAGCGGTTGGAATATGACCCGAACCGCACGGCCTTCATCGCGCTGCTGAAGTATGAGGATGGGGAGCTTGCCTATATCATCGCGCCGCAGCGCCTGAAGGTGGGTGATACGGTGGTGTCTGCCGAACGCGCGGACATCAAGCCGGGCAATGCGATGCCGATGGCGGCCATTCCGGTGGGCACCATCATCCACAATATCGAAATGAAGCCAGGTGCGGGCGGCAAGATCGCGCGCTCTGCCGGGACCTTTGCGCAGCTGGTCGGCAAGGATGCCGGCTATGCGCAGGTGAAGCTGGTGTCTGGTGAACTCCGTCTGATCCGTGCGGAATGCATGGCGTCCATCGGTGCGGTTTCCAACCCGGACAATAGCAACCAGGAACTCGGCAAGGCGGGGCGCAATCGCTGGCTCGGCCGCAAGCCGCATAACCGCGGCGTGACCATGAACCCGGTTGACCACCCGCATGGTGGTGGTGAAGGCCGTACCTCTGGTGGTCGCCATCCGGTGACGCCGTGGGGCAAGCCGACCAAGGGCGCGAAGACGCGCAACAACAAGCGGTCCGATGGATTTATTGTCCGTCGCCGCAACGCGACGAAGGGCTGATCGCGATGCCGCGCAGCGTATGGAAAGGTCCGTTTGTTGACGGTTACCTGCTGAACAAGGCGGAAGCCGCCCGTGCTTCAACGCGCAATGAGATCATCAAGATCTGGTCGCGCCGCAGCACGATCCTGCCGCAATTCGTCGGCCTCACTTTCGGTGTCTATAACGGCAAGAAGTTTCTGCCGGTACAGGTCACTGAAAACATGGTCGGCCATAAATTCGGTGAATTCTCTCCGACGCGTACCTTCACGGGTCACGCGGCGGATAAGAAGACGAAGCGGGGCTGAGTCCAATGAGCAAGCCGAAACACCCGCGCGGCCTGGCTGATAGCGAAGCCCAGGCTGTCACCTTCAATATCCGCGTGAGCCCACGCAAGCTGAACCTGGTTGCCGCGATGATCCGCGGCAAGAAGGCGCAGGATGCGGTGGCGCAGTTGACCTTCTCCAAGCGCCGCATCGCCGGCACGGTAAAGAAAACGCTGGAAAGCGCGATTGCGAATGCTGAAAACAACCACAGCCTGGATGTGGATCGCCTGGTGGTGTCCCGCGCTGAAGTGGGGCGCGCTTCGGTGATGAAGCGCTTCCATGCGCGTGGCCGTGGCAAGTCATCCACCATCGAAAAGTGGTTTAGCCATCTGAAAATCGTCGTGGCCGAACAGGTTGTGGCGGAAGCCGCTGAAGCTCAGGAGGCCGCGTAGTATGGGCCAGAAAGTTAATCCCGTCGGGCTTCGGCTTGGCATTAATCGCACTTGGGATAGTCGCTGGTTCGCCGCTGCCGATTATTCCAAGATGCTGCATGAAGATTTCAAACTGCGTGAAAAGCTGCGTGAGCGCCTGAAGGGCGCAGGCGTGAGCCGTGTGGTGATTGAACGCCCGGCGAAGAAGCCGCGCGTGACGATCCATGCTGCGCGCCCCGGCGTTGTCATCGGCAAGAAGGGCGCGGATATCGAAGTGCTGCGTAAGGATTTGCAGAAGATGGCGGGTGCCGAAGTGGCGCTCAACATCGTGGAAATCCGCAAGCCGGAAATCGACGCCGTGCTGGTCGCTGAGAGCATTGCGCAGCAGCTTGAACGTCGCGTTGCTTTCCGTCGCGCCATGAAGCGTGCGGTGCAATCCGCGATGCGTCTTGGCGCACTGGGCATTCGGATCAATTGCTCCGGCCGCCTGGGCGGCGCTGAAATCGCCCGCATGGAATGGTATCGCGAAGGGCGCGTGCCTTTGCATACGCTGCGTGCCGATATTGACTACGGTACGGCAACGGCGAAGACCACCTATGGCACCTGCGGTGTGAAGGTTTGGGTCTTCAAGGGTGAGATCATGGGGCATGATCCGATGGCGCAAGACAAACGCGCTGCCGAACAGGCGCCGCAGCGCTAAGGGTATAGGACAATGCTGCAACCTAAGCGCACTAAATTCCGCAAGGCCCATAAGGGCCGCATCCATGGCTTGGCCAAGGGTGGCTTTTCCTTGTCCTTCGGCGGTTTCGGCCTGAAGGCGCTGGAGCCTGAGCGCGTGACTGCGCGGCAGATCGAAGCGGCGCGCCGCGCGATCACCCGTGCCATGAAGCGCCAGGGCCGTGTGTGGATCCGCATTTTTCCGGATGTGCCGGTTTCGACCAAGCCTGCCGAAGTGCGCATGGGCTCCGGTAAGGGTGCTCCGGAATATTGGGTGGCCCGGGTAAAGCCCGGCCGCATCATGTTCGAGATTGACGGCGTGAGCAACGAGCTGGCGCGTGAAGCGCTTAGCCTCGGTGCGGCCAAGCTGCCAATCAAGACGAAGTTCGTGACCCGTCTGGGTCTGGAGGCTTGATCATGGCCATGACCAAGATCGGCGATGTTCGCGCCAAATCGGCGGATGAGCTGAACACAATGTTGCTTGATTTGCGCAAGGAGCAGTTCAATCTGCGTTTCCAACGCGCAACCGGGCAGCTTGAAGCTCTCAGCCGTATCCGCCAGGTCCGTCGGGACATTGCGCGGGTGAAAACCATCATCGGTGAGCGCAGCCGCGCCACCGCAACCAAAGCCTGAGAGGAGACCGACGGCGATGCCGAAGCGCGTCCTCACCGGGCGGGTCGTCAGCGACAAGATGGACAAGACCATTACGGTCTTGGTCGAACGTCGCGTGATGCATCCGCTCTATAAGAAATTCATCCGCAAATCGAAGAAATACGCGGCGCATGACGATACCAACCTGTGCAAGGAAGGTGACGTGGTGCAGATCGAAGAATGCCCGCCGATTTCCAAGCGCAAGGTTTGGACGGTAGTGGCGCGCAACGGCGAAGCCGTGGCGCCGGCGGCGGGGGGCTGATCCATGATTCAAGTGGAAAGCAACCTGGAAGTCGCTGACAATTCCGGTGCGCGTCGCGTGCAATGCATCAAGGTGCTTGGCGGATCCAAGCGCAAGACCGCTGGTGTGGGCGATGTGATTGTCGTTTCCATCAAGGAAGCGATCCCGCGCGGCAAGGTGAAGAAGGGTACGGTTGAGCGCGCGGTGATCGTGCGGACTTCCTTCCCGGTGCGCCGCAATGATGGTTCTGTGATCCGCTTCGACCGCAATGCGGCCGTGCTGATCAACAAGCAGAATGAGCCGATCGGCACGCGTATCTTTGGCCCGGTGGTGCGTGAACTTCGCGCGAAGAAGTTCATGAAGATCATCTCTCTGGCGCCGGAGGTGTTGTAAGCCATGGCTCAGAAGATCAAGAAGGGCGATCGCGTCCAGATCCTGTCCGGGCGTGACAAGGGCCGGCAGGGCGAAGTCATTCGCGTGATGCCGGCCGAAGATCGTGCGCTGGTGCAGGGCGTCAATTTGGTGAAGCGTCACCAGAAGGCGACTGGCATTGGTAATCCAGGCGGCATCACTGAAAAGGAAGCGCCGATTCATCTCTCGAATCTGGCGATGATTGACCCCAAATCCGGCAAGCCGACCCGCGTTGGCTTCAAGGTGTTGGAAGATGGCAAAAAGGTCCGGGTGGCGCGTTCCTCCGGCGAGGTGCTTGACGCATGAGCGATGTGAAGGAACAGCCCCGGCTGCGCCAGCATTACGATTCCGTGGTGCGCAAGCAGTTGACCGAGGAATTCGGCTACACCAATCCAATGGAAGTGCCGAAGCTTGAGAAGATCGTGATCAATATGGGTGTCGGCGAAGCCGCTGGCGACCAGAAGAAGCTCGATGCCGCGGTGGGCGACCTGACCCTGATCTCGGGTCAGAGGCCGGTAAGGACCAAGGCAAAGAAGGCGATCGCGGGCTTCAAGATCCGCGAAGGCCAGGCGATTGGCTGCAAGGTTACGCTGCGCAAGGAACGCATGTATGAATTCCTTGATCGGCTTGTGACGATTGCGCTGCCGCGCGTGCGCGATTTTCGTGGCATTCCCGGCAATCGCGGCTTCGACGGTCGGGGCAATTATGCCCTTGGCTTGAAGGAGCAGATCGTGTTCCCCGAAATCATTTATGACAAGGTGGATACGGTTCGCGGCATGGACATTGTTTTCGTCACGACGGCGAAGACCGACAAGGAAGCCAAGGCGCTGCTTAAGGCGTTCCAGCTTCCTTTCCAGAATTGAGTTTTTTGGAAAACCGCCGGGTTAGCCCGGCAGGTTCCGGAGGGTTATGACGTATGGCTAAGACATCGTCTGTTGAAAAGAACAAGCGCCGGGAGCGGCTTTCCAAGCTGCATTCCGCCAAGCGCGCTGCGTTGAAGGCTGCGGTGATGAATCGCGAGCTGCCAATGGAAGATCGCTTTGAAGCGACGCTGAAACTTGCGCAATTGCCCCGCAATGGCGCCAAGAATCGCGTTCGTCTTCGTTGTGAGCTTACGGGGCGGCCGCGGGGCAATTATCGCAAGTTCAAGCTCTGCCGTAACGCGTTTCGTGAACTGGCCAATCAGGGTCAGCTTCCGGGCGTCGTGAAGGCAAGCTGGTAAGGAAGCCCGGCATGTCAATGTCCGATCCGCTGGGCGATCTGCTCACCCGCATCCGCAATGCGCAATCCTCGCGTCAAACCCGGTGCAAGGCACCTGCGTCCAAGCTGCGTGAGAATGTGCTGGAAGTGCTGAAGCGCGAAGGTTTCATTCGCGCCTGGCGCACCGAAGAACTCCGCCCTGGCGTGAAGTTCATAGATATCGAATTGAAATATTCCGAAGGCGAACCCGCCATTCGGGAAATTACGCGTGTGTCGAAGCCCGGCCGTCGCGTCTATTCGAAGATCGCTGAGCTGCCCAAGTTCTATAATGGCCTTGGCATGTCCATCCTTTCCACGCCGCGTGGCGTGATGAGCGAAAATGAGGCCCGCGCTGCCAATGTTGGCGGCGAGGTTCTCTGTCGCGTATTCTGACGGAGGGTTTGGCAATGTCTCGCGTCGGAAAATATCCAGTACCGGTGCCTGCGGGCGTGCAGCTTGCGCTTTCGGGCCGCACGCTGGTCGCCAAGGGCAAGCTTGGCGAATTGAAGCTTGACCTGACGGATGATGTTGATATCGAAATCAGCGCTCAGCAGGTGGCGGTGAAGCCGCGCCGTGAAGATCGCCGGTCGCGCACCATGTGGGGTACCACGCGCAGCCTGATCAACAGCATGGTGACGGGTGTTTCCACGGGCTTCGTGAAGTCCATGGAAATCAACGGCACTGGTTATCGCGCTGCGGTGCAGGGCAAGGATCTTGTGCTGAGCCTCGGCTATAGCCACGAAATCCGCTACCCGATCCCGTCTGGCATCAAGATCACCTGCGAACGCCCGACGGCGATCAAGGTCGAAGGATCTGACAAGCGCCAGGTGGGCCAAGTTGCCGCCGAAATCCGTGCCTATCGCGGGCCGGAGCCTTACAAGGGCAAGGGCGTCAAATACGAGAATGAGCAGATCCTCCGGAAGGAGGGGAAGAAGAAGTAATGGCCAGCAAGCTCGATCTTCAGGAGCGGCGCAAGCGTCGGCTCCGTTATCAGATTCGGATGAAGTCTGGTGGGCGGCCGCGCCTGTCCATCTTCCGCTCCGGCAAGCATATCTATGCGCAGGTCATTGATGATGCTCAGGGCCGCACGGTCGCTGCTGCGTCTTCGCTTGAAAAGACCATGCGTGAAGCCTTGAAGACTGGCGCTGATACCGAAGCGGCTACGGCGGTTGGCAAGTTGATTGCCGAACGTGCCATGGCGGCGGGTGTGACAGCGGTGGTCTTCGATCGCGGACCTTATCTTTATCACGGGCGCGTCAAGGCGCTCGCGGACGGCGCCCGCGAGGGCGGGCTGTCGTTCTGAAGGATTGAACAAGATGGCACGTGAACCAAGGGGCGGTGGCGAAGGCGGTGAAGGCGGTGAACGTCGTCGTCGCGGTGGCCGTGATCGTGATCGGGAACAGCGCACGGAACGCCAGGAAGGCGATGAGCTGAAGGACAAGCTGGTTACCATCAATCGCGTGGCGAAGGTGGTAAAGGGTGGTCGTCGGTTTAGCTTCGCGGCACTGGTTGTTGTGGGTGACGAAAAGGGCCGCGTTGGCTGGGGCGCTGGCAAGGCGCGCGAAGTGCCGGAAGCGATCCGCAAGGCGACTGAACGCGCCAAGCGCACGATGATCCGTGTGCCGATGCGTGAAGGCCGCACGCTGCATCATGATGTGGTCGGCGAATTCGGTGCAGGCCGCGTTGTGTTGCGCGCGGCGCCGGCTGGTACCGGCATCATTGCCGGCGGCCCGATGCGCGCCGTGTTTGAAACGCTGGGCATGGGCGACGTCGTTGCCAAATGTCTGGGTTCCGCCAATCCGCATAACATGGTGAAGGCCACTTTCGCCGCGCTGCAGCGCTGCACCAGCCCGCGTGCTGTTGCGTCTCGCCGTGGCAAGAAGGTGGCCGACATCCTCGGCCAGCGGAAGGAAGGCGCCGCTGAGGCGCAGGAGGCCGCAAATGGCTGAGAAAAAGACATTGAAGGTTACCCAGCTTGGGTCGCCGATTGGGCGTAGGTCTGATCAAAAGGAAACCCTTATTGGCCTTGGTCTGAACAAGCGCCATCGCACGCGTGAGCTTGAAGACACGCCTGCGGTGCGCGGCATGATTCGTAAGGTCGCCCACCTGATCAAGGTGGAGGATTGAGCCATGAAGTTAAATGAAATCCGCGATAACGCGGGCGCGCGCCCCAAGTTCAAGCGCATTGGCCGTGGTATTGGCTCTGGCAAGGGCAAGACCGGCGGTCGCGGCGTGAAGGGCCAGAAGGCGCGTACCGGCGTTTCGCTGAACGGGTTTGAAGGCGGCCAGCTGCCGATCTATCGGCGCCTGCCCAAGCGCGGCTTCGTGAATAATTTCCGCAAGCTCTATGCAACGCTGAATATCGGCACGCTGGATGCGGCGATTGAAGCGGGGCGTCTGCCGGCGGGTCAGGATCTGGATGAAGCGGCGCTGCGCGCCTCTGGCGTGGTTCGGTCCAGCGCCAAGTTTGAAGGCGTGCGCCTGCTGGGCAAGGGTGAAATCAAGCGCCCGGTGCGCATTACAGTTTCCGGCGCTTCGGCGGCGGCGATCGCGGCGGTGGAAGCGGCGGGCGGCAGCGTCACCGTGACCGCTGCGGCGGCCCCGGCTGAAGGCGGCTGAAGCTTGCCAAGGCCGCGCGGCGAAACTGCGAAGCGGAAGTGATCAGGGGCGGCGCGCGGGGGCACTCGGGCGCCGCTTTCATTCTGGCAGGTAGCGCTTGTCTTGTTCGGGTGCGGTGCCACATGAAGTGTAAGGGCAGGGGCGCAGCCTAGAGGCGCTCAGCAGCTTTGGGAGAATGCGCATGGCGTCCGCCATGGAACAGGCGATGTCCAATTTGAATCTCGGTGTGCTGTCAAAGGCGACCGAGCTCAAGAAGCGTATTTGGTTCACGCTTGGCGCGCTGATCGTCTATCGAATCGGCACCTACATCCCCGTGCCGGGTGTTGATGCGGCGGTCATGGGCGAAATCCTCGCCCAGCATGGCGGCGGCATTCTGGGTATGTTCGACATGTTCTCGGGCGGCGCGCTTGGGCGCATGACGGTATTTGCGCTGAATATAATGCCCTATATCAGCGCCAGCATCATTGTGCAGTTGATGACCGCCGCGATCCCCGCCTGGGAAACCTTGAAGAAGGAAGGCGAGTCGGGGCGGAAGAAGCTTAATCAATACACGCGCTACCTTACGGTCGCGATTGCGATCTTCCAGGCCTATGGCATTGCGATCGGGCTTGAGAGCATGCGCGGCCAATTTGGCGCGGCGGTTTATGATCCCGGCCTTTTCTTCCGCATTTCCTGCGTGATTACGCTTGTTGGCGGCACCATGTTCCTGATGTGGCTTGGTGAGCAAATCACGGCGCGTGGCGTTGGCAATGGCATTAGCCTGATCATTTTCGCAGGCATTGTGGCTAATTTGCCCTCCGCGCTGATCAGCACGCTCGAATTGGGCCGAACTGGCGCGCTTTCAACCATTTTCATCATGGCGTTTCTGATCATCGCGCTGTTGGTGATTGCTTTCGTGGTCTTCATCGAACGCGCCCAGCGCCGCATTCCGGTGCAATATCCGAAGCGCCAGGTGGGCAACCGCATGTTCGGTGGCGAAGCGACGCATCTGCCGCTGAAGCTGAATACTGCGGGCGTCATTCCGCCGATCTTTGCTTCCTCGCTGCTGCTGTTGCCGGCGACAGTGGCGGGCTTCTCGCAGGATATGGCGGATGGCTGGTTGCAGACCGTCTCTGCCATGCTCGCGCATGGTCGACCCGCCTACATGATTCTTTACATGGCGATGATCATCTTCTTCGCCTTTTTCTACACCGCCATTGTGTTCAACCCTATGGAAACGGCGGATAATCTCAAGAAATATGGCGGCTTCATTCCGGGCATTCGCCCTGGACAGAATACGTCTGACTATCTTGACCGTGTGCTGACCCGGCTCACGGTTTTGGGGGCAGCCTATCTTTGCCTAGTCTGCATCATTCCGGAAATTCTGATCAGCCAATATGGCGTGCCCTTCTATTTTGGCGGCACGTCGCTGCTGATCATTGTCTCCGTGACCATGGATACGGTGGCGCAGGTGCAATCGCATCTCTTTGCCCATCAGTATGAAGGTCTGATCAAAAAAGCGCGTCTTGGCGGCCGTGGGCAGCCGCGCGGGCGCTGAACGGAGGAAACGGATGAACCTTATCCTTCTCGGCCCGCCTGGCGCGGGCAAGGGCACTCAGGCCAAGATGCTGGAAGATAAATTCGGCATTGCGCAGATTTCTACTGGCGACATGCTGCGCGCCGAGGTGAAATCAGGCAGCGAGATTGGCCTCAAGGCCAAGGGCATCATGGAGCGTGGCGAACTGGTCCCGGATGAGGTGATCACCGCCATGTTGAAAGCGCGCGTGGCGCGCCC
Organism: Roseomonas sp.; assembly: GCA_020249265.1. GTDB lineage: Bacteria > Pseudomonadota > Alphaproteobacteria > Acetobacterales > Acetobacteraceae > Neoroseomonas. The sequence continues at coordinate 11,619 of JADCGA010000021.1, forward strand.
TGATTGCGCTAATGGCTTTATTCTGGATGGCTTCCCGCGCACTGCGCCTCAGGCGGCTTCGCTTGACGCCATGCTGAAGGAAAGCGGCCTGAAGCTTGACCATGTGATCGAGCTGAAGGTGGATAGTGCCGCGCTGGTGGAACGCATCTCCGGGCGTTATAGCTGCGCCAAATGCGGCGCTGGCTACCATGACACGTTCAAGCAGCCGGCCAAGGCCGGGGTATGTGATAGCTGCGGTGGGGGCGAATTTTCCCGCCGGGCGGATGACAAGGCGGAAACCGTGGCAGCACGGCTTGAAGCCTTTCATCGCCAGACCGCGCCTTTGCTTCCGTATTACGCGGGGCAGGGGAAGTTGAAGGCCGTTGACGGCATGGCTTCCATGACGGAAGTCGCGCGCCAGATCGGTGAAATTTTGTCAGGGAAGGCTTGACGGGGACGGGCGCTGGGGTTAATCCCACTGCTCCCGCGGCGGGGGGCAACTCTGGCCGCTCTTTGTCGTTGCAAAATCATTCGGAACACTCCGCCGGCTGGGCCCCTAGGGCTACCGCGGCGGTATTGGGGGCCTCGGCCCCAGGAGAGGCACTGTGGCGCGCATCGCCGGCGTGAATATTCCGACCAATAAGCGGGTGCTGATCTCGCTTCGTTATATCTATGGCATTGGCCCGCAGAACGCGCAGGTCATCTGCGATCAGTTGAGCATCCCGGCGGAACGCCGCGTGAATCAGCTGACCGATGATGAGATCATGCGCGTCCGCGAATTGATCGACCGCGAATATCGCGTGGAAGGCGATTTGCGGCGTGAGCAGGCGATGAACATCAAGCGCCTGATGGATCTGGCTTGCTACCGCGGGCTCCGCCATCGCAAGGGCCTGCCTGTCCGCGGTCAGCGCACCCATACCAATGCGCGCACGCGCAAGGGCAAGGCGGTTGCGATTGCTGGTAAGAAAAAGGTGACCAAGTAAGATGGCTCGTGAACCCCGCGGCGGTGCCGCTCGTGGCCCGGTAAAGCGCAAGGAACGGAAGAATATTTCTTCCGGTGTGGCGCATGTTCTGTCCACCTTCAATAATACCATCGTGACGATCACGGATGCGCAAGGCAATGCCATCGCATGGTCGTCATCTGGTTCCCAGGGCTTCAAGGGCAGCCGCAAATCCACCCCTTACGCGGCGCAGGTTGCCGCTGAAGATGCGGGCCGCAAGGCGCGTGAACACGGGATGGAAGTGCTGGACATTATGGTGAGTGGCCCTGGTTCGGGCCGTGAATCTGCTCTGCGTGCTCTGCAGACTGTTGGCTTTCAGGTTACCGCGATTCGCGATGTGACCCCCATTCCCCATAACGGTTGCCGCCCGCGCAAGCGCCGCCGCGTCTGATACGCGCGCCACGCCTGACCGCCGCAGCCCGATAGGAGAGACATGAACGTGCTTGACCGCAACTGGCGTTCCCTGATCGAAACGCAGAAGCATATCGAGCCGACGATCAACCCGCTGCGCAGCGCCACGCTGGTGCTGGAGCCGCTGGAACGTGGCTTCGGCATGACGCTTGGCAATGCGCTGCGCCGCGTGCTGCTTTCCTCGCTGCTTGGTGCGGCGGTGAAGGCAATTCGCATTGATGGCGTGCTGCATGAATTCAGCAGCATTCCCGGCGTGCGCGAAGACGTCACCGATATCGTTCTGAATGTGAAGCAGCTTGCGCTGCGCTATCAGGGTGAAGGTGAAAAGCGCCTGGCGCTGATGGCGACCGGCCCTGGCGAAGTCACCGCAGGGCAGATCCAGACCACCGGCGATATCGAAATCGCCAATCCTGATCTGGTGATCTGCACGCTGGATGATGGCGCGGAGCTTTCCATGGAATTGATTATCGATTCCGGCAAGGGTTATGTGCCGGCGTCCGAAAATCGTCCGGAAGATGCGCCGATTGGTCTGATCCCGGTGGATGCGATTTATTCGCCGGTGCGCCGCGTGGCCTATCGCGTGGAACCGACCCGTGTTGGCCAGCGTACGGATTATGACAAGCTGATCCTGTCGGTGGAAACCGATGGCACGCTGGCGCCGGAAGATGCTGTGGGTGTTGCCGCGCGCATCATTCAGGAACAGGTGCAAATCCTGATCAACTTCGACGAACCGCGCCCTGAACTCGGTGCGGAAATGCAGGATGATCTGCCGTTCAACCGCAACCTGCTCCGCAAGGTGGATGAGCTTGAGCTTTCCGTCCGCAGCGCGAATTGCCTGAAGAACGACAACATCGTTTATATCGGTGATCTGGTGCAGAAGACCGAGCAGGAAATGCTGCGCACACCGAATTTTGGTCGTAAGTCGTTGAATGAAATCAAGGAAGTCCTCACGGCGATGGGACTCGGCCTCGGCATGACGGTGCCGGAATGGCCGCCTGAAAATGTCGAGGATTTGGCGAAAAGGGCAGATGAGCCGTTCTGATCGGTTCGTTCTGAAGGGTAAGAAAGATGCGTCACGGATTATCTGGGCGGAAGCTCAATGTCACGTCAAGCCATCGTGCGGCGATGTTCCGCAATATGGCGACCTCTCTGCTTAAGCATGAGCAGATCACGACCACGCTGCCCAAGGCCAAGGAATTGCGCCCCTATGTTGAGCGGATGATCACGCTCGGCAAGCGCGGTGGGCTGCATGCGCGCCGGCAGGCGCTGTCGCAAATCCGCGATGAAGCGGTGGTGGCGAAGCTGTTCGGCGAGATCGCTGAGCGCTACAAGGCGCGGCCAGGCGGCTATTGCCGCGTGCTGAAGGCCGGCATGCGCTATGGCGATGCCGCCGATATGGCGGTGATTGAATTGGTGGATCGTAACCCGGGTGCCAAGGGCCTGGATAGCGGGCCTAAGCCGGAAGTGACCGAAGAAGCCGCGGCGGAAAGCTGAGGCGTTCTTCTACCCAAAATCAAAGGCGGTCCTTGTCGGGGGCCGCCTTTTTTCGTTTCATCTTTTGCCGATCGCCTCGGCCAAAGCGGGCGCGAAGCCTGCAAGCGGGGTGCTCAGTTCACGCGGCCAGGCGCGCGGGTCGGGCGGGATGGAAAGGCGTACACGGCCTTCTTCCGTCAGCAGCATGAACATCCGCTCGCCCTTCAAATCCCAGGCGAGGAAAATCCCGCGCACCCGGCAACCTTCGGGGTTGCAGCCATAGCCATGCAGGTATTGAGCATCCACCAGACCCACGGGCGGGCCGGGTTCGCGCAAGGCCTCCGCAATCGCGCCGCGATGCCCGCCGCTGGCCGGGCGCAGCACCACGCCCACTTCCGGGCGCTGCGCGAGCGAAAGCACGGGCTGGCCGATCACGCTCATGATATCTGGGTCCATGGCGCGGGCCGGGGCGGCGCTGAATAGCGCCAGCAGGGCCAGGATCGCGCCCTTATTCCACACGGATATTGGCTTCGCGGACCAGCACGGTCATGGCGGCGCGGCCCTCTGTCACGAAGCGCGTGAAATCGGCGGGCGCGCTGCCGACCGGCACGGCGCCAAGCTGGGCCAGACGGGCGCGCACCTCAGGCTCGGCGAGGCTTGCGGCGAGGGACTCATGCAAGCGCGCGACTAGCGGGGCAGGGGTGCCGGCGGGGGCGAAAAGCCCCACCCATTCGCTGATGTCAAAGCCCGGTAAGCCGCTTTCGGCGATGGTGGGCACATCCGGCCGGGCGGCGAGGCGCGCGGCGCTGGCGACGGCCAGAAAGCGCGCGCGACCACTATCCACCACCGGGCCGGCAGAAAGGGCGGTGATGAAAACGCCATCCAAATTGCCGCCCGCGAGGTCGCGCGCCGCATCCGCGCCACCGCGATAGGGGGCGTGGATCACCTCAATCCCCGCCTCGCGGGCGAATTGCACCAAGCCCAGATGCCCCGCCGTGGCATTGCCCTGCGTGCCCATGGTGATGGCGCCGGGCCGCGCCTTGGCCGCCGCGATGAAACCCGCCAGATTCTGCGCCGGGAAATCGGCCTTCACGGCGACAACTTGCGGAAAGCTCGTCGCCATGCTGATCGGCGTGAAGGCCGTGGTGTAATCAAAGGCAAGCCCGCGCAGCAGCGCATGGTTCACGATATGGGACGACGCATCCCAAAGCAGAGTCGCCCCATCCGGCGCCGCCCGCGCAACTTCCGCCCCGCCAATGGAACCACCCGCGCCGGTGCGGTTTTCCACCACAATCGTCGCCCCCAGCTTTTCCGCCATGCGCGGCGCCAAGGTGCGCGCGGCTGAATCCGCGGCCCCACCGGCAGCAAAGGGCACCACAAGCCTGATGCTGCGGGCCTGCGCCAAGGCAGGCAGAGGGAGGGCAGCGGCGGCGGCGGCGAAAAGGGCGCGGCGAGGCAATTTCATGGCGTTATGTCCTTCACTTGCCAGCCATGTGCGGGCGCGGGCAGAGCACGTCAAGCGCGGGGGTGATGCGCGGTGCCACTTGGGATTAGAATGCCGCCATGAAGACTCCGCCACGCTATGACGACCTTCCGCGCCCTGAGGGCGATCCCACCGGCCTGCCGCTTTCCTGGGGCGTTTGGGGCGCAGATGACCAGATCGGCACGCTGAACCGCATTACGGATGCAACCGTGGCGGCGGCGCGCGATGAAATCCGCCAAGGCCGCCGCTTCAATGTGAACCTGCCGCTGGACGAGCCCTTTGGCGCCGCGCATGAAGGCGCCCATCGCCGCCGCGCCGCCCCCACCGCGGTGATGGTGAAGGAAGAACACCCCGGCCGCATTACGCGGGACGACAAGCTGGATGGCTTTTGGCTGCAGGGCAGCACGCAATGGGATGGGCTTTCGCATTTCGCTGACGCCACACATGGTTTCTACAATCACGCACCGCTTTCTTCCATTGTGCATGGGCCGCAAAGCCGCAACGGCATTGATAAAGCGCTCGCCCACGGCATTGCAGGCCGCGCGGTGCTGGCGGACCTCCCGCGCTATTTTGCCCGCACTGGGCGCGATTGGGGTGCGATGGGAGGCCAGCGTGCCTCCGCTGAAGATGTGGCGGCCTGCCTCACCGCGCAGGGCGTTGCTCTCCGCCCCGGCGATATCCTGCTGATCCGCACCGGCTGGCTCACGGCCTTCCGCGCCGCCCCCGATGCCGATGCGCGGCATTTGCTGATCCAGGGCGAGGCCGGCGCCCGCGACTATTCCGGCCTTGATGGCGGGGAAGGCATGTGGCGCTTCCTGTGGGACCAAGGCATCGCCGCCGTCACCGCCGATAACCCAACGGTCGAGGCCTGGCCGATCTTCCCCTGGAAGCCCGCGCTCCATCTGGCCATCGCCCGGCTTGGCCTTTGCCTGGGCGAGTTCTTTGACTTCGAAGAATTGGCCGAAGATAGCGCCGCGACAGGCCGCTACACCGCCTTCTTCACCGCTGCCCCTTTGAACCATCGCGGCGGCATTGGCAGCCCCGGCAATGCGCTGGCGATACGCTGAAACCCCTCATGGCCCGCCCGCCCGCCTCACTTGACCTATTCGGCGCCCCGGAAGCCACCACAGCGCCGGCGGAAGGCGTGCGCCCGTTGGCGGATAGGCTGCGGCCGGCGACACTTTCCGAAGTGGTCGGCCAGGATCATTTGCTGGGGGAAGAGGGCAGCCTGGCCCGCATGTTGGCGCGCGGGTCGCTCGCTTCCTTGATTTTGTGGGGCCCGCCAGGTGTGGGCAAAACCACCATCGCGCGGCTGCTGGCCGAAGCGGCGGGGCTGCGCTTCACCGCCTTGTCAGCCGTGTTTTCCGGCGTGGCCGATTTGAAGCGCGCCTTTGAAGAAGCCCGCGCGCGCAAATCCAACGGCCAAGGCACGCTGCTTTTCGTGGATGAAATCCACCGCTTCAACCGCGCGCAACAGGATGGCTTCCTTCCCGTGGTGGAAGACGGCACCGTGACTCTGGTTGGCGCCACCACGGAAAACCCATCCTTCGCGCTGAACGGCGCGCTTCTGTCCCGCTGCCAGGTGCTGGTGCTCAAGCGCCTGGATGATGCGGCTTTGGAGTTGCTGCTGACCCGCGCCGAAGCGCTCATGGGCCGAGCGCTACCGCTCGCCCCCGAAGCCCGCGCGGTGCTCCGCGCCATGGCCGATGGCGATGGCCGCTACGGGCTGAACATGGCCGAGCAATTATTCGCCCTGCCCGAAGGCTCCGCCCCACTTGATCCCGCCGGGCTTTCCAGCTTGCTCGCGAAACGCGCTGCCCTTTACGACAAGGACCGGGAAGAACATTACAACCTGATCTCCGCGCTGCATAAATCCATGCGCGGATCAGACCCGGATGCGGCGCTTTACTGGTTTGCGCGCATGCTGACGGGGGGCGAGGACCCGCGCTATATCGCCCGCCGCCTGACGCGCTTCGCCGCTGAGGATATTGGCATGGCGGACCCTCGTGCGCTGCCGCTGGCGATTGCGGCCTGGGAAAGTTTTGAGCGTATGGGCTCACCCGAGGGTGAATTGGCGCTGGCGCAGCTTGTGGTGCATTTGGCGACCGCGCCGAAATCCAACGCGGTGTATCTGGCGTTTAATGAGGCGATGCGCGCCGCGCGGGAGACCGGCAGCCTGATGCCGCCCAAGCATATTCTGAACGCGCCCACCAAGCTGATGCAGGAAATTGGCTATGGCGCTGGCTATGCCTATGACCATGAGGCGGAGGAAGGCTTTTCCGGCCAGGACTACTTCCCCGATGAGATGGGAAGGCGCCAATTCTACCGCCCGACCGATCGCGGGGCAGAGGCCGCAATTGCCGAACGCCTGGCGCGCTGGGCGGAATTGCGCCGCAAGAGGAAACGCTGATGGGCACAGCCTTTTCGCCCCTTTCGCTAGTACTGGTGGCTTTGGGCGGCGCGGTGGGGTCTGTGCTGCGCTACGTGATTTCCCACGCTGGGCTGGTGCTGTTTGGCACGGGCTTTCCCTGGGGGACGCTGGCGGTGAATATTCTGGGCAGCGCCCTGATTGGCGTGTTTGGCGCTTTGGGTATTTCCGGTGAGGCGCGCTTGTTGCTGGTGACGGGCCTGCTTGGCGGTTTTACGACTTTTTCCGCCTTTTCACTGGAAACCGGCGTGCTGTGGGAAAGGGCGCCGTGGTTGGCGGTGGTTTATGTGGCGGCTTCGGTGCTGGGCGGGCTGGCGGCGTTTGGAGTTTGTTATTGGGGGGTGAGAAGGGGGTGAGGGGGGTTATTGGCGCTTCGCTTTCAGTTCGGCGAGGCGTTTTTCGGCGATGGACCTCCAATGGCCATCCCCGACCTCACGAAAGCCCTCCACCGCGTTTTGCATATGGGTGATGGCTGCCGCCAAATGGGCTGCGGGCGTTGCGCTGCGGCTAGCCAATTCGGCGAGGCAATTGCCGAGGTTGTTTTGCGTCTTGGCCCAATTCCGCGGTACGCGATTGCGCGGGGCCAACGCAAGGGCTTGTTCGTAAACGGTAATCGCCTCGCGCAAGGCGGAATCTTCGCTGAACTCCTTACTCTGAAGGCGAAGGACGTCGGCTTGATCCAAGCGATAGCCCCATGAAGCCTGGGCGTCGAAGGGAACCAAAGCTGCCGCTTCGGCAAAAAGCGCGGCCGCTTCGCGATAGCGTATCGCCAGTTCCGCAAGTTTTGCCTCGTTCGCTGCCATGGACGCTTCGATGGATACCGCACCATAACTACGCGCCAGTCCGCGAGCATAGCGGAGTCTAGTCGCTGCGGCCTCAAAATTGCCCTGGTCAATCAGGCTTCGCGCCTTTTTAGGCGCGGCTAGCACGGCATCAAGTTTAGCAGATGCACTAATAAATTGTCTCAACAGGACATCGCTTTTCTTCGCACGCTCTCGAGGGTCTTGGAGCGCATCGCGGAGTCTAGTAGCCGCGGCTTCAAAATTACCCTGTTGAACCAGGCGGCGCGCCTCATCACGCGCGGCCTTTGCGGCGGCATCCTGGATCGGCTGGGCCAGTGCTTTTTTCAATTGTCGTCGGTAGGTTACGGCTGCAACTACGGCGCCAAGGCCGCCAGACACGATCAAAGGTGTTATCCAATTGAGTCCAGATGACTTTCGCCGCATAGACGGGTCTAGTTCGACACTCACGCTCTGGGTTGCGGTCAATTTTTTTTCCAATGCTTTCGCATCACGGAACAGAATTTCACGCAATGCACTTAGTTGCATTCGGTCCACGCATCCAATTTCTCGCTTTTCGAGACTGTAGGCCGTCACCGGTTCATCAGATAAACGATCATAAGATAAACGCGAGAATTCAGTTGCGTTTTCGAATTGAGTAAGGATTATTTCTAGTTCCAAAAGCCGGGTTACGGCGGCGTCAAGGCGCGTGGGGATTTCTTCCGGCGGGACATCCAACTGGCCCAAGCGGCGCAGCACCGTCTGGAGCGGCGGAATGGGCACGCCCTTATCACGCGATACATCTGCAAGCAGACGCTCAAGCATCGTTGTTTGTTTTTTCTGTTCTTCGCCCTGGCGTTGCTGTTCTTCAGCAAACCGCGCCTGCGCTTCTTCAATCCGCGTAACGGCATTCTGCAAAACAGAAAGCCCGCCGATAATGAAGGCATGGCGGGCATTATCCTGGTTCTTGAGGCATTCGCGGGTGAAAATGATAAAAAGGCTGAACCAGCCAAGCTGCCCATCCCCCATGAAGCGGGTCGTGAAATCGGTGGGCATGGCATGGTCGGCAAGGGCCGCGGTCAATTCGTCCCACATTGCCTGTTCCGCTATGGCGCGGGCTTGCTGCGCCCGTGTCGCATCGCGCGCATCGGGCCGCGATGCCAAAGCGGTATCAAGCGCCTGCTGATATTGACTGATTATTGTGTCATGGGCGCCTTCCTGCACCTGCCCAAGCGCCAGAAATTGCCCGTTCAGCCAGCGACGCGCGGCGGGGCAGAACCTATCAGCGCTTGCGGCACGATGGCCTGCTTGTTCGGCTTCCTCTATCTTCGCTTGCTCGCGTATCAAATGCAGGCAGGCCAAAAGCGCGGCGAAGCGCAGGCTGCGTTCCAGGTCGTGATTGAGTGGTGTGGCGAGATAGGCGCTGGCGTAGCCCTTGGCCTCCGCCAAGGTCTGGCCCAGCATGGAATTCAAGGCAGCGTCGGCCAGTGTGCCAGCGACACCTTCAACCGCTTCCGAACCCAGCCCGCCAAATAAGCCACCCAGGATTGATTCGAAGAAGGATTTCGCCATCCCGGCTTCCTCCATCACCCCGGACTATGTTGCTACGCCCGCCGCCCAAATTCAAGCCACTGTCAGAACGACCCAAAACCCGGTTTCCAAAGGCCCCCCGGCCTTTGGCGGGGTGGTTTGGAGGGGCAGAGCCCCTCCATGAAGCCCCCACCAATCAAACCATCTCCCCCCGCAAAAACCCCAGCGCCGGCAGTGGCACCCATTTCCTCGGCAGGTCGGATCGTTTGATGGGCGCCACGGAATAATGCGGCACGGGTTGTTTGGCGCGGATCAGCCAATCGGCATAGGCGCGCACTTGTTGGTCGCGCCAATCGCGGTCATTCAAGGCGGCGGCGCGGGAACGGAAAACCTCGGCCACGCGGCTTTTGCGCCCCACGGTCGCCACCACGGCCCAGAGCGTATCCTCATCCCCGCGACTGACTGGAACAAGCGTCACCACGCCTGAATCAGTGCCAAATCGCGGGGGCCGGGGTCAAGTCAAACATTTGTTTGGTCGCATTTTCCGAGTCGCCAAGTGAAGCCACCTGGCTTGAAAATGCTTCACGCCGCAACCGGCACCGGCACCCCAATCCGGTCCAGCGGGCCGAATTCGCGTTCAAGCCGCGGGCGGATGGCTTTATCCCAGGCCGCGATGCTGTTCATGGCGATGCTTTCCGGCAAATCGCCAATTTGCATTTGCAGCAAATAATGGCAGGGGCTGGCGGCGCGGATTTCGGCGGCCATGCGCGCGGCCACCGTATCGGCATCCCCCACCAGCATGAAGGACCCCATTTCTTCCAGGCTTGGCTCGCCTTCCCAGGTTTTTTCCACCAGCAGGCCGCCATCCATTTCCTGTTCCTTGCGGCGCAGGCTTTGTGACAGGCGGATTTGCCAGCGGGCATTTTCCAGAAAGGCCATGGCTTCGGCCTTGTCATCCGTCACGCAGAAGGGGCGCATGGCGCCGAAGCGCAAGGCCTCGGGCGGCTTGCCGGCGGCGCGCCAAATATCTTCAAAGCGCCGGCGCGCAGCGGCCAGCAGGGCAGGGGTGAAGTGGCGGGGGGTCACCATCACCACGCAGTCACGTTGCGCTGCGTAGCGGTGCAAATCGGGGTTGTCGCCGGCCACCCAAATCTCCGGCAGCTTGCCGGCGGGGCGCGGGGCGATATGGGTTTGCGGCAGGGAATAATATTCGCCTTCGTGGGAGAAGGTCTCGCCCGCAAAGGCTTTTTCCATCATGCCCATCACTTCCAAAAGCCGATGCGGCGCTTCGGGCAGGGCAGAATCGAAGCGTTCAAACTCATAAGGCTGGTAGCCGCTGCCAACGCCAAGCACCAGGCGTCCATGGGTCATGGAATCCACCATGCCGATTTCGGCAATCAGGCGGGAAGGGTGGTACAGCGGCACAATCACAACGCCGGAAGCGAGTTTGATGCGCGATGTCTCGCCCGCCAGGCGGGCCAGCATCATCAAGGGCGATGGGCAGACGCAGTAATTGGAAAAATGGTGCTCGGCGAACCAGGCGATGTTGAAGCCGGCGGCCTCGGCGGCTTTTACCTGGGCGATGGTGCGGTCATAGATCGCCGCGGTGGGCACGCCGCGATTGCGATAGCCCATCAGGTTGAAAATGCCGACATCCATGGTGTGCTTCCTTCCCTTTGCTTCGGGGTATGCTGCGCCGAAGTTTTGGCGGGCTCAAGCCCTGCCAACTTGCGCGCAAGACCGGGCCGGGGTGTTCTGCGGGCGATGAAGGGGACCCCAGGATGATCGTTATCGGCAAGGGCAGTGTGCAAAGCGGCGAATGCGATGTGATGGGGCATATGAATGTGCGCCATTACGTCGCGCGGGTCGGTGATGGGCTGGGCTGGCTGGCGCTGGCGATGGGCATCACGCCGGATCGCGGCTTTTTCACGCCAGTTGATCAGCATATCCGCTTTTTGCGCGAAATGGCGGCGGGGGCGGCCTTTACCATCCATGGCGGAATCGTTGCGCGGCGCGGGGAACGGCTGCGGGTTTATGCGGAAATCCAGCATAGCGGCACGGGCGTTGCCTCGGCTGCCTTCGTGACGGATGTTGAATTGCGCCATCCGGTGAGTGGGGAGGTTCTGCCGCTGCCAGAGGGGGTGGATGGCAAGATAGAAAGCCTCATGACCACCCTGCCGCCCCATGCCGGGCCGCGTGGCCTGCCTTTTGACCCCATCCGCACCCCGCCCGATGCCGCCGCCACCGCCGCCATGGGCCTGACGGAAGCGCATCTTGGCGCCATCCGGGCAGAGGATTGTGATCGCGCCGGGCTGATGCGCCCGGATGTGGTGATTGCGCGCATTTGGGATGGCATACCCAATCTGCGCTTTCGTGGCTCGGAAGAACTCGGCGCGCGGGAAGAAGGCATTGGCAGCGCCGCTTTGGAATATCGCCTCGTCTATCTGAAGCCGATGCGCGTGGGCGATTTGCTGATCATCCATAGCGGGCTGCGCGCCTTGGGGGACAAAACCACCACCTGGACGCATTTGCTGCATGATGGCGTAACGGGTGCCCCGGTGGCGGCGGCGGAAGCCATTGGCATTGGCTTTGATTTGAAAGCGCGCAAGGCCGTGGTGATTGATGGCGATCGGCGCTGCGTGTTGGAAGCGCTGCTGATCCCTGGGCTTTCCCTATGAAGCGAGAAATCCGCTTCAATGCTTTCGATATGGCCTGTGTTGGCCACATCCAGCAGGGCATGTGGACCCATCCTCGCGATCGGTCGGCGGAATATCTCTCGCTGGATTACTGGATGGGCCTGGCGCGGTTATTGGAAGAAGGCCTGTTTGACGGGCTGTTTCTGGCGGATGTGCTTGGCATTTATGATGTGCATGGCGGCAATGGCGATGCGGCGATACGCAGTGCGGTGCAGGTGCCGCTGATTGATCCCATGTTGCTTGTGCCCGCCATGGCAGCGGCCACACGCCATCTTGGTTTTGGCGTGACGTGTAACCTTGCTTGGGAAAGCCCAGCGCTGATGGCGCGGCGGTTTTCCACGCTGGATCATCTGACCAAAGGGCGCATCGGTTGGAATATCGTCACGGGCTATCTGGATAGCGCGGCCCGCGCCATGGGGCTGGATCGGCAAATGGCGCATGATGATCGCTATGATCTCGCCGATGAATACATGGAAATCCTCTATCGGCTATGGGAGGAATCCTGGGCCGCCGATGCCGTGAAGCGAGACCGCGCGGCGGGGATTTACGCCGATCCGGCCCGCGTGAAGCGCATCACGCATCAGGGCCGGCAATATCGGCTGGATGCGCCGCATCTGGTGGAACCATCACCGCAGCGCACGCCGGTGCTGTATCAGGCCGGCGCTTCGGATCGCGGGCGGGGTTTTGCTGCGCAGCATGCGGAATGCGTGTTCCTGAATGGCGGGCCAAAGCCTTATGTCGCGAAGCTGGTCGCTGATTTGCGCGCCCGCGCCGCGCCGCGCCCAATCCGCATTTTCGTGGGCGCCACGCTGATCATTGGCCGCACGCGGGCAGAGGCTGAGGCGAAGCTCGCCGAATATCGCCAACACGCCAGCATTGAAGGCGCGCTGGCGCATGCTTCCGCGTCTCTCGGCATAGATCTGGCGCAGTTTGGCCTGGATGAGGAGTTGCCGGAAGCCGGGCAAAGCCAAGCCATCCGTTCCAATGTGGAAGCTTTGCGCGCCGCCGCCCCCCGCGCCACCAAGCGCGCGCTGATTGACCGCATGGTGCTCGGCAGCCGCCAGCCGCCCATTGTTGGTTCGGTCGAGGAAGTCGCGGATGAACTGATCGCCTGGATGGATCAGGCAGATGTGGATGGCTTCAACCTCTCCCGCACGGTCACCCCCGAATGCCTGGAAGATGTGGTGCGGCTTTTGGTGCCGGCATTGCAGGAATGCGGGCGCTATAAGCGTGGCTATGCGGCGGGCACTTACCGCGAAAAACTCTTTGGCGCCGGGCCTTTGCTGGCGGCGCCCCACCCTGCGGCGGGGTGGCGTCAGGCCGGGTGATTTCCCACTGCGCCATTCTGGCCTAACCTTCCCCCATCATAGCAAAGGAATACCCAAATGGATGGCATGCAATTGCCCGCCGCCGCCGCCCTGACGGCCCGTTACGGCGCTGGCGCTGAACCCAAGCTCGGCCCCTGGAATGACACCATGGCGCTGCTGCTCTCGCATCGTTCGGTGCGCGGCTATCGGCCCGATGCACTGCCCGCAGGCACGCTGGAATCCCTGATCGCGGCAGCGCAATCGGCGGCGACATCTTCCAATTTGCAAACCTGGTCCGTGGTTGCGGTCAATGATCCGGAAAAGCGCAAGGCGCTCGCGGAAATCGCTGGTGGGCAGCGCCATATCGAACAATGCCCGATCTTCCTGGTCTTCATCGCCGATGTCTCGCGCAATGAACGGCTCGGTCAGCAGGAAGGTGTCTCTCTGGCCGGGATGCCCTTCCTGGAAACCTTCCTGGTTGCGGCAATTGATGCGGGCCTTGCCGCACAAAATGCCGTGGTGGCCGCTGAAAGCATGGGCCTTGCTACCCTTTATATCGGCGCGCTCCGCAATGATGTACCACGTGTCGCTGCCATGCTTGGCCTGCCGCCAGGTGCGGCGCCGGTCTTTGGGCTTTGCGTGGGCTACGCCGCGCCGGGCAAGGAAAGTGCCGTGAAGCCGCGCCTGTCTCAGGAAGCGGTGCTGCATCACGAAACCTATTCCACCGCCAAGGAAAAAGCGCTGCGCGCTTCCTATGATGAAAAGCTTGCCGAATATTCCAAGCGTTATGAAATGGCGGCGGATAACTGGTCGCAGCGCGTGATTTCGCGCATCGGTTCCATCAGTGCGCTGCGTGGGCGCGATGGGCTGAAGGCAGCGCTTCGCTCCCTCGGCTTCCCGCTGAAATAAGGGGGATCACGCCATGCGCCTTGGTCAAGCAAGCCCTGCCCGCGCCACCACACGCTTTCGCGCGTTGTTGAAGGAACCCGCGCCGCTGATCCTGCCCGGCTGCTTCAACGCCATGTCGGCCCGCATTCTGGAACATGCGGGTTTCCCGGCGCTTTACATGTCGGGCTATGGCACCTCGCTGAACCTGCTCGGCCTGCCGGATGCGGGGCTGATTACGCTGACCGAAATGGCGCTGAACGCGAAGCTGATCGCCTCTGCCGTGCGCGCGCCATTGATTGCCGATGCCGATACCGGCTTTGGCAATGCCATCAATGTGGTGCGCACGGTGGAAGAATATATCCGCGCCGGTGTGGCGGGGATGCATTTGGAAGACCAGGTGGCGCCTAAGCGCTGCGGCCATGTGGCGGGGCGGGAAGTGATTGCGCGGGATGAAGCCGTGCTGAAAATCCGCGCCGCTTGCCAAACGCGTGATGCGCTGGACCCTGATTTCGTGATCATCGCGCGCACCGATGCGCGCGGTGCCCATGGCGGTTCCATGGAAGAAGCCATCACCCGTGCCAATGAGTTTTTGGAAGCAGGCGCGGACCTCGCCTTCGTGGAAGGCCCGAAGGATAAGGAAGAGGTCGCGCATATCTGCCAGGCGGTGAAAGGCCCGGTGTTCTACAACATGACCGGCATTTCACCCCGCTTCACGGCGGAAGAAATGGCCGCGATTGGCATTCGCGCCTGCATCCTGCCGGGGGCGGCGATGCGCGCGACCATCATGGCGATCCATGATTTCGCAACCACGCTGAAGGCCGAAGGCCCCATGGCGGAAGCAGCCTATGATGCGCGCTTCAAGCAGCACCCCATGGGCAATCTGCACGGCTTTGCGGGGTTTGACCGCATTCGCGAAATGGAAGCCGAATTCCTGCCCGCCGAAGCGGCGGAAAAGTACCAGGGCGGCCTTGGCTACGCGCCCAAGGCAGCCGAATAGGTTTAAGGTGGTGCCAGGGGCTAGCGCGTGTTGCGTTCACATGAGTTCACGCAACCCGCTCTACATATTTGTTTTTCGAGCATCTTCACCCGTTCAGATGATTCCATCTGAACGTGATCTGCTCTGAGGCCGCGCAATGTCCCCCGCCACGCTTGCCGGCTGCGGCGCGCTGATCCTCTGGGCGTTTCTCGCCCTGCTGTCGCGGCTCGCCGTTGGCATCCCGCCGCTGCAGCTTACCGCCATGGGTTTCGCCATCGGCGGAGGGGTTTGGCTGGCCGTGGTGCTGGCGCGCGGCAAGGCGGCGGCGCTGCGCCAGGGGCCGCTCGCCTGGGCGCATGGCGTGGGCGGGCTTTTCGGCTATCACGCGCTCTACTTCCTCGCCTTCGCGCTGGCGCCGCCGCTGGAAGTGAACCTGATTAACTATCTCTGGCCGCTGCTGATCGTGCTGCTTGCCGCGCCGATCCGCGGGCTGCGGCTCGGCCCCGTGCGGCTCGCCGGGGTGGCACTCGGCTTCGCCGGCTGCGCCCTGCTTGTCGGCCCCGGCGCGTCCTTCCCGCCGGAGGCGCTGCACGGTTTCATCGCCGCGGCGGGCTGCGCGGTTGTCTGGGCGGTCTATTCGGTCACCGCTGGCACGCCGCGCCTCGCCCGCGTCCCGACCGAGGCGGTGGCGGGCTTCTGCCTGGCGACGGCGGCGCTGGCCGCTGTGCTGCACCTAGGCCTTGAGACCACCGTGGCGCTGGATGCCCGGCAATGGCTGACGGTGCTGCTGCTCGGCCTGGGGCCGGTCGGCGCGGCCTTCCTCCTGTGGGATGTCGGGATGAAGCGCGGCGATCCGCGGCTGCTTGGCACGCTGGCCTATGCTGTGCCGGTCGCCTCAACCCTGCTCCTGATCGCCGCCGGAGAGGGCGAGCTATCCTGGCGCGCCGCGCTGGCGACGTTGATGGTCGCCGGCGGCGGCTTCATCGCGGCGCGGGCGAGGTAGCCAGCCTGGCTTGGGCAGCGGCAGTACGCCGTGCAGATGCTTCGCGATGTTGCGCGGCCAGAGCAGGTCCGGCATCCTCGGCCAGCGGCTGCGTAGGCAGAGAAAGCAAGCAGCAACAAGGAAACGGAGCGAAACAATGGATGGCACCCCGAAACTCGCCTGCCCCTGGGATCGGACAGAGGAATCCCTCGGCAATGTTGTTGAATTGCAGCATGTCAATCTGCAAGTGCCGGATCAGTTGAAGGCAACGGCGTTTTACATCAGCGCGCTTGGCCTGACGCGTGACCCGTATTTGATGACGGGCATTGATAATATGTGGGCCAATGTCGGCATCAGCCAATTCCATTTGCCAAGCGGCCCGGCGCAGGTATTGCGCGGCACAACGGGCCTTGTTTTGCCGAATCGCGCGCAATTGCTGCATCGGCTGGATCGCGCGCGGCGCTGGCTGGAAGGCACACAGTATAGCTTCACCGAGGCTGAGGATCATGTTGACGTGACCTGCCCCTGGGGCAATCGCATGCGCTGCCATAGCCCAGATGCCGAAAAGCTCGGTCGCATCACGCTCGGCATGCCCTATGTCGAATTCGATGTTGCGCCCGGCACACTGCCTGGCATTGCGCGCTTCTATGAGCAAATCATCGGCACCAGCACGGCGATGCGCGATGGCCTGCTTTATGTGCGCGTGGCGCGGGAGCAATTCCTGATCTTCCGCGAAACCGACAAGCCGCAACCCGCTTTTGATGGCCACCATGTCCAATTGGCCTTTGTGGATTTTGGCGGCATCTATAACCGGCTTAATGAACGTGGGCTGATTTCGCGCGAAGACAGCGCGCATCAATACCGCTTCATCAAGGTGGTAGACCCGAATGATGGGCGCGTGCTGTTTGAAGTGGAACATGAAATCCGCAGCATGACGCATCCGCTATTCATGCGCCCGCTGGTCAATCGCAATGCGGCGATCACCAATAACTACTACGCTGCGGGCAATGAGGCTGCCGTCTGGGCCATGCCCCCCGCCTGAATCAATCGCTACTCAGCGCCGCCCCCGCCGCCAAGGGCGCGAGGGGGGCGGCGATAGACACCCCTGCCCCCAGCAGCAGCAGGAAGGGGGCGGCGGAAAGCCCGGCGCTGGCGGCTTCAATCGCCGCCGCGCCGAAGATTACTGCCGGAATGGCGAGTGGCAGCACCAGAAGCGGCAACAGCACGCCACCGCGCCGCGCGCCCAGCGTCAGCGCCGCGCCCAAAGTACCCAGCAGCGACAAAAGCGCGGTCGCCAAAGCCAGTGCCGCCATCGCCACCCCCCAGGCTTCCACCGGCAGGTTCAGCATCGCCGCCGCGATGGGCGTCGCAGCAATCAATGGCACGCCGGTGGTCAGCCAATGGCCAAGCGCCTTGGCCGCCGCCAGCACCCCGCGCGGCAGGCCAGACAGCAGCAATTGATCAAGCGAGCCATCCTCTGCCTCCGCCCCGAATAGCCTATCCAACGGCAAAAGCGCGGCGAGCAAGGCAGCAGCCAGCAGCGCGCCGGGGGCAAGGCGGGAAAGGGTCTCCGGCGCTGGCCCCACACCAAAGGGGAAAAGCGCCGCCACCAGCACAAAGAACAGCACGGCCGCCAGCGTATCCGCCGGGTGGCGCAAGGCGAGCTTCCATTCCCGCCCCAGCACCGCGAGGAAAGCCCCAAATACCCCGCCGCTCATAGCTTAAGCTCCAATGCATCCGGCAGCGGCAAGGGAAGATGGGTCGCGGCCAGAATGGCGCCGCCGGCGGCACGGTGGCGCGCCATCAGCGTCCCAAGTCGCGAAACGGAAGCCGCATCCAACCCGAGGCTTGGTTCGTCCAGCAGCCAAAGCCGCGTGGGCGCCAAGGCGAGCCGCGCCAAAGCCAGGCGCCGCCTTTGCCCGGTGGACAGCATCCGCCCCGGCAGCGAAGCCAGCGCGCCAAGGCCAAGCGCTTCCAGCGCCGGGGTCACTTCGCCGCCCCAAAGTGCCGCGTAGAATGCGAGGTTCTCAGCCACCGTCAGGGCGGGCTTCAGCGCATCTTGGCTTGAGATATAACGCAGCCTCAGCGTATGGCCGACAGGGTCTGTGCGGGCGGGCGCGCCTTCCAACAGCACCTCCCCCTCGGCGGCGGGCAGCAGCCCGGCGATCACGCGGAGCAAGCTCGATTTGCCGGCGCCATTGGCCCCGGTCAGCAGCATGGCACCGCCTGCGGGCACGGAGAAACTCAGCCCGGCGAAGATCGCCCGATCACCGCGGATGCAGGCCAGTTCCCTTACTTCCAGAATGGGTTGCCCCGAAGCCAAAATCTGCCCCCCGCCAATGGACCATACACTATCTCCATGCTTTAAAGCGGTCATTGGCGCGGTCACGCAAGGCCAGCGCGCTTGAGGAAGGGTAATCAGCCATGCGGATGATCGGGCAAGACAGCCTGAAGACTCGTCGTACGCTCAGTGTGGACGGCAAGACCTATCATTATTTCAGCCTGCCCGAGGCAGCGAAGAGCATCGGCGACATCACCCGCCTGCCCTATAGCCTCAAGGTGCTGCTGGAAAATGTGCTGCGCTTCGAAGATGGCCGTTCCTATACGGTGGATGACGCGAAGAAGATCGCCGAATGGGTGAAGGACGGCCGTTCCGATAAGGAAGTGCCCTTCCGCCCCGCGCGCATCCTGCTGCAGGATTTCACGGGTGTTCCCGCCGTGGTGGACCTCGCCGCCATGCGCGATGCCTTGCTTGGCCTGGGTGGTGACCCGCGCAAGGTGAACCCGCTGGTCCCGGTTGATCTCGTGATTGACCATTCGGTGATGGTGGATGTCTCCGGCACCGCATCCTCGCTCCAGCAGAATGTGGATATCGAATTTGAACGCAATGGGGAGCGTTACGAATTCCTCCGCTGGGGCCAGGAAGCCTTCAATAATTTCCGCGTTGTGCCGCCGGGCACCGGCATTTGCCACCAGGTCAATCTGGAATATCTGGCGCAGGTGGTGTGGACCGCGACGGATACCGGCGATGTCTTCGCCTTCCCCGATTCCTGCTATGGCACGGATAGCCACACCACCATGGTCAATGGCCTTGGCGTGCTGGGCTGGGGTGTTGGCGGCATTGAAGCGGAAGCCGCCATGCTCGGCCAGCCGATTGCTATGCTCATCCCCGATGTCATCGGCTTCAAGCTGACGGGTTCGGTGAAGGAAGGTGTCACCGCCACCGATCTCGTGCTGACCGTCACACAAATGCTCCGCAAGAAGGGCGTGGTCGGTAAGTTCGTTGAGTTTTTTGGCCCAGGTTTGGCGCATCTGCCGCTCGCGGATCGTGCCACCATCGGCAATATGGCGCCCGAATATGGCGCGACCTGCGGCTTCTTCCCGGTGGATGACACGACGCTTGAATACCTGCGGCTTTCAGGCCGCGATGAGCATCGCATCAACCTGACGCGCGAATACTTGAAGGCTCAGGGCATGTTCCGTGAGGAAGGCATGCCCGATCCGGTCTTCACCGATACGCTGGAACTTGACCTCAGCACCGTGGAACCTTCCTTGGCGGGGCCGAAGCGGCCGCAGGATCGCGTGGCACTGAGCAATGCCGCGCCGGCCTTCCTGAAGGACCTCGCTGCGGGCACCATGGGTGTGCCGGGCGATCAGGCGGATCTGCGCGTGCCAGTGGAAGGGGCCAATTATGACCTCGGCCATGGCGATGTTGTGATTGCCGCCATCACTTCCTGCACCAATACATCGAACCCCTATGTGCTGGTGGCAGCCGGGCTGGTCGCGAAGAAGGCGGTGGAAAAGGGCCTGACGGCGAAGCCTTGGGTGAAGACCTCGCTCGCCCCCGGTTCTCAGGTGGTGACGGAATATCTGAACAAGGCGGGGCTGACGCCGCATCTGGATGCGCTTGGCTTCCAGACCGTGGGCTATGGCTGCACCACCTGCATCGGCAATTCCGGCCCGCTGCCGGATGCCATTGTGGATGCCATTGAAAACAACAAGCTGGTCGGCGTTTCGGTGCTGTCAGGCAACCGTAACTTCGAAGGCCGCGTGCATGCCAATGTGCGCGCGAATTACCTCGCTTCCCCGCCGCTGGTGGTGGCCTATGCCTTGGCCGGCACCATCCGCAAGGATTTGACGAAGGAGCCGATTGGCACGGGCCGCGATGGTCAGCCGGTTTACCTGAAGGATATCTGGCCGACGCAGAAGGAAGTGAACGATACGGTTCACGCCGCTGTGACGCGTGAGATGTTCCAGGAACGTTATGGCGATGTCTTCAAGGGCCCGACGCAATGGCAGGCCATTCGTGTCGAGGCGGGCAGCGATACCTATCGCTGGAATTCGGGCAGCACCTATGTGCAGAACCCGCCTTACTTCGAAGGCATGACCGCCGATCCGAAGCCGGTGGGCGATGTGAAGGGGGCGCGCATCCTGGCGCAGCTCGCGGATTCAATCACCACCGACCATATCTCGCCTGCGGGGAATATCCGGAAGGCCTCGCCTGCCGGTGAATATCTGCTGGAACACCAGGTGCGTCAGGCGGATTTCAACAGCTATGGCGCGCGGCGCGGCAACCATCAGGTGATGATGCGCGGCACCTTCGCCAATCCGCGTATCCGGAACGAAATGGTCCCGGGCGTGGAAGGCGGCATTTCCAAGCATTATCCTTCGGGTGATGTGGCGCCGATCTACACCACGGCGATGCGCTACAAGAATGAAGGCGTGCCGCTGGTGGTGATTGGCGGCAAGGAATATGGCACGGGGTCTTCGCGCGACTGGGCGGCGAAGGGCACATATCTGCTCGGCATCAAGGCCGTGATTGCCGAAAGCTTTGAACGCATCCACCGTTCAAACCTGGTGGGCATGGGTGTGCTGCCGCTGGTGTTTAAGGAAGGCGAAAGCCGCCAGAGCCTTGGCCTGACGGGCGATGAGAAGATTGACATCCTGGGCGTGGAAAAGCTTTCGCCCCGCATGATGATGGATGTTGTCATCACTCGCGCCGATGGGTCACAGGTGAAGACCCAGGTGCTGTGCCGTGTGGATACCGCCGATGAGGTGGAATACTACAAGAATGGCGGCATCCTGCATTACGTGCTGCGCGGGATGGCGAAGGCGGCCTGAGGTAGGGCGCACCAATAGAGTTGCAAGGTGCATCACATCGTCGGAAATTCGACGTGCTGTGGCACCTTGCTACCGACCGAACGGCTTTATGCCGGCATGCTGGCCGAGCTGGGCTTTACCAACATCGCACTGACTGTTGTTTGCGAGTGCCACTCGAGAAAAGATTTGATTGAGTTTGAGGTTTCTGGCTGGTGGAAGTAAGGTCGTAGGGAAACGAATAGTACGGCTTAGGCTCAAGCCGAAGATTATGGGAAGATATCCACTCGTAAGAATGATAAGAGTACAGCTATCCCCAAGAAAATTTTGAACAGAAGGAGTGTCTGGTGCAAGGTGGATGTCATTGCGGTTTTGTCCGTTATGAAACAAAAGGTGAATCGATAACGCACGCATTGTGCCATTGCAGCGATTGTCGCCGCCATGCTGGTGCGCCCATGGTTGGGTGGGCTATGTTTATGGAAGGGCAAGTGATCATCACTAAGGGCCAAACAAAAACATACCAATCATCAGAACATGGGCGTAGAGAGTTCTGCCCTGTTTGTGGCACGGGACTGTTTTATAAGAATGCCGAAATGCTGCCTGGCATCATAGACATACAAACGGGAACGCTTGATGACCCCAACCAACTGCCCGCCCGGTGCCATATCCAAACCGCCGAGCGTATTTCTTGGATACCGGAAATCAACACATTGCCTGAGTTTGAGCGATTCCCTCCACAAGAATGAGGCGATTCTGTTTTTGTAAAGCGCAGCGCCAGAAACGCTGCGCTTTTTTTGCTCAGTCGGCCAACCATTCGGCCATCGCGGCATTCACCGCCTCTGGCACTTCCATGCTCGGCAAATGGCCGGAACCGGCGAAGCGCACCAGGCGCGCGCCAGGAATGGCGTTGGCCATTTCCTCAGCAAGGTAGGGCGGCGTCATCAAATCATCTTCCCCCACCGCAACCAGCGTTTTGGCGCGGATCGCAGGCAGATGGGGTCTGGAATCGATGCGCCCGGTAAGCGCGGTTTGCTGGCGGAGGAAAGCGTCACGCCCGACGCGTTCCGCCATGGCCATCACCTCGGCGGCCAAGGGGCCATCCAGGCGGGAAGGATGCACCAGCATGGGCAGCAGGCGTGGCGTCACGCCGCGAAAACGCCCGGTCTGGGCAAGGGTGAACAATCCGCGCCGATATTCGGACTGCTCTGGCGTATCCGCCCTGGCTGAATTGTCGAAAAGCGCGAGGCGCTGGACCTGCTCCGGCGCGCGGCGAACAATTTCCAGGGCCACATGCCCGCCCATGGAAAGCCCGGCCACGGCAAGCTTCCCGCTCAGCCCGGAAAGCGCGGCTTCCGCCATGGCTGCGATGCTGTCATACCCCGTCAGGCAGGCCACTACCACGCGGCGGGAGGCAGTGAAGGCTTCGATCTGGTCGCGCCACAGCCGGGCGTCGCACAGCATTCCGGGCAGCAGCAATAGGGTTTCATTCTGAGCCATAGATGGAAGCCTATCCCCGCACCGAAGTGACCGTCCAGGCCAGCCCCGCGCAAGGCTACGGAAATCCTTGATTCTCGCGCCGCTTCGGCGCATAGGTGGCGTGCTCGCGGTAAGGCGGGCCGGATCTGCCGGCCCCGGCATGCGCGCCCCGCCGGGGCTCGGCCTTTCCCGCACCCACCGCCAAGCGCTCATAGCGCGGGCCTAGAAAGCGATTGAAGTTGAACGAAAATACTGAAGTGACCGCCGCCGAGGCTGTCCAAGCCGACCCTCAAACCCTGCCCGTGCCGCCTGAGACGCCGGAAACCGCGCCGGCTGAGCCCGCCCCCGTGGCTGAAGAAACCGCGCCCGAAGCCGCACTGGCCGCCGAGGAAGACCGCACCACCTTCGATTCCATCGGCCTTTCGGAAGAAATCGTGAAGGCGGTGACGGAATCAGGCTATCGCCACCCCACCCCCATTCAGGAACAGGCGATCCCGCAGGTGCTGATGGGGCGCGATGTGCTGGGTTGCGCGCAAACCGGCACCGGCAAAACCGCGTCCTTCGTGCTGCCCATGCTGGATATTCTGACCGGATCGCGCGCCAAGGCGCGGATGCCGCGCAGCCTGATCCTGGAACCGACCCGCGAATTGGCGTTGCAGGTCGCGGAAAACTTCGAGAAATACGGCAAATACCTCAAGCTCAATCACGCGCTGCTGATTGGCGGCGAAAGCATGAATGACCAGCGCGATGTGCTGGAAAAAGGCGTGGATGTGCTGATCGCAACGCCGGGCCGGCTGCTTGATCTGTTCGATCGGGGCCGCGTTTTGCTCGCCGATTGCAAGGTGCTGGTGATTGATGAAGCGGACCGAATGCTCGATATGGGCTTCATTCCGGATGTGGAGCGTATTGTCTCCATGCTGCCGCCCCTGCGCCAGACTTTGTTCTTCAGCGCCACCATGGCCCCGGAAATCCGCCGCCTGGCTGATGCCTTCCTGTCCAACCCGAAGGAAATCACGGTCACCCGCCCGGCTTCGGTTGCGACCACCATCACCACGGGCCTTGCTTACGTGCAGCCTTTTGACAAGCGCGAGGCGTTGCGCCGGCTGATCCGGCGCGAACAGGTGACGAATGCGCTGATCTTCTGCAATCGCAAGATTGAAGTGGATATCCTGTATAAATCGCTGAAGAAGCACGGCTTTAGCGTGGGCGCTTTGCATGGCGATATGGATCAATCCCAGCGCTTCGCCACACTCAACGCCTTCAAGGCGGATGAATTGCAGCTGCTGGTCTGTTCCGATGTGGCGGCGCGCGGCCTTGATATCGGCGGCTTATCGCATGTGTTCAATTTCGATGTGCCCTTCCATTCGGAAGATTACGTGCATCGCATTGGCCGCACAGGTCGCGCCGGGCGTGAAGGCCATGCCTATACGATTGCAACGGCCGATGACGCGAAGAATGTCGCGGGCATTGAAAAACTGACAGGCAAAGCCATCCCCCTTCTGGATATCGAGGGGCTGGAGCCGGTGACGGAAGCCGAAATTCAGGAAGCCATGACCTCCACCAAGCGTGGCCGTGGCCGTGGTGGCCCGGCGCGTCGGCCGGATCGTCGTGAGGGCGGGCGTAGCCGGCCTGAACGCGGCCGCCGCGATGGCCAGGAACGTGCGCCGCGCGCCGAGGCGCCGGAAGAAGTTGCGGCTGAGGCCCCCGCCCGGCGAGACCGCCCGGAACGTCGCCCGCGCGCCGAAGCACCAGAGGGCCGGGAGGCTCCGCGCCGGGATCGCGGCCCGCGTCGGGACCGTGATGCTCAGCCGAGCGAATTCGCGCTGCGCGAAGCCGCCATGCGTGACCTGCCGCCCCGGGACCGCGAAGCGCCGCGTCAGGATCGGGATTATCGCAACCGCGACCGGCGCGATGACCTCGGCCCTCCTGTGCAGGGCTTTGGCGATCAGGTGCCGGCCTTCATGCTGATCCCGATCCCCCGCCCGCGCCGCGCCGCCGCGCCGGCCGCGGTGGAGGAAGCGCCAGAGGTTGACGCCGCCTGACGCGCGTACCCGGCTTGCCGGGTGCCAAGCTGAAGTTCATTTTGTCGCCCAAGACCAAGCTTGAGTTGAGGATAGAAGCATGAGTGTCGTGAGCCCGCCGAAGAAGACCTCCATCGCGCCCTTCACCTGGGAAGACCCGCTGCTGCTTGAAGAAGTGCTGACGGAAGAAGAGCGTATGATTCGCGATAGCGCCCGGCAATTCTGCCAGGAACGCCTGATGCCGCGCGTCCTGGAAGCCAATCGGCATGAGCGCTTCGACCGCGAAATCATGAATGAATTCGGCGAAATGGGTTTCCTGGGTGCCACGCTGGATGGCTATGGCTGCGCGGGCGTTTCCTATGTTGCCTATGGGCTGATGGCCCGCGAAGTGGAGCGTGTTGATTCCGGCTATCGCAGCGCGTTCAGCGTGCAATCATCGCTCGTGATGTTCCCGATCCATGCCTATGGGTCCGAAGAGCAAAAGCAGAAATATCTGCCAAAACTTCGCACCGGTGAATGGGTCGGCTGCTTTGGCCTGACGGAGCCCGATGCGGGGTCTGATCCTTCTTCCATGCGCACCCGCGCGACCAAGGTGGATGGCGGGTGGAAGTTGTCAGGTTCCAAAACCTGGATTTCCAATTCACCCATCGCCGATGTCTGCCTGGTTTGGGCCAAGGATGATGAGGGCATTCTGCGCGGCTTTTTGCTGGATCGCGGCATGAAGGGCCTCACTACGCCGAAGATCGAAGGCAAGTTCAGCCTGCGTGCCTCTGTGACTGGCATGATCATGATGGATGAGGTTTTTGTCCCCGAAGAAAACCGCCTGCCGGGTGTGCGGTCTCTGGCCGGCCCCTTCTCCTGCCTCAATTGCGCGCGTTATGGCATTGCCTGGGGTGCCATGGGGGCCGCAGAATTCTGTTGGCATGCGGCGCGGGATTACACGCTGAACCGCATCATGTTCGGCAAGCCGCTGGCGGCGACGCAGTTGGTCCAGAAGAAGCTGGCCGATATGCAAACCGAAATCACGCTTGGCTTGCATGCGGTGCTGCGCGTGGGGCGCTTGTTTGATGAACACAAGGCCGCGCCCGAGATGATCAGCCTGGTCAAGCGCAACAACTGCGGCAAGGCTTTGGACATTGCCCGCGTGGCGCGCGACATGCATGGCGGCAATGGCATTGTGGATGAGTATCACGTGATCCGTCACGTGATGAATCTGGAAACGGTCAATACCTACGAAGGCACGCATGATGTGCATGCGCTGATCCTGGGCCGGGCGCAGACCGGGTTGAACGCCTTCGGCTGATCACGCCGGCGGTTCCAGCGTGGAAGTCCTGATTGAGCGGATGGGCGCGGGCGGCGATGGTATCGCCCCCGGCCCAATTTATGTGCCGCAGGGGCTGCCCGGCGAAAGGCTGCATGTCGAAATCAATGGCAAGCGTGGCGATGGTGCGCTGGCCACAATCCATGAAATCCTCAGCCCAAGTCTTGATCGCATCGCACCTGCTTGCGCGCATTTTCTGGAAGGCTGCGGCGGCTGCGCCCTGCAGCATTGGGCGCCCACCCCCCAAGCCGCTTGGAAGCGCGACAAGCTGCGCGTGGCCCTGGCGCGCGGTGGTTTTCCCGAAGCCCCCATTGCCGAGACCATCACCACGCCGCCTGGCGTGCGCCGCCGCGCTGATTTCGCCATACGGCGCGGGACGGATGGGCTCAGGCTTGGCTTTCATGCAACGGGCAGTGCGGCCATTCTGGATATCGCCGCCTGCCCGGTGCTGCATCCGCGCCTGGTTGCGGTGCTGAAGCCGCTGCGCGATCTGCTGCCGCGCCTGCCGGCGCTGAAGCGCGATGGTTCGGCGGTGCTGAACCTGCTCGATACCGGGCCTGACCTGCTGCTGCGCACCGATGGCACGCTGGATGCCGCGGGGCGGGCGCTGCTCGCCGCCTTTGCCGCAGCGCACGGCCTGCCGCGCATCGCTTGGGCGCGGGGCAATGGCGTGCCGGAAATCGCCGCCCAGCTTGGGCCTGTGGCCATCACGCTGAGCGGCGTTGCGGTCACGCCATCCCCGGGCGCCTTCCTGCAAGCGAGTCCCGAGGGTGAGCAGGCCATCATCGCCGCCATGCTGGCGGCGCTGCCCGCCAAGCTGGCCGGGCGGGGGCGGATTGCTGATCTGCATGCCGGCTATGGCACGCTCAGCCTGGCCTTGGCGCGGCGGGGCAGGGTGACGGCCTTCGAATCGGATGGCGCGGCGGTGGCGGCGCTTGCCAATTCCGCGGCCAAGGCGGGGCTGCCTTTGGCGGGGACGCGGCGGGACCTGGTGCGCCAGCCACTGACAGTCGCGGAATTGGCGCCCTTCGCCGCCGTGGTGCTGGACCCGCCCTTTGCCGGGGCCGAGGAACAGGCGGGCTTGCTCGCGCGGTCTGGCGTGCCGGCGGTGATTTACGTGTCCTGCAACCCGCAGGCGCTGGCGCGGGATTTGCGCTTTTTTGCCGATCAGGGCTGGCGGGTGGATGCGGCGACGCCGATTGATCAATTCCTTTGGTCCGGCCAGCTGGAAGCGGTAATTGCGCTCAGCCGACCGAATAAAGTGAGGCGCTGATTCTATTCCGCCTTGATGCCAAGGCCGCGCACTTCCGGCTCCCAAAAGGCTATTTCGTCCCGCACATAGGCCGCGAATCGCTCAGGCGTGTAGCCGCGCATGGCGGGCGTGCCCATTTCCTCAAAACGCTGATTGATCGTCGAATCGGACAGCGCCTGTTCGGTCGCCGCCGCCATGCGGTTCACAATCGCCGCCGGCGTGCCGCGCGGGGCGAAGAAACCATACCAGGAATGCGATTTGTAACCCGCGATTCCCGCCTCGGCCGCCGTCGGCACATTGGGCAGCAGGGAAGAGCGCTGATCTGTCGCGACAAAGAGGACTCGCGCCGAGCCGCCATCCTGAAAGCCTTTCAGGATGGAGGGGATATCGCAGCAGAACTGAATTTCGCCCGCAGTGAGCGCGGCAAAAACCTGCCCGCCGCCGCGATAGGGCACATGAACGGCATCGGTCCCCGTGCGCACCAGGAAACTGGCCGAGGCGATATGCCCCGAAGTGCCAATGCCGGAGGAGCCATATTGATAGCGCCCGGGCGCAGCCTTCAGGGCCGCGATGAATTCCGCCGCCGTGGTGGGCGCGAAGTTGCGCGTGGTGACGGCAAGCGCGATGGGCACAAAGACGGTCGGCGCCACCGCCACCAGATCTGTCCGCGCATCAAAGGGCACCGGGGCTGGCAGGCCGCGGGCGAGTGCGATGGGGGAGAGCGTGGAAAGGACGAAGACCTCGCCATTCGGCTGCTGCTTCGCCACGTAATCCGTGCCGACCACGCCGCCTGCACCGGGGCGGTTTTCCAGCATCACGGGCTGGCCCAGGAATTCGGCCAATTTGGGCGCCAAAAGCCGCGTGGTGATATCCGTCCCGCCCCCGGTGCCGAAGGGGATCACGATGCGGATGGGCCGTGTGGGCCAGGGTGCCTGGGCATAGGCGGGGCAGGCCAGCGGGCTCAGGGCAAGCGGGGCGGCGATCAGGCTGCGGCGTGATAACTTGGCCAAGGGGGGCTCCTTCCTGAAACAAGATACTGTTTTTGCGCTATTTCTTCGGCTCTATCCCGATTGTGAGCCAGTGCTGGCCAGAAGGGAAGGGCATGGGGGCGAAACGGGAACAAATCCGCGCTGCCCCAATTGCCCCGGCTATTGCAAGCCCAGAATCACGCACCGCATCTAGTGGCATGGCGACTGTGGCAAGACTACATCTTGTAGTCAGACCGCAACTTGGGGCATGATCCGTCTTCGGGGGAAGTTCTCAGGGGGTTATCCGTGTTCGACGCAATTCAACTTGAAGGCCATGGCCAGGTACGCATTGATCGCTCGCGCGATGCGCTGCTGACCGATTTCGGCAAGGCAACATTAGATGATCGCTATTTGCTGCCAGGCGAATCTTATCAGGATTTGTTTGCGCGAGTCGCATCCGCTTATGGCGATGATGCGGCGCATGCGCAGCGGATTTATGACTATATCTCGCGGCTTTGGTTCATGCCGGCCACACCCGTGCTGTCCAATGGCGGCACGACTCGCGGCTTGCCGATTTCCTGCTTCCTGAACGAAGCCTCTGACAGCCTTGATGGCATTGTCGGGCTTTGGAATGAGAATGTGTGGTTGGCCGCCAAGGGCGGTGGCATTGGTTCCTATTGGGGGAATCTGCGCGGCATTGGCGAAAAGGTTGGCCGTAACGGCAAGACCTCAGGCGTCATTCCCTTCATTCGCGTGATGGATAGCCTGACGCTGGCGATTTCCCAGGGCTCCCTTCGTCGTGGCTCGGCGGCTTGTTATTTGCCGGTGAACCACCCGGAGATTGAAGAATTCCTGGAAATGCGTCGCCCAACCGGCGGTGATCCGAATCGCAAGGCGCTCAATCTCCATCAAGGCGTGCTGATCCCCGATGCCTTCATGCGCGCGGTGGAAGCGGATGAGGAATGGGCGCTGGTCTCCCCCAAGGATGGCGCGCTGATGAAGAAGGTTTCCGCACGGGGCCTTTGGATTCGCATCCTGACCGCGCGCATCGAAACCGGTGAACCCTACATCATCTATTCCGACCACGTGAATAATGCGCGGCCGGAGCATCAGAAACTGGCAGGGCTTGAGGTGAAGACCTCCAACCTGTGCTCAGAAATCACGCTGCCGACCGGGATTGATCAGCATGGAGAACAACGCACCGCGGTCTGCTGCCTATCCTCGCTCAATCTGGAGACCTGGTTTGAGTGGAAGGATGAGGCGCAATTCATCCCCGATGTGATGCGCTTCCTGGATAATGTGCTGCAATCCTTCATTGATACGGCACCTGATACCATGGCGCGCGCACGCTATAGCGCCATGCGGGAACGCTCGGTTGGGCTTGGGGTGATGGGCTACCATTCCTTCCTGCAGGCGCTGAATGTGCCTTTTGAGAGCGTGGTGGCGAAGGTGTGGAATATGCGGATGTTCAAGCATATCCGCGCCCAGGCCGATACCGCGTCCCGGCTGCTCGCCGAGGAACGCGGCCCCTGCCCGGATGCCGCCGAATACGGCTTCATGGAGCGCTTCTCCAACAAGATGGCGATTGCGCCGACCGCTTCCATCAGCATCATTTGCGGCGGCGCGAGCCCGGGGATCGAACCGATCGCGGCCAATGTCTATAATCACAAGACGCTGTCCGGGTCCTTCATTGTGCGTAACCCGTATCTGAAGAAGGTATTGGCCAAGCATGGGCGCGATGATGAGGATACCTGGAACACTGTCACGGTGAATAAGGGCAGCGTGCAGCACCTGGATTTCCTGACCGAACAGGAAAAGGCCACCTTCAAGACGGCCTTTGAATTGGATCAGCGCTGGGTGGTGGAACATGCCGCCGATCGCACGCCCTATATCTGCCAATCCCAATCGGTGAACATCTTCCTGCCGGCCAATGTGCATAAGCGGGATTTGCACCAGATCCACATGACGGCTTGGAAGAAGGGTGTGAAGTCGCTTTATTACTGCCGCAGCCTTTCCATTCAGCGCGCGGATGCCATCAGCGAAAAAGTGGCGCCGCAGGCGGCCCTTGGCGTGGCGGCACCCGCCAATGACCAGGCGCAATTGCCGCTGGTGGCGGCGGTGCCGGCCGCCACCAATAATTACGAAGAATGTTTGGCCTGCCAGTAAAGCTGGGTTAGACTTACCCCAACCCGCCCCCGGTTTCGGGGGCGGTAAGCCTGAAAAGGGCAAGGGAGAAAGTCTGGAATGTTCACGCGTCGCAGCCTGCTGGCCACCGGGATGGCCAGCACCATCATCACCAAAGCCAAGGCACAAGCCAGCACTTGGCCGGATCGTCCGATACGGATGATCATTGGATATCCCGCCGGCGGGCCCACGGATTTTCCGGGCCGGGTCTTGCAGGACCCGCTGCAAAAATTATGGGGGCAGCCCGTTGTCATCGAGAATCGCCCTGGCGCCAGCCAGGTGATTGCCTCTGAAATGGTCGCGCGATCCGCGCCCGATGGCTACACGATTTTCCTCGCCGCCAGCACCCATGCCAGCAATGCCGCAGTCTATGCGCGTTTGCCCTATGACACGATCAATGACTTTACGCCGATCGTGAACATCTATGCGTCGCCCACGGTGTTGTTCACCGGCGCGGGGCAGCCATTCCGCACGGCGCAGGATTTGGTGGCGGCAGCGCGGCGTGATCCCGGTATGGCCTTTGCCTCCTCTGGCAATGGGTCTTCAGGGCATTTCGCGCTGGAGATGTTCCGCAGGAAAATGAATCTGGATCTGACCCATGTCGCTTATCGCGGCGCGGTGCCGGCGCTGCAGGATGTGATTGGTGGGCGCGTACCCGCGACCTTCAGCACCTTGTCTGGTGCCATTGCTCTCGCGCGTGAAGGCAAGCTTCGCCCGCTGGCGATTGGCGGGCCGCAGCGTGTGCCGGTGCTGCCTGACGTGCCAACGCTCGATGAACTCGGCATGGGCATCCCCGATACCAGCCCCTGGTACGGCTTCATCGCGCCCCGCGGCCTACCGCGCGATATCGTGGACCGTATCGCGCGCGATGTGCAGGGCTTGCTGCGCGACGCCACCATCCGCCAGCGACTGCTCGATCAGGGCGGCGTTATTCTGGGTGAGGGGCCTGAGGTTTTCGCAGCCCGCATTGCCCGTGAATTGGCGGACAACATTGTGGTCGCGCGGGAGGCGAATATCCGCGTGGAATAGTCCCGCCACAATATCTTGCGTTGGGCGATTGCCTGACCCACCAATTGTGGTAGAAGCGTCGCTCAGCTTAAACAATGGGATTCGAGACAATGGCCGATGGCATGATGCGGGATGAATTGCCGGTGAAGTTTGATCTTTTGACCTCGAATCCCGTCTACAAACCCTTCCGCTATCCTTGGGCCTATGAAGCCTGGTTACAGCAACAGCGCATCCATTGGCTGCCGGAAGAAGTGCCGCTGGCAGATGATGTGAAGGATTGGCAGAAAAACCTCACGCAGTCTGAGCGCAATCTGCTGACGCAGATTTTCCGCTTCTTTACCCAGGCGGATGTGGAAGTGAATAATTGCTACATGAAGCACTATTCCCAGGTGTTCAAGCCGACGGAAGTGCTGATGATGCTCTCCGCCTTCTCGAACATCGAAACGGTGCATATCGCGGCCTATAGCCATTTGCTCGATACCATCGGCATGCCTGAAATCGAATACACGGCCTTCCTCAAATACAAGGAGATGAAGGACAAGTACGATTACATGCAGGGCTTCAGCGTTGCGAACAAGACCGAAATCGCGAAGACGCTGGCCGCTTTTGGCGCCTTCACCGAAGGCTTGCAGCTTTTCGCTTCCTTCGCGATTCTCATGAATTTCCCGCGCTTCAACAAGATGAAGGGGATGGGCCAGATCGTGAGCTGGTCTGTGCGGGATGAGACGCTGCATTGCCTTTCCGTGATCCGGCTGTTCCGCACCTTCGTGCAGGAAAACCCGGAAATCTGGACCGAGGAATTCCGCCGCGATCTTTACCTGATCTGCGCCACCATCGTGGATCATGAAGATGCCTTCATTGATCTTGCCTTTGAATTGGGCGGTGTGCAGGGCCTGGATGCCTCGCTCACCAAGCAATATATCCGCTTCATCGCGGATCGCCGCTTGCAGCAGCTTGGGCTTGAGCCGCTCTATAAGATCGAAAAGAACCCGCTGCCTTGGCTCGATGAAATGCTGAATGCGGTGGAGCACGCGAATTTCTTCGAAAACCGCGCCACGGAATATTCCAAGGCGAGCACATCCGGTTCCTGGGAAGAAGCTTTTGCGGATAGCGCGTTTTCTTCCCCGCAGCCGGAAGGTGAGATCGAACTCGCGCGGCATTGACGCTGCGTGTTCACGCTGGATGAATTGGAAGCTGCAGCGCGGCTGGTCCACACTGCCTTTCCGCCCACGCCGCAATATCCCTGGCCGCTGCTTGCGCAACGTGCGGGGGCGGAGGTTTGGGTAAAGCATGAAAACCACACGCCGACCGGCGCCTTTAAGGTGCGCGGCGGCTTGGTTTTCATGGAAAGGCTGAAGCGTGAAAACCCGGATGTGCCAGGCGTTGTGAGTGCGACGCGCGGCAATCATGGCCAGTCCCTTGCTTACGCTGGTGCGCGTTACGGTATTCCGGTGACCATTCTGGTGCCGCGTGGCAATAGCGCGGAAAAGAACACCGCCATGCGCGCCCAGGGTGCGCGGTTGATTGAATATGGCGCTGATTTTGACGAAGCCCGCGCCGAAGCCGCGCGACTTGCCGCCGCCGAAGGCTTGCTGTTTGCGCCGTCCTTCGCGCGTGACCTGGTGTTGGGGGTGGCCACCTACGCGCTGGAATTCCTGCGCGCGGCACCGCCTTTGGCTGCGCTTTACGTGCCAATCGGCCTTGGGTCCGGCATTTGCGGCTGCATTCTGGCGCGTGATCTTTTGGGCCTTTCCACCGAAATCATCGGCGTGCAGAGCACCGAAGCGCCGGCCTATGCGCTTTCCTTTGCTGCCGGCCATGTGGTGACAACCGCAACCGCCAATACGCGTGCCGATGGCATGGCAACGCGCATCCCCGATGCCGGCGCGCTTGAGATCATCCGCAAAGGTGCGGCGCGGGTTGTGACCGTGACGGATGACGAAGTGGCCGCCGCCATTCGTGCCTATTGGCAGGATACGCATAATCTGGCGGAAGGGGCGGGCGCCGCGCCGCTGGCCGCGCTTTTGCAGGAACGCGATACGATGCGCGGCAAGCGCGCCGGCCTTGTGCTCTGCGGTGGCAATATTGACTTGGCGCTGTTCCGCGATTGGGTGATGGCGCGCGCCTGATCGGCGGAGGCGGCACGCCGGAGCCGTGAATCAGCCGCGCAAACAAGCATCTGATCGGCGGAGGCGGCACGCCGGAGCCGTGAATCAGCCGCGCAAACAAGCATCTGATCGGCGGAGGCGGCACGCCGGAGCCGTGAATCAGCCGCGCAAACAAGCGCCTGACGGGCGATTGCGGCCGGACCCAAAAAGGCGGCCATCTTTTCACCTTCCTGGGTTAGTGCGATGAAGCGCCTCCATCGTCGGAGGAACCAGCCATGGCGCGTTTTGACCTTGCCCTGAAGGGCGGAGACTGTGTGATGCCTTGGGGGGTGGTGCGCGCTGATGTCGGCATTCGCGCCGGGCGCATCGCTGCCATTGGTGATTTGACCCAGGCGGAAGCCGCTGAAACCGTGGATTGCAAGGGGCTGCATGTGCTGCCCGGCCTGATTGACCCGCATGTGCATTTGCGTGATCCCGGCGACCCCAAGGTCGAAACCATGGAAACCGGCACCCGCGCTGCTGTGCTGGGTGGATTGGCGGCGGTTTTCGACATGCCCAATACCACGCCTTCCATCACCAATACCGAAAGGCTGAATGCCAAGCGCGAATTCGTGCAGGGCCACGCCTGGTGCGATATCGGGATTTATGTCGGCGGCACCAAGACGAATATCGCAGATCTCGGCGCGCTGGAGCTTGAGCCCAATGTCTGTGCCATCAAGATTTTTGCGGGGTCGTCCACCGGTGACTTGCTGGTGGAAGATGATGAAAGCCTGGAAGCGGTGATGCGGTCCGGCCGCCGCGCCATTTGCTATCATTCGGAAGATGAATATCGGCTGCAAGCGCGCAAGCCTATGTTCACGCCAGGCATGCCGCATATCAACCATCAGGAATGGCGCGATGTGGAAACCGCGATGCTCGGCACACGCCGGCTGATGGCGCTGGCGCGCAAAACGGGGCGGCGCGCGCATATCCTGCATGTCTCAACGGCTGAGGAATTGGCCTATCTCGCGGATTATCGCGATGTTGCCAGTTGCGAAGTATTGTTGAACCACCTCACGCAAACCGATGAAGCCTATGGCCGCTTGGGTGGCTATGCGGTGATGAACCCGCCCATTCGCGATGCGCGGCATTTGGAAGCGGCCTGGAAGGCCGTGGCGGATGGCACGGTGGATTGCGTGGGGTCTGACCACGCGCCGCATTCCCGCGCCGCGAAGGAGCGCCCTTGGCCCGATACGGCAGCGGGGCTCACGGGCATTCAAACCATTGTGCCGCTGATGCTGGACCATGTCAGTGCGGGGCGGCTTTCCCTGCCAAGGCTTGCGGATTTGATGTGCGCCGGCCCGGCGCGGATTTATGGCGCCAAGACCAAGGGGCGGCTGGCCGTTGGCATGGATGGCGATGTGACCGTGGTGGACATGAAGAAAACCCGGACCATTGAAGATAGCTGGATAGTCTCGCCCTGTGGCTGGACACCCTTCGCCGGGCATCGCTGCACCGGCTGGCCGGTGATGACGGTGGTGCGTGGGCATATCGCTATGCGCGATGATGAGGTGCAGGGCGCGCCGCAGGGCAAGCCGGTGGATTTCATTGACACCAGGCGCGCTTGATGGCTGACGCTGCTGCGCAGGCGGCGGTGGACGCGGCGATCACTTCTCGTCGTTCCATCCGTGCCTTTCTGCCGAGGCCTGTGCCGCAGGCGGATGTTGAACATCTGCTGGATGTCGCAGCGCGCGCCCCTTCGGGCAGCAATATCCAGCCCTGGAAGGTGCATGCGCTGGCGGGCGTGGCGCTCAAGCGCTTATGCGATGCGCTGATGGCGGAACACGCGGCGGGCATCACGC
This sequence comes from Roseomonas sp., assembly GCA_020249265.1. GTDB lineage: Bacteria > Pseudomonadota > Alphaproteobacteria > Acetobacterales > Acetobacteraceae > Neoroseomonas. The sequence continues at coordinate 46,828 of JADCGA010000021.1, forward strand.
CGGAATCCGAATACCAATACTATCCACGCAAGTTTTTCGAGCCCTATCACAGCCGCCGCCGCAAGGTGGGCTGGGATCTCTATGGCCTGCTGGGCATTGCGAAGGGCGAGAATGAAAGAATGCGTGCGCAGCATGGGCGCAACCTGATTTTTTTTGGCGCGCCGGTGGGCTTGATCTTCACCATCCATCGCGATCTGGAACAGGGTTCCTGGCTGGATTACGGCATGTTCCTGCAAAATGTGATGGTGGCCGCGCGCGGCATGGGGCTTGATACCTGCCCGCAAGCGGCCTTCATGCCCTATCACCGCACCATCCAGACCATGCTGGAAATCCCGCCTGAGGAAATGCTGGTTTGCGGCATGGCGCTTGGCTATGCCGATCCGGCGGCGGTGGAGAACGGCCTAATCACGGAACGCGCCCCGGCACGCGACTTCGCGCGTTTCGCCGGTTGGGGCGCGTGAAGAAGGAAACGACATGAAACCCTGCCTTCCACCGCTTGCCACCACGCCGCGCCCTTCCTGGCGCGCGCCGGCGCTTTCCTGTGACGGCCATTTCCACATCTTCGGGCCTTATGACCGTTTTCCGCTTGATGCCGGGCGGCATTATGATCCTCAGGCAGCGACCATTGCCGATTACCGGCGCATGGCTGCGGCGCTTGGCATTGAACGTATGGTGATTGTGCAGCCGAGTGTCTATGGCACGCAAAACGAAGTATCCCTGGACGCCGCGGAAGAATTCGGCCTGGATCGCGCCCGCGTTGTTGTCGTGATTGACGATAGCTTTGATGAAGCCGCGCTGAGGAAACTTCATGCGCGCGGCACACGTGGCGTGCGCTTCAATGCGGTCAGCGGCAATGGCACGCCGCTTGATCAGTTGGAGGCTTTGGCGCGCCGCATCGCGCCCCTCGGCTGGCATTTGCAGCTTTACGCGGAAGGCCATCAATTGCCGGCATTGGCGCCACGTTTGGCGTCTCTGCCCGTGCCTGTGGTGGTGGATCATATGGGGGGCGTGAAAACCAGCGAAGGGCTGAATGGCACGGGCTTCAAGGCTTTGCTGAAAATGCTGGAAAGCCCGCAATGCTGGGTTAAGCTTTCCGGCTATCGCATCTCGGCCGGGCCACCCTTTGCCGATGTCGCGCCGTTTGCGCGGGCACTTCTGGATGCCGCGCCGGATCGCGCGGTGTGGGGCACGGATTGGCCGCATCCAAGCTTGCAGAATTGGATGCCGGAAGATGGGCATTTGCTCGATCTGCTCGGCCACTGGGCGCCGAGTGATGCGGAACGCCGTCGTGTGCTGGTGCAAAACCCTGCGCGACTCTACGGGTTTTGAAAATAGGGGGGCTGTGAAGGCCCCCCCAAAGATATTGTCTGGTCGCATTTTCCGAGCCGAAAAGTGTGACCTCTCGGCTTGAAAATGCTCCGAACCCTTCACCCCTTCCGGGTCGCCTCATACCGCGCCTTGGTCTCCGCATTGGGCGGATAAAGGCCAGGCAGCGCCACGCCCTTGCCCACTTCTTCCATGATCCAGGCTTCCAGGCGTTCCTGTTCCACCGCGGCTTCCACCACGGCATCCAGCAGCGCTTGCGGGATCACCACCGCGCCATCGGCATCGGCTACAATGATATCGCCGGGCACTACTGTCACGCCGCCGCAGCCGATGGTTTCCTGCCAGCCGACGAAATTCAACGCCGCGACCGAAGCCGGCGCGACATAGCCCTGGCAGTAAACCGGCAAGCCAGTGCCAATCACGCCCGCGCCATCGCGCACCACGCCATCCGTCACCAGCCCCGCGACACCCTTCTTCGCCATGCGCGCGCACAGGATATCGCCAAAAATCCCGGCGGATTTGCTGCCCATCGCGTCAGCAACCGCCACGCAGCCTTCGGGCATGTCTTCAATCGCCGCACGGGTCGAACGCGGGGAAGACCAGCTATCCACTGTCGCCAAATCTTCCCGCGTCGGGGTGAAGCGCAGCGTGAAGGCAGGCCCCACAATGCGCCGACGATCGCCCTGCACGATAGGGTTTGAGCCCGCAATGTAGCAGAAGCGCACACCCTTCTTGAGCAATACGGTCGTCAGCGTCGCGGTGGTAACCGCCTCAAGCGCGGTTTTCTGGGCTTGGGTCAGGGCCATGAATTGATCCTTTCAAAATCTCGCGCCTCAATACAGCGCCCGTGCCATCGGGCAAGGTGCTGAAAATCAGTTGCGCGACCAGCCAATCCGCCCAAGCGCGCCGCAAGCCGCGCAATCGGGCTTCCAGGCGCTGTGTTCCGCGCCACAGGCATCGCAGCGCCAGCGCGGCGCACCGGCGGCATTGGCGGCTTCGCGCAGCCAGGCGGCCTCGGCAGCGCGGCCTTCGGCGCTATCGCCATGTTCGGCGCGTTCCAATTCCGCGAAAAGCAGATAGGCGCGCCGATCCGCCGCCCCACTCGCCAGCAGCCCATCCAATTCACTGCGCGCCCGGCCCGTCAGCCCCGCCGCCAAGGCAACCCGCGCCATCAACAACCGCGCTTCGGGGTGGCTTGGGTTGCGATGGGTCAGGTCTTCAACGGCCTTGACGCGCGCGAGGGGCGCCGGCACGGCCTCAACCCAGGCTGCGCCCAAATCCGGGTGCGGCGCCGCATTCCAGGCCGCTTCCAAAACGCCGCGCGCGCGGCGCTGGCTGCCTGCCGCCGTCAATCGCGCCGCCTGTGCGAGCGCCGCAGGGGCGAATTTCACATCCGCGGCGACAGCCTTTTTTTCCAGTTCCGCTGCCTTGGCCGGATCGGTTTCCACCGCCGCCGCCGCCAGCGCCAAGGCAGCGCGCGGGCCATCGGGTGGACATAACGCCAGCGCCTCTCGCCAATCCTGCGTGCGTTCCGCCAAAAGCCGGCGTTCTTCGCGCAGCCACGCGGCACCGGGTTGCGCGGCCTCTGCCTCCCGCGCCAGGCGCTGGGCTTCGGGCCAATCCTCGCGCTGCATGGCTTGACGCAGCAAGCCGCGCAGGCCGAGAAAGCGCGCCGAGGAATCTTCCGATAGCTTCTTGAAAATCGCCCCGGCAGCGTCTTCCTTGCCGGCGAGTTTCTCGGCCTCGGCAGCCAGCAACAGGGTTTGCGGCGTATCGCCCAAAAGCGCGCGGGCGCGGCGGGTTTCTTCCAAGGCGCGTGGGGCGGTGCCGGCACCAAGCGCAATCAGCGCGCGCGTAATTGCCGCATCGCCATCTGCCCGGCGCCGCGCGGCGCGGCGCAGCCCCATCCTGCCCGGCACGCCGCGAGACCACGCCCATAGCCGCAAGGCGCCATGCAGCAGAATGAAGCCAAGCGCCAGAAGCGCCGCTGCTACCGGCACTGGTAGGCCGATCCAGAACTCGCCCGCGCGGATTTCAACCGTGCCGCCCAGCCTCAACAACCACAGCGTGATCGCGGCGACACCAACCAGCGCCGCCAGCAGCAAAAGCGCCTTGCGCATGGCGCTTCAGCCCCCGGCCAGGGTGATGATGGCCGCGCGCGCCGCCAGCAGCGCCTGGGCTTCCGCTTCCCAGGCGCCAAGCGCGGCACGGGCAGCAGGCGGCAGCGGCGAAAGCCTGCCCAAAGCGCCGGCCAGATCGCCCGCTTCCAGCGCCCGGCGTGCCGCTTCCAAGGCGGCGGCGGCCTCATCGCCCCAAATCACCGTCTCACCGCGCCTTATCGTAATCAGCCCAGCTAAGCGGGCAGAGGCGCTTTCCAGAATGGATTGACCTTCCCGCGCCGGTTCACTCGCGCCGCGCGCCGAGCGGGCGGCGTCTTCAAAAGCCAGACGAAGTGCTGCTTCGGTCGGCGGGCTGGCGGCAGCGAAGCGGCTCAGCGCAGCCGGCGCATTGGGGAAGGGCGCGAGTGAAGGCCCCAGCGCCTGCCCTGCATCCAACCGCGCGCGCAGCGCCGCGATGGCCTGCACGCGATTGGTCCGCGCCTCCAGCCCCGCGATGCGCGCTTGTGCTGCTTCCAGGGCTTGCAGCCGGGCACCAAGCGCGGATTCGGCGCCAGCGAGCCTTCCTTCCAGGGCCGTGCCCGCAGCCGCGATGCGTTCGGCTTCAAGCCTTTCGGCGGCTTCCAGGCGCGTGAGCAGGCTGCGCGCCAGGTCCTCGGTCCGGCGCAAAGCCTCGGCATCGGCGGCTTGCAGCCGGGCGGCGATGGCATCCTGCCGCTCGGTCAGGCGATCGAGCCGTGCCGCCAGGGTTTCCGCCAAGGCGCGGGGCGCGAGGCCGGCGGTATCCAGGCTTGGCGCGGGCCTGCCCTCCAGCCCGGCAAGGCGGGCTTCCAGCGCTTCAAGCCTTTGCGCCATCGGCGCCAGATCGGGCGCGGCAGCGGGGATGCGACGGGCTTCCAGCGCGGTGACGCGGGATTCCAAAGGCGCGGCATTGAACCCGGGGCGGGCTTCCAAAGCGGCAAGCCGCGCTTCCAGCGGGCCAAGATTGGGCAAGGGCGGGGCGCTTGGTCGGGGCGTGATCAGCAGCCAGCCAAGCGCCAAAACCAGCACCGCGCCGCCGGCGAAAAGCGGTAGTAAAAGCGGATCAAGGCGGCGCTTGGGGGCGGGGGAGGTATCGCTCATGCCGGCGTCTTTAGCACATCTGCGGGGCCAAGGCATGCCAACAGGGTGGCGTGATCTGGCCGGCTTGCGGTGCGGATTTCCGCCCAGGGCAAGGCGGCAAGGGCGGCGGCAATGCGTGGGCTGAGCGCTATGGCAATGATGCCCTGGGCGGCCTTTTGCAAGCCAGCATCACTGAGCAAGCGCATCGCCTGCTGCGCTGAGCGTGGCGAGGTGAAAAGTGCCGCGTGTATGCGCCCTTCCCGAATGGCTTGGCGTGCTTCGTCAGGCAGTGTGGCGCTTGACCGCGCAGCATAAACCACGCGGCGGAGCACGCGAAATCCCTTGGCGCGCAAAGCAGCGGCCAAATCAAGCGCATAGCCTTCCCCAACCGCAAGGCACAGCGTGCCGCCTTCGGGCTTGAGCGTCGCGCCAATCAGCGCCGCAAGTGCCTGCGCATCCCCTGCCGCGGCACGCACCTCCGCAAAACCACGCGTGCGGGCCTCAGCGGCGGTGGCCTCACCCACCGCAATCACGGGCAGCGCGGCGGTTGGCAGCGCGCGAGCGGCGGCGCGGCTGGTGAGGATCAGCGCCTGGCAATTGCGCGGCGGCTTGAAGGGTAGGGTAGTGAGCGTGAGCGCGGGCGCCAGCACCGGTTCCCAACCAAGTGCTGCAACCGCACGCGCGGATTCCGCCGCGCCCGGTTCCGGGCGGGTGATCAGGATGGCGCGCGATGCGCGGGCGGCCTGGCGCGGCATGGTGCAAGGCTAGACCTGTTATGGCGCGCTTGGCGAGGATGGCTTGCGCTATTCATCCCGCTGGGGACGCGCGAGCAAACGCGCCACCGCTTCCTGCACCGTCACCCTACCGCGCACCAGATCCGCCACCGCAGCGCAAATCGGCAGATCAACGCCAAGGCTTGCCGCGCGCGCCACCAGCGCCGGGGCAGTGGCAACACCTTCCGTCACCCCCTGCCGCGCGGCGAGAATGTCGGCCAAGCTTTCCCCGCGCCCGAGCGCCATGCCGAGTGATGTATTGCGGCTGCCCGCCCCCGTTGCCGTCAGCAGCAAATCGCCAAGCCCCGAAAGCCCGGCCACCGTATCGGCGCGCCCACCCAGCGCACTGGCCAGGCGCGCAATTTCTGCAAGCCCGCGCGTGATCAGCGCAGCGCGTGCATTCTCGCCAAGCCCTGCACCCATCACGGCGCCGGCGGCAATCGCAATCACATTCTTCGCGGCACCGCCAATTTCCGCGCCTACCGGATCATCGCCGCCGTAAAGCCTGAACCCCGCCGACCCAAGCCTGGCAACGCCAAGCGCGCGCAGGCCCGCATCATGGCTGGCGACCACCGCAGCAGCGGGCAGGCCGCGCGCTATCTCATGGGCGAAATTGGGGCCGCTCAACACACCGGCCAAGCCAACAGGATTTGTTTGCGCGAGTATTTCAATCGGCAGCATCAGGCTGCCGGCTTCCACCCCCTTGGCGCAGATCAGCACCGGGGCGGGCAGGGCGGGCAGGCTGTGCAGCACGGGGCGTAGCGCTTGCGCCGGCACCACCAGCAGGATCAGTGCCGCAGCATCCAGCGCCTGCGCTGCATCGGCCGTGACGCTGATGCCATCAGGCAAGGTGACGCCCGGCAGCAAGCGTTCATTCGCACGGCTTTGTTCGATCAATTCGGCGCGCGCCGGATCTCGCGCCCAGAGCATGACGCATTGCCCGGCACGATGCGCCTGAATGGCAAGCGCTGTGCCCCAGGCGCCAGCGCCAATGATGGCGATGTGATCCTTCATGGTTTCAGCCATGTCACGGCGCTGCCCGCGCCCGCTTCATCAGCGCCAAGCCCTGCCAGCAAGGCAGGCAGGATTTCGGCGGCGTCCTCGGCAAAGCCTTGCGGTGGATTGGCGATGACCAACCCGCTGCCATTCAGCCTTTGCGGATCGGTCGGTTCCCGCAACCACAATTCAGCCGCCAGCAGCGGTGCCACACCCGCTTCCATCAACGCGTGATGAAAGCCGCGCACCGGCGCGCGATGCTTGATGGGATACCAGGCGGCGATGATGGCAGCGCGGAAGCGATGGCGCAGCATGGCCATGGCTTCGGTGATGCGACCATAATCGCCTTCCTGTTCGAAGGGCGGGTCAATCAGCACCAGGCCGCGCTTTTCGGGAAAAGGCGTCAGGGCGCGCAAGGCTTCCCAAGCATCGCGCTTATGCACGGCAACCTGCGTGTCGCGCGTGAGATAAGCCTTGAGTGTCGCGTGATCTTCCGGGTGCAATTCCACCGCCATCAGCCGATCCTGCGGGCGCAGCGCGGCGCGGATCAGCGCCGGGGAGCCCGGGTAGAAGGCCGGAAAACCCGCCTGCCGTAGGGCTTCAAGGAATGGCGCCAGCGCCGGGTTGGTGCTGGCGGCCAGCCGCAGCGCGCCGCGCGCCGCTTCCCCTGTGCGGGCAGCTTCCGATGCAGCAAGATCATAAAGGCCGCAGCCGGCATGCGTATCCAAAACCGCAAAAGGCGTGGACTTGCGCTTGAGTGCCGCCAGCAGGGACAGCAGCAAGGCATGCTTCAGGCAATCCGCATGATTGCCGGCATGAAAGGCGTGGCGATAATTCATTCATCGCTTGATGGGGCAGGGCGCGGCGAGGCGCAATGGGGCTGGGCTCTGGCTTACTTGCTCACGATCGGTGCCCAATAACGCTTGAACTCGGATTGCGGCGCCGGCGCCATGGAAGGCCCCATGCAGCGCAATTCGTGCTTCAGCATATTGGCTCGGCGGCCAGGAGAATCGCGCCAAGTGGCCAATTCCTCGGCGAGATTATCCTGACCAGCAGCGATGTTCGCCACCGCCATGCCAGGCACGTCGCGCATTGTCCTGAGCCGCGCGTGCACGCTGCCCTATAGGTCATGGCTCAGCCCATCCTGGTGCGCCACGGCCTTGGCTTGTTCGGTGACGCGATTCTGCGAGCGCTCATTCACGGCCACCCGCGACCAGCCCCGTTTTCGCTGGGATTCAGAGATCATGGTCTCGGCGCGCGCGGCTTCGGGCGCTCTGCTGGGCGGGCGTTGGCGCAGGCCGCCAGTGCCAGCGTTGCCAACAGGTCGAGGAACCTCATACGCGGGTGTATTCAGCCATTCGGGAGATTATTGCAAATTTGCCACAGTGGGTGACCGATACGTCACGCACAGGATGCCAGGTCTCATTTAAGGCTGGCATCGGCAGGGAATCATGCTAACGAAGCGCAGGAAATTCCTGGCCAGATTCGGTCTGCGCGATCGTGGCCTCAAACCCGAGATGAGGAAAAACAATGAGCTTGAAAAAAACCCTTCTGGCCGCTGCGGCGGTGGTGGCGCTTCCGGTGCTGGCGCAGGCCCAGCCGATCAGCGGGCTTTATCTTGGCGCTGGTGTTGGCGCCAATTGGCAGCAGGACACGACGCTGAACGGTTCGGTCAATAACACTGCCGGCACCAAGATCGAGAATGAATTCGACATAGGTTATGTGGGCGTGCTGAGCCTCGGCTGGGGCTTCGGTAATGGTCTGCGGGCGGAAATCGAAGGTAGTTATCGTTCTAATGACGTTAGCGATACCAGGGTGGGCGGCGCGAGCATCAATAATAGAGCAAGCGCCACCGGAACGGCTGTCAGCTATGGTGTGATGGCAAATGTACTTTATGATTTTGACATTGGTGCCACGCTTGGCGGTATCGTGCCCTATATCGGCGGTGGCATCGGTTATATCTGGCATGATTACCAAGACGTCGGTGCTTCTTTCCCGAACGGCGATAAGACCGTCTACAATGGCAACACGGGCGCCTTCGGCTACCAAGCGATTCTTGGTGCAGCCCTGCCGATTGCGAGCGTGCCGGGTCTTGCTTTGACGGCGGAATATCGCTTCATGGGAACCACCGGGCATGATATCAACGGTACGGTGAACCGGACTGGCCAACCTCAGGACCGCGTCAACGCCGACGTTGACAACTTCAACCACTCGTTGCTGATCGGCCTGCGTTATGCCTTCAATGCCGCTCCGGCCAGGCCGGTTGCCGTTGCGCCGATGGCCGCGGCCCGCACCTTCCTGGTCTTCTTCGACTGGAGCAAGGCTGACCTGACGGATCGCGCCCGCCAGATCATTGGCGAAGCCGCGTCTTCCCGGGGCGCTGGCGTGACCCGCATTGAAGTGAATGGTTTCACGGACCGTTCTGGCCCGGCCGACTACAACATGCAGCTTTCGATCCGTCGCGCTAATGCGGTGGCCGCTGAGCTGGTGCGTCGTGGTGTGCCACGGAACGAAATCGTGACCCGCGGCTTCGGCGAAGAAAACAACCTGGTGCCGACGGCCGATGGCGTGCGTGAGCCGCAGAACCGTCGCGTGGAAATCATCCTGAAGTAATTCAGGAAGGTTCCTCTCGGAAAAGATTGGGGGCGCCGCAAGGCGCCCCTTTTCATCTCTGGATGGCGTTAGAGAAGCCTCAGCCGGAAAGCCTGATCCCGGTCAGTTCCACCAGCGCCCGCCAGCGTGCCAATTCTGCCTTTTGGAATTCTCCGAACGGCGCTGATGCCATAGGCGCGGCAACAAAACCCTGGCCTTGCAGCCGCTCACGCATCGCGGGTTCGGCGAGGATACGCAGCAGCGTGTCCGAAAGCCGCGTGATGATCTCGGGCGCGGTGCGGGCCGGCGCCCAAAGCCCGAACCAGGCGTCCACGGCAAGATCGGGCGCATTCAATTCTGCAAATGTCGGCACATCCGGCGCTTCAAGCAGGCGCGCGGGCGCGCCGATGCCAAGCGAACGTAGCCGGCCTTCCCGCACCAAGGAAACGACTTGCGGCCAGGTGGAGAGGAAGAAATCCACCGTGCCGGCAATGGTATCCGTGGTGGCCTGCGCGCCGCCACGATAAGGCACATGGGTCGCGTCCAACCGCTCTCGCCGGGCGAAGGTTTCGGCAATCACATGGCTCGCGGAACCCGCGCCGGAAGACGCGTAGGTAACTTTGCCGCCATTGCGTCCCTTCACGGCCAGTTCTGCCAAGGTCTTGGCGCCGCTGACCGGCACCACCAAAGCGTGATGCACGGTGGCCAGCCTGGCGATGGGCGCGAAATCGGCAATCGGGTCAAAGGGCAGCGAAGGCAGCATGGCAGCATTCGCCGCATGGGTCTGGTTGTTACCCAGTGCCAGCGTATAGCCATCCGCCGTCGCCTGCGCGACCGCCTGAGTGCCAACAACCGCCGCGCCCCCGGGCCGATTATCCACCACAAAGGTGCTGCCGGGGATGGCTTCCTGAAGCGCGGCAGAAAGGGTGCGCGCCAGCACATCCGTCGAACCGCCAGGCGGATAGGCCAGCACAATGCGCACAGGCCGCGAAGGCCAGGCTTGCGCTCGCGCCAGGGCTGGCATGGCCAGCATGGGTGCGGCGAGCAATAGACGACGTTGAAGCACCTTTCTTCCCCCCGTTCTTGCTATTTGGTGTCAGCCTTCGCGCTGCTCGCGCGCGCGCTTCGCCGCCGGGCGCTCCAGGCAACGCGAAAGCCAAGCCTTCGCCTTCGGAAAGCCAGTGAAGTCATACCCATTCACGAAAGAACCATAGAGCACGGAAGCAAGGTTAACATCCGCGATGGTGAAACCATTGCCCACCAGATAATCCCGTGCCGCGAGTTCCGATTCCAACACTGCCAGCCGCTGATCGGTCGCTTCCTTGCCAAGGGCGGCTTCCGCCGGAATGCGATCCGCGGGCGGGCGGAGGAAGGCATTATAGGCCCAGCGCATGACATGCGGTTCAATTTCCGTCGCCGCCCAAAGCGTCCATTGCAGCACGCGCGATGCGTCGTCACCGGTAGGCATCAAGGGCGCACCCACCTTGCCCGCGATATGCAGATTGATCGCCAGGCTTTCGAACAGCACCAGATCGCCATCTTCCAAGGCGGGGATCTTGTTGTTCGGGTTGATCGGAAGCGGGCGTTCCAACTTGAAGCCGGGTACGACGCCAATAGGGATGACTTCATAAGCAAGCCCCGCTTCCTCGGCGGCCCAGATGCAGCGAAAGGCGCGGGACCGCGCGATGCCATGGATTTTGAGCATAAGGTTTTGCCTGTCCTGATCTGGTGTTTTCACATGCCGCCAATGTAATTCGGCCCGCCGCTACCTTCCGGCGTGCACCAATCAATATTCTGCGTCGGGTCCTTGATGTCGCAGGTTTTGCAATGCACGCAATTCTGCGCATTGATCACCAGACGCGGCTTGCCTTCTTCCACGCCCACAGCCTCATAAACCCCGGCGGGGCAGTAACGGCTTTCGGGGCTGGCGAAGATTTCATAATTCACACCCTGCCAAAGGGCTGGGTCGCGCAGCTTTAAATGCGCGGGCTGGTCTTCTTCGTGATTGGTATTCGCCAGGAACACGGAAGAAAGCCGATCGAAGGAATAAACCCCATCCGGCTTGGGATAGGTGATTTTCGGTGCCTCCGATCCCTTTTTCAGCACGGCGTGATCTTCGTGATGCGTGAAGGTCCAGGGTGATTTGCCGCGCGTGATATAGGTTTCAATCGCGGCATTGATCATGCCGCCCCAGAAGCCGAATTTCGCAAAGCCCGGGCGGATATTCCGCACCGCCTGCAATTCCGGCCAAATCCAGGAATGGCGAAGCATTTCCGGGTAAGCGTTCAGCACCGGCGCGCGATTTTCAGAAGCACATGCTGCCGCCAGCGCTTCCGCTGCAACCATGCCTGATTTCATCGCCGTATGCGTGCCTTTGATTTTCGGCACATTCAGGAAGCCCGCCGAATCACCAATGATGGCACCGCCCGGGAAAACCAGTTTGGGGATCGCCTGATAGCCGCCCTCATTCAGGGCGCGCGCGCCATAGGCAATGCGCTTGCCGCCTTCCAGCATGGCACGCACCGCCGGGTGCTGCTTGAAGCGCTGAAATTCCTCGAAAGGGGAAAGCCAGGGATTTTGGTAGTCAAGCCCAACAACAAAGCCGATGCTGACCAGATTATCGCCGAGCATGTACAGCCAGGAACCACCATAAGTATCGGTCTGCAATGGCCAACCGACGCTATGCCAGATCAGGCCCGGCTGATGTTTCTCTTTCGGGATCTCCCACAATTCCTTGATGCCAAGCCCAAAGGTCTGTGGTGCCGCATCATCGCGCAGATTGAAGGTCTCAAAAAGCTTCTTCGTGAGCGACCCACGGCAGCCTTCCGCAAATAGCGTGTAACTCGCCCGCAGTTCCATGCCCGGCTGGTAATTCGGCCCCTTTTCGCCATCCTTGCCGATGCCCATCACGCCAGCGACCACGCCGCGCACCTGGCCATCTTCAATGATCGTCTCGGATGCCGCGAAGCCAGGATAAATTTCAACGCCAAGCGCCTCAGCCTTCGCGCCCAGCCAACGGCAGACATTGCCAAGCGAGATAATGTAATTGCCGTGATTATTCATGGCCGGCGGGGTCGGCAGCTTGAAGGCCTTGGTTTCCGTCAGGAACATGAAGCGGTCATCACCGGCGGGGGTCGCGAGTGACGGCGGATCATCGCGCCAATCGGGGATCAACTCATCCAAGGCGCGCGGTTCCAAGACGGCGCCGGAGAGGATATGCGCGCCGATCTCGCTGCCCTTTTCAATCAGGCAGACGCCAAGATCGGGCGCGAGTTGTTTAAGGCGGATCGCCGCGGCCAGGCCCGAAGGCCCGCCCCCCACGATAAGCACATCAAATTCCATCGCTTCCCGTTCTTCGGACATCACGCCACGCCTTTCGCCTTCAAGAATTCACTCATGTAGCGAAGCCGTGGGTTGCGCGGAACCCCGCACCGGGCCGATATGTGGGACATGGAGCAGGAGAGACCCGCCCTGGCCGCCGCCCTGGCACTGCAATGCGACTGGGGCGCGGATGAGGCGCTGATGGAAAGCCCCGCGGATCGCCTGGCGGCGCGGGAGGAGCCTGCGCGTGCGCCGGAAGCCGCCCGCCTTGCGGCGGAACCAGCCCCGCGCCCCATCCGCGCCGCGCCCGTTGCGCTGGCCACTGCGCCCCCTGCCATCTCGCGGGCCGAAGCCCTGGCCGCAGCCGCGCCCGATCTGGCAGCGCTGAAGGCGGCGATTGCCGGTTTTGATGCCTCGCCCTTGCGGGAAACCGCGACCAACCTAGTCTTTGGCGAAGGCATCACCGCTTCCGGCCTGATGCTGATTGGGGAGGCGCCGGGGGCGGATGAAGACCGCGCCGGGCGGCCCTTTGTGGGTGCCTCAGGCCAATTGCTGGATCGGATGTTCGCCTCGGTCGGGCTCTCGCGGGAGATTAATTTCTACATCACCAATATCCTGCCCTGGAGGCCACCGGGGAATCGCACCCCAACCGATGCGGAAGTGGCGCTGTTCCTGCCCTTCCTGCGCCGCCAGGTGGCGCTGATTCGCCCGAAGCGGCTGGTGCTGGTGGGCGGTGTCGCGGCCAAGGGGCTGATCGGCGGGAAGGAAGGCATCACGCGCCTGCGCGGCCGCTGGCATGAGGTGGAGATCGCGGGCCTTGGCCGCATCCCCGCCTTGCCGACGCTCCACCCCGCCTATCTGCTGCGGAGCCCAGCTTCCAAGCGGGAAGCCTGGGCGGATTTGCTGCTGCTGCGGCGCACGCTGGATCAGGCATCGGGATAGGTCCCGATGGCGGAATTCCTCGCCAATTGCCTGCATGGGCTGGAAGCGCTTGGCCCGGGCGGGCTTTGGGCGGTGATGGGCGCGCTATTCTTGGCCGGGCTGGTGGGCGGGGCCACCCATTGCGCCGCCATGTGTGGACCTTTTGTATTGGCCCAAGCCGCCGCCATGGCGGATCGCACGGCCATTGGGGGCAGGGTGCAGCGGCTTTCGGGCGCCGCGCTGCTGCCCTATCACGCGGGGCGGAGCTTGGGTTATGGGCTACTCGGCGCTTTGGCGGGCGGCGTGGTGGGCGCGGTCAGCCTTGGCACCGGCTGGCGGCTGGTTCTGGCGGGGATGCTGGCGCTGGCTTCGCTGCTGATGTTCGCGCAGGCTTCAACGCGCATCGCGGCGTTGCTGCCGCGCCTGGCTGCGCCCCGCCTGCCGGGTGTGTTGGAAGCACGGCTTGGCCCGCTGCTGGCGGCACCCACTGGGCTGCGCGGCGTGGCGCTGGGCGTGCTGCTCTCGGCGCTGCCATGCGGCTTGCTCTATGGCGCTTTGGCCGGTGCGGCGGCGACGGGCAGCGCTTTGGGTGGCGCCTTGGCGATGCTGAGCTTCGTGGCCGGCACCATCCCCGCACTGATCGGCGTGGCGTTGCTTGGGCGGTTTTTCGGCAAGGGCCATGGGCGCGGCATGGCCTGGGCGCGGGCGGCGCTATTCACGCTGAATGGGGCGGTGCTGGCGGGGATGGCGGTGAGGATGCTGGGGTGATCAGCGCCTACGCGGCCTTCGTGCTGGTGGCTTAGATGCGTTCTCGAACAACCGGCTGTCCCACCATACCGGCTGATGCAGCCCATGCGTCACGCGGGGAAATTCCGGGTGGGCATCATTGATCAGGATATTGTTTTCAGTCCGCGCGACAAGGGAAGGCACGATCAGGATCAATGATCGCTTGGCGCGTTGCCATGCTTCGCCATAGGCCTTCGCCACCAGGTAATCCGCCGCATCCCAACCCGGATGATGGGCAGGCGAAAACACCTCATAGGACACCCCGGCGGGGATGGTGATTTCGATCCAGTGCTGATGGGGCGGCACGCGGCCATTGCCATGGGCCAGCTTTTCCAGCATCGCGGTGCTGTAATTGGCGCTGGCGTAAATGACAGGGCTGGCAGCGGTATTCCAGCGCCCCGGAAAAAGCCGTGCGCCGGTGGAATCGAAAATCGGGTAGGCGCCGGTGGGATCGCCGATGCGATAGGCTTTAAGGGTGCGGTCCAGCTTCTGCGGCGTCACGCCGCGCTGCCATGGATCAGCCGCCCAAGGATGCCTTCCACCACCGGGCGGCCCAATTCGCTTTCCAGCACAACATCAATGGGCGCACGGCCTTCCAGCATGGGGTGGGTTTCAAACATGAAGCGACGCGCTTCGGCTTCCGATCCCCAAGCCTCCAAAGCCAAGCCCCAAACCGCCGCAAGCCGTGCCAGCCTTGCCCCTTCGGCTGCGGAAAGCCGCGCTTCTGCGCTGCGCTTGGCGTTGGCATGGGCGCGCCGCCGCCGCATCAGCGTGGGGCGCGAGACCAGGCGATAAACGAAGCTTCTATCCCCCGGCGCCAGGCTATGCGCCACGCGGTCCAAGGCTGCGAGTGACAAGCCAGTTTCCACCGCCGCCATCAGTGGCATTGGCCCAGCGGCGCCAAGGCCAAGCAGGCGAGAGAGGGTCTGCGCCTGACTGCGCGGCGCGGGTGGCGGGATGGCGTTCATCTGAGACAGAAACTAGGATCGTGTGAGCAAAAGTGCAAGAAAAATCGCCCCCCTCACTCGACCGGCGCCGGCGGTTCCGCTGCCGCGCGCGGCAGGGGCGGCGGCGGCACCCAGGGCCGATCACCGCGCCAGGCGCGATCAGACATCACCTGCGCGCCCGAGGAGGAAAGCCAAACCGCATGCGCCCCATCGCGCCAGACAGAAAAACGATCAATCAGAATACTCTGCCGGCAGCGCTGCCGGATGGGTTCGGCGGAGATGATCACCGCCACCGCGCCGCATTGCGCCATGATATTGCCGCGGCGCGCGAAAAAAGCGCCTGCACCGGCTTCGAACCGGCAGCCATCGGCGGTGCAGCTTAGCTTGCCATCGGGGCTGCTGCCTTCAGCGGGCAGCGCCTTGGCCATATCCTGCCCATAAAGCCTGAGCCAGGAATCGCGCGTCAGGTTGGATGCGCCCTGTTGGCGTTGGATGAATAGCGTATCGGTCGCGAAAAACCCAACAAGCCGCGCATCATGGGACATCAGAATATGCGGCGGCTGCTCCAAACCCGCGCTGGCAAGGCCAAGGATCATGGGCAGCACGCCCAAGGCGCGCCACCAGCGCCGCCAAAGGCACAGCCAGCAAAGGCCAAAGGCAAAGATGGCCAAGCCCCAGCCGGGAATTGGTATGGCGGTTTCGGTCGCACCCGGCCAGGCCGCGACGATGCGCGCCACCCACAAAATCCCATCCACGCCAAAGCCCATGACCCAAAGCGCCGGCGCTTCCAGGCCAAGCGGCATAAGCACAGCAGCCAACATGCCCGCTGGCATGACGATAAGGGAGGTGAGCGGCACCGCCACCGCATTGGCCGCCACCCCATACCATTGCAGCCGCCCGAAATGCGCAAGGCCGAAGGGCGCTGTCGCGGCACCTGCCAATACCGATGTCATCATCAACCCAAGCACCACAAAGCCAATGCGCCATGCCCAACCCTTTTGGCCGCGCAACCCGGCAAGGCGCGGCTGCAACGCCTCCCACCCCGCGACCAGGGCGAGCACTGCCGCAAAAGACATCTGGAAAGACGGGCCAAGCAGCGCAGCCGGATTGAAGATCATCACCACCGCCGCAGCCCAGGCAAGGCCGCGCAGCGAAATCGCCTTTCGCCCCGCCAGAATCGCCAGCGTCACCAAACACGCCATGGCGAAGCTGCGCTGCATGGGCACCTGTGCGCCAGTCAGCAGCATATAGAAGCCGCCGGCCAACAAGGCGCCGCATCCCGCCAGCAATTTGCCCGGCACCCTGAGCGCAAAGGGACGATAGAGCGCGGCCAGCAGCCGCGTCACCCAGAAGGAAACGCTCATCACGATCGCGATATGCAGGCCGGAGACCGAGAGCAGATGCGCAAGGCCCGAATCCCGCATGGCATTCAAATCAGCGCTGGTGATCGCGCTTTGGCTGCCGGTCAGCAGCGCTGCTGAAATTGCCCCGACCGAGCCCGGCAAAGCCGCCATCACCCGCGCTTCGAGTTCGGTGCGCAGGCCGGCGAAGGGCGGGGCTTCGCCTGCGCCCGGTGTTACCTCTGCCGCGCCGATGGCAAAGCCCACACCGCCCTGACCGCTGAAAAAGGCCGCGCGCTGAAAATCCCAGGCGCCCGGATAGGCCGGCGCTGCCGGGGCGCGTATCAGCACGCGCACACGCAGCAAATCGCCAGGCGCTGGCCGCGCGGGGTCATCATTGCGCAGGCGAATGCGAAGGCTGCGTTCAAGCTGCGGAGCTTCCGGCGCAAATCGCGCCTGCCCAAGCGTCACCCGCAGCCCCTGCGGCAAGGCCTGCACATTTTGCACAATGCCCTGGACCACGAGTGCGCGCGGTGGTGGGGATAGGGGCGGCGGCGCCCTTTGCGCATGCCAGAGTGTTACGGCGAAACCAAAGCTGCCTGCCGCAACCAGGCCGCAAAGCCAGCCGCAAAAGGCCCATCGGCGTGCCAAGCGCATAGCTGCGATGATCAGGCCCGGGGCCAGCCAGATCAGCCGGGCATCCGGTTCTGAGGCCAGGCTGAAGTAAAGCAGGATGCCCGCCCCCATGGCGACGGGTAGCCAAAGTGCCTGCTGCTGACGTTCGGTGGCGAAAGCCTCGGCTGCCCTGGTCATCCCGGCGCGCCAAATACCCATCGGAGCGGTCAGGCTGGGGCTTTGGGGCAGGGAAGGGGGCACAACTGGCACAACCATAAGTTTATATGAGCAGCGTCCGACAACCAAACAGGAAATTCATTACCCCCCAGCTCTCTCATCAGATTTCCCCGGCGCGGCATGTGGTTTAAAGGCAAGGCATCAGGAGAATGATAATCACGCCATGACGGTTCGCACGCGCTTCGCCCCATCCCCCACCGGCTATCTGCATATCGGTGGGGCACGCACCGCTTTGTTCAACTGGCTTTTTGCGCGCCACCACGGCGGGGAATACCTGCTGCGTATTGAGGATACGGACCGGGAACGCTCCACCCGGGAAGCGGTTGATCAGATCCTGGATAGCCTGGCTTGGCTTGGGCTTTCGCCCGATGAACCGCCGGTGTTTCAGGCGCAGCGGGAGGCGCGGCATCGTGAAATCGCGGAGGCTCTGCTGGCGATGGGCAAGGCCTATCGCTGCTGGGCGACGCCGGAAGAACTGGCCGAAATGCGCGAGCGCGCCGCCGCAGAAGGCCGCCCACCACGGTATGACCGTCGTTGGCGGGATCGTGAGCCTGGCCCGGAACAGGCGGGCAAGCCCTTCGCTATTCGCATCAAGGCACCGCTGGAAGGTGAAACCGTGGTTGCGGATTTGGTGCAGGGTGAAGTGCGTGTCGCCAATAGCGAATTGGACGACATGATCATCCTGCGGAGCGACGGCACGCCCACCTATCTGCACGCCGTGGTGGTGGATGATCACGATATGCGCATCACCCATGTGATCCGCGGCGATGATCACCTGACCAATACTTTCCGCCAATGCATGGTCTATGATGCGATGGGCTGGCATCGCCCTTACTTCGCCCATGTGCCTTTGATCCATGGTGCGGATGGCGCCAAGCTTTCCAAGCGTCACGGTGCGGTTTCCGTGCTGGATTTTCGTGAGCAAGGCTTCCTGCCCGATGCCGTCTGCAATTATCTGCTGCGACTTGGTTGGGGCCATGGTGATGAGGAATTCATCCCGCGTGACCGCGCCGTGACGCTGTTCGACATCAAGGATGTCGGGCGTGCGGCGGCGCGGATGGATTACGCCAAGCTCACGCATCTGAACGGGCAATATCTGCGCATGGCCGATGATGATGCGCTGACGCGGGATGTGCTGGAACGCCTCGCGAAACGTACTGTGTTGTTCGGGCCGGATGGTGCCAAGCGTGTGCGGATGCTGATGCCTTTCCTGAAGGAAAGGGCGAAGACGCTGGAAGAATTGACGGGCGCTTCTGTCTTTGCCGTACAGGATGGCGCGCCGTTGATGGAAGCCAAGGCCGAGGCATTACTGACGCCGGAAGCAAAGGCGCGGTTTGCTGATCTTGCCGCGTTTTTGCAGACAGCGCCTTGGGAAAAGCAGGAACTGGATCAGTGGCTGCGCGATTACTGCGAGGTGAAGGGCATCAAGCTTGGCCAGGTGGCGCAGCCCTTGCGCGCGGCGCTGAGCGGCAGCACGACCAGCCCACCGATTGATGCCGTGCTGTGGGCGCTGGGGCGAGAGGAGGCGACGTTGCGCATCCTTGCAGCGGCTGGCTAATTTTTCGCCGGTCAGCCGGCGCGGAAATTGCCGCCGGGCACGGCGCATTTCGCGGGGTATGGGCGCGGTTAACCGTCGAAAGTTTCAAAAAACCATAAAGTATACACTGTCCCTAGAACGAAAATCGCATAACTAAAAATCGAAATACGCCAAGTGAAAGGCGCAGCGACGAAAACCGATGAGCGAGCTTCCCGTAGAAACTTTGAAAAGCTAAATCGCCAAGGTATGAATCTACGGCAACCTATTAATTTCAATAAGAAAAATTGCGGCATAACCAGGAGCCAAGCTTGAATCCTCATAACAAAAACTTCAATCCAAGAGATAGACGAGAGCCACGGAGCGTTTAGACGTAGCCAGACGCCTAATAGTGAAATGAACGGCCCCACGAAATAGAAACTAGCGAAGGCAATTTGAGACATGGGAGTGGGTTGATGCATGATTTTTTTGTGAGGCTTGCGATTCCGACGACCAAAACTATTCCGAAGACCAAGAATAGAAACTGTAACGTTTCGGGCTGCGACAATGCTCGCGAGAATAGAAAAGCGTGGGGGTCTACCTCATGGCGACTCATTTCCTGGGCCTCGAAGTGAAAGATATCGTGGGCACTCGGCTAAGGACAGCCAAGGCACCTGCGGACCATGCGGATTGTCTAAAGTTTATGCTAGTTCGCAATGAGATAGGCCAATTTAGCGAACCCGCCACATGACGCCATGGCTCTGCACCGCTCTGCCTCGCAATCATGCTGTTCTTCGCACTCACCGCCAGCGCACGTTGCTGCTCTTCCCCGCCAGCTTTCCTGGCGGGGAAGTCGAAGATCACCAAAGTCGGCGTATCAGGCTGAGGCGACAAGTTTCTGCGTCTGCTCACCAAGCCCGGCAATGCCAAGCTTCATGGTCTGGCCGGCCTTGAGGAAGATCGGCACCGGCTTCTTGCCAAGCCCCACACCTGGCGGCGTGCCGGTGAAGATCACATCGCCGGGATTGAGCGTGATGCATTGGCTGACATAGGACACAATCTGCTTCACGCCGAAGATCATGGTCTTGGTGGAACCATTCTGTTCGCGCACGCCATCCACATCGCAATACATGGCAAGGTTCTGCGGATCGGGGATTTCATCCTTCGTCACCAGCCAGGGGCCGAGCGGGCCGAAAGTATCGAACCCCTTACCCTTATCCCAGGCGCCGCCGCGTTCTGCCTGCCATTCACGCTCAGACACGTCATTGCCGACGGCATAGCCGGCAACATGATCCAGCGCCTTGTCTTCCGATACATATTTGGCGCGTGTGCCGATGATGATGCAAAGCTCCACCTCGTAATCGGTCTTCACCGAACCGCGGGGGATGACAACATCATCATTCGGCCCTTGCAAAGCATTGAGCGATTTCAGGAACACAATCGGCTCCTTCGGGATCGGCGCGCCGGTTTCCGCCGCGTGATCGGCATAGTTCAACCCAATGCAAATCAAATTCTTCATGCCCGTAACGGGCGAGCCAAGGCGCGGATTGCCGGCGACCTTGGGCAAGGAATTCACATCCACCGCGGCGATCTTCGCGAGTGCGGCGGGGGAGAGCACATCGCCCGTGATATCGGGCACAAGGCCCGAAAGATCACGAATGGCGCCGGCGGCATCCAGAATGCCCGGCTTTTCCTGGCCCGCAGGGCCGTAACGCAAAAGCTTCATCTAAGCCTCCCTCAATTGGAACGGCGGGCACGCACATGCCCGAAAAGCGCGAAGCCTGCGGCAGCAAATGCCAGCGCATGCACCATATTATTCGGCAGCGTCACCGCGCCGGCTGCAAGTAGCAGCGCCATCAACATGGCGATGCATCCCAGCATCATATAGGCGGGCATCGCCATATCCTCATTGATGCCGGCAAGGATTACGGCACCCATCGCGCCCATCATCGGCACGGCAAATTCACTGGCCATTTCATTCTCCTTCACGAAAGCGGTTTAGGGCTTCCTATAATGTCCAGCCGCCGTCAATCACAATGGCCTGGCCGGTGACAAAAGCGGCCTCATCGGACGCCAGATAAAGCACCAAAGCGGCCATTTCCTCAGCGGTGGCGAGCCTGCCCATGGCCTGACGCGCGACAAAGGCGGCGCGGGCCGCTTCTACTGAACCGGCGGCGGCGGCATTGGCAGAGATTCGATCGTGAAGCGATGGTGTATCCACCGTGCCGGGGCAAAGGCAATTGCAGCGAATGCCCTGGCTGACATACTCGGTCGCGATGGATTTCGTGAGGCCCACCACAGCCGCCTTTGTAGTGCCATACAGGAAGCGATTGGGCGCGCCCTTGATGGATGAACAGGCGGAAGACATGTTCACAATGCTGCCGCGGCGGCGTTCCAACATGCCTGGGATGAAGGCCTGCGCCACCTTCCACATGGCGCGCACATTCAACCCTAAGCCGAAATCCCAATCCTGATCGGTGCAGGTCAGGATGGTGTTCTGATGCACAAACCCCGCGCAATTAAAAAGGATATCCACGGGCCCCGTGGCCTTCGCCGCCGCCGCAATGGCCGCATCATCCAGCACATCAAGCGTCGCAGTAGTGATGCCTGGCGCCGTGAGGGTCGCCAGCAGCGCCGAATCACGATCCGTTGCCACCACGCGCGCCCCTTCGGCGGCCATGGCAAGCGCTGTGGCGCGGCCAATCCCCTGGCCTGCTGCCGTCACAAAACAAAGCTTGCCCGCCAATCTTCCCGCCATGATGTGTTTCCTTCCCCTGGTCGCGACAATGCCGCGTTTCAATCCTGCGCCATGACTTTCACATAGCTGCCCGGCGCGTCTTCAATCGCGTTCTTCGGCTTGCGTGCGGGTACCTGAACAGGCTCCTGCCCGGTCACCCAGCGTTGCCAATCGGGCCACCAGGAACCCGCCAATTCCGTTGAGCTTGCCAACCAGGCCTCAGGGTCCGCCGGCAATGTCGTGTTCACCCAATGGCTGTATTTGCCCGCATCCGGCGGATTGACCACACCCGCGATGTGCCCCGATGCCGCCAGCACAAAGCGGATATCACCCGTATAGGTCTGCGTCGCGCGATAGGTGGAAGCCCAGGGCGCGATGTGATCTTCCCGTGTTGAAAGAATGTAAGTCGGCAGCTTGATCTTGCGCAGGTCAAGCTTCACGCCCAGCAATTCAATCCCACCCGGCTTGATCAGATCATTCTGCTGATACATGCGCCGCAGATAGAAGGAATGCATCCGCGCCGGCATGCGCGTTGAATCATCATTCCAATAGAGCAAATCAAAGGGGAAGGGATCCTGCCCCAGCAGGTAGTTGTTCACGACAAATGACCAGATAAGGTCATTGGCGCGCAGCATATTGAAGGTGGTCGCCATTTCGCGGCCTTCCAGATAGCCGCGTTTTTGCATCTTGGCTTCCAGCGCCTTTAATTGTTCCTCATCAATGAAGACACCCAATTCACCGGATTCTGTGAAATCCACCAAAGTGGTGAAGAAGGTCGCGGATTTGATGCGGGTATCGCGCTTAGCCGCCATATGCGCGAGTGTCGCCGATAGCAGCGTACCCCCCAGGCAATAGCCAATCGCATTCACAGCCTTTTCGCCGGTTGCCTTTTCAATCGCGTCCAGCGCCGCATAGGGGCCTTCCAGCATGTAATCCTCAAAGCCTTTTTCGGCGAGCTTTGCATCCGGATTGACCCAGGAAACCACGAAAACCGTATGCCCCTGATCCACCGCCCAGCGGATGAAGGAATTCTTTGGGCGCAGATCAAGGATATAGTATTTGTTGATCCAAGGCGGCATGATCAGCAGCGGGCGCTTCAGCACCTTTTCAGTGGTGGGCGTATACTGGATCAGCTGCATCAGGTCATTCTGATAGACAATTTTGCCCGGCGTGACGGCGATATTCTCGCCTACCTTGAACTTGCTTTCATCCGTCATGCGGATGCGCAGATTGCCCTGCCCGCGTTCAAGGTCGGTCAGCAGATTGGACAAGCCCTTCAGCAGATTCTCGCCACCTGTTTCCGCCGTGCGGCGCAGCACTTCCGGATTGGTCACGGCGAAATTCGTGGGGCTCATCGCATCCACGAATTGGCGGGTATAGAAATCCACCTTCTGCGCGGTCTTCTCATCAAGCCCCTCGGCGTCATGCACCAGGCGCTGCATGTAGCGCGCGGAAAGCAAATAACTCTGCCGGATGAAGTCAAACACTTCATTCTCGCGCCAGGCGTCATCCTTGAAGCGCTTGTCCTTTTGGTCTTCCGCGATCACCGCTGGCGCGGGCTCACCCATCATGCGGCGCGCGGTATGCTGCCATAACGTCAGGTAATCCTGCCAAAAGCCGATCTGCGCCTGCATCAGCCGTGCGGGATTGGCCATCAGGCGCGATGTCATGTCCAGGAAGGCATTGCCGATATGCAGCGGGTCGGCCTCACCGGGTGTATCCGTCTGGCGCTTCAGGAAATCGGCGACGATACGCTGGCTGCGTTCCGCCACATCGGCCATGGTGCGGCTGACCAGCGCCGGGTCGGGCAGGCGGAAATGGGGCGGGTCGCTTTCGGCCATTGGGGCTTCCTGGCAAATTTCTGCCCGGCGCTTCGCGCCACGCCCATTTCAGGCTACCCCTATGGCAGGCAGGGGCGCATGAGTGAGCATCGCGAGACAACCGGAACCAAACCTCAACCTAGGTGGCGGCGCAAAGCCAATCAAGCACAGCTTTGCGCGCTGCTGGCGCTGGTACTGGCTGGCTGCTCAACGGAGCCCGGCCAGGCAGTGATAAAATTCTGGGACCGTGTCTGGGGACCGGCCAATGAAGGCCGTCCCGCACCGCCCGGCGCTGGCGAGCCCTTTCCCAATTTGGGCACTGTCCCGCCCCGGCCGGAAATCCCGGATGTGGCGACGCGCGAGGCTTTGGCCGCCGGGCTGGTGCAGCAAAGGGACGCAAGCCGCGAACCGCTTGGCGCCTTGCCCGGCGCCGTACCGCGCTTGGGGCCACCGCCCCCCGCTTTGGCCCCGGCCTTGGCGGGCATGGCCATCCCGGCCCCGGCCATCGCGGCTCCGGCTGCGCCTGTCGCGCCCAGCGCGCCGCAACAAGCCGCCCCAACGTCAGTCGCCGCCCCGCAACCGGCCGGCATTCCCGCCCCACCGGTCCTCGCCCCCGCTGGCCCCCCGCCGCCACCTGTTTTGCGTGAAGCGCCTCGCCGGCCGTGACGGGCTGGTCTATAAGCCCACCCCTTAATCATCGAGACTGAAGCCATGACCGAGGATTTCCATCGTATCCGGCGCCTGCCGCCCTATGTCTTTGCCGAGGTGAATGCCGCCAAGGCCAAGGCGCGCGCGGCGGCGGAGGATATTGTTGACCTTGGCATGGGCAATCCAGATACGCCCACGCCGCCGCATATTGTGGCGAAGCTGATCGAAGCGGTGCAGGACCCGCGTACGCATCGCTATTCCATGTCCAAGGGTATTCCAGGGCTCCGCAAGGCATTGGCTGGTTATTACGACCGGCGCTTTGGCGTGAAGCTTGATCCTGAAACGGAAGTGGTCGCAACCCTTGGTTCCAAGGAAGGGCTTGCGAATTTGGCGCAGGCCATCTCAAGCCCTGGCGATACGATTCTGGTGCCGAACCCTTCCTATCCCATCCATCAGTTCGGCTTCATCATCGCCGGCGCTTCGGTGCGCAGCATTCCCTATACGCCGGATGACGTGATGCTTGAAGCAATTGACCGCGCCGTACGCCATTCCGTGCCAAAGCCCAATGCGGTGATTGTGAATTTCCCATCGAACCCAACCGCGCTGACGGCGCCGATTGAATTCTACCGCGAATTGGTGGCGCTTTGCCGCCGGCATGACTTGTTCATCCTGTCCGATCTTGCCTATGCGGAGCTTTATTTCGGCGACACCCCGCCGCCTTCCGTTTTGGAAGTGGAAGGGGCGAAGGACATCACGGTGGAATTCACCTCCATGTCGAAGACCTACAATATGCCAGGCTGGCGCATGGGTTTTGCGGCGGGCAATCCGCGGCTGATCGCGGCATTGGCGCGCGTGAAATCCTATCTGGATTACGGTGCCTTCACGCCTATCCAGGTGGCAGCGACGGCGGCGCTGAATGGTCCGCAGGATTGCATTGAAGAAATGCGCGTTTTGTACAAAGAACGGCGCGAAGTGCTGGTGAAGGGCCTGCATGCCGCGGGCTGGGATGTGCCGTCGCCAGAGGCTTCCATGTTCCTCTGGGCGCCGATCCCTGAGCGTTTCCGGCATTTGGGCTCGGTCGGGTTTTCCAAGCTGCTGCTGGAAAAGGCGAAGGTCGCGGTGGCGCCCGGCCTTGGCTTTGGTGAGCATGGAGATGAGCATGTGCGCATTGCCCTGGTGGAAAATAGCCACCGCATCCGTCAGGCTTTGCGTGGCATCAAAACCTTCCTGGGTGGCGACAATGCCGCGCCGCAGGATGCTGCTTCTGATATGGTGAATGCATGACCCGCCCCCTTGCGATTGCGGTTGCCGGCCTTGGAACGGTTGGCGCCGGCGTGGTGAAATTGCTGCGCGCGAATGCCGATATCATTGCGGCACGCGCCGGTAGGCCCATTGCCATCACCGCCGTTTCCGCGCGGGAACGCAATCGGGATCGCGGCATCAGCCTTTCCGGGCTGCGCTGGTATGAAGACCCGGTCGCACTTGCTGCTGATCCGCAAGTGGATGTGGTGGTGGAATGCATCGGCGGTTCGGAAGGCCCGGCGCGTGCCCTGGTGCAGGCCGCGATTGCCGCCGGCAAGCATGTGGTGACAGCGAATAAGGCGCTGCTGGCTGTGCATGGCGCGGGACTGGCGCAGGCGTCTGAAGCGCGCGGCGTGGCGCTTGCCTTTGAAGCTGCGGTGGCCGGTGGCATTCCCGCGATCAAGGCGTTGCGCGAGGGCCTGGCTGCCAATCGCATCCAGCGCGTGGCCGGCATTCTGAACGGCACCTGCAACTACATCCTGACCGTGATGCGCGAACAAAAGCGCGAATTCGCCGAAGTGCTGGCTGAGGCTCAAAAGCTTGGCTATGCGGAAGCCGATCCATCCTTCGACATTGATGGCATTGATGCCGCGCATAAGCTTGCCATCCTGGCGGCCCTTGCCTTTGGCCGCCCAGTGGATTTCGGCGCGGTGCATGTGGAAGGCATCCGCGAAGTCTCGGCGCTTGATATCGCGCTTGCTGAAGAACTTGGTTATCGCATCAAGCTGCTTGGCATTGCGCGGCGCGAAGATGGCGGCATTTCAACCCGTGTACATCCCTGCATGGTGCCGATCTCCGCACCCATCGCGCGGGTGGATGGCGTGTTCAATGCCGTGGTGGCGGAAGGTGATTTCGTGGGCCGCGTGATGATGGAAGGCCGCGGCGCTGGTGAAGGCCCGACCGCTTCCGCCGTGGTCGCCGATGTGATTGACATTGCCCGCGGGCGCTTCACGCCGGTGTGGGGCGCGGAAGCCGCCGCGCTGAAGCCAGAGCCTTCCTTCCCGATGGATCGCCATACCGGCGCTTATTACCTGCGCCTGATGGTAGTGGATCGCCCCGGCGTGATTGCCGATGTCACGGGCGTTTTGCGCGACAATGCCATCAGCCTGGAATCCATGCTGCAACGTGGCCGCGCCCCAGGTGAGGCCGTGCCCGTGGTGCTGACCACGCATGAAACGAGCGAGGCTTCCGTCCGCGCGGCTTTGAAGCGCATTGCGGAATTGAATACGGTGATGGAAAAGCCGGCGCTGATCAGGATTGAGGCTTTATAGGCACCCTGCCGCCCGCGCCCTGGCGCGCACCAGCGCCAGGACAGTGCGCGAAATCGGCGCAGCCTCACCCACCCAATCGGCCAATTCCACCACGGCGCCGAGCAAGGCCTCGATCTCCATAGGCCGCCCGCGTTCCAGATCCTGCAGCATGGAGGTTTTATGCGCCCCAACCTCCGCCGCGCCGGCGATGCGCTTATCCACATCAATCGCGAAGCGCACGCCAAGCGCTTCCGCCACGCGCTGGCCTTCCAGCATCATGGCGCGCGCGACACCGCGCTGACCTTCATCGGCGGTCAGCACATCAAGGGTCGCGGTGGTGAGCGCCGAGATCGGGTTGAAGGCCATATTGCCCCAAAGCTTCACCCATAATTCATCGCGAATCTTCGGGCGTACCGGCGCCTTGAAGCCGGCGGCAATCAGCGCTTCAGATAGCGCCTGCGCACGCGGGCTGCGGCTGCCATCGGGCTCACCCAGGCTGAAGCGGTCACCATAGCTATGGTCAATCAAACCAGGCGCCGTTACCTCGGCGGCAGGATAGACAATGCAGCCAATGGCGCGTGATGGCGGCAGCAGGGCGGAAACCTGGCCATCCGGGTCCACGCTTTGCACAATGCGGCCTTCATAAGCGCCGCTAAGCCCGTGGAAATACCACCAGGGAATGCCGTTTACCGCACTCACAATCGCGGTATCGGGGCCAAGCAAAGGCTGCATTTGCTTGGCGGCTGAAGGCAGGGAATGCGCCTTCAGCGTCACCAGCACATAATCCTGCGGGCCGGCTTCCTCGGCGCTCTCAACACAGCGCGGATGCACAATCTGTTCGGTGCCTTCGCTGATCAGCTTCACGCCGTTCTCGCGCATCGCAGCCAAATGCGGGCCGCGCGCGATGAAGGTGACATCCACATCACCCTTGGCGGCGAGCTTGGCGCCCATCAGCCCGCCAATGGCGCCGGCACCGAAGATGCAGATTTTCATGCGCGTCACCCTGTAAGCCCGAGCTTTTCCGCAAGCCCAATACGCATCAGTTTACCTGTCGCCCCCTTTGGAATTTCCGGCAGAAACACAACCTTGCGCGGCACCTTGAAATCCGCGAGCTGCTGCGCGGCGAAATCACGCAATTCGCGTTCCGTGCAGGCAGCGCCTTCGCGCAGCACCACGGCGGCGGCCACTTCCTCACCCAGCTTGGCGTGCGGCATAGCGAAGGTCAGCGCCTGCGCCACGGCGGGATGGGCGGAGAGCACGCCATCCACTTCCAGCGGGCTCACTTTCTCACCACCGCGATTGATCAGTTCCTTCAAGCGGCCCGTAAGGGTCAGAAAGCCTTCCGCATCAAAAGCGCCCTGATCGCCAGTGCGGAACCAGCCATGCGTGAAGGCCTTGGCATTGGCGTCCGGATTGGCTTCATAGCCCGCAGTCACATTGGGGCCGCGAATCACCACTTCGCCGATCTCGCCTTGCGGCAGGATGGTGCCGTCATCATCCATGATCGCCACTTCAGGCCCGGCAGCTTGGCCGACGGAGCCAGGCTTGCGCGGCCCGGCCAGCGGGTTGGACGCCATTTGGTGCGAGGCTTCCGTCATGCCGTAGCTTTCCACCAGCGGGCAGCCAAACACGGCCTCCAATTGTTCCATCACCGGGCCGGGGAGCGATGCGGAGGATGAACGGATGAAGCGCAACTTCGCCCGCGCAATGATCTCTGTATTGCGATCTGCGCGCGTCAGGATGGTTTGGTGCATGGTCGGAACGGCGGTGTACCAGCTTGGCCTTTCCTCATCCAAAAGGCGGAAGAAGCGCAAAGCATCAAAGCCTGGTGTACAAATCACCGCGCCGCCTGCGCCGAGTGAGGAAAGCACGGCCGCGATCAGCCCGTGAATATGGAACAGCGGCATGATGTTGAGGCAGGCATCGGCGGGTGAAAGCGCAAGTGTGGCGCCAATATGCCGGGCGGAGGCGCAGATATTCGCCTGGGACAGTGGCACAATCTTGGGCCGCGCCGTGGTGCCTGATGTGTGCAGCACAAGCGCGATATCGCCAGCCTCAGCCGCACCTGGCTGCGCGGCTTGCGCGGGGCTGCCGCCTTCCAGGGTGAAACTGCCTGCGTGATCGCCGGGCACCAATTCCAGCACGGCCACGCCAAGCTTCGCCGCCACATCTCGCGCTTCGGTGGCCACGCCCTTTTGCACCACCAGCGCCTTGGCCTTCAGATCGGTCAGATAGAAGTTGAATTCATCCGCGCGATAGGCGGGGTTGAGTGGCGCGGTGGTCGCACCCGCGCCAATCGCGATGAAGGCCGCGGCCATTTCCGGGCCATTGGGCAGCACAATCGCGACGCGGTCATTGCGGCCAATGCCGATGCCATTCAGCCGCGCGATAGTGGCGGCGGCGAGGTCGCGCAGCCCGGCATAGCTTAGCGCCGGGCGGCCCGGCGCGCGGATGGCCGGCGCATTGGCGGCGCCGCTGGCCAGAATGGCATTCAGGGTTGCGTTCACGCTTATCTCCTCGGCGTTTCCCGAGGGGATATTATGAACGAAAATGCCGCGCCGTCAGCCCCCGGCGAGCGTCTGATCCGCGGAGGCTGAAGGCCGGAGCGGTGAATCAGCCGCTCAAAACCAAACTAGCGTCTGATCCGTCAGAACGGATCAGACGCTAGCGATACGCGATGCCGCCCCGCAAGCTGCACGTAATTCTTAGCGGTGCGATCAAAACCGGCGCGCTGTTCTTCCGTGAGTACCCTCACCAGCTTGGCCGGATTGCCCATCCAAAGCTCCATGGCGCCGATGCGCTTGCCGGGCGGCAGCACGGAACCGGCGGCAATCACGCCGCCTTCTTCAATCACCGCGCCATCCAGCACGGTTGCCCCGATGCCGACAAAGGCGCGGTCCATCAGCGTGCAGGCATGCACAATGGCGGCATGGCCCACGGTGACATCATCACCGATGATCGTGGGCTCCTTCCCCGCATTTACATGCACAATGGTGCCGTCCTGGATGTTCACGCGCTTGCCGATGGTGATGAAGTTGGAATCGCCACGCAGCACGCAATGATACCAGATGTTGGATTGCTCCCCGATCGTGACATTGCCGATCACGGCGGCAGTGGGCGCGATGAAGACGCTTTCATGCAGTGTCGGCCAAATGCCTTCAAACACATAAAGCGGGCCGCGATTGGTGGGTTGTTGCATGTCCATTACAGTGCCTTTCACGCTGCTTTCGGCAGATCAGCGGAAACGGGAACGCCCAGCATCAGGCCCAGATTCTGCACCGCCGCACCGGAAGCGCCCTTGCCCAAATTGTCATAGCGCGCGACCAGCACCGCATGGCCGCGCTTTTCATTGCCATAGACGCGGATTTCAAGGCCATTGGTGCCGTTCAGCGCCTCGGGCTCCAGCTTGCCATTGGCTTCAGCCGTCACCACGCGCACCACATCGCTGCCGGCGTAGCGCTTAACCAGCACTGCTTCCAAATCAGCCGGCGTCACGCCACCCTTCAGCATATCAAGATGCAGCGGGATGGAATCGATCATGCCCTGCGCGTAATCCGCAACCGAGGGCACAAAAATGGGCCGGCGTTTCAGGCCAGTATATTTCTGCATCTCCGCGACATGCTTGTGTTCCAGGCCCAAGCCGTAAAGCTCAAAATCCGGGGCGGTCCGTGCGTCATAAGCCGCGATCATGGATTTGCCGCCGCCGGAATAGCCCGATACCGCATTCACCGTGATCGGGAAATCCGCCGCCATGATGCCGGCATCAATCAAAGGGCGCAGCATCAGAATGGCGCCGGTCGGGTAGCAGCCGGGGTTGGAAATACGCATCGCCGCCGCGATGGCGCCCGGCTGATCAGGCGTGAGTTCCGCCAAGCCATAAACCCAATCGGGATCAACGCGATGCGCGGTGGAAGCATCAAGCAGCTTCGGCGCCCGCGCCCCGAGTGAAGCGGCCAGCGCGGCGCTTTCCTTCGCCGCATCATCCGGCAGACACAGGATCACCAGGTCAACACCGGCCATCATCTCACGCCGGGCATTGGCATCCTTGCGGTGCTCTGCGGCGATGGAGCGCAATTCAACATGCGGATTGGCGGCAATACGGTCACGGATTTGCAAGCCCGTGGTGCCGGCTTCGCCATCGATGAAAATCTTCGCAGTCTTTGCCATGATACCCACTCCTATCCTGCCGCATTGCGGCGCTAAACCTGTCCAAATGCAAGAGGGGCGGACCCTTGCGGACCCGCCCCTCTGATGAAGATTCCAAGACGGAACCGGCGCGCGACGCCGGTCCGCTGGCGTCAGCGCTTGGAGAACTGGAAGGAACGTCGTGCCTTCGGGCGCCCATATTTCTTGCGTTCCACCACGCGCGGGTCGCGCGTCAGGAAGCCTGCCTTTTTCAGGATGGAGCGGAGATCGGGCTCATAATTGCAGAGCGCACGGCTGATGCCATGGCGCACCGCCCCGGCCTGGCCGGACAAGCCGCCGCCCACAACCGAGCAGATGACATCGAATTGCTGATAGCGATCCGCCACCAGGAAGGGCTGGGTGATCAGCATGCGCAGCACCGGGCGCGCGAAATACTTCGCCGCCGGGTCGTCATTGATAGTGATCTGGCCCTTACCCTGCTTGATCCAGACGCGGGCGACGGCATCCTTGCGCCGACCCGTGCCATAGGAACGGCCCTGCGCATCGCGCTTCGGTTCCCGCTTGATCGCCGCTTCCGCCGTGGCGGCCGGGGTGCCGGCCACAATTTCCTTGAGGTCCGCGAGGGTCTTGTTTTCGCCGCTCATAGCCTCAGCCCGCCTTCTTCACTGCGAGGGAATTCTTACGGTTCAGCGCCGCCACATCCAAGGCAGCAGGCTGCTGGCCGGCATGCGGGTGTTCGGCCCCGGCATAGACATGGAGGTTACGCATCTGCGCCCGGCCCAGCGGGCCACGGGTGATCATGCGCTCAACCGCCTTTTCAATGACGCGTTCCGGGAAGCGGCCTTCCATGCGTTCACGGATGGTGCGGCCCTTGATGCCGCCCGGATAGCCGGTGTGCCAGTAGAACACGCTCTGTTCCGCCTTGGCGCCGGTGACACGCACCTTCTTCGCATTGATGATGACAACATGGTCACCGCAATCCACGTGGGGGGTGAATTGCGGCTTGTGCTTACCGCGAAGGCGATTGGCGACCAGGGTGGCGAGGCGGCCGAGCACAAGCCCATCCGCGTCAATCAACACCCAGTTCTTTTTCACCTCCGCCGGCTTTAGCGAGCGGGTTTGCGTGGCAATCATGGTGGTTCCGAATAAACCTATGGAAAGGAAGCGGTCTTATCCGGGCCGGGGCCAGAAAAGTCAAGCGGAAAGCCGGAAACTATGATGTGGTAACATAATACCGCAAATTCGCATGGCCCTACCCTTGGCCGCGCCAGAATGCTTATTTGGCGCCCTACGGCAACCTTTGACGGAAGAACCGCCCGCATGAGCGACAAACCCCATGGCCTGGCCCGCAATACCTCCAATTACGGGGATCGCGATTTCGCGCTGTATCTCCGGCGGTCCTTCGCCAAATCCATGGGCTATTCACAGCGCATGCTGGACAAGCCCGTGGTCGGCATCGCCGATACCGCGAGCGACTACAACAACTGCCACCGCACCGTGCCGGAACTGATCGAAGCCGTGCGCCGCGGCGTGCTTTCCGAAGGCGCTTTGCCGCTTGGTTTCCCGACCGTCAGCCTGTGTGAGCCATCGCTCAGCCCCTGTTCCATGCATTATCGCAACCTGATGGCGCTTGATACGGAAGCGATGCTCTCCGCCCAACCCATGGATGCGGCGGTGCTGGTGGGTGGCTGCGACAAGACCGTGCCGGCGCAGCTTATGGCGGCGATTTCGGCCGATATCCCGGCGGTGATGCTCGTCACCGGGCCGATGCTCGCGCAGGCCTTTGAAGGGGAGAGGCTTTCCGCCTGCACGGATTGCCGGCGCTATTGGGCGCGCTACCGCGCTGGGGAAGTGACCGAGGCGCGGATCGGCGAATTGGAAGGCAAACTAGCCACCACCGCCGGGACCTGCGGCGTGATGGGCACGGCTTCCACCATGGCCTGCATTGCGGCGACCCTTGGCTTCATGCCTTTGGCCGGCGCCAGCGCCCCCGCGGTGCATGCGGACCGCTTGCGCATTGCGGAAGAAGCCGGCGCACAGGCCGTGCGGCTGATCAAGAACCCCATTCTGCCTAGCCAGATGATGACGCAGGCCAATCTGGACAATGCGGCGCGGGTGCTGCTGGCCTTGGGTGGTTCCACCAATGCTGTGGTGCATCTGGCCGCCATTGCCGGCCGCGCGGGGCTTTCGCTCGATCTGAGGCGGCTTGATGCGCTGTCCGAGGAAACGCCGGTGCTGGTGGATCTGAAGCCGACCGGCGAAGGTTATATGGAAGATTTCCACGCGGCCGGCGGCATGCGCGCGTTGCTCTGGGAACTGCGCGATTTGCTTGACCTTTCAACGATTGATCTGGATGGCGTGAGCCTGGCCGACCGTATCGGCGATGGTAGCCACTTCGTGGATCGGCGAATCATTCGTGCGTTCAGCGAACCAGTCTCCCCTGTTGGTGGCCTGGTGGCGCTGTTTGGCTCGCTTGCCCCCGAAGGTGCAATTCTTAAGCGCAGTGCGGCCACCCCTGCGCTTTTTGAGACCGAAGCGCGCTGCATGGTGTTTGATGGGTTGGAAGATCTGGCGAACCGCATTGACGACCCGGCCTTGGATGTCACCGCGCAGGATATTCTGGTGCTGAAACATGTGGGCCCGCGTTCACCTTCCGGCATGCCGGAAGCAGGCTATTTGCCCATCCCCAAAAAGCTCGCCCGCGCTGGCGTGAAAGACATGGTGCGCATGAGCGATTGCCGCATGTCCGGCACGGCCTTTGGCACCATTGTGCTGCATATTGCCCCGGAAGCGGCAGTCGGTGGGCCGCTTGCCTTGGTGCAGACGGGTGATCGCATTCGGCTTTCGGTAAAGGACCGCAAGCTGGATTTGTTGGTGGCCGAGGATGAAATGGCCCGCCGCCGCGCTGCCTGGCAGCCCGCCCCGGCACCTAAGCGCGGTTGGGACAAGCTGGTTCATGATCAGGTGATGCAGGCGCCGCTTGGTGCTGACTTGGCGTTCCTGCGCGCGGCGCCTTGATTGCAGTTATTGGCGCCACGGGGCGTTCAGGTGCGGCACTGGCGCGCGCCTTGATTGCCACCGGCATGCCCTTTGTGCCGGTGCTGCGCGATAAGGCGAAATGGGATGCCTTGGGCTTGGCTGTCGCGCCGCATATTGCGGATGTGACGGACCCACAATCTCTGCGCGCCGCCTTGCAGGGTGCAGAGATTGTGGTGAACACCGCGCATGCGAGTTTCGCGCCCTCCCTGATCGCCGCCGCACCATCAGGGGCGCGCTTGATAATGATGGGCTCCACGCGGCGCTACTCGCACTGGCCTGATGCGCATGGCGATGGGGTGCGTGCCGGAGAGGCGGCGTTGCTGGCCAGTGGTCGGGCTGGGGTGATCCTGCACCCCACCATGATTTACGGCGCGCAAGGCGAGGAAAATGTGCGCCGCCTCGCCCGCCTTCTGGCGCGGCTACCCTTTGCGCCATTGCCGGCTGGAGGGCGGACGCTGGTGCAGCCCATTTACCAGGATGACGTGACACGGGCCCTGCTGGCCGCTATCAGGCATCCCTGGACCCGGGCTGAGAGCATGGTGATCGCAGGGCCGGAAGCTTTGCTCTATCGCGATTTCCTGGCGGCGGTGGCGCAGGCGGCCGGGCTTCCATCGCGGCCCATCCTGCCCATACCCGCCGCTCTTTTGGTCCGATTGGCGCCGCTGACACGCTGGCTGCCTGGCCTGCCCAAGATAAATGCGGATGAAATTCGCCGCCTGACCGAGGATAAGGCCTTCGACATCTCGGCCATGCGCGATATTCTAGGCGTGATCCCAATTCCCCTGAAGCAAGGCCTTGCCTTGACCTTCGCGACAGCAACCCCCTTCCAGCCCTAGGCTTCCCCATGCCCATCATCAACCGCATCGCTGAATTCCACCCCGAAATGACCGCCTGGCGGCGGGATTTTCATGAACACCCCGAATTGGGGCTGGAGGAGGTGCGTACTTCCGGCATCATCGCCGAAAAGCTGCGCGACTTCGGCTGTGATGAGGTGATGACCGGCATCGCCAAGACCGGCGTGGTCGGCGTGATCCGTGGCCGCACCGATAATGGCCGCGCCATTGGGCTGCGCGCCGATATTGATGCGCTGCCCATCCTGGAAGAAACTGGCTTGCCTTATGCCTCCAAAATTCCGGGCAAGATGCATGCCTGCGGCCATGATGGGCATACCACCATGCTACTGGGTGCGGCGAAATATCTGGCGGAGACCCGCAATTTCGACGGCACGGTTTATGTGATTTTCCAGCCGGCGGAAGAAAACCTGGCCGGCGGCGAATTGATGGTGAAGGAAGGGCTGTTCACGCGCTTCCCGATGGAACGCGTTTTCGGGATGCATAACTGGCCGGGCGCGCCGGAGGGGACTTTTCTGTGGCGCGAAGGGCCGGTGATGGCCGCCGTGGCCAATCTGGAAGTGAATATCACGGGAAAAGGGGCGCATGGCGCCATGCCGCATAATGGCACGGACCCGATTGTGGTGGCCGCCGCCATTGTGCAGGCGCTGCAATCCATCGTGGCGCGCAATGTGGAACCGGTGGAAGCCGGCGTCATCACCATTGGCCATATCACCGGCGGGCACACCTTCAACGTAATCCCTGAAACCGTGCGCATGTTGGGCACCGCGCGCTGGTTTGCGCCCGAGATCGGTGATTTGCTCGAACGCCGCTTCAAGGAAACCGTGACCGGCATCGCCGCCGCGATGGGGGCGACTGCCACCGCAGAATTCGCCCGCGCCTATCCGGCCACGATAAATGAGGTTGAAAGCACCCAGCTGGCAGCCAAGGCCGCCCGCGCCGTGCAGGGTGACGCCCGCGTGCTGCCCATGCCAAAGCCCACCATGGGCGGCGAGGATTTTTCCTTCATGCTGAATGCCAAGCCAGGCGCTTATCTGATGCTGGGCGGCGGGCGTGGGCCGGATGAGGCGCAGGTGCATCACCCGCTTTACGATTTCAATGACAATATTCTGCCCGTTGGCGCATCCTATTGGGCGACACTCGCGGAACAGCTTTTGCCGCGCGGGTGAATTTACCCGAGCGCGCTTTCCGTCACATCTTCCGCGACCAACCCGGCAAAGCCAGGCGTGCGCTTGATGGCGCCAGCGGAAAGCATGCCGCGTTCCAATTGCGCCAAAGCTTCCGGCGGGAAGCGCGGCGTATCGGTCCAGAGCTTGACCGACTTGTAGCGCGCAATGGCGCGCGCCATCAGCGCGGCATCGCCGCCCTGGAAATAACCCGCGATGCAAGCCACGATTTCTTCCGGCGAAGCACTGGCGAACCACTTCAACGTGCGCGCCAGCCCGCGTACCATCGCTTCCATGGCCGCGCGCTTGGCGGCAATCACATCGGTGCGGGCATAAAAAGCCGTATAGGAAGTGGGGCCTCGGCTTGCTTGCGCATACCAGACATGGCCTGTGCCGGCGGCTTCCATCTGGCTCACCAAAGGCTCAAAAAGCTGCGCCACATCAATCGTACCGGCAGCAATGGCGGCGGCATTGGCCGGCATGGTCTGATCCGTGATCCGCTTGATCGTTGCCGGATCAATCCCTGCCGCGCGGATATCATCCTGCAAGGTCCACCAAGGTGTGGGCACTTCGCTCACCGTGCCAAACGTCATGCCCGCCAAATCGCGCAGCTTGAAGTCGGGGTTGGGCGCGCGCCCGACCAGAAAGAATGGATCACCCATCACCACCGCACCGAACAAGCGCAAAGGGCAGGCCGGATCGGCATCATGCGCCAGCAGCAGACGCATCGGCCCACCCCAGGCCAGATCCGCCGTGCCATCCAATACGGAATCCTTCGCAAGCGATGGCACCGCGCCGGGCAGTAGCGTGACCTCTACCCCCTCCACCGCGTAATCGCCGCGCGCCAGGGCCGCGTAGAATGGTGCGTAAAATAGCGCGCGGAAGGGTTCCTGAACCTTGAGTTGATACATCGCCATCAGGCTTCAGCCGCGCCCTTCGAAGGGCATCTTGGTAGCCTTGATGGTCATGGTGAAGATATTCGCCTCCAGCGGCAGATTCGCCATATGCAAAATGGCATTGCCGACATGCGCCGCATCCATGGTGGGTTCCACCGCCGTGCTGCCATCGGCCTGCTTCACGCCGCGCGTCATCCGCTGCGTCATCGGCGTCGCCGCATTGCCGATATCAATCTGCCCGGCGCAAATATCGTATTTGCGGCCATCGAGCATGAGGGATTTCGTCAGCCCCGTGATGGAATGCTTGGTGGCAGTATAGGGCGCGCTATCCGGGCGCGGCGTATGTGCGCTGATGGACCCGTTATTGATGATGCGCCCGCCCTGCGGCTTCTGATCCTTCATGATGCGAAACGCTGCCTGCGCGCATAGAAAACACCCGGTCAGGTTCACACCGACAACGCGCGTCCAATCCGCATAGGTCAAATCTTCAAACGGCATGCCGGGCACATTGGTGCCGGCATTATTGAACAGCATATCAAGCCGCCCATAGCGCTGCTTCACGGTCGCGAAAAGCGCATCCACCGCCGCAGGGTCGGAGACATCAGAAGGCACGGGCAAAGCGCGTGATCCCGCCGCGCCGGCCAGGGTCACCGTTTCCTGCAAGGCATCGGCGCGCCTTCCCGCCAGCACCACCTGCCAACCACCTTCCAGCAGCGCCAAAGCCGCCGCGCGGCCCACGCCGCTGCCAGCCCCGGTGACAACCGCGATCTTGCCTTCTGTGCTCATCTCATCTCTCTCCCAATGGTTTGGCGAAGCTTGCAGCGCCCGCGCGCGGCTGGCAATCCGCCAGCATCAATAGGTCGCACGCCCACCCGATATGTCGAACACCGCGCCAGTGGAAAAGGAACATGCTTCTGAGGCCAACCAGCAGACTAATTCGGCGATTTCCTCCACCTGCACAAAACGATCCATCGGGATCTTTGACCGCATCCAGGCGATTTGCTGCGGTGTCATTTGCTTGAAGATATCGGTCTCTGCCGCCGCTGGCGTGACGCAATTCGCCAAAACGCCGCTGCCCGCCAATTCCTTGCCAAGCGATTTGGTCAGCCCAATCAAGCCGGCCTTGGAAGCGCTGTAATGCGACGCATTCGGATTGCCTTCCTTGCCCGCGATGGACGCAATATTCACCACACGCCCATACCCGGCAGCGCGCATATGCGGCACCACCGCGCGGGCAACGATGAAGGGTGCCACCAGATTCACCTCAATCACGCGCCGCCATTCCGCCACCGGCAATTCCCACACCGGCGCATTGCTGCCCGTGATGCCGGCATTATTGACTAAAATATCCACCCGCCCATGGGCAGAAAGGGTCGCCTGCGTCGCGGCCTCCACCGCCGCCGCATCGGTCAGGTCCAGGATATGAGTGCTGACGCTCGTGGCCTGACCAAGCTTGGCTGCCGCCGCTTTGGACGCGGCCTCATCCATATCCCAAATAGCAATGGCAGCCCCCCGGTTGGCAGCCAGCGCGGCCACCGCCAGCCCAATGCCGCGCGCCGCCCCGGTAATCACCGCAACCCGCCCGGCCAGATCGATTTTCGCCATGTCATTCCCTCCGTTTCCGGGAGTTTTGACGGGAAAACCGCCCCTGGAAAGACCCAAGGCTTCCCGCGCGCGGAAATGCCTGCCTATAGTCATCTCAGCCGGTACACGAAGCCGGTACAAAAACGGGAGAAACGTCATGAATCGTAGGCAATTGCTTGGGGCAACCCTGGCTGCCGCTGGCCTCGCCGCGCCGGCGGTGGCGCGCGCACAGCAGGCCATTACCCTGAATGGCGCGGTGCAGTTCAATGATGAGCATGTCTTCACCCGCGCCCTGGTGCGCTTTGAAGAACTTGTGAAGCGCTACTACACTGCGGGGCCGGTGAATTTCGTACTGCACAAGAACAGCAGCCTGGGGCTCGAAAAACAGTATTTCGAATATATGTCGGCGGGCCGCGGTGCGGTGGATTACGCCATTGTCTCGCCCGCGCATATGTCCACCTTCAGCCGCGCCGCACCCTTTGTGGATGCGCCCTTCCTGTTCCGTGACCTGAAGCATTGGAACCAGGTGCTGGACCAAAACCTTTTCGCGCCCGTGGCGGATGAGGTGGAACGCCGCGCCCGCGTGATGCTGGTTGGCTATGCCGGCGGTGGCGTGCGCAATATCTTCGCCAATCGGCGCATCACCAATATGGCGGAGCTGCGCGGGCTGAAAGTGCGCGTGCAGGGCGCACCGATTTGGTCACGCACCTTCCAGGCGGCCGGCATGGCGCCGACCGTGATTGCCTATAATGAAATTTATAACGGCATTCAGAACAACGTGATCGAAGCCGGTGAGAATGAGGCAGCGGGGGTTGAGGCGATGCGCTTCTTTGAAGTGGCGCCGAACCTGATCATGACCGAACACGCCATCACCATTCGCCCGATCTGTTTTTCGAGCCAATCGCTTTCCCGTCTGCCACCTGCCTTGCAGGAAGCGGTGAAGCGCGCGGGGCGCGAAGCGGGCGCCTTCGGGCGTGAAGCGGAAAGCAGCGAAGATGGGCAGAAGCTGGCGGCGCTGGAAAGCGCAGGGCGTTTGCGGCGTATTCCTTTCACTGATCGTGACGCGCTGAAGCGCGCGGTTGATCCGGTGATGGAAGCCTATGCCAAGGAAGTGGGTGCGGAAAGCATTTTTGTCCGCATCAATGCGCTGACATCGTAAGCGATTTCGCCTTCCAGTGGCCAGGCGCTGCTGGAAGGCGATGTCCAAGAAGCAAGTTAACTCACCAGCCGGGCAGGGGAGGGGGGCGTCATGCGCGAAACTAGCCTGCGCCATGCCATACAAAGAATAGCCGATATCTATGGCCGCATCCTGTCGGCCTTATTGGCGCTTTGTGTTTTCATCCTGATTTTTCCCGTGGCCTTGCAGATTTTTGCCCGCTTCACCGATTTTCTGCCGCATTATATCTGGACCGAGGAAATGGCGCGCTTCCTGCTGGTATGGACCATCATGATCGGTGCCATGGTGGGGCTGAAGGAAGGTATTCATTTTAACGTGGATCTTTGGCCTGACATGAAGGGCCGCCCGCGCGCCGCGCTTGATCTGGTGACCGGTGTTTTCGT
Source organism: Roseomonas sp. (assembly GCA_020249265.1). GTDB lineage: Bacteria > Pseudomonadota > Alphaproteobacteria > Acetobacterales > Acetobacteraceae > Neoroseomonas. The sequence continues at coordinate 86,412 of JADCGA010000021.1, forward strand.
GCTGGCCTTCGCTGCCGCCTTCCTTTGGTACGGGATCGAATTCGTGGATTTTGCCTGGTTTCGCATCAGTGAATTGGCGGAATTGCCGCTTTGGCTGATCCATCTCGCCTGGCCCATTCTGGGATTTTCCTGGCTGATCTTCGGTGGTCTCAAATTCTATGATGATTTGCGCACGCTCATCGGGGGAGAAACGCCATGATGGGCGGCAATGTATTGGCGCCGAGCGAAGCGGCTTGGCTTCTCTTCGGTGGCTTCTTTGCCCTGCTGGCCTTGCGCGTGCCCGTGGCGGTGGCGCTTGGCATGGCCTGCTTGCCGGTGATGCTGATTGAACCCCGCCTTGGCGCCATGACGCTGATGCAGGAAACCTTCAACGCCTATAATTCCTTCATCCTGCTGGCGGTGCCATTCTTTCTGCTGACTGCCAATCTGATGAATGTGGGCGGCATTACCGATAGGCTGGTGCGGCTTTCCCGCGCGCTGGTTGGGCATTTTCCGGGTGGGCTCGCGCAGATCAATGTTGTGCTGTCTATTTTCTTTGCGGGCATTAGCGGCAGCAGCACGGCGGATGCTGCATCGCAATCCAAGATCTTCATCGAAGCGCAGCGCCGCGAAGGCTATGATGACAGTTTCTCGGTTGCCATCACCGCCGTTTCCGCCGTGCTCGCGGTGATTATTCCGCCTTCCATTCTGATGATTGTCTGGGGCGGCGTGCTCACGGTTTCTATCGGCGCGCTGTTTCTGGCGGGCGTCATCCCCGGCTTGCTGATTGGCCTCGTGCAAATGGCGACCGTGCATGCCTATGCGAAGAAGCGCGGCTACCCTACCTATCCGCGCGCCAGTCTTAAGGAAGTGGGTTTCGCCACCTGGATTTCGCTGCCTGCGTTGATGACCCCCTTCATCATCATCGGCGGCAAGATTTTCGGCTGGTTCACGGCGACTGAAAGTGCGTGCATCGCGGTGCTTTATGCCGGGGTACTTTCTCTGGTGGTTTATCGTGAAATGAATCTCAAGGGGCTTTACGGCGCGCTGGGCGAAACCGGAAGGCTGGCCGCGGTGGCGTTGTTTTGCGTTGGCACCGCTTCGGCTTTCGGTTGGTTGCTGGCCTATTACAAGATCCCCGAAGCCATTCTGGTTGGGGTTTCCGCCTGGGGCATGGGCAAGATCATGACAGGATTTTTCATCGCCGGCGTCTTTCTGGTGGTGGGCTGCTTTCTGGATGCCATCCCCGCGATCATCATTGTCGGCGCCATCCTGCAACCCTTGGCGATGGAAGTCGGTATCCATCCCGTGCATTTCGCCATGATCGGGATTGTGAGCCTTGCCTTTGGCCTGGTGACGCCGCCTTATGGCCTATGTCTGATGATTGCCTGCCATGTCGCCGGCATGAAGATCGGCGCCGTGATCAAGGATACCATGATCATGCTGCTGCCCATGCTGGCGGTATTGGCTTTGGTGATTGTCTGGCCGGATGTATCGCTGATCCTACCCAAGCTGATTTCCCCTGAATTCCTGCAATAAGGGAATCAGCCCGCGGTGATGCGTGCCGCAAAGCCGCCCAGGAATACCGCAATTCCCAGATCAAGCGCGACAAACCCCGCAGCACCCAGGGCCGTCAGCCGCAGCGCGTTGCGCGCGACAAACCATTCCATCCAAAGCGCAAAAAACAGCGCCAAAAGCCCGCCGAGGTCGAGTAAAGCCCCATTACTCAACAGCAGCCCTGGCAGGCTTAACCCCGCCAGCGCCAGGTATTGGACCACGGCACACCAATTCCAGGCGGCGATGAAACGTGGCCAGGCCTCAGCCACGCCAAGCGCCCTGGCAAGATAAAGCGACGCCAAAGCGAAACCTGCCCAGGACGCAACGAAAAGCAGCAAATCAACCAGCAGAGTCAGCGCCACATCGGCGGGCGTACTGGCCTGATCCTTGAAGAACATGAAAATCGGCAGGCAGATCGCCGCCGCGCGGAAGGAATAAGCCGCGACCGGCAGAGTATTCTCGAAAGCGGCCAGCCCCACGGCGCGCCCACGTGCCAACATCAGCGCGCCAGCCAGCGCGCGCGCCACGCCGCCTTGTGGGGTATTGCTCAGCCGACCAGCTCCTCAAGCACCATGCGATAGAGCGTGGCGAGGTCACGCAACTCTTCAATCGGCGCGCATTCATCCACCTTATGCATGGTGGCGCCAACCGCGCCCAATTCCGCCACGGGGCAATAGCGCGTGATGAAGCGCGCATCCGAAGTGCCACCGCCCGTATCAAGCTTGGCTTGCGCACCCGTCGCGCGTTCAATGGCGCGTTGCAGCCCGGCGACGAAAGGCCCTGGTTCGGTCAGGAAGCTTTCGCCGGAAACCGTGACCGTCAAATCATGAATGGGCGCTTCTTCTTCCAACACGGCGCGAATGCGCTGGGTCAGCCCGCTGCTCCGATGCAGGTCATTGAAGCGGATATTCAAAAACGCCTTGGCCGCTGCCGGGATCACATTGGATGCGCTATTGCCAACATCAAAGCCGGTCACTTGCAGCGTGCTTGGCTGGAACCAATCACTGCCATTGTCCAAAGCTTCGGCGGTCAGCCTATTCAGCACGCGCACCAGCCGATGGATCGGATTATCCGCGCGTTCCGGATAGGCGGAATGGCCCTGAATACCATGCACCGTGATATGCGCCGTCATGGAACCGCGCCGGCCAATTTTGAGCGTATCGCCCAGCGTCACCTTGGAAGTCGGTTCCCCCACCAGCGTCATATCGGGGATTTGATCATTATCCGCCATCCATTCCAGCACTTTCGCGGTGCCATTGATGGAAGGCCCTTCCTCATCGCCCGTGATCAGCAGGCTGATACTGCCCTGATGATCCGGCCTCAGCGCGAGGAAATCCGTCAGCCCCGCGACAAAAGCCGCAATGCTGCCCTTCATGTCGCAAGCGCCGCGGCCATAGATCATGCCATTGGCGACCTCAGCCCCGAAGGGGTCATGCGTCCAACCGGCGCGGTCGCCCACCGGCACCACATCCGTATGCCCGGCATAACAGAAATGCGGCCCATGCTTGCCGCGCCGGGCGAATAGATTATCCACCTCCGCGAATTTGAGGCGCGTGCAGGTGAAGCCAAGCGGTATCAGCGCCGCTTCCAGCACACCAAGCGCGCCGCCTTCTTCCGGGGTGACGGAAGGGCAGCGGATCAGCGCTTGCAGCAGGGGGATCGGATCAGTCACGCAGCAATTCGTTGATTGCAGTCTTCGCCCGCGTTTGCGCATCCACCCGCTTCACAATCACCGCGCAATATAGCGAAGGACCGGGTGATCCATCCGGCAGCGGCTTACCCGGCAAGGAACCCGGCACCACCACGGAATAGGAAGGCACGCGGCCCATGAAGATCTCGCCCGTAGTCCGATCCACGATCTTGGTGGTGGCGCTGATGAAAACGCCCATGGAAAGCACGCTGCCGCGTTCCACAATCACACCTTCCACCACTTCGGACCGCGCGCCAATGAAGCAATCATCTTCAATCACAACAGGGTTCGCTTGCAGCGGTTCCAATACGCCGCCAATGCCAACACCGCCCGAAAGATGCACATTCTTGCCGATTTGTGCGCAGGAACCCACCGTGGCCCAGGTATCCACCATGGTGTTTTCTTCAACCCGCGCGCCGAGATTCACGAAGGACGGCATCAGCACCACATTGCGCGCGATATAGGCCGAACGGCGCACCACAGCACCCGGCACCACGCGAAAGCCGGCTTCACGGAAGCGATTCTCACCCCAGCCTTCGAATTTCAGCGGCACCTTGTCATAAGCGCCGGTCGAAATATCCATCGGCGCGGAATCGGCCAGGCGGAAGGACATCAGCACCGCCTGCTTCAACCATTGATTGACCTTCCAGCCACCATTCCCATCGGGCTCCGCCACGCGCGCCTTGCCGGAATCGAGCATTTCCAAAGCTTCTTCCACCGATGCGCGATCAGCGCCTGAGGTTGAGGGCGAAAGCTGGTCGCGCCGGTCCCAAAGCGCTTCGATGCGGGATTGAAGGGCGGTCATGGTCATGGGGCGGGTTCCTCCGGCAAAGCGCCCTTTCCTTGCGGCGCGGCGGTGGCGCTGTCAACGCCGGAAAGTAACGAAAGATTAGGAGGCCATGGGGAATATGGCGCCATGCATGCAAGGTCTGGAATCCGCGCCACCCACCCGGCCCAAGGGCTTCGGCCCCGGGCCAGGAGCGCCGCATGAGCGGCACCGTCGAGAATATGCTGCGCTTGGCGCGTGAGAGTGATCCCGCGACCCGTGCGATGCTGGCGCGTAACGCCACCACCCCGCATGAAGTCTTGGCATTCCTCTCCAAGGATGAGGAACCGCGCGTCAGGGCCAGTGTCGTCGCGAATACGCGCGCACCGTTTTCGGTGCTGGAAGGTCTCACCGAGGATGAAGATGCCTCGGTCCGCGAAGCCCTGGCGCGTCGTGTGGCGGATATTCTTCCCTCGCTCACCTCCTCATCGCATGACCGCCTGGCAAATATTGTCCAGCCCATTCTGTTGCGCTTGGTAGCGGATACGGCGGAACAGGTCCGCTTCATCATTGCTGATGCCGCCAAGCATCTTTCCACAGTACCACGCGATGCGATGCTGCGCCTCGCCATGGATACGGAAATCCGTGTCGCTGAGCCGGTCATTCGGCTTTCACCCCTGCTGAATGAGGATGATCTGCTGGCGCTGGTAGCGTCCCCGCCGGTTCCTGCAACGCTTCATGCTGTGGCGCGCCGTGCCGGCATTGGTGAAGCGATAACCGATGCACTGATCGCCCAGGGGGATAGGCTCGCCATCGGGCTGATGCTGGAAAATAGCAGTTCAAAAATTCGCCCGGCCAGCATGGATGACGTGCTGAACCGGGCGCGCTTCAATCCCGAATGGTTTCCAAGCCTGATGGGACGGAATGGGCTAACACCCGATACCGCCATTCGCCTCGCCGGCGTTGTGGTTGATACGCTCTTGCGTCCTTTGATGCAGCGTCAGGATGTGGACCCTGCGCTGCTGTTTCGCATTCGCCAATGCGTGGCGGATCGCCTGGGTCTGCCGCAACCTAACCTGCCCGGCGGGTTTGGCAGCCGGCAGATTGATCCGGTGACCAAGGGTTTCCCGGCAAAATCCATGGTCTGGCGGACCGACAATAACGGCCCGCGCTTCTGACCCTCAGGGCCGGATCAGCGTGCCCGCACCACCATCGGTGAACAGCTCCCTCAGCACCGCATGCGGCACGCGGCCATCCAGGATCACCGCACCCTTCACGCCGCGCTCAACCGCATAGATGCAGGTTTCCACCTTCGGGATCATCCCGCCGGAAATCCAGCCATCGGCGATGCCCTTCTTCACCTCGGCCACCGTCATTTCCGGGATGAAATTGCCATCGGGGCCAAGCACGCCGCGCACATCGGTCAGCATCAACAGCCTTTCGGCAGAAAGCGCGCCGGCAATCGCACCCGCCACCGTATCGGCATTGATGTTATAGGTCTGGCCATCCGCCCCCACGCCAACGGGGGCCACAACGGGCACGATATCCGCGCCAATCATCAATTCCAACACGCGCGGGTTGATGTGCTCGGGCTCACCCACAAAGCCAAGATCGAGCACTTTTTCGATATTGCTGTCCGGGTCGCGATAAGTGCGCATGAGTTTGCGCGCCCGCACCAGCCCGCCATCCTTGCCGGAAATCCCAACCGCGAGGACACCAGCGCGGGTAATGGCCTCCGCCACTTGTTTGTTCACCGGCCCCGCCAGCACCATTTCCACCACATCCAGCATGGTGGCATCGGTCACACGCAGCCCCTGCACGAAGGTGGATTTCACATCCAGGCGCTTCAGCATGGCGTTGATCTGTGGCCCGCCGCCATGCACCACCACCGGGTTCACGCCTACCTGTTCCAGCAGCGCGATATCGCGGCCAAAACGCAAAGCGGTTTCTTCTTCCCCCATGGCGTGGCCGCCATATTTCACCACCACGATCTGATCATCATAGCGCTTCAGGAAGGGCAGAGCCCCTGCCAGAATTTCCATCTGTTCCTGGGCGGTATCGGTCATGTAGGGCGGTCCTGTAAATTTAGGGGTCGTGTAAAGGGCGGTGACGGGAAGGGTCAAGACGTCGGCGGGTGGCTCGCCTTTTTCTCCCAGCCGCGGGCAGTTTGCTGCCAATAGGTCAGGCTATGCCCGGCATCCTTGGCGACAACCCAGCGCGCGCGCGCCGCCGCCACTGCGGTTTCATCGCCGCCGTCGAAAAGATCAAGCACGCGGTCATAATTCTGCAACAGTACACTTGCCGCGCCATCCACCAGCACCAGGAAGCGCGCGCCATTGGCTGGCGCCACATCCTGATCGGCAATCAGCAAGGGCTGTGCTGCGTCATGCTCGCCGCCCGCCAGGCCATGCGGCAGCCAGGGTGGATCGGCGGGCAGCCATAGCGCCGCATCCAAAGCGCGCGCACGTTCCGCATCGCCGCACAAGACAAAACCGCGCCCGCCCGCATCCAGCACGCGGCCCAGCAATTTCGGCAGCGCGTCCTGCAATTTGCTGCGAGTCAAATGATAGAAACCGATCTCGGTCATGTGTCGCGTTCAAAGCGCATGGCCACCAGGCGATCCAGCAGGCGCACGCCAAAGCCACTCGGCCCTTTCGGCCCAAGGGGTGCGGCTTCTTCGCGCGCCTCAACCCCCGCGATATCCAGATGTGCCCAGCTTGTGTCTTCCACGAATTCACGCAGGAAAGCTGCCGCATGGCAGGCATCGGACAGAAAGCGCCCGCCCCAGGCGCCGCTGCCCGCAAGCGCGCATTGGCGCAGATCGGCGATGTCGCTTTTCAGGACTTCCCTGTGTTCATCATCAATCGGCATGGGCCAGAGCGGTTCGGCCACGGCCTCCCCCGCTGCCATCAGCGCCGCTGTCAGCGCTTCATCATTGCCGAAGACGCCAGCGCGGTGATGGCCAAGCGCGGTGATGATGCTGCCCGTGAGTGTCGCTAGGTCAATCATCGCGCGCGGGCGAAAGCGCCGCGCGGTATAGGCCATCGCGTCGGCCAAAATCAGCCGGCCTTCCGCATCTGTATCCAAAACCTCGATCGTCTTGCCGCTGTAACTCCGCAGAATATCGCCGGGGCGGTAGGAAGCCGCACCGATGGCATTTTCCGCAAGCGCCAGCACCGCCACCGCCGGCGCCGGAGACCGCCGCAGCGCCAGCGCCAGCATCGCCCCTGCCGCAGCGGCAGCGCCTGCCATATCGCCGCGCATTTCTTCCATGCCGGCGGCGGGCTTAATGGAAATGCCCCCCGTGTCAAAGCAGACCCCCTTGCCGACAAAAGCAACCGGCGCGGCCTTCAGCTTGCCTGGCCAGCGCAGCACGACAAGCCTGGGACCATGTTCGGCCCCGCCGCCCACCGCGCGAAGCGCGCCCATGCCAAGGGCGGCAAGACGCTTGCCTGCAACTACCTCGACCTTCAGGCCAAAGTCGCGCAGTGCGCGCAGCCTTTCCGCGAAGCTTGCCGGGTTCAGCCGATTGCCGGGCTCTACCACCAGATCGCGCGCGAAAAGCACGCCACGCAGCATGGCTTCCGCACGCACCCAAGCCGGTTCGACTTTGGCAGGAGAAGCCACGGCCAGCGTCACCCGCGCGGGCGGTGTGTCCTTATCCTTGCTCGCATCACGCAGCGCATTGAAGCGCCAGGCATTCAGCAGCGCCCCTGCAGCGAAACCCGCCGCCTGGCGCGCCGTTGCGCCTTCGGCCAGCAAGACCGCCTGCGCGCGGCCCGCAGCTTCGGCCATGCCCGCACCGCCACCCGCTTCCCAATCCTGCACCGTCCTGCCGGCCCCAATGCCAGCCAAGATGGTGAGGCCATCAGCACCGGGCAGGCACAAGGCCTCACCCGCCCTGCCGGTAAAGCGCGCTGCCTTGGCCGCTGCCGCAAGCGCGGGATCATCCGGCGCGTCACCGTCAATCACCGGCAGAATCAGCGCGCTTTCGGCGCCGCGCGCTTTGTGGCGGCGCAGCGCTTCAGCGCTTCGTTTCAGAAGCAATTTCACCATGGGCGCAAAAGCGACACGGCTTCAGCCTTCGTAATGATCCGCTACCATCCGATCCAGCATGCGCACGCCATAAGCGGTCGCCCCCTTCGGCACGGTTGGCGCATCCTTGGAAGACCAAGCCGTCCCCGCAATATCCAAATGCGCCCAGGGCTTGCCATTGACAAAGCGCTGGATGAATTGCGCCGCAGTGATGGAACCGCCTGGCCGGCCACCGACATTCTTCATATCGGCAATGTCGGACTTGATTTGCTTGTCGTAAGCATCACCCAAGGGCATGCGCCAGGCTTTCTCACCCACTGCACTGCCCGCTTCCTTCACATGGGTAGCCAGTGTGTCATCATTGCTGAAAAGCCCCGCGCGTTCGTGGCCAAGCGCGATGATGATCGCACCCGTCAATGTCGCCAAATCCACCATGAAGCGCGGATCATATTTTTCCTGGCAATACCACATCACATCCGCCAGCACCAAACGTCCTTCCGCATCGGTATTGATCACCTCCACGGTTTGACCGGAATAGGATTTCACGACATCCCCAGGGCGCTGCGCGGTGGCGGAGGGCATGTTTTCCACCAAGCCCACCATGCCAATCACATCCGCCTTGGCCTTGCGCCCCGCGAGTGCGGCCATCAGCCCAATCACCGTGCCGGCGCCGGCCATGTCCCATTTCATGTCTTCCATGCCGCCCGCAGGCTTGATGGAAATGCCGCCCGTATCGAAGGTTACGCCCTTGCCGATGAAAGCAAGCGGCTTTTGCTTTTTGCCCTTGGGCGCGCCCATCCATTTCATCGTCACCATGCGTGGTTCCTGCGCGCTGCCCTGCGCCACACCCAATAGCGCACCAAAGCCAAGGCGTTTCATCTCTCGCGGGCCGATGATGTCCACTTCCACGCCAAGCTTTTCGAGTGCCTTGCAGCGTTCCGCCATTTCAGCGGGCGTCAGCACATTGGGCGGTTCGGAAACCAAATCGCGCGTCAGGAAAACACCATCCGCGATGGCCTGCATCGGTGCGAAGGCGGCCTTAGCTTTTGTTGCTTCCGCGCTGGCAATGGCAATGCGTTCCAGCTTCGGCTTGTCTTCTTCCTTTTCCGTGGTGCGATAGCGATCGAAGCGATAACTGCGCAGCCGCGCACCCATGGCAACACTGGCAGCAAGCGCCGGCGTCAGCCCATCCGCTGCAATCACCGCCTCGCGTTCCTGCTGCACGGCAACCAACGCGCTGCCGCCGGCATTTTCAGCACCCTGCGCATCAAGCGCATCGGCCTTGCCAAGCCCGATGGCGACAATTTTGGTGAGGCCCGCGCCTGGCGCCCATAGCGTGCAGGATTGGCCCTTGCTGCCCTTGAACTTCGCCGCTTCCAAGCCGCGAGAGACCGCACCGCCGGTCGCTTCCTCAGCCGCCTTGGCCAGGCCCGCAAGCGCGGCCCCTTCGGCCAACAGCAAAACCAAGGCGCCGCTGCGCGGCAAGGCGGGCTTCACGAAGGTGATATCGGGCATGGGGGCTCCTGAGGGCGAAACAATGTCAGCGCACCTTAACAGAGGCATCGCCACCAAAACAGGGCTTGCAGCCCAGCGCCGCCAAGGCCAAAGCAGGGGCATGAATAATGATGCGCTGCTGGCCCTGGCCGGCGATCTCGTGGCCAAGGCGGCTTCCGCCATTATGGCGATCAAGGCCGCTGGCTTTGCCGTGGAACGGAAATCCGACCATTCCCCGGTGACCGAGGCTGATCGCATCGCCGAAGCCCTGATTGTGGAGGGGCTGCGGGCCGCCACCCCGGATATTCCCGTGATAGCCGAAGAAGAAGTCGCCGCCGGCACCGCGCCCGCCAGCGCCGAGCGCTTTTGGCTGGTGGACCCGCTGGATGGCACGCGGGAATTTGCTGCCGGGCGCGATAATTTCGCGGTGAATATCGGCCTGGTGGTGGCAGGCCGCGCCATGCTGGGCGCCGTGGCGCTGCCCGCTTCCGGTGAAATCTTCTGGGGCTGTGTCGGCCTTGGTGCCTGGAAGCGCGATGCCGCCGGCACCCGCCCCATCCGCGCCCGCACGCCGCCCGCCGATGGGCTGGTTGTCATGGGTAGCCATCACTACGCCGATGACCCGCGCATGGGCCGCTTCCTGGAAGGCCGGCATGTGGCGCGGGTCGTGAATATCGGCTCGGCGGAGAAATTCTGCCGGCTCGCGGAAGGCAGTGCCGATCTCTATCCGCGCTTTGGCCGCACCATGGAATGGGATACCGCCGCGCCGCAGGCCGTGGTGGAAGCGGCCGGCGGGCGCGTGCTGGTGCTGGAAGGCCGCGCACCCTTGCTCTACGCCAAGCTTGGCTTTGAAAACCCAGGCTTTGTCTGTGAAGGCCTGCCGGGATGACACGCCGGCTTGGGCCGCAGGATGTCGCTGAAGCCGCGCGGTTGCTGCGCGCGGGCGAACTCGTCGCCTTCCCGACCGAGACGGTCTATGGCCTGGGAGCCGATGCGCGGAATGGCCGCGCCGTGGCCGCCGTGTTTGAAGCCAAGGGCCGCCCGCATTTCAACCCGCTGATCTGCCACTTTCCGGATGCCGAGGCCGCTTTTGCCGAAGTGCTGGCCGATGACCGCGCCCGTGCCTTGGCCGCTGCCTTTTGGCCTGGCCCGCTGACTTTGGTGCTGCCGCGCCGCCCGGAATGCCGGATTGATCTGCTGGCCGGGGCAGGGCTGGATACCTTGGCGGTACGCGTGCCCGCGCATCCGCTCGCCTTGGCATTGCTCCACGCCGCCGCCATTCCTGTCGCGGGGCCTTCGGCCAATCGCTCTGGCGCGGTCAGCCCAACCACAGCGGATCATGTGCTGGAAGGGTTATCCGGGCGCATCGCCGCCGTTTTGGATGGCGGGGCTTGCGATGTTGGCGTGGAAAGCACCGTGCTCGATTTGGCCATGGGGGGTGCGGCATTGCTCCGCCCCGGCGGTGTGCCGGTGGAAGCGATTGAAGCTGTAATTGGCCCGGTGTCCCGCCCTTTGCCCATCAGCGCCGCCGAGAAAACCCGCACGCTCCGCAGCCCCGGCATGATGCTGTCCCATTACGCGCCATCGCTCCCGGTGCGGCTGGGTGCGGTGGATGTGGCAGCGCATGAGGCACTTTTGGCCTTTGGCCCGGCTTTGCCCGGGGCGGGGCTGGTCTGGCAGCTTTCTGAGGCCGGCGATCTTCGCGAAGCCGCCGCGCGGCTTTTTGCGGGGCTCCGCTTTCTGGATGCCGAGGGCGGCCAGCTTGGCCTTGCCCGGATTGCCGCCATGCCGGTCCCGGAGATTGGCCTGGGTGCCGCCATCAATGACCGGCTGGCGCGGGCGGCAGCGCCGCGCGGTTGAGCCTTTATGCAACATTTCCCGCGTAAACCACTTATCCACCACAAAAAACATTTGACTGTGATTTTGGAACTTAACTAGAACATCCCCTCAGTTGCCGGTTTGTTCGCCCCGATTCGCGGGCGTTCTCGGCCAGGAGGGGCAGATGCTAACGCGCAAGCAGCATGAATTGCTGATGTTCATCGACAAGCACCTGCGCGAGACGGGCTTTTCGCCTTCCTTTGAGGAAATGAAGGAAGCGCTCAATCTGCGGTCCAAATCCGGCATTCATCGCCTGATTACTGCCTTGGAAGATCGAGGGTTTTTGCGCCGCCGCGCCCACCGCGCCCGTGCCTTGGAAGTCATGCGCCTGCCCGAAGCCATGACGCCCAAGGTGAAGGAAACGGCGCCCAAGCCCGAAGCGCCAAGCTTCGCGCCGAATGTCATTCGCGGCAATTTCGCCAATAACCTGCCCGCGAGTGCGGCGCGTGTGGCCGCCGAAGCCGCCGCAGTGCATCTGCCGCTGTATGGGCGGATCGCCGCCGGCCTGCCCATCGAAGCATTGCGCGACAATGGCGCGAGTGTGGAGGTGCCACTCGCTTTGCTTGGCAATGGCGAACATTACGCCTTGGAAGTCGCCGGTGATTCCATGGAAGAAGCCGGCATCATGGATGGCGATACCGTCATCATCCGCCGTACCGACACGGCCGAAAACGGCACTATCGTCGTCGCCCTGGTGGATGAAAACGAAGTGACGCTGAAGCGGCTGCGCCGGCGCGGCAATTCCATAGCCCTTGAACCCGCCAATGCGCGGCATGAAACCCGCATCTTCGGCCCAGATCGCGTGCGCGTGCAGGGCAAGCTGGTGGGCCTGCTCCGCCGTTACTAAGAAAAGGGCGCGGGTCAGGCCAGACCCGCGCTTTTTTGCTTAGTCAATTTTGACAACCAGCTTGCCGAAATTCTCACCCTTCAGCAGGCCGATGAAGGCCTTGGGCGCATTGGCCAGGCCCTGCACCACATCTTCGCGCCAATGCAGCTTGCCTTCGCGCATCCAGCCCAGCATCTCCGCGCGGAATTGCGGGTAGCGCGGCCAGCCCGTGTCACTCACGATAAAACCCTGGATACGCAGGCGCTTGCGCACAATGGGGCCCAGATTGGGGCCAGGCGGCGCGCCGGCGGCGTCCGCGCCAGGCGCTTCATTATATTGCGCGATCATGCCGCACATCACCATGCGCCCGAAATCCTTGAAGCGCGGGAAAACGGCGGCCTGCACCGCGCCGCCCACATTCTCCCAATAGACGTCAATGCCCTCCGGCACTGTCGCGTCCAATTGCGCATTGAGGTCACCGTGATGGTCCAGGCAGGCATCGAAGCCTAGCTCCTTCACCACGAAGTCGCATTTCTCGGCGCCACCCGCGATGCCAACCACCTTGCAGCCCCTGATCTTCGCGATCTGCCCAGCCACCTGGCCAACGGCGCCGGATGCCGCGCTGATCACCACTGTCTCACCCGCCTTGGGCTGGCCGATATCGGCAAGCCCCGTCCAGGCGGTCAGCCCCGGCATGCCGAGCACGCCAAGGCTTGAGGAAAGCGGCGGATCGGCTTCCGGCACTTTGAACAGGCGCTCCGGCCCCACCACGGAGAAACGCTGCCAGCCAAAGCCGCCGAGCACTGTCTCCCCGGCTTTGAAATCGGGATGGCGGGAGGCGACCACCACGCCGGCGGTCTGGCCTTCCATCACGGCGCCGAGTGCCACGGGCTTGGCGTAGCTTTTCACATCCGCCATCCGCCCGCGCATGTAGGGGTCAAGTGATAGGTACTGCGCGCGCACCAGGACGTGCCCTTCGCCGGGTTCGGGCATCGCGGTTTCGACAATGTCGAAATCCTCTGGCACCGGGGCGCCGACGGGGCGACGCTTCAACAGGATTTGCAGGTTGGTTTCGGCCATGGGGGGTCTCCTTCGACGCCTATCCTCGCACGGTCAGCGGGGAACCGAAAATAGGGCGCTGACAAGCGCGCCGGTCTGAAGCAGTCTCCCCGGCCTAAATTTGGAGAATAGCCATGCCCCTGCCCGAAACCGAAACCCTGCAACTGGAAAGCCCTGAGCCCCACATCCAGATCGTACGCCTCAATCGCCCGGAGGTTTCCAACGCCTTCAACACGCAAATGGGGCGTGATTTGCACACGGTTTGGTCCGCGCTGATCGCGGAGCCCGGCGATATCCGCTGCGTCATCCTGACCGCGACCGGCGGGCGTGCCTTTTGCGCAGGCGGCGACCTCAAGGAACGCAAGGGCATGACGGACGCCGCCTGGCGCCATCAGCATGAGATTTTTGAGCGCGCCTTCTGGACCATGCTGGATTGCCAAATCCCGATTATCGCCGCAGTGAATGGCCATGCCTATGCGGGCGGGCTGGAATTGGTGCTGGCGTCAGACTTCGCCTATGGCGTGACCGGCACGCGCTTCGCGCTGACGGAAGTGACCATCGGCATCATGCCCGGTGCGGGCGGCACGCAAACCCTGCCGCGCATTGTCGGCGAACGGCGTGCGAAAGAAATCATCCTGACCGGCAAGCCCTTCACGGCGGAACAGGCGTTGGAATGGGGCATTCTGAACCGCGTCTGCGCGCCAGAGGAAGTTTTGCCCGCAGCGCTGGAGACCGCGCGCGTGATTGCCGGCAATGCGCCGCTGTCCATCCGGCAAGCGAAGCGTTCCATGCATTTCGGTTTGCAGATGGATTTGCGGAGTGCTCTCCGTTTTGAAGTGGAGTGCTACAACCAATTGGTCGGCACTGAAGACCGCCAAGAAGGGATTTTGTCCTTTAACGAAAAGCGCAAGCCGGTGTTTAAGGGAAGATGATCAAGGTCGCGGTCGAGAATCCGCATCAGGAAGAAATCGTAGCCCTGCTACGCCAATCCGATGCGGTGGCCGCTGCGCTTTACCCTGGTGCCTTTCGCCGCGCGATCACCCCGGCATCCCTGGACGCGCCGGAGATAAGCCTATTCGTCGCGCGTATCGCTGGCCGCGCCATTGGCTGCTGCGCCCTGTTTGATCGCGGCGATGGCTCGGCGGAAATCAAGCGAATGATTGTAGATGAAGCCCATCGCGGCAGCGGTGCCGGCGCTGCCTTGCTGGCCACTCTGGAAGCGGAAGCAACGCGGCGCGGCATTCAAAGGCTATTGCTTGAAGTCGGTATTCGCAACGAAGCGGCTTATGCGCTTTATTGCCGCGTCGGCTTCACGCCCTGCGCGGCATTTGCACCTTATGAGGCAGACCCGATCAGCCGTTTTCTGGCGAAATCGGTGTCAGCCCAGGCGTGACGCCTGCTTCACTCACCCAGCGTCGTTGAAATCCAGCTTTTCAGCTGGCCCTTCGGCAGCGCGCCCACCTTGGTATCCAAAGGCTTGCCATCCTTGAACAGGATCATCGTCGGGATACCGCGCACCGAATATTCATTCGGCGTCATCGGGTTCTCATCAATATTCACCTTGGCGATGGTGAGCTTGCCGGCATATTCCGCCGCAATCTCATCCAGGATCGGCCCCACCATGCGGCAGGGGCCGCACCATTCGGCCCAGAAATCCACCAGCACCGCGCCGCTGGAATCGAGAACATCATTCTTGAAGCTCTCATCAGATACGGCCTTGGTCAGATCACCCATGGGAGTCTCCATCGAATCGCGGGCGGCGGAATGCGCTGCCCTTCTTGCCTCTAGAAATCGTGTCTCGTGGCCCTCGGGTCAAGACGGGGGGTGCTCCGCGGGCTTCGCCGCCTGCCCCATGCCGAGCATGGCCTTCACCCTCTCCCGCAGGCTTTGGAAGGTCACATAAAGCATCGGGATCATGAAGATACCGATGGTGGAGGCTGCCAACATCCCCCAGAACACCGGCGTGCCCACCGCGCGGCGGCTGATCTGCGATGCGCCTTCCGCCACCACCAGCGGATAAAGCCCAAGGATGAAGGCGAAGGATGTCATCATCACAGCCCGGAAGCGCAGCTTGGCGCCAAGCACCGCCGCTTCCTGGATGGATTTGCCGTGCAATTCGCGCTGTTCCTTGGCGAATTCGATAATCAGAATGCCGTTCTTGGCGGCAAGCGCAATCAGCACCACGATCCCAACCTGCGCATAAAGATCAAGCGCAAGCCCCGAAGCCCCGATGGATGCAATCGCGCCCAGCACCCCAACCGCGACCGAAAGCAGCACCGGCACGGGAATGGTCCAGCTTTCATACAACGCCACAAGAAACAGGAAGGCGAAAAGTACGGCGAGGCCCAGGATCATTCCCGTCTGCCCGGAAGCCGCCTTTTCCTGATAGGCCGTGCCGGTCCATTCAAAGGAAAAGCCCTGGGGCAGGGTGGTGGCGCTGATCCTTTCCATCGCCGCCAGACCATCGCCGCTGGACCGCCCTGGCGCCGGTTCGCCATTCACCGTCAGGCTGCGAACATTGTTGTAGCGCACAATGCTCTGCGGGCCGAATTCCACGCGAATATCGGCCAGTGCGCGGATCGGCACCATTTCCCCATTGGCATTGCGCACATGCACGCGGAAGATGTCTTCAACCGATGCGCGGTCCGCTTCCTCGGCCTGCAGGCTCACGCGCCAGCTGCGGCCAAACAGGTTGAAGTCATTGATGTAATAGCTGCTCATAGTCGCTTGCAGCGCGGCAAAAACATCGCTGATGCCAATGCCAAGCACCTGCGCCCGATCCCGATCCAGATCAAGAAAGATCGAAGGATTATTGGCCGAGAAAGTGGAATAGACGCGACTGAGCGCGGGGTCCTGATTGGCGGCAAACACCAGGCCACGCATGACTGCGGCCATTTCCGCAACAGGCCGCCCTTCCAGATTCTGCAACTGGTATTGGAAACCGCCGCCGGTACCAAGGCCCACAATCGGCGGCAAGTTGAAGGGAAAGACTAGCGCCGGGATATGCGCCGTGCCGCGCGCCACGCCGGCGATCAGCGCATCCACCTTTGTCTCCGGCGCGGTGCGTTCCTCAAAAGGCTTCAGGGTGACAATGAAAAAGGCGCTATTGGATTGCGCCAACCCATTCAGCATGGAAAAGCCGGAGACAGTTTGCACCGCCTGAATACCCGGCAAGGCCCGAATAACCGCTTCGACCTGCTGGCTCAATTCAATCGTACGATTGAGCGATGCGCCATCGGGCAATTGCATTTCAGCAAGGAAGGCGCCCTGGTCTTCCTGTGGCAGGAAGCCTGTCGGCGTGCGGCTCGCGATGCCGAAAATCCCGAAGGCAATCACGCCGAGCAGCACGAGGCTGAAAGCGGAAACCCTGACAAGGCGTGCGACAATCGCGCCATAGCCATCACGCACCGCGTCAATGAAGGCCGAAACCCGCCCCATGATGCCCTTCTTCGGCCCGTGATGCGCCTTCAGCAATATGGCGCAAAGTGCGGGTGAAAGTGTCAGCGCATTGATGGCGGAAAACAACATGCCAACACTGACGGTCACCGCAAATTGGCGGAACAATTCGCCCGAAATGCCGGGAATGAAGGCCAGCGGCACAAAGACCGAAAGCAGCACCATGGTAATCGCCACAATCGGCGCGGTGATGCCTTCCATGGCAAGCTTGGTCGCTTCCGGCACTGAAAGCTCCGGATGATGTTCCATGGTGGCTTCAACATTTTCCACCACCACAATGGCATCATCCACCACAATGCCAATCGCCAGCACCATGGCCAGCAAGGAAACCGTATTGGCCGAATACCCCATCACACTCAGCACGGCGAAGGTGCTGATCAGGCTGACCGGCACGGCGATCAGCGGAATGATGGTGGCGCGGATGGACCCCAGGAACAGAAACACCACAATCACGACCAGCACAAAGGCTTCCAGCAGCGTCTTGATCACCTCATGGATCGTGAGCTTGACGAACAGGGTGGTGTCGTAGGTCACCTCATAGCCCATGCCGGCGGGAAAGCGCGTGGCCAATTGTCGCATGGTGGCGGCGACACCTTCCGCGACCCCCACCGCATTGGCGCCGGGTGAGAGGAAAATCTGGATCAGCAGCGCCGCACCGCCATTCAGCCGTGTCTCGGCATCCTGATTCCAGGCGCCAAGTTCCAGCCGCGCCACATCCCGCACGCGCAATATGCTGCCATCGGGATTGGCGCGGATGATGATGGCGCCGAATTCATCCGTGGTGACCATCCGCCCTGTTGTGGTGATATTGAGCTGATAGGAAGCATCCTGGCTCATGGGCTGGGCGCCCACACGGCCCAAGGGCGCCACCTGGTTCTGCTTCTGGATGGCGCTGATCACATCGGCAGGCACTAGGCCAAGTGCAACCAGCCGATCGGTCTGGAACCAGATGCGCATCGAATAATCGCGCGTGCCGAACATCTGCGCGTCACCCACGCCTGGCACGCGGCGCAGGGCATCCAGCACATTGATCGTGGCGTAATTGCTGAGAAACAGGGTATCAAGCGAACCATCGGTGGACCGGATGGTGATCACCTGCAGCATGGCGGATGATTTCTTGCGCACCGTCAGGCCAAGCCGCTGCACTTCCTGCGGCAATTGCGCCAGCGCCAATTGCGCGCGGTTATTCACATTGGTGGTATTCTGATCCGGGTTCGTTCCCACGCGGAAGGATACATTAAGCGAATAGGAACCATCATTGCCGCTGGTGGATTGCATATAGATCATGCCATCCACGCCATTGATCTGGCTTTCCAAGGGCTGCGCCACGGTTGCTTCCACAACCTCGGCCGAGGCACCCGGGAAATTCGCCGTTACCTGCACCTGCGGCGGCACGATGTCAGGGAATTGCGCGACAGGGATGCGCAGCAGCGAAATCAGGCCCGCAATCGTGGTTAGGATCGCGATGACAATCGCGAAGCGCGGGCGGTCAACAAACAGTTTTGAGATCATGGCGCTTCAGCCCCGCCTTGGTGCTGTGCCGGGCATGGAGCCGCTCGGCACATTTGGCGCGGGCTGAGGAGCCACCACGGCGCCGGGGCGGGCACGTTGCGCGCCTTCCGTGATCACCATCTGGCCAATCTCAAGCCCCTCGGTCACCACAAGCTGGCCACCCAAGCCGCGCGTGGTCTTCACGCGTTTGACTTCCACCTTGTTCTCGGCACCCACAATCAGCACGAAGCTGCCAGCCTGATCTATTTGCAAGGCGGATTGCGGAATGACGATGGCTTGTTCCGGATCACCCGTTTCCACCACCACCGTCACCGCCTGCCCATCCACCAGATATTTTTGCGGATTGGGGATCATTGCCTGCACCAGCACGGAATCGGTCGCGCGATTGGTGGTGACATCAACAAATTCAAAGCGGCCTGTGCTGTCCAGCATGGACCCATCGGGCAGGCGCACGCGCACCTTGATCTGCTCCGAAGCGCCTGCGCCGGCGTTACGCCTGAAGTTCAGCAATTGCCGCTGCGTGACCGGGAAGCTGATGCGGATAGGGTCATCGCGCACAATCGTGACCAGCGTGCCGCTGCTTGGGCTGACAACATTGCCGGGGCTGAGCGGCGACCGCCCTGCGCGACCATCAAAGGGCGCGCGGATTTCGGTATAGTCGTAATTGATCTGGGCCTGCTGCAATTGCGCTTCTGCGGCAGCGACCTTGGCCTTGGATTCCGCTTCCGCCGTGATCCGGTCATCCAGGGTCGCTTGCGGGATGGCGTTGGTTTTCACCAATTCCCGCCCGCGCGTCACCTGGGTGGTGGCATTGGCCAAATCAGCCCGCGCGCTATCCAACTGCGCGCGCCGCAAGGCGACCTCGGCCGCGAAGGGCGGCTGTTCCAGGGTGAACAGCAATTGCCCGGCCTTCACCGAATCACCTTCATTGAAATGCCGCGCCTGCAAGAAGCCCGTGACGCGGGCCAAGATATCCACCCGGTCAATCGCTTCCACGCGGCCAATGAAATCCGCCCCGCGGCTGATGGCCTGGCGTTCGACGCGGGCCACAAACACCGCGGCTGGCGGGGCGGCGGCTTGCTGGCGGGCGGGGGTGGCTTCTTCCTTGCAGCCGGGCAAAAGCGGCAGGGTCAGGGCCAAAACCACCGGTAGCGCAAGGCGCGCCGCGCCCTTCTGGTCACGCAAAGCCATGATGGTCATTCTCCCTCAAACCCTGGGCACCAACAGGCCGCCCTACGCATGCTAAAGGTAGAAATAACACAGCTTGCGCCAACCTGGGTAGCGTTGGCTGGTGCTTGCGCGGCGTTTCACTCTGCCCGCAATCCGCGCTACAGCAGCCGCGATGATGCGCGAAGCCCATCCCCGATGCTCAAGCGGCTGACCCGCCATCCGGCTACCCAGGCGCTGCTGGCCTGGCTGATCGGGCTTTATCTGCGGCTGATCTGGGCCACCACGCGTTGGGAGCTGGTGGGCGCTGAGCATTTGAAGCCGCATCAGGCCGGCCCGATGATCCTGGCCTTTTGGCATGAATGCCTGCCGCTTGCTGCGCAGGGCTGGCGGCTGATCGCCCACGAAAATCCGGCGGCCCCCGGGCGCAAGGCTGAGGCACTGATTTCGCGCCACCGAGATGGAAGGCTGATCGCCCGCGCCGTGGCACCCTTTGATGTTGAGGTAGTCCATGCCTCATCCTCGAAGGGCGGGGCGGCGGGGCTGCGCCAGCTTTTGCGCGTGCTGGAAGGCAGCGGGGTTTCGGTGATCACGCCCGATGGGCCGCGCGGCCCAGCGCGGGAAGCCGCGCCCGGTATTGCCCAGCTTGCCGCTTTGGCGGGGCTGCCGGTACTGGCCTGCGGGGCGGCATCTTCACGCATGCGGCGCGTCCGGTCCTGGGACCGGATGCGCTTTCCACTGCCTTTCGCCCGTGCCGTGGTGGTGATTGAAGCGCCCATCACTGTGCCGCGCGAAGACCCGGCCAGCGCCTTGCCGGCCATCACCGCAGCGCTCAACCGCGCCACGGAACGCGCCGATCAGGCGGTGGCGCGATGATCGCCCAAAGCCTTTCAGCAAAACTCCTGGCCGCGCTATGGGCGCTGGTCGCTAGCCTTCTCGCGCCACTTCTGCCGTTTTACTTGCGGCGCCGGGTGGCCAAGGGCAAGGAAATCGCCGAACGCCTGGCCGAACGCCAGGGCCATGGCGCGGCGCGCCCACCGGGCCGGTTGATCTGGTGCCATGCCGCCAGCAATGGAGAAACGCTTTCCCTGCTGCCACTCATGGAAGCCTTGGCAAAGCAGGACCCTGCTTTGTCCTTTCTGGTCACCACTGGCACAGTGACCTCCGCGCGCTTGCTGGAACAGCGCCTTTCACCGGAACTCGCACATCGCACCCAGCATCGCTTCCTGCCCCTGGACGTGCCGCGCTGGGTCGCGCGGTTTCTGGCAGGCTGGCGGCCTGATCTGGCCGTAATTGTAGAATCGGAAATCTGGCCAAATATGCTGGCGGCGGCGTATAGGCGAGGCGTGCCCTTGGCCTTGGTGAATGCCCGCATGTCGGCGCGTTCCGCCCGCGGCTGGGGCTGGGCGCCAGGCTTTGCGCGGGCTTTGCTCGGGCGCTTTGCGCTGATTCTGGCGCAGACGGAAGCCGATGCCGCACGCTTCGCCGCACTTGCCGAGCGCCCCGTACCCTGCTGGGGCAATCTGAAATATGCCGCGCCCCCCTTACCCGCTGATCCGGTTGAACTTGCGCGCCTGACCCTCGCTTGGGAGGGGCGGCCTGTCTGGCTCGCCGCCAGCACCCATCCGGGGGAGGATGAAATCATCCTCGCCGCGCATCGGCTACTCGCCCCGGATCACCCCGGCTTGCTGACGGTGATGGTGCCGCGCCACCCGCAGCGTGGGCCGGATATCGCGGCTTTGGCTGGGGATTTATCCGTCGCACGGCGCGGCGCGGGGCAGGATGCCGGGCCAGGCGTTGCGGTTTATGTCGCTGATACGCTTGGCGAATTGGGGTTGTTTTACCGGCTGGCGCGCGTCGCGCTGATTGGTGGGTCTTTGGTGCCGCATGGCGGCCAGAACCCGCTGGAAGCGGCGCGGCTTGGCTGCCCCATCATCACCGGCCCGCATCACTTCAATTTTGGTGAAATCATCACGCGCCTCAGCGCCGCCCATGCCTTGGTCGAAACCCCGGATGGACCGGGGGCGGCGCAGGCGCTGGCGGCCACCCTGGCCCGCCTGCTGGCTGATCCCGCAGCCGGGCAGGCCATGGCGGCGGCGGCGGAGGCTCTTGCCCAGGACCAGGCCGGCCTGCCGGGGCGCATCGCGACAAGCCTGTTGCCCTTGATCCGCCCGGCGCGGTAACATCGTCCGTCCGGGGACGACCAATCCACAATAATCTCGGGGGTCCTTACCGCATAAGACGGCGAAGCCGCGCGGATGGGAAAGCCCGAGGCAAGTAATCCAAGCCCTGCACGCCTGTTGCGCGATGCGGGCATCATGGAAGGTTTGAACGGTTTCATCTGATGCGATCGCCTGGATTCTGGAGCGATAAGCCTGGTGTGGCGGCAGCGATGCTCTCGCCCATTGCGGCGCTTTACGCGGCCACCACGGCGCGGCGCATGGCGCGCCCGGGACAGAGCTTGCCGTTGCCCGTGATTTGCTGTGGTAACGCCACGGCAGGTGGCGCGGGCAAAACCACGGTTGCACTTGACCTCGGCGAAAGGCTGCAAGCGCGTGGCTTGGCCGCCCATTTCCTGCTGCGCGGCTATGGCGGCAAGCTGAAAGGCCCGGCCCGGGTTGACCTTGCCACACATGACAGCCGGGCTGTGGGTGATGAGGCTTTGCTGCTGGCCGCCCTTTGCCCCACCTGGGTTTCCGCTAATCGCGCCGCGGGTGGTGCGGCGGCACAAGCCGCCGGGGCGCAGGCGATCATCATGGATGATGGGCTGCAGAACCCGACCCTCGCAAAAACACTATCCCTCCTGATCATTGATGGGTCCTATGGCTTTGGTAATGGCCGCGTGATCCCCTCCGGCCCCCTGCGCGAGCCGGTTTTTGCCGCCGCGGCGCGCTGCCAGGCGGCGGTGCTGATCGGTGAGGATGAAACCGGCGCGCTCGCGCAACTTCCCGCTGACCTGCCCGTGCTGCGCGCCCGGCTCGTGCCCGGCCCGGAAGCGGCCGCGCTGGCCGGCAAGCCCGTCGTCGCCTTTTGCGGCATTGCCAATCCGCGCAAGTTTTTCTCGACCCTGCAGGAAGCGGGCGCCGTTCTGGTCGCGCGCCATCCCTTCGCCGATCACTACCCCTTCGATGATCAGGAAATCCGTGACCTGCTGGCCGAGGCGGAAAAGCTCCGCGCCACGCCGGTGACGACACGCAAGGATATTGTGCGCATCCCACCCGCTTTGCGTTCCGGCATTCAGGTGGTGAGCATTGCGCTGGCCTGGGATGACCCTGCCGCCATTGAGGCGCTGCTGGATGGCGCCTTGACATGAATAACTTGACAAACCGTCCGGACGGTATAGTTAAAGGGGCATGGATACCCAACCCCCAATCGCCGATGCGCCGACACGCATCCTGGATGCCGCTGAAAACCTGATCATCGCCCGTGGTGTCGCCGGCCTGACTTTGGAAGCCGCGGCGCGGGAAGCCGGCGTTTCCAAGGGGGGCTTGCTTTATCACTTCGCTTCCAAGGAAGCGCTGTTGGAAGCGCTGCTGGGCCGGCTTGCCGCCTTCATCTCCCAGGAATTTGCGGCTTGCGTCGCCACCCAATCGGAAGGGACAGGGCGCGTTGCGCGTTCCATGCTGGAATGGGGCTTTGGCGAGGGCGAGATGGCCTGCAATGAACGCCATCAGCGCGCCGGCGCCGTGTTTCTGGCTGCCTTTCACCATGACCCCGCCCTTTTGGAGCCAATCCGTGCCGTGATTGCCGATATGCGCGCCGCCGTCGCCCATGATGGCCTGCCGCCGGGCCATGGCGCGGCCATCATGGCTGCCGGCGATGGGTTGTTCATGGCGCGGCTCTTCAGCCTTTACACGCCAAGCGCCGGAGAATTGGCGCAAATGCGCGCCGCGCTTACTGCGCTATTGGAGGTGCGGCCATGACACGGCGCGGCAAGATCATCGTTGGGCTTTTGTTGCTTGGCATTGGCGGGGCGGCCTTTTGGCACATGCGGCCCAGCGCGCCGCCCCCCGCAAGCCCCGCGCCTGCCGCTGCCTCTGGCCCGATTGGTGTCGGAGCGCTCGGGCGCGTGGAACCGGCGTCACGCATCCGCCGGCTCAATCAACCAGGCGGCATGGCGGTGACACGGCTTGATCGCCTGCTGGTCGCCGAAGGCGCGGAGGTGACGCAGGGCCAATTGCTGGCCGAATTCGCCGATGCCGCCATGAAGGACGCCGCCGCCACCCAGGCCGAAGCCGCGGTGGCGGAGGCCGAGGCCAATCTCGCCCGGCTGCGCGCTGCCGGGCGCCCCTCAGAGATTGAGGCGCAGCGCGCCCGTATTGAAGCCATCACAGCGCAGGAAGAAATTGCGCTGCGTGATGCTGAGCGGGCAGAACGCCTGGTGCCGACCGGCGCGGGCGCCGTGGCGGCTGCGGATCGCAGCCGCGCCATTGCCACGCGCTTTGCCGCCGAAAAGCGCGAAGCCATGGCGGCTTTGGATACGCTGCTGTCTTCCCGGCCTGAGGATATTGCGCTTGCCGAAGCACGCCTTGCTGGGGTGCGTGCGGCGGCGGCCAAGGCGCAGGCGGATGCCGAATTGGCCCGCGTACGTGCGCCCATCGCCGGCACCATTCTGCGCATCTTCGTCCGCCCCGGGGATCAGGTGGGTGCCGATGGCGTTTTGGAAATGGCCGATCTTTCCAAGCTTGAAATCGTGGCCGATGTCTATGAGACCGATCTGCCGCGCGTGCGCCTGGGTGCGGCGGCCGAGGTGGTAGTGCCCGGTGAAGCGCAGCGCCTTGCCGCGCGGGTGAGTGATATCGGCTGGACAGTGCGGCGCCAAATCCAAGCCAGCAATGACCCCGTGGCGGCGGTGGATGCACGCACGGTGGAAGTGCGCCTGACTTTGGATGAGGCCGGCGCGGCCACCATGCGTCGGCGGTCCAATATGCAGGTGCAGGTGGCGATCCGTCCGTGAATGCGCTGACCGAAAATCTACGCGCCCCGCCCGTGGCTTCCGCACCGGCACCGCGCGGCAAAGGGCGCGTTTCGCCGCTTGAATGGTTCTGGCTGCCCGCGCGGCTTGCGACGCGGCAGCTTTTCTTCGAACGTGCGCGGCTACTCTCCGCCATTGCGGGCGTGATGTTCGCCGCCGTGCTGGTCTTCATGCAGCTTGGTTTCCGCGCGGCCCTGTTTGACAGCGCGACCCGGCTTTACGCCGCCATGGAAGCGGAATTGTTCCTGATGAATCCGCTCACCATGGCGAGCTTTCGGCCGGAAACCATGCCGCGCATCCGTACCCATCAGGCGCTTGCGCTGCCGGAAGTGGCGCAGGCCGTACCGGTTTATTTGACACAGCTTCCCTGGCGCAATCCAGAAACCGGCGCCAAGCGCGCCATTCAATTGATCGGCTTTGACGTTGAAGCGGGTGCGATGCGTTTTGAGGGTCTGGACAAGATAGCCGATGCGCTACGGCAAGTGGATGCGGTTGGTTTTGATGTCCGTTCCCGCCCTGAATTTGGCGATGTCGCCAAAAAACTCGCCGATGGTGGGCCGTTTGAGGTGCAGATCGGCAATCGCATGATGCGCCTTGTGGGTCTT
The DNA here is from genome assembly GCA_020249265.1 of Roseomonas sp. Lineage (GTDB taxonomy): Bacteria > Pseudomonadota > Alphaproteobacteria > Acetobacterales > Acetobacteraceae > Neoroseomonas. The sequence goes on from JADCGA010000021.1 coordinate 111,411, forward strand.
GTGGAAATCGGCCCTTCCTTCGGCGCCGATGGCAATCTGGTGATGAGCGAGGTGAATTTCCGCCGCGTGGTGCGCGAACGTAATCAAGCCAATGTTGACCTGATTGCCATTCGCCTGGTGCCCGGTACCGATATTCAGGCCGCCAAGGCTAGGCTTAAGGCCTTGTTGCCCGGCGATGTCATGGTGCTGACGCAGCCTGAATTGGTCGCGCATGAACGCCATTACTGGGAAAACGCGACTGCGATTGGCTTCATCTTCGGCTTTGGCAGCATCATGGGGCTGATTGTCGGGATGGTGATTGTCTATCAGATCCTGTTCAGCGATATCGCCAATCACTTGCGCGAATATGCGACACTCAAGGCGGTTGGCTATTCCAATTTCTATCTGGCGCGAGTGGTCATGGCCTCGGCCCTGATCCTGGCAGTACTTGGATTTGTGCCGGGATTTCTGGCCTCCATCTGGATGTATGAATTTGTCGGCGCCGCCACCTTCCTGCCACTGGGTATGACGTTGGATCGGGCCGTTACGGTTTTCCTGATGATCTTTGGCATGTGCGCGCTGGCAGGAGTGCTCGCCATTCGGAAGCTTCGTGATGCCAATCCCGCGGATTTATTCTGATGCAGGCTGACCCGATTCGGATTGAGGCGCTGAACTACGCCTATGGCGAAGGTGAACTGCGCCGCCCCGTACTGCGCGACGTTGCCTTGCAGGTTCGGGTGGGGGAGGTGCTGTTGCTGACCGGCCCTTCGGGTTCTGGCAAGACTACCTTGCTCACGCTGATCGGCGCGCTGCGCACGATGCAGGAAGGCTCCTGCCAAGTGTTGGGGCAGGAGTTGTTTGGGGCTTCCGAAAGCGCGCGGGTTTCGCTCCGCCAACGCGTCGGCTTCATTTTCCAGAACCACAATCTGCTCGGTGCGCTGACTGCGCGACAAAATGTGGCCATGGCGCTTGAAGTGGCGCCACGCTTTTCCGAAACCGAGCGCCTTCGCCGCGCCGGTGCGATGCTGGCCTCGGTGGGATTGGCCGAACATGTGGATCGCCTGCCCGGCAAGCTTTCCGGCGGGCAGCGCCAGCGTGTGGCGATCGCCCGCGCCCTGGTGGGAGAGCCCGGCCTTGTGCTGGCCGATGAACCAACTGCGGCGCTGGACAAGGTCACCGGCGCCGAAGTGGCGCGTCTGCTGCGTGATTTGGCGAAATCGCGCGGCGTGCCGATTCTGATGGTGACGCATGACCCGCGTATTCTGGATATCGCGGATCGCGTGGTCAGCATGGAAGATGGTCGGATTGTGGAGAATGCATTGGCGTAATTTAATAAATGCAACGTTGCGTTGACATCGCTTCATCGCATCGGTGACATGGCGCCTCTTCAACAGAGAAAAAGAGGCCCCCCCATGCGTAAATACGGCTTCAAAGCCGCCCTCGCCGCGCTTTTCGCAACCTTTGCCACCCCAAGCTTCGCGCAACCTTCTGCGAGCCCCACGCTGGACACGATCAAGGCGCGCGGCACGCTGGTATGCGGTATTCACAATGGTGTCGCGGGCTTTGCGCTGCCCGATAGCCGCGGCGTCTGGCAGGGCTTGGATGTGGATCTCTGCCGCGGTTTGGCGGTGGCGATTTTCAACGATGCGTCAAAGGTGCGCTTCGTGCCGCTGTCATCTTCCACGCGCTTTACGGCGTTGGGCGCGGGGGAAGTGGATGTGCTGTTCCGTACCTCTACCCAGACCATGTTGCGCGACACCACGCTCGGCCTGCGCCATGCGGTGACCTATTTTTATGATGGCCATGGCTTCATCGTGAAGGCGGATGCGGGCATCAACAAGGTTGCTGAGATGCGCGGCGCCACGATCTGCCTGATCCAGGGCACGACAAATGAACAGGTGACGGCGGATTACTTCCGCAGCATCAATACGCCGTTCCAACCTGTTGTGTTTGAACGCACCGACCAAGCGGTCGCTGCCTTGCAAGCCGGCCGCTGCGACAGTTTCGGCACGGATGCATCCCAGCTTGCCGGCGTGCGGTCTGCCATGCCGCGACCTGCGGATTGGACCATCCTGTCGGAACGGTTCTCAAAGGAACCTTATGGCGCCTATCTTCGCCGCGGCGATGAGCAATGGTTCGATGTGGTGCGCTGGTATACCTATGCCGTGATCGAAGCCGAGGAACAGGGCATCACCCAGGCCAATGCCGAACAGATGCGCCGGACCAGCACCAATCCCAATACGCGCAGGCTTTTGGGCGTGACGCCGGAACTCGGCCAATCGCTGAAGCTTGATCCTGCCTGGGCCTATAATGTCGTGCGCGCCATCGGCAATTATGGGGAGCTTTATGAGCGCACCATGGGCGACAAGAGCCAGGTGCAATTGCCGCGCGGCCCGAACCATCTTTGGACCACACCGGGTGGGCTGATGTATGCGCTGCCGATGCGCTGAGGGTTTTTGCTGAAGCTGAAAGGCGTGATCCATGGGAATGGGTCACGCCTTTTTGTTTCTGGGGCGCGCTACTTCACAATCGCGACGCGCAGCGCATTCGTCGTCCCCGGCGTGCCGAAGGGCACGCCGGCGGTCACCACCACCTCATCCCCGCTTTTGGCGAAGCCTTCATGCTGGGCGGCGCGCGTCGCGCGCGCCACCATTTCGGTCATGGAGTGGATTTCATTGACCTCCAGCGGATGCACGCCCCAGATCAGCGCCATGCGGCGCGCGACACCCGCGCTGGTGGTCAGCCCCAGGATCGGGCAATGGGGCCTTTCGCGTGCCACTCGCAACGTGGTGGACCCGGTGGAACTGAAGGTCGCAATCACCTCGGCTTCAATAGTCTCGGCCACCTGGCGCGCAGCGGTGGCGATGGCGCCGGCGCTGGAATGTTCGGGCGGCGGGCGCGCGGCATCGGTCAGGCGGCGCCAATCGGGGTCCTGTTCTACGCGCGCCACAATGCGGTCCATCATATTCACCGCTTCATAGGGGTATTGCCCGGCGGCTGTTTCGGCTGACAGCATCACCGCATCCGCGCCATCGAATACCGCGGTGCCGACATCAGACACCTCGGCGCGGGTTGGGCTTGGCGCGGTGATCATGCTCTCCAGCATTTGTGTCGCCACCACAACCGGTTTGCCGAGCGCGCGGGCGCTGCGCACGATGCGCTTTTGCGCGAGTGGCACTTCTTCTGGTGGGAGCTCCACGCCCAAATCACCACGCGCGACCATGACGCAATCGGTCAGCGCCATGATGGCGTCCAGGTTTTCAAGCGCCTGGGGTTTTTCCAGCTTCACCATGATCCAGGCGCGCCCGGCGGCGATTTCCTTGGCCTCCGCCACATCTTCCGGGCGCTGCACAAAAGAAAGGCCGATATATTCAACGCCCTGATCCAGCACGAAGGCCAGGTCCGCGCGGTCCTTTTCCGTCAGCGCCGGGATGGGCAGCGCCACATCGGGCACATTCACGCCCTTGCGGTCTGACAGCGGGCCGCCGACCACTACCTGGGTTTCCAGATGGTCCGGGCGCTTATGCGTCACGCGCAAACGCAGCTTGCCATCATCCAGTAGCAGGGAAGTGCCGATTTCGGCGGCGCTGATGATTTCCGGATGGGGCAGGTTCACGCGGCTGACATCGCCGGGGGTGGGGTTCAAATCCAGCCGAAAGCTCTGGCCGGTTTGCAATTGCACCCGCCCGGCCTGAAACCGCCCAACGCGGAGCTTCGGCCCTTGCACATCGGCGAGAATCCCGATGGGGCGGCCCACCTTGGCTTCCACGGCGCGGATGGCGGCGATGCGCGCGGCGTGATCCTCATGGCTGCCATGGGAAAAATTGAGCCGGAAGATATCGGCGCCGGCGCGGTGGAGCTTTTCGATCATTTCCGCGCTGCTGCTGGCGGGGCCGAGCGTTGCGATGATTTTGGTGCGGCGCCGGCGGCGCAGAACGGGGCGGGCCACCATGCGGGGTGCTCCTATCATGGGTTCGGAATTTGATGGGGTGGGGGCCAGATCGGGCCGCAGGCTTTCCGGCGGTAAGTTCAGCGCCTTGGAAAGCTCCGAGACGCGATCTTCCGGGATGCGCTTCCATTGGGAAACGGCGGCAGTGGAAATGCCCAAGGCGGCGGCGATCTGCTTGACGGTGCCGCGCCGGGCGAGAAGGGCTTCGAGGTTTGGGTCACGCATGGCCGTATCTTAGCAAAATTAAGTTAAAATACTACCCAGAACCCGTTTAACTTAACTTTTAAAAGTTAAGCTATCAGCAAGGCCCGAAAATCATTCACATTGGTCAGCGTCGGCCCCGTCACCACCAGATCACCCAGCGTCTGGAACAGCCGGTAGCTGTCATGCCCGGCCAGTAGCGCGCGCGGGTCAAGCCCGGCCGCACGGGCGCGAGCCAGAGTATCGGGGGTGGCGATGGCGCCGGCATTATCCTCCGACCCGTCAATGCCATCCGTATCGCCCATCAGCGCCCAGATGCCGGGGGTGCCAGCCAAAGCCAGCGCGCAGCCGAGCAAGCATTCCCCATTCCGCCCGCCTCGGCCTGGCTTGGGGCTGCGGATGGTGACCGTGGTCTCACCGCCGGAAAGCAGGATGGCGGGGCCGGGCAAAGGGTGACCATGGGTTGCGGCGGAACGCGCAATGCCGGCGAGGGCGGTGCCCAATTCCCGCGCCTCCCCTTCCAGCGCATCGCCCAGGATCAGCGGCGTCAGGCCCAGCCCACGCGCGGCAGAGGCGGCGGCTTGCAAAGCCATGGCGGGGGTCGCGATGAAGCGGTAATTCGGCGTCCCCAAGCGCGGATCGCCGGGCTTCGGGCTTTCCTCCGCCCCTGCGGCCAAATGCGCCTGCACGGCTTCCGGCAGCTTCATCCCGTAATGCGCCACCAAGGCGCGGGCATCGGCGAAGGTGCTTGGGTCCGGCACGGTGGGGCCAGAGGCAATCACACTCGGGTCATCCCCCGGCACATCGGAAATCGCGAGTGTGACGACGCGCGCCGGATGGGCGGCGGCGGCCAGCCTTCCGCCGGAAAAGGCGGAAAGATGCCGTCGGATGCAGTTCATTTCATGGATGGTGGCGCCCGAGGCCAGCAGCGCCTTATTCACGGCAATCAGTTCCTCCAGCGTCAGGCCGGGGGCGGGCAGCGTCGTCAGCGAAGACCCCCCGCCCGAGACCAGAAACAGCACCAGATCATCCGCCCCCGCACCGCGCGCCACTTCCAGCAATGCCGTTGCCGCCTGGGCGCCTGCGGCATCCGGCACGGGGTGGGAGGCTTCAAGCACGCGCACCCGCTGCGTGGGGTAGCCATGGGCATAGCGGGTCACCACCAGGCCCTCGACTGGCGCATCGGGCCAGGCATTCTCCACGGCTGCCGCCATGACAGCGGCGGATTTCCCGGTGCCCAGCACCATTACCCGACCGCGCGGGCGTTCCGGCAAATGCCGCGCCAGCACCTGGCGCGGATCGGCGCTGGCAATGGCAGCGTTGAACACCTGGCGAAGGGCGGCGCGGGCGGTTGCATCGGTAAAGGCCATGGCGTTATTCCTTTGTCACCTTGAGTATGGCGAAGTCGCGCCAGATGGGCCATCTATAGCGGCATAATTCAGGAGGCCCCGATGCCGGAATTCGACAAAGCAACCCAAACAGAATTGGAAGCCGCGGCTTTCCGCCGCTTGGTGGAACATCTGCGCGGGCGCAATGACGTGCAGAATATAGACATGATGAACCTGGCGGGTTTCTGCCGGAATTGCCTGAGCAAATGGTACCGCGCCGCCGCCGAGGAAAAGGGCCTGCCGCTGACCGACCCCGAAGCGCGGGAGATCATCTACGGCATGCCGTATAAGGAATGGCAGGCGCAGCACCAAAAGGAAGCGTCGCCTGAGCAAAAGGCGAAATTCGCGGCTTCCGGACAGGGGCAGCATTGATGGCCAGCCCCCCCAAGGCTAAAGCCTCCGGCCTTCACACCGAGGAACGCAGAATGGCTAAGGCCCCCGCCACGCAGGAAACCACCGAAGTCGGCGGCATTGCCGGCGAAAGGCTGCGGTCCATTGTTGAACGCATTGAACGCCTGGAAGAAGAAAAAAAGGCGCTGTCCAGCGATATCAAGGACATTTTCGCCGAAGCGAAATCAGCCGGCTTTGATGTGAAGGTGCTGCGCGCGGTGATCCGGCTGCGGAAGCAGGAACCGGCGGAGGTGGAAGAACAGGAAACGCTGCTGGATCTCTATCGCCGCGCGCTTGGGATGTGATGCGCCAATGGGCAGCTACCGCGCATCCGCGCGGCGCTGCCCCGAAGCGTTTCGGCTACGCACATAGTAATCCGTGCCCGTGCCGGGATTGTTGATGTAGAATTCATCGCGCGGGAAAACATCCGTCAGCGGCGCTTCCTCACGCTTCTGCCCCGGCAGCCATTGCAGCGGCGTGCCGGCAAATAGGCTGGGCCAATCGCTGAAATCCTTATTGCCCGCACGCAAATGCGCCAGATGTGCCGGTTTGGCGAATTCCGCGGCAAGCTTTACCGGGTCAAAGGGGATTGGTTCATTTGAACCGATCATGACCCCCGCCGGCATCAGCAGCAGCGCATGGGGAAAGACCGCAGCAAAGGTTTCCACCGCGCGCTGCGTCGGCGTCCATTGAATATAAAGGCCACCCGGCGCCAAACGCCGCCGCGCCTGTTCAATGAATTCCGCGCTATAGAGAAGGCCGGAATGGGACCCCTGCGGCAAAATGGCGTCCGCCTCAATAATGTCGTAGCGCCGGTCTTCCTTGGCGAGCGTGCGCCGACCATCGCCATATTCCATCTGCCAGCGCGGGTCCTTGAACATGCGCGCGATGGGACCTTCCGGGTAATGCTGCCCAATCTCCTCAAGCGCTGTCAGCACTGGCGCCACCAATTCAATGGCGCGAATCTGGCTTTCCGGGCGGATACCCGCAGCCCAGGGCGTGCCGCCACTGCCAATCCCAATCACCAGCACTTCCTTCGGGTCAGGATGGATCAGCGGCCCAACCGCGCCCAGGAATTGATGGATGGAAAGAAAAGGAATGCGCCCCTGGCTGAAGCCCTGGATGAAGAAGGGGCCTTCTGCCACGCCATCCGCGCCCTTGCTGTCGCGGAAAAACGCCACGCCCGAACGATCCTCTGCCCAGGCCACCATATGGCCCGGCCCTTCCGCATGCATGCGTGACCAAAGCCCGGCATTGCCCGGCATGAGCAAAAGCGCGAGTGCAGAGGCAATGGCGAGGCCCCCTTCCACCGGCCGCCGCCAGCCGCCATGCCAAAGCCAGCCCAGCAGCAGCAAAAGTGAAAGAGCGGCCAGCAGCTTGAGCGTGCCCGCCGTGCCCAGAAAATGCAGCGTGATCAGCCCGGTGAAAATGGACCCTGCCGCATTGCCGGCGATATTGGCCAATTGCACCCAACCGACCCGCGTGCCGACACTCGCCAAATCCTGCTGCACGGCGCGCTGCACAAAGGCGAAGGTCATGCCAATCAGGAAGGAAGGCGGGCCTACCACCAGCACGGCCAGGAAGATGGTCATCGCCAGCGCCCCGCCATGCAGGCGCGAATGATCCACCGCCATCAGATCAGCAATGGGCCAAAGCGGCATGGCGAGCCAAAGTGCCGCCAGCAAAACCACCGCCAGGACAAAACCCGCCCCTTGGGTGATGAAAAAGGCCGGGCGAGGGTCCTTGAGCTTCCGTACCATGCGGGCCGCAAAGGCCATGCCAAGCCCATCGGCCAGCAGAAAAATCCCAAGCACGGTCGGGAAAAGATAGGCGTGGTATTGCCCTACTTGGCCCATGATCCGGACCCAGAGGATTTCCAGCGCAACAATCACATAGCCCGAAAGAAAGACCAGAAAGCACCAAAGCGGCAGGCTTCCAAAGGGCGCATCGCCATCCTTGGTGGCGGGGCTCGGCGCCGGCAAAGGCAGGCCGCGCAGCTGCGGCAGTAGGGATAGCGCAAGGAGAGCCGCGAAAATCTCCAGCCCGGCCGCCAGCCAAAGCGCGCCCACGAAGCCAAGATTGCCGACGAGAAACCAGCCGCCAAGCAGCGCGCCAAGCCCGGCACCAAAGGTATTGAGGCCGTAGAGCAAGCCAATCCGCTCTGCCACGGTGTCCAGCGCCGTTGAAACTGCACGCGCTAAAAGCGGCAAGGAAGCGCCCATGAGCGTGGTCGGCAGCACAAGCCCCGCGAAGCAAAGCGCGAAGATCATCGCCGGGTCATCCACCACCCCGGCCAGATCGGTCGCCAGCCAATCATACAAAAAGGCCTTGGATAGCAGGGCAAAAATGCCAACGCCGATTTCCGCGATGGCAAAGCCAATCAGCGCGCGTGCCGGCGTGATTCGGTCAGCGATCTTGGCACCAATGATGGAACCAATGCCAAGACCTGCCAGGAAGGCGCCCACCACCAGCGCGGCAGAAATTGTGTCTGAGCCGGCAAAAATGCCCAGCATCCGCTGCCAGACAATCTGGCACAGCAGCGCGGCAAAGCCAGACACGAAAAAGGCAACGGCCAAACGAGGCATGACCGGAAAGCTCCCCCAGAGGCGGCATTTTCACCGCGTTGTCTTTAGTGCCCGCAAATTACGGCGAAATTACCGCATGGCAAGTGCCCATCTTGCCGGAAACCGCCCCTCGGCGCAGGCTGCGCCCCGAAACGCCAAGCGGAGAGTCGGCAATGAATGGTGCGGAAAGTCTGGTCCATACACTCATAGGTAGCGGGGTGGATGTGTGTTTCTCCAATCCCGGCACGAGTGAAATGCATTTCGTGGCAGCCTTGGACCGGATCCCGGGCATGCGCTGCGTGCTGGGCTTGCAGGAAAATGTCGTGACCGGCATGGCCGATGGCTATTGGCGCATGGCGGAAAAGCCGGCCTGCACCTTGCTGCATTGTGGCCCTGGCCTCGCTAACGGCTTGGCCAATCTGCATAATGCGCGTCGGGCACGTTCCGGCATTGTGAATATCACGGGTGATCACGCCACCTATCACCGCCCCTATGACGCGCCGCTGACCGCCGATACCGAAGGCTTCGCCCGCGGCGTTTCCGCCTGGGTGCGCACTTCCACCGATTCAACCAAGGTGGGCGCCGATGCGGCAGTGGCGGTGCAGGCGGCGCGCACCTCACCAGGCCAAATCGCAACCCTGATCCTGCCCGCCGATACCGCCTGGAATGATGGCGGCGTTGTCGCGGCTGCCCTGCCGGTGCCATCGGTGCCTGAGGCCGACCCGCATGCCATCCGCAATGCCGCGCGCATCCTGCGTGAAAAGAAGAATGTGCTGATCCTGCTGGGCGGCCCCAGCTTGAGGGAAGGCGCGCAGTTGCACGCCTATCGCATCGCTGAGGCAACCGGCGCGCGGCTGCTGGCGGAGGGCTCAAACGGCCGCACCCAGCGCGGGCGGGGGCGCATCGCCCTCGAACGTGTGCCCTATTACGTGGACCAGGCGGTGGATGCGCTGAAATGGGTGGAGCATCTGATCCTGGTGAATGCCAAGGCGCCGGTCGGCTTCTTTGGCTATCCGGGCAAGCCTTCGCTGCATTACCCGCCCAATGCCGAAGTGCATGTGCTGACGCGCTATGAACATAACGCCGAAGTCGCCTTGGCCGCGCTGGCCGAGGAACTGGGCGCGCCTGCCATCGCCATCCCTGATCGCGGCCCGCGCCCGGAAGTGGTGCGCGGAGCACCAACACCGGAAGGGCTCGCGCGCGTACTCGGTGCGCTGATGCCGGAAGGGGCGATCATTGCCGATGAAAGCGTTTCCTATGGCCGCGGCTTCTTCCCGGAAACCCATAACGCGCCGCCGCATGATTGGTTGCAGATCACGGGGGGCGCCATTGGTTGCGGCATGCCTTTGGCAACCGGTGCTGCGGTGGGCGGCGGAGGCCGGCGCGTGATCAATATGCAGGCCGATGGTTCGGCCATGTATACGGTGCAATCGCTTTGGACTCAGGCACGCGAAAAGCTGCCGGTGACAACCGTGATCATTTCCAACCGCAAATACGCGATCCTGCTTGGCGAATACCGCAATGTCGGCGCCAATCCAGGCCGTACTGCGATGGATATGATGGACCTCGGCAATCCTGATATCGGCTGGGTGAAACTGGCCGAGGGCATGGGTGTGGAAGCCGCGCAGGCAACCACGCTTGATCAGGTCGCGGATATGATGAGCCAAAGCTTTGCCCGTCCGGGCCCCTTCCTCATTGAATTGGTGGTATGAACATGGATATGCAACTTGCCGGCAAGCGTGTGCTTGTCACGGGTGGATCAAAAGGCATTGGGCTCGCTTGCGCGGAAGCCTTCGCGCGGGAAGGCTGCGATGTGGTGCTTTCCGCGCGCGATACGGCAGCGCTTGCCACCGCCGCCGATAAGGTGCGCGCTTTGGCGCAGGTGCGGGTGGAAACCCTCGCCGCTGATCTTTCGCGTGTCGAGGAACGCGAAAGGCTGCATGCGGCTTTTCCGGATATTGATGTGTTGGTGAATAATGCCGGCGCCATTCCTTCGGGGCGCTTGCAGGATATTTCCATACAGCGTTGGCAGGAAGCCTGGAGCCTGAAGGTGTTTGGCTATATTCACCTCTGCCAGCTCTATCTGCCGGCGATGGAAGCGCGCAAGGCCGGCGCGGTGGTGAACATCATCGGCATGGCCGGGCGTTCGCCCAAGGCCGGCTATATTTGCGGCGGCGCGGGCAATGCATCCTTGATTGCCTTCACGCAGGCTTTGGGCGCGGCGACGCAGGCCAATGGCCTTAAGGTTGTCGGCATCAATCCCGCTGTAACCAAGACCGACCGCATGATCACCCAGGCGCGCGTCAATGCGAAGCTGAAATTCGGCGATGAGGAACGCTGGGCGGAAACCATCACCGGCCTGCCCTTCAACCGCCCAATCGAATCAAGCGAAATCGCTGATCTGGCCGTGTTCCTGGCAAGCCCGCGCGGCGTTTATGTGAATGGCACGGTGGTGGATGTGGATGGTGGGGGGATGTGGCGCGGTTGAGGCGTCACGCCCGCGCCGGCAACTGCATCTCTGCCTTCACCAGCGCGGCAAGTGCTGTCGCCACGATCTGCGGCGCATTCAGCCCTGCCTGATCATATTGCTTGCGTGGCGCTTCGTGATCAATGAAGACATCCGGCAGGCACATGGGGCGCAACTTCAGCCCGCGATCCAGCAGCCCGCGCGTCGCCAAATGATGCATGACAATGCCACTGAAGCCGAGCATGGAGCCTTCTTCAATCGTGATCAGCACCTCATGCTCACGCGCCAAGCGTTCCACCAAAGCGGTATCAAGCGGCTTGGCGAAACGCGCATCTGCAACCGTGCAGGAAAGCCCATGGGTCGCCAATTCATCAGCCGCCTTCAGGCATTCCTGCAAGCGCGCGCCATAGGACAGAATGGCAATCGCAGTGCCTTCGCGCAGCACGCGCCCCTTGCCGAGATCGAGCACCGAACCGCGCTTGGGCAGTTCAAGACCGAAACCCTCACCACGCGGATAGCGAAACGCGGAAGGCCGATCATCAATCGCGGCAGCAGTTGCCACCATATGCATCAGCTCCACTTCATCAGCGGCGGCCATCAGCACCATATTGGGTAGGCAGCCGAGATAGGCGATATCGAAAGACCCCGCATGGGTCGCGCCATCCGCGCCCACCAACCCAGCGCGATCCATGGCGAAGCGTACGGGCAGGGATTGCAGCGCCACATCATGCATGATCTGGTCATAGGCGCGCTGCAAAAAGGTGGAATAAATCGCGCAAAAGGGCTTGAGCCCTTCGGTCGCAAGCCCCGCCGCAAAGGTCACCGCATGCTGTTCGGCAATGCCGACATCAAAGCTGCGGCGCGGAAATTTCTTGGCGAAGGCATCAAGCCCCGTGCCGGATGGCATGGCGGCATTGATGGCGACAATGCCCTCATCCGCCTCAGCCTCCGCAATCAAAGCATTGGCGAAGACCTTGGTGAAGGAAGGCGGGCCAGGCGGTGCCTTGGCCTGTTCGCCGGTGATGACATTGAACTTCACCACGCCGTGATATTTGTCGGGCGAGGATTCCGCCGGCGCATAGCCCTTGCCCTTTTGTGTCACCACATGCAGCAGGATCGGGCCTTGGTGATCCGTATCACGCAGATTGCGCAGAATGGGCAGCAAATGGTCCAGATCATGCCCATCCACCGGGCCGACATAATAGAAGCCCAGCTCTTCAAACAGCGTGCCGCCAGTCAGCAGCCCGCGCGCATATTCATCTGCCCGGCGCGCCGCGCGTTCCAACGGAGCAGGAAAACGCTTGGCCAGCCGCGCCATCATGTCACGCAGCGACAGGAAGGGGCGGGATGAAATCAGCTTGGACAGATAGGCACTCATCGCGCCCACGGGTGGGGCGATGGACATGTCATTATCGTTCAGAATGACAATGAGATTCGCCTTGGAAGCCCCCGCATTATTCATCGCCTCATAAGCCATGCCCGCACTCATCGCGCCATCGCCGATCACGGCGATCACATGGCGATCCTTGCCCTGCAATTGGCTGCCAATCGCCATGCCAAGACCTGCGGAAATGCTGGTCGAAGAATGCGCGGCACCGAAGGGATCGTATTCGCTCTCACTCCGTCTGGTGAAGCCGGAAAGCCCGCCGCCCTGGCGCAGCGTGCGAATGCGATCGCGCCGCCCGGTCAGAATCTTGTGCGGATAGGCCTGGTGCCCGACATCCCAGACCAGCCGGTCATGCGGTGTATCGAAAATCGCATGCACCGCCACGGTCAATTCTACCACCCCAAGCGATGCACCAAGATGCCCGCCGGTGACGGAAACCGCGTCAATCGTCTCGGCGCGCAATTCTTCGGCCAGACGTTTCAATTGATCGCTGGAGAAATTTCGCAAATCGCTGGGAATGGCCACGCGATCCAGCAGCGGTGTGACAGGACGGTTCATTCAGCTTCTCCGCGCGATGGTATAATCCGCGAGCGCGCGCAAATGCGCCGCCGCTTCCCCAAAAGCATCCAGATGATCTTGCGCCTGGGCGGCAAGCCGTTCCGCTTGCAGCCTGGCGCGTTCAAGCCCCAAAAGCCCGACCAAGGTGGCCTTGCCCGCATCGGCATCCTTGCCGGTGCGCTTGCCAGTTTCCTCGGCTGAGGCGGTGGCATCCAGCACATCATCAGCAATCTGAAAGGCAGCGCCCAAATCGCGGCCATAGGCGGAAAGCGCATGGCGCAGCTGGATGGGTGCCTTGCCGAGTATGGCGCCGGCTTCTGCGGAAAATTCAATCAGCTTGCCGGTCTTCAGCAATTGCAGCCGACCTATTTCTGCTTCTTCCAAAGGCCGGCCGGCTTCTTCCGCCAGCATATCCAGCATTTGCCCGCCACACATACCGCGCGCCCCGGCGGCGCGGGCCAAGGCACGGCAAAGCTCGGCGCGCACAGCGGGGTCGGCGTGGGTGTCAGCTTCGCTCAGCACCAGAAAAGCCTGGGTTTGCAGCGCATCGCCGGCCAATACGGCGGTAGCCTCATCAAAGGCGCGATGCAGGGTGGGCTTGCCGCGGCGCAGATCATCATCATCCATGCAGGGCAGATCATCATGCACCAACGAATAGGCGTGCAGCATTTCAATCGCCGCCGCCACGCGCAAGGCCGCTTCGCGCGACACGCCGAATTGCGCCGCCCCTTCCAGCACCAGGAAACCGCGCAGCCTTTTGCCGCCGCCCATGCTGGCATAGCGCATGGCTTCAAACAGCCGCGCCTCATCGCCTTCCGGCGGCGGGATCAAGGCATCAAGCGCGTGATCAATTTCCGCAGCCGCCGATGCCATCGCGGTAGCAAGGGCCTTGGCGGGATCGGGTGCAGCGGCGGGCATGCGGCGCCTTATTCCACGTCTCGCAAGGATAGCCCGGCGGGGCTATCCACAATCGCCTGGATTTTCTGCTCTGCTTCCGCGAGCTTCGCCTCACAATGGCGCTTCAGCGCCGCGCCGCGCTGATACGCGGTGACCGAGGCTTCCAAGGCACCCTTGCCGCTTTCCAATTCCCGCACAATTCCCTCAAGCTCCGCGAGCGCTTGCTCGAAGGAAAGGGCGGCTAAATCTGACGGCGGGGCCCCCGCCGCATCATTGGGTGTACGTGCCATACTGTCAGCCTAGCCTGACAAAGTTGGAAATGTCTATTCCGGTTCGATGCCGGCGGTACGAATTGCTGAGGTCCAGCGTTGGGTCTCGGCCTTCACAAAGGCAGCCGCTTCCTCAGGGGTGGAGGTAGAAACCACCATGCCGAAGCCGGAAGAGAGCCTTTCCCGCAAATCAGCCTGCTCCCCGGCGCGGCGGACGGCGGCATTCAGGCGGGAAACCGCAATGGCCGGCGTGCCAGCAGGCACGAAAAGCCCGAACCAGGCGGTGATTTGATAGCCCGGCAGATTGCCGGCTTCGGCCACTGTTGGAATCTCCGGCAGCATGGCGGAGCGTTGGGGAGAAGTGATGCCGAGGATACGCAGCTTCCCATCCCGCGCCTGCGGCAAGATAACCAACTGATCCGCCACGAAAAGATCAACGCGCCCCGCGAGCAAATCCTGCACCGCCAAGGGGGATGACCGATAGGGCACGCGCAGCATCTTGGCGCCGGCCATATGGGCCATAAGCTCGGTTGAAACCTGCTGGGACGAAGACGCAGAGGCATAGGTAATGCTCTCCGGCTTGGCTTTCGCCTCGGCCAGCAATTCGGCCAGGTTCTGCCAGCGCGATTCGGCCCGCACCGCGACAAGCAGGGGAACGGAACCGAGTGTGGAAACAGGAATGAAGGCAGTTTCCACATCAAAGGGCACGCGCTTAAACAGCGCGCCGGCGGCGGCATTGGTGGAATTGGTGCCGATCAGCACGGTCAGGCCATCGGGCGTGGCGCGGGCCACGGCTTCGGCCCCTATCAGCCCATTGGCCCCGGCGCGGTTTTCCACCACCACATTCTGGCCAAGGGTATCGCGCATTTTCTCGGTAAAGACGCGCGCGACCGTATCGGTGGCAGAGCCCGGGGCGAAGGGCACAATGGCGCGTACGGGGCCGGGCGGCCATTCCTGCGCGGTGGCAAGGCGGGGCGCTAAAGCCGCGGCGGGCAGGGCAGCGAGAAGATGACGACGGCGCATGGCGGACCTCTTTCTTTATGTGCTTCGGGGATTTGGGGGCGCTGGGCGGCGCTCTGCAAGGGTTAATTCAGCATCAAGGCCCGGACATGCGCGGCTACGGAAGCGCCGAGGGCAGCAAGGTCATAGCCACCCTCCAGCACTGAAACCACGCGCCCCGAAGCATGGCGCGCGGCCAGCGCACAGAGTTCTTCCGTGATCCAGGTGAAATCCGCCTCCGTTAGCCGCAACTGCGCCAGCGGGTCCGCAATATGCGCGTCAAACCCCGCCGAGATGATCAGCAATTCAGGGGCGAAGGCATCCAAAGCAGGCAGCAACAACTTCTCCCACACGGCGCGAAATGCCGCGCCATCGGCGCCGGGCGGCAGGGTGGCGTTGAAGATATTGCCCACCCCCCTTTCCTGCGGCGCGCCGGTGCCGGGGTAAAGCGGCCATTGATGGGATGATGCCAGCATCAGCGATGCGTCAGCCTCAAAACAGGCTTGCGTGCCATTGCCGTGATGCACATCGAAATCAGCGACCGCCACGCGCGCCACACCATGCACGGCCTGAGCATGGCGCGCGGCAATGGCTGCATTGGCGAATACGCAAAACCCCATGGGCCGCGCCGGTTCGGCGTGATGGCCAGGTGGGCGAGCCGCGCAAAAAGCGTGTCGGATAGGCCCGGTGCATACCGCATCCACCGCCGCCGCCGCCGCGCCGGCACTCCGCAAGGCAGCTTCGATGCTGCCATGGGAAAGGATGGTATCGGCATCCAAAGCCACGCGGTCACCCTGGGCAGGCGCGGATGCCAATATGGCCTTCAGATAGGCTTCCGGATGCACGCGCTGGATTTGTTCATGGGTTGCGCGCGGTGCCTCGGCGCGGGGCAGGGCGCTGAAGGCTTCGGCTTCCAAGGCGCGGGTCACGGCACGCCAACGATCCGGGCATTCCGGGTGATGCGGCCCGGGATCATGCGCCACGCAAGCGGCATGGGTCAGGATCAGCACGCTCATGCCGGTGGGTCGTCACGCTTGCGGATGACGAAGCGATAGCTGCCCTGATCTTCGGAGAACGCCACCAGCGCATGGCCGGTTTCGCGGCAAAAGGCGTTGAAATCGGGGACCGAGGCCGGGTCCGTCGCCAGCACAGTCAACCGCGCGCCGCCCACCATGCCGCGCAAGGCCTTATTCGCCTTCAGCACCGGCAAGGGGCAGGTCAGCCCCTTCACATCCAGAATCGTCTCGCTCATGCGTTCTCTTCCACCATGCCTTGCGTATCGCCGCCAGTTCAGGCTTGCAGCGCCGCGCGGGCTTGACCAAGACTAATAGCATGAAACTCGGCATTGATCTGGGCGGCACCAAGACGGAAATCGTGGCCCTTGGCGATGATAGCGCTGTGCTGCTGCGCGAACGCCGCGCGAGCCCGCCAGATTATGAGGGCGTTTTGGCGACCATCACGGGGTTAGTGTCAGGAGCCGAAGCACGCCTCGGCGCGCGCGGCAGTATCGGCATCGGCATTCCGGGCAGCCTGAGCCCTGTGACTGGCCTGGTGCGCAATGCCAATTCCCAGGCACTTAATGGCCGTGCGTTGAAGCAGGATCTGGAGGCGCGGCTCGGGCGCGCGGTCCGCATCAGCAATGACGCGAATTGCCTGGCGATGAGCGAGGCCGCCGATGGCGCAGGTGCTGGCTACACGACGGTTTTCGCGGTGATCATCGGCACCGGGACTGGCGCTGGCATTGTCTCCGCTGGGCGGATTCTGGATGGGCCGAATGGCACGGGGGGCGAATGGGGCCATGTGCCCTTGCCCTGGATGCGCGCGGAGGAATTTCCCGGCCCGCGCTGCTGGTGCGGCCAACTCGGCTGCCTGGAAACCTTCCTGTCTGGCCCTGCCTTGGCGGCGGATTGCGATGGCCCGGGCGCGCGGGATGCCTCTGGCCTGCCGGCGCGGGCGGCTTCGGGGGATCAGCGCGCTGTTGAGGCGCTGGCGCGCCATGCGGATCGCTTGGCGCGCGCCTTGGCGATGATGGCCAATATCCTTGACCCGGATGTGATCGTGCTGGGCGGTGGCTTGTCCAATATGGCGCATCTTTATCGCGATGTGCCGGGGCTGATGGCGCGGCATGGCTTTGGCGATGTGGTGCGCACGCCCGTGGTGCAGGCGAAGCATGGCGATTCGTCCGGCGTTTTCGGCGCCGCACGGCTTTGGGATGGCGGGTGATGGGGCGGGCTATCAAGGCAGGCGCGGTCTATTTCCTGCTGCTTTATGTGATCGGCTTTTTGCTGGGTGCGACGCGGGAATTGCTGCTGGCGCCGCGTTTTGGTGTGGTGGTAGCGAGTGCGCTTGAAGCCCTGCCCATGCTGGCCGCCATCTTCCATTTCGCGCCGCTGATCGCGCGGCGCTTTGGCATCCCGCCGAAATCGGGCGGGCGCATTGTTATGGGGTTGGCAGGGCTTGCCTTTTTGATCGGCGCTGAAATCGCCATGACACGCGCCATGCGCGGGCTTTCCCCGCAGGAATGGCTCGCGCATTTCGCGAGTGTTGAAGGCGCGATCTATGCGGCGCTGCTGGCGGCCTTCGCCGCCATGCCCTGGGTAAGGCGTTAGCCTATGCCCGCCCTTTGCCGCGATTGCTTCCATCACGCGGCGGAGGATTTCACGCGCTGCCCGGCCTGCGCTTCCCGTCGCGTGGTGGCCCACCCAGACCTTTTCCACCTGACCGTCGCGCATATTGATTGTGATGCCTTCTATGCCTCGGTCGAAAAGCGGGACCAGCCGGAATTGGCGACGCGCCCGGTGATTGTGGGTGGTGGTGCGCGAGGCGTGGTCGCCGCTTGCTGCTATATCGCAAGGCTTTCGGGGGTGCGGAGTGCGATGCCCATGTTCAAGGCGCGCGCCGCCTGCCCCGATGCGGTGGTGATCAAGCCCGATATCGCCAAATACGCCCGCGAAGGGGCACGCATCCGCGCCATGATGGAAGCGCTCACCCCCTTGGTGCAGCCGCTTTCGATTGATGAGGCCGTGCTTGATCTGCGCGGGACGGAGGCGCTGCACAATGCGCCCCCCGCCGCAGTGCTGGCGCGCTTTGCCCAGGCGGTGGAACGCGAAGTGGGCGTCACGGTCTCGGTTGGGTTGGCTGCCAATCGGTTGATGGCGAAGCTCGCCGCCGAACGCGACAAGCCGCGGGGCTTTGCCGTGATCGGCGCGGGGGAAGCCGCGTCCTGGCTTGCGCCCCAATCGGTTGCAGTGCTGCCCGGCGTGGGGCCGGCCATGGTGAAGCGGCTCTCGGCGGCGGGGTTTGTGCGCCTCGGGCAATTGGCCGCTTTGGATGCGCGCGCGGCATTGGCGCGCTTTGGGTCGGATGGCCCGGCCCTGGTCGCCCGCGCGCGGGGTGAGGATGATCGCCCGGTCAATCCAGCGCGGGAGACGAAAAGCATCAGCGCCGAGACCACGTTTGATGCCGACATCTCGGCGCTGGCTGCGCTTGAGGCGCCGCTTTGGCGATTATGCGAAAAGCTCGCGCGAAGGCTCAAGGAAAAGGGGGTGGCGGCCGGCGGCGTGGTGCTGAAGCTGAAGGCGGCGGATTTCGCGCTACGCACCCGGTCTCAACGGCTGGCGGAACCGAGCCTATTGCCGGAGGTGATTTTCGCTGCTGCGCGACCGCTATTGCAGAAGGAAGCCGATGGCACGGCCTTTCGCCTGATTGGCATTGGCGCCCAGCCCTTGGCGCCGGCGGATCAGGCGGATCGCGGCGATCTGGCCGATCCGGAGGCCCCGCGCCGGGCAGCGCGCTGGAAGGCGATGGAGGCTTTGCGGTCGCGCTTTGGTGAGGATGCAGTCGTCTCCGGGCGCGGTTTCAGGGCGAAACCAGCGCCGGAAGTCGAACTGGGAAAGAAGGAAAATTAAGGATCATCGGCGCGGCTGCGCCTGCGCCACTTCTTCAAAGCCCCGGACATCATGCGGGCGGAGGGAACGCGCATTGGCCAGCACCGGGCCGCCCGGTCGTGGGGTCGCGGCGGTGCGCATGTAGCCATTATCCGGACGGTCATAAATGAAGCCCTGGATGGGATAAATGCGCCCCAGGCTTTCCTGGTCCCGCCCGACCTGTACCCGCACCGATGACCAGTCATTATTCAAGGACACATCAATAACCGAGACATCCTGCATGATTGATCCGCGGCGTATGCCGGGCCCGGCCCAATTCGCGTGATGGATCAGGATTTCGCGCGCGCTGATCACTTCCTGCACCACCGCGACATGGCCGGAACGCATTTGCCCGGTGCGGGCAAATGCCAGGATGGCCCCAGCTTCCGGCGCATGACCGCGCGCATAAAGCCCGGCGGCGTTGTGCCACCAATCGCCGCCATTGCCGCGAATGGCCATGCCGGTCGTTTGGCGTACATAAGGCACACAGGAAATGCCGCCTGGATTGGCACGCGCAATGCGCTGCGCTTGCGTCTGTTGCGGGCGCGCGCGCTGGGCCGCCTGATTGGTGCTGACGCGCTGCGCATGAACCGCGGCTGGACGAGAGGCCTGAGGATTTGCTTGGGCTTGATTGGCGGGCCGCGCCGTAGCGGGCTTGGCAGCCTGCTGACGCTGGGCGGCGGGCTGCGGGTTTGGTTGGCTGGCCATGCTATGGCCGGACGCCAAGGAGAAACCAAGGGCGACAAACGCGGTCGCGACAAGCCTTCCTGTCTTCATTGTCTGAATTGAGCCCCCTATTATTCTCGACGCTATGGCGTTGTGGGGCGGAGGTAAGCCGGTGGGGCTGGCCTGAACAAGTCCGCAGGCTGTAACTTGGTGAAACTTGGCGTGATTAGCCGAAAGCGGCTGTTGAAAAACGACGATTATAGGAAATTGTTCTGAGACTTTTGGCGAAAATGGGGCGAGGTCACAGTGTGGTGACTTTCTTGCCACGGTCATTTCCATGATTCGCTATCCGGCTTTCGGATCTGGGCAGCCCCGGATTTCCACGAAAAGCCGGCGGAGCGGTTCAGGATTTAGGAACAAAAACCGAAATTGAGTGCGGCGATGTTGAGCGCCGAGCCAGCATCCGGCGGTGCTTCAGCGGTGCCCCAAATGAAAAGCGGCGGCCCCTCGCAGGACCGCCGCTCTTTGTTTGGCGCAATAAGGCCGTATCAGGCCGCTTGCAGCCGCTTGATCAGTGCCTGGGTCGCTTCGCGCAGCTGCACCGCTTCTTCGGCCACGGTGCGGCTTGCGTTCGTGATGCTGCCCATAGCCTTGCCGGACTCCTCCGCCATGCCAGACACGCGGCCGATGGAACCTTCCAGCCCATCCACCGCCTGTGCGGCATTGCGCAGGCTGGAAGCGATTTCCGCTGTGGTGGCGGATTGTTCTTCCACCGCCGCAGCGATGGCCGTGTTTTCGCCATCCAACTGGCTGATGCGCGACACGATATCGCCGATGACATTTACGACATCGCCGATGATGTTCTGCATCGCGCCGATTTCGGTCTGGATGCTTTCCGTCGCCTTGGCCGATTGCGCGGCCAGGTTCTTCACCTCAGAAGCCACCACCGCGAAGCCCTTGCCAGCCTCACCGGCACGTGCCGATTCGATCGTGGCATTGAGCGCCAGCAGATTGGTCTGCGCGGCGATGGTGCCGATCAGCCCCGTGACATCATTGATGCGCACGGATGCCGCATTCAGCCCATCCACCAGGCTGCTGACACGATCCGCCTGTTCCGCCGCACCGCGCGCGGTCTGCGCCACGGCGGTTACGCGGTTGGAGACTTCGGAAATCGCAACCGTCAGTTCCTCAGCCGCGGCGGAGACGGATTGGATGCCGTGATTGGCTTCCGTTCCCTCATTCGCGGCAGAGCGTGCCTGGGCCAGTGTGGCATCGGTAACAGAGGCTACCTTGGTGCCTTCCTGCACCAGCATCGAGGTGCTTTCCGAGAGCGTGCTGACCGATTGGCCAACAGCGCGGTCCAGATCGCCCGCAATGCTTTGGATGGCAGCGCGGCGCGCGGCTTCCATTTCCGCCCCGCGGGTCGCTTCCGTGGCGCGCAGCTTTTCGGCTTCCACCAAGCCTTCGCGGAAGACGGTGGCGGCACGCGCCATTTCGCCCACCTCGTCCTGGCGTTCCGTGCCAAGGAATTCCTTGGAGAGATCACCCTTCGACATGCTTTCCATGCCGGCGGAAAGTGTTCCAAGCGGACGCGTCACGCGGGCCACCACCACCCAGCCGGCAACGATCAGCGCGGCGAGCGAGAACAGCCCCATCAGCGCGATGATCAGCGTTACCTGGGTCACGGAAGTCACCTCATTGGCAACCTTTTCATTCGTTTCGGCCACGATGGTATCCATCATGCCACCAATCGATTCCGTGAAGGGGTCAATCGCCTGGTAGAGCCGTTCCTTGATGAGCTTTTCAAGCTCCGCGCTATTCTTCGCGGCCGCAATGCGCACAAGGTCCTGCGTGACCTGTTCCGCCGGGGCGCGGCGTTCGCGCGCTTGCGCGAAGGCTTCCTGCACTGAAGGCGGCAATTCGGCGCGCACTAGGGCGTTCCAGGCGCGGTCAATATTCTTTACCGCATCGGCAAGGCTGGCTGCGCCTTCTTCCCAGGTGAAATTGCCATTGCGGATCTTGTGGGACGCATCCACCACAAACACCGCATAGGCATCCGACAAGGCCTTCAATTGAATCAGCGGCGCCACGGCATTCGCCTTGATTTCGGTGAAGCTCTGCGCGTTATGGCGCATGGAAACCCAGGCATAGATGGCGGCGCCGGCATTGACCGTCCCGATCATCATGAGAATGGTGAGCAAAAGAGGGGCAATTCTGATACGCATTGTTTGGCGTACTCCTTTCTTGAGACCGGGCCATTGTGCAGGCACTGTCCTTGCTGAAAGGTGACCAGGGGTGTTGATGCACGAAAAACTTTTGCTGGTTTAGGTTAAGGAAAAACTTTACAGCGCATCGCCTCGGCGCCGAGTGCTGCCCATTTTCGCGGCGCCCGATTACCCAAAGCTTAAGCCGGTACGGAGGCTGACATGAAGCGCTTCTGCTGGCCGGCGAGGGCATAGGGGCAGAATGCCCCTTACGCGATCAATTGGCGCAATCTTGAACGGAACGCGTCAGATAAAAGTTAACGTTTCAGCGGTTTCCAGCCATCATGAAGTTATGATGGCGTAAAGTAATGCGGATTGGACCAGGCGCGCTTGCCGGCCGCATCCGCCACCACAATGCGCGCAAAGCCACCATCGCGCAGCTTCGCAAGTGGCAGCACGGCCCGGGTCTGCAGGGGTGCCACGGATTGCGCGGCGGATGATCCGCGCCCCAGCACCATGATGCTGGACGCTGGGCTGCACTGCACCTCCACGCTGTCTTCGGCCCAAAGAATGCCTTCGATACGCGGGCCTTGGCTGGCGTAGAAATGCCCGGCCTTCAGCGCGGCCAGAAGCGCTTCGGGTTCATTTTCGGCAGCCTTCACCATGACCCAGCCGCCGAACCAATCCTCACAGGCGAAATGCGCGTCATCCACTGCAATCAGGGAGACACGCCTTCCATCGGCCAGCAGCCGATCCGCCAGAAACGCCCCGCCGCCGCGATCCGTCCGTACCTGGCTGGTATGGTTGTAAATCTCCACGGCGTGCGCAGCCCCGATGCTATGGCCATCTTCCGCTGTCAGCCCATACCAGCCGGGATGAGCAATGGCGACAAAGGCGCCGGCTTCGGCGCAGCGTTGCGCGAGCGCGGCGCCGCTTTCCCCTGGCGTGGTTGGCGCGAAATCAAGCGGCAGGCCGACCGCCAGGATATGCCAAATCTCACCGAGCGCGGTCGCCGGCGCATGCACTTCAGCGCCCAACAGCGTGGTAAAGCCGGGCGTGCGAAAGCCGCTCGTATCCACAATGGGAAAGCCATAGCGCGCCATGAAATGATCGGTCAGTGCCATGAAATCATAGCCGCCACGGCGATAGGTTTCCGCCACATCTTCTGGCGTGCGCTGGCCGTCGGAGCGGTTGGAATGGGTGTGGATATTGCCCTTCAGGAAACGCCCCGGCGCCGCAAAGACGGGATCAAGCTGCATCGGGGACCTCGGCTATCAAGTGGTTTCTATCCTGTGTTTCTAAAGCCTAAACGCGGATCGTGAAATTGCGCCCACGGCTTGGGGGCAGGACATCTCCCCGGCGGACGGTGAGGGGCAGGAATTTTCGCCAAATAATCGCGATAGGAAAAGAAAATCTTTCTTCTTTCAGGCTCTTGCGCTGGCTTCAGGATGGGCTTTTTTCTTGTGAAACTTTGGAGAAGCCACGTGTCAAAGGTCTTTGTCATTCACGAAAATGATGCCTGGGTGGAACCGCTGCGCGCGGCCTTCGCCCGCCTTGGTACACCTTATGAGGAATGGTTCCTGGATGAGGGCACGCTTGACCTGACCACGCCGCCGCCCGAGGGCGTTTTCTATAATCGCATGAGTGCATCTTCCCACACGCGCGGGCACACCTATGCGCCGGAATATGCGGGGGCGGTGATTGAACATTTGGAACGCCATGGCAGGCTTGTGGTGAATGGCCGGCGCGCTTTGCAATTGGAACTCTCCAAGGTCGCGCAATATGCCGCGCTGGCGGGTTTCGATATCCCAACGCCGCCGACCATTGCCGTGGTGGGCACGCAGCATCTTGCAGCGGCGGCGGAAAAGCTGGGCTTCCCCGTGATCCTGAAGCATAACCGCGCCGGCAAGGGGCTTGGGGTGCAATTGATTTTGAGCGCGCCCGCGCTCATCGAAGCGGTCGCGAAAATCGCGGCAGACCCGGACCCCTTCGCCGCACCACGGGATGGGGTGTGGCTGGTGCAGCGCTATATCGAAGCGCCGGAGCCCTTCATCACGCGGGCTGAATTCATCAATGGCAAATTCCTCTATGCCGTACGGGTGGATACGTCTGAGGGTTTTGAGCTTTGCCCGGCGGATGTCTGCGCCCTTGAACCTGGCGCGGTTTGCCCCGCCGTGGCGCCGGGCGAGAAATTCCGCATCATTGAAGGCTTCACCCATCCCTTGCTGCCACGCATGGAAGGTTTTTTGCGCGCCAATGGCGTTGGCGTGGGCGCGATTGAATTCATCACGGATCGCGCGGGAAATACCTTTGCTTATGATGTGAATACCAACACGAATTACAACGGCGAAGCGGAAGCCCGCGCCGGGCAATCAGGCATGGGCGCTATTGCGCAATTCCTGAAGGGTTTGTTGCAACAGCAGAAAGCCAAGGCAGCGTGAGCATTTTCAAGCCAGGTGGGAAACTTGGCGGCTCGGAAAATACGACTTGACAAAGATTTGACGCATGTCCCGTGAAGGAAGGTGAGCGGGAAACACCCAAGTTCATCATGGCGAAACTTGATTTATCATGATATCTCATGATGCCAGGATGAACAGGAAGGTCCCAAATGGCCGAGCCCACCCTTGAAAAATTCGCAACCCAGGTGAAGCCTGAGACTCTCGCCACGCTGCGCAGCCTGGCCAAGAGCGAAGGGCGGCAGTTGCAGGCGCTGGTTGAAGAAGCGCTCTCTGATCTCATTGACAAGCGCAAGCGCGCTCGCCCGCGCGCGCATGTCATGGCAGCCTATGAGGCGACCCATGAGAAATATGCCGAGCTTTACGCGAAGCTGGCTGAATGACGGATTACCTGACCATCATTGAGGTCTTGGCAATCCATCACGATCAGATCGAACGCTATGGCGGTGCACATGGCGTTCGTGATTTTGGGCTTCTTGAGGCCGCGCTCTATCGCCCACAGACGGGCTACTATGAGGATTTGATCGAGGAAGCTGCGGCTCTTTGGGAGAGCCTTGCCCTGAACCATCCCTTTGTTGACGGCAATAAGCGTGTCGCCGCGGCGGGCATGATCACCTTTCTGGCGATCAATGGCTATATGATCAGGCAAGATGCCCAGACGCTTTACCGCTTCATCATCGAAAACCTGGAAGGCAGGTCATTCAGCTATGACCACCTTGCGGCATGGTTGCGTGCAAATACGGTGGGTGTGGATAATCAGAAGGACACATAAGGGGTGGTGATGTCCGTTACCCTGACGGGATATCCGATAGCGCAACATACACAGGCTTTCCTGCCGTAACAAAACGCGCGACTTCCTGATCCGCGCCCCGGCTTGGCCCGCCTAGCCGCAAAACGGCATCGCAGCGCTCAGCCAGCGCGAGTGAGATGGGCATCATCACCTCATCAAACACATCGCCTTCAGCGGCGGCGATGATGGGCAGCGCCATATTGACGCCAATCACCGGCACATGGCCAAGCCTGAGGATGGCCAGGGCGGCCTGGTTCATCTCAGCAAGGCGCGCGGCGCGCAAAGCAGCATCGGCGCCGCCGCTGGTATAGGGGGAGGCAATCATGATCCACATGGTTCAGCCAAAAGTGTTTAGCAAATCATCCACCTGCGCCGGCGTCAGGCTGCGCGCGCCGGCGCCGCGCAGCAGCAGTGCCAGGCGCGCGGCTTCTTCTAATTCCTCCGCCGCATGCACCGCATCTTCCAGCGTGCGGCCCGAGACTACCGGGCCGTGATTGGCCAGCAGCACAGCCTTGGCAGTTTTGGCGGCTTCGTGAATGTCGTTTTCCATCGCCGCATCGCCCGGGCGGTAATAGCGGATCACGGGCAAAAGCCGTCCGACACGCATGACGAAATAGGGTGTGAGCGGCGGGATCGGCGCCGTTTCGCCAGGCGCGGCGAGGCAGGCAATGGCGGTGGCATGAGTCGAATGCAAATGCACCACCGCGCCCGCATCGGGCCGCGCGGTCAGTACCGCGCGATGCATGAAGACTTCCTTCGATGGCTTGTCACCCGACACATGCGAAAAATCCGGTGCGAGCTTCGATATCCGCACGGGATCAAGCCGCCCGAGGCAGGAATTGGTCGGTGTCATCAGATACCCATCGGGCAGGCGCACGCTGATATTGCCTGCTGTGCCCACCGAATAACCGCGCGCGAAAAGTGAGGCACCGAGTGTGGCAAGCTGGGCGCGCAGCGCGGCCTCATCCATGGTCGAAAGCCTTCAGGAAGAAATCACGCGCACCGAAATTGCCGGATTTGAGCGCCAAATGCAGCCCGCGCGGTTCAGCAAAAGTCCAGGGCACGCCTGGATCGATTTCGGGACCGATGCGGAGCGCCGTGACACCAAGGCGCTGCACCACGGCGCCCGATGTCTCTCCGCCGGCCACCACCAAGCGGCCAACGCCTTGCGCGACCAACCCTTCGGCTATCGCGGCCATGGCGGTTTCAATCAGCGCGCCGGCAGCATCGCGCCCAAGCTTTGCCTGGAGTGCCGCAACCCTTTCAGGCGGTGCGCTTGCCGCGATCACCACCGGGCGATCGGCGGATAATTTCCCCGCGACCCATTCCAGCGCTTGGGCCGTGAGCACCGCCGCATCCGGCGTGGCGACCGCATCCAATTCCAACACCGGCACGTGATCCCGCGCGAGCCCGATCTGCCCCAGCGTGGCCCGCGAACAGGACCCCGCCACAACAGCGGCCATGCCCTGCATGAGCGGTAGGCTGGCCGCATTGCCGCGCGCCGGCAGCAGGCCAGCGCGACGGAAATTCTCGGGCAGGCCCATGGCCACGCCGGAACCGCCGGTGATCAGCGCATGCTGCGCAGCGGCTTCACCAATCGCGAGCAAATGCTGGTCCGTCACCGCATCCACAATCGCGTAGCGCCGGCCTTGTTCCCCGAGGCGCATCATGGCTTGCCGCGTGGCAGCCGCGCCTTGTTCCACAATGTTGAAAGGCACCAGCCCCACCGCGCCATCGGTCTGCCGTCCCAGCACACGCACCAGATTGGCATCCGTCATCGGCGTCAGTGGGTGGTTTTCCATGCCGCTTTCATTCAGCAGCGCATTGCCGACAAAAAGATGCCCGAGATAGATCGTCCGCCCATTAGTCGGGAAAGCCGGGCAGGCCAGCGCAAAGCCGGACCCCAAGCGCTTCAGCAGCGCATCCGCCACGGGGCCGATATTGCCTTGATCTGTGCTGTCAAAAGTTGAGCAATATTTCCAGAAAATCTGCTTCGCCCCGGCGGCGAGCAGCGCATCACAAGCGGCCAGCGATTGCGCCACGGCTTCGCCCACCGGCGCCGCGCGCGATTTCAGGGCGATGATGATCGCATCCGCTTCCGGCAAAGGCCCCGTCGGCACGCCAATCACCTGCACGGCGGTCATGCCGCCCTTGACCAATGTATTCGCGAGGTCCGTCGCCCCAGTGAAATCATCCGCGATGCAGCCAAGCAAAAGGGGCATGTTCAACTACCTTGCAGGAGGAAGGGCGAGGAAATCCTGATGGCCAATACGCACCGCAAGCTGCCCCGCAGCCGCCTGATCCCGCCTGGTATCCAGCCAATCCAGAATGGCGTCAGCGCCGCGTCTTTCCCAATTCAGCGCGGCCATGGCATGGCCCTCGGCAATGGCGCGGGTAAAGGCGCGGGCGCGGCGGTCCACCACCCAATCACTCGGCGCGCGATGAATGGCATAGCCATGCGCGGCGAAGGCTTCCGCCATCACGGCGGGCGCCTGGCGGCCAAGTGATGCGCCGCCAAAGCCCTTGTCGCGCGCCTGATCGCGTCGAAAGCCGCGCGCCACCAAAGCATCGGCGGCATGGGGCGGGCTGAAACGCTCACGCCCCGTCACATTCAAAGCAGCATAGAAGGGCAGGCGCCGCGCGACACAGGCCGCCGCCATGGCTTCTACCCACCCGCGTGAGACCAGATCACACAACGCCGTGCTGACAACGGCATCCACGCGTTCCAACGGCAGATTGGCCGGCGCGGCAGCAAGATCAGCAAGGATCGCCTCCACCCGCCAGGCGCCTGCGGGGCTATGCACCAAAAGCGCGCTGCGGCCTGGATTGGTGGCGGCCCAGCCGACAGCCTCTGCCCGTTCCGAGATGGTATCAAAAGCGCGGGCGATCAATTCAGAATCGCTATCCACCAGAATCCAGCTTTGCGCGCGCCCAATGAAATGGCCAAGCCAGCGGAGCAAGCTTCCCGTGCCCGCGCCAAGATCAAGCAGGCGCGGGCGCGCGGGCAGGCTTGCGGCCAGCATCTGCGCGAGCGCATCATCGCGCGCTGCGGCATCATGCGGCTCTCGCAGATCGAGCCAATCACCATCGAAGCTTTCAGCCATGATCAAGAGCTTTCACAAAAGCGCCAGCGCGGTCCGGCCAGCGCGGCAAAGCCTGGCCCGCGCGCCAGGAAGCTTCCGCCATATTGGCGCGCAAGGCAGTATCGAAAATCGGCCGGCGCATGGCGCGTGATAGCGCGTTGTGATCATCCACCGCTGCCACCACAGCGGCATCGTCCGGCACAATTTCCGCAATCGCACCGCCGGCGGTGATCGCCATGGGCAGGCCGCGCGCCATGGCTTCTGTCGCCGCCATGCCATAGCCTTCATAGCGCGTGGCGAGCGCGAAGAGATCAGCCCGCGCATATTCCGCTTCAAGTGCCGCATCGGGCAAGGCGCCCAGGAAGCGCACGCGTTGTGCGACGCCAAGCTCGGCGGCCAAGGCGCGCAACCCATCGGCATGCACAGGATCACGCGTGGCATCGCCAGCAATAGCCAGTGACCAATCAAGATCGGTCAGCCGCGCGAGTGCGCGCAGCAGCACATCATGGCCCTTGCGCGGCACCAACATGCCAACACTCAAAATGGCGCAGCCCGGGCCGGTGGAACCAAGGGCGCGGGGCGCCGGGTCTGTGCCGGGTTCCACCACGGTGATGCGTGCGGGGTCCACGCCAAAACCCTCCGGCAAATCGCGCGCCGTGAGGGTGGAGGTAGTGATGATGCGGCGGCAGGCGCTGAACAATACGCGCTCGGCGGCCTTTAAGGCTTCACGCTGGCTGGCCGGTGCGCCGGGCTCGAGTGCGGTTGGGTGATGGATCAGCGCCGTTGCGCCGCGCTTGGTCAGTTCATCGGCCAAGGGCAGAAAAGCAGGCAGGCCCAGGCCATCAATCACAATGCGCGCGTCGGCGGGAATTTCCGCCAAGGCAGCGCGCGCGGCTTCGGTGGTCGCCTCGTCGGGGAAGGGATGGCGGCCCGCCAATTCCACCACACGCACTTCCTGCCCCAGCGCGCGCAGCCCCTCGACCATGCGGCGATCATAGATATAGCCGCCCGAAATGGCGCTGAAGGGCGCGGGGACGATAAGGTGGATGCCGCCGGTCATGTGATGCTTCGGGTACCTTGCTGATGCACCCAAGGGTCTATCACCGCTATGCCGCAGCCGGCAAAATCGGCGGTATTGCGTGTGGCGATGGCGGCACCTTGGGCGCGGGCGGCGGCGGCAATCTGGCAATCGGCGAGGCTGATCGGGCGGCCCGCAGCGCGGCGTTCCAGAAATACATGCACAAAAGCTTGGGCGGCGGCGCTGTCAAAAGGCAGGATGCGGCCCGCGAAATCCTTGGTGATCATGGCATCTATCGCGGCCATCAATTGATCGCGCCGCTTGCCGGCGGGAAGCATGGCGGCACCGCGGCGCAATTCAGCCTCACCAATCGCGCTCAAATACAAATCGGATGCTTGTTGCGCGGCGAACCAAGCCAGCACGGCTTCGGATGGTGCGGGGCGCATGAGTTCGGAAACCAGATTGGTATCCAGCAGAATCATGGGCGCGCTTCAATCTAGGCGCGGCGGTGCCGGCATGGCCTCGCGCGCCGGCAGGTCCAGATCAACGCCGCCGATGGCGGCGAAGCGGCGATGGATGGCCAGCCCCAGATCGGCGGTGGGGGCAGGGCGCCTCATGGCCTGGCGCAGAATATGGCGCGCCTCTTCTTCCATGGACCGGCCATGTTCGGCGGCGCGGATGCGCAGGCTCCGCTTCAGCGCCTCATCAAGATTGCGGATGGTGATGCTGGCCATGGGAGCGCCCTTCCTGATGCGATCATTGTAATCATTGATTGCATTGCAAGCAAAGCTTAGGTAGCGTTCAGGTCAAGCCGCCGGCTCCTCGCCCGGCGCCCCTTCATAAGCAGCCCAGGCGATATGGCTTTCGCGCAGCAGCACCTTGAGGCCCGTGACGGCCTTGCCGCCCGCGCCAAGCCGGCCATCAGCCAGCGCGGCAGACAGGCAGCGATGGATATGCAGGCAGAGATATTCGGTCGTGGTGTTCTGCCCGGCGAAGACTGGCTCCGCATCCAGATTGCGGTAATCGAAGCCGTCCAGAATGTGGCGGAGTTCCACCTTGGCCGCGGCGATATCCACCAGCAGGTTCAGGGGGTCGAGCTTTGGCGCGCGAAACTCCGCCTCCACGATGAAGGTGGCGCCATGCAGGCGCTGGGCGGGGCCGAATTCCGCGCCGCGGAAGGAATGGGCGATCATAACGTGATCAACGACGGTCAGGCTGAACATGGGCGAGTTATCCTATGCGTTTCGGCGCTTCATGCACCATAGGTGACAAGGGGGCAAAGCGGCGCGGGCTGGCCGGGAGCGGGGTTGAGCAAGCCGGGCATCGCATCCGGCAAATCCTCAAACCGCGTGGCGGGGCCGATCAGCGCTTCAAGTGCCGGGTCCGCCAGCAGCGCCAAAGCCTGCGCCATGCGTTCGCCAAAGCTGCGACGCCCGCGCATGGCGGGTGCGACGGCGCCGACTTGGCTTGAGATCAGGCGCAGGCGGCGGGAATGGAATGCCTCACCCAATGGCAGCGCCACTTCCTGCGCGCCGAACCAGGAAGCTTCGATGATGCGCGCTTCAAACGCGGCGCATTGCAAAGCCTGACGCAACCCAGCCGGATTGGCGCTGGCATGGATGATCAGCTCCTGCTCAGAAGGTGCCGCTTCCGGGGCGGCGAAGCTGGCCCCTAGCTTCTCCGCGATACTGCGGCGGGAAGCGTCGGGGTCTATGATCGTCACCGCCATGGCCGGAATGCGCGCGAGCAGATAAGCAACCAGCAGCCCGACCACGCCAGCGCCAATCACCAGCGCGCGTTCGCCGGGCAAAGGCTGCGCGTCCCACAGGATATTCAGCGCGGTTTCCATATTGGCGCCGAGAACAGCGCGGCTATCCGGCACCGCATCCGGGACAGGGATGCACATGGCCGCGGGCGCGAGGAAAATGTCTTGATGCGGATGCAGGCAGAAAACGCGCTTGCCTTGCAACTCCTCAGGACCTTCGGCCACATGCGCGACGGCGCTGTAGCCATACTTCACCGGGAAGGGGAAATCGCCTGCCTGCAAGGGGCAGCGCATTACGCCCCATTGGTTTTCCGGCACCTTGCCCGCCAGCACCAGCCGTTCCGTGCCGCGAGAAATGCCGGACGCCAGCATATGCAGCAGCGCCTGATCCGCACCGCGCGCGGGCAGGGTCTCAGTGCGGAGTTCCGCGATGCCGGGTGCAATCGTCCAGAGGGCGCGTGCGATGGTCATGGATTGCCCCCGGGCCGCGCGCGGTCCAGCGCGGCGTCAATCAATAGGTCGGGCGCAATATCATGCACGCGCCAGGCAAAGCGCAGCCCATCGGCGATGCGCGCCACTTCCGGCAAGGTGAAGGCGGGAATGCCGGAACCCAGCAGCACAGGGGCCACGGTGACATGCAGCCGATCCAGGCAGCCCGCCGCGAGAAACCGCGAGACGGTCAGCCCGCCGCCTTCAACGAAAATGCGGGAGGCTCCGCGAGCTTTCAGCGCAGCCAGCAAAGGCGGGATAGCGAGGCCTCCGCCAGCAACGCGCGGCAGGCGCAGCACTTCGGCCATGCCGTGATGCTCGGCCCCGCCCGCATCCGCCGCGCAGACCAGCAGCGTGGGCGGCCCGCTTTGGAAGATACCGTAATCGGCGGAGAGTTTGCGATCCGTATCCAGCACCACACGCAGCGGATCAGGCCCCGGTACTTCGCGGGTGGTGAGCCGCGGATTGTCATGGCGCACCGTGCCGGCGCCCACCACCACGGCGTGGCAGAGTGCGCGCAGCCGATGCGTGTGCAGGATATCGCCGGGACCGCCGATCCATTGGCTTGATCCGGCAGCGGTGGCGATGCGGCCATCCAGCGTTTGCGCGAGCCGCCCAATGACCCGGCAGCCATCGGGGGCTGAGGGCGGTGCAAGCACCGGGCCAAATAACGCGGCCAGCGGGCCATCCGGCAGCGCCGCGCCGGCGCCATCACGGAGCGCGAGCAGGGCTGACCAATCGGCGGCATCGGCGGTGGGTTCCATCCTCACCTAAATGCCTGAGTGCGGCGCGGCGCGCCAGGGTAGGTTCCCCGGGTGCCGGGGGAGCACCGCAAAAAAACTTGAATAACGCTTGTCTTCAAGCATAGTCTGCACAACCGAAATATTTCCCACCTGTTCAGGAGCCTTGGCAGCATGCGGCGCTGGCTGAGCGACGAAAAGAACGCAAATATTCTTGTGAATGCTTTCGCTTTTGGTGTGACGTTCGCCTTCGTCTTTCGCTTTTTCAAAGAGGAGCACATGCTGGTCCGGTGGCTGCTGACTGGCTATGCCGTGGTGATTTTGACTCTTATTGGGCAATACCTTGCGAAGATGATGCGGAACCCCAAAGACCAATCTTGCCCGCCCGATATCGCCAAATGACCGAGGCACTGCCTTTAGGCGGGTTCGAATGTGAAGGCTTCAAAACGGAAACCTCACGCCATGAATAAGGCGAAATCCCCAATAAACATCCTGAATGGCATGGTGGCCGGGTTTTCGGCTTTCATTGGGATGATTTTGACACGCATGTTCCTCGGCGAGGAATCTCTTCTGATCAGAATTTCGCTGGGTGTGGTAATCGCAGTCGTAACCGCCCTTTGTTTGAATTTCGCCATAAGGATTTTCAGAAAATCCAGGACCGAGCGCTAGTTTCTGGTTGGCTGTCGCGGCGTAGCGCGAAGAAGAAGCTCAAGGCGCCGCAAGATTGATCGCAAAAAACGGCAGCAGCGCCTGCATGATCAAGCCCGCCAGGACCGGAAGGAAGAAGGAAGACGCCAAGCGCATCGCCACAAAGCGCCAGCCCAGCACCGGGTATTCCCATGTCAGAATCCGATGCAGCGCATAGACCGACCAGGCGGTCAGCAATGCCGTCATTTGCGCGACCCCCGCGCCCGCCTTGCTGAAGGTGATCACCAAGGGAAAAGTCACGAAAGGCCCGCCCGGCATGATCCCGCCCGCCAGCGCCGCGATCATGATGCCATTCAGGCCAGAATCATTGCCAAGCCATTCGGTCGCGATGTCTGCAGGCACAAGCTCCGACAAAAACGCGGCCATGGGCAGGGCCACGCAAAACATCGGCAGGATGCGCCAAAAGCCGCGATTGGTCTCGGCCACCGCGCGCTTGGCCTGGGGCACGCCGCGGCGCAGGCACAGCGCCATCACGGCCAGCGCAATCACCCATAGAATGATCTGCGGCCCGCTCATTTCGGCGGTTCCCAGGCAATCGGCACGCGCCGCGCCAGCCAGCCGGCTATCATCGGCATAGGGAAGGTGATCAGCGTGCGCAGCAGCGCGAAATCAAGGCCAAGCAGCGGCGCCTCATAGACCAGCAGTTTTTGGAAGCCATTGAGTGACCAGGCCAGAATAAAGGCGACCAGCGCGCCCCGATCCGCCCCCGCACCCGCCAGCACCAGCACCAAGGGGAAGGCTGCCATGGGGCCACCGGGGGAAAGCGTACCGACCATGGTTGCGATGAACAGCCCAAAAATCCCGCTTTCCGCCCCCATCCAGCGCGCCAGCGCATCCGGGGAGAGCAATTGCCGAAGCGCGGCGGCCAGAAGCAACCCTGCCACCAGCGATGGCACGATGAACAGGAACAAGTCCCAGGCATGCCAAAGCGCCGTCATGAAGGCCTCGGCGCCTCGTAGCTGCCAGGTCGCAAACCCGGCGGTGAGGGCAATGAGGAAGATGACCACGAGGGAGGCGTGGCGGCGGAGGACATGCAACACGAAGGCAAACTGCAAGAGAGGGGCGCGTCGCGCAAGAGAGAGCGGGGGAAGGGCTGGCCTTCCCCCGAACTCACCGGGTTGGCGCGATAAAATGGGGATCCGACCGCGCCAAACAGGAACAAAATAAGAACTAACATCCCCTAAACCCCTTCGCAAGCCCCCTTATGGCAAGCTTGGCGCGCGGGGCTATAAGCGCTCATCATGACCAATACCTCCACCCGCGCGCTGACGCTTCGACTTTGGCACAACTACGTCCGTCAACATGGCAGGGGCATCCTGCTCGCGCTGCTTTGTACGCTTGGCGTCTCAGGCGCGACCGCGCTTTACCCGCTTGTGATCCAGCAGGCCTTTGACCTGTTCACGGCCGGCGATCAGCGCGTGCTTTGGCTGATCCCCGGCGTCATCATTTTGGTCACGTCGCTGAAGGCCATTGCGCAATTCGGCCAGGCGGTGGCGATTCAATCCGTGGTGCTGCGCGTGGTGGAAAACCTGCAGCGCGATTTGTTCAAGGCGCTGACGCGCGCAGACCTTGCGACCGTGGCGCGGGATGCGCCGGCGCGCCATGCCGCGCGCTTCACCACGGATGCGGGATTGATCCGCGAAGCGCTACAAAGATCCATCAATGCCATCGCCGATGTGCTGACCCTGATTGGCCTGATCGGGTCCATGCTGTGGCTTGATTGGCAAATGTCACTCATCGCGGCGCTGCTTTACCCGATGGCCGTGGTGCCCATCCTGAAGCTTGGCAAGCGCATCCGCCGTGCATCCGGCGGCATGCAGGATCGCGTGGGGGATGCCGCCACGCGGTTGACCGAAAGCTTTGGTGCGGCGCGGGTGGTGCGGAGCTATCGTCTGGAAGCCGCTGAGGAAGCGCGCGCCAATACGCTGTTCACGCGGCTGCGAGAGGCGATTTTCGGCATTCAACGGACCCGCGCATCGCTTGATCCCATGCTGGAAGTGCTGGGCGGGATCGCGGTGGCGGCGGTGCTTGCCGTGGTGGGCTTTCGGGTTTCAAGCGGGCAGGGCACGATTGGTGAGTTCACCGGCTTTGTCGCCGCCGTGCTGATCGCGGCCCGCCCGGTGCGCGCGCTTGGTTCCTTGAACGCCGCCTTGCAGGAAGGGCTTGCCGGCCTCGCGCGTGTCTTTGGCGTGATTGATACGCCGCGCCAAATCATCAACCCGGCAAGCCCCATCGCGCTGCCGGCGGGTGGTGGGCGCATTGCCTTTGATGCGGTTGGCTTCCGCTATGAAGACGTGCCCGATGCTGCGCTTGCGGGCCTCAGTTTTGCCGCCGAACCAGGCCAGACGGTCGCCCTTGTCGGCCCCTCCGGCGCCGGGAAATCCACAGCACTTGCCCTGGTGCCGCGGCTTTATGATGTGACCGAAGGGCGCGTCTTGCTCGATGGCGTGGATATCCGCGCCATCAGCCTGGAGAGCTTGCGCGATTCTCTCGCCTATGTCGGGCAGGATGCGGTGATTTTTGAAGACACGGCCTTCGCCAATATCGCCTGCGGGCGGCCTGGCGCGACGGCCGCCGAAGTTGAGGCAGCGGCCCGCGCTGCGGCAGCGCATGATTTCATCTGCGCCTTGCCGGCTGGTTATCAAACGGAACTCGGCCCCGGCGGCAATCGGCTTTCAGGTGGTCAGCGCCAGCGTTTGGCCTTGGCGCGTGCCCTGTTGCGGGACCCGCGCGTGTTGTTGCTGGATGAGGCAACCAGCGCGCTTGATGCCGAAAACGAGGCTTTGGTGCAGGAAGCCCTTGCGCGGCTGCGTCAGGGCCGCACAACGCTGGTGATCGCACATCGCCTGGCAACCGTGCGCGATGCGGATCGGATTGTGGTGATGGAAGCCGGCCGCGCGGTGGAACAGGGCAATCATCAGGAATTGATGGCTGCCGATGGTCTTTACGCGCGGCTGGTGCGCACCCAGGCTTTCGCTGGATAGACTGTTTCAGGCGTCCAGCGCTTCGGCGGCGATGCGCCCGGCATTTTCCTGAATGAAGCGGAAGCGCAATTCCGGGCGGCGGCCCATCAATTCTTCCACCCTTTCACTGGTAAAAGACCGATCCTCTGGCGCCAGCATAACGCGGAGCAAGGTGCGCTTCTTTGGGTCCATGGTGGTTTCCTTGAGCGCCGCGGGCGGCATTTCGCCAAGCCCTTTGAAGCGGCTGACCTCCACCTTTTGATTGGATTTGAACCGCGCCTTCAGCACGCGTTCGCGGTCCGCATCATCCATCGCATAAACCGAAACGCCGCCCGCTTGCAGGCGATAAAGCGGTGGTTGGGCCAAAAACACACGGCCTTGGCGCACCAATTCCGGCAATTCGCGATAGAAGAACGTTAGCAGCAGGGCCGCGATATGCGCGCCATCCACATCCGCATCGGTCATGATCACAACGCGCCCATAGCGCAGCTTGGCGATATCAAACCGATCCCCGACGCCACAACCAAGGGCTTCGATCAAATCCTTCAATTCCTGGTTCTGGCGCAGCTTTTCAACACTTGCGCTGGCGACATTCAGGATCTTGCCGCGCAGGGGCAATACGGCCTGGGTTTCGCGATCTCGTGCCTGCTTGGCGGAACCGCCGGCGGAATCGCCCTCCACCAGGAAAAGCTCTGTGCCATCGGCGCTTTCGCGCGCGCAATCGGAAAGCTTGCCGGGTAGGCGAAGCTTACGCGTCGCGGTCTTGCGCGGCGTGTCTTTCTCCGCGCGCCGGCGGAGCCTATCCTCCGCCCGTTCAATGGCGAAGGCGAGCAGGTTATCAGCATTGGCCGGATCGCCCGCCAGCCAATGGTCGAAATGATCGCGCAAGGCCATTTCAACCAGGCGTGCCGCTTCCGGGCTGGTCAGCCGATCCTTGGTCTGGCCTTGGAATTGCGGCTCCCGAATAAAGACCGAGAGCATCGCCGCAATGGGGCCGAGCAAATCCTCGGCAGTCACATTGGCCGCGCGCTTTTCTTTCTTGAGTTCGCCATAGGCGCGCAAGCCTTTTACCAGTGCAGCACGAAAGCCCGCTTCATGCGTGCCCCCCTGTGGCGTTGGGATGGTATTGGCGTAGGTGTTCAGAAACCCATCACCGCGTTCCACCCAGCTTGCCGCCCATTCAACGCGCCCGGCACCTTCAGGGAATTCCGCCTCGCCCGACCAAGCGGCGGGCACCACGGTTGGGCGGGCTTCCAAAGCGGCGGTCAGGAAGTCAGCCAAGCCGCCCGGAAAATGCAGCACGGCTTGCGGCGGCGTTTCATCCTTGATCAGCGCAGGATCACACGCCCAGCGAATTTCAACGCCGCGATAGAGATATGCCTTGGACCGGCAGAAGCGATACAGCCGTTCCGGGCGGAAGGCGTGCTTGCCGAAAATCTCGGGATCTGGCTTGAAGCGAATGGTCGTGCCGCGCCGGTTCTGCACCGCGCCCGCATCCTTGAGCTTCGTGATCGCCTTGCCGCGCGAATAGACCTGCATAAATAGGGTGCGGTCGCGCGCGACTTCAACCTCCATCCGCTCAGACAGCGCATTCACCACGGAAGACCCCACACCATGCAGCCCGCCCGAGGTGTCATAGGCCTTGCCGGAGAATTTGCCGCCTGAATGCAGCGTGGTCAGGATCACTTCCAAAGCGCTGAGCTTCGGGAATTTCGGGTGCGGGTCCACCGGAATGCCGCGGCCATTATCGCGCACCACCAGCCAATTATCGGCCTCAAGCGTCACTTCAATGCGGTCGGCATGGCCGGCCACGGCTTCGTCCATCGCGTTATCAATGATTTCGGATGCCAGATGATGCAGCGCGTTTTCATCCGTGCCGCCAATATACATGCCGGGGCGACGCCGGACGGGCTCCAACCCCTCCAGCACTTCAATATCCTTGGCGGAATAGCCTTCCTGCTGTCCGCCACCCCCCTTCCGAGGACCGCCGCGACCAAATAGATCGTTCATGTCTTGTTCCCTGATTCAAACCGAACATAACGGGGTGTGCGCCGGGAAACAACGCAGCCGCCGAGTCGCCCCGCGCCTTTGGGTGTGTCCAAAAACGGGCACGAGTGATAGACATGGAAAGATGCAGTTTCGTATCACCTAAGGATTGAAAGCGCCGCATGCGGCAGAAGCCTCGCCCGGCAAAGCCGGCCCCATCCCCGCTACCCGAGGTCGATCAGGCTCGGCTGGAAGAAAACTTGCGCGCGCGCCTGGCCGAACAGCCTGGCAATGGCGCCGCCTGGCAGCAATTGGCCGCCCTGCTGTCTGGCCGGGGGCGCAATGCGGAGGCAGCAGACGCCTTCGCCAAGGCGCTGGCCAATGGCGTGCCGGTAGCGGCGATTTGCACCCCCTATGCCTTGGCGCTGTCGTCCGACGGCCGACATGCGGAAGCGGCGGAGCTTGTGGCCCCGGTGCAGGCGCGTAAGCCCAAGGATTTCGCGCTGGCCAATCTTTTGGGCGTCATGCTGAAGCGCGCCGGGCGCATTGATGAAGCCGTTGCCATGTTGAAGGCAGCGCAGAAGCTTGACCCCAAAAGTGCCTCCCCCTGGCAAAATCTGGGCAATGCGGAAGAAGCGCGCGGCAATTACGCCGCCGCCGCGGAAGCCTTCCAGGGAGCCGTGCGGCTTGACCCGCGCAATGGCGAATTATGGCGCTTGCTGGGGCGCATGCAGCGCGTTTTGAATGATAATGACGGCGCGCGCGCAAGCTTCCTGAAAGCTTTCGAATTCCAGCCCAAGGATCAGAACACACTGAATGATCTGATGGGGCTTCTGATTGACGCCGGTGATGTCGAAGCTGCCATCTCGGTTGTCGCGCGCGCGCGGCAATTCCGCCAGGGCGACCGTACGCTTGATGTCATGCATGCGCGGATGCTGCTGAGGCTTGGTCGGCGCGAAGAATCCCGCGCTGTGATTGATGGCATTCTGGCGCAGGACCCGGGCGACAGGCAGGCCAATCTTCTCCTGTCCCGCATGGCCGGCGATGGTGATCGGCGTTTGGCGAATGAGGCGCTGAAGCGTGCGCATGAAGCCAATCCCAATGCAGCGGATGTGCAGGCGGCCTATATCGAAAGCCTTTCTCGCAGCCGCTACGAT
This sequence comes from Roseomonas sp., assembly GCA_020249265.1. Taxonomy (GTDB): domain Bacteria; phylum Pseudomonadota; class Alphaproteobacteria; order Acetobacterales; family Acetobacteraceae; genus Neoroseomonas. Next base: position 150,410 of record JADCGA010000021.1, read on the forward strand.
AGTGAAGTGGCGCATTTGGAGGAATCCTATCGGCTATCGATTGATTTCATGCGTCGCTATCCTGGCCAGGTTGCGCGCAGTTCGCGGTCATTGCGTACGGTTTTCCAGCGCGTGATGGATCTTGAGCAATTGGAAGCGACCGGTCCCATCCCTTCGCTGCTGCCGTTATGGCAGGCGGAAGGGCGGCATTCTTCCGTGCATTACGAATTGGGCCAGGTGCATAGCCTGGAAGAACGCATCGGGTTCGTGGAATGGCACCGCAATTGGGGCCGCGGCGTGCAGAAGCGCATCAAGCCCTTGCCCCCCGCCCCCGCACTGCACATGCCGCGCAAATGGCGCATCGGCTTCCTGTCCAGCGATTTGCGCAACCACCCCGTCACCTATTTCTGCATGCCGCTGCTTGAAGCCTATGATCGTGATCGCTTCGAGGTGTTTTGCTATTCCTTCTATGAAGGTGAGCGTGATGTCATTCAGGCGGAGCTTGAAAAATCCACCAACTTCCGCTGGTGGCCGCATCGGCCGGATGATCAGGTGGCGGCGGATATCGCCAAGGATAATCTGGACCTGCTGTTTGAATTGGGCGGCAGCACGGCGATGAATAAGCTGGAAGTCATGGCCTATCGCCCCGCGCGGCTGGGTGGCAGTTGGCTTGGCTATCCGCATTCCGCAGGGCTTGAGACAATAGATTACATCCTGGTTGATCCCTACATCAAACCGGAAGATCCCAGGCTTTTGATTGAAAAACCTTTCGAATTGCCGGAAACCTGGGTGACGGTGGGCGGGCGGCTTGGCTTTTACGAAGTGCCGATTGATCTTGAAATCCCGGAAGACCGCCGCGGCCATGTCACCTTCGGCACCGCCAACAACCCCTATAAATACACCACGCTCTGCATTGACACATGGGCCGCCGTGCTGCGCCGCGTGCCCAATTCGCGCTTCATTTTCATTCGCCCAGAAGCGGGTGGGCCTTCCTTCCTGGAAAATACCCGCGCTGCCTTCGCCGCACGTGATGTGGACCCGGACCGGATTGAGTTTGTCGGTGTTCGCGGCAAGCATTTGCCGCATTACAACAAGATGGATATTTCGCTGGATACGCTGCCGCATGTGGGCGGCACCACCACTTGCGAAAGCATCTGGATGGGTGTGCCCTGTGTTTCCCTGGTGGGGCCAGGCTTTGCGGAGAGGCTTTCCTATTCCAACCTATCCAATGCCGGCCTTGGCGACCTGGCTACCTTCAGCGTTGCAGACTATATCGAAAAGGCCGCCGAATTGGCCGCCGATGCACCGCGCCGGCGCGTGCTCCGCCACGGGCTGCGCGACATGATCCGCGCCATGCCGCTTGGCCAGCCCGCGCGCTTCGGCAAAGCATTCTACGATAAGGCGGCCGAGGTCTGCGCCTTGTGATTTTCAACGAAACCATCATCCCCGGCATCATCAGCATCGAAGCCAGCCCCGCGCGCGATGAACGCGGCGCCTTCATGCGAAGCTGGTGCCGCGAAAGCTTTGCCGCCGCGGGCATTGATTTCACGCCCATTCAGGCGAGCCTTTCGGAAAACACGCTGAAGCACACATTGCGCGGCATGCATTTCCAGATCGTGCCCTCTGAAGAACAAAAGCTTATCCGCTGCGTGCGTGGCGCGGTATTTGATGTGCTGTTGGATATGCGCGCCGATCAGCCAAGCTATCTGCGCCATGTCGCCATCACGCTGGATAGCAAGGCGGCCAATGCGGTCTTCGTGCCGCGCGGCATCGCGCATGGTTTCCTGAGCCTGACCGATGATGCGGTAGTGGAATATTTGATTGACACCCCCTTTGCGCCCGCACTCGCGCGCGGGGTGCGCTGGAATGATCCCGCCTTCGGCATCGCTTGGCCCGCCGAGCCAAAGGTGATTTCCGCGCGCGATAACGCCTGGCCGCTGCTCCATGGCTGAACGCGTTCTGGTCACGGGGGCAACCGGCTTCATTGGCCAGCATATTCCGCCCCTGCTGCGCGCGCGCAGATACGAAACCCACGTCACAGCGCGCGGCGCCTTGCCCGAAACCGCCGGCATCACCGCGCATGGCGTTGACCTGTTGCGCCAGGATGAAGCGCAGCGTCTGATCAAGGATCTCCGCCCAGACATCATCATCCACACCGCCTGGTATGTCGCGCATGGCCGCTTCTGGACCGCGCCGGAGAATACCGATTGGCTGGAAGCCTCCACCGCGCTTGCCGCCTATGCCGCCGAAGCCGGCACGCGGCGCTTTATCGGCCTTGGCACCTGCGCCGAATACGCAACCGAAGCGGGCGATGACGCCTATCCCTGGCCGGAAACGCGCCCCATCGCCCCCGCCACCCCCTATGGCGAGGCGAAGGCCACCCTCGCGCGGCGCCTCAATGAAATGGCGGAAGCCCGCGCGCGATTCAGCTTCGCCTGGGCGCGGCTGTTTCATCTGTTCGGCCCCGCCGAGAACCCGGCGCGGCTGGTGCCTTCCATCATGCTTGCGCTGCGTGAAGGCCACGAAGCGCAATGCGCCTCTGGTCGCCCAGTGCGCGATTTCATCAGCACACAAAACGCCGCCGCCGCCATCACGGCGCTGGCCACCAGCCAGGTTACAGGTCCGGTCAATATCGGCTCAGGCGCGCCGATCAGCATTGCCGCCATGGCGCGGCTGATCGCGCATATCTCTGGCCGGCCTTATCTGCTCAGGCTGGGTGCTTTGCCTGATCGCCCCAATGAACCGCCCTATATGGTGGCGCATACTGGGCGCCTGCGGCGGGAAGTTGGCTTCACCGCGCCTGTTTCACTGGCGGCGGAGTTACGCAAGCTTCAAATTCGTTGATGCAGCGCGCAAACCAGCGTGAATAATTGCCGAGCCGTATCAAAATCAAGCGCAACGCGCCCCGCAAGCCGCGCGCGCAGCAATTCCGCGCCTTCATTATGCAGCCCGCGCCGGCCCATATCTATGGCTTGCACGCGGGATTCCGGCCCGCTTTCGGCCACCGCCTGTTCATGCGCTTCCACCACCATGTGGTAGTCCTTGATCAATCGGCGGAAGGGGCCAAGGGCGAGTGCCAGCACATGCAGCGTTGCGCCATCTTTATTGCGGATATCAAACACCAACCGGCCTTCACGCACCGCAAGCCCCAGCACATAAGGCCCGCGTGGCAGGCCATCGGGGTCGAAGCGGTTATGGTGCAGCAAATCTGCAATCGCCTGGCGCCGATCGGCTTCCGCATAGGCGGAAGGTGCCGGCGCTTCTTCGGGCAATTCAACGCGGATCAGGCGCTGTTCAGGCATCCGGCTTGCCACCCCGCGGCACCACCCCGCCTTCATCGCCTGTCATGCCAAGGTGCATCATCCAGCCAAGCGTCGCGCCCTTGATGGGGCGCAGCAGCAGCGTGCAGATAATGGCAAATAGCGGCAGCCAGATCACCATATGCAGCCAGATCGGCGGCATATAGGCCCTTTCGATCCAGAGCACGGGCGGCACCAGCACATGCCCCGTGATTAGGATGGTGAAATAGGGCGGCGCATCATCGGCACGCAGCCGCCCGGTTGGCGCGCCGCAATTCTCGCACTTATGGGCCACGCGCAAAAACCCCGCGAAAAGCCGCCCCTGCCCGCAGACCGGGCAAAGCCCCTTCAGCCCGCGCAACAAGCCATCCCGCGTGCTGGGCGGCTGATAGGGCAGGGCAGGCGGCGTGCGATCCGGTTCCCAACGCATTTTTGTTCCAATCATGGCCGCGCTGACGCGGCACATTGCAGCGCAGCGTTAGGCCCGAAATCGGCCCCAATCAAGCATGGCTTGCGGCGCGCTACCCGCTGCGCCCAAAATGCCGCCCATGAATGAACGCATCCTGCTGATCAACCCGAATTGCAGCCTAAGCTGCACCCAGGGCATTGCCGCCGCTGTTGCCCCCTTTGCCGCCCCCGGCCTGCCGCGGATAGACGTGACGCGCCTGGAAGAAGGCCCCCCCGCCATCATCACCTGGCGGGATTGGTACGGCGTGGCTGAACCGCTCTGCCGGCGCGTCGCCGCCGAACCCGCCGATGCTTATATCATCGGCTGCGTTTCCGACCCGGGCATTGAAGCGGTGCGGATGGTCACCGACAAGCCCGTTTTCGGCCCTTTGCGTTGTTCCATCGCCGCCGCGCTGAACCGTGCTGATCACTTCGGCATCATCGCCTTCACCGACACATCCAAGCCCCGCCAGCGCCGGGTGTTGCAGGCCATGGGGGTGGAGGCGCGGATGGTGGCTTCCATCGCGCTTAATCTGGATATGGAAGTACTGACAGACCCGGTGGCGCCGCGCGCGCGCATTGCCGCAGTGGCGCGGGAATTGGTGGCACGGGGCGCGGAGAGTGTGATCCTGGGCTGCGCCGGCATGGCGCATCATCGTGCGGCGGCGGAAGATGCTTGCGGCGTGCCGGTGATTGAACCCAGCCAGGCGGCGGCGGCGCAGGCGATTCTGGCGGTGCTGGCGGCACGGAATTGAAGAATCACCAAGCAAACCACAATGCTAGTGATGGTGGCAAACTGCATGAAAGCAACTTATGGTTGTATTATGTGATTTTTATCAAATAAAACTTATATTGCCCCGTTTTTGTGGAAACATCGCTCGATCTTCCAAATCTCAAGTGTTTTTAGCTTGATTTTTTAAGGAAAACTAGTAAGAACGATGATAAGCATGAATGCGGTCCGCTTATATCAACTAGTCCAAATTTAACAGGTTTATGGCAGTGTGTTGCTGTGAAGCACCGGTCTCGTGCGCTGTGCTTTCTGGCTCGGCTTCGGGTGTTAGGGTAAGGTTGTCCTTTCATCAGCTGAGCTATTGGGCAAAAATGAATGGGAATGCGCAATGTCTGGCGTGACCGTCAACCTTGGCTTCAATGATACCTTTCCCGGGGGTAATTCCACCGACAACACCGGCAATGATTCGGTGCTTGGCGGTGCGGGGCCTAACTACATTGATGGCGGCAACGGCAATGATACGTTGGATGGCGTCAACGGCAATGACACCCTGCTTGGCGGCGAAGGTGCTGATAACCTGGTTGGTGGCGACGGCGCTGATTCCCTAATTGGTGGTGAAGGACGCGATTCGATTGCCGCGACCATCGGCGATACGGTTGATGGTGGCAATGGTGATGACCAGATAAGTCTTTCTAGCTCAGTACCTGGGAATTTTTATCTGGTAGGTGGGGCTGGGTCCGACCTGTTCCAGGGTTTCGTACTGTCTACCAGCGCTTCGACGACGGTTGATGGCGGGAGCGGCAACGACACTCACTACAATATGCCCGGCAATGATTGTCTCATTGGTGGGGAAGGTAATGATCATCTCTATTTCACGCGGTTCGGAGCTACCGCCAGCATAACCGTTGATTTGGTGTCCGGCACTGCTTCCGGCTTTTACGGCAATGATATAATAAGTGGTTTCGAATTAATCGTTGGCGACGTTGGGCGGGACAGTATCCTGGGCGATAGCCTGGACAATACCATTGATGGCGGCCTTGGGAATGATACGCTTGTTGGTGGCAATGGCAATGACTGGCTCCAATACGGTTACATTACAAATGGAAGCGCTCCTGCCAGCGTGGGGTTCACGGTTGATCTTGCCGCGGGCACTACAGCAGGCGCTTATGGAAACGACAGTTTCAGCGGCTTCGAAAATGTTGTTGGGTTGTCCCAGCGATCTGACAGTATTCTCGGCAGTAGCATCGCGAATTATCTGGATGGCAGCGGGGGTAACAATACGCTGGATGGCGCCAACGGCAATGACACGCTGGTGGGGGGCGCTGGCAATGACTCACTCATGGGCGGCAATGACGATGACTTTATAACTCCAGGCAGCGGCAATAATCTCACTCATGGCGGTAATGGCAATGACATTGTTTCTGCTTCCGCCAGTGGTAACAATACCGTCTATGGTGAAGATGGCAACGACAATATCCAAATTTCAAGCTCTGGGACTTCCTATCTTGATGGCGGCAATGGCGATGATCTTCTTCAATTGGTTAATGTCGGAGGCAATAACACGCTGATCGGCGGCGCCGGTAATGACACACTGTTTTCGAGTTCCAACTTCGACCCCAGTTTTGGTCACGATAGCCTGGTCGGTGGTACGGGCAATGATATTGTTGACTATCGTCATTCATATTTTAATGGTCCGGTTTCCGTCAATCTCGGGAATGTCGGCGGCCGGCAGACCACGGGCGCTGCCGGCAATGACACGCTGAGCAGTATCGAGGGTGTCTATGGGGGCTTTGGTAATGACACACTGATTGGCGATAGTAATGCCAATACGCTGATGGGGCGGGCTGGGCATGACAGCCTTGTCGGCGGTCTTGGCACTGACTGGGTCATTTATAGTGAGGCGACCGGCGGGGTCACGGTTGACCTTGGCACGGGTAGAAGCTTCGGCGCGGATGGTAATGACAGCCTGACGGGTATCGAGAATGTCGTCGGCAGTAACTTCGCTGATACCCTGAGGGGGGGGGCTGCCGTTTCCGGTGACGATCAACAATTTTTTGGCGGCAATGGCGATGACAGCCTGGTCGGCGGCGGTGGTGCAAGGCAGCAGTTTTCCGCTGGCAACGGCAATGACACCTTGCGCGGCGGTGATGGCAGTAATCAAAACATCCAGGGTGAAGCAGGTAATGATAGCCTCCTGGGCGGAATCGGTGGTTCACTGCGCCTTGGTGGCGGTAGCGGCGACGATACCTTGGTTGCTGGCAGCGGCATTGGCCACAATCTCGAAGCTGGCGTCGGCGCTGATAGCCTCCAGGGCGGGATCGGCGTATTTCAGAACCTCTCTGGCCAAGCTGGAAATGACACGCTGGTTGCGGGCGAGGGCAACGATCAGCTGGTCTCTGGCGGCACCGATGCCGATAGCCTGCAGGGCGGGAACGGCCTTCGTCAGCAGATCTATGGCGAAGCCGGGAATGACACGCTGGTCGCGGGCGTGGGCAGTAATCAGTACCTTTCTGGCGGAGATGATAATGACAGCCTGCTGGGCGGCACCAATAATGACAGCCTGGATGGTGGCAACGGCGATGACACGCTGAATGGTGGCAATGGCAATGACACCATTCTTGGCAATGACGGCACTGATTCCCTGTTGGGTGGCAATGGCAATGATATATTATCGGGCGGCAACGGCAATGACACGGTTGATGGTGGCGCCGGTAGTGACAGCCTGATTGGTGGCACGGATACCAACTGGCTCAGCTATGCAAGCGCCACCGCCGCTGTCACTGTTGATTTCAACCTGAATCGCGGTTTTGCGGCTGATGGGAATGATACACTTACCAACAGCAGTACCAGCGACAGATTTCAATTCGTACTCGGCAGCAATTTCGATGATCGGATGCTTGCCGGGGATGGCGGTGTAAATAGCGGGCGCCACTTATTCGGTGGCGCAGGAAATGATACGCTGATCGCTGGTAATGACAGTCTCAGTCTGCCTGCGGCGTCGCAGGATTTATATGGGGGCGCCGATAATGATTGGTTGATTAGCGGAACGAGCATCAATCAGCAGCTTTTTGGTGAGGAGGGGAATGATACCCTTGTCGCAGGCACCGGAAACCAGCAAAGACTCGACGGCGGCATTGGCCATGACAGCATGGTGGCTGGGTCAGGAACCAGTGGCCTGATCTCTGGCGGCGCGGGCAATGATACGATCATCGCCAATGACTTGGTTAACGCCGAGGTTTATGGCGAGTTTAATGGTGCTACTACTGAGTCCGGTGATGACAGCTTCTATGGGGGCAGCGCTGAAGATGTCGCCGATGGTGGCCTCGGCAATGATACGCTTTCGGGCCGCGGCGGCATAGATGAGCTCACTGGTCGTGGTGGCAATGATAGCATTGATGGCGGGGAAGGAGATGACGCTCTTTTCGGCGATGAGGGCGATGACACGATTGATGGCGGTGCTGGCGATGACCTGCTTGATGGCGGCAATGGTACTGACTTCGCAAACTATGCCAATGCAGGCGGCGCGGTAACGGTTGACCTTGCGGCGGGTACTTCATCCGGCGCGGATGGCAATGACATCCTGACCGGCATTGAAAACGTCCTTGGCGGCAATGGTAACGACAGCATCCTGGGCGACAGCCTGGCCAATCTGCTGGATGGCGGCCTTGGCAATGACACGCTGAATGGCGGCAGTGGCACGGCTAATGACACGCTGATTGGCGGCGCAGGTACGGATTTGGCGAGCTACGACGGCGCAACCACGCCGGTAACGGTTGATTTGAGTAATGGCAGCAGTTCCGGCGCCTTTGGCACTGACAGCCTGACCAGCATTGAAAACGTCCTTGGCGGCAATGGCGATGACAGCATCCTGGGCGACAGCCTCGCCAATCTGCTGGATGGCGGCCTTGGCAATGACACGCTGAATGGCGGCAGTGGCACGGCTAATGACACGCTAATTGGCGGCGCTGGCACGGATTTGGCGAGCTACGACGGCGCGGCCACGCCGGTAACGGTTGATTTG
>JADCGA010000022.1 GCA_020249265.1 Roseomonas sp.
CCTGCGAAAGGCCGCAGAACGATCCGTCGAAACAACATGGCGCCGCATCGGTACATTGCTCAATGCATTCCCACCACATGAATGCGCCAACTACCTCAGAAATTCAGGCTATGGCGCAACGTAATGTCATCACACTCTAAAATGAATTTCCTATCTTTTTTTATCAATTCTCCAAAACATCCGGATGATAAGCGCGACCAAAATGCGATTGAAGCACGCTCAAAGGAATAAGCAGACTGGTCCGGCGAAAGCGGGACGCAGGCCGTCCAGAGCGAGATGATGCCTCAGGGGCGAGATAACGCGACGTGTTGGGACCGATATTGGGACTGAATTTTTCGCAACCCAGATTTATCTAATAAAATCAATATCCAAGAAGGAATTACTGGCGGAGGGGATGGGATTCGAACCCACGATAGGAGTATTAATCCTATAACGGTTTAGCAAACCGCCGCCTTCGGCCACTCGGCCACCCCTCCGCAGGAGTGGAAAGTCACACGGCGTTGCAACACCTCGCTTTTAGTGCCGCGGCGGGGAAGCGTCAAACCCGAAACGGGCGCCTCACCCCAGCGAAACCTCAAATCCCCGTTTCGTCGCGGGCCGCGCCATCATCGCCTCATACCAGCGCTTCACATTGGGCAAGCCGGCCAAATCCACCTGATGGCGTTCATGCCGCCAGGCCCAGCCCAAAATGGCGAAATCCGCAATCGAGGGTTCACCATTCGTCGCCACAAAATCGCGGCCTTCAAGCCGGCGGTCCAAAACGCCATACAGGCGCTTGGTCTCGTCATGGTATCGCTTGAAGCCATAATCCCGCGCTGGCCCTTCGGGCTGCATCAGGAAGTGATGCACCTGGCCGGGCATGGGGCCGAAGCCGCCCATCTGCCACATCAGCCATTCATAAACCGGCACGCGCGCACGCAGGTCTTTCGGCATGAAGCGCCCGGTCTTTTCCGCAAGATACAGCAAAATGGCGCCGCTTTCGAATACCGTGATCGGCTTGCCATCCGGCCCATCCGGGTCCTGAATGGCGGGGATGCGGTTATTCGGGCTGAAGGCCAGGAATTCAGGATTGAATTGCTCGCCCTTGCTGATGTTCACGGGCTTGACGGTATAGGCCAGCCCCATTTCCTCAAGGGCGACGCTGATCTTCCGCCCATTGGGCGTATTCCAAGTCCAGAGGGTGATGCTCATGGGCGGCAATCCTTGGTTCAGCCGACGCGCCCGCACAAAAGGGCGCGCCGGGCATTCACATCAAAGCGCGGCCAGAACCGCTTCGGCCTTGCTCACTTCAAAGGCGCCGGGGGCTTCCACGGCCACATGGGTCACCTTGCCGTCCTTCGCCACCAGGGCAAAGCGCTGGCAGCGCACGCCAAGGCCGCGCGCCGTCAGGTCGAATTCCAGACCCATCGCCTTGGTAAAGGCAGCCGAGCCATCGGCAATCATGGTCACCTGGTCCGTGATGCCCTGATCCTTGGCCCAAGCGCCCATCACAAAGGCATCATTCACCGCCATGCAGGCAATGGTGTGCACACCCTTGGCCTTCAGCGCTGCCGCATGCTCCGTGAAGCCCGGCAAATGCTTGGCCGAGCAGGTGGGGGTAAAGGCGCCAGGCACGCCGAACAGCACCACGGTGCGGCCCTTAAAGAATTCCGCCGTATCAAGCTCCTTCGGCCCTTCTGGGGTGCCTTGCATGATCTTCATCGCGGGAATGCTGTCGCCAGTCTTGATCGTCATGGTCTTCTCCTTGTGACGCAAGCCCGAAACTAGCCCCGAGCACAGCGCCTGTCACCTGGGCGAAACAGGTAATGATCAGACACTTTACGAGGCCGGTTGAGGCCCCCCAATCGCCCATAGGTTGAAATTTTAACTATTTCGCCCCAAAAAAGGCTCAGCCATGAGCAACAATCCCCCCATGGCCCCCTGCCAGACCCTGCCGTTATTGGCCCTATTCCTGGCGCCCTTGTGGTTTGGAACCGCCCTTCCAGCCGCAGCGCAGGGGGGCATTCAAACCGCAGGCTTGACCGCGCCCGCGCTACGCTCCTTGGCCTCCGCGAGCCAGCCGCTTGTGGCTGTAGATGTTGAACAAATCAGGCATATCTTCGCGCTGCATACCTCACGGGATTGGGAAGCAGCGGAACGCGCAACAGCACAGCTTTCGGATCGCCGCCTTGAAGGCCATATACTTGCGGATCGCTGGCTGAACCCCGCCGCGCCAAGGCCGGATCTGGAAGCGCTGCGCGATTGGCTGGCGCGCTTTGCCGATCATCCGGATGCGCCGGCGATCCATGCCCTGCTGCGCCGGACCGCGCCGCGCGGGGCCAGCCTGCCGGCAGCGCCCGCCCAGGAAAGCCTGGCCGAGGATGCCGGCGCCGCCCCGGAAGAACGCGAAGCCCCGGACCAGGGGTTTGTGCGCAACCCATCGCTGGACCGTGAGCTCAGGGATCTGGTGCGTGACGGCAAACTGGAAGCCGCCTTGCGCCGGATGGAAGCCACCCGCGGCATGACGCCCGCCTATGCCGCCGCGCTCAGGGCCGATTTCGCTCTGATTCTGTTCCGGCGTGGGGAGGATGAACGCGCCTTTGAAGTTGCATCGGAAGCCACCCGCAGCCGGGCAGAACCTAGCGGGCGCGCTGCCTTTGCCGCTGGGCTGGCCGCCTGGGGGCTCGGGCATTTCGACGTGGCGTTACCCTATCTTGAGGTCGCCGCGCGCGCCCCCGGCGCATCGCCTGCCAATCGCGCCGCCGCCGCCTATTGGGCGAGCCGAGCGGCCATTCGCGCCCGGCATCCAGGGATGCATGTGCCCTGGCTGCTGCAAGCCGCCCAGGAACCGCGCACCTTCTACGGGCTGATGGCGCGCCGCGCCCTTGGCCTGACGCCTGGCTTTGCCTGGCATGTCGAAGCGGGCGGGGAAGAAGGTATGGCAGCGCTGCTGGAAACCGCCGGCGGCTGGCGCGCCGTCGCCCTTCTGCAAACCGGCCAGGCCGGCCGGGCAGAAGCAGAATTGCGGGCACTTTGGCCGCTGGCGCGCGGCAATCTTCCCTTGCTGCGGGCCATGCTGGCGCTCGCCTCTCAGGGTGGCCTCACGCATCTCTCTGCGCAATTGGCCGAACTGGCGCAGACCGCCGATGGCCGCCCGCGCGATCTGGCGCGCTTCCCCCTGCCCCGCCTGAACCCGGCCCAGGGCTTTCGCGTGGAACCCGCCCTGCTTTATGCTCTCGCGCGTCAGGAATCGAATTTTGACGCTGCGGCGGTGTCTCCTGCCGGGGCACGCGGCTTGATGCAGGTTATGCCCGCCACCGCGGCTTATCTGGCCAATGACCCATCCTTCGTCCGCGATGGCGCGCAACGCCTTCACAATCCCGGCCTATCGCTGGAATTGGGCCAGCGTTACTTGCACTATCTGGCGCGGAGTGAGGCGGTGGGCGGTAATCTGATCCGGCTGCTGGCAGCCTATAATGCCGGGCCGGGCAATCTTGCGAAATGGCTTCCCGCTGTGCGCCACCGCGGCGATGCGCTGCTGTTTATCGAAGCGATTCCTTTCGATGAAACGCGAAGCCATGTGCAGCGCGTGCTCGCCTATTCCTGGATTTATGCCTCAAGGCTTGGCCTGCCGGCGCCAAGCCTTGATCAATTGGTGCAGGGGGAATTCCCGCGCTTCATGTCCACCCAGGAAGTCGTCGCCATGCTGGGGGAGGCACCGCCCTTGCCCGCCCGGCCGCGTTAATCGGCGCGAATTCAGCCCTCGATTTTAACACCCATCCGACCGGCCAGATCCTGGATGAATTGCCATGCCACGCGACCGGAACGAGACCCGCGCGTGACAGACCATTCCACCGCCTGCGCATGCAAATCTTCAACCGATACCGCCAAGCCGTAATGCTTGGCATAGCCTTCGATCATGGCGAAGAAGGTATCCTGATTGGCATTATGGAACCCGATCCAAAGCCCGAAGCGATCGGATAGCGATACCTTTTCCTCAATCGCCTCAGACCCATGGATTGCGGCGCTACGTTCATTCTCGATCATGTCGCGCGACATCAGATGCCGGCGATTGGACGTGGCATAGAACAAGACATTGGCGGGCCGGCCTTCAATGCCGCCATCCAGCACCGATTTCAGCGCCTTGTAATCCGCATCTTCACGCTCGAAAGACAGATCATCACAAAACACCAGGCAACGTCGCGTGCCTGCGCGCAGGAAGCGCAGCAATTCCGGCAGCGTCTTGATGTCCTCACGATGGATTTCAATCAGCGCAAGGCTGCCGGGTACTTGTGTGTTCGCCGCCGTATGCGCGGCCTTGACCAGGGATGATTTGCCCGTCCCCCGCGCGCCCCAGAGCATGGCATTATTGGCGCTGAAGCCGCGCGCAAAGCGCAGCGTGTTTTCCATGAGGATCTCTTTCTGCCGATCCACGCCTTGCAACAGGTCAATCGGCACCGCCGCCACCTTGGGCACGGGCGATAACCGCGCGACAGGTTCCGGGTGCCAGATGAAGGCATCCGCCCCGGTAAGGTCGGGCGCGGCCGCGGGCGGCGGGGCCAGGCGTTCAAGCGCCTCAGCAATACGGGTCAGGGCAGGGAGAAGCGGAGAATGATCCATGGCCGCGCGCAATAGGCCGGGTTGCTATTGACGGAAAGGGGGCGGGCGCTAGTTTCCGCCCCATCATCGCAAATAAGGAATGCCGGACCATGGAAAGACTTTTTGGCATCAGCCCCGCCTATGCCCAGGATGCGGGCGGCACCGCCGCTATTGTCATGCAAATGCTGCCGCTGGTTTTGATTTTCGTTGTCTTCTACTTTCTGCTGATTCGCCCCCAGCAGAAGAAGATGAAGGATCATCGCGAAATGCTCGGCCAATTGAAGCGCGGGGACCGCGTGGTGACCGCGGGCGGCATTGTCGCCACCATTACCAAGGTGAAGGACGGGTCTGACGAGATCGAGGCCGAAATCGCCCCCAATGTGAAAGTCACCGTGGTGCGCGGCACCATCGGCAGCGTGCTGCGCCCCGAAGCCGCGAATGATGAGGCGAAAAGCTGAGCCTTCAACAGGCAACAAAAAAGGCGCTGAGGATCACTCCCCAGCGCCTTTTTTCATGGCCTTGCGGCGGATTAGGCCGATTGGCCGGAAGCGAGCCCGCCCTTGCCCATCAGATCGGCAACGACTTCCCAATTCACCAGCTTGTTCAGGAAGTTATCGAGGTAATTCGGGCGCACATTGCGGAAATCCAAATAATAGGCGTGTTCCCACACATCCACACCCAGGATCGGCTTGCCTTCGCCGGTGGAAATCGGGTTGGCGCCATTCGGCGTCTTGGTCACCTTCAGCTTGCCGTCGGCGCCGATGATCAGCCAGGCCCAGCCAGAACCGAACTGCGTCACGCCCGCCTGCTTGAAAGCTTCCTTGAAGGCAGCGAGGCCACCCAAATCGCTATCAATCTTCGCGGCCAAAGCGCCCGGCAGCGCATCGCCACCGCCGCCCGGCTGCATCACCTGCCAGAACAGGATGTGGTTGTAATGCTGCCCCGCCTGGTTCAGCACCGGCAGGCCATCAGCACCCGCCTTGCCGGCTTCGGCGCAGATCGCTTCCAGCGACTTGCCGGCCAGGCCCTTGGCTTCGATCAGGCCATTCAGCGCCGTGACATAGGCATTGTGATGCTTGCCATGATGCAGTTCCAGGGTTTCCTGGCACATGCCATTGGCGGCAAGCGCATTGGTGGAATAGGGCAGCGGGGGCAGGCTGAAGGCCATGGGGGTTTCTCCGTTCCTCAGATGATGAGCGATTAACACTGTGCTTGAGGTAAGCGGGGCCAGCACAAGCGTCAACCGCACCCGCCCGGATGGCCCGACATCAGCCCAGAAGGTACCGCCATCACGTCTCAGCAACCCTATCCAGCGGGCTTGGACGCTACCATTTGACGATGCCCAATGTGACCCTGATCCCGCCCCTGAGCGTGGAGCCGCCATAATCCTTGGCCAGGCGCAGCAGCGTTGCGTGAAAGCCGAGGTTCGGAAACGCCGCTTCCACCGCACTTATATTCGCCCGGGGCATGCCCTTGCGCAGCAACCCCTTGGTGGCATCAATCCAGTCCGCCTTGCGACAAGCTTCAATAACCTCGGCATGCGGGCCCCTATAGGGTGAAATCTTGTGATGCCAATGAATGGCCCCGCGCAGCAATTCTGCGTCCAGCCCCCAAGCGAAGCGTTCATTATCCGCAAGCGCCACAGCCTCTGACGGTTCCAGATAGGCCAGTTCGTGATCAGTCCATAAGCCGATGTCATGATAGGCAAAGGCCGTTTCAACCAGGCGTTCATGCGCCGGATCGCCGCCCAGGAAATGCATCGCATAGGTGATGCAGCGATAGACATGGTTGCGATAGCCCGGAAGGTCTTGGCCGATCTGCGCCGCATAGCGCGCCAGCAATGCCTCGACATTTGGCCTGTCTGGCTTGATTTCGATGTTGGACATAGGCCGTTTTAGCTAATGTTCATGGGGCGCTGCAATAACATGACTTGGAAGCCGCAGCGCAAGCCGCAAGCCTGCCGTGGTTTCCGAGACGCCAAGTGATTCCACTTGGCCCGAAAATGATCTAACGCAGGGCGTGAGCCTTTCCCCGATTGCGGCCTTTGCCCGCGCCCATGACCCGGACCGTTTCCTGGCCGCGCTTTTCGCGCCGCCGGAAAGGCGAGAGGCGATCTTCACGCTGATTGCCTTCAACCATGAATTGGCCCGCGCCCGTGAAGCCGCAAGCCACCCCATGGCCGCGCTGATCCGCCTGCAATGGTGGCGCGATGCTTTGGAAGAAGCGCGCCAAGGCAAGCCCGCCCGCCGGCATGAAGTTGCCGAACCGCTGCATGCCGCCATCACCGCCGGCGCGCTGGATGCCCCTGCGCTGGAGGCGATGATTGACGCGCGCGAAGCCGAGGCTGAGGAAGCCGGCATTCTGACCGAGGCTGATTTTGTGACCTGGCTGCGCGGCACCGCGGGCGGCTTTGCCTATGCGGCAGGCCTGGCTTTGGGGGGCAGTGCGGAGGATGCCGAAAAGCTCCGCGCCCTTGGCGCCGCTTATGGGTTGGCCGGGGTGTTGCGATCCGTGATGGCGCATGCCGCGCAAGGGCGCTGCTTGCTGCCTTTGGATCGGCTGGCAGGGGCAGGGCTGAATGCCGAGGCGGTGATCAGCGCGCCGGGACAGCCCGCGCTTGTGGCGTTGTGCGCTGAAATGGCCGCTGAGGGGCTGGAGGCTTTGCGGAGCGCGCCGCGCGATGTGCCGAAAGGGTTGATGGCCGCTAGCCTGCTGGCGGTGCTGGCGGGGCGGGATTTGCGGAGGTTGGAGGCGGGGAAGGTGGTGCCGATGCCGCGTGGCGTCGCGGATCGGGGGGCGGTGATTTGGGCGGGGTGGTGGGGGCGGGTGTGATGCTGCGCCCAATGCTATCGGCGAAACGATTGGCTTTGGGGGATTTCTATTTGCGGGCGGTTAAGGATATGGCAGGTTCTGAAAATGGCTGAGATGATTGATGGCGAACGCATTGCTGAGAAGCGGATAGCGGAAGCTGCGCGCACGGGGCAGGACTGGCTGGATTTGGCCGGCTTGGGTTTGACGCGGTTACCGGAGAAGCTGGCCGAACTAACTTGGTTGCGACGACTGAGTATTGGACATTTCTTTCATGTGGACCCGGACGGCGGCACCAGAAATACTATTCGTGACGGTGACGCCAACGTCTGTAGCGATATCTCTAATCTCGCCGACCTCCGTCAGTTGACCGAACTCTACCTAGATGGGTCAGGTTGCGACGACCTATCCCCCATCGCCGGGCTGCAGCAGCTACGGACCTTCTACTGCAGCCGCACGCGGGTGACCGACCTATCCTCCATCGCCGGGCTGCAGCAGCTACAGCACCTCAACTGCCGCCGCACGCCGGTGAGTGACCTATCCCCCATCGCCGGGCTGCAGCAGCTACAGACCCTCGACTGCGGCGGCACGAACGTGAGCGAACTATCCCCCATCGCCGGGCTGCAGCAGCTACAGACCCTCAACTGCGGCGGCACGCAGGTGAGCGACCTATCCTTCATCGCCGGGCTGCAGCAGCTACGGACCTTCTACTGCAGCCGCACGCGGGTGACCGACCTATCCCCCATCGCCGGGCTGCAGCAGCTACAGTACCTTGATGTCAGCTTCTGTAGTATAATCACCGCACCGATGACGCTTTGGTGGCAGCCTTCGCTCAAATTAGTCTCAGCGGACGAAACCCAAATTCCCGGCATCCCCGACGAAATCCTTGGTCATAATTGCCTGGAACGCTTACGCGCGCATTTGAGGGAACTTGAAGCGGGTGTTGAGGCCATCAGTGAGGCCAAGCTGCTCATCCTCGGTAATGGCCGCGCCGGCAAAACCCAGATCGCCCGGCGCCTTGCCGGGCAGCCCTTCCAACCCGAATGGGATTCCACCCACGGCATTCGCATCACGCAAGTTACAATATCAGCGCAGGATTCACTGCCAGAAACCCACCTGAAACTATGGGATTTTGGTGGGCAGGAGATTTACCATGGCACCCATGCGCTTTTCGCCAGAACCCGCGCCATTTTCCTGCTAGTCTGGAGCCAGGAAACCGAATTGCCGGCAGCCGAACCCGACCAGCACGGCATGGTGTTCCGTAATCATCCTCTCCGTTATTGGCACGCCTATGCCAAGGATGCCGGCCATAAGGGCAGCCCCCAGATCATCGCACAAACGCGCCTTGATCAGGATGGCATTCGCCCCCCACCGCTGGATCAGGACCAAATGGCCAGCAGCCTTTGCGTTCAGGTCAGCACCGCCGATCCACCACGCATCGGCACTTTGCGCGGCGCCTTGCAGGATGCGGTGGTGACGTTGCAGCAAAGCCGCGGCGCAGTGGAAATCGGCAGGCCGCGCCTGATACTACAGCGGCGGATCGAAGCCCTGCGACAAGCCGATGGCAGCCTACCGGAAGAATGGCGCCTGATGGAAAAATCCACCTTTGCAGCCTGGTATCAGGAAGCAGGTGGCACTGCATCGGCCGAATTTGCGCTTGCCTATTTGAACGACAATGGCACGGTTTTTTATCGT
Source organism: Roseomonas sp. (assembly GCA_020249265.1). Classification (GTDB taxonomy): domain Bacteria; phylum Pseudomonadota; class Alphaproteobacteria; order Acetobacterales; family Acetobacteraceae; genus Neoroseomonas. The sequence goes on from JADCGA010000022.1 coordinate 9,082, forward strand.
GAGGGTCTGTTCCAGGACCGCATTGTGCTGGACCAAAACTGGGCAATGGCAGCGATCTATGCGCTGTTTGACCGCAAGGAAACCTATGGGCGGCTGCAGCGCCGTGGCGGCTTGTTTGAACGCGCTGATTTGGCGCAGGTCTGGCGGGATTATACGGAAGCCGAACAGCGCTTGTTTCTTTCCATGATGACATCCTGCGGCATCTGCTTTGTCTATCGAGAGGGTGTCGCGGGTACGGAAGAAAGCGATGAAACGCTTTACCTTGCACCGGAATTTCTACCTGAAAGGGCGGTTATTCAGGGACAGATCGACGCAACCTGGGGTGAAGGCCCCGCCACGCATCGGCAGGTATTCACCTATGCCTTCCTGCATGAAGGCTTGATCCGCAATGTAATCAGCCAATTGGGCACGCTCGCGCAAACCCGTGCCGATTATTTTCGCGGAGGGGTCTGCCTCTATGATGCGCAAACCCGCGCGCGTGCCCTGGTGACGCAGCATTTGCCGGCGGGGGATTGGCAAGGCAGCGTCCGCATTGAAGCCAAGGATGGCGATGCTGCCACATTGCTGGAAAGGCTGACCGAATTGGTCAGTCGGGAAAACCGCAAAATGAACCTCTCCGCCACCACGGACAAGGTAATGCCGGTGCGCGAGGCGCCAGCGCCACAAGCCCCGGTCATCCAAGCCTCACGACCACCGGAAGAGCGACCCAAATACGCCATCAGCTATGCTTGGAACGAGAAGGATTTCACCGGCCCGGATTTGGAAACGCCCGTCAATTTGTTGTGTAATGCCGCCGATGCCAGAAAGGTCGAAATCCTGCGCGACAAACAAAGCATGGCCCCTGGCGACAGTATCCGCGCCTTCATGCTGCACATCGCCCGCAGCCCGCGTATTTTCGTATTCCTGAGCGACAAATACCTCAAATCCGCCTACTGCATGCGCGAACTCTACGAAACTTGGCGCGAATGCCGCCAGGATGCCGAGGAACTGAAGCAGAGGGTACGCGTTTTCAAGCTTGCCGATGCCAGTATCTCAGATGTTCACGCCCGTGCCGCTTATCGTGACTACTGGGACCAGGAACACCAAAAGCGAAGCGCCTTGCATCAACGGATTGGCTTGCGTGGCAATGATCTTGATGAATTGGATTTCATTGAAAGCCTGAGGCATCGTGATTTAATGAATGTACTCAGCGTTTTTCAGGACACGCTCAGACACAGCCGCATCGAAGACTTTGTCGCCACTGCTTTTGATTGATCTATCCCTATCCCCACGCCCGCGCTATGCGGCATCCACCGCCAGGCAGCATTCGCTCCGAAAGCGCCTTCTTCAAAGCGTCAATCAGGTCGCCCCTGGCGAATAGGTCCGGCGGCTTCCGCCCAGCCAGAAGCTGATCCAGTAACGCCTTGTCGGTCGCCATATCGCTGGGTCCTTCCATGCCATGCATGAGCCCCCGCGCACAAACCTACTGAAAGGCTTCTTACCTCGCCATCGGTTTGATACCGTTGGTGTCCCGCCACTGATCGAAGGCATTTCATTCGGTAGCCTGATCGCCGATAAGGCAATCGACAGCAATTCAATCATCGCCCCATTGAATGAACGCGGCGCCAAGACCGTGATTTCACCACACCCGCGAAGATCGGTACCTCTGAAAATCCATGCGGAAATCTACAAATGGCGCCATTTGATCGAGAATGTCTTCGCCAAGCTAGGGCAGTTCAAGCGCATCGCCATGCGAGCAGACAAGCAAATCGCCTTCAGATGGAAGCATCTGAACGCGTGAAGATGCTCGAAAACCAACGACGCAGCGCGTATTGCGTGACCTCATGCGAACGCAACCCGCGCTAGTTTCAAGACCGTCGCGTTTTCCAAACGGGCGCGATTCAGCCCTGATCCGCCTCGCGCGCAAGCCGGATGTCACGGCGCAGCACGAGGATGAAGTTCAGCATCATGACCAAGGCCCAGAATAGCGACAGGAAGTCCAGCACCGTGAGGTCAAGCAGCGGGACGACCGCACGGAAAAAATCCGGCAGAAAAAAGAGCAGTACGGCCAAGGCCAGGAAGCCGACGCGCAACTCGGTGGTGCCGATGTAACCGACGGCTAGCTCGTGCACGCCGGTGATGATCAACCGTGCCAGCGCCAGGTTGCTGAGGAGCATGTAGAGTGACAGCAACAGGAAAGGCACCGGCAGGGAAACCAGGCCCGAGGCCGCAAAGCCCAGCGCCAGCAAAAAATATCCAATCAGGTCCACGCCATTATCAATGATGAAGCCTTGGGTCTTGCGCTCGATCCGACGGTGGCGGGCCAGCCGGCCATCCAGCGAATCGCCAAGCCAGTTCAGCGTGAGTCCGGCGAACACCAGCCCGAGGGACAACCAGGACGTAAGGGCAAGGGCAAACCCCAGGCTGCCAAAGCCGGCGCCCAGGATACCAAGCCCGCTCAATTGGTCCGGTGTGACCCAGCCCGGCAGGCGCACCACGAGAAAATCAAGGCTTTTCGCCTCAGGCTCCGCCAGCAGGCCACAATTGACGCGCCTTGTAATCACGAGGGATCCAACACCGCCACAATCGCATCCAACGCCGTGTCTATCTGCGCCGTATCATGCGCCGTGGAGAGGAAGAAGCGAAGCCGGGAGGTGCCCTGCGGCACGCCGGGTGCGATAACGGGAAAGACATAGACGCCGCGCTGTTCCAGATCCTGGGCGGCCCGGAAGGTTCTGATGTCTGCGCCAAGGATGATCGGCGTGACGCCGAAGCCCCAGCTGGAACCGACATCCAGGCCGCGGGCGCGGGCACCGGCGATGAAATGCTGGCCATTGGCGCGCAACGCCGCCACCCGATCAGGCTCGCGGCGCATGATCTCAAGCGCCTTCAGGGACGCCGCAGCCACCGGGGCCGGCATGCCGACGCTGAAGACCAGTCCGGGCGCGCGCGCCTTCAGAATGTCAATCAGCACCTGGCTGCCGCAGACATAGCCGCCGCAGCCGACCAGCGCCTTGGACAACGTCCCGAACCAGATATCCACCCGGGTCGGATCCACCCCACAATGCTCGGAGATGCCGCGGCCGGTCTTGCCGATCACGCCAAGCGCATGTGCCTCATCCATCATGAGCCAAGCCTGGAAGCGTTCCTTGATTTCAACGAGGCGGAACAGGTCTGGCCCATCGCCATCCATGGAAAAAAGCCCCTCGCTCACGATCAGCACACGCTCGAACAAATGGCGCGTCAGGGTCAGATAGGCCTCAAGATCGTCCAGGTCATTGTGGCGGAAGGATTTCCGCTGGCAGCGTGCCCCTTGGGCGCCGACCACCACGCAATTGTGGATAAACGCGTCATGGATCAGCAGATCCTTGGGCCCGAGGATCGTCTCAATGACCGAGGCGGCGGTCGCATGGCCGCTGACAAAAAGCGCGCCCGCCTCGGCCTCATAGACCTCGGCCAGGGCGGCCTCCAACGCCTGATGAACCGGCCGTTCACCCGCCGTGATCCGGCTGGCCGAAACGCTGGTCCCATAGCGAAGGGCCGCTTCCTGATGGGCGGCGAGCACTTCGGGGTGCCCGTTCAGCGCGAGATAGTCGTAGCTCGCAAAATTCAGCAAGTCCCGGCCATTGATCCGGGTGGTGACGCCAGCGCGCGCGTCATGCACGCGGTAATACGGATCCCCGAAGCCAAGCGCCGGCCCGATCTGCCGATCCATCAGAATTTCGCGATAGGCCGGCAAGCTCTCAAAGGAGGTATCATGCTTCAGCGCGTCATGCCGCAACGTGCGGGCGCGGGGCTGGCGGCGATCCGCATTCATGCCGGGGGTGGCTGAAGACGCCTCATCGGCCCGACCGAGTTTGCCGCAATCGAGGCCCGTTGTGGGAGACCTGTAATTCATGTCAGCCTCCTCACTTCTGGGTTCGGGTCCTTAGCATGCTAACTTAAATCTCTCATTAAACGAAACCATCATGCGAGCCAAGAAGCCAGGATGCAGCGCGGATAACAGTGACAAAAAACGACAAGGCGGGGCCCAGCGCTTCGCACCCCTCGGATAGCCGCCAGTCATGTTCTTCGCGTCCTGGTGCACGGCAACATCATCAGGGACGCCAATTTCCCCAGTCAATTTTTTTCGCAAACGCCAGGGTTTTGCGCGCAAATCTCTGGTCTACAACAACAAATGATTAGTGAGACGGCGGGCCAGCCAGGGTCGTGACAATGCGCCCAACCAGATCCCGAACCGAGCGGCTGCCACCGATCATCGTCATGGTCATTTCCAAACCGGTCCGTTTCTCAACGGCTAGGCGCAATTCCAACGCCATGAGAGAGTCGAGACCCAGATCCATCAGGGGGCGGTCAGTCTCCACCGCCTCAGGCGGCAGGCGTAGGATGCGGGCCACCTCGTCGCGCACCAAGCCCAATAGGGCCTCAGCCGCCGCCTCGGGGCTCAAGCTGGAGATGTCCAGCGCCTCCTCGCCCGGCGTGGCCGCGCCCTGCCCCGCCTCGGCGAAGACCTCGGCGAAATAGGGGGAGCGCAACACGGCGAGCTTGGTCGCCGCCGGGGACCAGCGAATCACCGAATACGCGCTGACCGCCGCCGCCGCCCAGGGGTCGGCCAGCAAGCCGCCCAGATGCCGCAGCGCCTCGGCCGAGGTCACGCCCGAAACCCCTGTTGCCGCGAGCAGCCGCTCGCCCAGGCCACGCGTGCGCGCGATCACACCGACATCCGAAATGGCGCCCCAACCTACCGCCAGCGCCGGCACCCCGCGCGCGCGCATCCCCAATACCGCGCCCTCCAGGAAGGCATTGCCCACCACATAGGCTGATTGCCCTGGGCTGCCGACAAAACTCGTCGCCGAAGAATAGGCGAGCAGGTATTGCAGGCGGTCGCCGGCGATCGCGGCGTCCAGCGCCTGCATGCCCTGGATCTTTGGCGCCAGGACGCGATGGATTTTCTCAGCCGTCAGGCCAAGGATCATGCCGTCCTCCAGCACCATCGCGCAGTGGATGACGCCGGCAATGGGCCCGAATTCGGCCCGCCAGCGGGCAAAGGCGGCGGTGACAGCCGCCGCGTCGGTCACATCCAACGCCGCTTCAAGCAGCTCGCAGCCCGCCGCGCGCGCCAGATCAAGCCGTTCAGCCTGCTCTGGCGCAACACGGCCACTGCGCGAAGCTAGGATGACACAGCGCGCGCCCTGTGCGGCCAGCCAAAGCCCGGTCTCCAGCCCAAAGCCGCCAGTGCCGCCCAGGACGACATGGAGACCCGGCGCGGGGGTGAAGGCCACCGCCGCCTGGGCCGGCGGTTCGCCGCGCGGGCTTGGCCGCACCAGGATCTTGCCGATATGGCCCGAGGCCTGCATCAGCCGGAAGCCATCCGCCACCCGCTCACCAGGCAGGGCAAGGCACGGGATGGGCGCCAGCCGCCCGGCGTCGAACAGCGCCATCAGCGCGCCCAGCATGCGGCGGACCAGGGCCGGGTCATGCGCCAGAAGCTGGTCAATATCCGCGCCGACATAAGTCACGTTGCGCAGGAAGGGCCGCAGGCCAAGCCGCGTGTTGTCCAGGAAATCCCGCTTCCCCATTTCGACGAAGCGGCCAAAGGGGCGCAGCAGGCGAAGCGCCGCCCGCATCGCGTCGCCCGCCACCGAATTCAGCACCACATCCACGCCGCCGACTGCGGCGCGGATCGAATCCTCAAGGTCCGGGGCGCGGGAATCCAGCACGTGATCGGCGCCCAGGCGCCGGAGCAGGGCGCGCTTTTCGGCTGTGCCGGCCACCGCGACCACGATGGCGCCATGCGCGTGGGCAATCTGGAGCGCAGCCAATCCCACGCCGCCGGCAGCGCCCTCGATCAACACGGTTTCGCCGCGCTTCAACCCTGCCCTTTCGATCAGCCCGTACCAGGCGGTCATGAAGGCAACCGGGATCGCCGCCCCCGCCTCGGCCGGGATGCCTTGGCCAAGCTGGAAAACCTGTTCCGCAGGCAGCGTCAGATGCGAAGCAAAGGCCCCGGCCGCGAAGCCCATCACCGGATCGCCAGGCTGCAAGCCCGTGACACCCGGCCCCAGGCGCACCACGCGCCCGGCAAATTCAAAGCCAAGCGAGGCCCCCGTCAGCCCCTCACCCAGGATTTCGGAATCGAGCACATTGAGGCCCAGCATCACGTCGCGGAAGTTAAGCCCGGTGGCAGTGACCGCCACCTCCACCTCCCCCGGCCCCGGGGCGGCACGCGGGGCCAATATCCAGGCCATCTCATCCAATCCGCGTGGGCCGATGCGCAGCAGGCTGCGCTCATCCGCACCCGGGGCGCGGGGCGCGGGGGCAGCAAGGCGTGCGGCGCGTGGCACCTCAGCACCGGCTGCGCTCACGCGAATCTCCCGCTCCTGCAGGGTCTCGGTCAGGTGGCGCCGGAGCACTGGCTCCAACGTCGCGGCGGAGGCATCCGCAGCCAGCACCAGCAGGCAGGTCTCCAGCCTCGGGAATTCGTTCATCAGGCAGCGCGCATAGGCCGAAATAGCCTGCGCCGCCGCTCCCTCAGCCTCCTGCACCACCACATAAAGCCGGCAGGGGGGGGCGCCGTCGCTGAGCGCCAGCGCCAGATCACGCAGGCGGAGCATGCGGGCGGGCAGCGCCTCCATCGCCGCGACCGGGGCCGCAGCGCCAAACTCAAGCACCGCGGCGAAGCCCTCGGGCAGAAGGGCCTGGGCCGCCAGCCCGGCGACGGCAGCCGCAGAGACCGCGCCGCGCAGCTCGAAGCCGGGCAACAAGTTGCGGCACCCGTCGGCAAGCACCTCATTCGGGACAGCGAGGCAAAGCGGGAAGCGCGGCGCTGACAGCTCCAGCAGCCGACGCTGCGGCGTGACGGCGCTGACCAGCCTTGCGCCCGAGCCGCCAATCGGCACGCTGTGGGAGATGATGAAACCGCGCCCGGCGAAAGCCGCATCCGCCTCCGAAGGGTAGGGCCAGGCGCCTACAGGCGTCTCTGGCGTCGGCGAGAAGCGGAACCAGCCGGGCATGGCAGCATGCAGCACATCAATGGCCGGATCATGCCCCGGGATGGCGGCCAGCAACAGCGGTGCCTTGGCGCCCAGGCTCACCAGCATATCGAGCGGGCTGGGCTCCCCGCCATCCAGCGGCGTGGTGGCCGCGCAAAGGGCCAGGTCGAAGACCGCGCCCCCCGGCACCGAGTCTGGTCCCAGCACCGGCACAAGCCGGCCAGCACCCAACCGCGCCAGCAGCCGCTCCGCCGCTGCAACGTCGCCAGCAAGGATGGAAAGCGCGATCTCGCCAGCGCGCAGCCGGGGCAGCAGGCGGGCCAACATCCCGCCAAGCCCTGGCTCAAGAAGCAGGATGCTGAGGCGACGCGGCCCGCCCAAGCGGATCACGCGGTCCAGGGTCTCCAGCAACGCATCCTGGATGGGTGCCGAGAAAACCGAGCTGGTCATCAGCACATCCAGCAATTCGGGCGATGGCGGGACCTCCGGCTCGCCCAGCAGCAGCGGGGGCAGCGCCTCAAGCGCATGCAGCGCCAGGCGAAGATCGCCGCTGGCCAGGGGATAGTGGCTGGCGAAGCCGAGGAGCCGCTCGGTCGCATCGGCGGGCGGCGCGGCCATGAGGAATTGCCCCTCACCTTCCGTCATCCTGCCGGCATGACGGAGCGCATCCAGCAGCGCCCGCCATACCACCTGCGCCGCAGGGGCGATCCGCCCGCCCAGGTCGGGGTCCTGCGCGGCGATCCGGCTGCCGCCAAGCCTGCCCACCACATGCGCCGCGACATCAAGGCCCAGCGTGATAACCGCGCCACGCGGCGCTGCGACCTCCGGCGGCTCGATGAAGGGCTCGGCCAGAGCCTCGGCCAGCGCCGCCGCCATGTAGCGCGCGCCGGCCTCCCACGGGATCAGCCTGGTGCGCAGGATCCGGTCCGCCTCACGCCAGGTGGAGATGATCAGGCGTCGCATTACCACGCCCTGACCCTCCGCCACCACCTCGCCTTCGGCCGAGAGCATGGTGACGTCAAAGACCCGCGCATCGGCCGTCTGGCGCACGAGGCGCGTCACCGCCCGGTGTACCGACGTGCCGGGCCGGTAGAGCGAGAGCCGTGCCATGCGCACCGGCAATTCGCCCAACACCTGGCCCGGCGTAACTGGAACGCCGAGGAAGATGGCGTGGAAGGCGGCGTCATAGCTCGGCGGATCAAGCAGCTGGACATCGCTGAAGAAGCCGAGATCGGCCGCCTCGGGCGCCAGTTCCGTGACGATCACATCGCCGCAGACGCGTGCCGAGCGGGCCGCGCGGAAGGCGCCCTCATAGCCCATGCGGCAGCGCCGCGTGGCGGCATAAATCGCTGCCTCATCCTGCACCACACCCTGTGCGGGCCATTCCCCTGGCGCGGGCGTCGGCGCCACCTCAGGCAGCACAAGGCCTCTGGCGTGCAGCACAAAGCTGTTCGCCGGTTCCAACCGGCCGCGGGAGCGGATTTCCACCAGGCGGTCCGCCTCATGCCAGAGCAGGCTCACCTCTCGCCCGGCGCCGGGCTCGAAACTCATGGGGCGGAGGATGTCGAGGTCAAGGATGCGCAGCCGCCCGGTGCCATGCACCTCACGCCCCACTGCCGAAACCATTTCCATAAAAGCCGCGGCGGGCAGGATCGCCTCGCCATCTACCTTGTGGCCGGCCAGATGGGGGTGCGTCTCCAGGCTAAGGATCTGCCGCCACTCCGATCCGCCGGGTGCCAGCCTCGTGCCGATCAGCGGGTGCAGGGGCGCGCCGCCGAAGGAGGGACCATAGATGCCATAGGCCTCGTTGGTCTGGCCGATCAGGTAGAATTGCCGGTCCCAGCGCATTGGCGGCAGGATTCGGGCGGGGGCCAGCGGCGCGGGGCTCGGCTCGGCCAGCCTTGCGCCGCGCGCTACGGCCTCAAGCGGGATGCGCGCCACCGGGTCTGCATCCTCGGGCCGCACCGCTTGGGTCAGGCTGGGCAGGGCAATGGCCCGCGCCCCGGCCTGCCGCACGATCTCGGCCACCAGGGAACCGAGGATAGGGCGCGGGCTGATTTCGATGAACAATTCCGCATCGGCGAGGGCCGCTTCCACCGCCGCCTGGAACAGGATGGGTTCGCGGATATTGGACCACCAATAGCCGCCATCCAGTTCGTCACCGCGCAGCGCCGCGCCGGTGACCGAGGAAATCATGGGGATGCGCGTGGCGCCCGGCCGCAGCCCAGCCAAAGCAGCAATGGTCGCTTCCCGCTCAGGGTCCAGCGCCTTACTGTGAAAAGGATAGGCGATGTCGAGCGTGACGGTGGCGACGCGCAGGCGGCGGGCCACGCGCAGCACCTCGGCCAGCCCCTCGTTGGTGCCGGAGATGGTGGTGGAATTGGGCGCATTGCGCGCGACGACTTCGACCGCCGCCGAGGCATCGGCCTCAGCGATCAGCTCGGCTGCGCGGGCGGCATCGCAGGCCAGCACCGCCATGCTCCCCTGCCCGCGCACGGATTCCTGGCGTGCGCTGCGTTGCACAATGAGCCGGACGGAATCCTCCAGCGTCAGCGCCCCCGACGCGGCCGCGGCCGCGACCTCGCCCACGGAATGGCCCAGCACAAGATCGGGGCGCAGCCCCTCAGCCTCAAGCGCGGCGCAGAGGGCGAGTTGGATCGTGAAGAGCAGCGGCTGCACGGCGCTGGTCGCGGCCAGCCGCGCGGCAACGTCTTCGGCCAGCACCGTCTCAAGCGGGCAGGTGCCCTCCGCCGCGCGGATCAGCGCCGCGATCTCATTGAATCGGGCGCGGAAGACGGCGTTGCCCCGATAGGCGGCGCGCCCCATCCCGGGCCATTGGCTGCCATTGCCGGCGAAGACGAAGCCGATGCGCGCGCGCCGCGCCACCGCCTCGGCCAGCGCCACGCCGGGCCTGGGCGTGTCTAGGTCTTGCAGGGTTAGGGCGGCTTCGGGTTGCTGCAGCAGATCCACCACAAGGCGATGCGGCAGCGCATCGCGCGTCACTCGCAGTTCATGTGCCACCGCCGCAGCGCCATGCGCCAGCACTGGCTCAAGATGAGCCTGTGCCAAGGCACGGAGCGCCGGCTTGCTATGCGCCGAGATCATCAGGAAACGCGGGTTGGCTGCCGGCGCGACCGCCGCCGGTGGTGGCGGGGCGCTGCCCAGGATCGCATGCGCATTGGTCCCGCCAAAGCCGTAACTGCACAGGCCCGCCAGCAATTCGCCCTGAGCAGGCAGTTCAACCGCCTGGGCCGCTGGCGCCAGTTTCAGCCCGACCACGTCAATATCGGGGTTCAATTCCTCAAGATACAGCGTGGCCGGGTAGCGGCGCCGCTCAAGTGAGAGGATCAGCTTGGCAAGGCCCGCCATGCCGGAGGCGGATTCCAGATGCCCGATATTGGACTTTACCGACCCGATGGGCAGCGGCGCCCGGCGATGCCGCCCGAGGGATTCGCCAATGGCCCGCGCCTCGATCGGATCACCGACGCGCGTGCCGGTGCCATGCGCCTCCACAAAGGAAAGCGCGTCCGGCGACACGCCCGCAGTGCGGTAGAGTGCGTCCAGCAGGTCTCGCTGGCCGGTAAGCGATGGGAGGGAGATGCCGTTGGTGCGGCCATCCGAATTCACGCCAACGGCGTGCAGCCGCGCCCGCGGCCGGGTGCCCAGCCCTGCATCGGCGCGGGCCAGTACGATCACCACCGCGCCTTCGGCCCGGACATAGCCATCGCCCTGGGCCGAGAAGGGCCGGCATCGCCCGGTGGGCGACAGCATGCCCGCGCGCGAAAACCCGATAAAGGGCGCGGGTGAGGTAAGCATGTTCACCCCGCCCACAATCGCGCATTCGATCCGCCCTTCCTCCAGGGCGGCCGCCGCCTGGGCCAGCGCCACAACGGAGGAGGAGCATGCGGTATCAATCGTCAGACTCGGGCCCTTGAGGTCGTAGATGTAGGAAATGCGGTTCGACACCATGGCCAGGCTATTGCCGGTCATGAAATGGGCGTCTATCGAGGCCAGGTCCAGCAGCGGCACATCGGCGTAATCGGTGGCCGAAGCACCGACATAAACGCCCACCTGGCGCCCGGCGAGGCGCGACGGCGCGATACCTGCATCCTCCAGCGCTTCCCAGGTCACTTCCAGCAGGAGGCGCTGCTGCGGGTCCATCTGCTCCGCCTCGCGCCGCGACATGCCGAAGGCGGCGGCGTCGAAGCTAAGCCCATCGCGCAGATAGCCGCCTGCGAAGGTATAGGTAGTGCCGCGCGCTTTAGTGTCCCGGCTGAGGAAGCGCTCTGCCCGCCAGCGTCCAGGGGGGGAGACATCCTGCACGGCGGAACCACCATCCTCCAGCAACCTCCACAGCGCTTCCAGATCGTCAGCGCCCGGAAGGCGAAGGCTCAGGCCAAGGATGTCGAGGGGAATCGGCAGCGAAAGGAGCAAAACATGTCACCACGAGGACTGTGGCGGGTGGCCTGCCGCCAGCCTCGTCCAGCGGCAGCCCCGATCAGACGTGCGAGGGATTGTATTTCCGATGAATGCAGTCAATCCACTTGACGAATAAGGAAGATTGGGGATTTTAACACGAAATGTACCGCCGCTTCCAGCCCCCGCGCGCCGGGGTTGTTGCGCCCTCGCCTGGCGGCGGGTCGTGAGCCCCCCTTTTGGCTTGGTCACTGGGGGGTCCAGCGGCATCGGGCTCGCCTTTGCTGAAGCACTCCAGGCACGGGGCTGCCGCGTTGTGGTGGTCGGGCGCGATGCTGGCCGGCTGGCTGCGGCCCAAACCCGCCTTGCCCCGCTCGGCCCCGTGCCGCCTGAGACGCTGGCCCTGGATGTGCGGGATGCAGCAGCGGTTCGCGTTGCCATGGAAGGGCTGCTGGCCAAGTATGGCGCGCCTTCCTGGGTGGTGACCAGCGCCGGCATCGCCTGGCCGGGCCGCTTCCTTGACCAGCCACTCAACGAGCACGAGGCGCAATGGCGCACCAATTACCTCGGCACGCTCCATGTGCTGCACGCGCTGGCGCCGGCCATGGCGCGGGCCGGGCGGGGGCAGGTGATCCTTGTATCCTCCGCCGCAGCGCTGGCGGGCTTTGCCGGCTACGGCGCTTATGCGCCTTCCAAATGGGCGCTGCGGGGGCTTGGCGATATTCTGTCCATTGAACTCGGCGCGCATGGCGTACGAGTGCTGACCGCCTTCCCGCCCGACACCGACACGCCGCAACTGGCCGAGGAGCGCGCCCGCCGACCCGCCTTCACCGCCCGCTTCGCCGCCGGCAATAAGGCGCTCAGCCCTGCCTTCGTCGCGGCCAGCATCCTGCGCGCGGCGGATCGTGGCCGCCGCCATGTGGCGCCGGGCTTTGGTGCCAGCCTATTGCTGCTGGCGGGCTTGCCCTTCGCGCGCTATCTGGAGGCGCTGCAACGGCGCCTTTTGCGCCGGCACCCGGAGGATTTCCTCCCCCCGTGACGCCTGCCGCGCTTGATCCCCCCATCATCGAGGAAGCCGGCGAGGGATGGCTGATCCCGGCCCATCCGCGCCCGCTGGACACGGCGCCCGGGGCGCTGCGCTTGGCGCTCATGGCGCGGCGCAGCCTGATCGCGCCCTGGACGGCAGTGTCCTATACGGCACAGGACTACGATTTTCGTCTGCTGCGGCGCCAGATCTGCGTCTTCAACGACCCGGCATCCATCCGGGCCGTCTGCTTGGACGAGGCGCGGGACGGCCAGCTGATGGCGCCGCTGTCCAGCCGGCTGCCGCATGCGGAGGGTAACCTCGCCATCGCGGCCAAGCTTGCCCGCCGCACCGGCTGCAGCATCGCGCTTTGGCACGTCACGCGGCAGCCGGAAGGGCGGTTCCGGGTGAATTTTTTCGACGCGATCACCCTGCCGGAGAGCCCATCCGGGGTGCTCGACGATGTCGCCTTTCTGAACGCAATCATCGAGCCTGTTGTGCTCGACCATCTCGATCAATGGTTCCGGCTTAATAATGCGTTCTGACCTGGCGCAACCCGTGGTCGGGCCGCTGGCGCCCGGCCCGCTGCAGGATCAGGTGCTGGACCTGGCGGCCACCAGCCGATCTGGGCTGTCCGCCCTACTGGGAGACGCCGCCGCGCGGCACGCGCTGTTTCGGCGCGGCATGCGGGCGGATCGCTTTCTGGTGGCGACGGTGGAGGGCGAACTCGCTGGCTATCTCAGCCTGAAATATACGGGGCACGGACCCTTCGCGCCGAGCCTTGGGGATTTCCTGCGCTGCTACGGCGCGGCGCAAGGCGCCCATGCCTTTGCCGTCTACCGGGTAATCGAGGCACGGTCCCGCCCCAGGCCGGGTGGCGCGTATATCTACGGGCTCGATGTGCTGAAGCCTTGGCGGGGTCACCGCCGCGGGCGCGATGTCGGCGGCGCGCTGATAGAGGCCGCCATCGCGGCCACGGCGCGGCTTGGGCTCCGCACGCTCGACCTGGAAGTCCGGCGCCCGGCGGCGCGCGCATTCTTTCTCAGGATGGGGGCGGTGCCGGTCACTGCCCCGCGCCTGTCCTTCACCGGGCTGCTGATCGCCTCGGCCGGGGATTACCAACGCCTGACCATCGGCGTCCCCCGCGCATGAGGACCGCGGCCGCTGTTGAACGCCAAGGCCTTCGCCGCCGCGCAGATTGGGATTGGCGGATTGAGGGCTGCCTTTGGCTTCGATTCGGCGCTTGGCACGGGAAAAATCAAAAGACAAGCGGATCGCGTTCAGATGGAATCACCCGAACGGGTGAAGATGCTCGTAAAACAATAACATAGAGCGGGTTGCGTGAACCCATGTGAAAGCGACATGGTCTGGCGGTGCGATTCGTTGCGCGCCTTTTCCGAACCAAAACTGCGCCCGCGCACCACTGGCCCCATGTTTGTTAGGCCGATGCGTGAAGCATGGCCCAAGCGCCAGGAAAGTCCAATCAGGCGCGCAGCAAAACGCGCCGGCGAAGCCGCACTGTCCCGGCCGGCATGGCGGCGAAAACATCCTTCTCTGCCTCAATCAGACAAAGCCCCGCCCAGCGCGCGGGGCAAATGGTGCGCCCCGCTTTCTCCCAGGCGGAGCCTGCGCGCATCAAGGGCGTGAAGGGCGGCACGTAAAGCGCGGCATCGCGCCGCTCCACGCGAAACATATGTGCTTGCAACAGTCTTGTGATCTGCGAGGGTGAATAAGGCCGCCCATGCCCGAAGGGCGTGTGGTCAAACTGCGCCCAAATGCCGCGCCGATTGGGCGCCACAACCAAAAGGCGCCCATCATCGCGCAGCACGCGCCAACATTCGCGCAGCAACCGCCCGGCATTTTCAGCCGCTTCCAGCCCATGCACGAGCAAGATCCGATCAAAGATCAAATCCGGGAAGGGCAGCGCGTCTTCCTCCGCCAGCACAGCGGATGAAACCCCGCCATGAGCAAATCGCGCAGGCCCAAGCTGCGCGGGGGAAAGCGCGATGCAGCGCGCTGCCTCATCACGCCATAGTGGTAGGTAGGGCTCGGCATGGCCAATCCCCAGCACGGAAAGCCCGGTCAGGCGCGGCCAAAGCGTGGCCAGCCGCCGGCGCAGCAGGCGCGCGGTCAGCCCGCCCGCCGGCGCGGCGTAGAATTCGGCCAGGCCATGGATTTCCTCTCCCATACGGGTAGATATAGGTACTTCCGGGCCGGCTTGGCATGGCCCCCTGACAAGGCACCTTCTATGGCACTCACCGCGACCCCGATTCCCTGCCTTTCCGATAATTACGCCTGGCTGCTGCGTGCCGCCGATGGCAGGCTCGCGGTTTGCGACCCGGCTGAGGATGCGCCCGTGGCGGCGGCGGTGGAGGCCATGGGCGGCAAGCTCGACCTTATTCTGCTCACGCATCACCATGGGGACCACGTGGCGGGCGTGCCGGGGCTGGTGGCGCGCTATGGCGCCAAGGTGGTGGGCGCTGCTGCCGATAAGCACCGCCTGCCGCCGCTGGACCAAGCGCTGGCACCCGGCGATCGCGTTGATGTGTTGGGCAGCACGGCGGAAGTACTGGCGAGCGATGGCCATACGCGCGGCCATATCGCCTACCACATCGCCGATTCGCGGATTTTGCTGTGTGGTGACACGCTGTTTTCGCTTGGTTGCGGGCGGCTTTTGGAAGGCAATGCGGAGCAGATGTTCGCATCGCTCGCCGCGCTTGCTGCTTTGCCGGGGGAAACGCTGGTCTGTTGCGGGCATGAATATACCGAAAGTAATGCGCGTTTTGCCATTACGGTGGAACCGGATAATGCCGCGCTGTGGGCGCGCATCGCGGAAGCGAAGGCGCAGCGTGCCGCCGGCAAGCCGACGCTGCCCAGCACCATCGCTTCCGAACGCGCCGCCAATCCTTTTGTCCGCGCGGCGGATGTCGCCACCCTGGCGCGCATTCGCGCCGCAAAAGATACGTTCCGTTGATTTAAGGAAAGGAAACGCTCCATGAAACTGCATTACTCCCCAGCCAGCCCCTATGTGCGGAAAGTCATGGTCTGCGCCATTGCGCGCGGCATTGGCGGGCTTTTGGAGAAGGTCTCCACCAACCCGCATCAATCGCCAGCCGATTTGCTGGCCGATAACCCGCTGTCCAAAGTGCCTGCCTTGGTCACGAAGGATGGCACGGCGATTTATGACAGCCCGGTGATTTGCGAATATCTGGACACGATTGGCTCTGCCGCACCGCTTTTCCCGCCCACGGGTAGCGCGCCGCGCCTTAAGGCCATGATCCGCCAGGCCGCCGCCGACGGCATTCTGGATGCCGCCGTGGGCCGCCGCTTGCAAATGGGCCAGCCGCAGGATGATGGCCGCAAGGCCTTTGATGCGCGGCAAAAGGCCGCCGTGGAACGCGCCTTGGCCGTGCTGGAAAAGGACCCGCCGCGCGGGCTTGGGGATATCGGTGCCATCAGCATCGCCTGCGCGCTCGGCTACCTCGATTTCCGCTTCGCCGCTGAACCTTGGCGCGATGCCTGCCCGAAGCTGGCGGCTTGGTTTGCGGAAGTCTCCAAGCTCGCCCCGCTCGCCGAAACCGTCCCGGTTGGCTGAGCCATGATTGACCTGCGCGATCCGGGCGTGACCGCCGCGCAGGTCATTGCCGCGCTTGATCTGGCCCCCCATCCGGAAGGCGGGCATTACCGCGAAATCTGGCGCGATGCGCCGGAAGCGGGCGGGCGCGGCGCGGGCACGGCGATTTATTTCCTGCTGGCCGCCGATGAATTCAGCCATTGGCACCGCGTGGATGCCGCCGAAGCCTGGCATTGGTATGCCGGCGGGCCGCTGGCGCTCAGCCTTTCCGCCAATGGGCATGATGCGGAAGCCCTGCATCTCGGCCCCGATCTTTCGCGCCATCAACGCCCCTTCGCCCTGGTGCCGAAGGGGTGGTGGCAAAGCGCGGTCTCATTAGGGCGCTGGTCGCTGGTGGGCTGCACCGTGAGCCCCGCCTTTGACTTTGCCGGCTTTGAATTGGCGCCGCCCGATTGGCGCCCCACCCCCCGAGGAAGATCATGAGCACAAGCCTGGCCTGGGATGAACGCTACCAGAATGGCGGCTTTGAATTTGGCGAAGCGCCAAACCTTTATCTGCAATCCCAAGCGCATCGCCTGCGCCCTGGGATGCGCGCGCTGGCGGTCGGGGATGGGGAAGGGCGCAATGGCGTTTGGCTGGCAGGGCAGGGGCTTCAGGTCACTTCGGTGGATTGGTCCGGCGTGGGGCTGGCCAAGGCGGCCTCGCTCGCCCGGCATCGCGGCGTGGCGCTGCAAACCATCACGGCGGATATCGCCGCCTGGGATTGGCCGCGCGCGCAATATGATCTGATCGCCTGGATTTACCTGCATCTGCCCCCCGAAGACCGCGCCCGCGCCACACAAGGCGCTTTGGCCGCGCTCGCCCCCGGTGGCTTGCTGGTGCTGGAATGCTTCACCCCCGCGCAGGAAGGCCGGCGCAGCGGTGGCCCCAAGATGCGGGAATTGCTCTGGAGTCGCGTGATTGTCGAGGAATGCTTCGCCGGGCTTGAGGTGCTGGAATTGCTGGAAGGCACGGTGCTGCTGGATGAAGGCCCACGCCATCAGGGCCATGCGGAGGTTGTGCGCGCTTCGTTGAGGAAGCCCTAAAACCTAGTGAGTGGTTGTCCGCACAGGGTCACAAGGTTAGAAAGAGAATCGTGCACCCCGCGCCGCTCATCACCCCGTCGCTTCTGGCCGCCGATTTCGCCAAACTCGGTGAGGAAGTGCGCGCGGTCACCGCAGCAGGTGCGGATTGGCTGCACCTCGACATCATGGATGGGCATTTCGTGCCCAACATCTCCTTCGGGCCGGCGCTGATCAAGGCGCTCCGCCGCCACACCACCATCCCCTTTGATGTGCATTTGATGATCGCGCCGGTGGACCCGTATTTGCAGGCTTTTGCTGATGCCGGGGCGGATCTGATCTCGCTCCATCCCGAAGCAGGCGCGCATTTGCATCGTTCGCTGCAAACCATTCGCGGCTTGGGCAAAAAGGCAGGCGTGGTGCTGAACCCGGCAACACCCATCGCCACCATCGAGCATGTGCTGGACCTTTGCGACCTTATCCTGGTCATGTCGGTCAATCCCGGCTTTGGCGGGCAGAGCTTTCTGGAAAGCCAATTGCCAAAAATCGAAAAGCTGCGCCGGCTGATTGAAGCCTCTGGCCGCGATATTCGCTTGCAGGTGGATGGCGGAGTCACGGCCAAAACAGCGCCGCTATGCCTGAACGCCGGCGCGGATGTGCTGGTGGCGGGCACCGCAGTGTTTGGCGCACCGGATTATGCTGCCGCGATCAAGGCATTGCGCGGGGGTGCGGCATGATCAATTTGCTGCGCGGCGCCCGGCAGAAACTCGCACGGCTTCGTCCGGTGCGCGTGCCTGACGCTCCTTCCCGCCCCTTTCGTGATCTTTGGCCCGGCGATGCCGCGCGCGGCGCCCGCTTGTTGCGTGGCGAGGCTGATTTCGCCGGTACCATCCGCCCCATGCGGCTGGTCTCAGAAGGCGGAGAGCCCTGGGGTGGCAAGGGCGCCTCTCCCGCCTGGCGTGCTTCGGCCCATGGCTTTGCCTGGATGCGGGATTTGCGGGCACTCGGCACCGATGCTGCAAGGCTGCGCGCCCGCGCGCTGACGGCGGATTGGCTGCAAACCGGCTGGGAAGAAGACATTGCCGATGCGCCGGAAGTGGTCGGCGCGCGGATTTCCGCCTGGCTCGGCCATTGGGATTTCTTCGCGGCCACCGCTGAGGATGTTTTCCGCCGCCAGGTGATGCAGCGCCTGGCGCAGGATGCGCGCGATTTGGTCGGCGCGCTGCCGGCTGAGGAAGAACATCGCGGCGCGCTGGTGGCGCTGAAGGGTGCGCTTGCTGCTGCTGTCGCCTTGGAAGAAGACGCCTATCTGCAACGCGCCATCCGCTTCCTGCCCGCCGAGATCGAACGCCAATTCCTGCCTGATGGCGGGCATGTCGAACGCTCCCCCGCGCAGCAATTGGCCGCGCTGCAAGACCTGATTGAAATTCGCAACCTGCTGCATGGCGTGGGGGTGGAAGCGCCGCCGCATTTGCTGGCGGCCCTGGACCGTGCTGCCCCCGCGCTCAGGCTGTTCCGCCATGGCGATGGCGGGTTGGCGCTGTTTAATGGCGCGCGGGAGGAAAACTCGGCTTTGCTTGATCTGGTGCTGACGCAAGGCCAGGCGCGTGGGCGCGGCGCGCTGGAATTGCCGGAAACTGGCTTTCAGCGCCTGCAAGCCGGGCGCACCGTGA
Organism: Roseomonas sp.; assembly: GCA_020249265.1. GTDB lineage: Bacteria > Pseudomonadota > Alphaproteobacteria > Acetobacterales > Acetobacteraceae > Neoroseomonas. Next base: position 27,801 of record JADCGA010000022.1, read on the forward strand.
TCATCATGGATGCCGGGCCGCCGCCGCGCGGGCGCGGGGCCACCACCGGGCTTGGCGGCCTGCCAAGCGGGGCGGATCGCTTTGCCCATGCCGGCACGCTTTCTTTTGAAATGTCTATCGGGCGTGATCGCCTGATTGTGAATTGCGGCGCCGCCCCGGCGGGCGAGGAAGGCTGGCGCGATGCGCTCCGCGCCACCGCCGCGCATTCCACGCTGGTGCTGTCCGACACCAATTCCAGTGAGCTCCGCCCCGAGGGCCTGGGCCGCAAGCCTGAGACGCTTGAGGTGGAGCGCCAGGAAGCCACCGGCGCGCAATGGCTGGAAGTGAGCCATGATGGCTGGCGCGGCCCCTTCGGCGCAGTGCATCGCCGTCGGCTTTACTTGGCGGAATCCGGCGATGATCTGCGCGGTGAGGATGTGCTGGAAATGCCGCCCGATGCGCCGGTGCCGATTTTCGTGGCACGGTTTCATTTGCACCCTGCTGTCACCGCCAATTTGTTGCAGGATGAAAGTGCTGTGCTGCTGCGCTTGGCTTCTGGTGCGGGCTGGAAGCTTCGCGCCAAGGGTGCGCGCGTCGCCTTGGAGGACAGCATCTATCTGGGTAGTGAGGCGCGGCGCAGCCTGCAAATCGTGCTCTATGCAGAAGAGAATGAGGTTTCGCTGCAATGGGCCATCACGCGCGTGAGCCTGCCCGGCGCCGCACCCATTCCGGGCACGTGAGCGCTCAACGCTTTCCATGAAGATCTGTTTCATCGCGAATGTTGATTTCGCCATGCGGCATTTCATCCTGCCGGTAATGCGTGGCGCGCGCGCGCGTGGGCATGAGGTTGTCGGGCTTTGCGCCGAAGGCCCCTTGCTCGACCTGCCGCGCGCCGAGGGTTTTCGGATTGAAGCCATGCCAATGGCGCGCAGCATGAATCCGATTGCGCAATGGAACGCCTATAGGGCCGTACGCGATTTCCTGAAGCGCGAGCGATGTGATCTGGTGCATGCGCATATGCCAATCAGTGGCTTGATCGGGCGCGCGGCGGCACGGTCAGCCGGCGTGCCGCGCATTGCCTATACCTGCCATGGGTTTCTATTCAATCAGCCCGGCCCCTGGTGGCGCCGTGCCTTGGCGCTTCAACTTGAACGCGCTGCGGGGCGCATCACGGATGTTTATCTGACCGTCAGCGAAGAAGAAGCCGCTGATGCGCGCCGGCTTGGCATTCACCCAAACGCCACGGCCATTTTGAACGGGCGAGACCCGGCGCAATTCCATCCCGATCCCAAAGCGCGCGAGGTTTTGCGTGCCGAATTGGGCGCCAATGCCGATGATTGCGTGATCATCGCGGTATCTCGCCTGGTGCGCCAGAAAGGCTACCCCGAATTGCTGCGCGCCATGGAAGCCACACCCGCCAATGCACGTCTTTGGGTGGTGGGGGAGCGGCTGGCTTCCGACCATGGCGCGGATCTGGAACCGGATTTCGCCCGCGCTGCCGCAGCCCTTGGCCCCCGGCTGCAACGGCTTGGCTATCGGCATGATGTGGCGCGGTTGCTGGCGGCCGCCGATGTGTTCTGCCTGCCTTCGCATACTGAGGCCCTGCCCATGAGCGTGATTGAGGCGATGCTGACCGGCCTGCCCGTGGTGGCCAGCGATATCCGCGGCACGCGTCAACAGGTGGTGGACGGAGAGACTGGCTTGCTGGTGCCGCCCGCGACCATCACGCCCTTGGCGGAGGCTCTATCCAGGCTTGCCAAGGATCCCGCCCTGCGCACTCGGATGGGTGAGGCTGGACGTATGCGCGGGCTTGAGCGCTTCGATGAGGCCAAGATCATCGGGCGCACGCTGGATTTGCTTGGGTTGTAACAGAATGGCGGCGAAAAGCCGCGGCCAGGCCCTGCCAAGGCTTGATGCGTGACGGGGCGATGGCCGCATGATGCTATACAAGATCGGCGCGCATCTGTGGTGATGGTTTCGTGATCTGATAAGTAAAGCCGAACCCGAGGACAACATGACTAATCGGCCTCGCAGAAGCGAAAGAACGGCACTCGGAACGGTTCGCTCAATGACTGCCAATAAGGCCCTTACAGGTGTGACGAAGCCCCAAACTGAGGGGCACATACTCTTTCATTCCAAGCAAATCATTTGCTCGGTCGTCCCGTCCAATAGAGTACCGAATATCACCAATTCGCGCAGAGGCATGCCGAATATGAATCGGCGTCGGCACCAGATCAGCCACAAGCCTTGCTAAACTCAGGATGCTTGTTCCCTGACCCGTACAAAAATTGGCCACGTAAGCCTGGCGCTTTCGCTTCAGCAAATTCATGGCAGCCAAAAGACGCATGACGATATCGTCAACATAAATGAAATCGCGAACCTGCTTACCATCCCCGTTAATGGTAAGCTCCCTTTTTGCCATCGCACAATCAACAAAAATGGACACCACCCCGCTGTAGGGCGAGGATGGATTTTGTCGAGGTCCGTAAACGTTGAAGAGGCGACATCCAAAGCTTGGCACCTGGTGTACATGCCATCCTACGAAAGCATGCAATTCCGAACCTAGTTTATCCATTCCGTAAGCCGTGAGAGGTTGCGGCTGTCGGTCTTCATTCGCGATAGCCCCATCTGTGTCTCCATAGATTGCCGCTGAAGAAGCATAAACGACTGGCAGGCCGCCCGCCGCGCGCGAGGCATCCAGCACCGCGACCGTCCCACCCTGGTTTACTCGGTGGCATGTCAGCCAATCGTCATTGCCGCGTTGAACAGAGGCTATCGCGGCCAAATGAAAGCAGCCATCGCTGTTTTTGAGTGCTTCTTTGACGGCTTGTGGGTCTGTAATGTCGCCTCGGATCAAGCTTGCAGTGGGGTTGAGGTTCTCTATTTTTCCTGTCGAAAAGTCATCGAGTACGACCACTTCTTGACCTTGTGCGACCAGAGCATCCACCAAATGTGAGCCGATAAAACCAGCGCCACCTGTTACCGTATACTTCCCCATCCCCAGCCCCCCTTTCAGAGCGTTCCCCGTTCACGTTGGTTCGGGGGAGCCGCGCTAAACCGTTGTTAGGTCACATTTCCCGAAGCGCCAAGTGATTCCACTTGGCGCCCGGGCGTATCTTCTGGAATCTGGAATTCCATGTTCCAAGGCGGTCTGAAACTGTATCCGATTTTCAGATATCGCCGAAGTGATGGTTTGTGGAAGGAACCGCAGTTTGGCTCAACCGCTGCCAGCGTTTGGCGAAGGATTGCAGAAATCCCAATCACCCGGCACTGACTGCACTTCATTTTGCAGCCGCGCCCCGCGTGATCAGAAAATCCATCCTGCTCAGCTCCGCCCCCCCTAACCCTTCACCTGCGCCGCCACACTAATCGCCCCCGCCGCCCGCAATGCCGCGCGTTGTTCTGGCGTAAACCCCAAAATCCCCCCCAGCACTTCTTCCTCATGCTGATTGAGAAACGGGCTTGGCTTCAGTGCCGGCGCGGGCGCGTCAGCAAAACGCAAAGGTGAGGATGGCAAACACACCCGCCCAACCTCAGGATGTTCCACCCAATGCAGCATGCCGCGTTCATGCATGCCGGCGTCATTGATCACCTCATCCAAATCACGCACAGGCGCTGCCGGCACGCCGAATTTGCGCGTGGCTGCCACGGCTTCCTCGCGGTTCATGCCGGCAAGCCAGGCGGTCACCATGGCATCAACCTCCGCCATGTTTTGCACGCGCGCGGGGTTGGTGGCGAAGCGCGGATCGCCCATCAAATCTTCCCGCCCCATGGCGCGCAGCAAGCGGTTCCAATGGTCTTCCTTGACCACGATGATGGCCAGATACCCATCGCGCGCCGGATAGACATTGTAGGGCGCCATCGCCAGCCCCGCATGGGAATTGCCCGTGCGCGGCGGGATGGTGCCGCGCTTGCCGCCGAAATGCATGCCAAGCGCGGAAGCCAAGCACGGGTAAACCGTATCCTGCATGGCGATTTCCACGAAGCGCCCGCGCCCGGTGCGTTCGCGGTCGAACAGAGCAGTCAATGCGGCGGCGTAAAGATGCGTGCCGCCCAGAAAATCCACCACCGCCGGGCCGGATTTCACGGGCGGGCCGTCAGGGAAGCCCGTGGTGTGCATAATGCCGGATGCCGCCTGCACCGTCAGGTCCATGGCCAGCTTGTCGCGATCCGGCCCTGAACGGCCATAGCCTGACGCCGCCGCATAAATCAGGCGCGGGTTGCGGGCCAGCAGCACTTCCCAGCCAAGGCCAAGCTTATCCATCGCCCCCGGCGCGAAATTCTCAATCAGAATATCGGCGCGATCCACCATGGAAAGAAACAACTCGCGCCCGGCTTCATTCTTGAAGTCAATCGAAATGCCAAGCTTGTTGGAATTCAGCATGGCCTGCGGCACGGAACCGCCGGAAACCATCGTCCGGCGGCGCAACGATTCCCCGCCTGGTGGTTCAATCTTGATGACGGTGGCGCCCGCCATCGCCATCAGGAAGGAACAATAAGGCGCCTGATAAATCTGCCCGAGATCGAGAACGAGTATCCCATCCAGCGGGCGATGCGGCTCCGCCATCCGGGGTTAGACCTTGGAACCCAGAATGCGCCGGCCAATGGCGCTGCGATGCACCTCTGACGGGCCTTCATACACGCGCATCAAGCGCACCTGCTGATGCATCAATTGCAAGGGAAGTTCCTTCGTTACACCCATGGCGCCGAAGGTCTGCATGGCCTGGTCCAGAATATCCTGCGCCATTTCCGTGCCTTCCACCTTCAGCATGGATGCTTCCATGCGCACATCGGCGCCTGCATCAAGTTTGGCCGCCAGATCAGCCACCATCAGCTTGCAGGCATGCATGCGCGTGGCAGCTTCCGCGACCCACCATTGAATGGCCTGGCGGTCGGCAAGGCGCACACCAAAGGTCACGCGATTGCGCGCCTGATCCGCCATCATGTCCAAAGCGCGGCGAGTCATGCCGACGCAACGCGCGCCCATTTGCAAGCGGCGGACATTCAGGCGCAATTGCATGGGCGCATAGCCGCGGCCCAATTCGCCGAGCACTTGGGATTCCGGCACGCGGCAATCCTCAAACACCAACTCATAAGTCTTGCGCCCGCCAATCATGGAGATTTCGCGTTCAATGATGAAGCCGGGCGTGCCCTTTTCCACGATGAAGGCCGTGACGCCTTCCTGGCGCTTGCCATCGCCCGTGCGCGCCATGAGGATGATGAAATCCGCGCGCGGCACATTGCTGACCCAAATCTTGCGGCCATTGATGACCCAATCATTGCCATCCTTTACCGCGCGGGTAGTCATGCCCGCCGGATCGCCACCCGCGCCGGGTTCGGAAATCGCCATGGCGGAACGCGCCGTGCCTTCAGCGTAAGGCGCCAGATAACGCTCCCGCTGCATGGAATTGGCGACGGAGAGCATCATGTGCAAATTGGGGCTATCGGGCGGGATGACGAAGGGCACGCAAACCCGGCCCAATTCTTCTTCCGCCGCCGCCAGAGAGCTGAGGGACAGATTGGCACCGCCGAATTCTTCCGGCACATCAAGGCCCCAAAGGCCCAATTCCTTGCAGCGCCCAAGCAGCCGCGTTTCTTCTTCTTCCGAAAGCTTATAGCCCTTGCCTTCAGCTTCGCGCTTCAGAATCGTGGGCTCCAGCGGCATCAATTCCTTGTCCACGAATCGCGCGACCAACTCCTGGAGCATGCGCGTTTCTTCGGTGGGGGCGAAGGGCAAGGGGTTATGGTCCATGGCGGCTAATCCTTCCTTATAAGCTCAAAGCATCACTTGCCGGACCGGGCGTCAAGGGGAAGTCTGGAGCAGAGGGTATAAGGCGCGTCGCCTCATGCTTGAAGCCAATGCAATGCTGGCAGGCCATGCGCCGGATGATCCGGTGTTGAATTCGGCGCTGACCCGGCTGGACGAGCAGCCCTTGAGGTTCGCTGAGCCGTCAAGTGAACCGCCCCGCTTGGCCCTATCAGTAATTTTGTGCGCTGGGTCATATGGATGGCAGGGAAGGGCCTATTGATATGGCGATTGACAAAGCGTGACTGGATCAGCTTCTGGCCAGGTGTGACCCCCAGGCCGTTTTTGCCAAGGGTGGCAGGATGTTCGGCCTTCCGTTGCGCTTGCTGAGGAACAGCGAATTCGCAACCCGGATGGTGATGGCGGTCTCACGGCAATACCGCCGATCATCGCCGCGCCTTCCGGCACGGGCATGCTGCCTATGATCGGAAGCATATCCGGAATAGGCAAGGCAGTTGCTACACCAGCTTCGTCTGACGATGGTGATTATTGCACCGCGCCACAATGACTTAAGTTGGCCGCTTCATCTTCGCCGGATCCGCATCATCCCAAACACTCTCCGGCATGGGCAGGCCCGCGAAAACCTCCGGGCCCAGTGGTTGATCCGGGCTGATGCCCAAGCCTTCCAACACCCACATCAATTGCCGCGAATGCTGCCCCGCATGCCACACAGTGCGTTCCATGAATTCATGCATGGTCTGTTCGCCATAATAAACATCAGCACGCGCCGACCAATCCCGCGTGAGGCCAGGGCCATCAAACCAATCCGACATGCGCTGGCGCATTTCCTCGCAATAGGCGATCAGCTTTTCCCGCGTCGCGTCCTTTTCTTCCGGCACGCGCATATAGCTATCGAAGGTCAGTGGAATGCCGTTCTCGTGTTCCAGAAACGCATCCGCGATATTGGCGATATGCCAGCCAAGCTGCGCGAAGGAACGCGGGCGCTTGGGCAGCATTTGCGCCAGCGCCGAATCAGGCATTTGCGCCAGAAACCGCGCGCTGCCGGCCAAAACCGCATCCAACCTGCGGCGCATTTCATCCACCGGGAGCATGCGCTGTTCGCCAAGTTTGATGTCGCAAAGCTTCGCGATATCGCGCAGCACCTGGCCATTGGCCCAGGCATCACCGCGCGTGACAATCGGTACCTGTCGCAAACCGAAGCGCGCCAGTTCATCATAAGCGCCTTCATCTTCCAGCACATTGCGGGAAATGAACGGCACGCCGTGGCGCGTGAGGAATTCCTTGGTCCTGAGGCAGGAAGAACACCCAGTCATCCAATAGACGCGAATGGCTTCATCCGGTGCGGTGATATTGTTCATGGGTATTCTCCCTCAGTCATTGCGTTTGGCGAGATTGGCAAGATACTGAATCACTTCATCGCGCCCGACAACATCGCCGTATTTCGCGTTGATGTCGAAAAGATTGGCGTCATGCGGGCCGTCATGCCGATCGCCAACGCATTCGCGCGGCACAATCACGCGATAGCCATGCTGCACACCATCCAGCGCGCCGGCACGCACGCAGCCACTGGTCGAACAGCCGGCCAGGATGAGTGTATCAACCCCAAGTGTTGCCAGCATGGGGGCAAGCGGTGTGCCGAAGAAGGGGCTTGGGTATTGCTTGACGATGACCACTTCCTCGGCAAGCGGCGCCACTTTCGGGTCTATTTCAGCAAGTGGCTCACCCGGCACCAGCTTGCGCAGCGCGGGCACCTTGCGCACGAACCAGCCGCCATCAGCGCCAGAAGGATGATACATCACCTTGGTATGGATCACCGGGATGCCAGCCGCACGCGCGGCTTGTAGCAGCGGCGCCGTATCGGCCACGGCGCGCACCACACCTTCAGCGAAAAATGGCGAGCCCGGTGTGGTATAGGCAAGGGTGAAATCAATCACCACCACGGCCGGATTGCGCCCGTATCCGACCTTGCCATCAAAAACACCCGTATAATTGTCTTCACGAGAGACCGACATCGGCGATACTCCTCAATTCTCTTCAGGGAAATGACAGGCGGTGAGGTGCTGCGCGCTGCCTGCGGGCGTAAGCGCAGGGTCTTCCGTCACGCAAGACAGGGGCATGTGCGTGCCGGCGGACGCCACTGTCTCACCACCACGCGCGGCAATGATGCGCGCGCGCGGGCAACGCGGGTGAAACCGACAGCCGGTGGGCAAGGCGGCGGCCGAGCCGATCTCCCCAATCGGGCGGATGCGTTCGCGCGTTCTCTCGCGGATTGGATCCGCATGCGGCACGGCGGAAAGCAGCGAAACCGTATAGGGATGGCGTGGCGTGCGATACAGCGCGTCACGCGGCGCGATTTCCACAATGCGCCCCAGATACATCACCGCGACGCGATCACTGACATGCCGCACCACGGCCAGATCATGTGCGATGAACAGGTATGAAACCGATGAGCGTGCCTGGATTTCCGCCAGAAGATTGAGGATTTGCGCCTGCACGGATACATCGAGCGCCGAGACCGGTTCATCCAACACCACCAGCGCGGGATCAAGCGCAATGGCGCGCGCAATGCCGATGCGTTGGCGTTGCCCGCCGGAAAACTCATGCGGATAGCGCCCCGCCATGGCCGCCCGCAGCCCAACTAGGGACAATAAAGCGGCAACACGTTCACGCGCCTCGGCGCGCGACATGCCCTGGGTTTTCATAGGTTCAGCGATGATTTGTCCCGCCGTCATGCGCGGATCGAGCGAACCATAGGGGTCCTGAAACACCATTTGCATGCGCGGGCGCATGGCGCGCAATTCGCTGGCAGAAGCGCGCAGCACATCCTGCCCTTCAAAGTGTAGGCGGCCGCCGCTTGGTTCAATCAGGCGCAACACCAGGCGGCCAAGCGTCGATTTGCCGCTGCCGGTTTCCCCCACCAGGCCCAGAGTCTCACCGGCGGCGAGGGTGAAGGAAACACCATCCACCGCGCGTGTCATGGCGCGCTTGGCGCCAAGCAGGCTGGCGCCCCCGCCAAAATTCTTGCGTAGGTCTTCAACTTCCAGAAGCGCGGTCATGACGTCGCCCCCAGCAACTCCGCGCGGTGACACGCCACCGCATGGGGAGCATCATTCAGCGCCGGACGGTCACGCAAACAGCCCGCGCTTTCCTCAACCGCAAAACAGCGCGGCGCAAAGGCGCAACCCGCAGGGCGCCGCGCAGGATCAGGCGGTGCGCCGGAAATCGGCGCAAGCTTTGCCCCGGCGGGCGATTCAAGATCAGGGATGCTACGAAACAATGAGATTGTGTAGGGATGTCGGGGCGCACGGAAGACTTCCTCGACAAGGCCGGTCTCAACGACGCGCCCCGCATACATCACGGCAACCCGATCCGCCTGCCGCGCCACCACGCCAAGATCATGCGTGATCAGCACCATCGCCATGCCATCCGCCTGCCGCAAATCCGTAAGCAGATCGAGAATCTGTGCCTGCACTGTCACATCCAGCGCGGTGGTCGGTTCATCGGCGATCAATACGCGCGGCCCAAGTGCGATGGCCATGGCGATCAGCACACGCTGGCGCATGCCGCCGGAGAATTGATGCGGATAATCATCCACGCGCCGCGCCGGGTCAGGGATTTGTACCCGCGCGAGAAGCGCGATGGCCCTTTCACGTGCCTCCGCGCGGGAAATCGGCGGATGGGCGCGCAAAACTTCGCTGATCTGATCACCAATCCGAAAGACCGGGTTCAGCCCCGTCAGCGGGTCCTGGAAGACCATGCCAATCCGCGCGCCGCGGCGCCGGCGCAAATCCTCCGGCGAGAGCTGCAACAAATCCTCACCTTCCAGCAGCGCCTGGCCGGCAATCACGCGGCCTGGCTTTGGCAAAAGGCCAAGCGCCGAAGTGAAGGTCACTGTCTTGCCGGAGCCGCTTTCACCCACAATGGCCAGCGTTTCGCCCGCGCGCACATGAAGTGACACATCCTCAACCAGACGCACCGGCCCAGCCTCGCCCGGCACTGCGGCAGTCAGGTTCCGCAATTCGAACATCGTACTCATAGCAGCTTGCCCGTATTGCGGCGCATTTGCGGGTCCAACGTATCGCGCAGCCCATCGCCCAACAGATTCAGCACAATCACGGTAAAGGCGATGCAAAGCCCGGCAGAGAGCGAAATCAGCGGATTGGTGGTGATGGCGGTTTGGCCTTCCGCAATCACATTGCCCCAGGTTGGCGTGGGCGGCTGCACGCCAAGCCCAAGAAATGAAAGCCCTGCCTCCGCCAGAATGGCCGTGGCAGCGCTGACGGTTGCCACCACAATCACGGGCGGCAGCGCATTCGGAATCACATGGCGGATGATGATTTTCCAGGTGGAAAGCCCGATGGCGCGTGATGCTTCAATGAAAGGCCGCGGACGGATGGTCAGCACGACCGAACGCATCACCGCCGCCACTCGCGGCGTATAGGCAATGGCAACGGCGATGATGATGGAGTCGAGCGTGTTGCCTCGTGCCGCCACCAGCGCCAGCGCCAAAAGGAAGGATGGGAAGGCCAGCAAGATATCAATAATCGCGACCAGCGCGCGTTCCACAAAGCCCCCCGCATAGCCCGCAACGGCGCCCAGCAGCGTGCCGGCAGAAAGCGAGATCAGCACAACAAAAAACCCGACTTGCAGCGAAACCTGTGCGCCATGGATCAGGCGGGAAAGCACGCAACGGCCAAACTGATCCGTCCCCAGCCAATAGGTTGCTGAAGGCTGCGCAAGCGTATTCATCAAATCGGTGCGCGTCGGCGAATGGGGTGAAATCCAAGGCGCAAAAAGCGCCACCAGAAGCAGCAAGCCAATGCCAATCGCCCCGATCATGAAACTGGGATGGCGCAGATAGCGCCTGACTGTCGCGCGCTTGCGCGCGGCATTGTCTTCCAGCGCTTCCTCGGCCTCTGTCCTGGCTGTCATGTGCGCCGAAGCCTTGGGTCTATCGCGCCATAAATCAGGTCAAGCGCAGTATTCAGCAGCACCACCGCCGCCGCCAACACCAGAACACCCGCCTGCACCAGCTGGTAATCGCGCGACAAAATCGCCTTTAGAATGGTGGAACCTAGGCCCGGTCGGCTGAACACTGCCTCCACCAAAATCGCATTGCCCAAGGACCACGCGAAGGTCACGCCAATCACGGCCAGCACGGGGATCAGCGCATTGCGAAAAGCCAAGTGCCAGACAATACGCCGTTCCGGCACCCCCATGGCGCGCGCCACACGAATGAAATCCTGGCCCAGGATTTCCAGCATGGCAGAGCGCGTCAGCCGCGCGATATAGGCCGCCACCGAAAGCCCCAAAACCAGCGCAGGCAGCGCCAAATGATGCAAGCCTTTCCAGAAGCCTGGTTCACTCGTCGCACCCAGCGCCGGGAAGATCCCAAGCGCATGCGAGAGAGTGAGGATCGCAACCAAGCCCAACCAGAAGACCGGAAAGGAAATACCCCCCAAGGCCAGCAACATCACGGCAAGATCAACCGCGCTGCCCTGGCGCACCGCGGCGATAATGCCCAAAGGCACGCCAAAGCAAATGGCAATCGCCATACCCGCTACGGCAAGCGTGGCAGAAGGCGGCACCGCGGCCCAGATCTCGGCCAAGGCGGATTGCCCGGTCACAACGGAAACACCCATATCGCCCTGCGCCGCGCGCAACAGAAACACGCCATATTGCTGCCAAACCGGCAGGTCCAAACCAAGGCGCGCGCGTAACGTGGCCAGCGCCTCGGCAGTTGCGAAATCGCCCAGCATGTAAAGCGCGGGATCGCCCGGAATGGCACGCATCAGAAAGAATGCCACCGTGACGATCCCAACCAGCGCGACAGCAAATTGTGCCGCGCAGCGGGCGAGATAACGGATCATCAGGCCCCGCGCAGCGATACCGGTGACGCATTCACCGTGAACAGGCTGTTCTGCACAAAGCCCTGCACATTCGGCCCATGCGCGATGAAAAGCCTGTCCGCGTAAAGCGGAATCACCGGCACATCTTCCATGGTCTGGCGCAGCAGGCGATTATAAACAGCCTTGCGACCCGCCAGATCAGGCGCACGCGCCGCTTCCGCCAGCAGCGCATCCGCGCGATCATAGCGCGATGTATTCAGCCCCGGCGGGTGGGAACGCGTGTGATACAGCGTGACAAGCGGGCTATCCGGATCTGGCGGGCCAACAACCGCCGTGATGCAGGATTGCAGATTGCCCGAAGACCGCGCCTGCACATAGGCGCCGCGTTCCAGTACGCGCACCGTTGCCTGAATGCCGACCTGCTGCAAATCATTCGCGAGCGGCACCGGGAAACGATCAAAGGGGTTCAGGCCGACCGTAGTGATTTCAAAGCGGAAATTGGAAACGCCCGCTTCGCGCAACAGGGCGCGCGCACGATCAGGATCATAAGGATAGCGCGGCACGCCCTCATCGCTGAATTCCTGGAAGGTGGAGGTCAGCACGCTGGTCGCTTCGAACTTCGTCCCGCGGAAAAAGCCATCAATCAGCGCCTTGCGGTTAAGCGCGTGGATCATGGCGCGGCGTACGCGCACATTCGCCAAGGGACCAGCCGTGGTATTCAGCACCAGATTGGCGGTATTATTGGCTGGGCGGTCCAGCAAGGTCACCCCAGTGGCGCGGCGCAGCCGTTCAATCACATCGGGTGATTGCAGGGCGAAGAACACATCCAATTCGCGGTTTTCCAGCGCAATCGAGGCAGCCGTTTCATCGCGCACCACGCGGAAGATGATGTCTGTCAGCGCCGGCGCACCGCCGAAATAGGCCGGGTTGGCCACCAGCCGTACTTCATTGCCCGTCGTCCAACGATCAAACATGAAGGGCCCGGTGCCGATCGGGTTCATGGTGTAACGCTCACCGATTTCAGTCACCGCACGGCGAGAGACGATCCAGCCCTGGTTGAAGGCGCAAAGCTTGTGCAGGAAGCCGGAATTGGGCGCTTCCAATACCAGGCGCACCGTCAGCGGATCGGGCGTCTGGATTTCCTTGAGGCCGGCAAGCTGCCCGCGATAGAGACTACCCGTTGCGGGATCCAGCACGCGCTCAAAGGAGAATTTGACATCATCCGATGTGAAGGCACCATAATTCTTATGCCAGGTGACATTGGGCCGCAGCCGGAAGGTCCAAACCGTACCATCGGCGGAAACCTCATGCCCCGTAGAAAGATCAGGCACGATTTCATTGGTGCGCTGATCATACTGCACCAAGCCGCTATAGACATGCCCCGCAATGGATTGATTTTCGATCTGAAAAATCCGCGCCGGATCCAGCACGGAAATGTCAGACCCGAAACGCACACGGAGCGTGCGCGCCCCTTGCGCCATCACCGGCACACCAAAGCCGGCACCAAAGGCCAGCGCCGCGGCGCCGCCCATCCAGGCACGCCGACCAAAACCCGGCGCCGTTTCTGTCTCAGCCATTCTTTTGCTCTCCCGATTTTACTGATGGTATTGTTGCTTCGCAGGCGGGGTTCGCCGGCGGATGCTCCTTTGGCCAATCGCGCGGCAGGCGCGCTGCGATGGCCGATATGCCTTTTGCCAGTTCTGCCGCGCGTGCGTCGTATTTCGAAGGAATCATGCCGGCCTCCTGCTGCGCCAATCGGTTGCAGCCTCGAAGGCCATGGCGGCGCGGAACATCGCGGCCTCATTGCCCTGGCGCGTCATGATCTGCCAATGCAGCGGCAGCCCGGCTTCCGAAAAGCCCGTGCATTGCACGAGCGCCGGCAGCCCCGCGAGGCTTGCGGGCGTCAGCATGGTTTCCATGGTGTAGGCTGAGGATTCTGGTTCCACCCCCAGGCGCGGTGGCAGATGCAACGTGCCGAAGCACAGCACCACATCATGCGCTTCCCAAAAGCTTTCCATCGCATCGGTAAAGGCACGGCGCAGGCGCTGCGCAGCCATATAATCCACCGCGCTTACACCCATACCGGCAAGCAATTTGTCGCGGAGCGCAGCACCCATCAATTCCGGCGTCTTGCGTAATTCATCTTCATGGATGGAGGCGGATTCAGCCGCACCAATCACTCGCGCCGCATCCAGGCAGGTGGAAGCCGGCCAGGGCAGCTTTGCTTCGGTGATACGCGCACCAAGCCGCGAAAGAACAGAAAGCCCGGCTTCGAAAGCGGCGGCAAGTTCTGCATTGGCGGCAGGCAATCCTGGGCCGGGATCGCGTACCACAGCTACCCTCAGCCCCTTTGCACCCGCGCCGCCGGCGCTGCGCAATTGCGAACCCAGCATGGCATCAAGCACAATCGCGGCATCCTCGGCGGTCCAAGTGATGGGGCCGGGGCGATCCATGGAATAAGTGTTCGGCAAGCCACCTTCCATGGGCAGCACGCCTGGCGTCATCAGCACGCCGCAGCATCCCGTGGCCCCCGCTGGCAGACGAACAGAACCGGTCGTGTCTGAACCAATCGCAAAAAGCGCCATGCCGGTCGCAACAGCGACACCAGCACCGGTGGAAGAACCGCCCGTGAAGCGCGCCGTATCCCAAGGATTGCGCGCGGGCGGGTTGGGCAAATCGAAATGCTCGGCCCCAGTGCCCGTGCCATATTCCCAAGTGGCGAGCTTACCGAGCAAAGGCGCCCCAGTCTTGCGCAACATGCTGACGATAGGCGCATCCGTGGTGGCGATCCGCCCGGCACGCAGCCTGGAATTGGCGGTGCAGGGCAGACCGGCAACATCAAAATTGTCCTTGATGCCCCAGGGAATTCCCGCCAGCGGGCCGGGATTGCACATGGCCCGCGCGCCCGCTTCATCCAAATGATGCACGGCATGCAGCGAGCCATTCAGGGCAGCGATCCGCCCCAGACAGGCTTCCAGAATATCGGCCGCCTTGGCCCAGCCCTCAGCCATGGCCTTCTGGGCAGAGGCGATGGTCGGAAAGGCTGATTGCATACAAGATGCATGCATATTGTCTGTCATGCAGCCTCCTGCCCCGCGTGCTGCGCGGCGGCGAGGAAGACAGCCTTGCCCGCTTCGACATGCGCGCGCATGACCGCGCCCGCCCAGGATGGGTTGCGTGCGGCAATCGCCTCGGTCATTTCGCGGTGCTGTGCCAGGCTGCGGCGCAGATTGGCGTCGCTGAATTTGCGGAAATTGCGCAGGATCATGGGTGGCACGGCGAGGCTGATCAGGCTGGCACGGGTGCGGTGCTGGCAGCTCATTTCCCACAGCGTCTGGTGGAAGCGCACATTGGCCTCTGAAATCTGTTCAATCGCTGCGAGGTCTGCGCCGGGCATGGCCGCTTCCCCTGCCTCACAAGCTGCCCGCAGCGCCGCCAGCCCCTGCGGGGTGGGCGCCATGGCCGCATGCTCAGCCGCATGGGCTTCCAGCATGGCGCGCAGGTCGAAAATCTCGATCATTTCCGGCAGCGACCATTCAGCCGCGAAAGCCCCCTGATTGGGTACAACACGCAACCAGCCCTCGGCATCAAGGCGACGTAGCGCTTCCCGGATGGGCGTTCGGCTCACGCCAAGCTGGGCTGCCAAATCCTCCTCACGCAAATGCGCGCCCGGCGGAAAGGTGCCATCCGCCAGGCAGCGACGCAGCGCCAGATAGGCCTGTTCCCAGGCTGTGGTCATGGGGGACACCGTTCAAAGCATAACAATTCTTAATACAATAAGGTTAGGTTTGTATGCAATATGTCCCCGCCGGGTGGTGGCATCTTTGCTGAGCGGCTTTTGGAAGTGGAAGGCCGGGTGGAGCGAGAGGATCGCCATGCTAAAGTGCCGATCATCCATGTGATTGCACGGCGGCTGATTGATCGTTCCGATCTGCTGGAAGGATTATTGCGTGAAGCCGGCAGCGTTTGGGCCGCTGCCGCGCTGGGCCGTGCTGACGAAGTTGTGTGCCCGCAGGATGACCGCCGTACGCCGCGGGCGAAACTGCCCACGAGCCGGGATTTTCGGTAGAAAAATAAAATTAACCTTGGTCATCGACAAAAATTTTTTATTCTCTCATTTTTTTGCGAAATGAACGATCTTTTGTAACCCGAAAATCCGTGTAGGCTATACGCGCCTTACAAACAAAAACTCGAGGCTGATGCGGCTCCACAAGCGATCGAATCGCCTCAATAGGCATATCACAATGCGGACCCAAGATAACTTCACGAAGCAATAAGTCTTGCGAGAAAGGCACAAAATAAAGTCCAGCCTGCTCTGTCAAAGAGCGTAAATCGAAAAACTGCCTAACTTCATCCTCATACTTCCAATCCACGAATTTTGTGTATCGAAGCCGCTCCAAAAAGACATCAAATTTCTCCTGCGGTATGTCCTCTGAAAGTAGGTTTATCTTGTCCATGCGAGCGACATATCTCACGGGTTTCAGAGAAGAATCCGGTACGTCAAAACCAAGCGCTATACCTCGATGCTTATCGGCGTAATTGCTCCAAAGCAAAGGATTCTTCCAATGTTTGGAAAAGCACAAAATTCCTTCTGACTTATCAATAGCAGATTTTTTTGCGCGAATTCCAACACGTAGGTCACGAGAGACAACGTCTACAGCCAACATTTCAAACGGATCATTAAGACTATGGAAGCGAGCCAGTTTTAGCCTTATCAAGGCGATGTTACTCAGCGCAAAATGCGCCGGCGCCAAATAGAAAGAACTGGCTCGGTTTATTTGAACATTTCCTGGGCGTTTCCTAAGTGGCTTCCTGCCTTGGTTAGGCCGCCATCGGGATTGATGGCCGCACGTTGAAATAGGCCTCGTCCGGCGTCTGCCGGTCAAGGCTCGAATGGGGC
>JADCGA010000023.1 GCA_020249265.1 Roseomonas sp.
AGAACAAGCAGCATGATCTCCGGCAGGGGATAGACCACCTTCCAGGACTGCCGCGGGTCCTTGAGCGCAGAAAAATGATCGAGGAGCGATACAGAAGACATGGGGGAGCCTCAAAGAATCGAGGTAGTCCATGAATCACCGTACGATGAACTTGGGAATCCCTGCTACTTTCAAGCGATTGCCCTGGCCGCGCCCCTGACCCCCCTTGCGGCTTGGCCCCGGCCTCGGCTTGATGGTGGCCTTATTGGTCAGGAGTGAAGCGGATGCGCGTCAGCGTGATCCAGATGAACCAGGGCAGCGACAAGGAGGCGAACCTTGCGCAGGCCGAAAAGCTGATTGAAGCGGCGGTGGCCGCGGATCGGCCCGGCCTGGTCAGCCTGCCGGAAACCTGGACCAATCTGGGCGGTGGGCGAGATGCCCGCATGGCAGCGGCCGAAGTGCTGCCCGCACCGGGCGCTGAAGGTGGCCCGGCTTATGAAATGCTACGCGGCCTGGCCCGCCGGCACGGCATTACCGTGCATGGTGGCTCAATCATCGAAAATGGTGGCGAGAAGCTGTTCAACACCACGCTGGTCTTCAGCCCGGATGGGGCGGAGATCGCGCGCTATCGCAAGATCCATCTGTTCGACATCACCGCGCCCGATGGCACGGGCTATCGGGAAAGCGCGCTTTATGGCGGCGGGCGCGATCTGGCGCTGTTTGAAGCCGGCGGCATTCGTTTTGCCTGCACGATTTGCTATGATGTTCGCTTTCCGGAACTTTATTCGGCGCTGCGTGCCATGGGGGCGGAAGCGATTCTGGTGCCGTCCAATTTCACACTGCAAACCGGCAAGGATCATTGGGAAGCGCTGCTGCGTGCGCGCGCGATTGATACGCAATGCTGGATCATCGCCGCTGCTTCCTTCGGCCAATATGAAGAACGCGGCGCGCAACGCAGCGTCTATGGCCATTCGCTGATTGCCGATCCCTGGGGCCATGTGGTGGCAAAAGCAAGTGACGGCAAAGGCCATGCGACAGCGCGAATTGACCAGGCGCTGACGGCGCGCGTGCGGCGTGACATGCCGCTTTTGGAACACCATGCCGCTGCTGCGGGTTGGCAGCGCGCATGAACGCCTTCGCGCCCCGCCATGTAGCCATTCTGGCTGGGCAAAGTACCGAGGCACAAAAGGCCCGCGCCGCGCTGGTGGCGCGTTATGGCAGCGCCAGCGAAGACGAAGCGGATATGGTGGTGGCGCTTGGCGGCGATGGCTTCATGCTGGAAACGCTTCACCGTTTCCTACGCCGAGGCTTGCCGGTTTATGGCATGAACAGGGGCAGCGTCGGCTTTCTGATGAATGATTATCGGGAAGATGATCTGCCGGCGCGTCTTGCCGCCGCACAAACCGCCATTTTACATCCGCTACGCATGGTGGCGCTGCGCCAGGATGGGGCGCCGGTAGAAGCGCTGGCGATCAATGAAGTCTCCCTGCTGCGTGAAAGCCGGCAGGCCGCCAAGATACGCATATTGGTGGATGGCAAGGCACGTCTGCCGGAATTAATTTGCGATGGCATTTTGGTGAGCACGCCCGCCGGCAGCACCGCCTATAATCTTTCCGCCCATGGGCCCATTGTGCCGCTGAGTGCGAATCTGCTGCCACTGACGCCGATTTCAGCCTTTCGCCCGCGGCGCTGGCGCGGGGCGCTGCTGCCTTCCGATGCGACGGTGGTCTTCGACATTCTGGAACCGGACAAGCGGCCTGTCGCGGCGGTCGCGGATTACACCGAAGTACGTGATGTGACGCGCGTTGAAGTGCGCGAAGCGCGCGATGTCTCACTGACCCTGATGTTCGACCCCGATCGCGGGCTTTCTGAACGCATCATCGCCGAGCAATTCACGGTGTGAGCGACGCGCCGCGCATTGCGCCGCGCCTGTTGTTCTGGGGCACGGCGATTACGCAGCTTGTCGGCTGGGGCTGCCTTTTCACCCCCTTCCAATTGATGGTCGCACCGATGGAGGCCGAACTTGGCTGGTCTCGCGTGTTGATCTCGGGCGCTTTCACCTGCGGCTTGTTGGTCTCGGGCCTGGTCGCCGTGCCGGCGGGGCGCTGGCAGGATCGGCACGGGCCGCGCGGCATGATGACGGGCGGCGCGCTGCTGGGCGCGCTTTTGCTGGTGGCGTGGAGTTTTGTCTCTCACCCCATCGCCTTTGTTGTGATCTGGGTTTTGCTGGGTGCGGCGCATGCCACCTGCCTTTGGGGGCCGGCCATGGCGGTAGTGGTGGCGGAAGCGCGTGATGTGACGCGCAGCATCACCGCGATTACGCTGATCACGGGCTTTACCGGCACCATTTTCATTCCCTTGGTGGAAGCGTTGATTGGGCTTTTCGGCTGGCGTGATGCGCTGCTGGTTCTGGCTGCCATTCAAACGGGTTCTGCGATACTTACGGGCTATATGCTGCGCCATGCCGGGCCACCGAAGCGCCTGGCGGAAAGCGCGGCGCCAGTGTCTTTAATGCGCCGCTTGCGCGACCCGGTGTTTCTAGGGCTCGCCTTTTGCTTTGCCGCGCATGCCTTCATCGGCACGGGGCTTGGCGCGCATCTGGTATTGCTGCTGCGTGAACGCGGCTGGCCGGAGGCGACCGTCCTGCTGCTGGCCGCCGCGCATGGGCCGGGGCAGGTGGCGGCGCGGCTGGTGCTGTTCACGCTGGGCCGAGGTGTTGCCATGCGCCATGTCGGGCGCTTTGCCTTGTTGCTGCTGCCGATTGGCATGGCGCTATTCGCACTCGCGCCAAATAACCTCGCGCTGACCATTGCCTTTATCATCGCCTGGGCAGTGGCGGATGGCTTGCTGACAATTCTGCGCGCGGCAGGTGTCGCGGAAATCATGGGCCGCGATGGCTTTGGCGCGACATCCGGCGCGCTTTCCGCCTTTGCGGTTTTGCCGCGCACAGCAGCACCCTTGGCGCTTGCCTTGGTGTGGGATGGAGCGGGCGGCTATGGTCCCGTGCCCTGGCTGCTGCTTGGGATTGCGCTTTTCGCGATGGCGAGTTTTTACGCAGCGTCGCGCACGCGAATACCCGACGCTTCAGTTTGACAAGCGATTGCCGCCGGCCCCACCACCAACATAACCACCGCGCTTGCCGCTACCTTCACAAGCAGCGAGCCCAATCAGCAGCAGCGCGGCGATCAAGAAGCGCAAAATCATTGATCGTTCAAATGGCAGGCGCTGCGCTGGCCAGGCGCGATTTCACGCAGCTTCGGCACCTCCACCCGGCAGCGTTCCATCGCGAGTGGACAACGCGGATGGAAATGGCAGCCCGGGGGCGGATTGAGCGGTGACGGAATTTCACCCTTCACAACGGAGAACGCCCGCTTGCGGTTTTCAATGCGCGGAACGGAATCCAGCAAGGACCGCGTATAGGGGTGATTTGGCCGGCGGAAGACAGTTTCCGTATCCGCTTCTTCCACCACACGGCCCAAATACATGATCACCACGCGATCAGACAGATGCTCCACCACGCCAAGATCATGGCTGATGAAAAGATAGGTCAGATCCAGTTCTTTCCTGAGGCGCATGAACAGATTCAGGATTTGCGCCTGGATCGAAACATCCAGCGCCGCCACAGCCTCATCGCAAACAATGAAATCCGGCTTCACCGCCAGCGCGCGCGCAATACCGATGCGTTGGCGCTGCCCGCCTGAGAATTGATGCGGATAGCGCCGCTTGAAGGTTGGGTCCAACCCCGCGCGGCGCATTTGCTCATCCACATAATCATCAAAGGCCGCACCGTCCAAAAGCCCATGCACACGCGGCGCCTCACCCACAATATCCTGCACACGCATGCGCGGATTGAGTGATGCGTAAGGGTCCTGGAAAATCATCTGGGTGCGGAGCTTCATCTGCCGCGCCTCGGCGCCTGTCAGCGCCTTGATGTCGCGCCCATCGCGCAAAATGGTGCCTTCGGTCGGCGGCAGAATGCCAGCCACCATGCGCCCAAGCGTGGATTTGCCGCAGCCGGATTCTCCCACCAGCCCGACAACCTCGCCCTTGCGGACGGTCAGGTTCACACGGTCAACCGCATGCACCACTTCTTCGCGCACCGGCGCGCCCAGGCGCTGCGCGATGCGACCCGCGAAATCGAGCTTCTTTTCAAAACGGCGCGTGATGTCGCGCAGTTCCAGCATCGGCCCGGCGTTCATGCGGCCTCCGACGCGTCAAGATGGGGGTGGATGCAGCGCGCTTCTCGCCCAGGCAGAATCTCTGCCATCACGGGCTCCGCAAGGCAGGCTTCGGAAGCACGCGGGCAACGCGCGCGAAAGGCACAGCCAGGCGGCAGATTGAGCAATGAAGGCGTCATGCCCGGAATTTGGCGTAGCGCCTCACCCCGCTTGTTGCGGCTGGGGACGGAGCCGATCAGCCCATGGGTATAGGGATGCAAAGGCTTATCCAGTACTTCGCTGACCGCGCCCTTTTCCACGATGCGCCCGGCATACATGACCGCAATATCATCCGCGAGGCCAGCAACCACCGAAAGATCATGCGTGATCCAGATCATGGACGTGCCGGTGGTGGCGCAGAGCTTTTGCACCTCGGCCAAAATTTGCCCCTGAATGGTTACATCCAAGGCCGTGGTCGGTTCATCGGCAACAATCAATTGCGGTTCATGCAATAGCGCGATGGCAATCGCCACACGCTGGCGCATCCCGCCCGAAAACTGGTGCGGATAGGCTTTCAGCCTTTCATCCGGGGATGGGATGCCCACCATGCCAAGCGTATCGCGCGCACGCTGGCGCGCTTCCTCGGTGGAGACCTTCTTATGTGCCTTAACGGTTTCGATCATCTGCGTGTCAATGCGCAGCACAGGGTTCAGCGTCATCATCGGGTCTTGGAAGATCATGGCGATGCGGTTGCCCCGCAAATCGCGCATTTCTTCTTCGGATAGTTTGGCCAGATCGTGCCCCTGAAACAGGATGGAACCGCCCGCAATGCGCCCAGGTGGATCAACCAGGCCAATGATGGAAAAGCCCGTGACGGATTTGCCGGAACCGGATTCGCCGACAAGCCCCATCACCTTGCCGCGGCCAACAGAAAAAGAAACGCCATCCACCGCCTTCACCACGCCAGCGCGGGTGAAGAAATGCGTCTGCAGATCACGAACTTCGAGGGTAGGTGCCGTCATGTGCCTATTTCTTCAGTCGCGGGTTCAGCACATCACGCAATTGATCGCCGACCAGATTGATGGAGACAATCGTGATCAACAGCGCAATGCCGGGATAGAAGGAAATCCAGTATTTGCCGGAAAGCATGTATTCATACCCATTGGCGATCAGCAGGCCGAGCGATGGTTCCGTAATAGGCACACCAAGCCCAAGGAAGGAAAGGGTCGCTTCCAGCGCAATGGCACGCGCCACCTGCATGGTGCCCACCACGATCAGCGGCGGCAGGCAATTGGGCAGCAAATGGCGGAACAACACGCGATGCGTTGGCAAGGCCAGACATTGCGCCGCTTCAATATACTCACGCCGACGTTCCACCAGCGCCGTGCCACGCACCGTGCGCGCATAATAGGCCCATTCCACCAGCACCAGCGCGATCACCACATTCATGATGCCCTTGCCAAGGAAGGCCAGGATCATGAGTGCGGCCAGAATGGTCGGGAAGGAAAGCTGCAAATCCACCAGGCGCATTATCACGCTATCGGTCCTG
The DNA here is from genome assembly GCA_020249265.1 of Roseomonas sp. Taxonomy (GTDB): domain Bacteria; phylum Pseudomonadota; class Alphaproteobacteria; order Acetobacterales; family Acetobacteraceae; genus Neoroseomonas. The sequence goes on from JADCGA010000023.1 coordinate 5,686, forward strand.
CCACCGGCATAGGCCGCCAGCAAACCAAGCGATGCGCCAATCAGGCAGGCAATCAGCGCGGAACCCGCACCCACGGTCAGCGAAATCCGCAAGCCATAGATGATGCCGGAAAGCATATCGCGCCCCTGATCATCCGTGCCCAAAAGGAAGGTGAAACCCGCACCACCCACCGTGCCGGGTTCCATCCGCCCATCCATGATGTCAAGTTCAGCCAAATCATAGGGGTTCTGCGGCGTAATCCAGGGCGCGAAGATGGCGAGTAAGGCGATGATGATGAACACCACCAGCCCACCCAACGCCACCTTGCTTTCCGAGAATTCGGACACGAAGCGCCGAAAAGGCGTTTCCACCTTATCGGCGATTTTAGCGGGGAGGACAGCGTCGCTCATGTGCCTTTACTCTCCAGCCGGACGCGCGGGTCAAGCATTGAATAGGTCAGATCAACAATCAGGTTGATTGCGATGAACATCAGCACGATCATCATCAGATAGGCCACGATCACGGGTCGATCGAGCACATTGATCGAATCAATAATCAGCTTGCCCATGCCGGGCCAAGCGAAGACGCTTTCTGTCACCACCGAAAAGGCGATGGTGCTGCCAAGTTCCAGCCCCACCACGGTCACCACCGGGATCAGGATATTCTTGAACACATGCACGAAGGTCACGCGCGCCGGCGAAAGCCCTTTCGCGCGGGCGAATTTCACGTAATCCATCAACATGGTCTCGCGCACACCGGCACGCGTCAGACGGATCACCAGACTAATCTTGAACAGCGCAAGATTGATCGCGGGCATCGTCATATGCCGAATGCCGTCCCAGGTCAGAAAGGACCATTGCAGGCCAAATAGCGTGCCTGTTTCCCCCCGCCCGGTGGAGGGCAGCCAGCCGAGATAGACCGCAAACACCATGATCAACATCAGCCCCACCCAAAAGGTGGGCAGGGAAAAGCCCAAGATGGACCCGGCCATGATCACGCGGCTGAAGCGGCCATCGGGCCTAAGCCCGGCATAAAGCCCCAGCGGCAGGCCAATGATCAGCGCGATAATCGTCGCGCCGAAAGCAAGTTCCAGTGTTGCCGGCATGCGCTGCAAAATCAACTTCAGCGCCGGTTCATTATAAACGAAGGACCGCCCCAAATCGCCCTGCAAGGCCTTGGTCAGAAACACCGCATATTGCTGCCATAGCGGCAGATCGAGCCCAAGCGCCTGCACGGCGCGTTCACGTTCAATCTGGTCCGCATCCGGGCTGATCAGGATTTCAACCGGATCGCCAATGGCATAGACGCCGATAAAGACAATCAGCGACATCGCCAGCACAACAAGCAGTGCCTGCAAGACGCGCCTGACAAGATAGACGGTCATCTGCCCCTATCCGGTTCAGCGCGCCGCCGGGCGCACATCCTGTGCGCGCGTCAGCTCATCATTGCGGGCATCATGCGCCAAATGGCGGCGCATACCCCAGATATTGGTTTGAATATGCAGCGGGATCACCGCCACATCCTCGGCAGCGATGCGCTGCGCTTCTATCACCAACTGCACGCGCTTGGCTTCATCCAGTTCCACCAGTGATTGATCCAGCAGCGCATCCAACCGGGGGTTGGAATAGCGGCCCCGATTTGAAGACCCCCAGCCCTTCTCGCGCGTTTGTGTCGCCAAAATATTTCGCAACGGATGTGATCCGTCAGGGTTTGATCCCCAACCGATCAAATGCGACGAGAAATCGGCGCGGCCCGCACGACCAACGAAAGTTGTCCAGGGCTGTGCTTCCACCGTGGTGCGCACGCCAATGCGCGTCCACATCTGGCCCACGGCCTGGATGATGCGCGCGTCATTCACATAGCGGTCATTCGGGCCATTCAACTGAATGCGAAAGCCCTGCGGATAGCCCGCTTCCGCCAGCAGGCGGCGCGCGCCATCAGGATCAAAAGGCGGCGGCGTCACGCCGGGCACATGCGTATAGACACCTTCGGGCAGGAATTGCCCTGCCGGCACGGCAGCCCCTTCCATCACGCGGTCCACAATGGCTTTGCGGTCAATGGCGATGGAAAGCGCGCGGCGCACGCGCACATCCTGCAAAGGATTCCTGCCCAGCGGCTTGCCTTCATTATCCGTAATGAAGGGCGAATTCTCATTGGCCGGGCGCAGGTGATCAAGGCCGAGGAAGATCAAGCGCAAGCCAACCGTCTCAGAAAGCGCAATGCGGTTATCCTGCCGGAGCTTCGCCAGATCCGATGTCGGCACCTGGTCAATGAATTCCACATCGCCGGCCAATAATGCGGCAGTGCGCGCCGCATCATTGGTGATCATGCGATAGATCACGCGCTGGAAGGCTGCGCGATCACCCCAGTAATTGTCGTTGCGTTCAAATTCGATACGGTCGCCGCTGCGATGCGACACCACGCGGTAAGGGCCGGTGCCAATCGCCGCGCGGCCCGCATTGAAATCCTCGGTCGTCGCGTTCTGATGCGTCTCCCGGTCCAGGATGCGGACATTGGTCATATCCAAGGGCATCAGCGGATGCGGGGCTGCGGTGCGGAAGCGGATGGTCAGCGGGTCAACAATTTCTATCGCCTGAATAGGCCGCGAATAAGCCGCGAAGGATGAAGGGCTATTGGGCACATTGGGCAGGCGCTGTAGCGTGAAGGCCACATCCTCGGCCGTGAAAGGATTGCCATTATGGAATCGCACATTGGGCCGCAGCTTGAATTCCCAGACATTGGGTTCAACCGCGCGCCAGCTTAGCGCCAGGCCGGGCAGGTTGTTCGATTTGGCGTCCGTATTCACCAGCTTGTCGAAGATGGTATCCGCGACCGCATTATTGGGCGAAAGCTGATGGTAATGTGGATCAAGCGAGGTCACGGGTGCGGCAACCGCCATGGTGACACTTTGCGCCATGGCGCCCTGCACCGAAAGGCTGATGACAGCCGTGCCAGCGGCCAGCGCCAGCTTGCGAAGATTACTCCTCATCCCAGACCCCCTGTTGTTCTTTAGCCAAATGAGCATTTTACATTAGCAGCCGACGCGCGGCGCGGCTATAGCGCGGGCGGGCATCATGCAGCAGGCGCTTGGGCGTTCTTCGTTCACCCCGCCACAGCAACGCGCCGCACCCTTTCACGCACGGAAATGTAGATTGCACAGGCAATCAATATAGCCACCCCCACAAACGTCCAACCATCGGGCATTTCGCCAAAGAACCACCAACCGGCGAAGGTTGCCATGATCATCTCGGTATAGGCCAAAGGCGCCAGAAGCGATGCCTCCGCCATGGTATAGGCGCGCGCAATCAGGAAATGCCCGGCCACCGCAATGGCCGCCAGCAGCAGCAACAAACCCCATTCCACAGTATCGGGCGGCTGCCACAAAAAGGGCAGCGTCAGGCTCATCATCGCAGCACCCATCAGGCTGGTGTGGAAGGTCGTCATCAGCGGGTCTTCATCCCGCGCCAGCCGCCGCGTGATCAGCATGTAAAGCGCCATGCAGGTGCCGGATGCGAAAGCCAACGCCATGCCTGGGTTGAAGTCCTGAAACCCAGGCCGGATGATGATCAGCGTGCCGCAAAAGCCAATCGCCACCGCCGCCCAGCGGCGCGGGCCGACATGTTCCTTCAGCAATAGCGGCGACAATGCCGTAATCAGCAAGGGCTGCACGAAAAAAATCGCCAGGCTATCGGCAATCGGCATGAAACTTATGGCGCCGAAGAAAAAGCCAGTGGACCCCACCAGAAACGCCGCACGCGCCGTGTGAAAGCCAAGCCTATCCGGCAGCAATCCGCGCGGCCCTACTGCGCGCCAGGCGAAGGGCAGGATGAAGACCGCACCGAAGAACATCCGCGCCCAGACGATTTGCAGGATCGGAATGCCGCCTTGCCCCAGGAATTTGGCGCATACATCCAAAAGTGGCAGCACGCCCATGGCCACCACCATCAGCGCGATCCCCCGCCCTGTCCTTTGCTTTTCCAATGCCGCGCCACCCCCGATACAAGCATCCGCAAAAGACGATCCCGCTTCCCTTGGCAAGCGCTTGCAACGCCCGCGGCTTGAAGCCCTGCCGATTAGGCCTGATACTCAGCCGAAACGCCCCTCTAGGGGCGAACCAAAGGAGGTTCCATGCTACGCCGGATTGCCCTGACCCTTGTTGCCCTTTGCCTGCCCGGGCTTGCGCTTGCGCAGGGCTGGGTGCCTGAACGCCCGGTGCGCATCATCCTGCCCTTCCCACCGGGAGGGTCCACGGATCTTGTCGGGCGCATCCTGGCAGATCGCGTCAGCCGCAGCGCGCCGCATCCCTGGGTGGTGGAAAACCGGTCCGGCGCCAATGGCAATATCGGCATGGATGCGGCGGCGAAAAGCGCGCCGGATGGCTATACGCTTGGCGCCTGCACCATCGGCAATTGCGCGATCAACCCCGCCATTTATGCCCGCATGCCCTATGACATTGAACGGGATTTGATCCCGGTTTTCTGGTCCGGCAGTGTCATGAATGCGGTCGCGGTGAACAATAGCGTCCCGGCGCAGAACCTTCAGGAATTCATCGCCTGGGTGAAGGCCAATCCCGGACGGGTGAATTATGGCTCCTCCGGCTTTGGGTCTTCCAACCATCTGATCCCTGAATTGCTGAATGGCCGGCTTGGCCTGACGCTGGTACATGTGCCCTTCCGGGGCGGCGCGCCCGCCTTGCAGGCGCTGCTGGCCGGCCAGGTGCAGGTGATGATGGAAAACATCCCAACCAAGGTGCAAGCCATCCGCGCCGGGCAAATCCGCGCGCTCGCCGTCACGGGGCGTGAACGCGACCCGTCGCTGCCCGATGTGCCGACCTTCGCCGAAGCCGGCATACCCGATATCGTGGTGGAACCCTGGTTTGGCTTCATGGCGCCGCGCGGCACGCCGGATGCGGTGATTGCGGGCCTCAGCCGCCTGTTGAATGAAGCCGTGGCCGATCCCGAAGTGCGACGCAAATTCGCCGATCTTGGCGTGCGCCCCGAAGGCGGCCCGCCCGAGCGCTTTGCCGCCCATGTGCGGTCCGAAATCGCCCGCTGGCGCGAAGTGGTTGAAACCAACAAGATCGAGAAGCTGAACTGATGCCTTACCGCATTGTCCTTGGCCGGCCCCTGCATCCCGCAGGGGCGGCGGTACTGGCGGCGCGCGCCGATGTCGAAACCATCGAAATGTTCGACCCGCCGGCGCCCGCCTTGCACGCGGCCTTGGCCAATGCGGATGGCCTGGTTGCCTGGCTTGAACGCGTGGATACGGCCGCACTCGCCGCCGCGCCACGCCTGCGCGCGGTGTCACGCATCGGTGTTGGCTTTGACACGGTGGATATTCCTGCCTGTACCGAGCGCGGCATTGCGGTCATGGTGGTGAATGGCACGAATGATCTTTCGGTCGCCGAGCACGCCATGATGCTGATGCTGGGCGTGGCGCGGCGCGCGGTGGATTCGGATGCGCATATCAAGCAGGGCGGCTGGTGGCCGAAAGATGGGCCGCGCATGGTGGATTTGGCCAGCAAATCCGTGCTGGTGGTGGGCTATGGGCGGATCGGGTCACGCGTTGCGGCCTATGCGCGCGCCTTTCACATGAAGGTCATGGTGCATGACCCGCTCTATCATCCGGCGCGCATCGCCTCTGACGGGCATATCCCGGCGCGGGATTTCAAGCAGGCGCTGGCGGAAGCGGATGTGGTGACGCTGCATTGCCCGCTGATGCCTGAAACACGGCATTTGATGGATGAAGCGGCTTTCGCCGCACTCAAGCCCGGCGCCATTCTGGTGAATACGGCGCGCGGCCCGATCGTGAAGCAGGAAGCGGTGGTGGCGGCGCTGCAAGCGGGCCGGCTGATGGGCTTCGGCACCGATGTGCTGGAAGTGGAACCGGCAATGCCGGGCAATCCACTGTTCAGCATGCCCAATGTCATCATCAGCCCGCATTCGGCGGCGAGCACGGAAGAAGGCACGGCGCGGATGGCGGAAGCGGCGGCACGCAATATCCTGGCCGCCTTGGATGGCGCGCCTGATCCGGCCATGATGGTCAATCCGGAAATCCTGCAACGGCGCTAAGGCTGCCAGCAGGTTGCGCCCGGCGCTGCGCCGGGCGATAGCGGCGCGCGAGATGACCCTTGACGCTTTCCTGATCCATTTGGCCGTCGCCCTTGGGCTGGCGCTGGTCTCCGCGCTGGTGGTGCGGCTGATGATCGCCTTTCCGATTTTGGACCACCCCAATGCGCGGTCCAGCCACAGCCGGCCAACCCCACGCGGCGGCGGGCTTGGCATTGTGGTGGCCTTCACCCTTGGCATGGGGGTTTTGTATTGGCAGGCGGAACATGCGCGCCTGCCGGGGCCGCAATTCCTTGGCGTAATCGGCGCGGCGCTGGCGATTGCGGCGGTCTCGCTTTGGGATGATGCGTGGAATTTGCGCTTTGCGGTGAAGCTGGCGGCGCAGGCTTTGGCGGCGCTGGTGGCCATTGGAAGCGGGCTTGAATTGCAGCGGATCGCGCTGCCGGGCCTGGGGCCGATACAGCTTGGTGCTTTGGGGCCGGTTCTGACACTTTTCTGGATTCTGGGCTGCACCAATGCGATGAATTTCATGGATGGGCTGGATGGGCTGGTGGGGGGGGCGGTGTTCCTCGCGCTGCTCATCCTTTGCGCCATTGCCGAACATCAGGGTGGCTGGTTTGTCTATCTGGCATCCATGATGCTGGCTGCCGGGTTGCTTGGCTTTCTGCCTTTCAACCTGCATCCGGCGCGGATTTTCATGGGCGATGTCGGCAGCCAATTCCTGGGTTTTATGGTGGCGATCCTGGCGGTGGCGGCAGCGCGGTTTGATGCGGCGGAGGTGTCTTTCATGCTGGTGCCGCTGCTATTGTTCGGCTTGCTTTTCGATGCGGCCTTTACCCTGGCCAGACGGGCCGCCATGGGGCTCAATATCACCGCGGCGCATCGGACGCATTTGTATCAAATGGCCCAACGGAGCGGGCTTGGGGTGCGTCACGTGGCTGCCGTGCATTGGGGATTTGTGCTGGCCAATGGGGTGCTTGCCTTGGCCTTTTTGGGTCTTGATCCCGCGCTTAAGGCGCTGGTCTTTTTGCCCGCGCTTGGGCTGCAAGTCATTTGGCTGATTTACGTTCGTGCACGCATGCGGCGCGCCGGGCTTTCCTGGAGCGACTGAGTCACCTTTGCGCCGGACGGGGGGTGGCGTTTGCGGTTTGTTGGCGCTGCGCACCATTGGCCGCGCTGCCCTGTTCCACGCGCTGAGCGGGGCGGGCTGCGGGTCTTGGGGGCGGTCGCGTTGCAGTGGTCTGCGTTTGGCGCACCGGCACAGCCACCTGCCCTTGGCGATTTTGCGCGCTGGCCACTTGCTGCTCCGGGCGACGCTGCGCTTGGGCGGGCGGCGCCAGACGCTGATTGTTTTGCGCCACGGGCCGTGCGGCGGGCGTATTGCGCCGGGGTGCGGGTGCGGCGGCGGCCATCACGGAAGAAGGCGCCCTTGGCGCAATCCCCATGCGGGCAAAACCCTGATCGAGCAGCGCGCCCATATGACGATCTCGCTCCACCCAGGAGGAACCGCCAAAGGTGGCACCCACTAGCCGCACCCCATCGCGCTGCGCCGAGGTCACGATATTGAAGCCGGACGCATTGATGAAGCCGGTCTTGATGCCATCCGCACCATCATAATCTCCGAGCATGCGGTTATGATTACGGATCTGCGCCCGCCCCCAGGCGAAATGCACCGTGCCGAAATAATGGTAGCGGTTGGGGAAATCCGTGAATAGGCGCCGACCAAGGGTCGCCATATCCCGCGCTGTCGTCACCTGTTCCCAATCCGGCAGGCCAGAGGCATTGCGAAAGCGCGTTTGCGTCATGCCAAGGCTGCGCGCGCGCATCGTCATCATTTGCGCGAAGCGTTCCTCTGAACCGCCAATATGCTCGCCAACTGCCGCGGCCACATCATTGGCGCTTTTGGTGACCAGCGCGAGGATCGCCTGTTCCACCGTCAGGCCACCGCCAGGCGGAATGCCGAGCTTTGAAGGCGGGCGGGAAGCGGCTTCCTCGCTCATCACCACGCGGCTATTGAGTTGAGTACGGCCATCGCGCAGCGCCTCAAACAGCATGTAGAGGGTCATCATTTTGGTGAGCGATGCCGGGAAGCGCGGTTCATCCGCACCAGCGTCAATCAAAATGGTCCCGGTGCGGGCTTCCATGACAATGGCGGAATAGCGCGCGCTGCCAATCTGCGCTTCGGCGGCGCGCCAAGGCAGGGCCGCAAGCGCAGCGCCCAAGACCAGCACAGCGAATCGAACGGCAAGGCTCCCCAGGCCTTGGCGGCGAATCCTCATTCAGCGCAAACCCCCTGATGGCGCGAGGCGTCACCGCCGCACACCTGTCTTCCCCTGGGGCCTTCATAGCCCTTCAGCGACGCCCCGTCCAGCAAAAAATACCGAAATCCTCATTTGATCAGGGGCTTAACAAATTCGCTTGAGTCATCACCCGAAAAGCTCTCATACCCCGCTCCGGTTCCCTTCTCAAAAATTTTTGTGCAGTGCAAAAATTTCCTTGCAATCGCCCCAGCATCGCGCGTAGAAGCTGCTCATGTTGCAGCGCAGCAAATCTCCTCGGCCCTCCCGGGCGGCACATAAGGCCCGGGCTGCTGCGCCCCGGACAGGCAAGGAAAGGATTGAGATCATGGCACAAAGCAAAAGCCAGGTTGCGAGCAAGGTGGCGGCGGAAGCTGCAGAACAGGCTCAAAAAGTGATGAATGACGGTGCGGCGCAGGCCCGCGTAGCAATGGAGAAGAACATGGATCAGATGACCAAGGGTGCCGAAAGCATCTTCAAGGCGGCGGAAGAAGCCGCCGAATTCGGCCGCGGCAATGTGGAGGCCTTCACCAAGGCTGCCCAGACCTGGGCCTCGGGCTCTCAGGACCTCGCCCGCCAGTATATGGCGCTGGCGCAGGGCCTGACCGACCACGCCATGGAAGGCGCCAAGGCGCTGTCCGGCGTGAAGAGCGTGAATGAAGCCGCTGAGCTGCAGGCGAAGTTCGCCAAGGCCGCGCTGGAAAAGATGGTCGCCGAAGGCACCAAGCTTCAGGAAGCTTCCGTGAAGCTCGCCGAAAGCGCCCTGGCCCCCGTGAATGCGCGCATGACGGTGGCGATGGAAAAGCTGGCGAAGCCGCTGGCGGCCTGAATTGGAGCATTTTCAAGCCAAGTGGTTTCACTTGGCGACTCGGAAAATGCGACCAAACGAGACTTGAGGGTGTATCCGGCGAACGCAAGTGAGCGGGATTCACACTAAAACGGGGCTTCTGCCCCGTTCTGGCTTGGCTGCCCCCCTCCCCCCCCTCCTCCCCATCGGGGGGTAGCCGGCAAATGGCGTGATCCATATCAATGGGTCACGCTATTTTTTTGCCTTGAATAGCCCGGCGTCTTCGCGAAAGAATCTTGCCTTGAATGCAACCGGGGCTTCACCTTCTGCCATTCGCTCCATATTCTACAGGTAGCGCGGCGTGGTAGTCCGCGCCCTGGAAGACTGAACCGAGAGCATGAGCGATCAGGATAAGCGCCCGAATGACGGGCAAGGTGGTGGTGAAGGGCCGCAGACGGGCATCGTGGTCAAGGCGCGCCCGCGCACCAAGAAGCCGGCCATGTACAAGGTATTGATGCTGAACGATGATTACACGCCGATGGAATTCGTCGTTCACGTCTTGGAGAGGTTTTTCCAGAAAAATCGTGAGGAGGCGACGCGCATCATGCTGCATGTGCATCGCCGTGGTGTCGGGGTCTGCGGTGTCTTCACCTATGAAATCGCAGAAACCAAGGTAACGCAGGTGATGGATCTGGCCCGCCAGAACCAACATCCGCTACAATGCACCATCGAGAAGGATTGAAGCAGGGGGTCGCAGAATCCCAGGAGGGCGCCTAAATTGAGTGTGGAAATCGGCCAGATGGTCCTGCAACGCCAGGACATCCGGCCAAGATGGAGCGTCGTTGATCATGTTGTCCCGTAATCTAGAACAGACGCTGCATCGCGCCCTGGCCTTGGCTGGTGAGCGCCGACATGAATACGCAACGCTGGAACATCTGCTGCTGGCGCTTGGCGATGATGCCGATGCAACGGGCGTGCTGCGTGCCTGCGGTGTGGATGTTGAAAAGCTCAAGCGCGACCTGACCGAGTTTCTGGATAAGGATCTGGCCGGGCTGGTGACGGAACGCGGCGGCGATCCCAAGCCCACCGCCGGCTTTCAGCGCGTGGTGCAGCGCGCCGCCATTCATGTGCAATCCTCTGGCCGCGATGAAGTGACCGGCGCCAATGTGCTTGTCGCGCTGTTTTCTGAACGCGAATCCCACGCCGTTTATTTCCTGCAATTGCAGGACATGACTCGGCTGGATGCGGTGAACTTCATCAGCCATGGCATTGCCAAGGCGCCCGGGCGTTCGCAGCCCCGCGCGGCGAAGGGCGATGGCACCAATAACGAGGATCAGGGCCAGGAACGCGAAGAAAAGGGCCGCGGCGCGCCGCGAGGCCAGGATGCACTCGCGAATTACTGCGTGAACCTGAACAAGAAGGCCGAACAGGGCAAGATTGACCCGCTGATTGGCCGTGATCAGGAAATTGAACGCACCATCCAAATCCTGTGCCGCCGCACCAAGAACAACCCGCTTTATGTCGGCGATCCTGGCGTGGGCAAAACCGCGATTGCGGAAGGGCTGGCCAAGCGCATTGTGGAAGGTGATGTGCCGGAAGTGCTGGCGAAATCCACCATCTATTCGCTGGATATGGGCAGCCTTTTGGCCGGCACGCGCTATCGCGGCGATTTCGAAGAGCGCCTGAAGGCCGTGGTGACGGAATTGGAAGCGCAGCCCGGTTCCGTGCTTTTCATTGATGAAATTCATACCGTGATCGGCGCGGGGGCAACCTCAGGCGGGGCGATGGATGCTTCCAACCTGCTGAAGCCCGCCTTGTCGCAGGGCACTATCCGCTGCATCGGTTCCACCACCTATAAGGAATACCGCACGCATTTTGAAAAAGACCGCGCTTTGGTGCGGCGCTTCCAGAAGATTGATGTGAATGAGCCATCGCTTGAAGATGCGGTGAAGATCCTGCAGGGTCTCAAGACCAATTACGAAAAGCACCATAAGGTGCGCTATACGCCGGAAGCAATCCGCGCCGCGGTGGAGCTTTCCGCGAAATACATCCATGACCGCAAGCTGCCCGATAAGGCGATTGACGTGATTGATGAGGTCGGCGCATCGCGCATGCTGCTGCCTGAGAACAAGCGCCGCAAGACCGTGACGCTGAAGGATGTGGAAGACATTGTCGCCAAGATCGCGCGCATCCCGCCGAAATCGGTTTCCACCGATGATCGGGAAACGCTGAAGAATCTGGAACGCGATTTGAAGGCGATGGTGTTTGGCCAGGAAAAGGCGATTGAAGCGCTGGCCAGTGCCATCAAGCTTTCCCGCGCCGGGCTGCGCGATGCGGAAAAGCCGATCGGCAATTATCTGTTCTCAGGTCCCACAGGCGTTGGCAAGACGGAAGTCGCCAAGCAATTGGCGAAGACGCTTGGCATTGAACTGATCCGCTTCGACATGTCCGAATATATGGAACGCCATAGCGTCTCACGCCTGATTGGTGCGCCGCCTGGCTATGTCGGCTTCGATCAGGGCGGGCTTTTGACCGATGCGATTGATCAGCACCCGCATGCGGTATTGTTGCTTGATGAAATCGAAAAGGCTCATCAGGATTTGTACAATATCCTGTTGCAGGTGATGGATCACGGGAAGCTGACGGACCACAACGGCAAGAATGTGGATTTCCGCAATGTGATCCTGATCATGACCACCAATGCCGGCGCTTCCGATATGGCGAAGCCCGCCATTGGCTTTGAACGTGCCGCCCGCGTGGGTGAGGATGAGGAAGCGATCAAGCGGATGTTCACGCCGGAATTCCGCAATCGCCTGGATGCAGTGGTGACCTTTGCAGGCCTGTCGCCGGAGATTGTGGCGCAGGTTGTCGAGAAATTCGTCATGCAATTGGAAGCGCAGCTTGCTGACCGGAATGTGACGATTGAACTTTCCTCGGCTGCCAAGGAATGGCTGGCGGAGCGTGGCTATGACCCGCTTTATGGCGCGCGCCCCTTGGCGCGGGTGATCCAGGAATATGTGAAAAAGCCGCTGGCCGAGGAATTGCTGTTTGGCAAACTCGCCAAGGGTGGATCGGTGAAGGTGGGGCTCCGCGACGGCGCGCTGACCTTCGATTGCCAGGAAGCCGCCCCGCCCGCACTGCCCAAGCCCGAGGAAGATCGGGATGCGGAGCGTGAGCCGGAAAACGTAGAATAATGCTGCAACGCTTTGGCCGCCTGGTGAAAACCGCCAGCGGCCAAGGGCTTCATGCCATTACGGATGATGTGCGCGGCTGGGTGGCTTCGCAGGGCGTCTCAAAAGGCTTGCTGACAATTTGGTGCCGGCACACTTCCGCATCCTTGCTGGTGCAAGCAAATGCCGATCCGGAAGTGTTGGCTGATTTGGAAGCCTTCTTTTTGCGCCTGGTGCCGGAAGGGCGCGGGCTTTATCGGCATGAGGATGAGGCGCTGGACAATATGCCCGCGCATATCCGTGCTGCGCTGACGCAAAGCAGCGTCAGCATTCCGGTGCAGGAAGCGGTGCCGATGCTTGGGGAATTTCAGGAGATTTATCTATTCGAACATCGTCGAGGCGCGCCGGAGCGCAGCCTCGATTTGCACCTTATGGGCGAGGCGTGATCACTCCGCCGCTTGCGCAGAAGCCTGACCCTGCACGGTAAAGAAGCTCGCGGATTTCGGCTGTTGCGGCAACTCCACGCGAGTTTCCGTAATCCGCGCAAAGCGCGCTGGCTTGCCGCGAATAACCTCACCCTCATGCGTGCTCGGCATCGGGTTGCGCGCCAGCGGCACGGCATCGGCGGCGGTATAGACGCAAATATATAGCCCGCGCGGCTTGGTGCCGGCATTCGGCGCGGAGCCATGCGCCAGCTTGGTATGCATCAGGCAAACCGAACCCGCCGGACCATAGCAGGGAATGCTCTGCGCCAGCAGCGCCTTTTCATCCGCGTCCGATACCGCGCCGGTGAAACGCTCCCCATCAAACAGCGAATACATCGGGCCCTTGTGGGAACCCGGCACAATTGTTAGCGCACCATTGGTTTCATCCACATCATCCAGGAACAGAAGTGCGGTGATGATGTCGTCATTGGTGTGCGGCGTATAGGCGAAGTCCTGATGATACAGCACCTCGGTCTTCGCCCCCATCAGCTTCAAATTGATCTTGCAATGATGGAATTTCACATCGGGGCCAATCAGTTCGGCCACCATTTCCGTCATGTCGCTATCGCGCATCGCTTCCAGATAGGCGGGCGAGATATCGGATGGGTTATTGATCCGCCTGAGCGCAGGGTTTTCGGCGGAATGTTCCTTGCCCATGTCAAAACGCGGGCGGCCATCCACGCAGGGCGGGCCAAAGGGCGTGGTATGGGCGCGGCTTTCGTCCACCCAGCCGGCGATCTCGGCCCGCAGCCTGGCAAGCAAATCGGGCGAGACAGCATTGGGCACCACCAGGCAGCCATCGCGCCAGAAGGCATCCTTCTGTTCCTGCGTCAAAACACCCATCTTGCGTCCTCCAAGCTTGAAACTTGGTCAATGTTAAGCGCAAAGCCGGCCCGAGTCATCCCGCCACCCACCCCCGCTTGACCAGCAGCGGTGGCGCGGAAAACACTGGGGCCAGAAACAAAACCGCCGAGGAAACCCCATGACACGAATATTCACCCGCCGCGCCGCTGGGGCGCTCGCGCTCTCAAGCCTTGCCACGCTGCCGCGTGCTGCCCGGGCGCAGCAGGGCCGGCCCATCCGGCTGGTGGTGGGCTTCGCTGCGGGTGGCCCCACCGATGTGATCGCCCGCGTGCTCGGGCAGGAAATGCAGGGGCTGCTCGGCCAGCCCGTGGTGGTGGAAAACCGCGCCGGCGCCAATTCCCTGATCGCAACCGAAGGCGTGATGCGCGATGCGCCAGATGGGCAAAGCCTGCTGGTGACCACACTCGCGCACAGCGTGAATTCAATCCTGTTGCCCAATGCGCGCTATCGCCCGCTTGAGGATTTCACGCCGGTTTCACTGATCGCGACGCTGCCCCTGATTGCGGTGACGGCGACAAATGCCCCTTATGCCAATATCGGCGCCGTGGTGGCGGCGGCCAAGGCGCGGCCTGGTTCGGTGACTTATGGCTCCGCCGGCAATGGCGGTTCGGCGCATCTTTCCGCCGCCTTGCTTGCCGTGATGACGCAGACGGAAATGACTCACGTGCCCTTCCGCGGCAATGCGCCGGCGCTGGCTGAGGTCATGTCCGGGCGCATTTCCTTCATGTTCTACCCCATGATCGGCATTGCCGAGCATATCCAGCGCGGCCAATTGCGCGGCCTGGCGGTCAGCACCGCGGAACGCCACCCGGATTTCCCGGATGTGCCCACCATGGCGGAAGCGGGTTTTGGCGGGTTTGAACGCTACATCCAGGGGGTTGGGCTGGTGGCGCCCGCTGAGACGCCCGCCCCGGTGGTGGAGCGCTTGAACAACGCCGTGCGCACCGCCTTGGCCAAGCCGGAATTGAATGCGCGGCTGCGGTCTTTGGGCGCGGTGGTGGTGGGCTCCTCGCCTGAAGAGTTTCGCTCATTCCTGCTGGCCGATCTGGAACGCTGGCGGAGCTTGATCTCGGCGGCGCGCATCACGGCTGAGGCGGGGTGATCATCAGCCGCGCGGGTTCAAGGCTCGCATAGACATCGCCGCTATTGGCTTCCGCTGGCAGGGCGGCGATCCAGGCTTGCATCGCCGCCGCGTCACGGGGCGCGGGCAGGGCGAAGCTGAGGCTTTCTCCAAGGCTCGCCTGGAAGTGCCGATAGCCAAGTGCTGCCAGCAGCCCAAGGCACTCCGCGGCCACATCGCGCTGGATGGTGGTGAATTCGAAGGAAAGCGCGCGCGGCGGACGGGAAAGGCCGCGTAGCGCCTCGGCCTCAAAACCTTCAATATCCAGTTTGATGAAAGCCGGCATGCCATGGGCGGCGATCAGCGCATCCAGAGACGTCACCGGCAGGATTTCCGCCTGGTCCCATTCCTGCCCCTCCCACCCCGGCGCCCCTTCAGCGGCGGCGATGAAGGCAGTGCTTGCCGTCGCCACGGTGGGGTTGGCGGTATTGAGGCGAAGTTCTGCCTTGCCTGCCCGCGCGCCCACCAATTGAGAAACCAGCGTCACGCCGGGGTCACCACGCAGCAAAAGCCGCAGCACACGGGCCAGGGCCGCTTGCGGTTCCACCGCCACCACCCGCGCGCCAAGGCGCCGGAAGCATAGCATCCGGTCCCCAACATGCGCGCCGACATCAAAGGCAAGGTCGCCGGCGCCAAGGAAGCGGCGGTAGAAGCCATCCAAGGCCGCCGCCCGGCCTGGCGCGTGATAAACCCGCAGGCTTCGGCTGATGGCTGCGCGTTTCACGTGAAAATCAGCGCCGCGCCGGCGGCAAATTCGGGCGGGACCATGATGCCCTCAGGCGCTTCGCGCGTTGGGATGCCGGCCAGGATGCGGCGGGCTGAGGCCGCGCCATCGGCAGTCCGCACCACCATCCCCGCCATAAAGGGGGAGGCGGGGGGCATCACACCGGGCAGCACGCTTGCCAGCGCTTCCGGCGTCAGTACGCGCACGCGGGTTTCAAGCGCCGGTGCCTTTGGGCCGGCTGCGCGCGTCGCACCTGGCAGGCGGAGCAGAAAGCCCCCCGCCGGGTCAGGTTCCACCGGTAGCCCGGCCAGACGCGAAAGCCGCGTGGCGGTCTCGGCTGGGTTTTCGGCGCATAGAATGGCGGCTTCCAAAACCTCGGCGCGATTGGCGTGGTCCATCCAGCGATCCTGCCAGACCAATTCAGGCGTCAGATGCCGGATCAATTGCACGCGGCCCTCCGGCGGGTCCGGGAAGGGCAGCCGGGCAAAGCGCGCAATCGGCCCGCCCGCTTCCACAGGTCGTTCCAGATAAGCAACGCCTGGAATATCAATTCCCGCCGCGCGTAGCCGCGTAAGGTTCGCCTCCTCATCCAACATCGCGAGTGCCAGGATATGGATGCCCGCATAGCGCGCCAAAAAGGCGTTCAGGTTATTGTCGAATAGCGCAGGATCGAGGATCGCGATCAATTCGATATAGCCATGCTTCAGAAAGGCGCAGCGATTGCCGGAACCGTATTTCTCAACCGGCAAATCAGGCCGCCGCCGCCCGCTTTGCTGCGCAATCGGTGAAAGCGTGAAGCCGAGCCTTTCATAGGCCGCGCACATCGGCGCCAGGTCACGCGCAGCGACGCCCAGATGGTCAAGCGCCAGGGCGGTATTCATGCTGGATTCTCATAGCGGTCGAGCAACCATTCTGCCGGTTCGATGGCGGCTTCATCATACCAGCGCGCGACGAGCGGATGCGCGCGCATGGCCGCCATATAGCGCTGCGTTGTGGCGGAAAGCTCCGGCTGCCAGGTGATGAATCGCGCGACCACGGGCGCATACATCGCATCCGCCGCGCCGAATTCAGCGCCCATCAGAAAGGGTCCGCCATGGGCCGCGATAGCCTCCGCCCAAATCGCCTCCACCCGCGCGATATCGGCGAGGCATTCCGGCGTGCGGCCAAGGCCGGGGAAGCTGCGGCCAAGGTTCATTGGCATGGCCATGCGCAGATTGCGAAACCCGGCATGCATTTCAGCCGCGATGGACCGCGCATGGGCGCGTGCCGCACGATCCGCAGGCCAAAGCTGCGGCGCGATTTCAGCGCAGTATTCGCAAATCGCCAGGCTTTCCCAAACCCGCGCGCCGCGATGTTCCAGATAGGGCACCATGCCGGTTGGCGTTGCGGATTTCAGCGCCGTGGTCGCACCCCCACCTGCGAGTGGAACAAGGACTTCTTCCACATCCAGCCCGGCCAGATGCACGGCCAGCCAGCCGCGCATGGACCAGGATGAATAACGCTTGTTACCGATAACAAGGCGGCCTTCGGGCATGTGGGGGCTCTCCTGCAATTACGTACAGGATTATGCCCTGCTTGATGGGTCTTCGGCTACCTACTCATTCGGCTTCAGATTATTCCGCCGCGCTACCTCGCCCCAACGCTCAAGCTCTGCCGCCACAAAGGCGCGAAACACATCGGGCGCCATGGGGGTGGGCAATGCGCCTTCATCCGCCAGACGTGCGAGCACATCCGGGCTGGCCAAGGCGGCATTGGTCGCTTCAGCGAGCTTCGCCACAACCTCGGGCGGCGCTCGGGACGGCGCCACAATGCCGTACCACTGCATCGCCTCAAACCCCGGAATGGTTTCGCTAATGGCTGGGATATCGGGGGTCTGCGCCAGCCTTTCCTTGGCCGTGGTGCCAAGGGCGGCCACGCGCCCGGCACGCAGCACGGGGAGTGCCGCGGGCGTGCCGGTCATGCCGGATTGGATATTGCCCGCGACCAAATCAATCACCATCGGCCCCGATCCGCGATAGGGCACATGCACCATTCTGATGCCCGCCGCCTCAAGGAACGCAATCATGCCGATATGCACATTGGAACCAGCACCGGCGCTGCCATAGGTGATGGTATCGGGTGCCGCCTTGGCGCGGGCGATGAAGCCGGCAAGGCCACCTGCCGCCAGGTTATGCTGCGCCAGCAGCACCATGGGCACTTTGGCGATCATACCGATATGCGCGAAATCCTTCATCACATCCGCGCGCATGCGATAGATATGCGGGTTCACGGCCAGCGTGCTGATCATGCCGATGCCGATGGTATGACCATCGGGCTGGGCGGCGGCGATTGCCTCTGTCGCGATTACGCCGGCGGCGCCGCCGCGATTTTCCACCACAACAGGTTGACCGAGGCTTACTTGCATGGTCTGGGCCATGACGCGGGCCAGGATATCCGTGGCGCCGCCTGGTGCGGCGGGCGCGATGAAGGTGATGGGCCGGCGCGGCCAGGGCGCTTGGGCCAAGGCAGGGCTGGCAAGCAACGCGGGGGACAGGATCAGGCTTCGGCGTGTGGTTTTCATCTGGTTTTCCTTTAGCTTACAGCCTGACGCCTCAGCCGGCTTCTTGGCAAGAAAAAGGTGCAACCCGGCGCGGCAGAAACCGTGAAATAATGGTAAGATTTTCATTCCATTCCGCAGTTTTGCCGGATATAGTCTCGCCATGGACGATATAGACCGGAATATCCTGCTGGAACTGCAAGGCAATGGCTCGGCGGGGCTTGCGGAACTCGCCAAGGTGGCCGGGCTTTCCGTCTCGGCCACGGCGGAACGCGTGAAGCGGTTGGAAGAACGCGGCACCATTCGCGGTTGGCGGGCGGATCTGGACCCGGCGGCGGTGGGCTGCCCGCAGCTCGCCTGGGTTTTTGTCATGCTTCAATCGGGCGCCGAACAAGGCTTTGTTTCCGCCATGTCGCAGGAAGAAGCTGTACTGGAATGCCACGCCATTTCCGGGCGCTGGTCTTACCAATTGAAGCTGCGCCTGCCGGATTTGGCGGCGGTGGATAGTTTCACCAATGGCACGCTGCGCGCTTTGCCTGGCGTGATGCGCACAGAAACCCTTGTCGGGCTGGTGACGCATAAGGAAACCAGCGCTCTCCCGATTGCTCCGGCGGATGAGGAAGAATAACCCCGCCGGCCTCAATAAGGCGTGGCGCGCATGAGCCGCCGCGCGCTTGAAATCACGCCCGAGCTTATGCTGCGCGCCTATGGCGCCGGGCTTTTTCCCATGGCGGAAGGGCGAGAGAGCAAAAAGCTCCATTGGTTGGACCCGGCGCTGCGGGGGATATTGCCGCTCGATCACGGGTTTCACCTGTCGCGCCGGCTGCGCCGCACTGTGTTGTCTGACCGTTTTACCGTCACGGCGGATCAGGATTTCGCCGGCGTGATTGCGGGCTGCGCGGAACCCGCGCCAGGGCGCGCCGATACCTGGATCAATGAAGAAATCGAAACCCTGTTCACCGCGCTGCATCGCATGGGTGCCGCCCATTCCGTCGAAGTCTGGCAGGATGGCGCGCTGGTCGGCGGGCTTTATGGCGTGCGCATCGGCGGCGCGTTTTTTGGGGAGAGCATGTTCTCGCGCGTGACGGATGCTTCAAAGGTGGCGTTAGTGCAGCTTGTGGCGCTGCTCAGGCTTGGTGGCTTCACGCTATTGGATACGCAATTCCTGACCGCGCATCTGGCGCGCTTCGGCGCGTTAGAAGTACCCAAGGGCGATTATAAGCGCCTGCTGGAAGCCGCCACTACCGTGCCGGCGCGGTGGTGGCCCGCGCCCGATCCAGCGCTGCTGGAAGCGGAAATCCGCGCGATGCGGAGTTCAGGCTTTGATCAGCCCACTCATGGGGCTTGACGCATCCGCGCTGTAATTGCGCGGCATGCGCCCCGCGAGGAAAGCATGCCGCCCGGCTTCCACCGCGGCCTTCATGGCGCGCGCCATGCGCACCGGGTCTTTCGCATGGGCAATCGCGGAATTGAGCAGCACCGCATCGCAGCCAAGCTCCATCGCCAAAGCCGCATCTGATGCCGTGCCAATGCCGGCATCCACCAACACCGGCACCTTGGCCTCACGCTTGATGGCGCTGATCATATAGGGGTTCACAACCCCCATGCCGGACCCGATGGGCGCGCCCAAGGGCATGATGGCAACACAGCCCATATCTTCCAGCCGCTTCGCCGCCAGCGGATCATCCGCGCAATAGACCATCACCTGAAAGCCATCGGCGATCAGTGCTTCCGCCGCTTCAAAAGTGGCCGGCATATCGGGGTAGAGGAAGGGCGCCGGGCCCAGCACTTCCAGCTTCACCAAATTCCACCCCCCAGCTTCCCGCGCCAGGCGCAGCGTGCGCACCGCATCCTTGGCCGTGTGGCAGCCCGCCGTATTGGGCAGATAGGTATAGCGCTTGGGGGAGACATAATCCTGCAGCATCGGCGCCTTGGGGTCCGACAGATTGACCCGGCGCACCGCGACGGTGACGATTTCTGCCCCGGAAGCCTCAATAGCTGCGGCGGTTTCCTCCAAATCCTTGTAGCGGCCCGTGCCCACGATCAGGCGGGATTGGAAGCGCTGGCCGGCGACCTGCCAGCTATCATCATCCGTGTCAGACATGCTCAGCCGCCCCCGATGAAGTGAACAATTTCAAGCCTGTCGCCCTCGGCCAAGGCAACGGCGGCATAGGTGGAACGCGGCACGATTTCCTCATTGCGCTCAACCGCCACTTTCCGCGTATCCAGCCCAATGGCGGCCAGCAGCGCCGCCACAGTGGCACCCTGGGGCATCTGGCGGGTTTCTCCATTCACGGAAATGGCGATGGCGGACATGGAGCCAATGTGGCGGGCCAGGGGCGGAAGGGCAAGCGCCAGACTCGGCTTGCCCCGTTCGGACCCCCCGTGCTAGCGCAAAAGACCAAGTCAAGTCACAAGGGAAGCGCCGTGACCCCGCCTTTGATCGCCGTGCTGAACGGCCCGAACCTGAACATGCTTGGCGTGCGAGAGCCCGAGAAATACGGCACCGCCACGCTGGATGATGTGGAAGCGCTTTGCGCCGAAGTGGCGGATGAGCTTGGCCTCGCCATTGATTTCCGCCAGACCAATAGCGAAGGCGAATTGGTGACCTGGGTGCAGGAATGCCGCGGGCGCGCTGCCGGCATCATCATGAACCCGGCGGGCTATACCACCACCTCCATCGCCGTGATGGACTCGCTTTTGGCCGTGGGTGTACCGGTGATTGAAGTGCACATCACGAATATCCATCGTCGGGAGGAATTCCGGCATCACAGTTTCATCTCCAAGGCCGCGACGGGTGTGATTTGCGGGCTTGGCGTTGAAGGCTATGCGCTGGCGATACGCGCCATGGCAGGGCTGATCGCTCAGGATGAGGAAGCATGACCAAGGACCTGCAATTCGACCCGGCGACGATCCGGGAATTGGCGCAAATTCTGCGTGAGAGCGACCTGACCGAAATTGAGTTGGTTGACAATGACATGCGGGTCAAGCTGGTGCGCCAGGTGACGGTGGCGGCCATGGCGATGCCGGTGGCCGCTGCGCCGGCGCCTTCTGCCGCTGCCCTGGCTGCCGCGCCCGCGCCCGCAGCGCCCGCCGCTGAGATTGACGCAGACCATCCGGGCGCGGTGAATAGCCCCATGGTGGGCGTTGCCTATCTTTCCGCTGAACCCACCGCCGCGCCTTTCGTGACGCTGGGCAGCAAGGTCACGCAAGGCCAGACTCTGCTGCTGATTGAGGCGATGAAGACCTATAACCAGATCAAGGCGCCGCGCGCCGGCACGGTAACGCGCATTCTGGTTGAAAGCGGCACGCCGGTGGAATTCGGCGAACCGCTGATGATTGTTGAGTAATGGCGCGCTCGGCTGGGGTTGCACATCATGTTCGGTAAGGTGCTGATCGCCAATCGGGGTGAGATTGCGCTGCGCGTCCATCGGGCGTGTCAGGAAATGGGCATACGCACCGTGGCGTTGCATTCCACCGCAGATGCAACGGCGATGCATGTGCGCTTTGCCGATGAAAGCGTGTGTATTGGGCCGCCGGCCGCGCGGGATTCCTATTTGAACATGGCGGCGGTGATTTCGGCGGCCATGGTGACCGGCGCTGATGCCATCCATCCGGGCTATGGCTTCCTTTCAGAAAACGCGCGCTTTGCTGAAATGGTGGAAGCGCATGGGCTGAAATTCATTGGCCCCACGGCGGAACATATCCGCATGATGGGCGACAAGATCGCCGCCAAGGACGCGATGCGGGGCCTTGGCGTGCCGCTGGTGCCGGGTTCCATGGGTGCTTTGGAAACCCTGGAACAGGCGCGCGAAGTGGCGGAAGCCGTGAAATACCCCGTGCTGATCAAGGCCGCTGCCGGTGGCGGCGGGCGCGGCATGAAGGTGGCCCGCAGCGCCGATGAGATTGAGGAAGCCTGGAGTGTCGCGCGCGCCGAAGCCAAAGCGGCTTTTGGTGATGACAGTGTTTATCTGGAAAAATACCTCGATCGGCCGCGCCATATTGAATTGCAGGTGCTGGCTGACACGCATGGGAATGTGGTGCATTTCGGGGAGCGTGATTGTTCCCTGCAACGGCGCCATCAGAAGCTGGTGGAAGAAGCGGGCAGCCCAGCGCTTGATGCCGCAGCGCGCGATGCTTTGGGTGCGACCGTGACTGCGGGGCTATCAAAACTCGGCTATCGCAATGCCGGCACGCTGGAATTCCTGTGGCAGGATGGGCAATTCGCCTTCATTGAGATGAATACGCGGCTACAGGTGGAACATCCCGTGACTGAAATGGTTTGCGGCATTGACCTGGTGAAGGAACAAATCCGCATCGCGGCTGGTGAGGCGCTTGGCTATGGCCAGAAGGATATCCGCTTCTATGGCCATGCGATTGAATGCCGCATCACGGCGGAAGACCCCGAAAGTTTCGCGCCCAACCCCGGCAAGGTGACAACGTATCACGCACCGGGCGGGCTTGGGGTGCGCGTGGATAGCGCGCTTTATTCCGGCTATGTGGTGCCGCCGCATTATGACAGCCTGGTGGCGAAGCTGATTGTGCATGCGCCGACGCGGGTGGAAGCGATTGGCCGCATGCGGCGCGCTTTGGGTGAAATGGTGGTGGCGGGCATCAAGACGACCTTGCCGCTGCATCAGGCCGTGATGGAAGCGCCGGAATTCCAGGATGGGGATTATACGATCCATTGGCTGGAGAGGTTTGTCGCGGATAGGAATAGCGACGCGGCGGGGTGAGGGTACCGGCTGAAGGCTAGGCGATGAGCGATGGGCAAGACGTACCAGAGCGCCGCGCTGGCGGCGGTGTATGAAGTAGCGCTTGGGCTGGCTGAGGCCGGCACGATGGACAAGCGCCGCTTGCGAGATTTTGCTAAATCTCGTTCCGCCTGCCAAATTCATTGACAAAGGTTCGTCGTGTTTACTAAATGTGTGAGACATTCATTTTGAAATGGGGATCTGCGGGGCGTGACAGCGCGAAGAACATCTCGTCCGCATTTAGAGCCTGCCCTTTTGGGTAGACTTACTCAAGGGACAGTTTTTAACTGCGCTTCAGCATTTAGATATCCGGGCAGGAATGTATTAGGCATAACGATTACAGCAAGGTGTGATGTTGCGCAGGCCAAATACCGTCTTTTGAATTATGTTCCTGCCGTACCTTTATCTGATTGGTTTCTGGTGGACGGACTGGAACATTTAGTTGAGCAAGAGACAGCCGCGATACGGGGCATGATGAATGGCCAATTGAAGAACGCTGGACTATCACCCAGTTTGCTTATGTCTGTTTCAGTGCCAGACATTATCGCTAAAAACCTGTCCTCGCAGGATCGAAAACTGGAATCTATCAAACAAAAGCTCTTGGAATGTCATGAGTCTCTTTCCCGCATAGCTTTGCTAGACAAGAATCCTTCGGAGTTATTCGATTGGTTCAGAGAGAATAGACCCTCAAGAATTGAGGAAACCATCAAAAAACTCTTCGAGCACAAGTTGTCTGGATATTATTTTTTTGAAAGATTAAAGTCGGAAAATGCACTGGAAGGATATGTCTGCCTTCTTCGAGAGGTGACTTCTCTATCCAAAGATGTTGTCGAGGGACTGATCAAAGGGCTTTCAAAAAATCAATGGGAAGAAATTATACGCGCGGGAGTGGCACAGAATCTTGATTTTTCAAATGAAGAGTTCGCTTGCCCAATCTCCCAGATTGGATCTCCCTATGTTGAGCACTTGATGCAGTCGTTCTCGAACCTTTTTATTCGGATCGGCGTATCGGATGCGGACGCGGACGATATAGAGACAATCGTATCCAAAATTGCTTATAACGACGGAGTAAATTCATGAAGTATTTATGTCTGGATGATTATGTCATCAACCGCTTGATGTCTGGCAGACAGATGCAAAGCGTCGATTTTGCAGAGGGAGCGGCATTTGTCGAACAAATGAAAGGCGGTGCGGGGGCGTGGAGGGCGTATGACGATGTCATTATGACAGCCCGCCCTGATGGATTATTTCTTTCGTCTGGAGGCTCCTGGAGAGATAAGAAATATTTGGTGATTGACTGCGAAGAGTCTGGAATTTTCACATCGCTCAGTAAAGCTGAAACTCTCACAGTATTGCAGAAATCCTTTAGGTTTTGTGCAAAATTCTGGAATGGCTCTGCAACATTTTCGCCGACAGAAAAAATGATTGCTGGGACATCGAAGACTGTTCTATTCCCTTTGGGGTTTTCGCAGTCACGCTTTCGAGTTGTTCTGGAGAGAGAGCCTGACGCTAAGCGCCTCCAGCCGCGTGGAATGCAAGGCAGATTTATTCTCCTCTACAAGGCCAGCTTTGAAGCGGGCGACTCTGAAACAGAAATCGCGCCCTTGGGGAATTTTAGGTATGTTTTCGATGAACTCGCCAATATTTATAGAGTTTTGCCGCGCAAAATTGAGTTTGCTGCGGCACAGGCGGCAGTCGGCCAGCGACCGAACCTCACACAAACAATTCTAGAGGAGGACTCTCTTAGCACCGCAGCAGGGTCATTTTTGCCATTTCAAGAATGGCTTAAGCGTCTAACAGTTCCTCAGCACTTATTTGTCTATAAGCCACATAACACTACCCAGCGATTGATTGGCGCTGCCGGAACCGGAAAAACAGCCACGTTACTGATTCGGTCGATATTTCAATGTGCGCTATCAGATCGAAACGAAAAGCCTTTTCGGGCGCTTTTTGTAACACATAGCGAAGCAACACGCAAAACCTGTATGGAAATTCTTGATATAATGGATCCCGAGGGATTTCACAGGCGCGATCCAGACATCTCTGACGTTTCATTATCAGTAAAAACGCTAGCTACCCTATGCACGGAAACCTTAAATCGCTCCATATCCGAAACTGAATTAATTGACAAGGATGCGCAAGATTCTAAAGAGCTTCAGAAGATGTATATCGAGGAAAGCGTCACACGCGCACGTTCTGGCGATTTTAAATCTTACGCGCCTCACCTAAGTGAAAAATTTCGTATTTTCTTTGAAGAAAATACCGATGCATCAATAGCTGCCCTATTTCAACATGAGATTGCTGTTCAGATAAAAGGTAGAGCCGGAAGCAGTTTCGATGCCTACAAAAAATGCCCTCCGCTGAAATACGGGCTGCCCGTCTGTAACGATGCAGATAAGGGTTTCGTTTATTGGATTTATAGAAGTTATGAAGATAGTCTTCGTACTGCGGGTCAGTTCGACACAGATGATGTCGTGATCTCTGCGATAGGACAGCTGGATACGCCAATTTGGAGACGCAGGCGCGGAATCGAGGGCTTTGATTTCATTTGTATTGATGAAACGCATCTTTTTAATGTCAACGAAATTCAGGTTTTTCATTTCTTGACAAAACAAGAGGGCACCGCCCCAATTAGTTTCGCGGTTGATAGAGCACAAGCCGTGGGTGATCGTGGATGGAGCGATTCACTCTCTGAGCTTGATGAAACTTTTGGCGGCGCAGAGGAAGAAGTCGTTTATAATTCGGTTTTTCGTAGCGCCGCAGACATTGTAAACTTGTCGGCTTCTATTCTTTCGACGGGGGCAACTCTTTTTTCAAATTTCAAGAATTCCCTTGAGACGGCAAGTAGTGGCCTGACAGCCCAGGAAGAAAAGTTATGCCAGGAAATAATTTACTACGATAGTACCGATGACGAAGCCATGATTGAACAGGCATTTAAATTATTGCCAGAGCTTCAGAGGCGTACTGAAGCCTCGCCTTGGGAGGTTTTGATAACATCGCTGACTAAAGACATCATTGACGCTATCAAGGCATACTCGCAGCATAACAATAAGGCCGTTACTTTTCTCGACCGCAGAGGCGATTTTTTAAGAGTAAAGGAAGCGCAGCGTTCAGGCCACGTCGTGGTAGGTCATGCTGATTTCGTCGGCGGACTTGAATTCAAGGCGGTTCTGATTCTCGGGGTCGACAAGGGTCGAGTTCCAGTAGAGCCATTCAGCTCATCCATGGAAACGCGAAGTTTCCATAAATACAATGCACATAATCAGTTGTATGTTGCTGTCTCGCGCGCGCGATTCGCTGTTTCCCTCTTTGGACTCGCTGCGCGTGGCCCCAGCGACTTATTGATGCCGAGTCTAGAGGCCAAACTTATAACACATTCAAATGGTTTGAACTGATCTTCAGATTAAGGGTTGTCCGCATAACTAGCCTCACACCCCCACCCCCGGTTTCCAAAGGCCCCGGGCCTTTGGTGGGTGGGTTTCAGGGCGGCCAAAGCCCTCCCTGACCTCGCACTCGCCCAACCCTGTCCCAGCAAACCCGTTGCCTTTGCGGCGGGGTGAGGGTGTGGGTTGCCCCAAAGGCGATGAGCGATGGGCAAGACCTACCAAAATGTTGCGCATGAACCGCCCCGAGCCCGCGGGGCGGTCAGTCAAGCCGCGGTGTAGGCGCCAGACCACAACCCCGCCGCAAAGTATTTTAGGTGACACCCCCAAGCTGGCGTGCTCCGCATGAAGGGGCGCAATCTTTTTGCAAAAATAAAATGATCGGCACGCCATTGATTTAATTGGTGTCCCCGGCGCGATTCGAACGCACGGCCCCCAGATTAGGAATCTGATGCTCTATCCTGCTGAGCTACGGGGACAGCCGTCGCTTCAATACCGCAAATCACCGCGCCAGGAAACGCCAAACCGCCTCACCGCCGCCGGAAACGCTCAACAGCGCTCACCAGGGCCGTGCGCAGCCCAGGTTCAAGCGCGGAATGGCCAGCATCTGGGATCACGGTCAACCGGGCTGAAGGCCAGGCCGCTGCCAATTCAAAAGCACTGGTTGCGGGGCAGACCATATCGTAGCGGCCCTGCACAATCTCCGCGCCCATGCCCGCAAGGCGGTCCATGCGGCCAAGCAATCCCTCCGGCGGCAGGAAAAGATCATGCGCGAAGTAATGCGCCTCAATCCGCGCCAGGCCCAAAGCGGTGCGGTCCTGCGCGAAGCTCGCCACCGTTTCGGGGGATGGCAAAAGCGTGGAACACGACCCCTCATATTGGCTCCAGGCGCGCGCGGCGGGCAGATGCACGGCGGGGTCGGGGTCACACAGCCGGCGCAGATAGGCGCCCAGCAGGTCGCCGCGTTCTTCTGCCGGCAAATGCTCACTGAAGGCAGCCCAGGCATCGGGGAAGACGCGGCGGAGCCCATCGAGGAACCAGCTTACTTCTTCGCGCCGGCCCAAAAAAACGCCGCGCAATACGCAGCCCAAAACGCGGTTCGGGTGTTCCTGCGCGTAAGCAAGTGCCAGGGTTGATCCCCAGGAACCGCCAAACAGCAACCAATCCTCGATGCCCAGGAATTGGCGCAGCACTTCAATATCACGCACCAGATGTGGCGTTGTATTGTCGCGCAATTCGCCAAGTGGGCGGGAACGCCCGGCGCCGCGCTGATCGAAAATGATCACGCGCCAATGATGCGGGTCAAAGAAGCGCCGATGCACCGCACCTGCGCCCGCCCCTGGCCCGCCATGCAGGAACAGCACCGGCTGGCCGCGGGGATTGCCCACCTGTTCCCAATACATGACATGCCCAGCCGAAAGCGGCAGGAAGCCGGTTTCATAGGGGGCGATATCGGGGAAAAGGTCTCCGCGCGGCATGGGTTAGATGTGCCTAAGCGCGCGGCGAAGCGCAATGGTTTTCAACGCATCAGCCCTTCACAAAGCGCGCCATGAAGAACCCATCCATGCCGCCCTGCGCCGCCCAATAATCGGGGCGGGTGCGGACCGCGCCGGATGGCAGGATTGCCTCGGCCAGGCCGGGCATTTCTGCCGGCCGTATTGGATCAAGCTGAAGGCCAAGCGCTGGGGCTTCGCGCAAATGCGCTTCCCCTTCCTCGGCTTGCAGGGAACAGGTGGCGAAAACCAACCGCCCGCCCGGCGCCAGCATGCCGGCGGCAGATTGCAATAGCCGCAATTGCAAGGCAGCGGCGGTCGCGACATCACGCGGGCGCTTCAGCCAAGCCACATCCGGGTGGCGACGGATGGTGCCGGTTGCGGTGCAGGGTGCATCCAGCAGAATGGCATCGAAGGGGGCGGCTGGGCGGAACTGCGCGGCGTCCGCCACCACAATTTCCGCCGGCAATTTCACCCTGGCCAAATTCTCGGCCAGGCGCGCGGCGCGTTTCGCATCGCGCTCCACCGCCGTGACTTTGGCACCCGCCGCCGCAAGCTGCGCCGTCTTGCCGCCGGGGGCCGCGCAAAGATCAGCGATGCGTTCGCCCGCGCGTGGCGCCAGCAGCCGGGCCGGCAGGGCCGCGGCAGCGTCCTGCACCCAGAAAGCGCCCTCGGCAAAGCCGGGGATTTCCGTCACGCGCGTGCCGGCAGGCAGGCGAAAGGACCCGCCGGGCAGGGCTTCCGCGCCCTCTGGCACCTCGGCGCCGGGCTTGACCGAGATATCCAAAGGCGCCGGGCCGCAATGCGCCTCAGCGATGGTCCGCACCGCAGGGCCATAAGCGCCATGCCAGGCGGACCAGAGCCATGGCGGAGTATCCAGCCGCGCCGCATCCAGCCCTTCCAGCAGTGCCTCCCCTTCTGCCGCCACCTTGCGCAAAACGGCATTCACCAGCCCGGCAAAAGCGCGCGGCGCGAGATCCACGGCGGAGGCCACGGCGGCATGGGAAGGTGTCGCCAGCAGCAGCAATTCCGCGACGCCGATCCGAAGTGCATGGCGCGCCGGCGGTGGGGGTTCCCGGCGGAGAAAAGGCTCCAGCACGGCATCTATGCTGCCCAGTCGGCGCAGCACCATGGCCGCGATGCGATGCGCCGCGGCCCTGTCCCGCGCTTCAAGCCGCGCCGGCAGCGCCTCCAGCGCCTCTTCCAAGGGCCGATGCGCTTCCAGCACGGCATCCAGCACATCGCGCGCGGCGCGCCTGGTGGGCAGGCCGGGCGGGCGCCTTGGCCGGGATGGGTCTTTAGTCATCCTACCTTCATGGCACCCGCGCTTCACTCATGCTAGAGCCGCCGCGCGATGACCCTGGGCAGCTTTCTCGATCGATTGCCGGAAACGCGCCGCCCAGGCTGGTGGCTTGCGCTGCTCTGCCTATTGCTCTGGCTGCCGGGCTTCTTTTCCATCCCACCCGGGGATCGCGATGAAAGCCGCTTCGCCCAGGCCAGCCGGCAGATGGTGGAAACCGGCGATTATGTGCGGATCAAGCTGGGCGAGGTTGAACGCAACAAGAAACCCGTTGGCATCCATTGGGCGCAAGCCGGCACGGTGCATGCGCTGGAAGCGGTGGGCATTCCGGCGCGTGGGCAGATCTGGGCTTATCGGCTGCCATCGCTGATCGGCGCGCTGCTTGGGGTATTGGCCACCTGCTATCTGGGGCGTGCCTTGGTGGGGCGACGCGCGGCATTTCTGGCGGCGGTTATGCTCGCCCCCTGCATGGTGCTGGTGGTCGAAACCCATATCGCCAAGACTGACGCGGCGTTGCTGGCCAGCATCACGGCGGCGATGCTATTGATGGGGCGCGCCTATCTGGCGCCAGCGCAATTCACCACGAAGCAGGCATTGGGCTTTTGGTTGGCGCTGGGCGCTGGCGTGCTGTTGAAGGGGCCGATTGCGCCCATGGTACCGCTACTGGCTGGCGTGACTTTATTGGTGATGGATCGCCGCGCGCCCTGGTTTGGCGCGCTCCACCCGCTTTGGGGTGTGCCGCTGATGATCGCCTGCGCCGCGCCCTGGTTCATCGCCATTGGCATCGCGACCGAGGGGCGGTTTTTTTCTGAGGCCATCGGCGATGACATGCTGAGTAAGGTGGGATCGGGCGAGGAAAGCCATTGGGGACCACCCGGTTTCTATACTTTCCTGTTCGGCATCACCGCCTTTCCCTCTGCTTGGATTGTGCTGCGCGCGCTGCCTGGCGCCTGGGCGGATCGGTTGAAGCCGCAAACACGTTTCCTGTTGGGCTGGGCCGTGCCGGTCTGGCTATTGTTTGAAGCGGTGGCAACGAAACTGCCGCATTATGCGCTGCCCGCCTATCCCGCGCTGATGCTGCTGGCGGCGGCCTGGGCGCTTGATCCGTTACGGCGCCCAACGCCGCGCTGGATTGCGGCGATTGGCTGGTTGGCGCTGGGCGGTGTCGCGCTCGGTCTGCCCATCGCCGCCATGGCCGCCGCCTTCTATGCCGAAAGGCGCGTGGATGTTTTCGGCCTGATCGGGCTTGGCTTTGGCGTGGCGCTTATCCTGCTGCTGTGGCGCGCGGCAAGCGCTGGGCAATGGGCGCGCGCCGCGCTGCTTGGCGCCGTGCTCAGCATCCCGGTTTATGCCGCCGTGTTGGAAGGTGTCATTCCGCGCCTCCAATCCGTCTGGGTTTCGCCGCGCTTGGCAGCTGAGGTCCGCGCCATTGCGCCCGGTTTGCGCGACCGGGATTTCGGTGTGGTGGGCTTCCATGAACCTTCGCTGCAATTCGCGCTTGGAGGTGGCATTGCGCTGCTCCGCGATGGTGCGGCGGCGGCGCAATTCTTGGCGGAAAAACCCGGGCGCGTGGTTGCGGTTGCGCATCGGCAGGAAGCAGCGTTTCGCGCCGCAGCAGCAGAACGCGGAATTGCGCCGCACGATGCCGGTTCTGTCACGGGGCTCAATTACGTGCGCGGGCGCTGGCTCACGCTGCTGATTTTCAAGGTGGATTGAATGTTCGAATGGGTGGCGCGCCAGGTCGCGGAAACCGGGCTGCTTGGCGTTTTTGTGCTGATGGTGGCGGAAAACATCTTCCCGCCTATCCCATCCGAAATCATCATGGCCGCATCTGGCTTCGCCGCCGCACGTGGCGATATTTCACTGATCGGCACCATTATCGTCGCTGTTTTGGGCACGCTGGTGGGCAATGCCTTCTGGTATGAAATTGGCCGCTGGTTCGGCATGGCACGCATCCGCCCGCTAGTCGCGCGCTACGGCAAATGGTTTGCGATTGAAACCGAGGATATGGACCGCGCCGAGCGCACTCTGAAGCGCTGGGGGCCTTTCGCGCTGTGTTTCGGGCGGATGCTGCCTGGCATTCGCACCATCATTTCCATCCCTGCCGGCATGGTGCTGATTCCGCGCGGCGTGTTTTATTTCTGGACCGCGATTGGTTCAGCGATCTGGCTGAGCTTCCTTGCCGTCGCGGGCTATTGGCTGGAAGACCATTATGATCGTGTGCAGCATTGGGTGGAACCGCTCGCCTGGGTGGTGGTGGGCGGGTCCATCGCGGCCTATGCGCTGCATTTGATTTACGCCTTCCGCCGCGCGCGGCGCCGGAAGGGTCAGGCGTAGCGCGCCAGCGCCTGTTCCAGGGAAGCGAAAGCATTGCCAAGCGCGGCATTCATCGCCGCCGCCGCCTGATCCGGGCGCAAGGCACCGCTGGGCAACGCCGCGCTGCCTGTGCTGATCATTTGCCCCAGCACGCGGGGCGAGCTTTCACGTTCGGAAATCAGCACGAAATTCAATTCCGCTTCCGCCTGACCCCGCGCGCGATTGGCGACAAGCCGTGTCAATTCGCCTTCCAGCACCAGATCAGGATTGGCGCGGCTGCCGGGTGCGAGAACGGCGGCGAAAAGCCTGGCATCCATGAGCCATCGGCGCAAAGCCTGTTCCGCGGCTTCCGCAGGTGGCGCGATCCATTCGGCGTAAAAATCAATCTCCTCCGTGCCATCGGGGCGAATGCTGCGCAGCCCCCGCACATCCAGCGCGGGCGGGGCGCGCAGCGTCCTCAGCAGCAAAAGCCGCCGCCCCCTGCCACGCCAGCCATCGCCCTGCCGGCGCGGTTCCAGCGCGTAGCGCAGGACTTCCTGATAAGGCCGATCCGGCAGGACAGAGCAAGCAGAAGCCAGGAAAGGTGCTGCCAGCAGCATTGCGCGGCGATGCAGGTTCTTCATGTCAGCGGCGTTCCCGGTTGGGCGGCGGCGGCGGCGCGCCGAGAAGGGTTTGCGATGGGTTGCGCCGCAGCGCCTCCGTTGTGTCGCGCAGATTGGCGACCGAGGATCGTAAATCGCGCATCAGCGGCGACAAATCGGCTTGCAGATCGGTCGTGGTGCCACGCGCGGTGCGCAGCGTCTGTTCAAGCGCCGTGACCGCGGCAGGGATACGCACCAAAGCGTCACGCACTTCACGACTGGCCAGCAATTCCTGCGCGCTGCGCCCGGCATCGCCCATGCTGGCAATGGCGCCGCGTAATTCATTTGTCGTATCCTCAAGCCGCGCCTTACGAATCTCGGCGCGGAGTTCGGCCATGGTTTCGCCGGCTTCGCGCAGCACGGTCGCCACTTCCCCATCGCTGACCTGCCGGCGCAAATCGCCCATCAGCCCGGCGGCGTTATTGACCAGACCCTCAATATCCAGCTTTTCCAGGCGGCGCAAAATCTGCTCTGCGGCGCTGGTCACCTGCGTAATGGTTGAAGGCACGGCGGGAATATGCTCATAGCGCGGCTTCCACGGCACCTGCATAGGTGGAAAGCGCGCGGGGTCAAGAATATCAATTTCCAGATAGGTAACACCCGTAATCCCCTGGGAAGCGATGCGGGTGCGCAACCCGCCCGCGATCATATCATCTAGCGAGGCGATACGGGACACGCGCGCCCGATCCACGGCGAAGCGTATCACCACCAATTGCATCGCGGCACGATTGGTGCGCGCTTCGGGCACATCATAGATTGCTGCGGCGAGGGAGATTTCCGTCACGCGCCCAATCTGAACGCCGCGAAAGCGGACCGCCGCCCCGATATCGAGCCCGACGATGGATTCCCCCACATAGGTTTCAAAATAATCCGATTTGGTGCCGAATTGCCCTGCCGTCAGGTAAACAATGAAGCCAACCGCCAGCGCAATGGCGGAAAGCGCCAGCATGCCGACGCGCAAGAATAATGTATTGGGCGGTTTTGCCATGTCAGGCAGCCTCTCGGCGGAAGAAGGAGCGCACGGTGGGGTGCGTGCCGGTATCGCGCAATTCGCGCGGCTTGCCTGTTGCGATCATGCCTTTCGCTTCCTTATCCAGCATGATGCAGCGATCCCCAATGGCCAGAATGGATTGCAGTTCATGGGTTACTACCACAAAGGTGGTGCCGGTGCTGCGCGCAATATCCAGGATCAGCTTGTCCAATCCCGCTGAGGTGATGGGGTCAAGCCCGGCCGAAGGCTCATCCAAAATCAGCAAAGGCGGGTCAAGCGCCATGGCGCGTGCAATGCCCGCGCGCTTGGCCATGCCGCCAGAGATTTCGGCCGGCAACCGCCCCGCCGCATCGCCAAGCCCAACTAGGCCAAGCTTGGCGCGCGCCAAAGCCTCCCGCGCGGGGCGCGGCAAATCCGTGTGTTCTTCCAAGGGTAATTCCACATTTTCAGATAGCGTCATATTGCCGAACAGCGCGCCGGATTGCCACATCACACCAATTCTTTGCAGCAGCGCAACGCGCCCTTCCGCATCCGCTTCCGCCAGATCAACGCCCAGGATTTCAGCGCGACCCGCAGCGATGGGCACAATGCCGATCAGCGCCTTGAGCAAGGTGGATTTGCCGCAGCCCGAACCGCCCAGAATGATGAAGACCTCACCACGCTTCACCTCAAAACTGACGTCCTTGAAAATGGTGCGCGGGCCGAAGCTGACGGCCAAATTCTCGACTCTGATGACGGTATCGTCGTTCATATGCCAAGCCTGAAGAATAGAATGGCGAAAACGCCATCCATGGCGACAATGGCGACAATGCCGCCCACCACGGCCGCCGTTGCGGCATCACCCACCGCGCGCGGACCGAAGCCGGCGGAAAGCCCAGCGCGGCAGCCAATGGCCGCGATCACCAGGCCGAAGCAGGCGGATTTGAACAGGCCGCCCATCAGATCGCCAAGGCTCAGCCATTGCTGCAATTGGTTTGAAACCGCGCTCCAGGGAAAGCCGAGGCTCTGCATCACCACCGTCATGCCGGCAAGCCCAGCGAGGTTCATCACCAAGGTCAGCGCGGGCATCACCAAAATCCCCGCCAGGATACGCGGAATCACCAGCATCACCATGGGATCAATGCCCATGATGCGCAGAGCATTCACTTCCTCATTTACCGTCATGGTGCCGAGTTCGGCGGCGAAGGCTGAGCCCGTGCGCCCGGCCAGCACAACGCCGGCCAGCAGCGGCCCCAATTCGCGCAGCAGCGAAATGCCGACAAGGTTGGGCACGAAAATCTCCGCCCCGAAACGTTTCAGCGGGATGGAGGATTGATAAGCCAGGATCAGCCCAATGAGAAAACCCAGCAACAATGTCAGCGGAAAGGCGCGTAGCCCAATCTCATCCAAATGGCGCAGGAATTCAGCGCCGCGAAACATGCGCGGGCGGAGCATCACGCGAAGGGCGGCGACCAAAGCTTCCCCGGCAAAGGCAATGCCGGCAAGTGCCGCCTGGATGCTCCCATAAACCGTGCCGCCAAAGGCTGTTATCGGCGCGAAATCGCGTGGCGCTTCGGCGGGCAGCGGGGCCGCTTTCAGCGCGGCGCGGTTGCGCTCCAAAACCGCGAGCACATCGGGCGAGCCACCCTGCACCGCCACCGCATCGCCGGCGCGCAACACCAGAATGGCGCCGGCGCTATCCATGACGTCCACTGCCGAAAGATCAATCGCGTTGGGTTTTTCGGCTACGGCGCGCGTCATCTCGGGCCAAAGCGCCGCCGCGCCTGCGGCATCCAGCGTGCCGGAAAAAATCAGCACCTTGCCTTGCGGCGTGGCGTGGGATGAGAGGACGGCTTTGGTCATGTCACCTGCTACCAAGCGCAGCTTTGCGAGGTTTTCGCAAGCGTTTCAAGGCAGTGACCATCAGCGCCAGAGCGCATGGATCAGCACCGCAGCAGCGACCGAGACATTCAGGCTTTCAACAGCCCCGGAACCTGGCAGCGTCACGCGCGCCGCGCAGGCCGCGATGCTCCCCTGCGCGAGGCCCTTTTCCTCATTGCCGAGCACCAGGGCGAAGGGGCGGCCGCTTGGCGTGGCTTCTGGCGCCACACCATCCCGCGCCACGGCGGCAAGGCTCAGCATGTGGGGCGCAAGGGCGCTGAGCAAAGCGGGCAGATCGGGCGCTTGAAAAACCGCGAGCGCTTCCAGCCCGCCCTCAGCGGTACGCAAGGCAGCATCGGAAAGTCGTGCCTGGCGTTGGTCGCCCGATATCACCAGCGCCTTGCAACCGAAAAACGCCGCGGATCGCGCAATGGCGCCAAGATTATGCGGATTGCCGATGCCATCGAGTATGGGCAGCACGGGTGCGGCCCAAAGGATCGGCGGCAGGTGGGCTACGTCCAACAAGGTCACACCGCGTGGCCGCGCCACCGCCACCATGCCGCCGTGATGCACGGTGCCGGCGATGCGCTGCAATTCCTCGGGCGGGACTTCACGATAAGGCAAGCGCCGCTTCGCCAGCGCCGCGCATAATGGGCCCGCTTCCTGCCGGCGCATGGGTGTGTAGAAAAACCGCATCACATCGGTGGGCCGATGCGCGAAAAGCGCGGCCACGGCAGCGGGGCCGCAATGCAGGTCCGGTTCCTGGGCTTTGCTCATGGCGCGGCTAAGGCCTTGATCTTTTCCAGCACGGCGTCCGCAACTTCCAACCCATCGGCGCCAGCCCGCGCGCTTTGCGCATCGCGCTTGGCGCCGGGCAGGCGCACCCCCTCATCGGCCAGCATGGCGGCGATCAGGGTTTCAATGCGTGCGCCAAACCCATCCGCACCGGCAAGCGCGCCGGGGTCTATCACCAGAAGCGCCTGGCCCAAGCGCGGGCGATTGCCCTCATCCTGGAAGAAGCTATCGGCTTCAAAGCCGAAAGCGGCACCTGTCAGCGCCACGCAGAGCAATTCGACAATCAGCGCAAGCAAGGCGCCCTTGGTGCCGCCCATGGCGAGCATGGCGCCCGATAGCGCGGCCTTGGCATCGGTGGTGGGGCGGCCTTCGGCATCCACGGCCCAGCCTTCCGGAATGGGGCGGCCTTCCTTGGCGGCGACCATGATCTTGCCGCGTGCGACTTCAGAAAGCGCCATATCAATCACCAAGGGCGGCGCGGCGCGGCGCGGAAAGGCGGCGGCGATGGGGTTGGTGCCCATCAGGGGCCGGCGCCCGCCCGGCACGGGCATGGCAGCCGGCGAATTGGTGAAGGCCAGCGCCACCAGCCCCTGTTCCGCGAGGCGCCGCACCGGCAGGCCCATGGCACCGGAATGGTGGCTATTGGTGATGCCGACAAAGGCAATGCCATGCCCGCGCGCGCGCCAGGCGGCTTCCTGTTCTGCCAAGGCAAGTGCGGAGTAGGCCAGCCCGTGCCCGGCATCAATCAGCGCAGCACCGCCGCGTTCATTGATGATGCGCGGTGTTGCCTTCCCATCCGCGCGACCATTGCGCAGAAACGCCGCATATTGCGCGACGCGCGATAGCCCGTGCCCCGCCTGCCCCGCCGCTTCGGCAGCAATCAGCGCGGCAGCGGTGAGCCTGGCCATCTCGGGCGCAGCGCCAGACGCCGCTAGCGCTGTTGTGACAAATTTTTCAGCCTCAATCAGGGAAATCCGCATCAATCCGCTTTCAGGTTCGCTTCCCGCACCAGCCTGGCCCAGCGGTCAGTCTCGGCGCTGATATAGGCTGCGCTGCGTGCCCTGTCCCAGGCTTCCACCGTAAATCCGCCGTCGCGCGCGCGGCGGGAAACCTCGGGGTCGCGGATCGCGGCCAGGGTATCGGTTTCAAGCTTGGCCAGGATGGGGGTGGGCACCGCCGCATTGGTCATCATCGCGGTCCAATTGGTCATTTCAAGCTCGGGCGATCCCGCTTCGCGCACGGTGGGCACATCCGGCACCAGGGGATGGCGGGCGGCGGAGGTTATGGCAAGGGGCCTGAGCCGCCCTCCCTGAATCTGCGCAATGCATTCCGGGAGGTTGGAGACCATGAAATCCAAATTCCCCGCCGCGAGGTCCGTGACGGATGGCGCGCCGCCGCGATAGGGCACATGGGTAATCCGGTCCCCCGCGCCAGAAACGCGCCGCACCAATTCCAGCCCCAGATGCGGCGGCGATCCAGTGCCTGAGGAGCCGGCGTTCAAATTACGTTCCCGCGCTTGCGTCAGCAGATCGGCCAGGCTGCGGGCTGGGTTGCGTTCGGCATTCACCACCACTACCAGCGGCAGCGACCCAAGGACGGAAATCGCCGTGAAATCCTGGCGGAAATTGAAGGGTGCATTCGGAAATAGCGACGCATTCACCGTATGCGTCATGGTGATGGCGAGCAGCGTATAGCCATCCGCTGGGCTTTTCGCCGCGGCATCGGCACCGATCAGCGCATTGCCGCCGGCGCGGTTTTCGATGACCACCGGCCTGCCCCAAATGTCTGACAGCTTCTGGCCCACCAGCCGAGCCATGATGTCGGTCAGCCCACCCGGCGGGAAGGGGACGATGTAGCGCACGGCGCGCTCCGGGAAGCTTGCTTGGGCTTGTGCGCGGCCAATCAGCGCGGCGGCGGGCAGTGCGGATAGCAGCAGGCGACGGGTTGGGCGCATCGGGTCCTCCTTGGCGTTGGGGTTCTTGTCGCCAAGCGTAGCCCAGGGCGCGGCGCTGCCCTATAGTTTTCTCAG
Source organism: Roseomonas sp. (assembly GCA_020249265.1). Lineage (GTDB taxonomy): Bacteria > Pseudomonadota > Alphaproteobacteria > Acetobacterales > Acetobacteraceae > Neoroseomonas. Next base: position 43,278 of record JADCGA010000023.1, read on the forward strand.
TGCAAGCATGACCTTGAGGATACGCCGCGTGACACCTGTCGAGAAAATCCGCGAATGGCACGAAGAACTCATCGCCTGGCGGCGCGATTTCCACGCTCATCCTGAACTCGGGTTTGAGGAAGTGCGGACCAGCGCACTGGTGGCCGAGCGCCTCGCTTCCTGGGGGATTGAGGTGCATCGCGGCATTGGCAAGACCGGCGTTGTGGGTGTGCTGCGGAACGGCAATGGGCAGGGGCGGCTTGGGCTGCGCGCCGATATGGATGCGCTGCCCATGCCGGAAGCCAATGGCTTCGCGCATAAATCCGGCATCGAAGGCAAGATGCATGGCTGCGGGCATGATGGGCATACCACTATGCTGCTCGCGACCGCGCGTTATCTGGCCGAAACACGCAATTTCGACGGCACGGTGCATTTCATTTTCCAGCCAGCGGAAGAAGGGCTTGGCGGCGCGCAAGCCATGCTGGAAGATGGGCTGTTTGAACGTTTCCCCTGCGACACGGTCTATGGGCTGCATAACCGCCCCGGCCTGCCGGTTGGGCAATTCGCCATTCGCCCCGGCCCGATCATGGCGGGCGCGATCTTTTTCGACATCATGATTCAAGGCAAGGGCGGCCATGGCGCGCGGCCGGAACAGACGATTGATCCCGTTGTGGTGGGCGCGCAAATCGTAACGGCCTTGCAGACCGTGGTCGCACGCAATGTGCCCGCTTTGGATAGTGCCGTGCTGAGCGTGACGGGCTTCAATGCTGGACAGGCCTATAATGTGATCCCGGATCAGGTGACGCTGAAGGGCACAGTGCGCGCCTTCAAGATGGAGATGATGCGGCTGGTCGAAGACCGCATGCGCGCCGTGGTGCAGGGCATCGCCGCCGCCTTTGGTGCGAGTGCCGAAATCACCTTTAAGGAAATCGCCGCCCCCACCATCAACGCGCCGGTCGAGGCAACCGCGCTGGCCGATGCCGCCGCTTCATTGGTTGGTGAAGCGGCGGTGGAGCGCAATCGCACGCCCGTGATGGGCAGTGAGGATTTTGCCTATATGCTGCTGCAACGCCCAGGCGCTTACATCCATGTCGGCAATGGCACCGGCGATGTGGGCGGCTGCGATGTGCATAACCCGCATTATGATTTCAACGACGCAGCCATTCCCTATGGCGGCGGCGTGATGGCCGCGCTGGTGGAACAGAAGCTGCCGCGCGTGAAGTGAGGCACGGAGCATTTTCAAGCCAAGTGGGAACCACTTGGTGACTCGGAAAATGCGACCAGACAAGGAGCATTTTCAAGCCAAGTGGGAACCACTTGGCGGCTCGGAAAATGCGACCAAACACACGGTTAATGCACCAGCGCCACACCCATCCCATGCTGGAAAATCGCCGCCGCCGCCAGCGCGTAATCCGGTGCCGCGCCAATCTGCGTGCCATCCGCCGCGTGGATTGCAACCGAGCGCTGATTATTCACCATCACCGGGCGCAGATATGCGATGCGGTTCGTGCCGTAGCGCGCCCAATCCAGCGGTGAAAGCTGGCGCAAATCCGGCTCCGTCAGGATGATGTCCTGTTCGGCTTCGGTTTCGGTGTCGAATTCTTCCTGGTCACTCATGATCTTGTCCTCCGGCGCGCCCTTGATGGCTCGCGCTGTTGTGCCGTCCCAATATTCTTTGGTCGCATTTTCCGAGTCGCCAAGTGAGTCCACTTGGCTTGAAAATGCTCCATAGGCCCGGCGGGGATGAGGCATTCAGCCCCGTTCGGGGCGCCCTTCCACGATGGTGGCGGCGCCATTGGTTTTGGTATCAATCCGGATGGTCTTCACGCGGACCTCCGGTAGCGGTCGCTTCAATTCCACATGCAGCAAGCCGTTATCCAGCCAGGCACTTTCGACATCTATACCCTCGGCCAGCACAAAGGCGCGCTGGAATTGGCGGGCTGCGATGCCGCGATGCAGGAAAATCCGGCCTTCCGAATCATCCTTCTGCCGCCCGCGAATCACAAGCTGATTATCTTCCTGCGTGATTTGCAGATCATCCATGGAAAACCCGGCCACCGCCAGCGTAATGCGCAGCCGGTTATCGCCGATCTGTTCGATGTTGTAGGGCGGGTAGCCATCAGCATTCTTGCCCACACGATCGAGCATCTGTTCCAGATGATCGAAGCCAAGGAACAAAGGCGAGCCGAAAAGCGAAGGTCTGGTCATGTGATATGGCCTCCTCATCTGAGAGCGAAGCAAGTTGCCGGGCCCGAAGCGCCCTGCTGGACTCCATTTTGGATTTCGGCCCTGGCGTTGCAAGGGGGGGCGCGCAGGGCTACATCCCCCGGCCAACCATGACCGAAACCGAAACCCTGCCGATCCTGCTGGTGCCCGACAAACGGCTCCGCCTTAAGGCGCGCCCGCTTGGCGCTGCCGATGGCGATGCCATCCGTGCGCTAGCCCCCAAGATGCTTGCCACCATGTATGCCGCGCCTGGCATTGGCCTGGCCGCGCCGCAGATTGGCGAAGGGCTTCGCCTGATCGTGCTTGATATCCAGCCCAAGGAAAAGCCCGAGCCCCTGGTGCTGGTGAACCCGGAAATCATCGCCGAAAGTGCTGAGCGCGCCACGCGCGAAGAAGGCTGCCTATCCCTCCCCGGCCAATACGCCGATGTGACGCGCCCTGCCCGCGTGAAGGTGCGGTATTTGGACCTGACGGGTGCGAAGCGAGAGATCGAAGGCGACGGCCTGCTTTCCGCCTGCCTGCAACATGAGATTGACCATCTGGACGGCGTTTTGTTCGTGGACCATCTTTCTACGCTCAAGCGCAACATGATCCTACGCAAATTGGCCAAGGATCTGAAATCCCAGCAGCGCGAGTGAACAGCCAAAAGCGCCCTTTGCGCCTGGCTTTCATGGGCAGCCCGGATTTTTCTGTGCCGGCGTTGCGCGCTTTGCATGATGCGGGGCATGAGATTGCCGCGGTATATTGCCAGCCCCCCAAACCCGCCGGGCGCGGGCAGAAGGAAACCCCCTGCCCCGTGCATCGCGCTGCCCTGGAATTGAGCCTGCCCGTGCGTCACCCCGCGCGGCTGAAGCGCGATGAAACGGAACACGCAGCCTTCGCCGCTTTGGATTTGGATGTGGCGGTGGTCGCGGCCTATGGCCTGATTTTGCCCAAGGCGATGCTGGAGGCTCCGCGGCGCGGCTGCCTCAATATCCACGCATCGCTGCTGCCGCGCTGGCGCGGGGCAGGCCCCATTCAGGCCGCGATTTTGGCCGGCGATACCGCAACCGGCATCACCATCATGCGCATGGAAGAAGGGCTGGATACGGGGCCGATGCTGCTGAAGGAAGCGGTGCCGATCTCGCCCACCACCACCACGCCCGATTTGCATGACGCTTTGGCCGCCATGGGCGCGCGGCTGATCCTGCGCGCCTTGGATGAAAACCCGCCCGCCACGCCTCAGCCCGAAGCCGGCGTGACCTACGCCCCGAAACTGACCAAGGAAGATGGCCGCCTGCGCTGGGCCGAACCCGCCGAGGCGCTGGAACGGCGCATCCGCGCGCTCAACCCCTGGCCCGGCACGTTTTTCATGCTGAAGGGCGAAGCCATCCGCATCTCAGCCGCCAGCGTTGAAGCCGGCCAAGGCACGCCCGGCGAAGCCCTGGATGATGCCGGGCTGATTGCCTGTGGCGCAGGCGCGATCAGGCTGGCCCGCCTGCAACGCCCGGGCCGCGCCGCCATGCCGGCCGAGGCGTTTTTGCGCGGCCTGCCCATCCCCGCCGGCACCCGCCTGGAATGACGCCATGCCCCGCTATGCGCTGAGGCTGGAATATGATGGCGCGCCCTTTTGCGGCTGGCAGCGCCAGGATGGCTTGCTTTCCATCCAAAGCGTGCTGGAAGAAGCCGCCGCGCATTTGAATGGCGGAGAGGTGCCGCACGTCACCGCCGCCGGGCGCACCGATGCCGGCGTGCATGCCGAAGCCCAAGTGGCGCATCTGGATTTGGCAACAGACCTGCCGCTTGAACGGGTGCGAGAGGCGCTGAACTTCCACACCCGCCCCCACCCGCTTGCCGTGACCGGCGCGGCGATTGTGGCGCCTGATTGGTCCGCCAGGTTTTCCGCCATTGGCCGGGCCTATCGCTACCGCATCCTGAACCGCCCAGCGCGCCCGGCTTTGGATTGGGGCCGGGTTTGGCATGTGAAGAAACGCCTGGATGCGGCGGCGATGCATGAGGCTGCTCAAGGGCTTTTGGGCCGGCATGATTTTTCCGCCTATCGCGCCGCTTCCTGCCAGGCGAAATCGCCGCTCCGCACGCTGGACCGGCTGGATGTGACCAGGCTGGGGGAGGAGATTGAAATCATCGCCGAGGCGCGGAGCTTTCTGCACCACCAGGTGCGCAATATGGTCGGCACGCTGGTGGAGGTTGGCTATGGCCGCCGCCCAGCTTCCTGGCCGCGTGGGGTGTTGCTTGGCGGAGACCGCGCCAAGGCTGGGCAGACCGCACCGCCGGAGGGGTTGGTGCTGACCGCCGTTACCTATCCTGAGGCTGTTGAATGGCGGTAGGGCTCTGCCCTCCCGCACCCACCCGCCAAGGGCCGTGAGGCCCTTGGAACCCGGGACTTTAGTTTGGTCCAAAGCCCGAGAGGCGGGGCCTTATTTGCGCCGGTCACATGTATCTTCGGGTGGGGAGGGACCGCCCGTAGGCTGGAAAGCCATGAGTGCCCCGGAAGGCGCCAACACGCAATTGTGAGAGGCCGTCGGCGTGGTGGTGGCTGAGAGGTGGCTCGGGGATTCTGAACAGCTGGGATAAGTGGATTTTCTGCCTGACCGCGGCATGATGCCGTGAACAGGAGATACCATGACGAGACGACCACGCCGGAACCACAGCCCAGCCTTCAAGGCAAAGGTGGCGCT
>JADCGA010000024.1 GCA_020249265.1 Roseomonas sp.
AACAAGCATCTTTCAGTATATCAACGGCTTCTATAACCCGCGCCGAAGGCATTCAGCTTTGGGAGGCAAAAGCCCCCTGGCCTTCGAACGCCAAGCAGCCTAAACGAGTAATCGGAGCGGCATAAATACGTGACAGGTCCAACTCCTGCTCGACACGCGTGGCGCCGTGGCAGGGATGGGCAAGGGCGTGGTCGAGGATCGCGGCCTCAATCTCGGCCGGAACGCGGTTAGGGTGAGGCCCCTTCGCGCCGGGGATCCGGTCGATCAGGCCGTCCGCGCCGTAGGTCTGGAAGTTTCGACGGATTTCGTAGAATTGCTGCCGGGAATAGCCGATCAGCTTGCAGGCGCGGCTCACATTGGACAATTCGCTAGCGAGTTCGAGCAACGACAGCTTGCGTCGTGCTACCTTGTCTTTCGTGGTCATCATCGTGGTCTTTCATGTTTGAGGGTTGTGTCGCAACACCATCAAACCCGCTTCCACGCGGTCCGGCCACCGCGAACCGGGCGCGTAGACTCTTGCGGTCCGCGCCCGGTTCCGTCGGTGGCCTATGTCAGGTAATTACCGTAGGAGGACATGATCCGCGAAGATTGGAGACACCTTCAAAGGGCGATGAGTGCCGTAGAATTTCGCGCAGATCAAGAAGAACGTTTGGATTGCTTGCTGGCGCAGGCCTTGCGACAGCCTGAGTAAGGAACGCACTGTCCAGGGCAGAATCTTGCCCTCTCGCGTGAGGTACTAATTTTCCAATTCGCTGTCCCAGTACAAATAATCCCGCCAGCTCTCATGCAAGTAATTCGGCGGGAAGGATCGTCCATTTTCCTGTAGTTCCCAGCTTGTCGGCTGGCGCGGTGCCTGGCGCGGGATCATTTGGCATTCGCGCGGCAGGCGATTGCCTTTCCGCAAATTGCACGGCCCGCAGGCGGTGACGACATTCTCCCAGGAAGTGCGCCCACCGCGGGAACGCGGGATCACGTGGTCAAAGGTCAAATCCGGCGTGGGGTAACCGCCGCCGCAATATTGGCATTCAAAATGATCGCGCAAAAAGACATTGAAGCGCGTGAAGGCAGGGCGCCGCGCGGCGGGGATAAACTCCTTGAGCGCAATCACGCTGGGCAGGCGTAGCGCCACCGATGGCGAATGCACTTCCACATCATATTCATTCAGCACGGAAACACGGTCCAGAAAGACAGCCTTGATAGCGTCCTGCCATGACCAAATGGACAGAGGAAAGTACGAAAGCGGACGAAAATCCGCATTCAAAACCAGCGCGGGATAGGCATGCGCCCCCGCGAAGTGACCGCCATCTGGCAAGCCTCGCTCCTTCCAGCGAGGCGCCACATCATTCAGGGGCTCTGCCCGGCGGAAGGGCCCCAGATATAGTGGCGCCGCCGCGTATTCGCGAAACTCATGACATGCGCCGCGCCGCGCCGCAAGCTACCCAGGGCAGGTTTCATCCGGCTGTCATGTTGCCGAGGCTGCGCGCCAGAAGCGCGGTGCCGGCGGCCAACCCGGCATCATCCAGCCCATGGCCCAGATCAGGCCGCAGCAGCAGTTCATGGGGCACGCTTTCGGCTTGCAAAAGCCGCGCAGCCTGGCGGCTGGCCATGGCGGGCACCACCTCATCTGCTTCGCCGTGCACCAGCAGCACGGGCGGGCGGGCGGTGCGTTCGGCGGCGAAGCTTTCCGGCCCCAAAAGCGCGCCGGAATAGGCCAGGATGCAGGCCGGCGCCGGCATCGCGCCGCGCAGACCAGCGAAGAGCGCCACCATGGCCCCCTGGCTGAAGCCCATCAGCGCCAAACGGTCTCCGCCAAGGCCGAGTTCCGCGAGCTTCGCCTGGGTGAAGTCCCCAAGGATAGCGGCGGCGTGGCGCAACCCAGCCTCCATCCGCGCCGGGGTGCGGTCCATAATGTCGAACCATTGCCGGCCATAAGGGGCGCCCTGGAAAGGAAAGGGCGCATGGGGGGCGATGAACAGGGTGCGGGGCAGGGCTTCCGCCCAGACCGGGGCCAAATCAATCAGGTCGAAACCATCCGCGCCGACGCCATGCAGCAGCAGGACCAGAGATTCGGGCTTGCCGCCCGAAGCGGGGCCATATTGCGGGCCTTCCAATGCTGCCATGTGGGAATCTCCCCTTGCCTGAGGTGTGTACTGCCCGCTACCCGGCGGAAGCCATGGATGCAACGCCCGAGATAACCCGCTTCGCGCCAAGCCCGACGGGATTCCTGCATCTGGGCCATGCCCGCGCCGCGCTTTTCGCCTGGCGCCGCGCGCGCGCAACAGGCGGGCGCTTTTTGCTGCGGATCGAGGATATAGATACCACCCGCTGCCGCCCGGAATATGAGGCCGCGCTATTGGAAGATTTGCGCTGGTTGGGCCTGGATTGGGATGAAGCGCCACGCCGACAATCCGCGCATTTCCCCGAATATCGCAAGGCTTTGGATGGGTTGGCGGCGCGCGGCCTGACCTATCCCTGCTTTTGCACTCGCGCCGATATCGCGCGCGAAGTGGCCGCCGCCGGTGCCGCGCCGCAAGGCCCGGATGGGCCGCTTTATCCGGGGATTTGCCGCGAATTGCCGGGGGGCTGAGGCCACGCGCCGCATCGCCGCCGGGCAGCCCTATGCGCTGCGCCTGCACATGGCGCGCGCTTGTGAGGCCGTGCCTGGGCCATTGCAGGCGCATGAGGAAAATGAGGGCTGGCATAGATGTCGGCCAGAGCTTTTCGGCGATGTGGTACTGGGGCGAAAGGATGTGCCGGCATCCTATCACCTTTGCGTCACGCATGATGATGCGCTGCAAGGTGTCACGCTGGTGACGCGCGGTGATGATCTGAAGCCGGCCACTGATTTGCATCGGCTGCTGCAAGCGCTGATGGGCTGGCCCGAACCGCGCTATGCGCATCATGCGCTGATGCGTGACGCGACAGGGCGGCGATTGGCAAAACGCGATGGCGCGGAAAGCCTGCGGGCGTTGCGGGAGAAGGGGCTGAGCCCAGGTGAAGTACGGGCAATGGCGGAGGAGCCCCAAGTCTAGACCTTGGGAGCAAAATGGCGAGAGCTTTGATCCTTAGGGCTCTTTGGCGCGGCCCTGTTGCCTTAGCCCCTGTAGTTGCCTTAGTCGATAGAGATTCGCGCATTGCGCACCAGTTCGGCCCAGAGCGGGCCCTCGCTGGCAATGGCCGCGGCCATCTGCGGTGGTGACGAGCAGACGGGCAGCGTGCCCAGCCGCTCGAGGTTGGCGCGGAAACCAGGAAAACTCTGTTCGGCCACAGAGGGCACAGCAGGCAAGGCCGGCATCCGCTCCAGCCCAGCCACGGCGATGACGCGGATGGCGGGCCCGCCGTGATGGCCGATCACATCCGACGGGTTGCCGAAATAGGCCACAACATCACCCGCGAGCAGCCCAGCCACTGCCGGGGCTCCGTCGCGATAGGGCACATGCGTCGCCTCAAGCCCCGCCCTTTGCAACAAAAACGCCATGGCGAGATGGTTGGAAGCGCCATTGCCGCCCGAGGAATAGGCTGCCTGCCCCTGCTGCGCCCGCAGATAGGCCAGGAAGCTGGCGAGATCCGGCGTGTTAATGCGGGTGGATACGGCCAGCACTTGCGGATTGGCACCCATAATGGTGATGGGGACCAGGTCGCGCATAGTGTCGAAGGGCAGGCGCGTCAGGGCCGGCAGCATGACCATCTGCGAGGCGCTGCGGATCGGGGCGTTTGAGAACCACTCTCATGCCAACAGCATCGCAAGTCCGCTCATCACCAGCAGCAAATTGACCGAACGGCCAAACTGCCTTTCGGTCATGAAGCGAAACACCTCAAGCCCGCATAGCGTGCCAAGCGCGGCGGGCAGCAGATAGGCGAAGCAGGCGGCGCTTGGCAGCGTGGGGCGCCCGGCCACTTCGGAAAGGGCGGCAATCACGCCAAGGGCCGCGAATTGCATCACCAGGATATAGGCCTGCAACACCGCGCGCTGGCGTTCCTTTTGCCAGGGCTTCAGCCCGCACCAAATGGCAATCATCGCGCCCGGAAAAGCGGCCAAGGCGCCGGTCAAGCCGCCTGAGGCTCCCACCAGAAGCTCAGCCCCCCAGCCGAAGGGCCGCCTGATCGGGCGGGGCTGGCGCAGCAGGGCGAAAATGCCATAGGCCAGTAGCATCACGCCAAGCATGCTGGCGTGGGAAGAACCCTCGGGCAGCCTCAGCAACAGCCAAACGCCGAATGGCAGGGCGCAAAGCCCGCCCAACAGCAATGGCGCCAGGGAATGGAGATCCAGGTCTCGGCGCAGGACAAAGCTGCTCCAGCCATAAATCGCGATGCTGCACAGCATCAGCGTCTGCACCATGGTCAGCGCATCCAGCCCCGCCAAGGCCAGAATGGGCACGCATAGGGCTGAGAAAGCAAAGCCCACCACAGCCGATGCATAGGCCGCCAGGAAAACACCGATCAGCGCCGGCAAGGGTTGCGCTATGCCCGGCATATCCCCAATCAGCGCGGCATAGGCGGGGATGCAGGCCAGCGCTGCCAGGCTCGCCGCCAATACGCGCCAGCGCGCGGGGCGCCGGGCGTCGGCGGTTTCCAGCATCATGGCGCGCCCCGGCTGAAATGCTGGGCGAAGAAGCCCGCGACCTCGGTAGCACTTTGCGCTGCCATGGCGGGCCACGGGTGCACGGCAAGGCGCTCCGCAAGGCCAGCGGCGGGCAGCAGCGCCGCCGGCGCCTGGCCAAGGGCTGGGTAATCCCAGGCATAGCCGGCGCCGGGGACCTCGCGCACCGCCGCCTCGGCACCGCGGGCGCGCAGCCTTGCGGCCAGGCTGGCGCAAGCCGGTGCGGGGTTGGCGGGATCTTCCGCGCCATGCAGCAGCAACACTGCCCCCGGCGCAGTCTGCGGCACAGGCAAAGAAGCGCAGCCGGGGTAAAGCAAGGCGCGCGCATCGGCCCCCGGAAGGCCTAGTGCCAGCCGCGCCCCCTGCCCGAAGCCGAGCACGCCAAGCCTGGGTGCCTCAATGCGCGGGTCGCTGGCCAGCAGGGCCAAGGCAGCGCGGGCGGCCTCGGCGCTCGCGTCGCGCAATTCCAGCACGGCAATGCCGGCACCCAGCAGGCTTTCCACATAGGGCACGGCGCGACCATCGGCGCCCAAAGCATCCGGCAGGATCAGCACAGCGGGAATGGCTTTGCGGGTGGGCCCATCGGGCAGGCTGAATAGCGCTACCGCGCCCGCGAATTGCAGCGCGAAGGGCCGATCCGTTAGCGACGGCAGGGGGAAGCTCGCCAAGGTTTCGGGTGCTGAAGAAAAGGGTGCTTGCGCGGCGGTAAAGGAAGGCGCGGCCAAGGCCAGACAAAGCGTCAAAACGCGGCAGAGCTTATGGCGCATAGTGGCCTCCCCGATGCATGGCGATCACCGCGGATTTCCGGCGCAGCATGCGGATGGGCTCGGGCGTCGCGGGGCCGGATGCCTGCTCAGGCGCCTCACCTGCCTTGGGGCGAGGGTTGGCCTTGCGCGGCTTGGGCCGGGCCATGGCCAGCAGCAGGGTGCCCAGCAGGCCGATCAAGCCGCAGGCCGCGACCGGCAGATCATGCGCGCCAAGGGCGGAAACACTCACCCCCACCAGCGGCACGCCAACCAGCAGGGCAATGCCGCGGCTTGTGCAAAGCAGGCCGACAATCCCGCCGACAGAACGGCTGCCAAAGCTATCGGCGACAAAGGCGGGCAGCAGCGCCACAAAGCCACCCTGCAAGGCGCCGTAAATCAGCGCGAAGCCCTGCAGGGAAGCAGCGTCATCAGCCAGCGCCCAGAGCATCATGGCGATGGAAACGCCAAGGCAGGACAGCAGAAAGCCAAGCCGGCGCCCGAGCAAATCCGCCAGCGCCGCCAGGCAGAAGCGCCCGACAATGGTGCCAACCCCCATCAGCCCAAGCAGCGCCACCGCCTGTTGATGGGACAGGCCGCGCGCTTCGGCCGTGCCGACCAGCAGCATGAGCGGCGCGGCGGCAGGGATTGCAACCAGCAGCGTGCCGGCATAGGCCAGCAGGAAGGCACGGCTGCAAAGCACTTCACCAAGCGCAGCCCCATCATCATTGGGTGCGGCCTGTTTCACGCGCAGCTTGCTGCCATCCGGCCCCATGCCATGGCTTTCCGGCCCCGCTTCCAGCAGCAGGGACCCGGCCAGGCCCACAATCGCTGCCAGGACAGCGCAGCAGAGAAAAGCGAAGCGCCAGTCGCCGAAATCCGCCAGGATGAATTTCAGCAGCGGAATCAGCGCGGTGCCGACGCCAATGCCACTCAGCGCTATGCCGGAAGCAAGGCCGCGATTGGCCAGGAACCAGCGCTGCACCGCCGCCACCGCCGGCACATAAGCCAGGCCAACGCCGATGCCGACCAAAAGCCCGTAGCTCGCGAAGAAGGTGGCGGCATCCTTCGCGGTGGCGGCAATGGCCAAGCCAAGCGCAATCAGGAGCGTGCCGAAAACGGCCAGCGGCCTTGGCCCGACGCGATCCGAAAGAGGGCCACTGATGGCGCTGACAAAGAAGGTAACACTACTGCTGAGCGCGAGCACCATGGCGGCATCGCCACGTTCAAGCTCGAGACTGACGGCGATTTCAGGCGCAAAGGCCGAGCTTGAGTAGATCGCGCCAAAGCCGACCAGCATGACCAGAAAGGCACCCAACACTACAAGCCAGCCGCGATGGCGCTGCCATGGGGAAAGCGGCGTGGCCATTACTCAGCCCCGCGGCAGCAGGATTTTTCGGGAAAAAGCCCGGACAGGTCGGCATCCGGCAGCGCGCCAAATATCGCCGCCAGCACGGCGATCAGGATGGCGAAGGCAAATATCGCTTCCACAACATGCGCAATCCACCAAAGCGCGGCACGCTCAGCCGCATTGCGCAGGCTTTCTTGCCATGGGCGCGGTATGGGGCTGTCGGTGCCGTGGCCTTGGCGGTTAGTCATCATCCGCCTCCGCCGGCTCGTGCACGCGGCAATCCACGATCAGCAGGGATTGGTCGCTGCGTAGCCCCGCGCGCAGCCAGGCTTCGGCAGCGGCGCAGGTTGGGTGGATCATGCGGCCCTGCTCACAGAACATTTCGAATGGGCCGCAGAGCAGAAAAAACATGATGAAAACCGCGCCGGTCATGCGAGTTTCATCGTTGCGAAGAGACGGCGCATGGCCAGAGGCAGCATGAAGATTGGGAAGACGCTCATGGCGAGGAACAGCTCGACGCCCGGATGCGCCGCAAGTAAGGGCGCGGCGGCCGCCCAGACGAGGGTGATGTTGCGGTTGCCGCTGACCAGGCCGATGGTGAGCGCCCGCCGACGGTCGAGCGCGGCGAAGAGCAGCGCGCCAAGCACCTGCAGCCCCGCATTGGCCACGAAGCCCAGCGCCAGGAGCGCGGCTGCATGTCCCGGCGCGGCGAGGATGTGCCCGCCCATCCCATGCATTGCACCGATGGCGACCGTGATCAGGCCGATCACGGAGATGCCGGTCATGGCTTGCGGGTTCGCCGCCACCCAGCCGCCGGCAAAGCGCCGCAATGCCCAGGCCGCCACCGCCGCCCCGCCCACGATAAGCGCCAGCCGGGCCGCAAGCGCGACCTGGTCAATCGCGAGTTCGGCGCCGGCCAGCGCCGCGGCCAGTGGCGGCAGGTAGAAGGGCGCAGCGAGCGAGGCCGCGACGGTTGCGAGCAGCGCCAGCGGGGCGCTAAGGCCGAGCATGGCGGCGATCGCCGCCGCGCTGCCGACCGGGGGCGCCATTGCGACGAGTATGATCCCGATGGCAAGATCGGGTCTGGGTTCCAGCAGCGAAACCAAGCCATAGGCTACAAGCGGCACACCGAACATGGACCAGGCGAGCATCGTGATCAACGCGCTGCGATCGGCGGCCTCGGCGCGGAATGCCGCGGCGTCCACCTTGAGGAAGGCACCCAGGGTGAAGACAAACACGGCCAGACCCATCAGCGGCTTTGCGAGCTCGGCGAGAGGAGGCATCGCAAGCCCGATGACGACGCCGCCACAGAGCAGCGCGGGTCCGTGCCGGCCTGCCGCCGCCAGGATGGTCAGGGGAGTATGTGTCGCCATGGTCTGTCTCCGCTGGGATGCCGAAAAATCCCCCGCGCGCCCTGCGACAAGGCTGGGGTCCTCCGAAGATGTTCTGAGAGTTCCTCGACACGGCCGCTCCGCCTGAGTTTCGCAAGGGATGGAGGGCGGGAACGCATGGGCTGTAGCGGCCTGACTTCAGACGGAATCCTGGCAGCGACCAGCCCCGCCTTGGTGGTCCGCCTTGACCGCAAGCGCATCGGCTCATCGATTGCCGAGCTGACCGAGAGGCGGAGTTTGGCGGAGCCGACCGACCGGCTTGGCGGGCTGATCGTCCCCCGCGAGGGGAGGCCGGGGGCGCATCCCATGAAGAGCAGAGTGGGCAGCGCGCCGTCCATCAGGATCTCCTGCGGCGGGCGGTGAAGATGGTGTGCAAAAAGATTCGCATCACTTCGGCCCCCCGGCTGTGCTGAAGCTCGACAAGGCCGTGGCGGGGATCAGGCCGAAGGCGCCGAGCAGCATGGGAAGGGCGATGGCGGCGATGAGCAGCGCGGCGACGCCGCGAATGAGCCCTTCCCGGCGTTGCACGAAGCGACGCATGGAGGGCCGTGCCATCAGTGCCGCGCATAGGGTCCAGAACAGGGCCGCAGCCCCGGTGATGATCAGGATGATGGCGAGGTTAGATTTCCCTTCGAGGGCCGTGATGCGCCCGATTGGGACCAGGGCGGCGGCAAAATAGGCGATGGTGACGGGATTGCAGGCAGCGGTGGAAAAACCGGCCAGAAAGAGCGCCAAACCCTGGCTTGGCCGCAGTGGAGGGCTGACGGCCTGATTGCCCGCGAAATTGCGCGTGCGGGAGATTGCCCAGGCCACCGTCAGTAGCATGCCGCCCGCCAAGAATTGCAGCGCGGGGGAGAGTGTTTCCACCTGCATCAATTCGCTGACGGCGAGTACAAAGCTCGCGAGGCCGCCGACGCCGAAGGCGATGCCAATGATCATCGGGAGCGCAATGGTGAGCCCCTCCAGCGCCGCGACGGTGCCGATGGCCACCATATTTGGCCCGGGTGAGGCCATGATGAGCAGGTAGCCCAGCATGAAGGCGCCAAGTTCAGGGGGCATGGGGGGCATTCCTGGCTGGCAGAATTTGGACCTGATCCCCTCTCGCACCCGCCGGGCGTGGAGGGCTTGATGGGCTGAATTTGGCTGCCGACATGCGTGATGGTCCGTCCCGCGCCAGGGTAGTCCCGACGCGGCCAAACTGCCGCCAAGGCCGCTTTGCAGTCCTCAAATCGGTCTCAAGAAAAGCTAAAGCTTTTCTCAAATCGGGCCGGAGGTTGCGCTGCCCTGAAGATCGGCGCGGGTGAATATGCCGGTTTGGAACTGCCGCTGATCCAGGGATTTCAGGGAAATAGAAGCACCGACTGGGGCATCGGGCATCCGCGGGAATCGGCGCCGGCTGGGTTCGGGGCGGATGGCTGAACATCGCGTTAAGAACCACCGCGAAACGCGCCCCGGCGCATCCTTCATTTGGAGGATGCCGACGAATTATTCCGAGGCAAGCAGCAGGCATGGACAAAACACTGCATCCATGTGTTCATAAATCCGCCAGAACAGGTGACCCTGAAGAACTCCGCCGGGTCTTCAGCCGGACTCATGTATTTTTGGCCAGAAAATCCAGCTAACCAACCCGACCGACCCGAAAGGATTGGCACGAATGCGTTTACTCGATGATCAAAAATACCTCAGCGCAACGATTGGGCGTATTTACGATTGCGCCCTGCGGCCGGAGCTTTGGCAGAATCTTGTCCTTGATCTCCAGGAACTGATTGGCGGCTGCCGTTCGATGATCCAGGTCATCTCCCCCGGCGGTCAGGCTCTTCTTGTGCAATCGCAACATGGCCTTGGGCCAGACGACCCAGCAGCACAATACTCATCAATTAACCCACTGCTTCCTTATGGGCTTACCTGGCCATTCGACAAGGCCTTTCGGGCGTCCAGCGATTTTGGCACGGAACGCTTGAGAGCGACGCGTTACTATAAGGAATATCTGGGTCCAAGAAATCTTCACGATATCGTCATGTTTCTTGTAACACGCGATGTTGGTGCCTATGGCATTTGGGCAATCGTCACTGATGACAATAGGGGGGGAATCACGGATCAGGAGGCGGCGGGCCTTGAACTGATAGCCCCGCATATTCGCCGTGCGATCGAGATTTCAACCGTACTCGGCGTTCAGCGCGTGGCCGCGGATACCTACCGCACCGCCCTTGATCAATTGGGTGCGGCGGTCATGATTATTGACGCGGCGGGCCAGACCGTCTTCGCCAATTCGGCGGCCGATGGCCTATTGGAAAAGGGTCACCCCCTTCGCCGTTCTGGTTCACGCCTGCGCGGTTCGAACGCTGCAAATGATGAAGTTCTGAGGAAGGCCATTGCGGCAAACGGCGGCTTTGAAGCGCTGATCACCGGGGAAGGCGATAGCGAATGGTTGCTGTTTGCGATTTCCTTGGATGATGTTGATGCGGATATCACTGGTCGTGGCGCGCGTTCAACGCTGCTGGTGCTGCGGGAGCCGCGGGCAGAAAGCCATAATCCCGTGGCCATTGCGGCGCGCGTCTTCGGGCTTACGCCGGCGCAAGTTCAGGTGCTGGCGTTCCTTGCGCAAGGCCATGCGCCAGAGGTTATCGCTGATCTGATTGGCATTTCTTCGACCACCGTAAGAAGCCATCTTTCTGAATTGTTTCGCCGCACAGGTACTGGGCGGCAGGCAGACCTACTCGCCCGGACATTGTCTCTGGCTTCCCCGCTTCGTGGTTCGACCGAGGTGGAGGGGGCGTCTCAGTGATCCGTCTGCTCGGAAGCTCTTGGCTGCAAATTCAGCGCTTAGGACTAGTTTGCTGTGCCTTGGCCTGGTTCACTTTGCCGGCTCATGCCTCCGAAGGCGGCTTTGTTGCTGGTCCGCTTGGCGGGTCTGATCTGCGTGCCGCGCTTTCGCCGCCACCTGGAACCTATCTTCTGATCATGCCGCTTGCTGGAAATGTTGTGGATTTACGCGACAGGGATGGCAACAAAAGCCCCTTGGACTTCAGTGGCAGTTCGGTTGGGGCCGGCGCTGCGCTGTACCATGTTTTCGAAGACATGGTCGCTGGTGGGCGGTTTGGTCTAGGGGTGACGGGGGCTGTGGCCAAAGCTTGCATCAGGATCAACGCCCTGAACCGTTCCCAATGCCAGACAAATTTCACTGATACCTTCATTGAGGGTTTTTGGTCCCGACCGATTGGTGAGCTTGGGCTATCCGGTCCTGCAGCGGACGACCCGCGCCGGCAGTATATTCCCTATGGTTTGACATTGGGCATGAGCCTTGGCGCGATGCTGCCCACTGGCGCCTATAGCCCTGAGGATTTGGCGCCCTTGGGCTCGAATACGCCGGTTTTGGTGCCGAGCTTGGCTGCAACTTGGATCAGCCCACCCTGGCTTGGGGATGGCACGGAGTTGAGCACACGAATTTTTTACAATGTCCACGGGCGCAACGACAGTACAGGCTATCAGGCCGGCGATATGTTGGTGGTTGACTGGGCCGTGACTGAAAGGATTGGTCGATTTCAATTGGGGCCAGCCGGAACCTATGCCACGCAAATCCAGGATGATCGGCAGAATGGACGGAACCTGGGCAGTACGGAAGTTGTTTCGGTTGGTGGCGTGATCGCGGTTGATTTGCCCGAACTTGGCATGTTTTTGGCGTTCAAGGCCTTAAGGGATATTGAGGCGCAATACCGGGTGCGCGTGGACCGGGCGATCCTGCGCATTGGAATGCGGTTCTGATTCGGCACCTCTAGCAAAGGCTTGGCGGTAGCAATGCGCCCTCATGTTTGCAAGACAGTCTTGGCTACGCGCCAAGGCGGGTTTTGTCCACGAGGCCTACCCCGGCTCCCCCATCGCCGGCGCACCGCCGCATTGTTGCATCAGCGCGAAAACGTCCTGCACGGCGGCTTCAATCGCCACCAGATCAGTACCCTTCGCCACCACGGCCACTCCACCGCCGCCACCTTGGCGGTAATAGGGGTAGGAACCAAGATCCAAATCAGCATAGCTTTGCTGAATGGCGGAAAGCCCTTCCGCGATGGCGCCTTCCACCACGCCATGCGCATGCACGCTGCGCGAGAGAATGGGCGGGCCACCTTGCAGGCGCGGCGCAAGCGCTTCGAACATGGATTGCATGATGCGCGGCACACCGGCCATCACATGCACATTGCCAATGGTGTAGCCTGGCGCGATGGAAACCGAATTCTCGATCAAAATCGCGCCGCGCGGCATGGTTGCCATGCGTTGCCGCGCCGCGTTGAAGTCACCGGGCGGGGTCTGGCGCGCGTAATAGGATTCCAGCGCATGCCAGGCTTCCGGCTGTGGTTCCCATGGCACGCCAAAGGCGCGCGCGACGCATTCGCTGGTGATGTCATCATGGGTCGGGCCAATGCCGCCGGTGGTGAAGACATGGTCGAATTTGGCGCGTACTTCATTCACCGTATTGATGATCACGTCCGGCACATCGGGGATCACGCGCACTTCCTTCATGGGAATGCCGATTTCCCCCAACCGTGTCGCCAGGAATTGCAGATTGGCATCCCGGGTGCGGCCGGAAAGCACCTCATTGCCGATGATCAGCAGGCAGGCGGTCGGGTTCGGCATGGGTTTCTCCTATCGTATGGCGGAAGCTCAAAGGAAATCGCGCAGCATGGCAACCAGGGGGATATCGGCGGGCGGCATGGCGTAATCGCCAAGCCGTGTCGGGCGCACCCAGGCCAGGGCCTGGCCCTCCATCGCCGTCACCTGGCCCTGCCAACGCCGGCACAAATAAAGTGGCATCAGCAGATGGAATTTTTCGTAAGTGTGGGACGCAAAGGTGAAGGGGCCAAGGCAGGCGGCGCTGACATCTATGCCCAATTCTTCGTGCAATTCGCGGATCAGTGCTTCTTCCGGCGTCTCACCCGGCGCCACCTTGCCGCCTGGAAATTCCCATAAGCCGGCGAGTGGTTTGCCTTCCGGGCGACGGGCCAGCAACACGCGGCTTTCCGGATCAATCAAGGCCACCGCCGCCACCAGCAGCGTCGGCTTGCCGGAAGCAGGCGCGGCCATCACGGGCACTGTCGCGTCAGCCGCGATATCCATCCGCGTGGCGGTAAATTGCCGTACCGGCATGGCCCCGCCGCGCGAAACAAACTCCTGACTGCCCGCGCCACTTTCCTTGAAGCCGATCCGTCGCAACACCGCCGCCGAGCGTTCATTATCCACAAGCGCGGATGCCACCAGCCGATCAATATCCAGATTGGCCAAGGCCCAATGCGCCAAGCGCCCCGCCGCTTCCGGCCCTAAGCCCTGCCCCCAATGGCGCCGGCCAATCCAATAGCCAAGCTCAGCCTCTCGTGGGTTTTTGGGATCAAGCGTCAGGCCAACACAGCCAAGCAGTGCTTCCGTGCCATCCTCATCGCGCGTTACCGCCAAATGCCAGGCGGTACCGGCAGAGATTTGCGCGCGGGTGGAAGCAATCCATTCATCCGCCAGATCGCGCGGATAGGGGAAGGGCACGCGGGCCAGCGTTTTCGCCACTTCCCAATCATTCACCAGCCGATGCAAGGCAGGCGCATCATCTGCCTGCAATGGACGGAGCTTCAGGCGCTCCGTTACCAGCGGTACAAAATCATTTTCCATGGCAGCGCTGCGGCGCGTCAGCTCCGGTAATTGCCATTGATGTCAATATAGCCATGCGTCAGATCGCAGGTCCAAACCGTGGATTTGCCCTTGCCAAGGCCGATATCCACGGTGATCTCTACCTCGCGCCCCTTCATGTGCTTAACGACGGGCGCTTCATCATAGCCATCTACCACGCCGCCATCGCGCGCCATCCAGACGCCGCCGACATTGACGGAAAGCTTATCTCGATCCGCGGGCTCACCGGCCTTGCCGACGGCCATGACAATGCGGCCCCAATTCGCATCTTCCCCGGCAATTGCGGTTTTCACCAAGGGCGAATTGGCGATGGACATGGCAATGCGATGCGCGGAACGCGCTGTGGTGGCACCTGTCACGTTGATCTGGATCAGCTTCTGCGCGCCTTCACCATCACGCGCCACCATCAGCGCCAATTCCATCAGCACTTCATTCAGGGCGCGGGCGAAATCCTTCAGCACCGCGCCACCTTCCGCCGGTACGCGCGGATGCTTCGCCGTGCCGGTCGCGAAAACCATCACGGTGTCGGAAGTGGAGGTATCAGAATCCACCGTCACGCAATTGAAGGAACGATCAACGCCCTTCTTCAATAGCGCTTGCAAAGCGGCGGCGGGGATCTTTGCATCAGTCGCCAGGAAGGAAAGCATGGTCGCCATATCAGGCGCGATCATGCCGCTGCCCTTGGCGATGCCGGCAATGGTCACTTCCGCATCCCCAATGCGCGCCTTGCGGATGGCGCCTTTCGGGAAGGTATCGGTGGTCATGATGGCCTTCGCGGCACCCTGCCAATCACGTTCCGCAGCCGCTTCAAAAACGCGCGGCAGGGCGGCGATCAGCTTTTCGGTCGGCAGTTTTTCGCCAATCACGCCCGTGGAAGCCAGGAAGATTTCCTTGGGCTTGCAGCCGAGGATCGCGGCGGCAGCCTTGGCGGTTTCCTCACAGGTTTGGCGCCCGGCGCGGCCTGTGAACACGTTGGAATTACCGGCCGTTACCACCAGGCCACGCGCCTTGCCGCCGGGCAGGGCACCGCGGCACCAATCCACCGGCGCGCCGGGGCAGCGATTGCGGGTGAAAACCCCGGCCACTGTCGTCCCCGTAGGGAAGGCCATCACGGTCACATCATCGCGATCCTTGTAGCGAATCGCAGCGCGGCCCGAGGCAACGCGCACCCCCGGTACAGCCGGCATTTCTGGCAGCGGCAAAGCGAGTGGCGAGGTGGGGATATCATGTCCGGCCATGGGTCTTTCTCCGGGTTTGAGCATTTTCAAGCCAAGTGGAATCACTTGGCGGCTCGGAAAATGCGATCAAAAAAATAGTTAGTGCGTGTTCGCTGAACGGATGTGAAGCGGACATGAACTAACGACGGGTCGGCGCAGCGGGGCGGCCCGCCGGGGCGGTGGGGGCGGGCGGTTCCGCCGCGTCAAGGGCGCGCGGCACCGTCCCATCCAGGTTGAAACGCTCGATCTTCGCGGTGCTGCGGGCACGTTCCACCACGGTATTGATTTCGGCCTCGAACAGGCGCTGGCGCAGGGTCTCGCGTACTTCCTCAAAGGCTGGCGGCGCTGAGGAACGACGTTCATCCACGCGGATGATGTGCCAGCCAAAGGGGCTGCGCACCGGCGCGGCGCTTATTTGCCCCGCCGGTAGTGCAAAGGCGGCTTCCGCGAATTCCGGCACCATATCGCCGCGCTTGAAGAAGCCAAGGTCACCGCCTTCCCGCGCGCCGGGACCGGCGGAACGGCGCTGCGCCACGGCGTTGAAATCCGCCCCGGCGCGGATTTCGGCCAGGGCTTCCCGCGCTTCGGTTTCTGTCGGTACCAGAATGTGGCGGGCGCGCACTTCTTCTTCCACGGGGCGGGCGCGGATTTCGGCCTCATAAGCCGCGCGGATGCGTTCTTCCGTCACGAGTCCGGCCAATGCGCGGGAGAGATAGGCCTGCTGCAATTCCTGTTCTTCGGCGCGGCGGATGCGCGCGCGCACTGCCTCATCCTTATCCAACCCCGCGCGGCGGGCGGCGGCGGCCACGGCCCGCCCCGCGATCATTTGATCCAGCAGCAGGGGATAGAGCATTTGCGGCGGCGCGCCGCGCAATTCCTCGGGCAATTCCTGGGCGGCATTGGCGAGGTCTGAGAAGCGAATCTCCTCCCCATCCACCTTGGCCACGATGGGGTCAGCCGGCGGGGCCGCCGGGGCGGGCTGGGCCAGGCCGGGCTGTGCAAGGGCCACCCCTAGCAGCAGCGCCAGGGTGGCGCGAAGGGGGGCAGAGGCGGCAGGGCCGCGCGAATGGCGCATAGGGGCTGGTCCCAAATCGGTGATCGGCCCGGAACATGGCCGAAGCGCCCCTTCCCCACAAGGCGCCAGCGTTGACCCGCCCCCCGGGGGCGCCTATCTCTGCGGCCAATCCGTAACATGCTTAAGGCGCCCCGGCGCCACGAACGGGCGCCCGCCCGCCGGAGATTGACGCGCCAGATGTTTGCCCGCCTTGCAGCCGCTATTTTCGGCACCTCCAACGACCGCGCCTTGAAGCGCTATCAATCCCGCGTGCCCGCGATCAATGCGCTGGAACCCCGCATGCAGGCGCTTTCGGATGAGGCGCTGGCGGGGCAGACCGCGTTGTTCCGCGAAAGGCTGGCCAAGGGCGAGGCCTTGGATGCGCTGCTGCCGGAAGCCTTCGCGACCGTGCGGGAAGCGTCGCGCCGCGTGCTGGGCTTGCGCCATTTCGATGTGCAGATGATCGGCGGCATGGTGCTGCACGAAGGCAAGATCGCCGAGATGAAAACCGGCGAAGGCAAGACGCTGGTGGCGACCCTGCCGGTTTACCTGAATGCGCTGCCCGCCAAGGGCGTACATGTGGTGACGGTGAATGATTACCTGGCGCAGCGCGATGCGGAATGGATGGGGCGCATCTATCGCTTCCTGGGGCTTTCCGTTGGCGTGATTATGCATGGGCTGACGGATGACCAGCGCCAGGCGGCCTATGCCTGTGATGTTACCTACGGCACCAACAACGAATACGGCTTTGATTATCTGCGCGACAATATGAAGTATCGGCTGGAAGATATGGTCCAGCGCGATTTCGCCTATGCCATTGTGGATGAGGTGGACAGCATCCTGGTGGATGAAGCGCGCACGCCGCTGATTATCAGCGGCCCAACCGATGACACTTCAGACCTTTACCGCCGCACCGATGAGGTGATGAAGGAGCTGGTGAAGGATAAGGAAACCTTTGAGAAGGACGAAAAGCAGCGCGCGGTGAGCCTGACGGAATTGGGCGGCGAAAGGGTGGAAGAATTGCTCCGCCAATTCGGCCTGCTGACCGAAGGCAATATGTATGACACTGAAAACGTGTCCCTGGTGCATCACGTGAACCAGGCACTGCGCGCGCACACGCTTTTCGCGCGCGATGTTGAATACATTGTCCGGCAGGACAAGATCATCATCATTGACGAATTCACTGGCCGCATGATGGAAGGCCGGCGCTATTCCGATGGTCTGCATCAGGCTTTGGAAGCCAAGGAACATGTGACGGTCCAGCCGGAGAATCAAACGCTGGCTTCCATCACCTTCCAGAATTACTTCCGGCTTTACCCGAAGCTTGCCGGCATGACCGGCACGGCGGCGACGGAAGCGGATGAATTCGCCGAAATCTACAAGCTGGAAGTAGTGGAAATCCCGACCAATGTGGCCGTTGCGCGCCTGGATCAGGATGATGAGGTATATCGCAACGCCGAAGAAAAATACGAAGCCGTTGCAAAGCTGATCGAAGAAGCCCGTGGGCGCGGCCAGCCCTGCCTGGTTGGCACTACCAGCATCGAGAAATCCGAATTGATTTCCAAGCTGCTCAAGGAAAAGAACATTCCGCATCAGGTGCTGAATGCGCGCTACCATGAACAGGAAGCCACCATTATTTCCCAGGCCGGGCGCGCCGGTGCGGTGACGATTGCGACCAATATGGCGGGCCGGGGCACGGATATTCAATTGGGCGGCAATCTGGAAATGCTGGCGCGCCAGGAAGCCAATGCTTCCGAAGGGCCGGAATTTGAAACCGCTTTGGCGCACCACAAGACCGAGGTTGACGCAGCGCGGCCCATCGTGCGCGAAGCCGGCGGGCTTTTCGTGATTGGCACGGAACGCCATGAAAGCCGGCGCATTGACAATCAGCTCCGCGGTCGTTCCGGCCGTCAGGGGGACCCGGGTGCTTCGCGCTTCTTCCTTTCGCTGGAAGATGATTTGATGCGCATCTTCGGGTCTGACCGGATGGGCGGGATGCTGCAAAAGCTCGGCCTGAAAGAAGGGGAGGCGATTGTCCATCCCTGGATCAATAAGGCCCTGGAACGCGCGCAGAAAAAAGTGGAGGCGCGGAACTTCGATATCCGCAAGAATCTGCTGAAATATGATGATGTGATGAATGACCAGCGCCGGGAAGTTTATGCCCAGCGCCGCGCCTTCATGATGGCGAATGAAGTCGCCGAAACCATCGCGGAAATGCGCGAAGAAACCATCACGGACATCGTCGCGCGCGCCATTCCGGAAAACGCCTATCCCGAGCAATGGGATCTGGAAAAGCTGGATCGTGACGTCAAGGAAATCCTGAACCTTGATCTGCCGGTGGCCGATTGGGCGCGGGAAGAAGGCATTGATGATGACGCGGTGCGCGAACGCCTAATGCAGGCGGCGGCGCAGGCTTACGCGTCGCGTGCGGCCAATGTGGGGCCGGAGATCATGCGCCAGATCGAAAAATCCCTGCTGCTGCAGATTTTCGATCAATCCTGGAAGGAACATTTGCTTTCATTGGATCATTTGCGCCAGGGCATTGGGCTGCGCGCCTATGGCCAGCGTGACCCGCTGAATGAATACAAAAGCGAAGCCTTCCGCCTGTTCAATTCCATGCTGGAGAATCTGCGCGAGCGCGTGACCAGCCTATTGCTGCGCATTGAAATCCGCCCCGATGCGCCGCCACCCGCGCCGGAAGGCATTGGTGTGTTTGACATGCGCCACCCGGACCCGACGTTGGCAGGGGCGGAGATGATGGAAGTGGAAGCCACAGCAACCGCGCCAATTGGCACGGCAGCGCCGCGTTCTTTGCCCGCAGCGGTGGACCCGAATGACCCAAGCACTTGGGCGGGCACACCGCGCAATGCGCCTTGCCCTTGCGGCAGTGGCAAGAAGTTCAAGGCTTGTCACGGGCGCGCTTGAGGCGTTTGCTGGTCCATTATTCCCAAGTGGTTCGCAAAGGCTTTAGGCAAGCGCTTCCGGGGCAAGGAGCCTTTCATTTCGCCATGCCGCGCCCTCACCAGCCTCGACCACGACCCGGAACTGGGTAAGCTCCGGGACGTTCATCTGCCTTGATGAAAGCGCTTGAGCGGCTTTCCTGGTCGCACTATGCTCTGACCATGATCCTCGTGGGCCAGTTCGACTCTCCCTTCGCGCGGCGCGTGGCGGTGACGCTCAATCACTACCGCATGCCCTACACGCGCAATCCGATCTCGGTGTTCCGCGACATGGAGGAGATGCGAAAGATCAATCCGCTGGTGCGCGTACCTTCGCTGATTCTGGAATCGGGCGAGGTGCTGATCGACTCCTCCGCCATCATCGACCACTTGGACGAGATGGCGGGACCGGCCCGCGCGCTGACGCCGCCGCATGGGCCGGAGCGGCGCAAGGTGCTGCAGGCGGTGGTGCTGGCGCATGGGTTGATGGACAAGTGCGTTGCGCTGTCCTACCAGCGACTATTCCACAGCGACAAACACATCAACCGCGACTTCGAGAAGCGGATGATGCAGCAGATTACGGCCGCCCTCCACAAACTTGAGCATGACTGCGGCGCGCCTTGGTTCTTTGACGGGAAGATGACGCAGGCCGATATCACCACCGGCTGCCTGCTCGGCTACATGAAGATGCGCGTGCCCGATATGTTTCCGGCGGACAAGTATCCGAAGCTGCACCACCTCGCACTCCATTGCGAGGCCACAGAAGAGTTCGTGAAGGCCCGCGCCTCGCCCGACGAAACGGTGCCGGGCCAAACGCAAGATTAGTCGGCTATAGGCCCGATCTTCCGACAAAGGTCAGGCCGGCCAAGAAATACAAGGCTTGTCACGGACGGGCTTAGAGCGTTTTCCAGCCAAATAGGGGCGCGGCAAAAAATCCGCGTTGACAGACCTGCCAGCGGACCACTACCGTTTGTGTTATGGATCAATCTTGCCTCCGCAACGCTAACCGACGCCGTCGCTGCTTCTCAGCGGCGGCTTCTGTGGCTGCGTGCAGACAAGCCCCTCCCCGGTGAGGCCCGCCCCGTAGCGGTCCACCGCCGAGGCGGCATCAGCCCGCATCTATGAACCCCCGCAGCCCCTGGCCTCGGGGGTTTTTCTTTGCTCAGATCACAGGAGAACATTGTGCAGGACAGCAACTCCACCCACCCCGATTCTTCACAAGCATCTAAAGATGCCGTGCACAAAACAGTGCGGCGCGCCACCATCGCTGATGCTGTGACCGTCCGCGAATTGACCCGCGCGGCCTACGCGAAGTGGGTGCCCGTCCTCGGGCGTGAGCCGCGGCCGATGACCGCCGACTACGACGCGGTACTGCGCGAACACCTGGTAGACTTGCTACAGGTGGGCGGCGAAGCCGTGGCGCTGATCGAAATGGCGCCAAAGGCTGACCACCTGCTGATCGTCAACGTCGCGGTCGCGCCAAACTACCAGGGAAAGGGCTATGGCCGCGCCATGATGGCGCATGCGGAGGAGGTCGCCCGATCCCTTAGCCTCAGTGAAATGCGACTCTACACCAACGCGCTCTTTGCCGAGAATCTGCGCCTCTATAGCCGGCTTGGCTACCGGGTGGACCGCGAGGAGCAGCATCCGCAGTTCGGGGTTGCCGTGCATATGAGCAAGCGCCTCGAAGCCGCAGCCGACGAGCACTCCAGCAACAGGACATCACCATGAGCATTCGTATTGGCATTGTCGGGATCAGCGGTTTTGGCGGTGGCGAGGCGATGCGCCTGGTCGCGAACCACCCGTCTTTCGAACTGATCTACGCTGCCGGTGAAGGTAGTGTCGGCAGCCGCTTGGGGGACCGCTTCCCCGGTGCGCCAGCCAAGCTGGCCGAGTTGATGATCGAGAAATGGGACCCTGCGATGCTCCCGAAGCTCGATGTGCTGTTCGCCTCGCTGCCCACGGGCAGTTCAGCCGAGGCGCTGGCGCGTGTCCCCAAGGACGTGAAGATCGTCGATATCGGCGGCGATCACCGCTATGTTGAAGGTTGGGCCTATGGCCTGGCCGATATCTGGCCGGCGCAGATCGCGGGTCAGACCCGCATTGCCAATCCTGGCTGCTTCCCTGCAGCAACGCTTACTGCGCTGGCGCCACTACTGGCCGAAAAGCTGATCGAACCTGGCAACATCGTCATTGACGCCAAGACCGGTATCTCCGGCGCTGGTCGGGGCGGCGCCGACAGCAAATTCGGCTATGCCGAGAGCAACGAGAACCTGGTGCCCTATGGTCTGCTCAAGCACACCCACATGCCCGAGATGGCGAGGACGATTGAGCGGCTGAGCGGCAGTAGCGCCGCTGGGCTGGTGTTTACGCCACATCTGGTGCCAATGACCCGTGGCATACTTGCGACCATCTACTGCCGAGGTCGTGCTACCACGGACCAGTGCTTGGACGCGGCGCGGCGCTACTATGCCGGGCGGGCCTTTGTTCGCGTGACCGACAAGCCACCGCAGACCAAATGGGCAACCGGGTCGAACCTTGCCTTCGTCAGCTACGCGGCGGACCCAGAGCGCAACTTGGTGATCGCAATGGGCGTGGTTGATAATCTCGGTAAGGGGGCGGCCGGCCAAGCGATGCAGAACGCGAACCTGGTCTGCGGCCTGCCGGAAACTGCGGGGCTGGATAGTGTGCCTGTTTGGCCATGAGGTACGCCAAGCACATACGCCAAACGCCCGACGTGCCCCGCGCCGGGCCACGCATTTCGCGCTATAGGCGGGCAAGAAAAGTCAGAGGTCGGGCGCCGCCCGGAATTGCCGCATGAAATTGGCCCGTCATGGCCTGATTGCCCTGATGCTACTGGTGCTTGCTGCGCCCGCTGATGCGGCTTGGGAATATACGCGCTGGGGCATGAATGAAGCGCAGGCGGTGACTGCATCGCGCCGCGCGGTGCGCAGCCTGACGCCAGCCGAACGGCGCATGATGGATGCGCGGGTGGAATATCGCGCACGTGGCGTCTTCAGCGTGGAGGGGCTGCGCATGAATATCGCCTTTGGCTTCGATACAGAAACCGGCGGTTTGGCGTGTGTTTCAGGCCGTGGCGCTGCGGCACAGGGTGACGTGCTGCGCCAGCGCTTGATCGCGCGCTTCGGTCCGCCGGAGTTTGATGATCAGGACCCGCGCAGTGGTGAACAGGATATCGGCTGGACCACGCCGGATAAGATTGACCTGGTGATCACCTCGGCCGGCTTTACCCTGCTGCATTGTGCGCCGGGCTACTGAGCAAAGCCATCAGCGGCGCAATGGAAGCCGACCTATCCAGCGCCCAAAGCGCTGCAATCTGCCCTTCCACATCAGCCGTGGTGCCGCCGATCGCCGCATTGGCGCGGTATTTGGCGGCGAGTTCCGCGTCACTCAGCGGCCGTCCCGCACTGCCGCGCGGATGTTCCACATAAGCTTGGTGCGTGCTGCCATCAGCAAGTGTGACGGTCACACGCGCCGCGCCGCGCGGCAGGCTGGCATCGCATTCCGCCAGCACCTTGGTGCGAATCGCCGCAAGCATAGGGTCTTGCACCGCCGCCATGTCAAAATCCGCCACATCAGCGCGGCCAAGCAGCAGCGCAATGGCGGCGCAGTGATGAATACTGACGCGCGTGTCACGTTCATTGCGCACTGCTCGATCACCGCGCGCCAGCAAAAGCGCATCGCCGGCAACCGTCACGCGCGTGATTTGCGCCACCGCCGCGCCAAGCTGTTCGCGCAGCGCCAGGCAGGCATCAATCACTGCATGAAACACAATGCCCGCCGCATAGGGCTTGTAGGTATTGCGCGCAATTTCCCAGCGTTGCCCGAGCCCTTCGGTGATTTCGGTCAGCACGGGTTCATCACCCATCGCGCGCGCCCAGCCCAGAGGGCCTTCGATGGCGCGTGGTGCGGCACGATAGCCGCGGGCGGCGAAGCGCGCGGCCAATATGCCATTTCGAGCCGCATTACCCACACCGATATTCTTCGCGGCAGTCGCCAGATTTTCCACAATGCCGCCCGATTGACTGGCGGCGATGCCAAGCGCATCTGCGGTCTGTTCAGCCGAAAGCCGCATGAGCCGCGCCGCCACTGCCGCCGCGCCGAAGACTCCGCAGCTTGTGGTAATGTGCCAGCCCCGCGCGTAATGCCCCGGTGAGACAGCATTGCCGATACGGCAGGCAATTTCCGCGCCCAACAGAAAGGCATGCAAAACTTCAGCGCCGCTCGCACCGGTTTCCTCGCCAAGCGCAAAGGCCACGGGGGCAACTGGCGCGCTTGGGTGGATCACGGTCCGCAGATGCGTGTCATCGTAATCCAGCAGATTGGACGCAATGGCATTGACGAAAGCCGCCTCCATCACGCCAAGCCTGTCGCGCTGGCCAAGCACGGTTGCGCTTTGCTTGCCGGAGGCTTCGCGCATGATCTCAAGCGCAGTGACCACCGCCGGATCACGCGCGACACCCAAGGCGCAGCCCACGTGATTGAGGATGGACCGCCGCCCTTCATGGCGGAGCGCCTCCGGCAGGGCTTCAAACTGCGATTCGGTGACGAAACGCCCCAGGATTTGCGTGGCCGATAATGCTTCACCCATGGGGCGCTTCCCTTGATTCACTCAGCTATTTCGCGCGCCATGACACGTGCCGGCGCGCCATCTGACCCGGTGATGGCAAGCGCACCAAAGATGAATTCCACGCGCTTGCCGGCAAGCGGGCGGGGTCCGCGCAAATGCTCACAAATCAGCACGCCGTCACGAAGCAATCGCTGATGCACGGGCCAAGTAAAACCCTCAGCCGGGCGGCGATGTACGGGCAGATCGGGCGTTGGGAAATCACAGGCGAGCAGTTTTACCTGTTTCGCCACAATCCAATCCGCCGCTGCCAAACTTAGGCACGGATGCGCATCATAAGCGGGCGTATTGATATGCGGCGAAGAACCTGTATCCAGCGCGAGTATATCGCCCGGGCGCAGCAAGGGGCGCGCGGCTTCCAGATGTTCCGGTTCAATCAGGCTATTGGGCGGCAGATCGAAACGCCAGACAACGCCAGGGCCATTCCAGCGTTCCAGCGGCACTTGTTCCATGCTGGGGCCATCGCTGTAGAAATGGCAGGGCGCATCCACATGCGTGCCGGTATGCACCACCATCTCGAAGCTGGTGACAGTCAGCGGATCAGCCGGCAGGCAAAACAGCTTCTTCACCTTGGGCGGGCCGAAGGTGGGCACACGCGGCATCGCCTCATCTATCGGGTGCGTCAGGTCCAACCACGGGCCGAGCGGCGTGGTTTCCTGCCGAGGCGGCAGGGGCATCCAGCCGCGCCAGCCAAGACCACGTTCTTTTGCCTTATCGCACATACCGCTTTCCTTTCTTCACACGGCGCGGAGCCAACCGCCATCCACATCCATCAGCGTGCCTTGCACATAGCTGGCACGGTCACTGACCAGGAAGCTGACAACCTCGGCAATTTCCTCGGGTGCGGCGAAGCGGGTGATGCCGGCTTCGCGCGCCAGATCAGCCGCTGCCGCCGCATCATCCGCACCCAATTCCTTGGCGCGCGTTTGGATGCGATGCGTCAGCCGATCCGTGTGGATATTGCCGGGATTGATGAGGTTGACGCGCACGCCATCCGCCACACCACGATCCGCGAGCGCCTTGGTGAAATTCATCAGCGCCGCATTGACTGAACCGCCAATGGTGAAATCCGCACTCGCCAAGCGTCCGCCGACGCCACCGATATTCACAACGGCGCCCTTGGCTTTGAGCAAGTACGGCCAGGCAGCACGCGCGAGCCGCACGGCGCCGAATAGTTTCAGTGCATAGCCATCCGCCCAATCAGCATCGGAAAGCGTCAGAAAATCGCCGCGCTTGGTCGCACCCGCGCTATGGACCAGAATATCCAGAGCGCCGAAGCGCTGGATGGCGGCGGCAACTGCGGCTTGGGCGGCGGCATCTTCGCGCAAATCGCCCGGCACCACCACGCAATCCGCGCCGCAATCGGCGGCTACGTTGCGCATATCGGCTTCACTGCGCGCCAGCAGCACCAGTTTCGCGCCATCACGCGCCAGGGTGCGGGCAATGGCGGCGCCAATGCCGCGGCTGGCGCCACTCACCAAGGCAATCTTGCCAGAAAGCGGCGCGCTCATTCCGCGGTAATCCCGGCTTCGCGAATCACCTGGCCGTAGCGCGCGACATCAGTGGCGATCAGCGTGCCGAAGGCCTCGGCAGTGCCACCCACAACTTCAGCGCCTGAATCAAGCAGTCTCTGGCGCATCTCTGGCGCGGTGATGATGCCGCCAATCACGGCGTTCAAGCGCTGCGCGGCAGCCGGCGGCATGCCGCGCGGTCCGACAATGCCGTACCATTCGGCAATTTGATAACCGGGGATGGCGGCCTCTGCGATGGTGGGCGCTTCCGGCAGGAAGGGCAGGCGTTGCGCAGCGGTCACACCCAGCGCGCGTACCCGGCCGCCGCGTACATGCGGCAGCGCGGATGTGGCATTGGCGAACATGATCGGCACATTGCCGGCCATGAGGTCCGTCAGCGCCGGCGCACCACCGCGATAGGGCACATGGGTCATGGTAAGCCCGGTGGCGAGGCGAAACATCTCACCGCTGATATGCGTCGAAGTACCGGTACCGGAAGATGCGAAGGCGAGTGGATTGGTCCGGCCCCAGGTGATCAATTCCGGCACCGTGCGTGGTGGCAGGTTGTTGTTGATGCACAGGATATTATGGACATCGGCCACATGGATCAGCGGCGTGATGTCACGCACCGCATCAAAGGGGTGGTTCTTCACCAGATGCGCATTGGCGGCGTGGGTGCTGATGATGAAGCCAAAGGCATGGCCATCAGGATCGGCGCGCACAATGGCTTCCGTGCCGATCAGCCCCGCCGCCCCGGCGCGGTTTTCGATAATGACGTTTTGGCCAAGCGCTTCCTGCAAGGCCGGCGCGATCATGCGCGCGAGAATATCTGTGGTGCCGGCGGGCGGCCAGGGCACGATGAAGCGAATGGGGCGTGTGGCCACCCAGGTGCCTTGCGCGCGCGCGATGCGCGGCGCGGCAAGTGCCGCAGTTGCAGCGACCATAAATGAACGTCTTTTCATGCCGGCTTTCCTCCACCCCTTTTGCGGGCATCGTGAACGGGCACGCGGAATCTGTCCAGCACGGGCGCCGCTTTCCCTCGCGCGCAAGCGGGGCAATACTCGGCACCTCGACATAAGGGACGGAACGGCATGGCCAAGGGTGGCGGGTTGCTTTGCGTGATGAATGATATCGCGCCGGCTTGCGATAGGCGCGACTATGAAGCCTGGTATCAGCAGGATCACGTGCCGGATCGTCTTGGCATTCCTGGCTTTCAGCATGCCAGGCGCTATCGCCGCCTGAATGGGCCGCGTGCGGAATTCCTGACCTTTTATGAAACGGCGACACCGGCAGTGCTGTGTTCGGCGCCTTATATCAAGCGGCTCGCGGAACCCACGGACTGGACCGCGCTCATCATGCTGCATTTCCGCACCATGTCACGCAGTATTTGCCGTGTGGCGCTGGATGAGGGGCAAAGGGGTGTGGGTGGCCTGCTGGCGCTGATTGCCCATCAAGAAGACCCATCAGCCAGCCTTGAAGCGCAATTGGCAGCGGTGCTGGCGCAGCCGGGTGTGACGCGCGTGCGGATTTGGCGCGCTGATCCTACAGTGACCGTGCCGAGCCCGGAAGAAAAACTGCGCCCAGGCGGCGATGGGTCCTTCGCGACGATTATCGTGGTTGAAGGCACGAATGCCGAAATGATCAATGCAGCGCTTGCGGCGCAGGGGGTATCGGATTCTGCCAGTTTTTACAGCCTGATTTATGCCTCACCAGAAGCGCCCCAGAAGGAAGCAACAGCATGACCACGCGCGCCCTTGCCGAATTTACGGCCGGTATTAAGCCTGATGCTTTGCCGCCAGAAGTTATGCGCCAGGCGGCGCGGCTGGTGCTGGATGCGCTGGGCTGCGCCATGGCGGCCTGGACGGAAGATGCGGAAAAATCCCGCGTGGCACGAGACATCGCGGCGCTTTATCCCGGCGCCCCCGGCGCATATGTGATGGGAACGAAGGGCGCTGCGGTGCAGCCCGCTTTCGCCGCATTGGCCAATGGTATCCTGATCAATGCCGCCGATAATGATGACACACATAAGCGCGCCTTGTTGCATGTAGGCTCCGTCATGGTGCCAACCGCGATCGCCCTGGCCGAAGCGCGCGGGCTTTCCGGCAGCGCGATGCTGGCGGCGCTGGTTGCGGGATATGAGGTTGCGGTGCGTGTCGGCATGGCGGTGATGCCGACGCATTATCGTTTCTGGCATTCCACCGCGACCAACGGGACTTTTGGTGCCGCAGCCGGTGCCGCCCATGCCATGGGGCTGGATGCGGATGGCGTGCAACGCGCGCTCGGCCTGGCGGGAACGCAGGCGGCGGGGCTGAATACGTTCTTCGAATCCGGCGATATGACGAAATCCATCCATCCAGGCAAAGCTGCGCTGAATGGCATTCTGTCCGCGCAAATGGCAGCCCTTGGCGCCACCAGCCCACCCGGCATTCTGGAACACCCGAAGGGCTATCTGGCAGCGTTTTCGCTGGAACCGAAAGCCGAGGCTTTGACCGCCGGCTTGGGAAGCGAATGGGAAATCCTGCAAAACGGCTTCAAGTATTTCCCTTCCATCCTGGCTAGCCATTCACCGATTCAAGCGACACTCGCCATCACGGCCAAGCATAAGCCAGACCCGAAGCGAATTGTGTCCATCACCAATGAAACTTACAACACGGTGAAATCGCATTTTTCCAACAAGGATGTAACTTCCGTGATGGGTGCGCGGGTTTCCGTGCCCTATTGCATTGCTGCCGCCGCGGTGGATGGTGAACTTACTCAGCGCCAATTCGCGCCCGCCAGGGTGAATGATGCGCTGATCCGCCAGGTATTGGCGCGGACGGAAGTGGTGCCGGATGCGGAACTGAATAAGCTCTATCCCGCGAAGTTCCCTGCGCGCGTCACGATCACGCTGGATGATGGCACGAAGCTGACGGAAACCGTGCTGCTGCCAAAGGGCGACCCTGGCGCGCCGCTTTCCGATGATGAATTGGAAGCAAAATACCGCGACAATGCCGAACCGCTTTTGGGCAAGGCGGGTGCCATGGCGCTGCGCGATGCGATCTGGCGGCTGGATGATGCGCCCGATATGGCAGAGCTGGTGCGCTGCATGCAGCCGAGATAACGCCTAACCGTAACGCTTCAAGATATCGCGCATGGCCGGCGCCAGATCGGGCCGCGCCAGCGCGAAAGCCACCTGCGCTTCCAGAAACCCGGCCTTGTCGCCACAATCAAACCTGCGCCCTTCATAGCGAAGGCCATGGAAGGGCTGCGTGCCGATCAGCTTCGCCATGCTATCGGTCAATTGCACTTCCCCGCCCGCGCCCTTTTCCATGCGCGCCAAATGCCCGATCACTTCGGGCATCAGCACATAGCGGCCGATGATCGTCAGGTTGGATGGCGCTTTTTCAATCGGCGGCTTTTCCACCAGGCCTTTCACGGAAACCAGCCGCCCGTGATCTTCCGCGACATCCAATACGCCGTAGCGATTCACGCGGTCACGCGGCACTTCCTCAATCGCGACAACATTGCCGCCGGTTTCGCGATAGGCCTCCGCAAGCTGCGCCGTGCAGGAAACCGCACATTGCATCAGATCATCGGGCAGCAGAATGGCGAAGGGATCATCGGCAATGAAGGCGCGCGCGCACCAAATGGCATGGCCGAGCCCCATGGGTACTTGCTGGCGGACCGACATGATGGAACCAGGCGGCGGCGCATCGGCGCGCAACGCCGTCAATTCTTTTTCCTTGCCGCGTTCCGCCAGAGTGCGTTCCAGCTCATAGGCAATGTCGAAATGATCCACCAGCATGGTCTTGCCGCGGCCGGTGATCAGGCAGATCTGCTCAATCCCCGCGGCAAGCGCTTCTTCCACCGCGTATTGAATGAGCGGCTTGTCCACGATGGGCAGCATTTCCTTCGCCATGGTCTTGGTGGCGGGCAGGAAACGCGTACCAAGCCCGGCAACGGGCAGCACGGCTTTCTTGAGCGGCTTCAACGGCACGGGAGGCTTCCCCTGAATTGATCTTCTACCGCCTTATGCCGCGAAAGCCGGGCATGATTAAGGCGGGGGCGGCGCCTAAAACACCGAAAAACGTTCCTCCAGGATGCGGCGCCGGGGCACGCCAAGCACGGCCAAGCCCTCATGCGCGGCACGGATCATGGGGCCGGGACCGCAGAGCAGGAAAACCCAACCCTCTCGCGCCCCCTGCGCGGCTTCAGCCTGGATCAATGCGGGCGTCATCATGCCGACGAAGCCCGTCCAGCCAGGCGGCGGTTCTTGCAGGACATGGTGCAGATCAAGCGGCAATCGCCCCGCCAGCGCCGCCAATTCCGCTGCCGCCATGATCTGCCCCTGATGGCGATTGCCATAAAGCAGGGCGATGGGACGGGTTTCGCCCCGTGCTGCCGCCTGACGTAACAGGGACAGCATGGGCGCAAGCCCCGCGCCGCCGGCGATCATGAAAATGCCGGGTTCCCGCCGGCCTTCCAGGCAAAGAGCGCCATGCGGGCCGTCCACATAGGCGCGCGCGCCAATCGGAAGCGCCCCGATCTGGCGCGTGAAATCCCCTGCCTCCTTGATAAGGAAACGCAACGCCGCCCCATCAGAAGGCGCTGAGGCGATGGAGAAAGGATGCTCGCGCACCGAAAACGCCGAGCAATCCAGTCGCAGCCAGGCGAATTGCCCGGCGCGATAGGAAAGCCCCGCATGGCCATCTGGTTCCAACGTCAGCGACCACAGCTGATCACCAACGCGTTCCAGACCGGCGATGCGCCAAGGGCGGCGCGTCAGGCGCCAGGGCCGCAGCAGATAAACCGCAACCAGGCTGCCCAGAGCCAAGGCCAGCATAAACGCCCAATAGGCCATCAGCGCCGGTGCGCCCGAATAGCGCCCGGCAGAGATTGCATGATGCAGCGCGAACCCCGCCAATAGCGCCGCGCCAAGCCCACGGCTTACCCGCCAGGTTTCATAGCGATAGGGCAAATCATCGCGCCTGATGGCGGTAAGCGTCAGCAGCCCAAGTAGCAGCCAAGCAAGCGTCCCGGTGATGAGTGATACCGCATCAAGCCCCAGCACCGCGCCAGGATCATCCGGGCGCTGAGAAGCGGCGCCACTCGGGGTAAGGTAAAACAGCGGATGCAACAGCGCCGCCAGCGTGAGGATTTGCGCAAACACCTGATGCCAGCGCAGGCTGCGATCCATGCCGATGCCAGCGCTGATCACGCGAAACCGGCCCGAAAGTAGAAATTCAAGCAGCAATGCAGCGGTGGCCATCATGGCGATGGCGCTGGAAGCTTCGTCCAGCCACGGGCGCGCTGGGCCGATCAGCCACCAGCCAAGTGCGACCGGCAGCACGACCAGCAGGGCATAGGCGCTGAGGATCACAAGGGCGGGCAGGGCGGATCACCTTTCAGCATGCGTGCAGCCTAACATCGCCCGCGCAGCAAGTCTTGGTTTTGACGCATGCGCGGTTCGGGCCTTGAATGCGGGGCAACGTGAAGGACGCTCCGCATGACATTTTCCCTGCTTGGCCGCTCCGCCGTTCACTTAAGGTCTCGCCATGAAACTCGCCCCGCTTTTTGATCCCGCTGATTTTCGCATCGCGCCCGGCATCACGCATCTTTGCGCGGCTGGCGAGACGCCCTTCCTGCGCCAGCATGACGCTGCCTTTGCTGCCTACGCCGCCGATAAATCCGATGGCCCAGCCGGGCGCCATCGGCAGGAAGCCATGATGGAAA
Organism: Roseomonas sp.; assembly: GCA_020249265.1. Taxonomy (GTDB): domain Bacteria; phylum Pseudomonadota; class Alphaproteobacteria; order Acetobacterales; family Acetobacteraceae; genus Neoroseomonas. The sequence goes on from JADCGA010000024.1 coordinate 30,831, forward strand.
GCGCGCGGGCCCGCGCGGCGCGGTTATTTCATGTGGAGCCCGCCGATATCGGCTTTGTGTCATCGGTGGCCGAGGGCGTTGCCATGGTGGTGGAAAGCCTTGATTGGCGCGCGGGCGATACGGTGCTGGTGGACCCGGATGAATATCCATCGGTCGTCGCACCGCTGACCTTGCAGCGCCATCCCAAGGTGACATTGCGCTTTGCCAAAGCCGCTGATCCCGTCAGCTTCGCCGCCGCGATTGATGGCACCACACGGATGATCGGCGTCAGCGCGGTGTCCTTCCTGAATGCCGCGCGGCATGATTTGGTGGCTTTGCGTGCGGCAGCGGATAAGGTTGGCGCTTTGCTGGTGGTGGATTTCACGCAAGGTGCCGGCTGGATGCCGATCCATGCCGATATCGCGGATTTCGCTTTCTCGGCCTGCTATAAATGGATGCTGGGATGTACAGGTGTTGCACTCGCCTATTGGAATCCGGCACGGCAACCGGGCTGGGTGCCGAGCACCGCGGGCTGGCATTCCATTGCCTCCATGGGGCGGCCGGATTGGTCTGAAACACCCGCGCTGCTGCCAGGTGGTGCGCGCTTCACGCGGGGCAATCCATCGCATCTTGGGCTTTATGTTTTGGATTCGGCGCTGCGTTATCTCGAAGCCCATTCGCCGGAAGTGATTGAAGCCCATGTGCAGCGGCTGACGGTGGAGCTGATGAACCGTCTGCGCGCTGCCGGCATTCCTTCCACCACGCCGCCTAATCCGCACTGGCATGGTGCCAGCGTTTGTGCGGAACACCCCAAAGCGGCCGCGATTGTGGATGGCATGGCGCGGCGCGGCGTGCTCGCCTGGAATGGGCGCGGGCGCATTCGCATTTCCTTCCACGGCTATAATGGCAGTGAGGATATGGACCGCGCCGCTGATGCGCTGATTGCCGAATGGCGTGCCGCCGGTGCAAGCTGAACGATAGGGTTACCAGGAGGAAGCGCCGATGCGCATGAAAGCCGCCATTCTTTTCGAACAAGGGCGCCCGCGCCCCTATGCGGATACGCGCCCGCTGGTGGTAGAGGAAGTGGAACTCGACCCCCCTGGCCCTGGCGAAATCCTGATTGAAGTTGCCGCCGCCGGGCTTTGCCATTCTGATCTTTCCACCATTGAAAACCAGCGGCCGCGCCCTCTGCCGATTGTGATCGGCCATGAAGGGGCGGGCATTGTGCGCGAATGCGGGCCGGGCATCACCGACCTCAAGCCCGGTGATCACGTGATCACGGTTTTCGCTTCATCCTGCGGCACTTGTCGTTACTGCGCGCGCGGTCGGCCCAATATCTGCCCAAGTGGCAATGCGGCACGCGCGGCGGGGTCGCTGGTGAGTGGTGCGAAGCGCATCAAGCGCTTGGATGGGAATTATGTGAACCACAATAGCGGCCTGTCGCTATTTGCGCAGTTCGCCGTGGTGGCGCGACGTTCCGCAGTGAAGATTGACAAGGACATCCCGCTGGATGACGCGGCGATTTTCGGCTGCGCGGTAATGACCGGCGCCGGCGCCGTGATCAATACCGCGCGCTTGCAGCCCGGTGAGAATGTCGCGGTTGTGGGCCTGGGCGGCGTTGGCATGAATGCGTTGTTCGCCGCTGTGGCATCGGGCGCTGATCGTATCATTGCCGTTGATACCAACCCGAAAAAGCTGGAACAGGCCAAGGAATGGGGTGCCACCGATGTCTTCCTGGCCGGCAATGATGATTGCGCGGCGGCGGTGCGCGATGCGACCGATGGCGGCGTTGATACGGTGATCGAAACCGCCGGCACCATTCCCGCCATGCAACTTGCCATTGCCATTACCGCGCGTGGCGGCAGCACCATCAGCGCTGGCCTGCCGAATGTGAATGCTTCGGTGTCTTACCTCCATGCATCTTTGGTGTCGGAGGAAAAGAGCATTCGCGGTTCCTATATGGGGTCCTGTGTCGCGGAGCGTGACATTCCGCGCCTGCTTTCGCTATATCGGCGCGGCAAGATGCCGGTGAATAAGCTGAAAAGCGGCGTGGTGAAGCTGGAAGAAATCAATGAAGGGTTTGATCGGCTATCCGATGGCACGGTGCTGCGCCAGATGCTGAAGCCGAACGGCTAAATATTACCATCCTTGGCGGGCAGGCGGCTGAAGATCGCGGCCCGCCAGGAAATCGGCAAGCTGCCCGCGAAACGCGCCAGCATATAAGTCGGCCAAGGATAGGCGACGCGCGTCTTGCCGCGCGCCATCCCCGCCAAGGTGCGGCGTGCTGCCTCATCCGCATCCATCAAGAACGGCATTGGGAATTTGTTGCGCGCGGTCATGGGAGTGCGGACATATCCGGGGCAAATCGCATGCATCCGAATGCCGCGCTTGCGTTCCGTGGCATCCAGCGCTTCCGCCCAGCGCTGCACCGCAGATTTGGTGGCGCAATAGGTCGGCGCGCCCGGGGCCGCGACAAAGGCCGCGACGGAAGAAACCACAGCAATGCGCCCGCGCAGCCCATCCGCGCCCGGGGATTGTGCGGCCATGACCTCCAGCGCCGGCAGGGCAGTATTCAAAACGCCGGTGACATTGGTTTCAAAAAGCAAGCGCGTTTGAGAAGTGGGTTCCGTGACGCCCCCGGTACCGGCAGAAATGCCGGCATTGGCAATCACCAGATCAAGCGGCCCGGCGCCCGCGATCCAGCCCGCCATGGCATCGGCATCGCAAACATCCATGACGCGAGGCAGCACTTCGGCGCCGCGTGCGCGGCAGGCGGCAGCGGCCTCCTCAAGCCTTGTGGCATCGCGGCCAGACAGATGCAGAACAACGCCAGGCGCCGCGCAGGCTTCCGCCAAGGCGCGGCCCAGCCCGGATGAGGCCCCGGTGATCAGCACATTCTGCCAAAGTGCTTGCATAACATTCCTCCTGGGGCAAAAACGGCGCATGGCCAAGCTTGCATCCATGACCGGTTTCGCCCGTGCCGATGGCACCCTGCCCGATGGCGCTTCCTTCCTGTGGGAAGTGCGCAGCGTCAATGGGCGGGGGCTCGATTTGCGGCTGCGCCTGCCCAATGGCTTTGACGCGCTGGAACCCGCGCTGCGCGACGCGGCGGGAAAGGTGTTCAAGCGCGGCAATATCTCCGCCACCTTGAACATCAAGCGTGAGGAAAAGGCGGCCCCCCGGCTGACACCAGACTCAGCCGCCCTCGATCAGGCCCTGCGCCTGGCGCTGGATTTGGCCGCGCGTATTCCAGGTGCGCCGCCGCCGCGCGCTGAAGCACTGCTGACCCTGCCCGGCGTGCTGCGCGCCGAAAGCACGGAACTGGATGAAGCCGCCGAGGAAGCGCGCCGCGCCGCCGTGGCCAAGGGTTTCGATGCCGCGCTGAAGAGGCTTGCCAAGGCGCGTGCGGCGGAAGGGGCGCGCCTCGCGGAAATTCTGACCGTGCTGATTGATGAAATCGCGGCCCTTGTGGCACTGGCGCGCGATGCGGCGGCGGATCAACCCACGCAGCAAAAGGCGCGCCTGCTGGAAAGCCTCGCAGCGCTGCTGGAAGGCGAACGCCGTGTGCCGGAAGAACGCCTGGCCGCTGAGGTCGCGCTGCTCGCTGCCAAATCTGATGTACGGGAGGAGATTGATAGGCTTAACGCCCATATCGCAGAAGCGCGTGCCTTATTGGCTTCCAGCGATGCGGTGGGGCGGCGGTTGGAATTTCTGACGCAGGAATTCGTGCGCGAAGCCAATACGCTGTGCAGCAAATCCGCGAGTGTCGCGCTGACGCGGCTTGGGCTTGATCTGAAAGCCGCCATCGAGCGCCTGCGCGAACAAGCGGCGAATGTGGAGTAAGCGCCCATGAAGCGTCGCGGTGTTTGTCTGGTGATTGCGGCACCCCCAGGGGCGGGCAAAACCAGTGTTTCCCGCGCGCTTTTGGAAAGCGAGGCAGATTTGGCGCTTTCCGTCAGCGTCACCACCCGCGCGGCGCGTCCGGGGGAAGTTGATGGCGTGCATTACCATTTCCGCGATATGGCCGAATATCACGCCATGATTGCGCGCGGTGATTTGCTGGAACATGCCATGTTTCTGGGCCGCGGCTATGGAACCCCGCGCGCGCCAGTCGAAGCCGCCTTGGCCGAAGGGCGCGATGTGCTGTTCGACATTGAATGGCAGGGCCATCGGCAATTAAAGGCCAGCATGCCGGCCGATGTCACCAGCATTTTCCTGCTGCCGCCGAGCATGGCGGAGCTGGAGCGGCGCCTTCAACTGCGCGGCCAGGATGGGACAGAGGAGATCGCCAAGCGCATGGCGGCAGCGCGGGAAGAAATCGCCCATTGGGATGAGTTTGACCATGTGCTGATCAATCAGGATTTCGCCGCAACCGTAGCAGCCGCGCGCGCCGTGTTGCATGCCGCGCGTAGTGAGCGCCCCCGCCTACCCAGCATGGCGGGCTTCATCAAGGGCTTGCTTGGCGCGTGAGCATTGTTCTTGGCATTGTCCTGCCGGTTTTTGCGATTATCGCTTTGGGCTATGCTGCTTCGCGCTGGCGCTTTGTGGATGATGGCGGCTTTCGCGGGCTGAATTTCTTCACCTTCTCCATCGCCTCGCCCTGCTTGTTGTTCAATGGCGGCACATCGGGGCATGAGGGCGGCGGGCCGGCGGCCTTCGCGTTTTTCATCGCCTCCATGCTGATCTATGGCATTGCGCTATGGTTGGGTCGTGCCCGGCTGCGCCAGGGGATAGGTGCGGCGGGGCTATTCGCGCTGAATGCCAGCTTCGGCAATACCGTGATGCTGGGCATTCCGCTGATCACGGCGGCTTTCGGTCAGGCCGGGCTGACCATTCTGCTGGCGATCCTCGCGCTGCATTCGATGGTGCTGCTGAGTGTCGCCACTGTGGTGGCGGAGATTGGGCTGCATAGCCAGGCGCCGCTGTCGCGCGTTTTGCGCGCTACGCTGCTGGGTGTGCTGCGGCATCCGATTGTGATGGCGGTATTCCTTGCGTTCGTGTGGCAGTGGCTTGGGATTCCCGTACCGGCGCCAATGCGGCGCGTGCTGGAGTTGCTCGGCGGTGCCGGGCCGCCACTGGCACTATTCTGCCTTGGCGGGTCGCTCGCGGGATTTTCTTTGGCCGGGGCGCGGGCGGAGGTTGCTTTTGCCAGTTTCCTGAAACTCGCCCTGATGCCCGCGCTTGCTTGGGGTGCCTGCTGGGCGCTCGGGCTTTCGCCTTTGGAAACGGCGGTGGCGGTGGTGAGTTCTGCCCTGCCGACTGGCGCCAATGCCTTTCTGCTGGCGCGGCGCTATGACACCGGCGTGGGCGCTTCAGGTGCTACCGTGCTGCTTTCAACGCTGATCTCCATCGCAACACTTTCGGTTTTGCTCGCTTACTTCAAAGCTTGATCATTCCGCTGCGGTCATCGCCGCACGGCGCCGCCGCGCCAGCCGCCATTCCTGCCCTATCGCCATCACCGCCGTCAGCAGCATGAAGCCCGCGCTGGTGATGAAGATCAGCCGCGGTTCGCCTGCTTCCAGCAGCCAGCCGAAAAGCGGCGGCCCCACCATGCCGCCAATATTGAAGCCCGTGGACACAATGCCGAAGACCGCACCTGCCTGCCCCGGTGGCGCTGCGGCGCGCACCAGCATATCACGCGACGGCATGATCATACCGGTAAGCAGGCCAGCGCAAATCATGGCCGCCACCAGCACATAACCCTGGAAAACACCATTGCCGACCAGCAGCATGATGGATGCGGCGGCGATGAAACCAAAAGTCGCCACCAGCCCATGGCGCTTGGTCCAATCCGCGATGTAACCGCCCATCAAAACGCCAATCGCGCTCGCGAAAAGATAGCCGGTCAAAGCCCCATTCGCGAGTTCCAGGGTCATGCCCTGCGCCACCCAGGCCGCGACGGAGAAGCTATGGATGCCGCCATTGGCCAGCGCCAGCATGATGAAGAACACCATCATCGCCATCACGGCTGGGGTCAGCACACGGCGCACGCCGCCTGCTTCGGATGCACGCTGCGTGGCTGCTGCCGGGCGGGGTTTGGCCGCATCGCGCCGCGCGGCAAAAATCAGCGGTATCGCGACCAGCGGGCCAACCAAACCGCCGGCAATCATGGCGGAGGACATGCCGCCAAGCGCCGCAACACCCAGCATGAAGGCGGGCGCAATCGCACCGCCCAAAAAGCCGCATGCCGTATGCAAGGAAAAGGCGCGGCCTACACGGCCTTCACTGATATCCGAACCAAGCACTGCGTAATCCGCCGGGTGATAGACACTATTGGCTAGGCCCGCCATGGCGACGGCCACCATCAGCATGGGCCAGCTTGGAAACAGCCCAAGCAGGATGAAGGCGGAACCACCAAACATCAAAGCCGCCGCCAACATTTTGCGCGGGCCGATCCGGTCCACGATAAAACCCATCGGCGCCTGGGTAAAGGCGGAGACAATATTGAAGACCGTTAGCGCCAGGCCGAGTTCAATATAGGAAACATCGAGCGATTCCCGCAGGAGTGGAAATAGCGGCGGCAGGATCAGGATATGTAAATGGCTGACGAAATGCGCGGCGCAGATTTGTGCCAGGGTGCGTTTTTCAGCGGCGCTCCATCCCGATGCCATGGTCAATGCGCCTCTGCCCAGGAATGACCCTGTCCGATTTCAACCGAAAGCGGCACGCGCAAAGTGGCGACCGATTCCATGATTTGCCGCACGATGGCTGAGGTTGCTTCAACCTCAGCCTCCGGCACCTCAAACACCAATTCATCATGCACTTGCAGCAGCATGCGCGCCTTCAACCCTGCATCCTGCAAGGCGCGCGGCAGGCGTACCATGGCGCGTTTGATGATCTCTGCCGCGCCGCCCTGGAAGGGCGCATTGATGGCGGCGCGTTCCGCCCCGGCGCGGCGCACCGGGTCACGCGTGGCAATATCGGGAATCCACAGCTTGCGGCCGAAGGGGGTGCGCACAAAGCCATGCGTACGGGCTTCTTCCTTCAGCCTTTCCATTTCCTGCCTGATGCCCGGATATTGCGCGAAATAGGCATCAATAATGCTGCGCCCTTCACCGGGCGGAATACCAAGGCGGGTCGCCAGGCCAAAGGCCGACATGCCATAGATGATGCCGAAATTGATCATCTTGGCGCGGCGCCGCGCTTCCTTATCCACCTGGCCACGCGGAATGCCGAAGATTTCCGATGCTGTGCGGGCGTGAATATCCTCACCACCCGCGAAGGCTTCGCGCAAACTTGGTACCTCCGCCAAATGCGCCAGCAAGCGAAGTTCAATCTGGCTGTAATCGGCAGCCAGCAGCACATGCCCTTCCTCCGCGATAAAGGCGCGGCGGATGCGCATGCCTTCTTCGCTGCGGATCGGGATATTCTGCAAATTGGGATCGGTTGACGAAAGCCGCCCGGTGGAGGTGATCGCCATCTGATAGGAAGTATGTACGCGCTTGTCAGTTGGATCGATCTGCGCGGCGAGCCCTTCAACATAGGTGGATTTCAGCTTAGCCAATTGGCGCCATTCCAGCACCTTGCCGGCCAATTCCACGCCTTGAACGCTGAGTTCTTCCAGCACCGCGGCATCGGTGGAATAGGCGCCAGTCTTGCCCTTGCGCCCGCCCGAAAGCCCCATTTCATCAAACAGAATCTCACCCAATTGCTTGGGCGACCCAACATTAAACGCGCGGCCAGCAAGCTGATGGATGGCCGCTTCCAGCACTGCCAGGCGCCCGGCGAAATCTTCCCCAATGCGCGCCAATTCCGCGCCATCCACCTTCACGCCAGCGGCTTCCATATCGCGCAACACGGGGATCATGCGGCGTTCGATTTGCTCGTAGCTCGCCAGCGCCCCATCAGCGCGCAAGCGTGGGCGCAGCAGCAGCCAAAGGCGCAACGTTACATCCGCATCTTCGGCGGCATAGGCGGTGGCTTTATCCAGCGGCACTTCGCTGAACAGCATCCGGGCTTTGCCGGTGCCGGTCACCTCATCAAAGCTGATCGGCTTATGGCCCAGATGCAAAACCGAAAGCTCATCCATGCCATGCCCATGCCGACCTGCTTCCATGGCGTATGACAGCATCATGGTGTCATCAATCGGGCTGATATCGGCAAAGCCGCCATTTTCCGCCCGCGCCATGACTTCCAGATCATATTTCGCGTGCTGGAAAACCTTGAGCACGGCAGCATCGGTGAGAAGAGGGCGAAGCAGCGCGAAGGCTGCTTCCGGCGCAATCTGTTCTGGCGCCGGCGCGGCCAGCATATCGCCTGTGCTGCCATGGCGGATTGGCACATAACAGGCGCGGCCTGGGGCGATGGCCAACGAGAACCCAACCATGGTGGCGCGGCGCGCATCCAGGCTATCGGTTTCCGTATCCACGCCCACCACGCCCGCTTCACGCGCCAGCGCCACCCAACGCGCCAAGGTGGCTTCATCCGTCACGCAATCATAAGGGCCGAAGGCCGCCGCGACATTGGACGCTTCTGCCGTGGGCGCTTCCGGTGCAGTCGCTCGGCTTGCCCCGCGATGCGGAGCGCCGCTCGTCTCGCCAAAACCCATGCGCGCCAGGATGGAACGAAACCCTTGCGTGCGCAGAAAGGCTTCCAGCTTGCCATCGCCCGGCGCCTTGGCTTCCAGCGCGGCAATCTCAAGCGGCAAAGGCGCGGTATCATCCAAAGCCACCAGGCGGCGGGAAATCCGCGCCAATTCGGCGTTCTCCAGCAAGGCTTCCCGGCGCTTGGGTTGCTTGATTTCTCCCGCGCGGGCCAGCAGCGCTTCAAGATCACCATATTCATTGATCAATTGCGCCGCTGTCTTGATGCCAATGCCCGGCACGCCCGGCACATTATCTGTCGCATCCCCGGCCAGCGCTTGCACTTCCACCACCTTATCCGGGGTGACGCCGAATTTTTCCATGACTTCCGGCGCGCGCAGCGGCTTCTGCTTCATGGGATCGAGCATCTGCACCGCAGGGCGGATCAATTGCATCAGATCCTTGTCGGAAGAAACAATCGTCACATGCCCGCCGGTTGCTTCAAACGCCTTGGCATAAGCGGCGATCAAATCATCCGCTTCAAAACCTTCTTGTTCCACACGCGCGACACCAAAGGCATCTGTTGCATCGCGGATCAGGCCGAATTGCGGCACCAATTCCGGTGGCGGGTCCGGGCGATGCGCCTTGTATGCGGCATAAATCTGATTGCGAAACGTATTGCGCCCGGCATCGAACACCACCGCGATATGGCTCGCAGCGTGGCGCAGCAGGAATTGGGAGAGCATATTCGTGAAGCCGAAAACCGCATTCACCGGCGTGCCATCCGGCCGCGTCATCGGCGGCAGGGCGTGATAGGCGCGAAAAATATAGCCAGAACCATCCACCAGAATCAGGTGGCGCTCACCTGGCTTGGTTTCCGGCAGGCCCTCGGCCCCGGCAATTGCCTCGCTCAAGGCTTTGCCATGCGGGTGGGAAACGGAAGGGCCGGCGCCGTCTTCAATGCCCATGATCCTCGCCGGCGCCTTCGGCCAGCACATAGGTGATGGAACAATAAGGGCAGGTCACATCATGCCCTTCAATATGCAGCCAAATACGCGGATGGCCTAGCCCGCTGGCCGCTTCCCCATCGCAGGGGATATTGCGGCGTTGCACAGTAATGCGCTGTTCGGGCGTCACACCCACCACGGGCTTCGGGCCATAGCCGGTCATTTGCTGGTCGCGCATCTGGGTCCTCATGTCGCAGGTCTTGAACTGATCATACCGGGGCAGGGGGTGATGGACCAGCCTTGCCCGGCACCCTATCTAAAGCCCATGACCATGAAGCCCTTCATAACACCGCGCCGCGCGCTGCTGGCCGGCCTGGCGCTGGCCGGGTGTGCCGAGGCCCGCGCCCCCATGGGGCCGGTGGTGACCAGACCGGTGCTCAGGGATGATGCTTTGGTCATGGCCGATGGCGTGCGCCTGCCCTTGCATGCCTGGCAGCCGGAAGGGCCACCACGCGCCGTGATGCTCGCTTTGCATGGCATGAATGAATATGGCCGATCATATGCTGAGGATGCCGCGCCCTGGTTCACCGGGGTGGGGGTGGCGCTTTACGCCTATGACCAGCGCGGCTTTGGCAGCACCGCGCCGCGCGGGGTTTGGCCGGGGCATGAGACTTTGGCGCAGGACGCCATTACCGCCGCCGGGCTGATCCGCGCGCGCCATCCCGGGCTGCCGCTTTATATGCTGGGCGAAAGCATGGGCGGCGCGGTGCTGGTGCTGGCCGGCAGCAAGGCCCCCATTGCGGATGGCTTTGTGCTTTCCGCGCCGGCCTTGCGCGGGCGGAGCAGCCTTGGCTGGCCGGCGCGCTGGACGCTGGATGTTATGGTGGCGCTTGTGCCAGGGCTGGCGTTTTCGTCCAGCGCGCCTCTGTTTCGCCCGACAGATAATCTGGAAGCTTGGCGCCGCTGGTCCAGCGACCCCAAGTTGCTGAAGCAAACGCGGGTGGATGCCGTGGCGGGCCTGGTTGATCTGATGGACGCCGCCACCGCCGCCCTGCCGCGCTTCACTGCGCCCGCTTTGGTGCTCTACGGCGCCAAGGATGAATTGGTGCCGCCAAAGCCGATTCGCGTGGCCCTGGCCCAATTGCCGAGGGGTGCTGCCCAGCGCGTGGCCTTTTATCCGGAAGGCCATCACATGCTGCTGCGCGATTTCGGCGGCGCGGCGGTGGCCGACGATATCCTGGCCTGGATGGGGAATCGCGACGCGCCCTTGCCGAGCGGGGCGGATCAGGCGGCGGCGGCTTGGCTCGGTTCTGCTTGAGCGGGCTTCCAATCCTGGCCACGCATGGCATGGTGGGCATAGTGATATCAACGAGGGAAGCGAAACCATGCCCGTCAATGGCCTTGGCCCCTATGATGACAGCAATATCTTCGCGCGGATCCTGCGCAGCGAAATCCCCGCGAAGAAGGTGCATGAGGATGAGCATGTGCTCGCCTTCCATGACATCGCGCCGCAGGCGCCGGTGCATGTGCTGGTGATCCCGAAGGGGCGCTATGTCTCGATTGCTGATTTCAGCGCCAGCGCAACGCCTGATGAAATCACTGGCTTCTGGCGCGCGGTGGGCCAGGTGGCAAAGGGCTTGGGGCTGGAAGCGGATGGGTATCGCGTGCTGATGAATATGGGCATGCATGCCGGGCAGGAAGTACCGCATTTCCATGTGCACATCTGCGCCGGTCGGCCGTTGGGCCGCATGATCGCCCAAACTTGAGAATAAGCAGAGGAAGCGTGATGTTCGATACGATTATTGTGGGCGGCGGTTCAGCCGGTTCCGTGCTGGCGCATCGGCTTTCGGCGCGTAGCGGCCATAAGGTGTTGCTGTGCGAGGCTGGCCCTGATGCGCCGCCCGGTGAGGAAGCGAAGGAAATCCGCGACAGCTACCCCGGCACGGCGTATTTCGATCCGCGCTTTCATTGGACCGAATTGCGCGTGCATACGCAGGTTGTGTCCCACAATAATCCGCAGGAACGCCCACCCTTGCGCAAATATGAACAGGCGCGGGTGCTGGGCGGCGGTTCTTCCATCAATGGGCAGATGGCCAATCGCGGCGCGCCCACGGATTACAATGAATGGGAAGCACGCGGTGCGACAGGTTGGAATTGGGATGCGGTGCTGCCCTATTTCAAGAAGGTCGAGCATGACCTTGATTTCGACGGACCCTTCCACGGCAAGGATGGGCGCATAAAGGTCCGGCGTATCATGCCCAACCAGTGGAACAACCACGCCAAGGCGGCGGCCAAGTCTTTCGCTGCCGCTGGCTTCAAGCCCTTGGAGGACCAGAACGGATTTTTTGAGGACGGGTTCTTTCCGATCACCATTTCAAATGCGGAAGAACAGCGCGTTTCCGCCGCCATGGGCTATCTGGACCGCGGAACCCGCGCGCGGGAAAATCTGACGATTTCCTGCGAAACCCAGGTGAAGGAATTGATCTTCGAAGACCAGCGCTGTGTTGGCGTGGTGGCTTTGGTGCGCGGGCAGGAACAGCGCTTCATGGGGCGTGAAATCATCCTGTCCTGCGGCGCCATTCATTCCCCCGCGCATCTGCTGAGATCGGGGATCGGCCCCGTGGGGCATTTGCGCGACTTGGGCATTCCTGTGCGGATGGCGCTGCCTGGTGTTGGCCAGGGCCTGATGGACCATCCTTCCATTGCGCTGTCTTCCTTTTTGAAGCGCGGCGCGCGGGTAGATAATCAAACGCGGCGGCATATCCTGCTTGGGCTGCGCTACTCCTCCAAGCTGGAAGGCGTGCCGGCGGGTGACATGTTCGCGGCCGTCGTCAGCAAATCCGCCTGGCATGCGGTGGGGGAGCAAATTGCTTCCATGCTGCTTTGGGTGAATAAGACCTACTCGGAAAGCGGGCAGTTGAAGCTTGCGTCCAGCAATTGGCGTGATGAACCGGTTGTTGAATTCAATCTTTTGTCAGACAAGCGCGATCTGGACCGGCTGATGAGTGGCTTTCGCATGATGGCCGCGATCCAGATGAGTGATGAGTTGGGCAAGGTCACGGATAATCATTTCCCCGCCAGCTATAGCGACCGCGTGCGCAAGCTTGGCGTGGTGAATGACAAGAACCGGATGCTGACCAAGTTGATCAGCCTGGTGCTGGATGGGCCCGCCTTTCTGCGAAGCTATTTCATTGATCGCTTCGTGGTGGAGGGTTTTCGCCTTGATCAAGTGCTGACGGATGATGCGGCCTTGGAAGCCTTCATCCGCAAGGCGACGATTGGCGTTTGGCACGCTTCCTGTTCCTGCCGCATGGGTAGGCCGGAAGACCCGATGTCGGTGGTGGACCCGAATGGCCGGGTGAAAGGGATTGAGGGGCTGCGGGTGGTGGATGCGTCAATCTTCCCTGTGGTGCCCTGCGCGAATACAAATTTCCCGACGCTGATGGTGGCGGAGAAGATTGCTGATGCGATTATTGCGGGGCATTGAGGGGGGCAGTTTTGAAACAGTCCAGCCGGGGTCAAAGGGTTGCAAATGAACAAAGATGAGCGAGAGCAGGCGCGCGCCTTCGCAAGCCTTGACTATGAGGGGTTCCGCCAGCTTGCCCAGCGCACTGACCTTAGCCGGTATCAACGGATCGGATTTCCTGATTCGCTCCGCGCAGGGCGGGAGAGCGAGATTTTTCAGGACATCTGCGCAAAGCTCCCCCTGCTTGATCAGGGCGAGGAACTCACGGTCCTTGATATCGGCCCGGGATGCAGCGACCTTCCGAACCTGGTCATTGATCACTGCAAAGCCAGAAAGAATCGCCTGATATTGGTAGATTCGCTTGAAATGCTGGCCGATTTGCCAGAAGGAGAAGGGATCGAAAAGATTGAGGGTCCCTTCCCCCAATGCGCGCCACTGCTTGGGGGATTGCAGTACGCCACCGATGTGATCCTGTGCTATTCTGTCCTTCACTATGTTTTTGCGGAAGGTCAGATATTCGGCTTTTTGGATGCAGCGCTCAAGCTTCTGCGGCCCGGCGGGGGGATGATGATGATCGGCGATATACCCAATGCGTCCATGCGGCGGCGGTTTCTGGCAAGTGCGGCAGGCGCCGCGTTTCATCGCGCCTATACCGGAAGCGATGTGCCGCCAGACTTAGGTTTCAATCAGGCGGCTGAGGGTGAAATGGATGATGCCGTTCTCATTTCCCTGATTTCTCGCGCCCGTGCCGCTGGTGTGGATGCGTGGATTCTTTCCCAACCTCCCCATTTGCCTATGTCCAATCGCCGCGAAGATCTCATTTTAAGGAGGCCGTGATGCTTTCCAGCAAGCCGGAAAAGAGGAAAAATCTGGTCCTGGTGGGGGACAGCGCCTTCGCCGAGATCGCGCATGAGTATTTCGATTGGTTCAGTGATTACCAGGTTGTCGCCTTTGCGGTGGAACGCGCCTTCCTACGCCAGCATGCGCTGCGCGGTCTGCCCGTGGTGGCACTGGAAGACATGCGGGAAGAATATCCGGCGGCGTCGCATGATGTTCATGTCGCGATTGTCTACACGCAGCTCAACAGGTTACGTGCACGCTTGGTGCGGCAGGTTTCGGCTATGGGATATTCCCTGGCTTCCTTCATCAGCCCTGCCGCCTTCATTGCGCCCAGCGCGCGGATCGGAAGGCATTGCTTTATCTTCGAAAACAATGTGATCCAGTCTTTCGTAAGTATTGGCGATAATGTCGTGCTTTGGTCCGGCAATCATATCGGCCATCACAGTACCCTTGAAGATAATGTCTTCATTTCATCGCATGTCGCCCTTTCGGGATTTTGTCGGGTGGGTGCGCATAGTTTCCTTGGCGTCAATGCTGCCGTAGGCAATAATCTGACGGTGGCAGCGGATAATTGGATTGGCCAGGGGGTGGCGATTTCCCGTGATACGGAACCGGGACAGATGTTCAGGGCGGCCGAGCAGGAGGCGGCGAGGGTGGGGGCGAAGCGGTTCTTCAAGATAAAGGATGACGAGGTTTCGGATCCGGGATGAGGTGGCGCAAGCTTGGCCTTCTCTGGGCGCCTGATGGAAGGCTTCCCTGGGCCCATTCCCACGCGGGCCAAGGCCCTGGAGGATGTTACGCAACGTCTTACCAGCGCGCGGGACTGGGCCCAGTCGCAAGCCGATGCCTGGGAGGCCCGGGCAGGCGAACTGGAGGTGAAGTATCAGGAGGCCATCCGGCCGAAGGGCTTTGTGCACTGGCTCAGAACCCGCCTGGGGGTGTAGGCGTCAGCGCCGGGCGGCGCTTCTCAGCGCGGCTAGGAGCGGGGTCGCCGTGGAACCCCCGGTATCCCGCGCGGGCCGCCGCGCCAGCCCGAAGCCGGACCGGCCGAACTGGTTGCCGTTGTAGAAGAGATACTCCCAGTCGCCCGTGCTGCATGGCGCGCCGAAGCAGGTCATCGACGACTCCCACTCCTCCGTTGGGCCGGGTAGGAGGGTACGCCAATGCAGGGCGCCGGCCTCCATCCTGGCCTGCTGCAGCTCGTAGCCGGTCTCGGCTCGCCGCGAGATGATCAGGCTCGCCCCCTGCGCCTCCTGCCAGAGTACAGGGCGTCCCCATCCGATTTCTCCTCGCGAGAGATCCGGATCGAGCAGGGAGGACATCGCTGGCGCGTCCCAGCGATAGCCATCCGCCGACCAAGTCTCGCGGAGGCTGTAAGTGGGCAAGCGCTTGCCGGACGCACCGTCAAAGAACTCGCCGCCGCCTATGTAGAGCATCCGCCACCCCTCCGCGTCGGGGAACACGAAGGGCGCGGTGCGGAAGAAACGCTCCCCAGGCATGGCCTGGAGGATCTGCCCGTCGCCATGCCGCCGGAAGGACAGCCCGCCGTCGTCGCTGAGCGCTAGTCCAGCGAAGAGCCTGTAAGGCACATCGGCCGAGATGCGCTGCCAGCCGATATAATAGAGCAGCAACCGGCCATCTCGCGCGACGATCTGGCTGGGGTTGACGCCGTGCTCGTCGAAGGCCCCAGCTGGGCCGAGATGCAGCACCGGCACGGGGTCGAACTCCAGGACGCGGCGGGGATCGTCGCGATCGAGATCTACCCGGAAGATGCGGCCCTGCAGGTCGTCGTCACAGGAAGTGACGAAGACACGGATGCGGTCGTCCAGCACTAACGGCGTGGGCAGCATGGCATGGCTGCGCATGACCCCTGTGCCCGGCGCGGCGAAGACGAGGCCGCGCCTTTCCCAGTCCTGGCTGCTCATCGCCGTTCGCCGCTCCTAGCTTCCCATTGCGCGAGATCGAGGCGGAAGAAGTCCTGTACGATTCCTCGGGCCCCAAAGCCTTCCTTGAACTCAGTTAGCCCGCGGTTCAGGTAGGTACCCTCGTCCTCGTTTGAGTTGCCGAAGTCGAAATAGCGGGCCTTGTCACGGAAGAGGTCAAGAAGCGTCGAGAAGAGGATGTCGAGCGCGCCGCAGCCGCGCGCCTCGTCGTCCGACGCAATGTATTGCGCGTGGATGGTTTGGCCGCAGAGGAACAGCAGCGTACCCGCACAGAGGGTTTTGCCCTCGTAGACCGCAAAGAGCCGGATGTTCTCCGGGAAGCGGCTCTGCAGCAGGTGCAACTCCTCGGCAGAATGCACTGGCCGTAGCCCGTGACGCGAGGCGAGGTTGCCGGCCAGCAAGCCCCAGAAAGCGTTGATGTCCGCGCTCTCGCGCACGACTAGCCCCGTCTTCTGCGCCTTCTTCGCGCCGCGGCGGCGACGCTCTTGGACCGGCGCCTGGGCAACGAGGTCCACGGTCTGGGTCATGTCTCGTCTGTAGAGAGCGGCGCCGTGATAGAAGAGCGCGTAGCGATCCTCGTCGGCCGGCATGCGGTGATAGATGGGTGGAACCGCCTTGTAGACGATCTCCTCCGCGCCCTGGGCGCGGCAATGCGTAAACCACGCGGCGAAGATGTCGAGCGCGAGCGGAGCCAGCATGGTCTCATCGCAGATCATCCCGCCATAGGAGAGTCCGGCGTGGCTGGTGATCCGCACGCTGGATCGATTGGCCGGAAACAGCGCAAGCAGACGGCCGCCAGCGTCGGTGACCAAGGCGGACGCATCGACAAACCGCTCTGAGTGGTAGTCCATGAAGCCGCGCATGAACAGGAATGTGCCGTTCTTGCTGCGCGCGATGAACGCGTCCCACGCCGCCCGATCCTCCGGTGCGTAGGGCCGGACGATTAGCTCAACCATCCGACTTGACGCGGAAGAACCGCCTGGCGCCTACGGCCGATTTCGGGGTGCTCTCGGCGCGATACATTGCGTCGGCCTCGGTGTCCTTCGTGATTAGCGTGCCGGGGCCGATCCAGTTGTCAGGGCCGATGCTGACCTGGTCCGCAATGGTCGCGTTGACTCCCAGGAAGCTGTTGCGCCCCACGCGGCAATGGCCGGAGACGACGACATGCGACGCAATGAAGACATGGTCCTCGATGACGCTGTGGTGGCCGATGTGGTTCCCGGACCACAGGATCACGTTGTCGCCGATGGTGCAGAAGGGCTGCACAACGTTGTTCTCAAAGATGAAGCTGTTCTCCCCCACGGGCACGTTCCGCCAGACCAAGGCGCGCGGACTCACATAGGTGGCGAGGCCGTAGCCGCGCGCCCTCATTTCGGCGCAGAGGCGCGCGCGGGCACGGTTCAGCTCGCGGTAGGTAAGCGCGACGAAGGCGTCGTGCGTCTCCGCCTGGCAGTGTGCGGCCAGCTCTTCCAGGACGTGGACCGGCCGGCCCAGCAGAGTATCGCGCCGGTGGAAGGCGGCGCTCACGGCGAAGGCCGCGACGTCGTAGTCGCCGGCCTCCTCGAAGAGCTCGCAGGCCACTTCGGCGAAGGAACTGTCACCGACGATGACGAGCTGGCGCTTGGGGGTACGGGCCAAGGTTAGGGCCTCCTGATCAGGATATCTTCCCGACGGTTCATCATTGGCAAGCCGGAGCCTTGAGGCAGCACAAAGGACTGGAAGCCAGCGGCGCGGGCGCGCGCGAGAATTCCCAGCACCACTGCGTCGTCGATCTGTCCGGGCTCGGGCGCGTTGAAGCGGTAGTCGGGCGCGGGCTGCCCTGCGTAATGCTCGGCGTGATGCGTGCGGCCCGCCGGGCTCGCGAAGAAGCGCTTTCGCATGCTGACATTGGGGATGTCGCCGATCAGCAGCCCGCCCGCCACCTCGTCCAGTAGCGTCAGGGCCGAATCGATGAAGCGGTCAAGGCTGGCTTCTGCGAAGACGTACTGGATCACGCTGTAGACCAGGATGGCATCGAACGGCCCGGCGTCGCGCAGGGCAGGCAGGCAGGCGGGGAAGGGGCCCTCAACTTTGCGGATCAGCGGTCCGTCCGCCAGCTGGGCGAGGATCTCGGGCCCGTCCACCAGAGTCAGATGCTGGCCAAGCTCGACGGCCCGGCCGACGATGCAACGGGATAGGTCGCTGCAGCCAATGCCGATATCCAGGATTCGGGCGCCTTGCCGCATGAAGGCGGGAAGCTTGCCGTCGATGTCCGCCAGGATCGCCTCGCTCCGCCCCGCGCGGAAGGCGTCGGGAAAGCCCGCCTTCTCGTTGCCGGACAGCTGCGCCTGCCCGGCCCTGTGACGAAACGCCTCGTAGCCCGCGACGTCGTAGCCAGGACTCTTGCTCACGACGCGCCCCGCACCCTCAAGGCCCGCCCAGCATAGCCAGGGCTCGCTCCAGGCGCTTGGCGACAGCATCCACTTGTCTATCCTCCATTTCGGGCCAGAACGGCAGGCTGAGCACTTCCGAGGCCGCGCGCGTTGATTCCACCAGACCCGAAGTGCAGTGGCTGTCCTGGTAAAGCCGCTGCAGATGTGGCGGCGTCGGGTAGTGCACCAGCGTGCTGACGCCCAGCTCGGCCAGCGCTAGCTGTAGCTCGTCCCTCCGGCGGCTGCGGATAACGTATAGATGCCAGACCGCTTCCGGATCCACCTCCGGGCGAACGATGCTAGGTAGTCCTGCGAGCAGGGCGTCGTACCGCCCGGCGAGCGCGCGCCGGCGCTCCGTCTTCGCGGCGAGGAGGGGCAGCTTGGCGCTCAGGAAGGCGGCTTGAAGATCGTCCAGCCGCGAGTTCACGCCGCTCTCGTCATGCCGGTACTTGATGATGGAGCCGTAGTTGCGGAGTCTGCGGATGCGCTCGGCCAGGGCGTCGTCGTCCGTGGTCACGGCGCCGCCATCGCCGAGCGCGCCTAGATTCTTCGTAGGGTAGAAGCTGAAGGCCGCAGCGCGGCCGAGCCCGCCGACGCGGCGTCCGCGATGTGTGGCGCCATGCGCCTGCGCGGCATCCTCGATCAGCGGCAGCCCGTGCTCGCCTGCGACCTCTGACAGCGCGTCCATCGCTGCCGGGCGGCCATAGAGATGCACGGCCATGATGGCCCTCGTGCTCGGAGTGATGGCCGCCCGCACGAGGGCGGGGTCGAGATTGAAGCTCGCGGCATTGACGTCGACGCCGACTGGCCTGGCGCCGCACTGGCTGACCGCGAGCCAAGAGGCGATGAAGGTGTGGCCGGGTACGATCACCTCATGGCCGGGCCCGATGCCGAGCCCGCGCAGGATGAGGGTGATCGCATCCAACCCGTTGCCGACGCCGATGGCGTGACGCACGCCGCAGAAGGTCGCGAATTCCGCCTCGAACCGAGCGAGATGTTCACCGAGGATGTAGTGGCCCCCGTCGATTACGGAGGCCGCGGCGCCGAGGAGATCTGCGCGGATGTCACGGGTCGCGCCGCCAAGATCGTAGAAGGGGATATCCTGCATGGGTCTAGCCTGTGGCGCCCTGCTGCGCAGCGTAGGAACGGAAGTCCTCGTAGGAGCGGATATAGTCGGCCTCGTCATAATGCATGGAGGCCAGCACCAGGCACACGGCGCCGCCGGAGAAGTCGTCGATCTCGCGCCACACACCAGGCTCGACCAGGAGGCCGCTGTCTGGGCGCTTGAGCATGAAAGTCTCGCGGCGCTGCCCATCTTCCAGGCGAATCGTGAAACTGCCGGAAAGCGCTAAGAAGAGCTGCCGGAGCTGCCTGTGGGCATGGCCCGCCCGGACCGATCCGCTTGGCACGTCGTAGATGAAATAGACGCGCTCAATCTTAAACGGCAGGTTCGTCTCGCTTTCGATCACTGTAAGGTTGCCACGCCGATCAGCGATCTTAGGCAGATCGAAGGTTTTCCAACGAGTCGTTTGAATCACCGTCCGTCGCTGAGCCCTCGGCCGCGCTGGTGTATCCATTGAGCCACGAACCCTTCCTACCCCGATTCACACTTCCGTGAAGCCTACCCAGATCCATTTTTTTTGGAAAGTCCTGCGCTGCCCCTTCACAGGACTTGTGCGGATTCCCATGATTTTCGCCCATTAGCACAAGTCACTCAATTTCGGATGGCAACCCACGAACCAGAGATCTTTCTAGTTCTTATTGATCAAGCGAGCAGCCCCAGTCTAACAGAGTCCGCCTTCCACTGGATAGTGGTTCGCCTGGGCCGCTGCCGTCTTGCGTTCGCCGCGGGGATGTGAGGGAAAGTTAGTGGTGATTGCGACCACCATGGTTAACGATCCCACGTCTTGGGAAGCGGGTCATGCAAATATGCGCTCTCTGCTGCGATACATGGCCCAGTCCGGGATAAATGCGTTCACGATCTTCACGACATTTCTTGTTCTTCATGCCCCGCGCCGACATTGCGGCAAGTCGGTGGCTGGTTCAGAGCATGATTTCGGGGCGGGGCACTTCGTGCGCCGCGCGCTCGGTTTCTATATTGCGGGAAAGGGGCGCGACCTGCGCCCCCTGGTTCCCGTCTATGTCAGCCAGTCCCCGGGCACGGTTCCGTCGCTGCGGCACGGGCGGACGTTGGTTGCGGCTCCCCTTGTCGGCCTTCGGATCTTCTTCGCTAATATATTGAAGGTTCGGGGATTTTTTTCCGATGCCGAGGATCTCTACGAGGTCCTGACACAGGACGGATCGTCCTGCCCGCTCGCGCTGACTGGCCTCGGCGACCTGCTGCTGTTGCGGGCAGGCTGGAACCGCGAGCGCGAGCCCTATCTGGCCGGCGGCATACTGCTGGACGTCCTGGGCGAAGGTCGTTCCCTGGGCCAAGCAGGATCCTACTCCGACGCGATTCGGGTGTTGCAGCAGGCGGTGGCCCTCGGCGGCGGCGCGGACAGCCAGTGGCTGCTCGCGATGGCGCTGCTGGGCGCCGGACGGCACAGCGAGGCGGTCGCAGCACTCGAGGCCTATCGTGTGTTGGCACATGAGATCCCCGGCGCGCTGGGCGCCGACTTCCAAGTCAGGCTGGCCCGCGCCCGCCTAGGCCTGGACGGCAACGCCGCCCTGGAGGACTACCGCTCCTACCTGGGGGAGTGGTCGGGATGGATACGCGTCGACCGGCTCGACCTGGAGTCGGAAGCGGAACACGTTGCGCGGACGGGGCTCGCCGACCCGGCCCGCGTCGAAGAAGCGGCCTTGCAACTCAAGTCCAAGATCATCCTTTCGAGCGCGACCAGGTTCTTCAAGAATGTGGCGACCTTTCCCGCCTCGGCAGCGAAAGTAGTCGAGGATGCTGAAATCCTTCCGGGCCGCGGGGTCATCGCCGGCGGGGAGCGCCTGCTGTCCGGCTCATTCCCGATCCCTCCGGTTCACTGGCCGCTCTTCTCGCCCTGCCTTATCCCCCTGTCCGATCGCGAGGCCATCGTGTCCCGCAGGAGCGCGGTGAGGTTCGAGGTGGAGAATTGCATCTATATCGGCAGCAACGACAACTATTATCACTTCATCATCGACGAAATCGGAAGATTGGCCGCCATCGAGGATGATCCGCGATTTGCGAGCAATCCGATCCTGATCGACGACCGAGCCCGGCTTTGGCAGCGACAGCTTCTGGTACGCCTCGGAATCCCGCAGTCCCGATTCAAGGTCGTCGACCTCACCGTGTCGCTTCTGGCGCGCCAACTCGTGCTGCCTCCGCTTCTCTCCAGGAACATGATCGCGCATCCCAAGGCTGTGCAGTTCCTGCGGCGGCGCCTCGCGCCGGAAGCAGATTCGGCATCGCCGGTGCCCGGGCGGCGCCTCTACCTCGCGCGCCGGAGCCAGGGGATCCGCGAGGCCCGGCTGCTGAACGAGCGCAGCCTGATCGAGCGGTTCAAGCGGGCGGGCTTCTCCATCGTCGATACCGGCTCCATGAGCCTCGGCGAGCAGATCGAGCTGTTCTCCGGCGCCGAGGTTATCGCAGGTCCTGGGGGGGCGGCCTTCACGAACATCCTCTTTGCGCCGAAGGAAGCCCGGATGCTGACGCTCGCGCCCACGGGCGTTATCTGCGAGACCTTCACCAGCATCGCGCACATTATCGGCCAAGACGCCTGGTGCTGCGCGGGCGTGAGCTACGCCCGCCCCCATCCGCAATGGATCTGGACGACCTTCGACTTCGAGATTAAAGAGTCTGACATTGATCTTGCTTTGGAGCAGGTCCTTTAGGCCTATGCGGGATACCCGAAGTTTGAGCGCGTGACTTTGGGGGCCGGTCGGGCTGAGGGAGGTTAGGCATGCAGGAGCGACAGTTTTTTGAAGCCTATGGAGTCACGGAGCGCCTGCCCCAGGCGGACGCGATCGACGAAGCCGTGGCGGAGCTGCGCATTAACGGTGTCACGACGCTGGCCAGCGGACTTTCCGCCGATTTCATCGAAATGCTCAGGCGCGGGCTGGACGAGGTCTACACGGTTCAGGCTGCAGAAATGGGAGGCGAGGAGAAGCTCCTCAGCATGAACGACGCTGACATCGCCCGATGCATGCTGTCCTATGACCCAAACTACCTGACTGCGGCGACGGCACCGCCTCTCCTCGAACTGACCCGCCGCTTCATCGGCCCGCAGTTCGTGCTGCTGATGCAGAACGGAATCTTGAACCGGCCGGAGCGGGAGAACTACCAGGCCAAGTGGCACCGGGACCTAAACTATCAGCACTGGACCAGTTCCAAGCCGCTGGCCATGAACGCGCTGCTTTGTCTCGACGGCTTCACCCTCGAGAACGGCGCGACGCACGTCCTGGCCGGAACCCAGCATGTTGCGTCCTTCCCGACCGACGCCTTCGCGCGTGCGCATGAGCGGCAGATCACAGCACCCGCCGGCTCCTTCCTGATCATGGACGCAATGATGTTCCACCGCGCGGGCATCAACCGTTCGAAGAAGGTGCGGCGGGCGGTAAACCACGTGATCGGCCTACCCTTCATGGCCCAGCAGATCGACATTCCCAGCGCCATGGCTCGCCGCGGTCAGCGCGTGCCGGCTGATCCGGCGATCCGGAACTATCTCGGCTACCGATGGTCGCCGGCGGCGGACGCCGTCGAGTGGCGTTCACGACGCCTTCCCGCGTAATGAGTCCGCGAGGTCGCGACATGCTGATCGGACTCTATGGCGCCGGCACGATGGGGCGGGCGATCGGCCGCGCGGTAGACTTCCCTTTCACCTTCGTTGACGACACGCCGAGCAAGATCGGCACTATGATCGACGGTCACGACGTGGCCAGCTTCGCGGAATTCTCGCGTGCCCCCGAAGCGACGCGGCGGCTGTACATCTGCATCTACCAGCCTGGCTTCTCCTATCTGAGGAAGCGGGACGAGCTTCGGCAGGTGTGTCCTTCCATCGACGTCCGACCGTTCACAGAGATCTTCCAGTCGCCGGTGGCGGACCGGCTCCTCCCCTACCTATTCTTCGAAAAGGCCGAGGAACTCCGCTCCAAGCTCCCTCGCTACGAAAAGGTCCGGGGGCTGCTGGAGGACGAGCTGTCGCGCCGGACACTGGATGGCCATATCAGGTTCCGGCAGACCGGACGCTTCGAGGAAATCGTCAGTACGCCCCGGCAGGACGTGCCCTTCCTGCGAGAGGTGCTGTCGCCCGACGTCACCTATGTGGACGGCGGCGCCTTCGATGGGGACACGGCGGAGGACTTCCTCGAACTCGCGTCCGGGCGGTTTGGCCGCATCCATCTCGTCGAGCCCGATGCGCGGAACCTGGAGCGGGCGAAGCTGCGGTTCCAGGGCCGCATCGATCCCGATCGGATCGCATATCATCCGACGGCGATCGGCACGCGCCACGGCCTCGTTGGCTTCAACGCGCTAGGCTCGGTGGGCTCCGCTGTCGACGAGGCGGTAGACGAGAAGGTTCGGACAGTCCCTCTATCGGCGTTCGGGTCAGATTCGCAAATGTACATCAAACTCGACATCGAGGGGCTCGAGATCGACGCGATCGCGGCGGAACTGGATTTTCTATCGTCTTGCCGTCCCTTACTGGGGATCAGCGTGTATCATCGCCCCGACGACCTGCTGGATGCGGTGAAGCTGATCCAGACGGCCAGTCCGGAATATCGCCTCTACCTGCGATGCCATGGGGAAGCGGGTGAGGATCTCTTGCTCTACGCGATTTCCTGACGTCTGCCCGGTCGGATGCCGATGCAAAGCTACCAGGCGATGACTTGGCGCGAGAAATCTGGACCTGTCGCGTATTTATGCCGCTCCGATTTCTCGTTTGGGCTGCCTGGCGATCGAATGCCAGGGGGTTTTTCCCTCCCAATGCTGAATGCCTTCTGCTCGGGTTGTAGAAGCGCTCGATGTAGTCGAACACATCAGCTCGGGCTTCGTCTCGGGCGCGGTAGACTTTGCGGGCTGTGCGTTCGGTCTTCAATGACGAGAAAAAGCTCTCCATCGCGGAATTGTCCCAGACGTTCCCGGCACGGTTTATCGAACAGGTGATGCCGTTATCGGCCAGCAGGTGCTGAACCTGTTCGCTGGCGTATTGCGATCCCTGGTCCGAGTGATGAAGCAGTGCGTCGGCCTTTCCGCGACGCCAGTGTGATCGTCCCGTGACCGGTTGGACGGGCCGCCCACGCGTCCAATTCATCCGACTGTTAGCTGCCATCCAGCAAAAGCGAGCCATCAAAGCGCAGCACAACAGCATGGCGCTTGCGAGCCAGGTGTCTCCGCTTGGCGTAAATCCCTTCAGGCGTTAAATTCGTAAAAGCTGCTATCTGCTTCAAGCGCGTTCAGCAATATCAGTTCCAGCATCTTGGTGATGAATTGGTCCAAACCAAAACGCTCCTCCGCTTTGGCGTAGACGTCATCGAGCATCATCTGCGTTCCGGCCGGATCCTTGGCCATTTGGCGAATCTCGGCAAGGCGAAGGTCCACGGCATCGGGAAACACGGGATCGTTAATGGGGACGGATTTATAGCTTGGATAGATACCCAGGCTTTCATCGCGTGCCTGCGAAGAATCTGTCAAGGTGAATAACTTGGAAAGGAAGGCCGCCAAGATGCGATCATGCGAACCGGTCAATGTGCAAGGTGCCGTATTCGCCAGAATGCGGCTTCTTCCATAAAGCTTGTTCAGTTCATGGGCCGCGATGGGTCCATGGAAGACCGCGCGGGAGTTCGCTTGCTCCAGATGCGGCCAATTTCCAAAGATATGCCCGCCATGCCGCATGATCTGTCGCGCCATGCGATCAGCCCTGACTGCGCGCACATAGGAATCGACAAGCCAACAACTACGCATGAAAAGCGCCAGGCGATTTCCGAAATGGACTTGGTGTTCAGCAAAGGCATCCGCGACGATTTGCCCAATGGTGTCTTTCTGCCCGGCCAATGCAGTTTGGGTGGCCTGTTCAACCACATCTCGGATCAGCCTTGGTAAGTTGGCCCAACCTGCTCGGATGGTTTGCGGGTCAGCGCCCGTCTTCACAAAGACAAGTTCCAAATCGCGCTTATGCCAGGGTGTGGCACTGGCGTGCGGATTGCTCGGGTAGCCGGGCGGAAGGACGGTTGCGATATTCTTCCCCTTCATGAAATGGGTGTAGAAATCCGCGAATTCCTTCACGCCATACAGGAAAAACTTTCCTGGGCCTGATGCGCTATGCAAGTACGGCGCCTGATAAGGCGCATCGCCCATGATGCCGATGAATGGGATTTTCAGGCTCGTCCAAAGATTGCCGGATTCAAGGGAAAGGTTCATGCCCATGCCTTGATGGCTGAAACAAAAATCAGGCCTGCCCTGTTTCAGCCGCGCATCCAGCTTCGCCGGCCAGCCTTCCTGCAATAAGTCAATGGTTTCAACCGAAATGCCGAACCGCGCCATGCGATCGGCAATGCATTGGGTCCACCAGGCAAGAATGCCGTTGGCATTTTGGCCTACAAACGCAATCGCGGAAAGATTCGTCATGTTGCGATTCAACCCTCTTAATTGGCTGACATTATCTTCACAACCAAGGAAGATAAAGCTTTACATTGCAAGACCGCGTGGCGCCTAAGGTACAACATCCGGATAAACCACCCCGTAATACCGCCGCAGTTCCGCAATCTGCCCAGGTGGCGGCTGGCCATAAGCACCGCGCCGGCTGGTAAAGCGCCCACCCATGGCGCGCCTGAGCTTAACCGCCGCCTGCCCCTGCTGCACTAGCGCCAAAGGCCCGCATAGCACCGGCGCACCGCGCGCAGTTTCATGCACGCCCGCTTCAAACAGCAGCACCATCGCCACACCAACGGCGGGGATCACCACCTCTGCCCCGCGTGCCACGCAATCCTCGGCGGCCTTGTGGAATTGCGCCAGCACGGAATCGCGCACGGGGCCTGGCGAAAAAGCGGCTTCCAGATCGGTCAGCTTGGCCACATCCATCCGCGCCGTCGCGGCCACCCGCCCGGCCAGGCCATAGCCGCGGATATTCTCAGCAACGCGCGCTTCGTGCTTGTCGTTCGAAAACACAATGCCGATGGATGCACCCATCTGGCAGGCGGTCAGCAGGGCGGTTTCGCATAGCCCAAGCACCGGGATGCCGGCGATTTCGCGCGCAATCCGCAGCCCCGGGTCCACGATATTGCCGAGTAAGACGCCATCGAAACCCTCGGCCTCGGCCCGCGCCACGTTTTCCAGCACCTCACCGGTTTCGATGAATTCCAGATAGCGATATTGGTCGCCAATGCCGCCGCGCTTTTCGATGCCATGAATGGCGATTTCCGTGCCCGGATCGGCCCCGGCATCCAGCACGCGCCTAAGCGCCTTGGCATAGGTGGGCCAGGCATCTGGCCGGGTCAGGGATTGGTACCAAAGCTTCATTGCAGCCCCCCTCATGTCCAGGATCATAGCGCCCGATTCCCCGCGCGGCGTCCACCCCAGCCCCTCGCCCACGCCCTGATTCCTCTGATATAAGGCGCCATGATCATGACCCTGGCCGATATCCTGGCGCCAATGCCGCCAGAGCGTTTCTTCGCCGAGTATTACGACCAGCAACCGCTGCATCTGCCGGGCGCTGCCGAGAAATTCGCCCATGTCTTGGATTGGGCCGGCATCAATCGACTGCTTGGCATGACGCATATCTGGTCCGAACGCAGCCTGAAGGTGGTGCTGGACAGCACCACAATCCCCGCAGCGCACTATAGCCAAAGCGCCATGTCGCGTGATGGCGCCACCACGCTGCAACCCATCCCCGCCAAGATGCAGGAATGGGTGGCGCGCGGTGCTTCCGTGGTGATGAATGATGTGGATAGCCTGGCGCCCGGCCTCGCTGGTGTTTCCAATGCGCTGGAAGGTGCCGGCCTCGGTAAGGCGCAGGCGAATGTCTATATCTCCTGGCAGAGCCACAAAGCCTTCCAGGCGCATTATGACACGCATGATGTCTGGGCCGTACAGGTGGAGGGGGAGAAGGACTGGAACATCTGGGAAGGCCGCGCCGAATGGCCTGTGGCGCATGCAATCTTTCGCAGCCAGGGCCAGGAATTTCATGAAAAAGCCAAGGGCGCGCTCCGCTTCAAGGCGCATCTGAAAAAGGGCGATCTGCTTTATCTGCCACGCGGCTGGTATCATGATGCCTTGGCCGAAGCGCCCAATTCCGTGCACATCGCCTACGGCGTGCATGCCGCCATGGGTGTGGATTTCATGGGCCTGCTGACGGAGCGCGCCTTCCATGATGCGGAGTTTCGCAAGCCCTTGCCGCGGCAGGATGGCTCAGCGGGGGCGAAATACGCGCTGACGCAACGCGCCGCTTTGCTTGGCCAACGCATCGGCGAATGGTCGCGCGATCCAAAATTCCTGCAAACCGTTGAAAACTTCCTGGCGCAGTATCGTTATGAACGCGGTGGCTATGATTTGCTCGCGGCCCGTGGTGCGGCGCCGGCATCGGAAGCCGGCGGCGCCCAGGTTTTCCGCGTGCGCCCCAATGTGAAAACCGTCCGCCGCGGCGCGGATTACGGGCTGCGCACCGAAATGGGCGTGCTGGCCATCACCGCGCAAGACGTTGAACCTGCCGCCTGGATCATCACCCAGCCGAGCATCACGGAGGCCTCGCTTGCTTTGGCCTGCCCCGGCGCCAATACGGCGGCGCTGATTGAAAAGCTCCGCGCGGCGGAGATTCTCCTGCCCGCATGATCCGCCTTACCTTGCTGGCGCTTGGCATCACGCTTTTCGCACTGCCCACGCTTGCCCAGCCGCAGGGCTTTTCCTGCGTGGGTGCGGAAAGGCTGGAAGACGATGTGTTTTCCATCGCCTTCCTGCGTGGCAGCGCCGTTATCCCGGAAGCCGCGCGCTCCCCACTCGCGGCGGCCATCGAAGCTGCCTTGGCCGAACCGGATCGCAATATCTGCATTCTGGGTCATGCGGGGCAGGAAGGCGGCGCCACAACCTCCATCCAATTGGCCGCGCAGCGCGCCCGCGCCGTAACCAATGCCATGGCGGGGCGCGGCATTGTGGCGGAACGGCTGAGGTCAGAGGCGCGCAGCGCGCAATTCAGCCCGAGCGTTCGCGCCGCCGAGCCCCCATCACGGACCGTCACCATCGTGCTGATGCCGCCCCCGTAAGGCGTTGAGGGGCTTGCCCCGTCACCCGTGCGGCGCCAGAAGAGGGGCAGGAATAACAGGGCCGATTCGCGCCCAATGCCAAGGAGAAACGCCGATGTTGTCGCGCCGTTCCCTATTCGCCGTCGGCGGTGCTGCCCTTTTGCTGAATGGCTGCGCGCAGGTCGCGCCGGAAGGCGGCCCTCCGCTGATGGATCTCATCGGCAGCGATTCAAATCTCTCCAGTTTCCGCGCCGCGCTGCGCAGTTCTGGCCTCTCTTCCGAATTGTTTGACAGGCCCGGCATTTACACCGTTCTCGCGCCCACCAACCTTGCCTGGTCAGGCGCGCCAGAGCGTATTCGCCGTGGCGAGCATGATGCCCTGCTTAGTCTGATTGCGGGCGGGCGGCTAAGCCTGGCGGATATCCAGGCGCGCGGCGGACGCATCCGGATGTTGAGCGGCATTGACGTGCGCGTCGTGGGCGGAACCGCGGAAAGCCCGCGTATTCAGGCGGCGCGCCCAGGCCAGGCGCCTTCCGGTGCTTCGGCAAGCATCATCCGCGCCAATCTGATGGCGAGCAATGGCGTGGTGCATGTTGTGCAGGGCGTGCTGCTGCCCACGTGATTGGGCGCCGCTGCGTCCTTGGCGGGCTGCTTCTTGCGCCGGCATTGGCCTTTGCGGCCAGTGCCGCGCGGCAAATCTGGGTTGTCAGCAATGGCTGGCATAGCGGCATCGTACTGGCCCGCGCCGATGTGTCTGAAAGCGTCATCCCGGAAATTGCCGACTTCCCCCAGGCGAGGTTTTTCGAATTCGGCTGGGGCGATGCGGAATTCTACCCGGCGCGGGAAGCCGGTGCCTGGCTTGCCCTGCGCGCGGCCTTTCCTGGGCCGGCGGTAATGCATGTTGCCGGGCTTTCGGATCACCCGGCGCGCATCTGGCCCAATGTCACCATTCTACCATTTGCGGTGGATGCGGATGGGCTCCGCCGATTGCTCGATTTCTTGCGCCAAAGTTTTGACCGCGCAGGCGCCGGGCGTGCAGAGGTAAGGGCACGCGGCATTTACCCTTTCAGCCTATTCTACCCGGCCACAGGGCGCTTTCATCTGTTCAACAATTGCAACAGCTGGACCGCGCAGGCGCTGACCGCCAAGGGGCTTGGCGCATCACTTGGTGGGGTGAATACGGCGGAGGATCTGATCAGCCGCATCCGCCCTTTTGCGATGGTGGAATAACTCAGCCCTTCTTTGCCTCACCAATCGGCGGCGCGTCGCTGGTCATGCCGGCCAGCACTTCCGCCACATGGCGCACCTTCACCGAAGACCCTTCGCGCTTCAGGCGCCCGGCCATATTCAGCAGGCAGCCCATATCGCCGGCCAGCAGCGTGCCCGCGCCGGTTGCCTGGACATCACGGCATTTATCGGTGACCATGCGCACGGAAATATCGGGATATTTCACGCAAAAAGTCCCGCCAAAGCCGCAGCAGATTTCCGGTTCCGCCAATTCAATCAGGCTGAGCCCTTCGACGGTTTTGAGCAATTTGCGCGGCTGCGCTTTCACACCCATCTCGCGCAGGCCCGAACAGGAATCATGATAGGTCACGCTGCCATCCAGCCGCGCCGCGACCCTTTCCATGCCCATGACATCAGTAAGAAAAGACACCAATTCATGCGTGCGCGCGGCCAGCGCTTCAGACTTGCCGCGATAATGCGGGTCATCATCAAACAGCGCCGGATAGTGATGCGCGATCATGCCCGCGCAGGAACCGGAAGGCGCCACCACATAATCATAGCCCTGGAAGGCATCTACCACTGCGCGGGCCAGCGCCTTGGCATTGGCGCGGTCCCCGGAATTATAGGCGGGCTGGCCGCAGCAGGTCTGGCTTGGCGGCACCTCCACCTGGCAGCCCGCTTCTTCCAGCAGCTTGATCGCAGCAAAGCCAACATTGGGCCGATAGAGGTCCACCAGGCAGGTGACAAAAAGCGCGATGCGCGGACGGGCTTGGGTCATGGGCGGAGTTTAGCCTTGCCGATGCGCGCTGGCGATATGGCCGGCGTCAATTCAGGCGCTGGCGCAATTCGCCGGCTAGCGCACGTACGCGGGCAGCCGCTTCGCCTTCCGGCACCAATTCCAGGAAGCGATCCAGGCAGCCCAAGGCAGCGCCAATCCGTTCCAGCCTTTGGTTCATCAGCCCCGCTTCGCGCCACAGCGCGGCATGGTCCGGTGCCAGGCGCAACATGTCTTCAGTGGCGGAGAGCGCGGCCTTCACATCACCGCCGCGCAAGCGCCGGAGCTTGATGTTGTTTTGCAGGCGCAGCAGCACTTCGCGCCGCGTCATGGGGCGCAATACGCCCGGGCGCAATTCCGCCTTTTCGCCTTCCACGCGCTTGATCAGCGCGCGCAAATCCTGCGCTTCCAGAACCTTGCCGCCGGCAAAGATATCCAGAATGAGCTTGCCCTTGGGCCCTTCCAACGCCAGCAGGAAATGGCCGGGGAAATCCACGCCAAAAGCGCCCCATCCGGCAGCATCAGCGGCATGCAGCCACAAGATGCCAAGCGCCACAGGCAGGCCGCGCCGGCGTTCCACCACGCGGATCAGATTGGCATTCGCCATATCCTCATAGGTTTCGGAATCGCCCTGATAGCCGAAATGCCCATGCAGCGTTTCCGTAAGGATCAGCCTTCGCGCTTCCAGATCGCCGGCATCGGCCTTGGCATCCATGCTGGCGGCTTGCACCACCTTGCGCGCGATATCGGAAAAATGGGCCGCCACCTTGCACCAATCCGCTTCCGGCGCATCCACCCGGGCCAATTGCAGGGCAACGGTCGCGATATCAAGCTCCAGATCCGGCAGGCTGCCGGCGGCTTCGATGGCGCTTCGGGGTTCAGGGGCATGGGTGATCGTCATTAGACATATTTTTACGTCTTCTTCAGGAAGGATCAAGTTTTATCAGCGCAGCAGCAGCGGTAGCATAGAATCCAGGCGCAAAAGCCCCTCCCCGGTTGCGCAAAGCCGGCCATTTCCACCCCAAAAGAGGTAATCCTCATCCAAACAGGCGGCCAGCATGGCGGGGTCCACAACCTCGGCGAAGGCAAGCCCGGCGCGGGTTTCGATTCGGCTGGGGTCTATGCCTTCCGTGAGGCGCAGCCCCATCAGCATCGCCTCCCGCCCCGCTTCCGCAGGGCTCAGGGTTTCCACATCCACCGCCGCATGGCCTTGGGCTTCCACCAGGCGCAGCCATTCTTCCGGCGCGCGATGGCGCCGCGTGGCTTGGATGCCGGCCTCGCGCAACATGCGCTGATGCGCCCCGGCGCCAATGCCCAGATAATCCCCGTAGCGCCAATAGGCCAAATTATGCCGGCTTTCCGCGCCCGGCTTGGCGTAATTGCTGATCTCATAGGCTTGCAGGCCAAAGCGCGCGGCTTCTTCCGCCGTTGCCAGATAAAGCCGCGCCGCATCATCCTCTGGCGGCAGCGCAAAGGCACCGCGACGATAGAGCGTTTCAAACTGTGTGCCGGGTTCAATCGTCAGCTGATAAAGCGAGAGATGATCGGCAGCCAAGGCCAAAGCCTGGCGCAATTCCGCCCGCCAGGCGGCTTCCTGCTGGCCGGGCCGCGCATAGATCAAATCAAAGGAAAGGCGCGGGAAAATGCCGCGCGCGGCTTCCAAAGCGGCAATCGCCTGAGGCACATCATGCTTGCGGCCCAGAAAGCCCAAAGCCTCGGCATTCAGGGATTGCACGCCAAGGCTTGCGCGATTGACGCCCGCATCACGAAACGCCGCAAGCTTCGCAGCCTCCACACTGGTGGGGTTGGCTTCCAGCGTGATCTCAATATCGGGCAGCGGGTCGAAGAAACGCGCGGCATCTTCAATCAAGGCTGCAACAGTTTCCGGCGCCATCAGGCTTGGCGTGCCGCCGCCGAAGAAAATGCTGGCGAGCGGACGGCGGCCCATCAGCGCCGCTTCATGCGCCAATTCACGGCGCAGCGCGGCACGGAAACGCGCTTCATCCACCCTGTCACGGACATGGGAATTGAAGTCACAATAAGGGCATTTGGCCGCGCAAAACGGCCAGTGAATGTAAAGTGCAAGCGGTTCCACGTGGGATCTTTACGCTATTCCAGCTTCACGCCGGAAGCCTCCACCACCGGGTGACACTCAATCGACGGCGAACACCGCGTCAATCTCAACTGTCGCGTCAAGCGGCAGCTGCGCCACGCCGATTGAGGTCCGTGCATGCCGGCCATTCTCGCCCCAAAGCGCGATGAACAGTTCTGAGCAGGCGTTGATCACCTTGGGATAGTCGCCCATGCCGGGGGCCGCGGTCACGAAGCCGCGCACCATCACCACCTGACGGACGCGGCCAAGGTCGCCGCCAAGTGCCGCGCGCAGGGTGGACAGCAGTTGCAAGCCAATCGCGAGCCCACCCGCACGCGCGGTCGCAAGGTCCACATCCTTGCCATAGACCCCGGTAGGGTAGGGAGTACCGTCGCGTTCACAGATCTGGCCCGCGAGGAAGATCAAATTGCCCTCCCGCCGCCACAGGATGAATTCCGCCACAGGCTTGGCCGCAGGCGGCAGGGCATGACCAAGGGCGGTCAGGCGGGAAAGAAGGTCGGCGTCAGTCGGCATGATAAAGCATCCCCGATAGGTCACGCAGAACGTGTGTTTGTCGTCGGCGGTCCATGGCCCTGAAGCCGGCATCCGACGCAGAAAAACACGCTGCGACAAGTGATCATTACATCAACTTTGCACGCGTGAAACCAAGCGGCAACGCAGGGCTTTCACCTAAACGGCCTATCTTTTCTTCCCGCCCACCCTTTGGATGGAGGCAATACGCAAAGCGGCCTTGCCGGATGCCTTCGCGATTTCATTGTCCTGCGCTTCAATTTGCTTCTCCGCCGGGAGGTCACCATCAAGCCCGCCGAGCAATTCCGCCGGCACCTTGCGGTTGGAACGGCGGCTGCCATCCTCATAGATCACATCAAACAGCACGAAGCGCGCCTGGGTTCCTGGCCTATTGGCCATGGTGTTCTCCTTCAGTCTTTGCATCTTTTCCAGTATTGGCTTCGTCATCTTGCGGGTCTTCGCCCGATTTGCGCCGCGCCACCGCTTCCTTGAGCGCTTCCAGCTTCGCTTCCTTGCGCGCCTGCTTGGCCCGGTTCACATCAGCCCGGTTCTGCCCGTAATTCGGTTTGCGCGCCATGCCGCTTCTCCACACATGAAAAGGAAACGGGGCAGCAAACGCCGCCCCGCCCCAGAAATCACGGCGCGATCAAGCGCCGCAAGCCAAGATCAGATCTTGCGCAGATTGCCGGCAGAAATCTTGCCCTGCTGGCCCTTCTGCAATTCAAAATCAATCTTGTCGCCTTCATTCAGGCCTTGCAGGCCAGAACGCTGGACATCGCTGACATGGACGAAGACGTCCTTGCTGCCATCATCGGGTTGGATGAAGCCATAACCCTTGGTGGCGTTGAACCATTTCACGGTGCCGGTTGCCATGCTGTTTACTCCGGTTGAGAAACTCCGTCGCGCGGGATCGCGCAACGGGCCGACCATCGCTACAGCCCAACCATGGGAAGGCACGGGAAGCAGGTTTGAGGGGACTTGCCAAACCTTCATAGGGCCGGGCCGGAACGCCCAAACCGGACGAGGTGACAGGCGGCATATGGGCCTTTCCCAAGCCAATCGCAAGTTTTTCCTTGAAACACGCGAAAATAACCCCCGCTATTCCAACCAATGCCGCGCCGCAGTGATGACAACACCGTTGGACCGCCCGCCCGCGAAGGTCTCAATCCTTGAGGCATAGCCCTGCGCCACAATCATCGCACTTGGCAGATCAATCGCAACCCGCCCGGCCATTGCAATCCGCGCCTCCTGCCCCGTATTGCCAAGCCGGCCAGTCAATTCCACCGCGCAGATGGCAACCAGCACCTGACGCGCTTCGATCCGCGAAAGCCCCTCGGCGCGGCAGGTCACGCCGCGCGGGTTATCGGGCACCGGCAATTCAAACGTCGCACCAGCAGCGATGCGCCGCGCCGTCAGGCTCCAGCTTTCAAATTGCCGTCTCCAGGGAAGCAGCGCACCATCACGCGCCGCATCGGGCGGGTCATGCGTGAAGCTTGTGATGTTGCCATCATCCCGGCGCAACACGGCAAGCCTTTCACCGCGCAATACCTCTGGCGCCAAGATAAGGCGCGTCGCGCGCGCCGGCGCATCACGTTCTACGCCCGCGACAGTCAAGCAGTCGCGCCGCGGCGCGCGGTCCAGCCTTTCCCATTGCTCGCGGCAGAGCTTCCGCCACGGCCCCCAAGCTGCGCCGCCAATCGCCACCGGCGCCGTGGCCGGCGTGACGGGCGCACTCAGCGGCAAGGGGGGCGCCACGCTGCGCCAATCCGGCGCTTGCGCATAAGCGCTCGCACCGCAAAGGCTCAGCGCAAGCAACAGAAGGCGCAGCACGCGCTAAAACGTGCCCGGCGTCGGGATGGCATTGATGCCAAGGCTGCGCGCCGTATCCGCCAAGATATCCCAGGTGTTGCCATCCACCGGAATGCCGCCAGCAAGCCGCGCCGCGCGTGTGGCCCTTTCCTTCTCCCCGGCCACCAACACTGGCTGGTCGGGGTCAGCGGGTGGCGATGCCTTCACATGCGCAATCACCGCCGCCATTTCAGAACGGAAAGCGGCCAAATCGCCAAAGCGCGCCGGGTCAATCACAAAGGCCAACCAGCCATTGACGATGCTGCCATCCTTATGATGATGCGGCGCGGCGGTGACACCACCAATCAGCGCCCCGGCCAGGATTTCGCACATCAAGGCGAGCCCATAGCCCTTATGCCCGCCAAAGGGCAGCA
This sequence comes from Roseomonas sp., assembly GCA_020249265.1. Lineage (GTDB taxonomy): Bacteria > Pseudomonadota > Alphaproteobacteria > Acetobacterales > Acetobacteraceae > Neoroseomonas. The sequence continues at coordinate 65,929 of JADCGA010000024.1, forward strand.
AAGCGCCGCGCGGCTGGTCCCGATACAGCACACCCGGATCATTGGTGGGCTTGCCCTTGGCATCCACCAAAGCGCCATCCGGCACCGGCTTGCCGGCATTGAAGGCAACGCGACACTTTCCAAGCGCAATCGCCGCCGTGGCGAAATCCAGGATCAGCGGGTGTTCGCCATCGGCCACCGCCGGCACCGCGACGCAGACCGGATTGGTGGACATGCGCCCATCACTCCCGCCGAAGGGCGCGACCGCGCCGGGGCCGGAAACACCATTGACGAAATGGACCGAAATCATCCCCGCCCGCGCCGCCTGTTCGCCATAGGACCCGATGCGCCCCAGATGATGCACATTCTTCAACGCCATCACCGCATGGCCATGCTGGCGCGCGGCATTGATTGCCCAATCCATGGTGATGCGCCCAATGCGCTGGCCATAGCCCATCTTGCCGTCGAATACGGCAAGCGATGCATCCTGCCTCACCGCTTCCGGCATGGCGCCGGCATTGAGCTTTCCGGCGCGGAGATTTTCCACATAGCGCACCAGCAGCATGATGCCGTGGCTGTCATGGCCTTGCAGATTCGATTCCAGCAAATGATCCGTCACCATCGCCGCTTCATCTTCCGCGCTGCCCCCCGCGCGGATCATGGCATGCACCAGGCCGCGCAGCGCGGCGGGATCAACACGGAGCATCGGGGCGGCTTTCATGATTCCCTCCAGGGGCGGCGCTGCCACAGGCCGCGCAGGTCTTTTTCATTGCGTTCGACCTCGGCGCGATAGGCATCGCCGATCAGCGGCGCCAAGGGCAGGCCCAGGCGTTCCGCTTCCTTGATGAAATTCGGATCAGACAAGGCTGCACGGAAGGCGGCTTCCAGACGGGTGCGGATTTCCGCCGGCAAGCCCGGCGGCGCCACAATGCCGCGCGTCGCACCACTCACCAAATTGAAGCCCTGTTCGCCAAAGGTGGGCACATCCGGCGTGCCCCCCCAGCGCTTGGCGGCGGCTTGGCCTAGGGCGCGAATCTTGCCATCGCGCAGCAGTGCCAGGCTTTCACTCATGTTGAAGGCGCCAATGTGCAAATGCCCGCCAAGCAAGGCGGTGGAAAGCGGCGCCATGCCATTGAAGGGCGCGTGCGTCATGGGCGGCACGCCGGCCATTTCCTCAAAGGCGATCACCAGCAAATGATCATCGGAACCTATACCGGTGCTGCCATAGGAAAGCTGCCCCGGCCGCGCCCTGGCCGCCGCCACCAGATCAGCCAGATTGCGCAGGGGCGAATTGGCGGCGACAAACAAGCCGCCCGGGTCATCCACCACATTGGCGATGAAGGTGAAATCCAGCGCCCGATACCTGGTCTGCCGTTCCATGGGATAGGTCACCAAGGCGGGCACTGAAGTCGCCGCCAGCGTATAGCCATCGGGCGCGGCGGCAAAGGCTACTTCCCAACCAAGCTGCCCGCCCGCGCCGGCCCGATTCACCACCACAAAACGCGCGCCCGGCAATTGCGCCTGAAGCCCCGGCAGGATCATGCGTGCCATGGTGTCCACCCCGCCGCCGGGCGGGAAGGGGACAATGATTTCAATGGGCCGATCGCCCGGCCAGGCGGCATGGGCAAGGCGCGGCGCGGCCAAGGCGGCGCCCGCAAACCCGGTCAGGATATGGCGACGTGACAGCATGGTGGTTTCTCCCGGTTTATTGGTTTTCAGGCAATGGAGTGCAGAAAGCCCGCCAGTTCCTCGCGCCAGAAGCGCGCCTGGCCGGTGGTGGCATGGCCGGCGGTCTCAGCGCTGCCGGGGATCAGCAATAGCCGCGCATTGGGGATGCGCGCCATGGCCGCCGCCATCAGCCCGGTCTCATGCGGGTTGCGTTCATCATCGGCGGAATTGATCGCGAGCACCCGGGCCCGGATGCGCCCGAGCAGCGGTTCCGGGTCATAATCCCGCGATGCCTCATACATATAGATAAGGTCATTGGCGTCCGCGGATGCCGGCTGGGCCAGGCGCTGGTCCAGGATGGCATCCGCTGCCGCGCGGGTGGGGGCCGATCTTTGCAACGCCTGAGACCCGCCATTGGTCGCGATATTGAAGAACAGGAAGGCGAGCGAAAGGCAAGCCGGCTGGCTGCTGTAATTCCCCGCCTGATAGGTGGGGTCTCGGCGGATGGTTTCGATCATCATGCGCCTAAGCATCCAATTCCGCCCGGACATGGCGGTGGGCTGGGCCGCCATGGGCACGATCGCATCCATGAAATCCGGATGGGTCACCCCCCAAAGCCAGGCCAGCATGCCGCCCATGGAATTGCCAATGACCAGCCGGACATGGCTGACCCCCAGCCCTTCCGTCAGCAGCCGGTGCTGCGCCGCCAGGATATCGGCGTAGTTGAAGCGCGGAAAACGCGCCTTCAGCCCATCTGATGGCTTGGAGGATTTCCCCGCCCCCAGCGCATCCGGGATAATGATGTAATGCTTCGCCGCATCCAAAGCCTGACCCGGGCCGAAAAGCTGCCCGGCAAAAGCCGGCGAGACCATGCTGCGCGAAGACCCCGCCGTGCCATGCAGCACCAATACCGGGGTACCGGAGGGCTCACCAATCGTCAGGTAGCCAAGGCGGAGTTCCGGCATCACTTCCCCGGTATGGAAGCGGAAATTCCGCGCAACCCAGGTCGCTTCGCGGGGTTCGGGGTCAGGGGCAACGGGTGCGGGGCTGGGGGCAGCCATGACCTGATCCTTACGCGTGGTGTGTCCCGGCAGTCTAGCAGGCTGCTGAAAAGCTACCATTTGAGTATCGCGATTTTGCCTCGCGCGCATGTTTTCAACGCTGCTTTCGCCTGAATACAACCATTTTCAGTGATTTTTTGGCCCTGCCGATACGCTTGGGACGGAGTCCGGGCGTCATGCTGCCGCCACCAGCAGCTTTGGCAGGCGAACCAAATTGTACGCCGCCATCGCAAGCGTGAATTGCCAATCCACCTTGGGCAGCCCGCGATGGCGCGCCTTGCGCAGGCCAGCCACCGTCTTGGCCCAGCCGAAGGCCTCCTCGATCCGCTTGCGAATACGCAGGCTGATCGCATAGCCAGCATGGCGCGTGGTCCGGCCATCAATCGCCGAGCGCCGCCCATTGGTATGCTGCGCCACATGCGGTGTCACGTTGATCTCACGGAGTTCGGCCACGAATTCCTGCGTGTCAAAGCCTTTATCGCCGGCCAGCGTGACCTTCTGCGATCGGTCGGCATGCGGCTCTATCAGCCCCCGCGCAGCCAACCTTTCAGCATGACCCGAGGCATGCGTGGCAACAGCACCGACAATAAGGCCATGGCGGTTTTCCATCAGCGCGTGCCCCATAAAGGCCAGCTTGGCTTCCTTGCCGCGCCCCTTGCGGTAAAGCACAGAGCATGTCCAAGCCAAGTGGTATCACTTGGCGGCTCGGGACATGCGACCAACTAAAGATTTCGTGCGTGTCCGGTTAGCGAATGTGAAACGGACATGCATTGTCATTGGGGTCAGTGGTCGAGGCATGGGTCTCGTTGCTGCGCTTCTGGCCGTGGAAATTCTGCTCACCATTGCGGCCCGCATCGGGCGGCGGGCCAGAGCCGTCCTTTGGCCGGAAGCTCTTGGTGCTGGCCCAGGCTTCCAGCAGCGTGCCATCAACCGAGAAATGCTCGGTAGAAAGCAGGACCTTTACCTTTGGCTGCGCCAGTAGCGCGCGCATGAACTCCGAGGCCACGTCGCCTTGCAACAGGCGGTCACGGTTTTTGGTAAAGGTCGTGGCGTCCCAGACCGGGTCATCAACGCCAAGGCCAACAAACCAACGGAACAGCAGGTCAAACTCGATCCGCTCAACCAACTGCCGCTCCGAACGGATCGAGTAGAAGGCTTGCAACAGCAGCGCGCGGAGCAGACGCTCGGGCGGGATGGATTCACGCCCGAATGGCGAATAAAGCGCGTCAAAGGCGGTCGAGAGATCAGCCAGCGCGCTGTTCACCAGGCCGCGGATCACCCGTAGCGGATGGTCAGGACGCACCCGCTTTTCAAGATCAACATAGCTGAACAAGGAACCAGCCACCGCATCATTGCCACGCATCGCAACCTCGACCGAATGCGAGGACAGTGAATCATAAATACGGAAATCAGGCTACGAATTTCAGCAGCCCGATAGAGCTCCGGTCAATTCGACGCGTCTAGGAAGAGCGAAAGCCACACCCAGGTCAGAGAGCGCAGCATCTGTGTCCTAGGCACGGGTCAGCATACTCCACGCTCGGCCAACGAGCTGGACTAACGCGGACCAATGCCGCTCAATGCCTCTCGCCAAGCCAGAGCAAAGCGCCGCGCGACGCTTGGCATGCCGTATCTCTGCTCGATACGCTCGCGGTCGGCAGTGCCCAGTGCCTCATGCTGCGCAGGCGGCAGCGCGAGCACGCGAAGACAGCACTCGGCCAGCGCCCCGGGGTCGGCAGCCGGCACGATCCGTGTGGAGTCACCTAGAATTTCCCTCGCCTCGCCCACGTCAGTCGCAATGACAGGCACGCCGGCCGCCATCGCCTCCCCTATGGCGTTCGAGAAACCCTCGGAATGGCAGGAGGTTGAGAGCGCAAGGTCGAACGCCGCGGTCAGCTCTGGAATATCGAGCCGCTCGCCGAGCAGATGCGCGCGTCCGGCGAGACCGTGGCGGGTTGCCAGCGCATCAAGATGCGGCCTGCCCGGAAGCATGCCGCGCCCTACGCAGACCAGGTGGCAGGCAGGGTCCGACGAGGCCACGCGAGCAAAGGCGGCGAATAGCGTCTCATGACCTTTGATGGCGTCGTCCCGCGCGACCCTGCCGATCAGGCGGATATCCCCCGCGAGGCCGAGTTCGGCCCGCAGTGCTGCGCTGGCCTCGGGCATCGGCCGAAAGCGAAGGGTGTCGAAGCCGTTCGGGATGTATGCCCTCTTTCCGGTTGGATAACCCAATCGTTCATGGTCAGCTGCGCTAGACGTCGCATTGTAAATGATTCGATTCGTCCGGAATGCAAAGGGCACGGAGGCAAGAATGACGGCGCGCGTCATGGGCCGGACATGGCTGATGCTGGAAAGGGTCTGGCGGACACTCCACAGCACCGGTCTGCCTGACGCCGACAACGAGGCGACCAGATTGCCGTGATACATCCAGCCCTGCACCACGTCTGGGCGAGCTTCCTGGACCAGGCGGCGGAGCCGGGCCAACGACAGGACCGCACGCGGTGACCGGGGAATGCCAGCATCAACAATCTGCGCCCCAGTGGCTGCGATTCTGGCCGCAATCGGGCCACCGCTCAGGAGCGGCATCACAAGATGTTCGTGCTCGGGCGGGGGCAGCGCCTCAATCAATTTTGCGAGCATTGTCTCGGCGCCGCCTGTGTGGAGGCCGGTTATGATATGTGCGATCCGCAAGGGCATCCTCAACTTTCGAGGGTGGTCGGGGTCAAATGACGGCTCCTGTTAACCCATTTCTCGCCGGAGTGATTCGGCTTTTTGCGCTGTGGGGCTCGGGTTGGTGGCAAGAACGGTGTCAGCAAGGCCCCTTCGGCTTCGGCCAAGCCACTTAAATACAGCAAAGGCGCGGCGCAGCCAAACAACCGCCTGATTATGGGCGCTGTGCTGAAGCAGACCTTACCTTGACATCTCTGGCTTTGCGCGCGAAACGCGGCCCAGTCGAAAGCTGTATCATCGCGAAATCCGCAAACCCCGTTCCGGCGGTTGCCGCGGAAGGAGGGCGTGCAGCCTCTTACGGATTGGTACCGAGCACATTTTTCAGAATGACTGAGGGCCAACCTTTGGCACATTCTCGTCGCCTTGAAACCTGGACAATGAAGTTTCTGCCTGCCCCGATGCGCAGGCGCTTGCAGGGTGCGAGCGGTGAAAATCGCGCCATCGTGCGGGGGATGGTCTGGGTCGCGGTTTTCTTGCTGATCGCGAAAGCGGTAGCGGCCGCCAAAGAAATGATGGTGGCTTATCGCTACGGCGCCGGCGCCGTGGTTGATGGGTATTTGTTTGTCTTCAACTTGGCGCAATGGCCAGGTGGTGTATTCGCGAGCGTGACGGGGATCATCCTCATCCCTTTTCTCGTCAAACTCCAACAGGAACGGCCTTCTGAAGCCAGCAGGCTACAGGCCGCGTTACTGCCTTTCGCCTTTCTGTTGGGTACCGCCGCCAGCCTGCTATTCGGCGCCATCATGTGGTGGGCTATCATTCATCTGGAACTGGGATTGACCGCCAAGAGCCAAGCGGCAGCCCTGACTGCCTTGCCCTGGGTCGCGCCCAGCATTGCCTTCGCCTTCATGGGCGCGGTGCTGTCGAATTGGCTGATGAGCCAGCGCCGACATGCCAATACCTTGCTGGAAGCAACGCCAGCGGCGGCGATTGCTTTCTGCCTTCTGGTCTGGCCGATCGCCTCAGGCCAGGCATGGGGCGTTCTGCCATTGGCGGTGGCAACACTGATCGGCTTTGCGCTCCAGACATTATTATTGGTCAGGCTTTGCGGGCATCCCATCGGCTTCGCGCATCTCGGCACCATCGCGGAGCACTGGCCCGCTTTGCGCATGGCCTTCGGGATCATGCTGCTGGCGCAGATTGTCATGAATAGCGCGGGATTGCTGGATCAGTTTTTTGCGGTGCGCATGGGGGAGGGTGTGCTGGCCAGTTTTTCCTATGCGCAGCGAATCATGGCGCTTGTGCTTGGGCTGACCACCGTGGTTGTGGGGCGGGCGATGCTGCCGGTTTTCGCCAGTGTGGGTGATCTTCGCGTGAGCTTCGCCTTGGCGCAGCGTTGGGCCTGGCGTTTCGGGGTATTGGGTGCCCTGTGTGCCGTGGCGCTGGTAATGACTGCGGAATGGGCAGTCATGCTGCTATTTGAACGCGGCGCCTTCACCGCGAAGGACACCCAGGAGGTCGCGCAAATTCTGCGCGTGCTGGCGCTTCAACTGCCCTTCTACCTGTTCGGTATTGTGCTGGTGCAATGGTTGGGTGCCGCGGGAAAGGCATTCTGGTTGCTCATGGCGGCTATTGTGGGCTTTCTGGCAAAGCTTTTTGGTGCATGGATGTGGTTTGACCTTGGGGGGCAGGGTCTGGCTGCCTCTACCGCGTTGATGTATTTTTTCACCGCAATTATGGTTTACCTAACTGCAAGGCATTTGCTGCGCCTCGAAAGGGTAGAATAAATCATCCACGCTAGGCGCGGAGAATCTAATGCTGGTCGCTCCACGGAACCAATAAGGTATCATTTTCGATGCAGAAATTCTTCACGCTTCGCGGTTGGGTGCAGGCGCTTTATGCATTCAGGGGTACAGGCTTGCCGCGCGTGGCCGAGTTCATCCGCAAAATGCAGGCGAAGCGGCATCCAGACGCCGAAATAGTGGTCGACGACTTCGAAGGTGGCGCTAAATTCGTCTGTCACCTTGGTGAGCATATGGGCAGCCAAATCTATTGGCGTGGCAGCTATTCGGGTTCACAGCTCAAGGTGCTGGCCTCACGGCTGAGCCCTGGTGGTGTGTTTATTGATCTTGGCGCCAATCAAGGGGAATTCTCCATATCTGCCGCTCGTCTCATGGGAGAGTGCGGCCGTGTGTTTGCCTTTGAACCTTCACCAGTGATGCAAAAGCGTTTGGCTAGAAACATCGCGCTAAATGGCTTTGCGCAGGTGTCCATTGAGCCTTTCGCTGTGGCGGATGAGCCTGGGCGTCTGGCCCTTTTTTCGCCAATAGGGGCCTTTGAGGATGGGACGGTAAATGCCGGTTTGCCAACCTTGTATGACCGCGGTTCTGATGCGGCAGCCCAAACCACAGTTGTAGCCGTGACAACACTTGATGACTGGCAACAGCAGCGAGATATCGCGCGCATCGATGTCATCAAGATGGATATCGAAGGCGCGGAACTGCCGGCCTTAGAGGGTGGACAGCGGCTCATTCAGCGTTTTCGTCCAACCTTAATGATCGAACTCAACGCCGTCACCAGCCGTGCCGCAGGCTATACCATGCAAGACCTGATCGCTTGGCTGCATGAGCAAAGCTATGAACTACAGCGCATTGACGATGATGGGTGCCTTGCGCCACTGGAAATTGATCGTCTGCAACCATTCCAGGATATCCTGGCAACCCCCCGCCCATGAGCCAGCGCCTGCTGTTTCTGATCCACTCCCTAGATATGGGTGGGGCTCAGCGTGTTGCAGCCACTTTGGCCAATCATTGGGTTAATAAGGGCCATGCGGTGGCGGTGGCCACCTTATCCAGCACTTCATCGGATTTTTACGCGCTTGATCCGCGTATTGAACGCATTGCGTTGAACGTCGCCAAGCCAAGCCGGCACCCCATGGCGGCTATGCTTAACAACCTACGCACCCTAAGGGCGGTTCGTCGGCTGCTCAAGCAATGGCAGCCGCAGGTCACGATCGCCCTGATGACCAGCGCGAATGTCTATCTCGCCTTGGCTGGCTGGGGGCTGCCTGGGCAGAAGATCGGCAGCGAGCGCATTCACCCGCCCATGCTTCCTTTGGGGCGCGTCTGGGAAACGTTGCGGCGCCTGGCTTATGGTCGGCTCGATCACCTGGTGGCGCTGACCGCACCCAGCGCGGCCTGGCTCCGCAACCACACGTGGGCCAGGCATGTGACCGTCATTGGCAACCCGATCCCCTGGCCATTGCCAGTACAGCCGCCTGTTCTTGACCCCAACACGCTGCTTATCAAGGGACGCCAGCGCTTGATTGCCGCAGGCCGTCTGGTTGAACAGAAAGGTTTTGACCTGCTGATCGAGGAATTTGCCCAGCTTGCGCCGGGTTTTCCGACCTGGGACCTGATCATCGTCGGTGAAGGGCCATTGCGCGGCCCGCTGGAAGCACAATTGGCCCGATTGGGCTTGCAGGACCGCGTGTTTCTGCTGGGTTCGGTCGGGAATATTGGCGCCTGGTACATGGCTTGCGACCTATATGTGATGAGCAGCCGCTTTGAGGGTTTTCCCAATACGCTTGTGGAGGCCCTGGCTTGCGGCCTGCCGGCAGTCAGCTTCGATTGTGAAACCGGACCGAGCGACATCATTCGCCCCGAGATTGATGGGCTATTGGTGCCGCCGGGCGATGTCAGTGCCCTGGTATCATCCTTGACAGTATTGATGACGAATCAAGCATTGCGTGAGCGTTTCGCGATGCGCGCGGTAGAAGCGCGCGTGCGGTTTTCGGTGGATGGAATTGCGGGTCAGTGGGAGCGCCTTTTCCAGCAATCATAGAGCCACCATGCCACGCCCGTAGGTGCCATCAGCACAACCAGCAGCCTGCCGCCCGCTGACCCAGGCCAAAAACGCTCCCGCTGCGCCTGAGACTTATCCACATGCAACCGAAAACGGGTCCAGCGCGCGGCTTCAATTACGAAATGAACCGGGTTTTGCCAGAACCATTGCAGTTCTTTATTCAAGACCATGGTCTTCCAATACAAACTGCCAGCCGCGTCGCGGGCAGGGTTTCTTGTCTGCGTCACTTGATTTCCAGCGTCCTGGAAGTAGATACGCACCACTTCATTGATGAATCGGGTCTTGTAATGGGCCGCAATGGCCGTCCACACCACACCTTCGGGCACATGGCCGGGTAGATGCTCAGGGAAAGGGTGCGCGCGCAGGATGTCGGTTCGGCTAAAGCCCCATTTTTCACCGCACACACCAAATCTGTAGCGCATTTCCAACGAATCCGAATCAATGCCCCAATCACCCGGAAAAGAATCGCCGACGATTTTTCCTTGCGGATCCTGACACAACCCACAAACGCCCACGAAATGAATGCGCTCATGTTCTGGAATTGCAAGCCAATGATGAACAAACCGTTCAAGCGCCGTAGGTGGAAAAGCATCATCCGAATCAGCGGGTAAAAAAAGCTCGCCTTTAGCCAACCTTACCCCGTGATTGAATGCTTTCTTCTTGTGTCCATTCTCCTGCCAGACATAATGAATAGGGAAGTTGGCTTCCTTCTGCCATGCCTCGACAATTGATTTCGTGCCATCTGTGGACCCATCATCCACGATAAGCCATTCAAAATCGCGAAAGGTTTGGTGTTGCAGGCTTTCATAGACACGATGAAGCGTGCGTGCGCGGTTATAGGAGGGAGTAAAAACGGTAAAGAAAGTCATGGTTTTTTCGTCTTCGCCGATTTCAGCGCATTTTCGAGCCAAGCGGCCATTGGGTGATCCAGGTTCAGCAGTTCTCGGGCATCAGCCCCCCAGTCAGCGCGCGCTGACCAGATGTTCCAGCGCGCGCTCCGTCCGTGCTGCCAAGGCTTCGATGGAGTATCCCTCAATCGCGGCGCGGACAAGCGCCCGGGGCGGCGGCGGGCGGGCAAGCGCGGCGCCCAACACGTTGGCCAGATCATGCGGGTCGCCCGCGGCGGCAAGCCATTCAGGGCCAAGCAACAGGTCAGGCGCATCGCCGACATTGGTGGCGACAACGGGCGTGCCGCATGCCATGGCCTCCGCAACCACATTCGGAAAACCTTCGCCCCAGGCGGAGGATGAGCACAGCAGGTCGAAGCCGTTATAGGCTTCTGGCATGTCGCGCTGGGCAGGCTCGACACGCACGCAATCCTGCAGACCTAGCCGCGCCGCATTGGCGGCCAGGGCAGCGCGCGTCACCTCATTCGCCGATGCGACGATAACGGCCCGAAAGGCCGCGCCGCCTTGCTTCAGCCGTGCAAGAGCAGCCAGGAAGGTGGGATGATCCTTCATCGGGTCCACCCGCCCTACATGGCCAATCAGCACCGCCGTGTCCGGAATTCCCCAGCGCGCCCGCGCGCGCGCCCGGGCAGCGGCGTCGGGGCGGAATACGCCAAGGTCTATGCCGTTCGGCACGACTACAAGACGGTCAGCGGGAAAACCGCGCTGCAGGGCTGCCTCCCGCCCGGCCCGGGAATTGGCGATCGTCAGGTCGGCGAAGGCTGCCAAACGCGCTTCCAGCCGATGCGCGAGGCGGGCAAGGCCATCACCGGGGGGAGCAACATCAGACGCCCGCAAGCCAAACACGATCCGCGGACGGGGCCGCAGACTGCGCGCGATAAGCGCGAGGAGATTAGCGACGTTAAGATAGCCATGCACCACATCTGGCCGGGTTGCGGCGATCAGTCCGCGCAGCCTGACAAGGGTGCGGGCTGCTTCCCAGCGGCGTGCCTTGCCCAGGTCATGCAGAACAACATCGCTGCCGGCCAATTCGGCTTCAAGCGGTCCGCCAGGATACATGGTGGTGATCGTCACCGCGTGGCCGCGCGCCGCCAGGGCCCGCGCCAGGACAACCAGCTGGCGCTCGGCGCCGCCAATGGTCAGGGCGCGAACGATAAAAAGGACCCGCATGCTGTTCAACTCCGCCTTGGCGCGCAGGCCGCCGGCCGCGCCATGCACCTGATCCGGTTCCGACACCGTGGGGGCCCCGGTCGCTCCGGTGCCCCCACGGATGAAAGCGCGGGGTAACGGTGTCAAGCGCACTGGCCGGCTTTTCTCCAAGCTGTGCGTTGCGTATGGAATTGCCTTCGGTTGGGGGCTGTGCGATGCCTGCGGTACATTCGTTGGGACAAAACGCATTGCAACCGCTCCGCAGGTTGGCTCAAGTTTGATGTTCTCCATCTCATTCATGCACCAAATTCGTGCGGCGGAACTCACCCTGATCGCCGCCTGCTTGCCGCCCGGATCGCGCGTGCTTGAAATCGGCGCCGGAACCGGACAGCAGGCGCGCCTTCTGGCCGATCAGGGCTTCGACATCTCGGCGATAGAGATGCAGGATTCCAACTACAACGCCAACCGTATTTTCCCGATCCTGGACTATGACGGCCGCACGATACCCTTCCCCGATGCCAGTTTCGATGCGGTATTCTCCTCCAACGTGCTGGAGCATGTGCCCGACCTGGCCACCATGCACCGGGAGATCCGCCGTGTCTTGAAGCCTGGTGGCCGCGTGATCCATGTGCTGCCGACGCATGCTTGGCGTTACTGGCAGACGCTCTCCGCCTTTCCTGATGCTCTCCAGCATGTCGCCAGCCTTGGCTCGCGCCTGTTGCCCCCAATCGCGGGCGGGCCTCAAGCATGGAGCGAATGGCGTGCGGCCCTGAGCCAGGCGATCCGCTATCTTGCTACCCCTTTCTTGCAGCGGCGGCACGGGGAGCGCGGCATATTGCTGACGGAGCCCTGGTTCTTCCGCCCCGGCTGGTGGCGGCGCAACTTTGCCGCCAACGGCTTCCAGGTGCTGGAGGACAAACCGATGGGCTTGTTCTACACCGGCAACATGCTGTTTGGGGAGCGCCTGCCCCTCGTGCGGCGGGAGGCCATGGCAGGGTGGCTTGGCAGCGCATGCCATCTCTTTGTCCTCAGGGCCGCGTGAAAGGGTAGCGCGCATGTGCGGAATCGCAGGTTTTTTTGACCCACGGCGGCGGTGGTCCCCGCAAGACGGTCAGCGCATCGCGGCCGGCATGGCAGCGGAATTGGTTCATCGCGGGCCCGACGATGCCGGTGCCCATGCGGAACCGGAAAGTGATCTTGCCTTTGGCTTCAGGCGCCTTGCCATCGTCGATCTGACCGAGGCTGGGCATCAACCGATGGTCTCCGCCTCAGGTCGCAGCGTCATCGTGTTCAATGGCGAGATCTACAACGCCGAAGACCTCCGGCGTGACCTGGCGGCGCGTGGCAGCCGCTTCCGCGGGCACTCCGACACCGAAGTCCTGCTAGAAGCCTGCGAGGCCTGGGGCATTAATGCGACGCTCCCGCGGCTGATCGGCATGTTCGCCTTCGCCGTGTTCGACAGGACCACCCGGCGCCTCAGCCTCGCGCGCGATCGGTTTGGCAAGAAGCCGCTGTATTTGGCGCAGCATGGCGGTGCGGTGCTGTTCGGGTCGGAACTCCGCGCCCTCCGCGCGCATCCCCTGTTCGAGGCTGTCCAGGACGACCGGGCGCTCTCTGCCTTCCTCCGTTATGGCTGGGTCCCCGCACCGCTCTCCATCTACAAGGATGTTGAGCAATTGCCGCCCGGCGGGCTCGCCGCCATCGGTACCGACGGGGCGGTTCGGGTGGAGCGCTGGTGGCGGGCGGATGACATCGCGGCCGCCGCCAAGGCCAACCCGCTTGAAGGCAGTGATGGGGAACTCCTCGACCGGCTGGACGATGTGCTGAAGGACTCTGTGCGGCGGCGTTTGGTTGCGGATGTGCCTCTTGGCGCCTTCCTGTCCGGCGGCATTGATTCATCCCTGATCGTCGCGCTGATGCAGGAGGTGGGCGGCGGCCAGACCAAGACTTTCTCGATTGGGTTCGAAGAAGCTGCCTTCGACGAAGCACCACATGCCCGCGCAGTGGCACGCCACCTCGGCACGGACCATCATGAATTCTACGTCTCCTCCAGCGAGGCCTTGGCAACGGTGCCCGACCTGCCTGAGGTGTGGGACGAGCCCTTCGCCGATTCGTCACAGATACCGATGCTGCTCGTCTCTCGTCTCGCGCGGCGGCAGGTCACTGTCGCGCTATCCGGCGATGGCGGCGACGAGATCTTCGCCGGCTACAACCGCTATGCGCAGATGGCAGCCATCATGCGGATCGTGCGCCGCACACCGGGTGCCGTGCGGTGGCTTGCCCGGTTGGGGCACGGCCTTGTCACCGCGCCGGCGCTTGCGCCGCTGCACGGCCTTCTGCCGCCGCTGCTGCATTCGCGGGCGGAGCGCTGGCTGGGGCGTATCGCGGCGATCGATGGCGTGGAGATCTTCGAGCCCGGTTACCGCCGGATGCTCCAGCAAGGGCTGGAACCTGAACGCGTCTTCCCCCGCGCGGAGGAATTGCAGGAGCCGCTATGGTCGGGCCAACTCGCCCACCGCTTTCCTGGCGTGACGGAACGCTGCCAGATGCTCGATACGCTGAGCTACCTGCCCGACGATATCCTGGTGAAGGTAGACCGCGCCACCATGGCCGCGAGCCTGGAAGCGCGCGCGCCCTTGCTGGATCACCGGGTATTCGACATGGCCTGGCGCCTGCCGGAACGCATGAAGCTGCGCCAGGGTGTCGGCAAATGGGCGTTGCGGGAGCTACTCTATCGGCGCGTGCCAAGACAATTGGTTGATCGGCCGAAGATGGGCTTCGGCGTTCCCATTGATCGCTGGCTCCGCGGGCCGCTGCGCGACTGGGCGGAAGACTTGCTGGATGCGCGGCGGCTTTCCCAAGGCGGCATCTTGGATGCGGGTGCCGTAGGCAGACTATGGCAGCGCCATCTGGCGGGACAAAACTGGCAATACCCGCTGTGGTGCATCCTGATGGCGGAGGCTTGGCGGCGCCGCTGGCTTTGAATGGGCCTGTCGCGAAGTTATGCCACTCCGATTGCTCGTTTAGGCTGCCTGTCGTTCGAAAGCCAGAGGGCTTTTGCCTCCCAACGCTGAATGCCTTCGGCGCGGGTTATAGAAGCCGTTGATGTATTGAAAGATGCCGGTTTCGGCTTGGCGGCGGGTTTCCCATGTCCTGCGCCAAACCAGTTCGGCCTTGATGGTTCTGAAGAACGTCTCGACAACGGCATTGCCATAACAATTGCCCTTGCCACTCATTGACGACTGCAACCCGTGGCAGAGACCACATCCGTACCACGGCGCGCGCTCACCCATTTGTTCAAGGTCGAAAAGCCGACCTCCCAAATCATCCGCAACCTGGCGCCGGGAAAGCCCGCTAGTCAGCGCTATCCGCACCGCTTCTTTGCGAAATTCATCCGTCCTGACTGTGCCCATGGTTCATCTCCTTTGCTGCACAATATGTGATCAAAGGAGCGGCACAAAACCGCGACAGGTCCATCCCATGTTCAGAACGGCAGGATGATGTCCAGCAATTCCTGCCCATAGCGCGGGCGCTGCACATCGCTAATCGTCCCCCGACCACCATAGGCGATGCGCGCTTCTGCCAACCTGTCATGCCGCACGGTATTGTCAGACCCGATATCCTGCGGGCGAATGATCCCACCCACCTGCAAATCGCGCAATTCCTGATTGACCCGCACCTGCTGACGCCCAACCACCACCAGATTTCCATTGGGCAATACCTGGGAAACCGTCGCAGCAACGCGCAGATTAACCTGCTCCGAACGCCTCAATGTGCCGTTGCCATTCACGTCACTGGTAGAGCTTGCGGAGACCGCCCTGGAAGGATCAAAACCGGACGGAAAAAGCCTACCAAAGGATGATTCCAAGCCAAGCAGATTGGGAATGCCCATGCTTTCGCTATTGTCGCGACCGCGCCTAGTGGAATTTTCCATATCCGCTTCATCTTGGATGGACACCAGAACGGTCACCAAATCCCCGACAGAGGCAGCACGCTGATCCCGCAAAAAGGTACGACTACCCTGGCGCCAAAGGCTGTTATTCTGCAAAGGTGGGTCGCTTGGATTTGGCATCGGCATGGTCACCGGGCGCCAGCGCGGGTCGGAGGTCGGGTTTTCGATCCCCGCCAATTCCGGACCCTGCCCAAGACGTGAGAGCCTTTCGGCACCGCTGCAGGCGGAAAGACTGGCCGCGGCCAGCAAAACAATCGGGAGACGCATCATCAACTCCTTGCCGCTGAGCGGAGCGGACCAGCACCAAGGCTAACCCGCACACGGCCCGGTCCAATCGCTTCAGCCTCAACCACATTTCGGGAGGCGAGGTTCATCACGCTGAGCCGCCCCCCACGTGGCGCGGCTTCCAGGGCGCGGCCCTGGGTGGTCAGGGAAAGCCCGGGGCCTTCCACAATCATTGTCACAGTCTCATTTTTGGTGATGATGTGCGGCACCATCAGATCCACACCCATGAAGGGCAGGTCTGTGCTGATGGGGCGACGCAATTGCATGCCCACCACATCTTCGAGGCGTTGCGCCGATCCCGGGCGCACACGTTCGGCGCGAAGCTGCACCAGCTTGGCATCTTCCGGCTTTACAACCTCGCCCACCGCAAGCCGCCGCGTTGCCACAACGGCTGGCGCGGTTGCAACGGCGCGCCCTGCAACACGCATACGAATGCTCGGTACGCCATCCGCCATGACAATCAAGGTTGCCGCAAAACGACTGGAAGACGTTTCATAGTTTCCACCTTCAGCCGAAAGCCGAGGGATCGCGTTAAAGGGCAGCACCGGTGGCGTGAAAGCGGAAAGCTCCAGCTCCGCATCCGCGGGCAAGCCAAGCCCCAAAAGCTCGGCGCGCAGAACCTCAATCGCTGCTTCACGGGAAAGGGCGCGACCAGGGCGCTCAATGACGCTACGTTCGGCGCCGGAAGTCGGCCGCCAATCAACATTGAAGCGACGCGCAATGCCGGAAAGCTGCGATGCCTCAAGTACATAGCGCTGACCCGGATTGGGCGAAGCACCCACCACCACATCGCCCTTCGACGTACCCTCGAAGATATCAGAGACGCGAATAACCTGATCTTCAACCAGGCTATGGGACCGGAGCACCACCGCCTGCGCGCGCGCCTTGCCAGGCAGCATCAGCAGCCCGGCAGGCAGCAGAAGGAAGAAGCGCCTATCCATCAGCGTAGCCTTGTAAGGGTGGAGAGCATTTCATCACTCGCCGAAATCACGCGCGAGTTCATTTCATAGGCACGCTGCGCGGTGATCAGCGCCGTGATTTCCTGCACAACATTGACGTTGGAGGTTTCGATGAAACCCTGCAGCACCTGCCCATAGCCAGCCTGACCGGGCGCGGCCTGCTGCGCATCGCCCGAACCAGGCGTTGCCAGGAACAGGTTTTCACCAATGGCTTCGAGCCCCCCCTCATTTGCAAAGATCGCAAGCTGAAGCTGGCCGACATTCTGTGGCTGCACCTGGCCATCAATCTTCGCCAAGACTTCACCTGTGGCATTAATGGTGACATCGCGTGCTGCTGGCGGGATGGTGATGCCGGGCTGTACCGTGAAGCCTTCAGCCGTGACGATTGTGCCTTCGGCTGAAAGCCCGAAAGTGCCGTCGCGCGTATAGGCGGTTTCGCCCGAAGGCATCAGTATCTGGAAATAGCCATTGCCACGGATGGCGATATCGAAGCGATTTTCGGTCTGTTGCAGATTGCCCTGTTCGCTGATGCGATAAATCGCCGCCGTGCGCACACCAAGGCCAAGCTGCGCGCCGGAAGGCAGCAACGTGCCGGTATCGGCGCTCTGCGATCCGGTGCGGCGCAGATTCTGATAGATAAGGTCCTGGAACTCGGCCCGGCGCCGCTTGAAGCCGGTGGTCGAGATATTGGCGATATTATTGGAAATGACTTCGATGTTTGTCTGCTGGGCCGACATGCCCGTCGCCGCGATTTGCAAGGAACGCATGGTGGTTCTGTCCTATTCTATCTTATGAAGACCGGCGACGCATGATGCGCTCCACCGCATTGGTGATGCGTTCGCCCTCACGTTCGGTGAACATGCTGGCGTACTGGAATTCGCGCATTTCCGCGGTCAGGCGGGTCATCTCCAGGATCGGTGAGATATTGCTGCCCTCAAGCGCGCCTTGCACAACCTTGGGGCGTTCAACCGGGATCGGCGCTTCATTCTTGGCGTCGAACAGGCGATTCCCTTCCGCCAACAGGTTCTGTGGATTTTCGAAGCGCACCAATTGCAGTGTGGCTATGGGGCCATTTTCGCTCTGGATCCCGCCCGATTTGGTGATCTCGATCTGCGTGTCTTGGGCGGAGAAGGCTATCGGCCGGTTGCGTGAGTCCAACACCGCATTGCCTTCCTGATCCACCAGCCGGCCGTTGGCCGCAATGGCAAACCGCCCGGCACGCGTGTAGCGCTCACCCTGCGGGGTTTCAACCGCAAAGAAGCCTTCGCCATCAATGGCCACATCCAGCTTGTTACCGGTGGTCTGAAGGCTGCCCTGGGACATGTCGCGCCAAGTTGCGCGGTCCTGGGGGAGGGACATAGAAGCATCCCCAGGCATTCCGCCCGCGCCGCGCAAACTGAACATCACCTGGCCGAAAACCGGTCGCATGGCCCGAAAGCCCGGGGTATCCGCATTGGCAATGTTATTCGCCAAAGCCTGGGTGGACCGCTCTTGAAGCGACAGGCGCGACAACAGGATATAGCCGGGCGAATCCATAAAAACTCCCTCATACGGGTCCAGCGCCATGGACCCTTACCGTGCTAACCAAGGAACCGACGCGAGGGCCGGCATATAAATTCGATGGTGCAATCGGCGTGCCATCCTTTATAGTAGCGAATCAGGGCAGAACTTGCCGGTCAAAGCCTTTTTGGCCCGGCAAGCCCTGCCGCAAGGCTTCTTTAATCGGAGCCTGTCACAATGCGTCGCGAAGGAGACATAGATGTCAGGGCAAATTGAGGCCAGTGAGGAAGTACAGGAAGGCAAAAAGGGCGGGGGCCGCAAAAAGCTTTTGCTCCTCGCCGCGCCTGTGCTGCTGGTCGCGATCGGGGCCGGGCTTTGGTTTGGTGGCATCCTGCCGCCGCTGCTTGGCATGGGTTCCCCCTCCGCTTCGGCTGAAAACCGGGAACCAGGTCCGCGTGTCGTTACTTTCCTGGATATGCCTGAGATTGTCACCAATCTTAACGCCCCGGGTCGCCGAGCCGTTTACGTTAAGCTGCGGAGCAAGCTTGAATTGGCCCGGCCGGAGGATGGCGCGGTTGTGCAGGCCGCCATGCCACGCTTGTTGGACTTGTTTCAGACTTACCTCAGAGAAGTTCGGCCAGAAGAATTGCGCGGCTCCGCCGGCACCCAGCGACTGCGGGAAGAATTGGTTGCTCGCGCGAATATTGCGGTTGCCCAGGCGGGCCGCAATGAGGCACAGCAGGTCCGGGTCAATGATGTGCTCTTCCTGGAGATACTGGTCCAATGAGCGGCACGGGCGGAGAAGAAGACCTCGCCGCGGCTTGGGGCGCCGCGCTTGAAGAAGAAGGCTCACCCAAGGCGGAAGCTGCGCCGGCGGCAGCGGCGGATGCGGCGCGTGTCCTGAACCAGGCCGAAATTGACAGTCTTTTAGGTTTTGGGGTCGGGCCCACGCGCGAAGCCGAGGAAAGCGGCATCCAAAGGATTATTTCCTCGGGCCTAATTTCCTATGAACGCCTACCAATGCTGGAGATTGTATTTGACCGGCTGGTCAGACTGATGTCCACCACGCTGCGCAATTTCACCTCGGACAATGTGGATGTCTCGATTGATGGCATTGTCTCGCTCCGCTTCGGGGATTACCTGAATTCTGTCCCGCTGCCGGCCATGCTCGGCGTCACGCGGGCTGATGAATGGGACAATTACGGCTTGGCAGTGGTGGATTCCGCGCTGATCTATTCGGTGGTGGATGTGTTGCTGGGCGGGCGGCGGGGCACGGCCGCGATGCGGATTGAAGGCCGTCCGTATACCACCATTGAACGCACCCTGGTTGAACGGCTTGTTGGCGTGGTGCTGGATGATCTGACAGCGGCCTTTGAACCGCTCTGTCCGGTGCATTTCCGCTTCGAACGGCTTGAGGTGAACCCGCGCTTTGCCGTGATCAGCCGCCCATCAAATGCCTGTGTCCTGGTGCGGCTGCGCGTTGACATGGAAGATCGCGGCGGGAAGCTCGAAATCCTGTTGCCCTACGCTACGCTGGAGCCCGTACGCGAATTGCTGCTGCAGCAATTCATGGGCGAAAAATTTGGCCGGGATAGCATTTGGGAAACCCATTTGGCCGAAGAATTGCGCCACACGGATATCGGCCTGGATGTGGTGCTGGACGAGCAGATGATGCCGCTTTCGTCGGTGCTTAACCTGAAGGTTGGGGACCAGATCGCGCTTGGGGTCCCGCCTGGGGCGCCGGTCAGGCTGCGCTGCGGGGAAGTGCAGCTTTTTGAAGGGGAAATGGGTCGCAAGGGCCAGCGCCTGGCGGTCAAAATTGATCGCGAGCTTGATCGTCGGAAGGGGGTATCGTCTTGATGTCTTTTTCCTGGCTTGAATGGAGCCTGCAGCTGCTGCTCATTGTGCTTCTGGGTCTGGCAATTCCCTTTGCTATTCGCCTGGAACGAGCCCTACGTGAAGTCCGCAAGGACCGCGCTGCCCTTGAGGCCAGTACGAAAGGCATTTCTGAGGTGGCAGCGGCGGCGGAATCAGCAATGGTGCGGATGCGCGCAACCGCCGAGCTTGCCGCGCGCCAGGTGCAGGAGCGCGTGACCACGGCAGAACCGCTTCGTGATGATTTGCGCTTCCTGATCGAACGCGCCGAGACCCTGGCCGATAGGCTGGAATCCGTGGTGCGGGCCGGGCGTCCCATGACGTCTTACGAAGCACCGGCCCGACCTCCGGCAAGGCCGCCACCTGCCCCAGCGAGAAGTGATGGCCCAGCGCTGCGTAGCCAAGCGGAACGCGATTTGCTGCGCGCCCTTTCTGTCGGATTAGGAAGGGTGTCCCGCTGATGTTCAAACCGCGTCTTTTGCCCTTAGCGATTTTCGCGATGGGTGGCTTATTCCTTGTAAAGTCAGAGAATTTGATCCGGCCTTTGCTGCGCGGACAGCCCGCCTCCGCACCTTCGGTTGCGCCATTAAGGGCGGCAGAAATTGCCCCCCCATTGGCGGTGGCGCCGCAATCGCAGCGCCCAGCCGGGGGCTTCCAAAGGCTCGGTGATCGGCCTGATGGGGCGCTTGCCGACGCGCCGAGCCCGATTTCCCAGGCTGAGCGCGCGCTATTGGAACAGTTGCGCGCCCGGCGGGTGGAGTTGGAGGCGCGCGAACAGGCCATCATCTCGCGCGAATTGGTCCTGCTCGCGGCTGAGCGCCGCCTGGGCCAAAGGATTGAGGAGATTGCGCAACTCCAGCAGCGTCTCGAGGCCATGGAGCGCTCCCGCAATGAGCGTGAGGAGGCCGGCTGGCGCGGCTTGGTACGTACCTACGAAAGCATGCGCCCGCGCGAAGCGGCTGCAATTTTCGAAGAATTGGAATTACCCGTGGTGATCCAGATCCTGGATCGCATGGGTGAGCGGAAAATGGCACCGGTGATCGGTGCGATGCGGCCCGAAAAGGCCCGGGTTCTCACTGCCGAATTGGCGAGACACCGGGCCAATCGGCCGGGAAGCGAGTAGGCCGAAAGATCCGGTCGGCAAACGGTGGAGAACCATGGATAAGAACATCAATGTCCTAATTGTGGACGACTATCGGACGATGCTGCGCATCATCCGCAACCTTCTGAAGCAGCTTGAATTCAACAATGTTGATGAAGCTGTGGATGGGCAGGAAGCCTTGGCAAAGCTACGCGCGGGCAATTTTGGGCTCGTGATCAGCGATTGGAACATGGCGCCCATGACCGGGCTTGACCTGCTCAAGGAAGTGCGGGCTGATCAGCGTCTGAAGACCATGCCCTTCATCATGATCACCGCCGAAAGCAAGACCGAAAACGTGGTGGCCGCCAAGCAGGCCGGCGTTTCCAATTACATCGTGAAGCCTTTCAACGCTGAAACGCTGCGCGAAAAGATCGAAAAGGTGCTGGTCCATGCCTGATGGAACCCCGCAAGGGCCGGAAGGAGACCGGATCGAGGCGACGGTACGCGCCGTACTCACTTCCATGGCAGGCGATCTGACCGCGAAGGAATCCGCCCTTTTGGCCGAGCTGGAAGGTCTTGGGCGCACCATCGCCCGTGCCAAGGCCGAAATCGCCGCTCTTAAGGTGGAAGATATCCGCGATGCGCATATCCCCTCCGCCACCGATGAGCTTGACGCCATTGTGGACCACACCGCGCATGCCACGAATGAAATCCTGGATTGCTGCGAAACGCTGGAGCAATTGCAGGCCGAAATCTCGGGCGAGGCGGCGGATAAGTTGCAAGGTGCGGTCACTCGGATATACGAAGCCTGTTCCTTTCAGGACATCACAGGCCAGCGAATCGGGAAAGTTGTGACAGCACTCAAGGCGATTGAAGGCAGGATTTCGGCGGTAGTGTCCGCCGCCAGCGGCATGCCGGGACCAGAGCCTGCATCCGCCTCCCCGACCGTGCCGTCACGTGACGATAAGCGTACCGAGGGTGAAAAACTGGCCAATGGTCCGCAGCTTCCGGGTTCCGGTGTCTCGCAAAGTGAGATTGACCGGCTATTGGCGAGCTTCGATTGATGCGCCTTGCGGGTGTCTTGCTGCTCATTTGGTTCGCCTTGGGCGTTCCGGCCATGGCGCAACAGGCACCAATGGTTGGCTTTCGTATTGGCACCCATCCAAGTTACGGGCGGGTGGTAATGGATTGGCCCGAACCGGTGACCTATCGGGCGGAGGAATCTGGCAATCGCCTGATTCTCCGCTTTGATACTCCGGCGGGATTCGATCTTACCGGCGCCTTGCGGCTGCCGAGGAATATTGAAAGCCTCTCGGCGATTGATGGCGGTATCATGCTGCAAGCCCCGCCGGGGACACAGTTCCGCCATTTCCGACTTGGCAACCGCGTGGTGATTGACGTGCTTGATGGGGCCGAGAGCGGAACTGCCACGCCGGCAGCCGGGGCCGGCGCACCGGCAGAAACACCCACAACCGCTGCCCGGGCCGCAACGACACCACCCCCTCCGCCAGCCACGCCAGCGCCGGCGGCGCAAACTGCTGCCCCGCCATCGCCCGCCACCGCTCCGCCGCGGCCTGCGACTGGCCCGCCTGCCGCTTCGGCGGCAAGGCCGCCGCCCGCCGCGCCGCCGATAGAGCTCGCGCGCCCGTCAAACCAGACTGCCACCCCATCCGCCACGACCTCTCCCTCGGCGGATGTTTTGCGTCCTGGGGCTGGGCCGAATGCGGGCGCCGCACCCCAGATTACGCCGGCGCCAAGCCCGGCAACACCTGCCGCCTCGCCAGCGCCGCCGGCCGCGTCGCCGCCCCCTGCATCGCCGCCCCCGGCGCCTGTGCAGGCAGAGCCCGCGCCGGCCCCGCGCCCGCTGGTCGTTGTGCCGCCACGCCGCACCGTGCCGGTTGGCCTGGTGGCAGAAGGCCGCGCCATTTCGCTTGATCTTGGGCCGGAAACATCCGCCGCTGTGTTCCGCCATGGCGATTGGGTGATCGCGGTCCTGGACCGGCCCGAGGTGCTGGACCTCACGCAGCTTCAGGGCAGCAATATCTTCCGCAGCATGGAAGCGCGCCAGACTGGCGACGCTACCATTTTGCAAATGCGCCTCGCCCAGCCGGGCACGCTGCGTCCTCGGCGTGAAGGCAATGCCTGGGTGATGGAAGCCTTTCGCGACGCGGTGGATGCCAATCGCGCGCTGACCCCCATCACGCCGGAATTGGAACAGGGACCGCCGACGCGACTGGTGCTGCGTGCAGCTCGCCCCGGGCGCAGCGTGACAGTGCTCGATCCCGAAACCGGTAGCCCGTTGCTGGTAGGCACCTTGCGGGAAGCCGGGCAGGCCGTTGCCATTGGCCGCCGCCAGTCGGAATTTCAGCTGTTGCCCGCCATGCTCGGCGTGGCCGTATTGCCGCGGGGCGACAGTATCCAACTCCGGTCCTTGAATGACCGCTTTATTCTGCAAGCTTCGGGCACGGATTCCCTTAGGCTGGGCGTGGATGCAGGCAGGGAACCCCTGGCCGAAGCCGCGACGCTAAGTCGCATCATGGACTTGCCCTCGGCCACAACCTCGACGCTGATGGAAAGGCTCCGTACCGCTTCGGCCAATATTGCTGCCGCAGGGCCGCTTGGCCGATCAGAGGCGCGGCGGCATGCGGCTGAAACTCTGCTCGCGCTTGGCATGGCGCAGGAAGCCCAGGCCATGGCGACCCTCGCCTTGCAGGAAGATCCGCGCGCGGGCGCGGATGCGCGGCTTGTGATGGTGCAAGCCGCCGCGGCGCTGGTCGCTGGGCGCGAGGCCGAGGCGCGGCAGCTCGAAAATCTGCAGATGCCTTCGACTGATGAGACCACACTTTGGCGAGGTTTTTTGGCGGCCGCGCGGGGTGATCACGCTGTGGCCGGCCCCGCCATCGCCGCCAGCCTGCCACTATTGATGTCCTACCCCCGCCCCCTGGCGCAGCGGTTGTTCCCGATCGCAATGGAAAGCCTTGCCGTTGCCGGTGAGCTTACGGCAGCGAATCGCCTGGCGGAAGCCGAACCCGACAATCCCATCCTGCACCTTGCCCGCGGCATGATGGCCGAGGCCGATGGCCGGATCGAGGATGCGCTGGCGGCCTATCGGCAGGCCATTCAAGGAAGGGACAGGTTGCGTCGGGCGCGCGCCATCCGTCGCAGCGTGGAATTGCGCATGGCCGTGGGGCGGCTTGACGCGGCAGGCGCCATTGCCGAATTGGAAGCGGCACTCTTTGCTTGGCGCGGCGATGCAGATGAAATGAACGCGCGTATTCGCTTGGCTGAATTGCAGCGCGAAGCCGGCAATGGCCGCGCCGCATTTGAATTGCTGCAGGAAACCCAACGCTTCTTCCCGGAACGCGAGAACGACCTGCGCCCGCATTTGCGCGCTGCTTTCGCCGCAGCGCTGCAGAGTGCGCCGCCCCTGAACGCCGCCAGCTTCTATGATGCGCATCCGGAATTCCTTCCGGAGGATGAGGCGGGAATCCGTTCCGTGATCGCCTTGGCGGACCGGTTGGTCGCCCTGGACCTGGTGGACCGTGCCTCGGCCGTCTTGCGCGATGCCTTGGCAAGGCTGACTGATCCGGCATTGCGTCAGCAGGTCAGCACAAAACTCGCCACCATCCGCCTTGCAGAGGGTGATGCGCCCGGCACCTTCGCTGCTCTGGACGCAGCGACGGAAGGCAATGGGCAGGAAGTGGAGCGTACGATCTTGCGTGGGCGTGCCTTGGCCCGCGCTGGCAATCGCCGCGTTGCTGAAGGGCTGCTCTCCGAATTGGGCGATGATGGCGCTGAGGCCTTGTCGGAAATCCGCGCGGCCGCGCAGGATTGGCTGGGCGCTGCCTCGGCCATGATGAACCACATTGAGGCCAAGGTACCGCCTGCACCGGCGCCCTTGGACCCTACCATGCGGCGCGATTTGGCGCGGGCCGCTGCCTATGCCGCCATGGCCAATGATACGGCCACCCTCGCGCAGCTCCGCGACACATTTGGTGCGCGCATGCAGCGCGGACCCTTCGCGGAAGCTTTCACCCTACTGACGGGCGAATCGCTCCGCGGCGTGCAGGATCTGCCGCGTCTGCAGAGCGAAATCAGTCAATTGCGCCTATTGCCGCAAAGATTGGGCGGGCAGAATGCACCCCCGCCGGCAGCAACGCCCGCAACCGCGCCGCCAAGGCGATAAAGATTTTGGCCCCTGCTGGAAGTGGCAGGAAATTTCTTGGGCGCTCCCGCTAGATTTCCCTTGCGCCCGCGCCCCGCTTGCCCCATATGCCGCAATTGTTGACCCCCGATCAGAATTCCCTGATCACCCTGGTCATCTGCTGGCTGGAAGGAGCCCTGCTATGGAAGCTCTCGTCCAACCGGGGATGGTCTCGGATTTGCCGAGCGACACCCGGAATATTGACGAAGACGTCTCGGCCCATGCCGAGAAGGATTATTTCGTTCAGCGTGACGGTGTGCGCTATGCCGGGACGCATCTGATCGTGGATCTGTGGGGGGCGACCAATCTGGACGACCCGAACCACATTGATGCGGTGTTGCGTGAAGGCGCGCTCGCCACTGGGGCGACGATCCTGCACGGGCATTTCCATCATTTCTCGCCCAATGGCGGCGTATCCGGCGTGCTGGTGCTGGCGGAAAGCCATGTCTCGATCCACACTTGGCCGGAACGCGATTACGCCGCGCTGGACATCTTCGTCTGCGGCGATTGCGATCCCTATAAGGCGATCCCGGCATTGAAGCGCGGCTTCCTGCCGGAACGGGTGCAGCTTGCTGAACATAAGCGCGGCCTGATCGGCTGAGCAAATTTCGATGTCGTTTTGATGGGGCCGGGTGGCAACGCCCGGCCCTTCTTCATGAATGAGGTGCCGCCATGGCGACCGATAGCTGGATCAATGAAACCCTTTACGCCGCTTGGGGCCAACGCTTCCGCGTGAAGCGCGAATTGGCGCGGGTGCAATCGGCGTTTCAGGACATTGTCATTTTTGAAAGCGAAACCCATGGCCGGGTGATGCTGCTGGATGGCGTGGTGCAGATCACGGAAGGCGATGAATTCGTCTATCAGGAAATGATCACCCATGTGCCCATCCTGGCCCATGGCGCGGCCAAGCGCGTGTTGATCATCGGCGCGGGCGATGGCGGCGTGCTGAAGCGCGTTTTGCAGCATCGCGGCGTCGAAAAAGCCGTGATGGTGGAAATTGATGGCGAAGTGGTGCGGCTTTCCAAGGAATTTCTGCCGGCCATCGGCGGCAACGCCTGGCATGATCCACGCGCCGAGGTGATCATCGGCGATGGCATTGATTATGTGCGTGTTGCGCCCGCTGAAAGCTTTGATGTGATCATCGTGGACAGCACGGATCCGATTGGCGTTGGTGAGGCACTTTTCACCGATGAATTCTACGCCAATGCGGCGCGCATCCTCTCGCCGCGTGGCTTGATCGTCAATCAATGCGGCGTGCCCTTCATGCAGGCCGATGAATTACACGAAACATCACGCCGGCGCGCGAAATCCTTTCCCGATAACTGGGCCTATGTGGCGGCGGTGCCGACCTATGTCGGCGGTTTCATGACGCTTGGTTGGGCCGCGAAGGACGCATCCTGCCGCGCCGTGGCGACCGATGAAATCCGCCGCCGAGCGGAAGCTTCGGGTATTTTGGGCAGCACGCGCTATTGGACGCCGGAAATCCATACCGGCGCCTTCAATCTGCCACCCTATATCGCGGAAAATCTTCCGGGCGCCTAAATGTTGCAGGGCTTCAATTCAGGTTGAAGCCTTGCACCAGGCTGCCTGAGACCAGGCGCCAGCCATCCACCAGCACGAAAAAGATCAGCTTGAAGGGCAGCGCCACCACGGATGGCGGCAGCATCATCATGCCAAGCGACATCAGAATGCTCGCGATCACCATATCAATAACTAGGAAGGGCAGGAAAAGCAGGAAGCCGATTTCAAAAGCGCGCTTCAATTCGCCCACGATGAAGGCCGGGATTAGGGCGCGCCAGGGCGTTTGCGCCGGGTCTGTCACAGCCTGAATGCCGCCCAAATCCATGAACAGGATCAAATCATCTTCCCGGATATTCGCCACCATGAACATGCGGAAGGGCTGCGCCGCCGCCGCCAGCCCGTCCAATTCGGAAATTCGCCCTTCGGTCATCGGCACAATGCCCTGCGTCCAGGAAGCCTCAAACACCGGCTGCATGACGAAGAAGGTCAGGAATAGTGCAAGCCCGATCAGCACCGGATTGGGCGGGATGCCAGGCGCGCCGATGGCGCTGCGCAACAGCGACAGCACAATGACAATGCGCGCAAAGGCAGTCGCCATCACCAGCAGGGAAGGGGCGAGCGACAGCAACCCGATCAGGGCGGTCAATTGCACCAGCCGTGCCGTGGCGCCGGGCTGGCCGGTCTGGCCAAGGTCAATTGAAACACTCTGCGCCAGCGCCATACCTGCGGGCAGCGTCAGCACCGCGAGGGCGATAAGAATCCAAAAACCGGTTTTACGCATCATGATTTGGGCGATTCCTCATTTTTGGGCGGCAGCCAGCCGAGGCAGAGATCCTGCGGCCCGCCGGTCAATAGCAGCACTTCCCGCCCATCGCAGCGGAGGATGATCAGGCGCCGGCGCGCATCCAGCGCCAGCACTTCCTGCAATTTCAGCCGCTGGCCGCTGGATTGCGGCGCCAGGCCCGTGGCGCGCAGCAACCGCGCCAGCAGCAGGATCAGCCCCAGCACGAAAAGCAGTGCGATGCCAGCAGTGAGCCAATTGGCAAGGCTTAGGGTCATGGGTGCCTCCCTTGGCGGTCTGGCTTGGGCAGGGCTGATTGCAGCCTTTCAACCTGGCCGAGCAAGGCTTCAAGCCCTCGGCGCAGCGACGGCGCCATGGCGGGTGGCGCTTCCCGTGCCGCGGCACAAAGCCGGCTGATTTCGCCATCAAGCCCGGCAAGATCGAGCGCAAAACCCTCGGCAAGACTTGCCTCTGCCTGGGTCAGGCTTTCCCCCATGGCCTTGATGGCGGCCAGCACCGCCAGGCCATGCTGGCTGCCGGTGGCGCCTGGAATATCCTCGGAATGCGTGCTCACATTGCCATCCAACAGATTCTGTGCAAAAAAACCATTAGAAATTGTTGTAACGGGACGCTTTTTAACGCATTTTGGCCCGTAACGTGCAAGGATGGGATCATGGACCCGACCAAGACCGGACCGATTGCCCTTGCCGAACAGCGGTTGCGCTGGACGGAAGCGCGCCAGCGCGTGCTCGCGCAGAACATCGCTAATGCGGATACACCGAATTATCGGCCTTCCGATATGCAACCCTTTGCCAAGGTGCTGAACGGCAAGCTCAAGGAACGGCAGATGGTGGCGACCAATGCCAGTCATTTGCAGGGTACGCGGCATCAGGATGGCCGGACCCTGAAGGAACGCGTTTCGGCCAGCCGCGACCCGAGTGGCAATGCGGTGTCCCTTGAACGCGAAGCGCTGCGCGTGGCCGATACCGATTCGGCCCATGCGACCGCCCTTTCGGTGCGTCGGCGTTACATGAGCATGTTCATGACTGCCCTTGGGCGGAATCAGGGTTAAAGGGGGCGCTAAGCCATGGAACTAGATCGCGCAATACGCATCGCGGCGGCCGGGATGGATGTGCAGACCTCTCGGTTGCGAGTGGTCGCGGAAAACCTGGCCAATCGCGACACCACATCGGAAGTGGCGGGCGGTGATCCCTATCGGCGCAAGACAGTGACCTTCGCCAATCGCTTTGAACGGGCGCTTGGCGCCAATATGATCAAGGTTTCACGTGTTGGCACCGCCAAGGGCGAATTCCCCTCCCGGCATGATCCGACCCATCCGGCGGCCAATGCGCAGGGTTATGTGAAGACACCGAATGTGAATTCCACCATTGAAGTGATGGATATGCGCGAAGCCCAACGCAGCTACAGCGCCAATTTGTCAGTGCTGGAAGTAAGCCGCGGCATGTTGACCCGCACCATTGAGGCGCTGCGCTAATGCCCTTGCCCCTGACCCCTGGCGGTGCTGCCGCTGCCTATCGTGCCAATATGGCGGCACCTTCCGCCAGCCCTGCTGCCGCCGGCGGTGGGGAAACTGCGAGCTTCGGCGAAGCCTTGTCCCGTGCCGTGCAGAACGCGGTCACTACCAGCCGAGAAGCCGAAACCGCTTCCGCGCGCGGCCTGATGGGTGAGGGTAGTGTGACGGATCTGGTGGTCGCGGTAGGGCGCGCCGAACTCACCTTGCAAACGGCGGTCGCGGTGCGCGATCGCGTCGTGGCGGCCTATCAGGAAGTGATGCGCATGCCGATCTGACGCCTGATTGGCGTCACGCATGTGCTGGGAAAGGCAGGGCGATGGGCGGCATCGCTGAGGCAAGCCGGGAAGCGCTCTGGATCAGTCTTCAGATCGGTGGACCGTTGCTCGTGCTGATGCTGGTGGTCGGGCTGGTGGTCGCCGTCTTCCAGGCGCTGACCCAGGTGAATGAGGCAAGCCTCTCCTTCCTGCCGAAAATGGTGGCACTCGCGGTCGCCCTGATCCTGCTGACCCCCTTCTTCACCGGTGTGCTGCGCGGCTATGCGCAAACCCTGTTTGAGATGATCATCCAGGTGGGCTCGAGGCCATGAGATGACAGAAGCGGAATGGCTTGCCGCGCTGCCTGACATGGTGTTTCGCGCCATCCTGCTGCTGGCGCGCATCGGTGCGGTGGTCATGATCATGCCGGGGCTGGGCGAACAGGACGTCCCCAGCAATTATCGCCTGGGACTGGGCTTTGCGTTGGTGATGGTGCTCTACCCCGTGCTGTCGCCAGCTTTGCCGGCGGCCCCCGATGCGGTGGGCGAAATGCTGCGCCTGATCCTTACTGAAATCGTGATCGGCGTTTGGTATGGTGCATTGGCGCGGTTGGTGACGCTCGCCATGACCATGGCGGGGCAGCTTTTCGCGCTGTTGCTCGCGCTATCGCAATTGCTGGTGCCAGACCCGGCGGTAGGCGGGCAGAATGCCATTACGGGGCGGTTTTTTGCGCTGCTATCCGTGGTGCTGCTGCTCAGCAGCGGGCTTTACGCGCTGCCACTGCGTGCGCTTGCAGAAAGTTACGCGGTGCTGCCGGTGGGCGAGGGGTTTCTGGCCGGGCTGGGCGCAGAAGCCATGGCGGCGGCGGTCGGGCAAAGCTTCTTCCTCGCCCTGCAACTCATGGCGCCCTTTCTGCTGCTCTCCGTTGTGCTGAATGTCGCCTTTGGTCTGCTCGCGCGCATTGCGCCGCAGGTGCAGATCTACTTCCTGGTCGTGCCCGGTCAGATCGTGCTTGGCCTTCTGCTGCTCGCCCTGTTATTGCCAGCCATGCTTGGTCTTTATGCAAGTGTCGCGCGGGAGACTTTCCTCGCCCTGCCTGGGGTGCGTTGAGCCATGTCCGGCAGCAGCGGCGGCAATGAGGAAGGCGGCCAGGACAAGACAGAAGAAGCCACGCCAAGGCGAATCGAAAAAGCGCGGGAGGAAGGGCAGATCGCCCTCTCACGCGAAGTGGTTGGCTTTGTGGCCCTTGGCTTTGCCTTGATCGGCATGACCCTGGGCCTGCCACCGCTCGGAGCTGAATTGATGCGCGGCATGCGCGGTGTGCTGGAAAATGGGCATCAGTTGCAGATTGGCTTGGTGGCAACCGAAATGATGCGCCTTGGCATGCTTGCCGTCTTGCCCGTCGTCGTCATGGGCATCCTTGGCGCCATTGCGGGCACCATGCTGCAAAGCCGCGGGCTGATTTCAGCGACAGGGCTTAAGCCGCAATTTTCCCGCATCAACCCGGCCTCCGGCATCAAGCGTCTGATCGGCGTCGAAGGCGGCATCGAATTCCTGCGCACATTGATCAAGCTTGGGGTTGTATGCGCGGCACTCTGGTGGGCGCTTGGTGACCCGCGTGAACTGCGCTCTGCATTGTCGCTTGGGCCGGGTGATCTGCTGCGCCTGATGGTGCGCGCTGCGATGGATCTTTTCATAGCGGCAATGATCGCCTTTGCGGGCATTGCCGTGCTGGATTACCTGGTGGTTCGCTTTCGCCATTTGCACAAGCTTCGCATGACGCGGCAGGAAGTGCGTGAGGAAGTGAAGGAAAGCGAAGGCGATCCGATGATCAAGGGGCGCATCCGCGGCCTTCGCATGGCCCGGGCGCGCCGGCGCATGATGGCGGCCGTGCCCAAGGCAGCCGTTGTGATCACCAACCCGACCCATTACGCGGTGGCGCTTGCCTATGATGAAAATTCCCAGGCCGCGCCAAAGGTGGTCGCGAAGGGAGCGGAAGCCGTGGCGGCACGCATTCGCGCATTGGCCGAGGAAGCCAATGTGCCGCTGGTGTCCAACCCACCCTTGGCGCGGGCGCTGTTCAAGCTGGAACTGGATACCGAAATCCCGGCCGAGCATTATCAGGCAGTCGCGGAAATCATCGCCTATGTCTGGCGGTTGCGAGGCCGCGCCGGGGCGGCAGCGTGAGCGGCAGGGCTGAGGCGGCGGCGGATTCCTTCCGTCGGCTATTCGAATCCGAGGAAGATGCCGGGCTTGCCGTTCTGGATTCGGAGGGACGCATCCGGGCCGCGAGTGCGGTGCTGGAAAGGCTTTGCGCCAATGGCCCGGCACCGGGGCCGGGGCGCGATCCGGCGCTACTATTTGCGGAAGCGAGCCAGAAGGCGGTGCGCCAGATCATTTCTGTTGCTCTGGCCGGCCCGCCCGCGCCCCCCGCCATTGAAGCAAAACTCGCGGCGCCGGAACAGGCCCCTGACGCAGCGGTGGAGGTGCATTGCCGGCCCTTGCGCGGGGAGCCTGGTGCCTTGCTACGTGTGCTCGACATCACGGCGCGCCGCCGCCGTCAGGCGCAATTGGAAGAAGCGGCGCGGCTGGAAGCGGTGGGGCGGCTTGCCGGCGGTGTCGCGCATGATTTCAACAATCTGCTGGCTGCCGTGGGGGCGGCGGCGGAAACGGCGCTGGCGCGTGGGCAGGACAGCGCAACCGCCGAGGATTTGCGGCAAATATTGGATAGCGCCGGGCGCGGCGCGCGGCTGGTGCGTCAGCTTCTGGCATTCGCCAGCCGGCAGGCGGTGCAACCCCGCGTGGTGGCACTCGATCGCGCGGTGGATGGCATGGCACCGCTATTGGCGCGGCTTTTGGGCCGGCGCATTCCGATCACGCTTGATCTGGAAAGGCCCGGCCCCTGCGCGCGGGTGGACCCCAGCCATATTGATCAGGCGCTCATGAACCTGGCCGTGAATGCACGCGATGCCATGCCGCAGGGTGGCAAGCTGCATATCTCCGTCAAAAGCCGCGACCTGCAAGCGCCCGAACCGGCGCAGGGCGGCACCATTACCCCTGGCCCCTGGGCAGTGCTGGAAGTGGCCGATGAAGGGGCGGGGATGGAGCCAGAGTTGATCTCCCGCATTTTTGAGCCCTTCTACACCACCAAACGCGATGGCGGCGGCACAGGGCTTGGGCTTTCGACCGTGCTTGGCATTTTGCGCCAATCGGGCGGGCATGTATCCGTGCGCTCCCGTCCCGGGGAAGGCAGCCGCTTTCGCCTGTGGTTTCCGCGCGTTGCGGCTGAACCTGATGTGCCGGTCGCGCATACGCCAGGCATTCATGCCATTGGCGCTGGTCGGCGCCTGCTGCTGGTGGAAGATGAGGCGCCGTTGCACCGGCTGCTGACCCGCGCGCTGACGACTGCGGGTTATGAAGTAACGGCGGTGGAAGATGGCGAAGCGGCGCTGGGGGCCATCGCCGCTGGCCTTAAGCCTGATTTGGTGATTTCGGATGTCGCCATGCCGGGCAGCATTGATGGCCTGACGCTTGCCCGCCGCCTGCGGGAGACACAGCCCGATCTTCCTGTTGTTCTGATGTCGGGCTATGCCGAAGGCACATTGAGCGGCGAGGTGGTGTCCGAGAATTTCATTTTTCTGCAAAAACCCTTCCGCATTTCCGGGATGCTGTCCCAGGTGGCAGCCGCCCTTGCGCGTCGCTGATTTTCCCGTTCAGCCAATCATATCAAGCCTTGGGCGATGGCCTCTATGTCCATGGCTGCCATGGCGGAGGGATCGCGCGTCAGAAGTGGTTTCTGGTGACGTATCGCTTCGCGGACCTTGCCGTCGCGCCGAATGATTCCAGCCAGGGGAACTTCGCGTTTGAGGAAGGTGGCCGCTGCCCGGCGCAGGGCTTCATAGGTGCGATGCCCGCTCGCGCGGTCATCGGCCATATTCACGATGATCCGTGACATACTCTTGGGATTGTCCATGCCGTGCAGCTTCAATACCGCATAGGCATCGGTCATGCTGGTTGGTTCTTCGGTTGCCACCACCAGCAGCAGATCCGCCGCCGCCGAGATACGCCGCTGCGGCGCATCAAGCCCAGCGCCCAGGTCAACCACGACATCCTGCCACTGCCGCCTTGCACTTTCCAGCGCCTGAAGGAAAGCATCGAGCGCAGCC
Organism: Roseomonas sp.; assembly: GCA_020249265.1. Classification (GTDB taxonomy): domain Bacteria; phylum Pseudomonadota; class Alphaproteobacteria; order Acetobacterales; family Acetobacteraceae; genus Neoroseomonas. The sequence continues at coordinate 99,337 of JADCGA010000024.1, forward strand.
GGGCTGAGCGAGGCAAGGGCGCCCGACCCGGAACGCCCGGCTAGCACTTCAAAGCCTGCATCAACGATCGGGATGGCGGCCTCAGGCACTGTCATCTTACCCGATAGTACGGCCGCGAGGTCGCGTTCCGGCCGTATGCCAAGCTGAACATCAATATTCGCCAAGCCCAGATCAGCATCAGCCAGCAGCACGCGCCGCCCCTGGCGTGCCAATGCTTGGGCAAGACTGATGGAAAACCAAGTCTTTCCGACCCCGCCCTTGCCGGAGGCAACCACGATCATGCGCCCATTCTGGGACGCGCGACTATCTTGCGTCATCAAAGGGATTCCTTCCCGGACTCGGAAGCTTTATCTTGTACAGCGGAGAGAAGGCGCGATGCCAGCCCATCTGGCGTCAGGGTTTCAAGCCCATCAGCGACTTCCGATCCGATGCCTGCTTCCGTTAATGCCAATGGGCCTGCCTTGGCCGCCATCAATACCCCTCCCAACCGCCTTGCAGCATCCAATCTGGTTGGCAACAAGTGCTGGGCACCCATAGCAGCGAAGGCGCGGGCCGCATCCGCCGCCTCGGCCGGATCGAGCCCCGCCGGCAACACAAGTATTATATCTGCCACGGAATGATTTGCCAAATGTCGCAATTGCTGCGCCTGTTCCTTTTTAAAGGGATCGCACCCTGCTGTATCAATCAGGACAGGTTGGCCAGGGCTGCGATGCGCAAGCGCCTTGGCGAGCATGGCCGGTGTTGGTGCCACGGCCAGCGTAACGCCCAAAACGCGGGTGAAGGCCGCCAGTTGTTCCACCGCGCCAGCGCGCTGGCCGTCTGTTGTGATGACAAGTGGCGCCATCCCGCCCAGCACAAGGCGCGCGGTGAGTTTGGCTGTTGTGAGGGTTTTCCCGGCGCCCGGTGGACCGGCCAGCAGCAGCGGACGTTCAAGTCCCTTGGGCAGCGCAGCGAAGATCAGGTTTTCAGCGAGGCTTTGCGGCAAGGGGCCCCTGCATAGGGCATGGGCAAGGCTTGCGGGAATATTATGAAAATCAAGTGGTCCCGGCTGGTTAAAGGCTGCGGGATTATGGAGCGGTTGGATCAGCAGCGGTTCATCCGGTTCCAGCGCCGCGGTAACCTCTACGCCATGGCGCGTGCGGCGTTGTTCCAGAATGATCGCATCATCGCCAAGCTCCGCCCGGATCTGCGCCATGGCTTCCGCCATGGTGCTGGAATTGAATAGCTTGAGCCGCATCGCCTAGCGGTCCGATCGCTGCTGTCGGTTCAGGCCAGCAGCGTGAATCGGCCCACCAAACATAGGGCTAGTGGTGCGCGGGCGCGATTTTGGATCGGGAATGAATAGCATGAATCGCACCACTAGCGGCCCCTTCGCGTGATGGCCAGCGATGGCGGAAAAATCAGCACCTACAGCGACCCCACGGTTCGGATGCGCGCGCGCGGGTGGATTTCGGTATGCGCCAGCACCGGGGTTGAAGGGCGGAAGCGTTCCACGATGGCCCGCACATGGGCACGAATGGCCCCCGAACAGACCAGCACGGGCTGCTCACCCATCGCATTCGCCTTGTCGAAGACATCGCGCAGCTTTTGCATGAAGTCTGACAATTTTGAAGGCGCCATGGCAAGCTGCCGATCATCTGCCGGGCCGATCAGCGCTTCGGTGAAGGCCACTTCCCAATCGGCTGAAAGCGTGATCATGGGCACATAGCCCTCAGGACCACGCGCGGCATCCGAAAGCTGGCGCGCCAGACGCTGGCGCACAATGGCCAGAATGCTGGGGACCGTGCGCGCCCCGGCAGCATTCGCTTCCTGAATGCCTTCCAGGATTGTCGGCAGGTCACGAATGGAAACGCGTTCCGCGAGCAGGCTTTGCAGAATGCGCTGGACGCCGCCAACCCCGATGGGCTGCGGCACAAGGTCGGAGACGAGCTTTTTCTGGTCCGCCGGCATTTCATCCAGCAGCTTCTGAGTCTCGGCAAAGGAGAGCAGCTCCGCCATATACTCGCGGACGATTTCGGTGATGTGTGTGGCAACCACGCCCGCGCAATCCACCACGGTGCAGCCGCGCGCCAGTGCTTCTTCACGCCGCGCTTCGTCAATCCATAGTGCGGGCAGGCCAAAGGTGGGTTCGGTGCAGCGTTCGCCGGGCATATCCGGAATGCCGCCCGAAGGATCAATCGCCAACAGCAAGGGGTGGCGCAACTGCCCGCGTCCTGCCTCGATCTCCTTCACCTTGATGGTGTAGGTGTCCGATGGCAGGGCAAGATTATCCTGGATGCGCACGGATGGCAGGACGAAGCCCATTTCCTGCGCAATGGTGCGACGCAGCCCTTTGATCTGGTCCGTCAGTCGCGGCGCATCGCCGGCGGCAAGCGAGAGAAGCCCATAGCCCAATTCCAACCGCAGCAGATCCATTTTGAGGGATTCGGCAATGGGCAGATCAGCCTCAGGCGTTGGTGGAGGCGGTTTGCCCGCGGCAATAACGCGCTGCTGTTCCTTTTGCATGAGCCGCCAGGCCCCATAGCCAGTCGCGCCTGCCAAGGCGATGAAAGGCAGGAAGGGCATGCCCGGCATGAGCGCCATGACGCCCGAAGCGCCGGCGGCAATCGCAAGCGGTTTTGGGCTCGAAGCCAATTGCTCAATCAACGCCTGATCGGCAGTGCCTTCGGTACTGCCCTTGGTGACGACGATACCGGCAGCGACTGAAACCAGCAGCGCCGGGATTTGCGTGACCAGCCCATCGCCCACGGTCAGCATCGAAAAATTGATGACCGCATCGCCAAAACTCATACCATGGCGCAGGATGCCAATCGCGATCCCGCCAATAAGATTGATGGCAGTGATAATGAGACCAGCAATGGCATCGCCGCGCACGAATTTCGCGGCACCATCCATGGAACCATAAAAGCCGGTTTCCGCTTCCAATTCCTTGCGGCGCGCACGGGCCTGGTTTTCGTCAATCAGCCCCGCCGAGAGATCGGCATCAATCGCCATCTGCTTGCCCGGCATGGCATCCAGGCTGAAGCGCGCCGCCACTTCCGCGATGCGCCCGCTGCCCTTGGTGATGACAACGAAATTCACGATCAGCAGAATGAAAAACACGATCATGCCAACGGCGACATCGCCCCCCATCAGGAAGCCACCAAAGGCGGCAATGACATGGCCGGCGGATTCCGGGCCTTCATGCCCATGGGTCAGGATGACGCGCGTGGTCGCGACATTGAGCGAAAGTCGTAACAACGTGGTCAACAGCAAAAGCGTCGGGAAGGAGGTGAAGTCGAGAGGTCGGGTCAAGAATAGCGACGTCATCAACACAAGCACGGAAAGCGTGATGGAAATCGCGAGCCCAAGGTCAAGCAGCAGTACCGGCAGCGGAACAATAAGCACCACCAGCAGCAGCGCGACACCGAGTGCCAGCGCCACGTCATTGCCGGGTTGGGCGCGCTTAAGCCAGGAAGGGAGCAGTGTTTCTGACACGCGCTTCAGTCAACCGTGGCAGAGGCTGGCATCTGCCCAGGAATGGGCGGTACCGGGACACCCGCCGCGCGGTATTCATGCAGCTTGTTGCGCAAGGTCCGAATGGAAATGCCAAGCATTTCCGCCGCCCGCGTGCGATTACCCAGGCAATGGGAAAGTGTTTCCAGGATCAATTCCCGCTCCACCTCCTCCATCCGGCGCCCAACCAGGGTCGCAGCGCCGCGCGGTTGGGCGGCTTGCGGTGCGGCGGGCAGTGCTTGCGTAATGGGTGGTGGCGAAGCTTCCGGCATGGCGGCGGTAATCGGGGCCGCCATGGCGGCGACCGCCGCAGGCGCCATCAATTCAATGGCGTCAGTGCCAATCATGCTGCCCTCGGCCAAAAGTACCGCGCGATGCAGGGCATTTTCCAGTTCGCGCACATTGCCGGGCCAGGCATGGCGCAGCAGCATGCCCTCGGCCTCGGGCGAGAGCATGCGGACCGGCAAGCCATTGGCCTGGGCATAGCGTTCCGCGAAATAGCGCGCGAGGGGCAGGATATCGGCGGGCCTTTCACGCAGCGCCGGGATGCGCAGCCGTACCACGGCCAGGCGGAAGTAAAGGTCTTCCCGGAAGCGGCCCTTGGCGACTTCGGCCTGCAAATCGCGATGCGTTGCGGCCAGGATGCGCACATCAACACGAATGGGGGCGGTGCCGCCCAGGCGATCTATTTCGCGTTCCTGGATGGCGCGCAGGATCTTGGCCTGCAAACGCGGGTCCATTTCGCCAATTTCATCCAGCAGCAGGGTGCCGCCATTGGCCTGTTCGAACTTGCCCTTGCGCGCGGCGACAGCGCCGGAAAAGGCGCCCTTTTCATGGCCGAACAACTCGCTTTCCAGCAGCGCTTCCGGCAGCGCGGCGCAATTCAGCGCCACAAAGGGGCCATTGGCCCGGCGGGAGGCCGCGTGCATATGCCGCGCCAGCACTTCCTTGCCGGTGCCGCTTTCCCCGGTGATCAGCACGGATGCATCGGCGCGCGCGATCTGCGTCGCGCGGTCCAGCAGCGCCACCATGGCGGGGTCCTTGACTACGGGCTTGTCGGCCTCGCCTGCCACGGTTTGCAGCATGGCGGCGATCAATTCCGCATCCGGCGGCAGCGGCAGGAATTCCTTGGCGCCGGCGCGAATGGCGCGCACGGCGGCATCGGCATCATTGGGCCGGCCACAGGCGATGACGGGGCAGGCGATACGTTCTTCCGCGAGGCAGGAAATCAGCCAGCCGACATCATGGGTGACGTCACAAAGCACCAGATCAGCGCCATCGGCGCGTAGCTTGGCAAGCCCCGCCGCCGCCCCTTCGGCAACAGTCAGCCGCGCGCCGCGGGCCACGGCAATGCGCGCCGCTTGGCCAAGCTCCGCTTCCAGTGACCCGATGATCAGAACCCGCGCCATATCACCCGCCGCGATCGGACTTCACGATTTCCGTCATGGTGATGCCCAGGCGATTATCATCCACCATCACGACTTCGCCGCGCGCGACCAGACGGTTATTGACGTAGATATCCACCGCCTCACCCAGGCGGCGATCCAGTTCCACCACCGCACCACGGCCAAGTTTCAGCAATTGGCTGACCTGCATGGTGGCGCGGCCCAGCACAGCGCTGATCTGCACCGGGATGTCATAAACGGCGTCAAGGTCACGCATGGTTCCGGTTTGGCCCTGCTGGCGCTCATCCTGCGCCGGGGGGGGGGCCATCGCTTCGAAGCTATCTGATCCGCTCATGTCATTTGTATCCTAAAGCTGGTGGCCTTCCGAAGGCTGGCCGGTTTCAGAAGAAGGGCCAGCGCCAGATCACCCTTTTTGATTGTCAGGTTGCAGGTCAAGGCCAGCGGCGCTGAGCGCCTCGGCAATCGCGGCACGGCGCTTGGCAAGATCGAATTCGGCGCTGCCGCCCTGCCAAAAGGCGCGCGCATCACCTGGGGGGAGCGCTGCATCCGGCACCAGCGTGACGGCAAGATCACCGATCAGCGCGCGCACATCCTCAACTAGGCTAGGCGCGATATGCACATGCGCTTCTGGCAGAAAGGCCAAGGCCGGGCGCAGCCTTTCGGCGAAATCGGCAACCAGCGCCGCACTTTGCTGTGCGGCAAGGCCCGGCAAGGCCGCATCCAGCATGGCGAGCGCAACGCGCGCGATACCGCGGCTGGCCTCGGCGGCGATCTCGGCCGAGGTCGCCTGGCTCGCGGCCAATTGCTTGGCGATAAGCCCAAGGCTTTCCGCTGCGCGATTAGCCACTTCCTGGGTCATGGAAGCGCGGCCGGCGGCAAAGCCATCTTCGCGGGCTGAGGCTGCGACGGCGCGGAGTGTTTCCTCCATGGGGTCGGGTTCAGGCGGTGGCGGCGGCATGCGCGCCGCTTCCTCCCGCGCCGCATCCAAGGCTTCAATCAGTGATGTAGGTGCAAAATCCCGGATGAGTGCGGCGCGCGAGACTGGAACAAAGCTGTCTGACATCAATACACCATCTCATCCTCACGCCCTTCCTGGAGCGTGATCTGGCCCTGCGCGGCAAGGTCCTTCGCCATCACCACGACAGCGGCCTGCGCCTCATCCACCTCACGCAGCCTTACAGGGCCAAGATTGGCCAGATCTTCCTTGAACATCTTGCCGGCGCGTTCGCTCATGTTCTTGAAGAACAGGTCGCGCAGATTTTCGGAGGCGCCCTTCAGTGCCAGCAATAGCTGTTCCTTTGGCACATTGCGGATCAGCACCTGCACGCCCATGCCATCCAGCCGCACAAGATCATCGAAGGTGAACATGAGCGAACGGATACGTTCGGCCGCGTCACGGTTGCGTTCTTCGAGTGCGGCCAGGATGCGGCTTTCGGATTGGCGGTCCAGATTGTTGAAGATTTCCGCCATCATTTCATGTGCATCGCGGCGCTGGGCACGCGCAAGGTTGGACATGAATTCCGCCTTCAAGGTCTTTTCGACCCCTTCAAGCGCTTCCTTCTGCACGCTTTCCATGCGCAGCATGCGCATCACCACTTCCATGGCAAAGCTTTCTGGCAGCATGGACAGCACGCGCGCCGCATGTTCGGATTTCACCTTGGTCAGCACCACGGCCACGGTTTGCGGGTATTCGTTCTTCAGGTAATTCGCCAGCACCGCCTCATTCACATTGCCGAGCTTGTCCCACATGGTCCGCCCGGCAGGGCCGCGAATTTCTTCCATGATCTGCGAAACGCGTTCCCTTGGCAGGGTGCGCAGCAGCATGCGTTCCGTGGTTTCCCAGGTGCCAACAAGATTGCCCGTTTGACCGATGGTTTCGGTGAATTCGCGGGCCAAATCCTCAACCGCGGCTGCCGAAACCGTACCAAGGCTTGCCATGGCCTGGGATATGTCGCGGATTTCATCCTCATGCATCATGGCGAAAAGCTTGGAGGCATGCTCCTCACCCACGGCCAGCATGAAGGTCGCGGCCTTTTGCGGGCCGGTCATCTTGCCGCTCATGCCGGTTCCTCCGGTGGGGCGATCCAACGTCGGATGACATTGAGCGATTGATCGGGATTGCTGTCTATCAGCTGCTGGAGTTGGTTGATGGAAGAAGCCCGCATCTGCCCCTGCACCATGGCAAGCGTGACCATGCCTTCCTGATCTGTCCCCATCACAGCGGGAAGACCACCGCCGCCCGCGCCAGCCAAAGCCGCCGCACCACCCGCAGCGCCGGCCAGCGCGTTGTTCTGCGCTGGCTTGGCCAAGGTCACGAGACGCTTCACCGCCGGACGGCCCAAAAGCAGAATGGCGATCAGCGCAACCAGCGCGAAAAGCGCGCTTTCTATGATCCGCGCGACCGTTGACGAAGTGAAGGCGATATCAAAGAAACCGCGCTCACCGCTATCCACGGGCAAGGGCGGCTCTGCAAAGCGCATGGCCACCACTTCCACCCTGTCGCCACGGCGTTCATCAAAGCCCACGGAACTCCGCACCAGGGTTGCGATACGCGCCAATTCCTCGGCTGAGCGTTCGCGAAACTGCGGGGGGCCACTGGCCTGGGCTTCCCAAACGCCATCCACCAGAACGCCGATGCTGATGCGCCGGATCATCGGTTGATCCCGCGTGGTGCTGCGCGTGGTGCGCCCGATTTCAAAATTCGTCGTCTCTTCCTGGCGGCTTTCCTGCGTACTGCCGGGCGTGTTTTCATTGCCTGGCAGGTTGTTCTGCACCGTGGTGGGCGCGGGTTCGGTACCGCGGGAGCTTTCCTGCACGCTTTGCTGGCTGCGCGCCACCTGGTTGTCAGGATCAAAGCGTTCTTCGGTGACCTGCACCCGATCAAAATCCATATCCACCGTGGCTTCGGCCCGCACGCGGCCAGGACCAAGGCTGCGTTCCAGTATCTCCTCGACCGAGCGTGCCAGACGCAATTCATGACCGCGGCGCATTTCTTCCTGGGACGCCGCCGCCGCCGGGCCGGAAAGCGCCTGACCGCCGCGCGCCAGCAATGCGCCACGTGAATCGACAATGGAAACATTCTGCGGTCGCAAGCCAGGTACCGCCGTGGAAACAAGATGCAGCACCGACTGAATCGCTTCCCGGTCCAGCCGCTGCGCACCCTGCATGGTCAACATGACAGAGGCTTGCGCATCGCCCCTTTCACGCGAAAAGGCCTCACGTCGCGGCAGAACCAGATGCACACGCGCGGCGCGAACCCCGGAGAGTGTTGCAATGCTGCGCGCCAATTCGCCTTCCATGGCGCGCACACGATTCATATCCTGCTGAAAAGGCGTTGTAGTCAGGCTTTCAGAGCGATCAAAGATTTCATAGCCGACATTGCCACCGGCTGGCAGGCCTTCTCGCGCCAGCGAAAGACGCACACGTCCGACCTGATCATCCGGGACCATGATACGTGTGCCATTGCCTTCAATGCGATACGGAACCTTGGCACGATCAAGTGCCGCGATTACCTGGCCGGCATCGCGCTGTTCCAAATCAGCGTAGAGCAAGCCCATCACAGGCTGGCTGGCGCGGACAATAAGCCAAGTAATCAGCCCAGCCACCAACAGCCCAATGCCAGCAAGGGCGAATAGGCGCCACATTCCCAAGGCACGCAACTGAGCGACGAAATTCCCCATCACCCCCAACCTTCTTCACCAAGCGTCCCCCGGGACGAAACCCCGCTTGGACGAAAGACCTATAACACAATAGGCAAAAGTTTCCTCAAGGGAAATCTGTTTGATGGAAAAATTCTTTAAAGAGGCGTCGTCCGTCTCTTTTTTAATACACCAATGCCGCTTGAGTAGCTCTGAGACTCTGGAGCATGTCTGAGCCAGGCGATAGCTTTTCGCCTGAGAGCGCCCCAAAACCAGGGAGGAGACAGGCCAAAAATGGCCGGGTGAGACGCTTAAAGTGAGCGATGCTGTGCCTCAGCTCCCCGAACTGACGCTGCGCAGCTTGTCGAAGTTAACCTGCAATTGACCAAGCAGCAGCTTCACATCGCCGCCCACCCTCTCGGCCCCGGTCACCTTACCGATGGTGGTGAAAGGCAGCGCCTCGGTCTTCCCGCCGCCCCCAGTCCCTGTCACGCTGACCTTATAGGCGCCATCCGGCTGGGAAACATTTTCCGAATCCTTGCCATTCCAAGACCAGGTTTTGGGCGCGTTACCAAGCTGCACCGTTTCCTGACGAATAATCCGATTACCGCTACCGCGGATGGTGACCAGCGCAGTTTGGGAAGCGCCCGCAGCCGGTAATTTCAGCGTGCCAACACCGCCCTGCAGGCTGATCTGCTCGGCCTCCACCTCCACATTGCGGCCAATCAGCGGCGCGCTGGCGGTAAGCTGGGAAGCCTGTTCCAAAGCCAACATGCGCTGAAGGTTCTGGTTCATGGAGATTTGCTGTTCGACGGACGCGAATTGCACCAACTGACTAGTCATCTGGTTGGTATCCAGCGGGTCGGTCGGGCTTTGATTCTTGATCTGTGTCGTCAGCAGGGTCAGGAAGGTATTGAAATCGCCGGCAAATTTCGAGCTTTGCGCTGTGCTGGTGGCGGCATTGGCGGAAAGGGTGGCAATGGAGGCGGACATGGTTTGGGTTCCGTTCAGACAGCGATGTCAATAAGAGAGGTGGCGTTGCGAAGCGGTGCTGGCAGGCTTGGCATGGCGCCTTCACCTTCCACACCACCGATAGTGAAGGAGGCACGGCGCTGGCCCTTTTCCTGGGCCCCATATTGCTGCTGGCGCCCCTGATCCGAAGCGAGCGAAAAAGACATCGACCGCGCCATGTCGCCAAGCCCGGCTTGGTTCAGCGCCCGGTCCAATTCGCGCTGGTCCCGCTGCAATAGCGCGAGGGTTTCAGCCCGTTCCGCCACAATGCGCACCTGCCCGGCTTCCTTGCCCTGACCGATGCTTACCTCCACACGACCGAGTTCAACCGGGTCAAGCGAGATGGTCAGCGCCTCATCACCGCGACCAAGCGCGAGCGAGACCACCACTGGGGCAAGCTGCCGTGCCGGCATTGGTGTGGACAATTCGCGTGTGGGTGAGCTGGTTAAGGGCGCCTCGGCGCGATGCAACATCCCGTCAGGCCCCATAAATCCAGCCGTCTGCATCGCTAGGCCTTCTGCCCGCAATTCACCGGAAGGCTTGGTGCTAGCGGCTTTTGGGGCCTCCACACTGGCCAGGCGCAAACCCGCCTCCGCCGTTTCGGTCGCAGCAACGACCTTCATTTCCGCCGCCGCCTCAATGTTACTGAGGGCCTTGGCGAGCAAGGACAAGGGTTCAGCGGGCTTGGTGGCTTCTACCGCGTCATCGCGCGGGGCCGGCGGGGCGGACTTGCCTGCCCCACCCAGGGCTTGCTGCGGGGGGGGCGCCACCTGCGCTGCCGCCGCCTGAGTGGGCGCGGATGCCAAGGCATTAGCGACGTTTTGTTGTTGATCGGTCGTAGCGGCCGCCGCACCGCGCGAAGCCGCACTCTGCTGCGCGGCCATCATCTGGCTGCGCAGTTGTTCCGCCGCCTCGCCCTCTGACAGCGTGTTTATCTGTGCTGTTGCCGCAACGCCAGAAGCTTGCGAAGCATCAGCACCATCGGGCGAACTAGGCGTTGCCTTGGCCACCAACGGAGCGGCTGGCTGCGGCACAACCGAGCTTGCCACCAAATCTGGTGTCAACGGAGCCCCCGGCCCAAGCGCCCCCTCAGTTACATCAAATTCAGTCAAAAGCACCTCGGGCAGCGCGGCATTCACCCCTTCCGGAGGAAGTGGCGGCTCCAACTGGGGCGTCGCAGCGCCGGCACTGGCATCATTTTTGGCCTGGGCCTGGCCTTCAACGGCACCAGACCCGGGCGAACTCGCTTCTGTCTTTGCGGGTTCCGAACGCTGTGCCCGCTGCGCCAAGCGATCATCATCGCGGCGATTTGCTGAATTGGCCTCCAGGCCGGAGCGGTCGGGCTGTTGCTCACCCTGGGACGAGTCGAACGCTTCGCGCAGCCGACCATGAAAGCCCACCTCTTCCCTAGCAGCGTAGCGCGCAGACCCGGCGGAAGCAGGGCTCACGGCGGGCTTGGGCTGCGGCACAGAAGCTGGGTCCAACATGCGAAATTCCAAACAATCGGTTCACTCCGGCATCATCCCACCTGCACGCAGGGCGTTTGCCCCCACGAGAAAGCCAGGCAAAGCGCCGGTCGAATTCGGAATGAGCAAGGCGCGGGCCAGAGATTCCGGGGTGGCATCCGGCAGGAATTGCCGCGACCTGCGCAATACTTGCCGCGTGGCGGCGGATTCAGTCGCTGATTCGCCATCCGTAACGGCATTTCGCGTTGGCATGGCGTTTGCGTAAACCCTTGCAACCTATCGCCTTGGAGCTTCCGCAATGTCGCTTTACACCTCAATGAATACCGCCGTGAGTGGCATGAACGCGCAATCCCGCGCACTTGGGCACATTTCGGACAATATCGCCAATTCACAGACGGTTGGCTTCAAGCGGACCGATACGAATTTCGTTTCCTACATTACGGAAAGCAATTTGGATGTGCATCGCCCCGGCACGGTGCTGGCGCGACCAGACTTCACCAATCAGGTGCAGGGTACCCTTGAGCAGGTGGAGAATCCGCTGGCGCTGGCGATTTCCGGTCAGGGCTTCTTCCCAGTGGCGTTGCCGTCCAGCACCAATTCCGATGGTACTAGGAATTTTGACTTGCGCAGCTTTTACACGCGCGCCGGGGACTTTAACCGCGATCGTGCGGGCTACCTGGTCAATGGATCCGGCTATGTGGCGCAAGGCTGGCCGGTGACCAATGGTATCCCGGATACGTCGCAGATCGTCCCCATCCGGGTCCTGGAAGATGTATTCAGCCCCGTAGCTACGGGGAATCTGACCTTCTCGGGCAATTTGCCTGCTGGCGGCACAGCGCCGCATAGCACTCCCATTCAGGTAATTGATTCGCTAGGTCGCGCACGCTCGTTGAACCTGACCTTTACTCCTTCCGCCACGCCAAATGACAACGTCTGGACTTTGTCTATCAACGCTCCGCAGGCGGTGCCGCCGGGCCTTGGCACCATAGATGTCGTTTTCGGCAAGGATGTGCCGAACACGAACCCGTGGGCAGCCAACACGGCTTTTGCGGTTGGCGCCAGAATAACGAATGGCGGCAACGTCTATGTGGCTACGACAGGGGGTACCTCTGCTGTTCTTCCGGCAACCGGTCCAAGTGGAACAACTAATGCAATCATTGACGGCGGTGTCACGTGGAGTTTCTTGAGAGATGCTGACAGTAACCCGGATGGAACATTAGCTGAACTCCGCTCGGGCACGTTAACGCTGAACGGCAGCCCCCCCACAAACAATGGTCCGGCGGTTGTCACCTTCCAAGCTGATTTCGGTCAAGGGTTGCAGGCCATGTCCCTCAATCTCGGCAGCTTCGGCACGACCCAGGGATTGACTCAGTTTTCTTCCACTGGCCCAGGCGGTCTTAGTATCAATAGTTTTGAGCAGAATGGGGTTCCGCTTGGTGCATTCTCCTCTGTCACCACGCAGAGCAATGGCGATGTTCGGGTCAATTATGACAATGGCCAAGCCCGGGTTGTGGCGCGGATTCCCGTGGCGGTGTTCAGGGATGCGGATAAGCTGGAGCATGTTGATGGTCAGGCTTTTGTGCGTACCGCCGAAAGTGGTGAGGCGCGCGTTGTCCAGGCCGGTGAAGATGGCGGTGGGGCTTTTTCCGCGCGTGCTGTGGAGCGTTCCAACGTGGACATCGCCTCTGAATTTTCGAAGCTGATCCTGGCGCAACGCGCATATTCGGCGAATACGCGCATTGTTTCGACCGTGGATGAGCTTTTGCAGGAAACCCTGAACATGCGGCGCTAATGCCGCATGAACTAAGTGAGCTAGGCAAAAAGCGATGAGCATTGACGCTGCCCTGTCGATCGCACGTTCGGGATTGCTGCACACGCAGCGGGCCCTGTCAAACGCAGCCGATAATGTGGCAAATGCTGAGGCTGAAGGCTATACGCGCAAGCGAATCGTTGGGGAAGCCGTCTCCTCCGGTGGGCAGGGCATGGGCGTGCGCAGCCTTGGCCCGATGCGTGAGGTTGATACGGCTCTCGTCAATGAAATGAATAAGCGTAAATCCGAGCTGAGCGCAGCAGAGCTGCGCCAGACGGTTTTGTCGCTCATTGATGAAGCGCATGGCGATCCAGCCAAAAGTGAAGGTCTTGGTGATCTGGTCGGCAAGCTGCGTTCCAGCTTTGTGGAGTTGCGCGCAGATCCGGCGCAGGTGGTGAAGCAGCAGGCTGTTGTTCTGAAAGCCGGGCAGAATCTGGTGGATCGGTTCAATGATCTTGCACGCGTTGTCGGGGAAGCGCGCCAATCGGCGCATGACGGCGTTGCCACAGAATTGAAGCTTATCAATTCCACCCTACGCGAAATCGCTTCCTTGACTCGCAGTGTGGTTGAGCGAACCGGGGCGGGCATGCCCACCGCCGATATTGAGGATCAGCGCGATGTTGCGCTTGCGAGGCTGAGCGAAATCATTGCCTTCAAGGTTGTTCGGCAGGAGAATGGCGGATTAATTCTCTTGGGCACCGGCGGGGTAACTTTCCCCTTGAGTGAAACGGGCGATGCCTTTTCTGTGGCGCCCGCAGTTATCGCTCCGCAAGTCTATTATGGTGGTTCCGGCACTATTCCGCCGATCATGATGGCGGGCACGGATGTCACGCCTGGTATGCTGGGGGGGCGCCTTGGTGAATACCTTAGGCTGCGTGACCAGACGCTACCCCGCTATCAGGCGGAACTTGATATTGCGGCGGCAGAACTTGCGGATCGCTTTGAAGAGGTGGGGCTTAGGCTGTTTACTGACCCCAACGGAGCCCCGCCCTTCTTCAGCGGCCCTGATCCGACTCTGCCCTATGTCGGCGGACCGCAAATCGGCTTCGCCAACCGGATTAAGTTAAGCAGTGTCGTGAGCGCAGATGTCAAGCTGTTGCGTGATGGTACGCATGCGACACCCGGTTTCACGCCCAATCCCGCGGGGGGGCCTGCAGGTTTCACCACTTTGATTGACCGGCTTCTAAACCATAGTTTTGGGGCTACGAACCCCCTGAATGTGGCTTGGGGTCCCTTCAGCACAACCGGGCTTGGTCCTGATGGCTCGCTTTCCAGCCCATTTGGCACACCGCAGACAATCGAGGATTACGGGATCATCGTCACGGCCGCCCATACCGGCGATAGCGCCGCAGCTGGCAGGGCGGTGGCCATTGCAACGCAATTGAGCGATGGACTTGAAGCCCGTTTCACGCGCCAGTCGCGCGTTAATGTGGATAGTGAGATGGCGTCCCTTGTCCAACTCCAGAACGCTTATGCCGCCAATGCCCGTGTGATGAGCACGGCTCAAACGATGTGGGACACTCTTTTCGGATCGGTACGATAGGCCATGAACGGTATCAGCCTGACTGGACGTATTGACCAGAACGCAAGCATACTACGGGAACGCTTGACACTGCTTGGTGAACAGGTTTCGACAGGCCGCAAGGGTTCCTCCTACGCGGTACTCGATACTGACGCCCCGAAAAGTATGGATTTACGTGGGGAGATTACGCGGCGCGGAGCCTACCAGAGCGCAATCTCCCAGACGCTTTCGAAGATTCAAGTCACGCAGGATGTCTTGGATCGAATTGCGGCTATTGCGGACAAGTTTGCGGCAGACACCGCCAGTCTGATGGGGGCGACAAAACCCGAGGCGATACAGGTTCAGGCGGGGCAGGCCAGGGCCGCGCTTAAAGAAGTGGCGAATCTGCTGAACGAGAAGTTTAATGGTGACTTTCTGTTTGGTGGATCCAATGCGCATCAACCACCCATTCCCGATCCGGACAACATCCTGACCAGTGGCATGGCCACCGGGATTGCTACTGCGGTCGCTTCGCTCACCCCCACCAACGCGGCCACCGTGCTTGCCAATACAAAGGCCTTGGCGCAGTCGGATGCGTATGGAACCACTCCCTTTTCACCTTTTCTTTCAACCAAAAGCAGCTGGACTACTTCGACAACATTCGCCGTTGGCGATATGATTTTAAGCAATGGAAACATCTATCGCGCTACAGTGGCAGGCACTTCCGCGACTACCGGAGGTGGCCCCACTGGTGTCGGCACAATCACAGACGGCGGCGTGACTTGGGTCGATGTGCAGCCAGGGAATATCGCCGGAGGCATTGAGGGCCGGCGCAACGTGCTGAGTGGTGACGGTCAGCGGATCGACTACGGCCTCTTCGCCAATAGGAATGGGTCAGTTATCAGCAGCGGTGAAACGACTGGCTCATGGGCCAGAGATCTTATGCGTGGGCTAGCCAGCATCGCGGCTCTAACACCGGGGCAGACCCAGCTTGGTCAAGGTTACACGGATTTAGTCACCACCGTGCAGCAAGGGCTGAAATCCGCTGTCAATGCACTCGCCCTTGAACGTGGGTCACTCGGCGTCGTGGAAGAATCGATCCAAAGCAAGTCCGATCTGCACGAGCGCGTTACGCTTACTCTCACACTTCAGGTGAGCGACGTTGAGGAGGTGGATATGGCAAAGACCATCACCAGCTTCCAGGCGACGCAAACACAGCTTGAAGCTTCCTATCGCGCCATTGCTATCGCCCAACAATTGAGCCTGACGCGCTTCCTCTAATAAGGGCGGGCGTCGGCCTTCTTCTGGCTGAGTTTTTCCGCGTGCCCTATCCTGCGCGCTTTACAGCAATCCCTTGCCATCTCACCGCGCGTGGGCCGCGCTATCCTGCGTTCATTCTTCCTCAATTCTGCGGCGAAGAGGGGTGCGAGCCAGGGCAACCTGCGGCTGATGAAGATAAGCGAATTCCTAGCATTTTCTTGATGCCATGCTTTCGGTGATAAAATTTTCCTGATAAACACAAAAACCTTCGCATTCACGAAGACATTAAACTACTAATTCAGAAAAAATATCGGCGTTTACCGAATTTTTCAGTGATGATTCAACCCTTTCCGACATCATGAGGTCATTCGCAAAAAGCGGATGCAACCGGACCTTATCGCCACCTTGATTGGGGCAAAGGTCGTGATGTGGAGGGGAATACCCCAATGTCTTTGAATTCAGTCAATACCAATATCGGCTCCCAAGTGGCGCTCCAGTCGTTGAACCGTACCAGCGATCAACTCGGCGTGGTTCAGAAGCGTATCTCCACCGGCTTTCGTGTCGCCGATGCGAAAGATGATGGCGGCGCCTACGCTGTAGCGCAAACCGTTCGGGCTGATGTTGCTGGCCTGACGGCGGCGAATGAGCAGTTGGGGGGCGTGAAGGGCGTCCTTGAAACGACCTTTGCGGCACTCGGCAAGGTGTCGGAGAGTATGTTGAAGGTGCGTGAGACCCTGACACGCTTGGCTGACGGCACCATCAATGATGATCAGCGTGCCCAGTATGAAGCGCAGTATACCGCACTGAAGACTCAGATCGAGAATTTCGTTTCAGATGCGACGTACAATGGCCGTACGCTTCTCAGCACCGATACTGGTGCGGGCGGTGGTGATATCAGCTCTGTACGCAACGAAGCTGGCGGTACCTTCACCATCTCGGCCGTCGATGGGGCAACTGACCTGGTTGTGGATGCGGCACCGGCCGATGCCGCCGCTGCGCAGACCGCTCTTGAAGCTGGTGGCAACTTCAAAACCGTCGAAGCGAAAATCGCCGATGCGCTCAATCAGTTTGGCGCTGACAGCAACTATATAGATGGTCAGATCCGCTACAACAAGGACAAGATTGACGCCATGGAAGGCGGCCTTGGCGCCCTGGTTGATGCTGACCTGGCGAAGGAAAGTGCCAAATTGCAATCACTGCAGATCCGTCAGCAGCTTGGCACCCAGGCGCTGTCGATTTCCAACCAGGCGCCGCAGACCCTTCTCAGCCTGTTCCGTTAATATAGTCGGCGGCCTCGCCCCTGGCGGGGCCGCTTTTTTCCCCGGGAGACAAAAATGTCCACCCTTGTTCTTGAACTCCGCCAAGGCGACATGATGATCGTCAATGGCGCGCCCATACGCTTTCGAAATCGCGCCCGCATAGAACTCACCGCGCGCGCAAGATTCCTTTTCGGCAAGCAATTGATGACGCCTGAGATGGCGAATTCCCCGGCCCGGCGCATCTACTTCGCCCTGCAAACCGCCTATATCGGTGACCATGATGAGCGGAGGATCGGGCTTGATTTGGCGCGCGACCTCATCAAGGATTTCGGAGAAGCCACCACCTCCGGCATGGTGCGCGAAATGCTTGATCGCGCCTTGAAGGCGGCTGAAGCCGATCAATGCTATCAGGCATTGAAGCTCGCACGGCGCGTGATGCGCCATGAGGAAGTGGTGCTCGGCCTTAGCCCGGTTGCCTCCGTCTCGGTGCCGGAGGATGCGCCATGAACATGATGCATGCCCGCCGCGCCTATCAAATGACGCGCGAGGCGATGGACCCGCGTGAGCAGGAAGCGGATGTGATCCGCCGCGTGACTGGTGGTTTGCGTGCTGCGCTGGAACAGGAAGGCATCGGGCGGGCGCGCGCCATTGCCGATAACCGCAGGCTTTGGATCGCGCTTGATGCATCGCTTCGGCACCCCGCCAATCAATTGCCGCAGGAAACCAAGCTGACCCTGCTGCAGATTGGGCGCGCGGTGATGCGGGAGATGGAAGGCAACACGCCCGATCTTGGGTTCCTGATTGAGATCAATGAGCAATTGGCCTCGGGGCTGCGATAGGGTGCACTTGGCGGCGCGTTTCGTGCTGCGGCCCTGACGTGGTAACGGGCTTGTCATGAAGCCCGACGCCATGATTTTGGGGATCGAAACCAGCTGCGACGAAACGGCGGCGGCTGTGCTGCGCGCGGATGGCGCCATTCTGGCCGAGGCTGTGTTCAGCCAATTGAAGGAACATGCGGCCTTCGGTGGCGTGGTGCCTGAAATCGCCGCCCGGGCGCATGTGCAGCATCTGCCGGGGCTTGTAGCGGGCGTCATGGCCAAGGCCGGCATTGGCTATGCGGCGCTGGATGCGGTGGCAGCAACAGCAGGGCCTGGGCTGATCGGCGGGCTGATTGTGGGCGCTTCCTTCGCCAAGGGGGTGGCGCTGGCGCATGGCTTACCCTTCATCGCCATTAATCACCTGGAAGCCCATGCGCTGACGGTGCGCCTGCCCGGCCTTGTGCCCAGCGGGGCGCCGGCATTCCCCTATTTGCTGCTGTTGCTGTCGGGCGGGCATTGCCAATGCGTTTTGGTGGAAGGGCTTGGCCGTTACCGCCGCCTTGGCAGCACGCTTGATGACGCGGTGGGGGAGGCTTTTGACAAGGCAGCCAAGTTGCTTGGTCTGCCTTGGCCAGGTGGGCCGCATCTGGAACGGTTGGCTGGCAGTGGCGATCCCGCTGCGGTGCATCTGCCGCGACCGCTTTTGGGCCGCGCGGGGTGCGATTTTTCCTTCTCCGGCCTCAAGACTGCTGTGGCGCGAGCGGTTGCCCAGGGGCAAGCTCAACGAGAGGATATCGCCGCCAGCTTCCAGGCTGCCGTTGCGGCGGTGCTGGCGGACCGCGCCGCCCATGCGCTGGAGATGGCGCCGGGGGTGACAGCGCTGGTCGTGGCTGGCGGGGTCGCCGCCAATGGCGCGGTGCGTCTGGCCCTTGATGGAGTAGCCAAGGCCCGGGGCCTTCCCATGCTGGCGCCACCGCTGCGCCTATGCACCGATAATGCCGTGATGGTGGCCTGGGCGGGGCTTGAACGGTTGCGGTCTGGCGTCAGCGATTTGCTTGCCTTCAATCCGCGCCCACGCTGGCCGCTGACCGAACTTATGCCGCTGGCCGAAGCTGGCGCTTAACGCTTCAATACCGTCCGCCCGGCATAACGCGCCGCCGGGCCAAGGCCTTGTTCAATCCGGATCAGCTGATTGTATTTCGCGAGGCGATCAGACCGAGACAGCGATCCGGTCTTGATCTGCCCGCAATTGGTGGCCACCGCCAAATCCGCGATGGTCGCATCCTCGCTCTCGCCGGAACGGTGGCTCATCACCGCGCGGTAGCCGGCGCGATGGGCCATTTCCACCGCTTCCAGCGTTTCGGTGAGCGTGCCGATCTGGTTCACCTTCACCAGAATGGCATTCGCCGTTGCCGCTTCGATGCCCTGGCGCAGGCGTTCGGGGTTGGTCACGAAAAGATCGTCGCCGACAAGCTGCACCTTGGCGCCGATGCGGTCCGTCAGCAGCTTCCAGCCAGCCCAATCATCTTCCGAACAGCCATCTTCAATCGAAACAATCGGCCATTTCGCGGTAAGCGCGGCCAAATATTCCACCATGCCTGCAGGGTCGAGCTTCTTGCCCTCACCTTCCAAGGCATAGACATCGTCATGGAAGAATTCGGTGGCAGCGCAATCAAGCGCGAAGACCACGTCTTCACCAGGGCGATGCCCCGCCGCTTCGCAGGCCTTGGTGATGAAGGCCAAAGCCTCATCCGCGCTTTTAAGATTGGGGGCGAAGCCGCCCTCATCGCCGACATTGGTGGAATGGCCGGCATCATGCAGCGCCTTCTTCAGCGCCATGAAGACTTCCGAGCCGATCCGCACCGCATCGGCAATCGTGCCGGCGGCGACGGGCATGATCATGAATTCCTGAATATCAATCGGGTTATCGGCATGCTTGCCGCCATTGACGATATTCATCATGGGCACCGGCAGGGTGCGGGCGAAAACGCCACCCACATGCCGGTAAAGCGGAATGTTCAAATCCGCCGCTGCCGCCTTGGCCACCGCCAGAGACACCGCAAGCATCGCATTGGCACCCAGCCGCGCCTTATTGGGCGTGCCGTCCAATTCGATCATCGTCTCATCAATCTTGATCTGATCGAGCGGATCGAGGCCCGAGATTGCATCGAAGATTTCACCTTCAACGCTCGCCACTGCCTTCAGCACGCCTTTGCCGCCATAGCGGGCCTTATCGCCATCGCGGAGTTCCACGGCTTCATGCGCGCCGGTAGAAGCGCCGGAGGGGACAATGGCATGGCCGCGGGCGCCCGTATCCAGCACCACTTCCGCCTCCACGGTTGGGTTGCCGCGGGAATCGAGCACTTCGCGGGCGATGATGTCAGCAATGGCGGCCATGGGGTGTAATTCCGATTGCAGGGGGTTGCGGCGGTTGGCTACACCGGCCTGCCCGGGGCGCCAAGACCCCGTTCCCTAAGGGGCGCCCAGGCGCTATGCCTTGCGTGGAATTGAGAAAGGACCACCCCCCATGCTGGATCGCCCGCACCCCACCCCGGCTGCCCCTTCGGCAGACCCCTTCGCGCTCGCCAAGGCGTTGTCCGGCCTGCATTTCATCGGCGGCGCTTATGTGCCCGCACGCAGCGGCAAGAGCTTCGCGGTGGTGAACCCGGCCACCGGCATTGAAGTGGCCCGTGCGGCGGAAGGCGATGCGGCGGATGTGGATGCGGCGGTCACCAATGCTGCCAAGGCGCAGAAGGAATGGGCCAAGATGCCGGCGAGGAAGCGCGGCGCCCTGGTGCATCAATGCGCTGCGTTGCTGAAGGAACATGTGGATGAATTGGGCCGGCTGATTGCGCTTGAAACCGGCAAGGCTTTGCGCACGGAAAGCCGCGTGGAAGCCAATGTTGTGGCCGATGTTTTCGAATTCTTCGGCGGGCTTGGCGGCGAATTGAAGGGCGAAAGCGTGCCCTTCGCCCCCAATGTGCTGTCGGTCACGGTGCGTGAGCCGCTTGGCGTGGTGGGGGCCATTATCCCCTGGAATGTGCCGATGCTGCTGATGGCGCTGAAAGTGGCGCCGGCGCTGGTGGCGGGCAATGCGGTTGTGGTGAAAAGCGCGGAAGAAGCGCCGCTGGCCGTGCTGCGCATTTGCGAAATCATGAACCGCGTGCTGCCGCCAGGTGTCGTCAATATGGTGAGCGGCTTTGGCCCGGAATGCGGCGCGCCGCTGGTGGCGCATCCGCTGGTGAAGAAAGTGACCTTCACCGGGTCGGTCGAGACCGGCAAGATTGTCTACCGCGCCGCGGCTGAAAAGCTGATCCCCGTCACGCTTGAATTGGGCGGGAAAAGCCCGATGATCGTCTTTGCCGATTGCGATTTTGAAAAGACGGTTTCCGGCGCGCTGACTTCGATGCGCTTCACGCGCCAGGGGCAAAGCTGCACCGCGGCATCGCGCATTTATGTGGAACGGCCGGTTTTTGACCGCTTCGTCACCGCCATGAAGGATGCGGTGAATGGCATGGTGATGGGCGATCCCTTGGATGAGAAGACGGATATCGGCACCATCATCAGCCAGGGCCAATTCGACAAGGTGAAGGGCTTCATTGCCGAAGGCACGGCCACCGCCGGCGCCACCGCGCATGTCTGCAGCCGCATGCCGGAAGACGCCGCCCTGAAGAAGGGCCTGTTCCTGCAGCCGGTGATCTTCACGGGGCTGACGCGCGAAAGCCGCTTGGTCCAGGAAGAAATCTTTGGCCCGGTGACGGTGATTCAGCCCTTTGATGACCCGGAAGCGGTACTGGCCGAGGCGAATGATTCCATCTATGGCCTGGCGGCCAGCCTTTGGACCAATAATCTGAAGGTGGGGCTTGATCTGGCGCATCGGCTGGAAGCGGGGCTGGTGCAGATCAACCAGAATCTGGTGGTTCAGGCCAATCTTTCCTATGGTGGCGTGAAGCAATCCGGTCTTGGCAAGGAAGCGTCGCTGGAAGCCATGCTGGAACATTTCACCCATAAGAAGACCATTATGGTGAATATGGGCTGAGCATTTTCAAGCCAAGTGGCAACACTTAGCGGCTCGGGAAATGCGATCAGACAAAGCATTTTCAAGCCAAGTGGTATCACTTGGCGGCTCGGAAAATGCGATCAGACTAAGCATTTTCAAGCCAAGTGGTATCACTGGGCGACTCGGAAAATGCTATCAAACAAAAGCCAAGGGGGGCGTATCATGGGGCGGTGGTTGGCGGCTTTGGTTCTTGCATTGGGATTGGCTGGCTGCGCGCAGCAGGCGCCTCAGCCCGCGCCGCAGGCCATGCCCGAGCCGCCCGGCCCCGGCCTGGTTGGCTGGCGTTCCATTGGCTTCAGCAATGAAATGTTTGAAAGCGGCTATGTGCAGGAACGCGAATTGAATACCTCCGGCCCTGTGCGGCGGGCCTGGATCATGCTGAATTTGCGCGAATCCATTCCCATCCCGGAAACGGGTGGGCGGGCGCTTTCCGTGCGCTTCATTGGGGAGTATCGTTGTGCGGAACGGCAATGGCGCCCGCTGGAAGGGGCCTGGTTCGCGCGGCGCAACGCGCAGCAGCCGGTCCATGCGGAACGCCCGCGGCGGAGCGGGTTCCGTGAAGCAACGCCGGGTACGCTGGGTGGGGCGTTTTTGGATGCGGCGTGTGGGTTGTGATTGGACTTTGTGCCGGTAGAGATAAACTTGAAAATGCGAAGAGTCCGCGAAACTGCAATCGCCGCCCTGTCTGGAAAGGGAAGACACTAATGCGTATGTCTCCAATCAATGGATAAGTTCAGCGCGCCACGCAAATGGTCCATTAGCAGAGCTATAGCTGACGCTTCAAAGCGTGTGGCAGCATTCTGGGTGCCATCGGCTGCTATCGGAGCTCGTTTGCGTCGCTTGGAGCTCTCCCAAACAATCTATCTGGGTGACCATGAGGCATTGACACGCCTGCACACAGGACATCGGATTTATGTTGATACGCGCGATGTGAGCATTGCTTCACATCTTATGCTTGAAGGTTATTGGGAGCCCTGGGTGGAGCGGATACTGATTCCCGCCATCAAGCCTGGAATGCGCTTTGTCGATGTTGGCGCCCATTTCGGATACTATACACTGCTTGGCGCTGAAATGGTTGGCGCTCGTGGTCATGTCTATTCATTTGAAGCCAATCCGCTTATTTTTCAGAAGCTGATCAAATCTGTCGCTGTCAACGGCTTCGAAGGCCGTGTCAGCCTTTTCAATGTGGCCGTGCATGACACATCGAGCCCAATGGAAATTCTCTTTCGCCATGATGCCTCTGGCGGTGGTTGGACCGACGTCGCGACTGGTGCGCGGCCAGCGGTGAATGAGGTGCTTCCGGTACAAGGCGAGGCTTTGGATACGCTACTTGCTGATGTTCCTCAAGTTGATGTCATCAAGATTGATGTTGAGGGGGCTGAACCAAAGGTACTTGCAGGCGCCAAGAACCTAATCGCGAGATCAAGAAATTTGACGATGATCCTGGAGTTTGACACGCGAAGAATTTCGAAAGAACCACCACAGGATTACCTTCAAAACTTTCTGACACAAGGATTTTCCATAGCGATCGTTGAACCTGCTGGCTTGGTCGAAAAGCTATCGCCCGCTGAATGTTTGGCGCGCTTGAACGGCAGCGTTAATTATCTGATGCTCACGCGCTGATGTTGGTGTCCGCCTGCTGACGATTCGATTTTTTATTCATATTCGCCGAACAGATTGTAACGAGTCTCCTTCAAAAATTTTTGGCTGGCGCCCAAGGCTTCCATGCGGCGGTAGGCCACCAGCGCTTCCTTTATCCGCTTCTGTCGCCGTAGTGTGTCGCATAGGCCCTGCCATGCCGGGATGAAATCCGGGTTAGAGGCCAGGATCGCTTCGAGCAATTCTTCGGCTTTCACCAACGCCCCCGTCCCGATCAAGGCCTGCGCATATTTGACTGAGATAGCGGGTTCCCTTGGTGCCTGAGCGATCAGACCCTCAAGTAGGCCCAATGCTTCGGGCCAACGATCCAAGCGCATCAATGCACCAATGATGGCATCCTGTATCGGGGCAGCCTCAACGGGCAATCCGAATATGTCCGCCAAGGATAAGGAGGCGCTTTCCCAATCTGCCCCCTGCCGCAAGATCACTTCTGCAAGAAGTGAAGGCATTTCACTGATATCAGACCGACCAAGTGCGCCCTTCTTGGCGTACTCAAAAGCCGGGGGAAGACGATCAAGTTCAATCAGTGTCTGCACCAATCCGGTCCACGCAATCTCGGGGGCATCCGGCCTTGTGACGGCCAATTCATACCCGCGCACCGCAAGTTCGTGCTGGGACAGAATGCGCGCCGTTCGACCCAATTGCATAAGGAGAAACGCATCACCGGGAAGGTGCTCACAAGCCTTGATCAATTCCCGAAGCGCTTCGTTCTGGCGATCCGCAGCCCAAAGGGCGCTCACGATTGTCCAGTAAGAAGCGCTCAAAGACGGATCTTTTGTTAGGGCCGATCGCGCGGCCGCGGCTGCCTCAGCATTGCGCCCTTCCGCGAGCAGGAAACTCGCCTGCTGCTGGCGCAGTGCCGCCGATTCCGGAAACTGCTCCACCGCGCGCGCTGCCGCCGCACTTCCCAGGGCATAGCGCTTGGCCATCCAAAGGCCGTTCAGCAAACCCAGATGCAGCGCCTCACGCTCCGGCGCCAAGTCGCGGGCTGCCTGATAGGCATCAATAACTTCCGGATAATCCCCTGCCTGCGCTGCCTGATGTCCGCGCCTCGCTTGCAGGGCGACACTTCCCGGCAGGGCAAAACAGGCCTCGCGCAAAGCCTCTCTCGCATCGGCGGCGCGTTCCTGGCGGATCAGCGCATCGGCCAGGATAATCCAGGCTGCTTCCTTCTGCGCGTCGCTCGCCTCGGCCAGCAAAACCTCACGCGCAGCGGCCTCCGCCTCAAGCAGGGCGCCGGCGGCCAGAAGGTGTTTCGCGCGCTCACCGCGAAAATCGGCATCATCGGGCCAAAGCGCCGCGGCCTTGGCGGCCAGGCTGGCGGCTTCCTGGAATTGGCGCGCCTGCGCAAGCTGCGCCAGGGCTGCCTTGGCTTGCACCGGGTTTTCAAGCTCAGGAAGTGCGGTTGCCACGATGCGCCTCAGCCCTTGGGGATTTTCCCAGGCCATAAACTGATAACACGAATTGCTTGCCACAAGCTGAAGGGGGACAGGCTGAACCGATTTCGACGCAGCCTGGATACTCCCCGGAAATAGCGTGGGCAGCTATGCAAGCTTGGCCGCCATCCCGCGCATAAAGGTCTCACGGAAACGGATCGGGTCGCGGTCCGTTTGTGTCTTGCCGGGTTCATTATCAATGCGCGCGCCGATCACATGCGGGCCATCGGTGGTCAGCGCGCGGTCAATCAGCGCATCGAATTCCGCCTCATCCGCCGCCCAATGAGCGGAAGCAATGCCGGAAGCGCGCGCAATGGCGATCAAATCCGTGCCTGCCTGCGCCGCCGGCGTGCCCTGGCCGCCGGTGATCTGATAAATGCCGTTATCCCAGATGATCACAATCAGATTCTTCGGCGCCTGCGCTGCGATGGTGGAAAGGCAGCCAAGCTGCATCAGCAGTGACCCATCACCTTCCAGCGCGAAAACGCGCCGTTCCGGCTGCGCAATCGCAACCCCCATGGCAATCGGCGCGGCCAATCCCATGCTGCCCAGCATGTAGAAATTCTCGGCGCGATGGCCGGAACCCCAAAGATCCCAGTTGGAATTGCCGATCCCGCCAATCACGGCTTCCTGCTTGGTGAGTTTGCCCACCACGCGCTTGGTCAGCGCCGCACGGTTCATCACCTGCGTATTGCGACGTTCTTCCATCACTTGCGCCCCCCTGCGATCAATGGCGAGACAATAAGGCAAGCCGGCCAGCGCGTGGCAAAGGCTTGGCGCATGGTGCGATCCGCGATGAAAGCGGCTTCATCCAGGCGCGATAGCGTGTGGTGTTCAATGCCCATGCTGTCCAGAATGGGGCGCATGGTGCGGCAGACAATCGCCTGGCCGGGATTGAATTCACCCAGCGTGCCGCGTTCGCTCACCAGCATCAGCACCGGGATTTGGCCGGCCACAACAAGGGAGGCGAGAACATTCGGCAGCGTGGCGAAGCCCGATGTCTGCATCAGGACAATGCCGCGCATGCCGGCCATGGTGGCGCCGGCGACAATGCCGATGGCTTCTTCCTCGCGCGCGGCGGGGAAGGTGGTGAAAAAGGGATCAGCATGGCAGCCCTCAATCAGAGGGCGCAGCACATTGTCCGGCACATAGGTGACCAGCCGGACATTATTGTCCTTCAGGGCCTGGCGGACGATGCCATGCCAGCTTGGCGCGCTTTCAGCGGCACTCGACATGATGGGGAAGTCTCCGTTGCAGTGAGAAGGGGGGAGTCTATGGCGAGAGCATTTTCAAGCCAAGTGGACACACTTGGCGGCTCGGAAAATGCGACCAAAGCTCAAGCATTTTCAAGCCAAGTGGACACACTTGGCGGCTCGGAAAATGCGACCAAACAAAAGCTGCACGCCCGCCAAGCGTGAACCAGGTCACGGCACCGGCACATCCAAAAGCCACGCCGTTGCCGGGAAGGCGATGGCGGCGATGATGGTGGTGAAAAGTACGGCGGCGGAGGCTTCTTCCGCCCCAACACCCTGGCGTTGCGCCAGCAGATAGGCATTGGTCGCGGTTGGCATGGCGGCCAGCAGCACGCCACAAATCACCCAGAAGGGATCAAGTGCCAACCAACTTCCCAGCACAAACCACACCAGCGCGGGGTAGACGAACAGCTTGGCCGCGGTAATGCCAAAGGCCACCGCGAAAAGCTGCCCGCCAATCTTCAACCGCGCGAGTGTGCCCCCCAGCGCAAAGAGCGCGGTGGGGCCTGCGGCATTACCAAGGAAGGACAGGAAGCGTTCAATCGGCGCCGGAATCGGTAATTCCAGGCCGGCAGACACGGCACCCAGCGCGATGGAAAGGATCACCGGATTGCGCAGCAAACCGCGCAGCCCGGCCATCACCGCTTTCAAACCTGCCCCCTTCGCTGATGGCGCCATCAGCATGGTTCCAAGCGCGATGATCACCGCCACTTCGGCCACAATCGCCATGGCAACCGGCCCCGCGATGCGCGGCCCCAGCATCGGCAACATCAGCGGCGGCGCCAGATAGCCGACATTGCCCATGGCGGCGGCAGCGCCAAAAGCTGAACCGATGCGGATATCACCGCGCGCAATGCGCCCGATCAGCATCACGGAAGCGAAAACCGCCATGCACGCCCCCAGATAGCCGGCAAAATAGATGGCATCAAAGCTTTCGCGCAAAGGCTGGGCTGCCATCAGCTTGAACAGCATGGCCGGCAAGGCGACGTTGAAGCTGAAAAGCCCAATCGCCTCCATGGCCGTGGGCGGCATCCATTTGCGCTTCGCCGCAGCGAAACCAAAAGCCACCACCGCGAAAATCGGCAGGCAAAGGGCAAGGAAGGCAAGCACGGCGGCGGAGCCTAACCCGGAACAGCCGCGCCGGGAAACATGCCGGGATTATAGCGCGTTGGCGCTGGCTTCGCTCCGCGTCGCACCCACGCGGGAAGCGAGCGAGGCGGCGAGGAATTCATCCAATTCCCCATCCAGCACCGCCGCCGGATTGCCCTTTTCCACACCGGTGCGCAGATCCTTCACCATCTGATAGGGCTGAAGCACATAGCTGCGGATTTGGTGGCCCCAGCCGATATCGGTCTTGCCGGCTTCCGTGGCCGCCGTCACGGCTTCGCGCTTTTTCAATTCCAATTCATACAAACGCGCCTTCAGCATGCCCATGGCGATGGCGCGGTTGCGATGCTGGCTGCGATCCTGGGTGGAAGCTACCACGATCCCGGTCGGGATATGGGTGAAGCGCACGCCGGATTCGGTCTTGTTCACATGCTGCCCACCGGCGCCGGAAGCGCGGAAGGTATCGGTCTTGAGGTCCGCTGGATTGACCTCGATCTCGATCTTATCATCCACCACCGGAAAGACGTAGACGGAGGCAAAGCTGGTGTGCCTGCGCGCGGCGGAATCGAAGGGGCTGATACGCACCAGCCGATGCACACCGCTTTCGGTCTTGAGCCAGCCATAGGCATTGGGACCGCTGACTTGAATCGTCGCGGATTTCAGCCCGGCCTGTTCGCCCGGGCTTTCTTCCGTCAGCACCACCTTATAGCCATGCTGCTCCGCCCAGCGGGAATACATGCGCATCAGCATTTCCGCCCAATCCTGGGCTTCCGTGCCGCCGCTGCCGGAATTGACTTCCAAAAAGGCATCATTGGCGTCCGCTTCGCCGGATAGCAGGCTTTCAATCTCCCGCTTTTTTGCTTCCTGCGCCAGGCGCTTCAAATCCTCGGCGGCAGCATTGGCGGTATCGGCATCGCCTTCCGCTTCGGCCAATTCAATCAGGCCAAGCGCGTCTACAACATCTCGCTCCAGGCGCTTCACGCCATCAATCTGGTCAGAAAGCCGCCCGCGTTCACGCATGACGCGCCCCGCCTCGTCAGCATTGTTCCAGAGCGTCGGGTCTTCGACCCGCGCATTCAATTCTTCGAGACGACGGACAGAGGCATCCCAGTCAAAGATGCCTCCTCAGCAGGGCCACCGAAGCGGTGATCTGCTCGTGCAGGGAAAGGGCGTCAGCGCGCATGATGGGGGGCTAATAGAGCCCGCCGAGGTCCCTGTCGAGGCGGTTGGCCCCCGGTGCACCAGGCGCGCCAGAACCATCGGCGCGTTCGCTGATGAATTCATCACGCCAACGCTGCGTGCCGTTTTCTGTGCCGGGGCGGAAGGGTTCCATGATGCTGCCATTGCCCACCGCCACACGCATCAGGGTAATGCCGCTCGGGCGGCGGAAGGGCACGGGCGGGCTGCCGGTGAGCGCCGCCCCCACCACTTCACGGAAAATCGGCGCGGCATTGCTGCCGCCGGTTTCGTTATTGCCAAGGCTCCGCGGATCATCAAAGCCGATCCAAACCGCAACAACAATATCGGGGGTGAAGCCGACAAACCAATTATCCTTGAAATCATCCGTGGTGCCGGTCTTGCCCGCCACCGGGCGCCCAAGCCGCGAACCTATGCTGTTTGCCGCCGTGCCGCGCGCCACGACGCCTTCCAGGATGCTCACCATCTGATAGGCTGAAATCGGGTCTGTCGCGCGTGGCCTTTCGCCTGCTTCAAGGCGCGGCGGGCCGGCTTCCGGGCCGGAAGCGCAAGCGGCGCAGGCGCGTTGATCGGCACGCCAGATCACACGCCCGCGCCTATCCTGCACGGAATCGATCAGGCTTGGCGTGACACGATAACCGCCATTGGCAAAGGCGCCATAACCCGCCGCCATCCGCAGCACCGTGGTTTCGCCGGCGCCAAGCGACATCGCCAAATAACGCGGCATATTGTCAATCACGCCAAAGCGACGCGCCGCATCGGAAACCGAAGCCATGCCAACATGATCGGCCAACCGCACTGTCACCAGGTTAAGGCTGCGTTCCATCGCACTCCGCATGGTGACCCAGCCATTATAGGTATTGGCGTTGTAGTTTTGCGGCTTCCAGAGCCCTTGTGGCGTCATGATTTCCACCGGCTCATCAGGGATTTCCTGATTGGGTGGAATGCCCTGTTCCAGCGCAGCGATATAGACAAACGGCTTGAAGGAAGACCCCGGTTGGCGCTGCGCTTGCGTTGTTCGATTGAACCAAGATTTTTCGAGCGACCAGCCGCCAACCATTGCCATGACGCGCCCGCTTTGCGGATCAAGCGCCACCACTGCACCCTCGGCCAAGGGAATTTGCCTGAGCGTCAGGCGTTCCGGCCGAGCCGGGCGATTGCGCTGGGCAGCTTCGGCGGGGATGGTCTCCACCAGCACGACATCGCCGGGATTAACCACATCCTGCACACGGCGCGGTTCAGCACCCAATCGCCCATCGGGCAGTACCGGGCGCGCCCAGGGGCGCAAATCTTCCAGGTAAAGCGTGCCCTGTTGCGGTTCCGCCGGGCGGCGCGGGTCGCGCCGTTCAAGCCAAGCAAGCCGCGCTTCTTGCGGCCTGACTTCCAGCACCACGGCCAGGCGCCATTCAGGCAGCGCGCCCGGCGGGCGCGGTGTATCCGCCAGCGCGGGCATCCATTCCGTGGTGTTCGCCGAAATACGGGCCACCGGGCCGCGCCAGCCGCCGCGCCGGCGGTCATAGCTCATCAGCCCTTCGCGCAAGGAACGTTCGGCAGCCGCCTGTATGGTGGGGTCCAGGCTGGTGCGCACCACAAGCCCGCCCATGGTGGTTTGTTCCACACCGAAGCGCTGGATCAATTCGCGGCGCACTTCTTCCGTGAAATGCTGGCCTACCTGCAGCAGATCCGGCCGGCGCGTGGGCCGTGCCAACAGCGGTTCTGCCTTTGCCGCGCGGGCTTCATCTGGCGTGATCGCGCGGTCTTCCAGCATGCGTTCAATCGCCCAGTCGCGACGCGCCTTGGCCGCTTCCGTGCGGCGAATGGGGTGATAATTATTTGGCGCCTTGGGCAACGCGGCCAGGTAGGCAACCTCGGCCACGGTCAATTCATCCAGGCTTTTGTTGAAATAGACCTGCGCGGCGGCGGCCACGCCATAGGCCTGCTGGCCCAGGAAAATCTCGTTCAGATACAATTCAAGGATGCGATCCTTGCTGAGCGCCTTTTCGATGCGGAGCGCCAGAATCGCTTCCCGCGCCTTGCGGGTGAAGGACCGATCCGCGCCCACCAGCATGTTTTTCGCGACTTGCTGAGTGATGGTGGAAGCGCCACTCATGCGCCGCCCGCTGCCATATTGTTCGGCGGCCTGGATGACGGCGCGCAGAATGCCCAAGGGATCAATGCCGGTATGGTCGCGGAAGCGCTGATCCTCCGCCGAGATGAAGGCCTGCTGGACGCGCTGGGGAATCGCCTCGATCGGGACAAAGATGCGCCGTTCCTGCGCCAATTCGGCCATCAGCCGGCTATCGGCGGCATAGACGCGGCTCATTTGCGGGGGTTCATATTCCGCGAGCCAGCCATAATCCGGCAAATCCTGCGCGAAATGATGATAGGCGCCATAGGTCGCGATGCCGCCGGCCAGCAGCACGGCGGCGCCCAGGCTGAAGAACCAGCGCAAGACGCTGAAGCGCCGCCGACGCTGGGGGCGCTTTTCCCGC
Source organism: Roseomonas sp. (assembly GCA_020249265.1). Lineage (GTDB taxonomy): Bacteria > Pseudomonadota > Alphaproteobacteria > Acetobacterales > Acetobacteraceae > Neoroseomonas. The sequence continues at coordinate 130,205 of JADCGA010000024.1, forward strand.
TTTTGCTTGGGCGGCGGCTCGGCGCGCGGCGGCTCAGCCCTCAGCGCGGCGCGCTGAGGGTCAAGCGGTTGATCGGCGCGCAGATCCGGCGAAGTCATGATAGCGCTTGATACACTTTCCCGCGGCAAAGTGCGACTGCATCGCGAGCGATTTCTATCCTGGTGCCGCGCTTGGGGCGGAGGGCAGCCATGTTTCCACCGCGCGCGCCAGGCTGGCAGCGATCAGCGCGCGGTGTTCGGGTTTGCGCAGCGCGGCCTCATCCCCCGGATCGGAGAGGAAACCCATCTCCACCAAAACGGATGGCACTTCTGGCGCCTTCAGCACAATGAACCCGGCTTCGCGCCGGGGTTTGGGGAGCACGTCCACCGCGCGGGTCAATTCGCGCACCGCCACGCGTGCGAAGCGGGCGGAATCGCCAAGGGTTTCCTGGCGCATCAAGCTCAGCAATATCGCCTGCACCTCCGGCGGCACGGAGGGTAGGGTCAGGCCACCGGCCAGATCGGCATTGTTTTCGCGCTGCGCGAGGGCTTCGGATAGCGGGTCGCTCGCGGTCTCTGCCAGGGTATAGACACTGGCCCCCTTCGCACCTGGCGCGGAATCGGCATGGAGCGAGATCAGCAGCGCGGCGTCCCGTGTGCGTGCGAAGGCAACGCGATCCGCGAGGGAGATGAATTCATCACGATCCCGCGTCATGGCGACACGGCATTTGCCGCCTTCTTGCAATTTGCGGCGCAGGGCCTGGGCGGCGGCGAGGGTCAGACGCTTTTCTTCCGTGCCGCGCCGGCCAATTGCGCCAGGGTCATGGCCGCCATGGCCGGGGTCTATCACCACGAGCGGCAGGGCGGGGGCGCTGCCTTGCGCCAAGGGCATGTCCCGGCGCGCCGCCGCTGCGAAGGCCTCAGAACTCGCGGGGGCGATTTCCACCAGCAACCGCCCAGCCGGCCCAGGCAGCCGGCGCGGCAAGGCGGGGCGCGCCAAGTTCAGGCGCAATTCCTTGGCTTCGTCATCAAACAGCGCGATGGCGACCGGCCCTGCCGAGCCCAACCGCGCCGGGCCCCGCCAGGTCACGCCGGGCAAGGAAAGCAGAAGGCGAGGCGGCTCGGCCAAGGCGCGCCATTCCCAGGAAAGCGGGCCTTCCAGCGTCAGTGAAAGCCGCGCCACGCGGCCTTCGGCTTTGAGGCTGGCGGCATTGACGGAAGCGGCCAAGGCTGGCTTGGCGCCGCCCAAAACCACCCCGCCTAATCCCAGGAAATGTCGGCGCCCTATGCCCATGCCGTCATGCTTCTCTCGTCGCTCTTGCGACGCCATTTACCGGCCCGTCCGCGCCATGTCATCCGAAACGCGACCCGGCCAATGGCGCCCATGTTTTCGCGCTTGATTAATGGCGCAAAACCAAGGCTAAATGAAAGCGTCACGACTGCCAAAGCTTCATAGACCCAAAGGCAGCGTGTGGGGAGGAGCGATGGCGATCACTGGCCATCCGGCGCGGATTTTGACCGCATGTGATGGGGCAAAGAGCCGTGTCGCTGCTTGAAGTGCGCGATATCGTCGTGCGTTTTGGTGGCGTAACCGCTGTGGCCGGCGTTTCCTTCGATGTGGAAGCAGGCCAGATTTGCGGCCTGATTGGCCCCAATGGCGCGGGCAAGACAACGCTGTTCAACGTCATCAGCGGCATCTACCGCCCGAATGAGGGTAGTGTGCGCTTCGATGGCCATATCACGACCAATGAGCCGCGCCACCGCATGGCGCCACTTGGCCTGGGGCGCACCTTCCAGAATCTTGCCTTGTTCAAATCCATGACGGTGCGCGAAAACATCCTGGCCGGCGCGCATTCCGCGGGCCACGCCGGATTTCTGGCCAATGCGCTCCGCCTGCCGCGCGCGCGGGCTGAAGATCGGGCAGCGCGGGATCGCGCGGCGGAATTGCTGGCACTTTTGCAATTGGAAGCGGTTGCTGATCTGCCAGTGGTTGACCTGCCCTTTGGCACGCAAAAACGGGTCGAGATGGCGCGCGCGCTGATCAGCCGGCCTAAGCTTTTGTTGTTGGATGAACCCGCAGGCGGGCTCAATCACGGTGAGGTGGATGAATTGGCCAGCTTGTTCCACGAGGTGCGGGCAAGCTTCAAGCTCGCCATTCTGCTTGTGGAACATCACATGTCGCTGGTGATGCGCGTATCGGACAAGGTTGTGTCGCTCGATTTCGGCAAGAAGATCGCCGATGGCACACCCGATGAGGTACGGAGCAGCCCGGAAGTCATCCGCGCCTATCTGGGCGATGGCCATGCGGATGCGGCCCATGCTGCTTGAGGTCAAAAATCTCCGCGCTGGTTACGGCCCGACGCAGGTTCTGTTTGGGCTTGATTTCGCGGTGGCGGAAGGCGGTGTCACGGCCCTGCTGGGTGCGAATGGCGCGGGCAAGACCACAACGCTGCGCGCTGTTTCCGGCTTGATCCGCCCGGAGGGGGAAGTGCTGCTTTCCGGCCAGCGTGTCTCTGGCCTGATGACGGAATCCATCGCGCGGCTTGGTGTGGCGCATGTGCCCGATGGGCGCGGCACCTTCATGGAATTGACGGTGGAGGAGAATTTTCGCCTGGGCGCCTATACGCGGCGTGATGGCGATGTGGCGGCGGATTTCGCGCGCATGTGGGAATGGTTCCCGCGCCTGAAGCAGCGCTGGCGCCAGCAGGCGGGCACGCTTTCGGGCGGTGAGCAGCAAATGCTCGCCATTGCGCGCGCGCTGTTGCTGCGGCCCAAGCTTCTGTTGCTGGATGAGCCAAGCTTCGGCCTGGCGCCGCTGATTGTGCAGGATATCTTCGCCATTCTGCGCCGCATCCGCGAAGAAAGTGGCGTTGGCATTTTGCTTGTGGAACAAAACGCCAATCTGGCGCTTGATCTGGCCGATCACGCCTATCTGCTTGAGACTGGCCGCATTGTAATGTCAGGCCCCGCTGCCGAAATCAGGCAGGATGAGGCCATTCGCCGTTCTTATCTGGGATATTGAAGGATGGAAGCCTTTCTCCTGCAATTGACGGCTGGCATTGCAACCGGGGGCATTTATGCCTCGGTCGCGCTGGCGATTGTGATGATCTATCAGGCGACGCATCACGTGAATTTCGCGCAAGGCGAAATGGCAACGCTTTCCACCTTCATTGCGCTGACCATGATCCAGGCGGGCCTGCCCTATTGGGTGGCTTTTGCCGGGACGCTGGTGGTTTCCTTCGTGATGGGCGCGCTGGTGGAACGCCTTATCATGCGCCCGGTGCAGCATGCGCCGATCCTGACACATGTTGGCGTTTATATCGGCATGCTGCTGATTATCGGTAATCTGACCGGCTGGGTCTTTGGCTATACGACCAAGGTGTTTCCCTCACCTTTTGAAGGCGGCGGACCGATGCTGGGCGGGCTGTTTTCGGCGCATCAGCTTGGCAGTGTTGTCGTGACACTCGCGGTGCTGATCCTGGTCTATCTGTTCTTCACCAAGACATCGCTTGGGCTTGCCATGCGGGCCGCGGCCTATAACCCGCGCTCCGCCCGGCTGGTGGGTATTCGTGTGGATGTCATGCTGGCGCTGGGCTGGGGCTTGGCGGCGGCGATTGGCTCGGTTGCCGGCATGATGGTGGCGCCCATTGTGTTTCTTGATCCGAATATGATGCTGGGCATCCTGCTTTATGCCTTCGCCGGGGCCTTGCTGGGCGGGATAGACAATCCGACAGGGGCGGTGATTGGCGGCTTTATGGTGGGTGTGCTGGAAAACCTGGCGGGCGCTTATATTGTCGGCACGGATTTGAAGCTGACGGTCGCGCTGGTGATCATCATTGGCGTCCTGGTGCTGAAACCCTCCGGCCTGTTTGGCCGTGTTGTCTTCACGCGGGTGTAAGGGCATGAACGCATCACCCGCGCGTTTCCTTCTTGTAGTGCTCGGTCTGGCGGCGGCCCTGGCGCCGCTTTGGGTGCTGGAAAGCTTTCATCTGTTCCAATTGACGCTTGCGGTGATCATGGCGCTCGCGGTGCTCGGGCTCAATATCGTCACGGGCTATAATGGGCAGATATCCTTGGGGCATGGCGCGTTTTTCGCGATTGGCGCCTATGTTACCTCAATCCTCATGGCGCAGGCCGATTGGTCCTTTTACGCAACGCTGCCTTTCGCTGCGGCGGTCTGTGGGTTGGTGGGCTATGCGGTTGGGCTGCCGGCACTGCGGTTGGGCGGCCTTTACCTGGCGCTGGTGACGTTTTCGCTTGCGGTCGCGGTGCCGCAATTGCTGAAGCACAAGGCGCTGGAAGCCTGGACCGGCGGCGTGCAAGGCCTGTTCCTGATGAAGCCGGATCCGCCGCGTTGGCTTACAACCGTGCTGCCCTTGAATCCCGATCAGTTTATGTATCTCAATGTACTGATCATCGCCGGCATCTGCTTTCTGCTGGCCTTGAATCTGATTCGCGGGCGCATTGGCCGCGCGCTGATGGCAACGCGCGACCATCCCATCGCGGCTGAGGCAATGGGCATGGATATCGCCACGCTCAAGACCGGCGCTTTTGCGGTGAGTGCCATGATCACCGGTGTCGCCGGCGCGCTTTCTGCCGTGGCGGTGGAATTCGTGGCCCCCGATAGCTTCACCTTCCTGCTATCCATCACGTTTTTTGTCGGCATGGTGGTGGGTGGGGTCGCTTCCATCCTGGGATCAATCTTTGGCGGGTTATTCGTGCTTTTTGTGCCGAATATCGCGGAGAGCATTAGCCGCGCCGCGCCCGGCGTGATCTATGGCATGATCCTGATCATTTTTCTGTTCGTTCTGCCTGAAGGCTTTGCCGGCCTAGTACGCCGCATCCTGGCCCGGCTTTCACCGCCTGGAAACCCACAACCAAAATAAGCGGAGAGGAATTCACCATGACCATCTCACGTCGTCTTCTTCTGGCTGGCAGCGCTGGTGCGCTGGCCGCGCCCAATATCGCCGCCGCGCAGGAGGCGCCTGGCGTCACCGCAACCGAAATCCATATCGGCAGCACCAATGCGCTGTCTGGCCCGGTTTCATCCTATTCGGTGATTTCGCGCTGCCTGGAAGCGATGTTCAAGCGCCTGAATGATGCGGGCGGCGTCGCGGGCCGGCGCATCAAATTCACCGTCTATGATGATGCCTATCAGCCGCCGCGCACCCTGGAACAGACGCGCCGTCTGGTGGAACGCGACCGCGTTGCCTTCCTGTTCAATCAGCTTGGCACGCCGACAAACAGCGCGGTGCATCGCTATGTCAATCAGCGTTCCGTGCCGCATTTGTTCCTGGCGACCGGCGCCGATAAATGGGCCAATCCGCGCGAATTCCCCTGGACCATCGGCTGGCAACCAAGCTACCGGGTGGAAGCCCAGATCTATACCAAATACGCGCTGGAACAGCGCCCCAATGCAAAGATCGCGCTGCTCTATCAGAATGATGATTTCGGGCGCGATTATCTGCATGGCGTGCAGGATGTGCTTAAGGATCGCTTCCGGTCCATGGTGGTCACCGCCACCAATGAAGCGACCGATCCCACGATTGACAGCCAAATTGTGCAGCTTCAGGCCTCTGGTGCTGATGTGCTGATTTGCGGCGTCGTGCCGCGCTTTGCCGCCCAGGCCATTCGCCGCGTGCATGATATTGGCTGGCGGCCCATGATGTTCATGACCAATGTGTCGGTTTCCGTCGGCGTGGTGATGCAGCCGGCTGGGGCTGAGAAGGGCATTGGCCTCATCACCTCCGATTACCGGAAGGACCAATCCGATCCCGCCTGGGCGCAGGATGCGGGCATGAATGAATGGCGCGACTTCATGCGCCGCTTTGTGCCGGATGGCGATTTGGGCGACAACAATTTTACCTATGGCTACGGGGTTGGCACCACCATGATCCAGGTGCTCCGCCAATGCGGCAATGATTTCAGCCGCGAGAATGTCATGAACCAGGCGCGCAATATCCGCCCGATGGATGTCGCAACGCTGCTTCCTGGCATCAAGGTGCAGACCCAGCCGGACAATTACAACGTGATCCGGCAGATGCAGTTGCAGCGCTGGAGCGGGCAAAGCTGGGAACGCTTCGGCAATGTGATCGAAGGGGCAGGGTAACGCCTTTTCCGATTGAGGCACCCTGAGCAACGGGTGCCTCCCTTCCCAAGCTTGCCCTTGTGGTGGCTGCGGGCAGGGACTATGCTGACTCGCCCCGGCGGCATCCGCTGCGGGCGAGAATTCCGGCGGCATCGCCTGGCGCATGAAGCCCTCCTGGGGCAGCGCGGCCCTCGATGTTCAGCCCCCCGGCCTCCAGGCCCGCGCCTTTGGCGTCGGCTTTGTGGTTTCGCCGGGGGACGGCCCTTCCTTCTCGCCGGCGCGGCCCGAGGCGCGCGAAAGTCAAAGCCCTTATGGCCATGGCCCCCGTCGCGCCCGCCGTCCCGCCTGCGCCTGTGACCTTCGTTGCCACGATGGTCCAAGGGTTCCCGGGGCAGGATCCAGGTGCGCCCACCCAGGGACCGCTGCGCCGCCAAGGCGCCGGTCCCGCCGAAGAAGGTCTTCGCCGTAGCATGCTTTTGCACGCAGCGCCGCATATCGGACCTTGTTCGGGCCTCCCCACGCAATTGCGCCGGCGGCACCGCCGCGGCGCGGAGACCCCACCCCATGACCAAGCGCATGCTGATAGATGCATCCCACCCCGAGGAAACCCGGGTTGTGGTGATGGATGGCAATCGCCTCGACGAATTTGACCTTGAAACAACGCAACGCCGCGCCCTGAAGGGCAATATCTATTTGGCCAAAGTGGTGCGGGTAGAACCCAGCCTGCAAGCGGCCTTTGTGGAATATGGCGGCAACCGCCACGGCTTCCTGGCCTTTGGCGAAATCCACCCGGATTACTACCAGATCCCCGTGGCGGATCGTCAGCGCCTGCTGGAGATGCAGGAAGCCGAAGCCCGCGCCGAGGATGAGGCCGACCTGCCGCCGGAAAGTGCGATGGACCGCGCCGCCTGGAATGGCGAAAGCAATGAAGCCTGGCAGCCAGCGGAAGACGCCAATGGCGAAGCCCCAGCTTCAGAACCAAATGGCGAAGCGGCGCCCGCCGCTGAAGCATCGGCAGAGGATGCGCCTGAACCCGAAGCCCCTGCAGCTGCTCAGCCTCTCGCGATTGAAAGCGAAAGCCTGAGCGCCGCGCCGGAAGCCACCAGCGATGAGCCCGCCGAGGCCGCTGATCTTGGCCGCGTTGAGGAATTGCCCGCCGAAGAAGACCAGACCCCGCCCGAGATCATTGGCGGCGAAGGCCCTGCCGAGACGGAAGAAGAACGCCGTGAGCGCCGCATCCCGCCGCGCTTCCTGCGCCATTACAAAATCCAGGACGTGATCCGCCGGCGCCAGATCATTCTGGTGCAGGTTGTGAAGGAAGAACGTGGCGGCAAGGGCGCGGCGCTGACAACCTATATGTCGCTTGCCGGGCGCTTTAGCGTGCTGATGCCCAATTCCCCGCGCGGTGGTGGCGTTTCGCGCAAGATCACCTCAGCCGCGGATCGCAAGCGGCTGCGTGAAGTGATGGATGATCTGCAATTGCCGCAGGGCATGTCGCTGATTGTACGCACCGCCGGCGCGCAACGGCCTAAGCCTGAAATCCAGCGCGATTGCGAATATCTGCTGCGGCTTTGGGACGGCGTCCGCGAGCGAACCTTGGCTTCTACCGCGCCCGCTTTGATTTATGAGGAAGCGGATCTGATCAAGCGGTCCATCCGCGATGTTTATGGCCGCGACATTGATGAGGTGATGGTGGAAGGCGATGGTGCCTTCCAGCAGGCGCGCGAATTCATGCGCATGCTGATGCCATCGCACGCGAATAAGGTGCGGATGCACCGCGATGCCGTGCCGCTTTTCGCGCGCCACAATGTTGATGCCCAATTGGATGCCATGCATTCTCCCGTGGTGCAGCTGCGCTCCGGCGGCTACATCGTGATCAATCAGACCGAAGCTTTGGTGGCGATTGACGTGAATTCGGGCCGCGCCACGCGTGACCGGCATATCGAAGACACGGCGCTGCGCACCAATATGGAAGCGGCGGATGAAATCGCGCGCCAATTGCGCCTGCGGGATCTGGCCGGGCTGATTGTGATTGATTTCATTGATATGGAATCAAACCGCAACAACGCCATGGTGGAAAGGCGGTTGAAGGAATCGCTCCGCCACGACCGCGCGCGTATTCAGGTGGGCCGGATCAGCCATTTCGGCCTGCTGGAAATGAGCCGCCAGCGCCTTCGCCCTTCCATCGCGGAACAGACCTTCATCACCTGCCCGCATTGTCTGGGCCGCGGTACGATTCGCGGCGTGGAAAGCAGCGCGCTTCAGGTACTGCGCGCGATTGAGGAAGAAGGTGCCAAGCGCCGCGCCGCCGAAATCAACGTGCATGTCGCGAGCGAAGTTGCGCTGTGGCTGCTGAACCGCAAGCGCGACCGGCTTTCTGAGATTGAAGCGCGTTTCGGCATGAGTGTTTTCCTTCAGCCCGATGAAAAGCTGATGGGGCCGGCGCTGCGCATTGAACGCCTGCGCGCGGCTGAGCCCATGGCGGTGGCCGCCGGGCCTTCGGCGCTGCGCATGGATTACGCGCCGGAAGTCGAAGACATCGCGCCGGAGATCGAGGAAGAGGAAGCGGACGCCCCGAGCGCCGAAGCGCGTGAGGAAACCGCCGAGGAAGGTGAACGCCGTCGCCGCCGCCGCCGCCGCCGCCGTGGTGGCCGCCGTGAGGGTGGGCCGCAGGGCGGTGAAGCCGAGGGTGATGGCGAAGGCGAAGAAGGCGCCGAAGCAGCAGCAGAAGCCGGCGATATGCCGGAAGGTGAGGCCCAACCTGCCCGGGATGAAGCCCAGGCCGCTGAAGGCGCCGCCGGGGGTGAGGATCGTCCGCGTCGCCGAGGCCGCCGTGGTGGGCGTCGGCGCCGTGAGGATGGCCCGCGTGAGCGCCTGGCCGAGGAAGCCGCGCCAGAAATGACGGAAGAAGCCCCGGCGCCGCGCTATGTGGGGCCGACCCCGGCAGACCCCTTTGCCGGGCAGATTGATGATGTCTTCGCCGCCATGGCAGCAGCCGAAGAAGCGGCGGAACGCGCTGCCGCGACTGCTCGGCGGATTGCCCCCGCCGCGCCGGCGCCTGAGCCTGTGGCGGAAGCCGTGCCGGTGGCTGAGGCTGCGCCGGTGGTGGCGGAAGCGGCACCTGTGGTGGAAGCGCCGGCGCCCGTTGAACCGCCAGCGCCGGAACCCGCGCCCGCGCCTGTGGCTGCTGAACCCGCCCCGGCGCCTCAGCCGGAAAAGGCGGAGCCAGTGATCGGGCCGGCGATTCAGCCGGTGGTGCTGGGTGATGGGGCCGAAGTGGCCCGGCCCAAGCGGCAGGGCTGGTGGAAGAGGCCGGGGTAGGTAAGGACCGGCTCGGTTAGTTTGAACAGTTCCTGGGCGTTTCCCAAGTGTATTTGTGCTTCGGTTACGCCGCCATCGGGATTGATGGCAGCGCGGTGAGATAGGCCTCGTCCGGCGTCTGCCCGTCAAGGCTCGAATGGGGCAGACGGTTGTTGTAGAAGCCGTTGATGTATCGGCTGGGCCGTTAGCGATCGCCTGAAACGCGATCTGGCGATCCGCGCGCTGAAAATGGCCATCGCGCTACGCTCCCCGCCGCGGGGCTGCATTTTCCATAGCGACCGTGGCAGCCAATACTGTTCGCACGATTACCAGAGACTCCTGCGCGAACACGGGTTGCGGTCGTTAATGAGTGGCAAGGGCAATTGTGATGACTGGACCTGTCACGTATTTATGCCGCTCCGATTACTCGTTTAGGCTGCCTGTCGTTCGAAGGCCAGGGGGCTTTTGCCTCCCAAAGCTGAATGCCTTCGGCGCGGGTTATAGAAGCCGTTGATATACTGAAAGATGCTTGTTTCAGCTTGGCGGCGGGTTTCCCATGTCCTGCGCCAGACCAGTTCTGCCTTG
>JADCGA010000025.1 GCA_020249265.1 Roseomonas sp.
CGCCTCGGCCTGGTCGCCCTCGGGCGGCAGCGTGAATGGCGAGGTCGGCATGGCCGCCGCCAGCGTTGCACGCCGCGCGCGCGATGCTGTGCGCAATGACCCCTATGCCGCGCGCATCGTGGATCTTTGGACCGGCAATGCGGTCGGTGCGGGCATTACGACGCGCTGGCCGGAGACGGCGCATGGCGCGGCCTGGCAGGCCTGGGCGGAAAGCTCTGCCTGCGATGCTGAGGGCAAGCTTGATCTCTACGGTCTGCAAGCCCTGGCCATGCGTGCGGTCGTGGAAAGCGGCGAATGCTTCATCCGGCTGCTGAGCGTGCCGACTTCGCCGCGGAACCCCATCGGCCTCAGCTTACAGGTGCTGGAAAGCGACCATCTGGATACGGCGCGCAATGGCGTGGTGAATGGCGTGCCGACCATTCAGGGCATCGCGCTTGGGAATTTTGGCGAGCCGATTGGCTATTGGCTTTTCCCAACCCATCCCGGCGCCTGGATGCTGCCTGGCGCGCGGCTGGCGAGTAATTTCATCCCCGCACGCGATGTGTTGCATGTGTTTCGCAAGCGGCGCCCGGGACAATTACGCGATGTCTCTTGGCTTGCGCCCGTGCTGCTCCGGCTGCGTGACCTTGGCGACTATGAAGCAGCACTGCTGATGAAGGCCAAGATCGAGGCCTGCCTCGCCGCCGTGGTCACTGATGATGGCGAGGAAACGCTGACCAAACCAAGCGACGCCAACCCTGGCCTGCTACGCGACGCGCAAGGCCGTGCAGTGGAAAGCTTCGAACCAGGGATGATCCTCTACCGGCGTGGCCAGGGTGATGTAAGTGTGGTGAACCCCTCCGGCGGTGGGTCGCATACCGCCTTCGCGCGACGCTCGCTTGAAGCCGCCGCTGTCGGTGCTGGTCTGACATACGACCAGGTCTCCGGCGATTTGACCCAGGCGAATTACTCGAGCCTCCGCGCCGGCAAGATCGAATTCCGCCGGCTGTGCGAACAGGTGCAATACGGCATGCTGATCCCGATGCTGGTGCGGCCCATCGCGGAGCGCTTTCACGTCCAGGGAACTTTGCTGGGGCTGTGGGGCGATGCCATGCCCAAGGGTGTCGCGCATGTGCCGCCGGCGCATGAGATGATTGATCCGCTGAAAGACACCACCGCACTGATCGCCCAGGTACGTGCCGGCTTTGTGCCGCAGCCTGAAGCCGCCGGTGCCTTTGGCTATGATTTCCGCTCGGCGGTCGAGATGATCCGTGAAGCCAATGCCGCGCTCGATGCGGCTGGTATCTCCCTTGATACCGATCCGCGGCGTGTGGCCAAATCCGGCGGCGCGCAGGACGCGGCGCAAATGGCGGCGGTGGAAATCGCCGCGACCGGCGCGGCCGGGGCGGCAGCGCCAACGCCACCAGATACCCAAACAGCATAGGGCTAGACATGACCGAAACCACCGACCCGGGCGGGAGCGATCCCGCGCCGGTTGATCCCGCTTTGCCCGATCGACTTCCCACCGATGGGCAAACGATCACCGCCCGCCGCGCCATCACCGCACCCGCCACCGTGGATCGTGCCGCCCGCACGGTTGAGGTCGTCTGGTCCACCGGCGCGCGGGCGCGCAACTTTGTCCCGTCCCTTGGCGGCATCACCGAGGAATTGGACATGTCGCCCAATGCGGTGCGCATGTCGCAGCTCGGCTCTGGCAATGCGCCGGTGCTGAACACGCACCGCAGTAGCGATGCGCGTGATGTGCTGGGGCGTGTGATTGCCGCCAGGCTTGAAGGCGGGCGCGGCCATGCGCGGCTGCAATTCTCTGCCGCTGCCGATGTGGAACCGCTTTGGCAGCGCATTGCCGATGGCACGCTGCGCGCTGTCAGCATCGGCTATCGCGTGCATCGCTATGACCAGCGACCCGATCCGGTGAGCGGCGAGATGATCTACCGCGCCGTGGATTGGGAACCTTTCGAGATCTCCATTGTGCCCATCCCCGTTGATCGGGATGCGCAAGTGCGTGGCGCGGCGCCGCAGGGCGCGCCGTCCTTTGCCATTGAACCTGCCCTGCCTGACGAGGAAATCCCCATGACCGAGACGACGCCGGAAACCCCGGCAGCCCCTTCGGCGCCGCCTGCCGCGTCGCCCCCCGCAACCACCACGGTGGAAACGCCGCCTGACCTTGAAGCGCTCCGAGCCGAGGCACAACGCACCGAGCGCGAGCGTATCTCTGGCATTGATGGCGCCATCGAGGCCGCCCGCGCCCTGGTCGGCACCGAGACCGCCGCGCATATCCGACGCGAGGCTGTTGACCGCGGCTGGCACCCGGACCAGGCGCGCCGGTCCCTGTTCGACGCCATGGTAAAAAGTGCTGTACCGCCTTCCGTTCCCGCACGTCCAGAAACCGGGCCGGGCCATGACTCGCCCTCGGAGATTCTTGACGCCATGGCCGAAGCCTTGGCCACGCGCAGCATGCCGGGCTACCAGCCGCAGAGTGCGGGGCGCCATGCCGAATTCATGGGCTGGCGGCCCTCGGACATGATCGGCGAATTGCTGCGGGTTCGCGGTGAACGTAATGTCCCGCGCAACCCGACGCTGCTCGCCGAGCGCGCCTTTCACACCACTTCCGACTTTCCGCTGCTGCTCTCGGCGGCGGCGAACAAGATGCTGCTGGCGGCCTATCAGCCGGCAGCGCCCAGCTATCGGCAGATCTTCCTGCGGCGTGATTTCCGCGACTTCAAGCCGCACCGGCATCTGCGGGTGGGTGATTTCCCAACGCTCATGCCGCTGATGGAGAATGGTGAAATCCAGGCTGGCACCATGTCGGAAAGCCAGGAGATCGTCCTGCTGCAAACCTTCGCGCGGCGCATCCGCGTGACGCGGCCCATGCTGGTGAATGATGACCTGGGTGCCTTCACGGATTTCGCCGCCGCCATTGGCCGGCGCGTGGCAGATTTCGAGAATGCCACCGCATATGCGCTGCTCAATCAGGCGAATGGCGATGGTCCGACACTGACGAACGGCCCGGCTGCGGTATTCGGCACGGCCGCCGCGCGGTTGAATAAGGCGGCGGCTGGTAGCGCGCTGGACATCAATAACCTTGCTGCCGGTCGTGCTGCGATCCTGCGGCAAAAGACGCTGGATGGCCTGCCGATTTCTGTCGGCAACGCCATGAAGCTACTAGTCGGCCCGAGCCTTGAATTGCCCGCGCGGCAATTGACGGTGAGTGTCGGCGCCACGCAGGTCAGCCACGCCAATATCTATGCGGGCTTTGTACAGCCGCTGGTCGAACCACTGATCCCGAATAACCGCTGGTACCTGTTTGCCGATCCGCCGACCGCACCGGTCTATGTCTATGGTTATCTGAATGGCGCAGAGGGACCGCAAGTCACCACCGGCCCAGTCTCCGGCGTGGATGGTGTTGAGGTCAGCGTGATCTTCGACTTCGGCGTCGGCGCCATTGATTGGCGCGGGGCCTGGTTCAATCCGGGCGTGTGATGCGCCTCAGAAACTTAAGCCCGACCTCTACGCAAAGCCCAGAAACACGGCGAGGCTGCGGTTCAAGGCCAATGCCTCGTCGTCACTAATGCGACCAATGCTGCGCGCGATCCGGTCGCGGCGCACCGCAGTCAATTTTTCAGCTGCAATGGAGCTCGGCCGATCAAGTCCACTCGCTTGCGTGGCCGAGATCGGAATACGCAGTAACGGTGCGCCAGTTTCCTGTGCAGTCAAAAGACAGACTGCAATAGACCCTGTTTCCTGAAATAACTCGGACTGGACTATCACCGCCGGGCGGGGCTTGCCGGCGTAATCGCCGCCCGCGCGATCCGCGATCAACACAATGTCACCGCGACGCATCTGCATCGCGGCCGTGGACGTCATCGGGCTCAGGCTCGTTGCGTTCAATGAAATCCATCATGTCGATAAAATCGCTCTCGGCGGCGACGAGCAGCGATTGGCGCCGCGCCTCCTCTGCAAAGCCAGGCGCGCGCGTATCCGGGACCCAAATCTGAATTGGGCGCAGGCCACGCGCACGCAATTGGGCGCGATGCGCGGCAACACGTGAACGAACGGCGGAACGAGCCATCGGGCACCTCCTGATATATCGTTACATGTAACACATCTCGGCGGCAGTTTCAACCACCCCATCCCTCACCAGAAGGAGAATTCCCCATGCGTAACTTCATCCAGCCAGGCAATAGCCTGGCGATTGCCGTTCCCTATGCGACAGGCGTCAGCTCTGGCCAGGGCGTCCTGGTCGGTGCGCTGTTCGGCGTCGCCGCCGTGGATGGTGTGCAGAACGCCATGATCGAGGCCGGGACCACGGGCGTGTTCGACCTCACCAAGGAACCGGCGCTTGCCATCGCCGCTGGCGTGCGGGTGTTCTGGGACAATACCAACCGGCGCATTACCGCGACCGCCACCGGCAATTTCCAGGTAGGCATCTCCACCCAGGCCGCGCTGGCTGCCGATGCCACAGTGCGCGTCTGGCTCAACCGCGTTCCGGCGGCGGGGGCGTGAACATGACGAACCTGATGGCGCGTGACCATGAACGCATGCAAGGCGTGCATCCCCATCTGGTGCGGGTGGTGATTGAGGCGCGTAAGGCCGCACCCTTCATTGTGCTGGAAGGGCTGCGGTCCCGCGAAAGGCAAGCCAAGCTGGTCGCGCTTGGTGCCTCGCGCACCATGAACAGCCGGCATTTGACGGGCCATGCCGTCGATCTCGGCTATTGGCTCGATGACGGTGATGGCGTGCCGGAGAATGGCGAAATCCGCTGGGACTGATGGGGTGGACGGCCCCCATTTTACGGCATCACGTGCCAAAGTGAGGGCGTCTTGGAGTAACCCTACGGAACAGGAGCCGTCCGCCATGAACATTACCACCATAGGCCTTGATTTGGCCAAGCGCATTTTCCAGGTGCA
>JADCGA010000026.1 GCA_020249265.1 Roseomonas sp.
CAGAAAAATGATCGAGGAGCGATACAGAAGACATGGGGGAGCCTCAAAGAATCGAGGTAGTCCATGAATCACCGTACGATGAACTTGGGAATCCCTGCTACTTTCAAGCGATTGCCCTGACGAGAGGCCATTTCCCGGGTGACGAGGCCGCGATGAAGCTGCTATACCTTGTTCTCAATCGAGCGGTCGAAGCATGGAAGCGACCGCCGCGCGAGTGGTGCGAGGCCAAAACCCAGTTCGCCATCCTATTCGGCAATAGGTTCGTGGTCTGATGAACGAAACTGATCTCGCGCACAAAATTACTGATAGGCCCGCACGCTCAGCAGCGTGAAAATGCCGCCCGGCTGGCAGGGTTCCATTGCTTCCACGGTCACATCTTCCGGGTTCAGCAAATCACGCAGCGCGAAATCCGGGTGCCAGCCCAGCCGGCGAGAAAGCGGCGCCATGGCGCGTTCAATCCACCAGCGCGGACCACCTTCCGCCGCGAAGTGATTGACGAACAGCATATGCCCGCCAGGCCGCACCACGCGCGACATTTCCGCATAAAGCCGGCGCGCATCGGGCACGACACTCGCGGTGAACATCGCAACGGCAATATCGAAGGAAGAGTCTTCGAAGGCCATTTCTTCCGCGTTCATTTCAACCAAGCCGCGCACATGGGAAAGCTTGTCTTGCGCGACACGTTCATGGGCCTTGGCCAACATATCCCGCGACAGATCAATGCCAACCACCTGCAAATCGCGCCGGTAAAGCGGCAGCGCCAAGCCAGTGCCAACCCCCACTTCCAAAACGCGCGGACCAGCGAGGCGATTGACAGCTTCCACCGCGCGCTTGCGCCCGAAAGCGGAAACGCCGCCAAAGACCAGATCATAAACCCCCGCCCAACGGCGATAGGCTTCGCGCACGCTATCGGCATCCAGCGCTTCACGCGCGTGACCCCGTTCTTCCGCCACCTTTGCGAGACCGATATTTGCCATTGGAGTCCTGATTCTCTGCGCCTGAATGCGAGGTCATGAACACCGCAAATAAGGTCTCGTCAATCTTTTTGCTAGGTTTTGGGATTGCAGGCCAAATCTGACACCAAATGTGTCAAGTCTTTCTGTCTTTGCCGGAGACCGCAACCAGCACCCCACTGATCGCGATCACAACCATGCCAAGCAGGGTAATGCCATCCGGTGCATCGCCAAAGACCAGCACGCCCGCCACCACCGCCCAGATCATCTGCGTATAGGAAAGCGGTGCCAGCAGGCTGGCCGGCGCACGCGCAAAGGCCAGAACCAAAAGCCCATGGGATGCACCGCCCAGCAGCCCCAGCAGCACCAAAGCCAACCAATCAAGCGCACTCGGCCAGACCCAAACAAAGGGTAGCGAGGCCGATGTCAGCAGCGTCGCCGCAAAAGATGTATGCAGGATGGTTGTGCGGGTATCGTCCAAAGTGGCAAGTTTACGGGTCAGGATCTGATAGACGGCGAAAAGCGCGGCAGCACCGAGCGGTAGAAGCATGGCCCAATGTGCGGGCTCCCCGGCGAACAGAAAGGGCGGGCGGAGCAGGATCACCACGCCGGCAAAGCCAAGCCCCATGCCGAACCAGCGCCAGGGGCTGATCCGCTCATTCAGCCAGACCGCCGCCAGCGCCAAGGTGAAAAGCGGGGACGCAAAGCCCACCGCGGTCGCATCCGCGAGCGGGATATGCACAAGGGCCGAGGAGAACAGGAAATTGCAGGCCGCCAATAATAGGCTGCGAATGGTTTGCAGCCCAGGCGCGCGGGACCGCCAGGGGAGGCTGCCCGTAATCACCCGCATGGCGATGGTGACGGCGATAAAGCTGAACAGAAAGCGCGCCCACATGAGCTGCGGCACGGCGAAGCTGAGGGTCATCAGCTTGAGCAGCGTATCCATGGCGACAAACAGCGCCAGCGCCAAAAGCTGCAACAAGACGCCGGCAAGGACAGTATTCATGGCCGCCCTGTAGCCCGGTTGCTCGCATAAAAAAACGGGATGACTGCAAGGCAGTCACCCCGTCTTGCGTATATGAGGAAAGGTCTCAGGCCGCGTCTTCGCGGCGTTCCTTCTCGCGCGGCTTCACATAGGCAATGGCGGCATGTTCCGCGCAATAGGGCTTGCCGGACATGGGATCGCCCTCACAGAAGCGGAATTCCGGGGTGCCGGGCTCCCCGATCGGCCAGCAGCAGGTCCGGGACCCACCAAGGCGCGGGCGCGGTGGCGCTGGGTTGCGGATGGCGGCTGGGGGCGGGGCCACCAGCACCACCGGCGCGGCTTGCGGGGACGGGGCCTGCGGGCGCATGACCGGCGCGCTTGGCATTGGCCGGGCCACAGGCGCCTGACGGGGTGGGCGCGGGCTTGGCGTGGTGCGCCTTTCCTGCGGGTCACGCCGGATCGGGCTTGGCCGAGATGACAGGTTCAACCGATGCGCCTTGCCCACCACGGCATTTTTTGAAATGCCCATGCGGCGACCGATTTCCGCCGTCGAAAGCCCTTCGGCCCAGAAGGCGCGCAGCCGCTCAATCGCTTCTTGCGTCCAATCCATGAAGAACCCCCCTTTGATCTCCCCAACACAAGATACGGTAGGGAAAAGGGGGCGGACACACAAGTTCTATGAAGCGTCGCGCCAAAGAAATCTGTGGAAAACCCCCGATTCGCCCTTGTCAGCGGGGCTCTTGGGGGCTCCGATGGGGCATGGGGACATGCTTTTCAGGTGCGACTCGGCGGCTTTCCCGTGACTAGCGGGGCAGGGCGCCTGCGCCAAATCCTCGCCCTTGCGGCGCCAACCAGCTTGCTGGCGGCAACGCAGGTGGTTGCGCAATTGATCGAGCCCTGGCTCGCGGCGCGGCAGGGCCAGGCGGCTTTGGCGGGCTGGGCGGTGGTGCTGCCCTTCACACTGCTGCTTTCCCAAATGTCGGCCGGCGCCATGGGGGGCGGTGTGGTCTCCGCCATTGCGCGCGCCTTGGGCGGCGGGAAGCGCGATGAAGCGGCGGCGCTGGCGGCCCATGCGCTGATTATCGCCTGTGCGGGTGCGGCGCTTTTCGCCCTGCCTTTTCTGTTGTTTCCGCGCGCGATCCTGGGCCTGATCGGCGGCGCGGGGGCGGCGGAAGCAGGCGCTGCCTATGCCGCCTGGACCTTTGGTGCCGGCGCTCTGCCGGCCTGGATGGCCAATACCTTGGCGTCCATCCTGCGCGGTGGCGGGCGACATGCCCTGGCGGCGCGGGGTGTAGTGGGGGGGTGGTTGATCTTCCCGCCACTCGCCTGGCTGTTCATGGAACCGCTCGGGCTCGGCTTGCCCGGCGCCGGCGTGGCCTTCGCGCTCAGTATGACTGCTTCCGCGCTGATCATGGCCTTTGTGGTGCTGCGCGGCGGTGCCGGGTTTGTGCCGGATTTTCGCGCGCCGCTCAGCCGCGCGCTGTTTGGGCGCATTCTGGCGGTGGGGCTGGTTGCCTGCGTGATGGCAACGCTGGCCAATCTGGCCACCATCCTGGTCACGGCGCGCATCGCCGCTTTCGGCCCGGCGGCGATTGCGGCCTATGGCATTTCAGCGCGCATGGAATTCCTGATGATCCCGCTGGCTTTTGGCATAGGCTCCGCGCTCACGGCCCTGGTCGGGCGGGCGGTTGGCGCGGGCGATTGGGATGAGGCGCGGCGCATCGCCTGGACTGGCGGCGCTTTGGCCTTTGCGGTCACGGGCGTGATCGGCTTTGGCATCGCCCTTTTCCCCGCCCAAGTGGCGGCGGCCTTTGCCAGTGACGCTGCCGTGGCGGCGATTGCGACCGAGGCACTGGGCATCATCGGCTGGGCCTTGCCTGGTTTCGGCCTGGGCATGGCGCTTTACTTCGCCGCCATGGGTGCAGGGCGGATGCGCTGGCCGGTGCTGGCAGCAGTCACCCGTGTGGGGCTTGCGGTGCTGGGCGGTGCCTTGCTGATGGATGTGGCGGGGCTTGGGCTCACGGGCCAATTCATTGCGGTGGCGCTTGGCATCACTGCTTATGGGCTGATGTGCGCGCTTGCCGTGCGGCCCGAGGTTTGGCCAGGGCGCTGAAACAGCCTTTCACAGCAAGGCACTAGCGCCCCACCCCTTCACGCGCGGGGCGCTGCGCGCTACCTCTCCGCACTTCGAAAACGCGGACCCGATGGGCGAAACATGACCAGCAGCAATGATATTCGTGCGACCTTCCTGGATTACTTCCGTCGCAATGGCCATGAGGTGGTGGAAAGCAGCCCGCTGGTGCCGCGCAATGATCCCACGCTAATGTTCGCCAATTCCGGCATGGTGCAGTTCAAGAATGTCTTCACCGGCCAGGAAAAGCGCCCCTATTCCCGCGCCACCACGGCACAAAAATCCGTCCGTGCCGGGGGCAAGCACAATGATTTGGACAATGTCGGCTATACCGCGCGCCATCACACGTTTTTCGAAATGCTCGGCAATTTCTCCTTCGGCGATTACTTCAAGGACCAGGCCATCCCCTATGCCTGGGAATTGCTGACTAAGGATTTCGCGCTGCCCAAGGACCGGCTGCTGGTGACCGTCTATTCGGAAGATGAAGACGCTGCCGATATCTGGAAAAAGGTCGCGGGGATCGGCGATGATCGCATCATCCGCATCCCGACTTCCGACAATTTCTGGCGCATGGGCGATACCGGTCCCTGCGGCCCCTGTTCCGAGATTTTCTTCGACCATGGCGACAAGATTTTCGGCGGCCCGCCCGGCAGCGCCGATCAGGATGGGGATCGCTTCATCGAAATCTGGAACCTGGTTTTCATGCAGTTCCTGGAAGAACCCGCCGGCACGCGTAATCCTCTACCACGGCCTTCCATTGATACCGGCATGGGGCTGGAACGCTTCGCCGCCATTCTGCAAGGCAAGCACGATAATTACGACACGGACACTTTGCGCGCGATCATCCTGGCAAGTGCGGAAGCGACCAGCCAAGACCCTGATGGCCCGTTCCGGTCGAGCCACCGCGTGGTGGCAGACCATTTGCGCGCTGGCGCCTTTCTGATTGCCGATGGCGTCCTGCCTTCCAATGAAGGCCGTGGCTATGTGCTGCGCCGCATCCTGCGCCGCGCCATGCGGCACGCCCATATGATGGGATCGCGTGAGCCCTTGATGCATCGCATCCTGCCTTCGCTGATCCGGCAAATGGGCACGGCCTATCCGGAATTAGTGCGCGCTGAGGGGCTGATTTCTGAAACGCTCCGGCTTGAGGAAACGCGCTTCCGGTCCCTGCTGGAACGCGGCCTGCACCTTTTGGCTGAAGAAACCGGCAAGCTTGGGTCAAACCAGACCCTGCCTGGCGATATCGCTTTCCGCTTGTATGATACCTTCGGTTTTCCCTTGGACCTGACGCAGGATGCTTTGCGCGGAGAAGGCCGCGCGGTGGATGTGGAAGGCTTCAACGCCGCCATGGCCGAACAGAAGCGCCGCGCCCGCGCGGCCTGGGCCGGCAGCGGTGAAGCGGCGACCGAGAGCCTCTGGTTCGATGTGCAAGAAAAGATCGGCGCCAGCGAATTCCTCGGCTATTCCACCGAAGTCGCGGAAGGCGAGATCACCGCGCTGGTGGTGGATGGCAAGGTGGTGGATCACGCCGCGGTGGGCACCGAAGTTGCGGTGCTGCTGAACCAAACGCCATTTTATGCCGAAAGCGGTGGCCAGGTGGGTGATACGGGCGTGATTGTCGCGGGTGATGCCTGCCGGATTGAAATCCGTGATACGCAAAAGAAGCTCGGCAATCTTTTCGTACATCTGGGCAAAGTTGTGCATGGCGAAGCCAAGCCCGGCATGGCGGTGAGTGCGACGGTGGAGCATGCGCGCCGGTCCAATATCCGCGCGCATCATTCAGCGACGCATTTGTTGCATGAGGCTTTGCGCCGGCGTTTGGGCACGCATGTCGCGCAGAAGGGCAGCTTGAATGCGCCGGATCGGCTGCGCTTTGATGTCTCCCACAATAAGCCCATGGAAGCCGAAGAACTCGCCTGGGTGGAGGCGGAGGTGAATGCCCGCATTCGCGAGAATGCCGAGGTAATTACGCGGTTGATGACACCAGAGGCAGCGGTGGAAGCCGGCGCCATGGCGCTGTTTGGTGAAAAATACGGCGAAGAAGTGCGCGTGGTCGGCATGGGCCATGACCCGGCAGCGACCGACAAGCACGGCGTTTATTCGCTGGAACTTTGCGGCGGGACGCATGTGAAGCGCACCGGCGATATCGGCCTGTTCAAGATCATTGCCGAAGGCGCGGTGAGTGCCGGGGTGCGGCGCGTGGAAGCCGTGACGGGTGATGCTGCGCTGGCGTACATCAATGAAATGGAAGAAAGCCTGACGGCGGCGGCGGCTGTTTTGAAGGCGCAGCCGGGCGAATTGGCCGGGCGCATCGCGGCGCTGGTTGAAGAACGCCGCAAGCTGGAACGCGATGTGGCGGAGCTGCGCAAGAAGCTCGCGACCGGCGGCGGCGGGGCGGAGATTGAGGAAGTGGCCGGGCTACGGCTTTCGCTGCGCGACCTTGGCGAAGTGCCGCCGCGCGATTTGAAGGGCCTGGCTGAAGCCATTTTGAAGGGTGGCACGGCGGATGTTGTCGCGCTGATCAGTACGGCTGAGGGTAAGGCGAGTATTGTTGTTGCGGTGGCGGAAACCGCCAAGGGCCGCGCCGATGCGGTGGCTTTGGTGCGCGCTGCTTCGGCGGCTGTCGGCGGCAAGGGCGGTGGCGGGCGGCCCGATATGGCTCAGGCTGGCGGGCCGGATGCCGCCAATGCGGCAGAAGCGCTCGCGGCGGTGAAGGCGGCTTTGGCGGGGTAGGCTTTCGGGCCTGGGCCTTTCGCGCAATGACCGATCTTCGGATAGGGATTGACCTGTCGCATGCCGAGCGTGCGGCCATGGCGATGCGCGAGAGGCTGATCGCGCTCCGCACAAAGTATGACCTCGGCGCCTATGAATATTGCAAGGAGGTCAGCATAGCGCCGACGGTGCTTCCTTACAGCCATCCGATAATCAGGCTGAACACTGCCTTGTTCACTGAGACTGCCTTGCTCGCAACCTATATCCACGAGCAGATGCATTGGTATCTGACGTGGTATTCCCACAAGCATACCGACCAGTGGCGCGCGATATGGGAAGCACTCGAACAACGCTATCCTGATCCGCCCACCGGGCGCGGCGAAGGCGCTGATACGCTTTCCTCAACGCATCTGCACCTGATCGTGAATTGGCTGGAAATTGAGGCGCTCGGTAGCCTTATTGGCGCGCAAGCCGCGAAGGAGCATGTCGCGAATCTGCATTACTATCGCTGGATTTATGCAAGCGTCCTACGAGACTGGCAGGCATTGAGGGAGCTTTACACTTCTCATCATCTGGTGCCAATCCTCCCGGCCCATGACATGAGCCCGGAGGATCTTGCGCTTGCAGCGCGGATGAAAGAGGCGTGAGAAAGGCGAAGCCGCCTCACATCTCACAAAGCGTGAGCGTGCGGCCTTCGATCAGCGCCGCATAGGCATCGCGCACCTTGGCAAGGCGCGGGTTCTTGGTGTGCACATCAACCGCCGCGCGATCCTGATAAACCTCGCACAGCATGACGCGGCTTTTGTCATGCGCTCCATCCTTGTCGAGCGGTTGCAGCACATCAAAGCGCTCGCAGCCCGGTTCTTCCTGCAGCGTCAGGCGGGCATGTTCGCGGATGATCGCGTCAAAGGCCGCGTGCTGGCCTTCCTTGATCTTGAATTCAACGGCGATGGCGATTTTGGGCATTGGGTATCCTCCTGTTTGTAAAACTTGTGATGGTTAGGGAAGTTTGGCGCCGCCGCGTGCTTGCAGGCGCGCCAGCAGGTAATCAATCTCCGCCGTGGTTTCCGGCGAAAGCTTGGGGCCGGGCGCGCGCAAAGCCGCATGGGCTATAATGCCGCGCCGCGCCAGTATGTGCTTGCGGATGGCAAGGCCAAGGCCCGGCTGCAATTCGCTGCGGATCAAAGGCAGATGAAGATCAAAGGCATCCTGCGCCGCGTCGCGCTTGCCCTCCGCCATCAGCGCAATCACTTGGGCCAGCATTTCCGGGAAGGCATAGCCGGTCATGATGCCATCCGCGCCGCGCCCCAATTCTTCAGGCAGGAATTGCCCGCCATTGCCGCCGAGGATGCTGATGCGCGGCATCTTGCCTTCTGCTTCCATGCGGCGGATGGCGGAAAGCTTATCAAGCCCAGGATAATCTTCGGCCTTCAGCATCACCAGGCGCGGGTCAGCGGCGGCGCGCGCCACCATGCCAGCGCTGATATGAATGCCGGTCAGTTGCGGAAAATCCTGCAATACAAAGGGCGCATCGCCCACCGTATCCATGGCCTGCATGATGTAGGACAGCACCGCATCATCGCCCTTAAGGCCAGGTGCCGGCGCCACCATGATGCCCGCCGCCCCCAGATCAAGCGCGCCCTGCGCCACAGCGCGCATGCTGGCGAAACCAGGCGCCGAGGCACCCACCACCACCGGCACGCGCCCCGCCACGCGGTTGATCACGCGCTTGACGAAGCTGATCGCTTCTTCCTGATCGAGCTTCGGCGCTTCACCCATTACGCCAAGCAGCGTCAGGCCACTGGCGCCGGCAGCCAGAAAGGCATCGGTCATGCGATCCGCGCTGGCCAGATCAAGCGCGCCACCGGGCAGGAAGGGCGTGGGCGCAATAACGAAAACGCCCTTGGCATTTCTGGTGAGCATGGAAGGGTCCTCAGATGTTGCCCAGACCATAGAACAAGCAGCCAGCCTCGCCCAGGCTTGACGCTTGGCGTAAAGCGCCATCCCATGGCGGATAAAGCCACACGGTCAGGAACACGCCATGTCCCAACATCAGGTGCAGCATTACCTTGCCGTCCGAGAGGATTGGCTCGCCGCGCGGCAGGAAGAAATCCTGGACCCCGCGCAGGTGATCATTGATCCGCACCATCATTTATGGGACCGCCCGGGCTGGCGCTATTTGCACGATGAATTCCTGGCCGATCTGAAAAGCGGCCATAACGTGAAGGCGACGGTTTATGTCCAGGCCCGGTCCATGCATCGCGCGGATGGGCCTGAGGCCTTGAAGCCGGTGGGTGAGACAGAATTCGTCACCGGCATCGCCGCGATGTTCGCCAGCGGCATCTATGGCGATATCGCCGCCAATGCCGGGATTGTGGGCTATGCCGATTTGACGCTGGGGGATGCCGTGCAGCCGGTGCTGGAAGCGCATATCGCGGCTGCCGGCGGGCGGTTTCGCGGCATTCGCCATATCGCGACCTGGGACCCTGATCCCGCCATGCTGAACCCGGCCTATACGCCGGCGGAAGACATGATGGACAGCGCTGCGTTCCGCGCTGGCTTCGCCGTCCTTGGGCGCAACGGGCTTTCCTTCGATGCCTGGATTTATTTCCACCAAATCCCGCGCCTCGCCTCACTCGCGCGCGCCTTCCCCGACATCCCGATCGTGCTGGATCATTGCGGCGGGATTCTTGGCATCGGCCCCTATGCCGGCAAGCGCGATGAGGTTTTCGCCGCCTGGTCGCGCAATATGGTGGAACTGGCGCAATGCCAGAATGTCATGGTGAAGGTGGGTGGGCTTGGCATGCGGCTGCCGGGTTTTGGGCTTGAAGCGGGCGCGATTGCGCCTTCATCCGAGGAATTGGCCGCCCATTGGCGCCCCTGGATGGAACGCTGCATTGAATTGTTCGGCACGCGCCGCTGCATGTTTGAAAGCAATTTCCCGGTGGATAAGGGCGGCTATGGCTATGCGGTTGGCTGGAACGCCTTCAAGCGCATCGCCGCTGGCGCCTCGGCTGAGGAAAAGGCTGATTTGTTCTGGCGCAGTGCCGCGCGGTTTTATCGGCTGACGCAGTTTCTTTGAAAGGTGCCGGGCGGCACCACTCAGAACAGCTTCGGCCAGCGCGCCGTGCGGTTGCGTTCCTGTTCGGCGGTCAATTCATAAGGCCCGTCGCGCACATTGCGATAAGGCGGCGTGGCCACAGGTGGCGTCGTCCAGCAATCCACCTTGCCCAGGCTCCGGGTACAAACGGGCTGCACTGGCGGCGGCGGGTCTGATGCGCAATAGGTCTGCCCCTTGGCGAGCCGGACATAGGAACAATCCTGGCCGGTGACCAGCGACACCACCGTATCCCCGACCCCGCGCTGTAAGGTGACAAGGGAAGCCCCTTCAATCACGGCGGGAATGGCCAGCAAGGGCGCGCCAGGGGCTTGAACACCATTACAGCCGGCAAGCAGCAACAAAAGGGCGCAGAGGGGGCGGGGGAACTGCATGAGGCCAAGAGACGCCATAGAAGTTAATGAATTGCAAATTTTCTCCTAAAATTATTACCAGGCACCCCCATAACTACAAAATTCCCCGTTTGACCGCCGCCGCGATAGGCCTTAGCCCTGTGCGAGACCTTCATGATGCTTGAGGACCCCCTTGCCCGATATCTTTGACGAGGTTGCGGAAGACCTCCGCGCTGAACGCGCCCGCCGGCTTTGGAAGCGCTACGGGACCCTGGTCTTGGGCGTGCTGATCTTTGTGCTGGCCGGCATTGGCGCCCATCAAAGCTGGCGCTGGTATGAAGCGCGGGAGGCTGAAAAGGCCGGCATGGCCTTCATGGCGGCGCATCGCGCGGCGGAAGCCGAAGGCGCGGACCTCAAATCCATGGCGCAGCGCTTTGAAGAAGCGTCGCGCGGGGCGCCTGCTGGCTATCGTGATTTGGCCCGGCTGCGCGCTGCTGCGCTCAAGGCCGAAACCGGGGATTTGCCGGAAGCGCTTCGGCTTTATGAGGCGATTGCCTCCGATAGCAGTGCTGATCCGCTTTATCGCGATTTGGCGTCCTTGCTTTGGGTGATTCGTTCGCTTGATCAGGGGGATTTGGCCATGCTGGCCGCGCGCATTACGCCGCTGGCCAGGCCCGAATCGGCCTGGAATGCCTCGGCGCGCGAAGTGGCGGGCCTGATTGCGCTGCGTGCCGGTAGGCGGGATGAAGCGCGCCTAGCCTTCCAGGCGCTGGCCGCTGATGTCACGGCGCCGCGTGGCGTCCGCGAAAGGGCACAACGCTTGGCGATGGGGCTTGAAGGATGACAGGGCGGGATATTTCTCGGCGCGCTTGGCTGCTGGGCTCGGCGGGGCTTCTGGCCGGCTGCGAAACGCTGGATAGTATTTTCGGCGAACGCCGCGTGAAAATTGTTGGTGAACGCAAGCCGGTGATGACGCTGCCGGATCGTAGCGTTGAAGCGGATGCCGAAGCGCGCGGGCTGACGATCGCCCTGCCTCCGCAGGAACAGCGCAGCCTTTGGCCTCAGCTTGGCGGCGTGGCGAGCCATACGGGCGGGCATATCGCGCTTGGTGCCAATCTGCGTCAGGCGTGGTCGGCTAGCTTCGGCACGGGCACCTCCTTCCGCCGCCGCGTTGTCGCCGGCCCGGTTGCCAGCGCGGATCGCGTTTTCATGGGCGATGCGACTGGCTTTGTTTCCGCCTTCAACATCGCCAATGGCGCGCGGCTTTGGCGCGTTGATACGCGCCCGGAAAATGAACGCGGCGATGGCGGCGGCGTTGGCGTGATCGTGGAAGGCGATACGGTTTTTGTCACCACCGTGCTGTCTGAGGTGCTTGCCCTTTCCGCCGCTGATGGCGCGGTTAAATGGCGCGTGCGCCTGCAGGCGCCCATGCGCGGTGCGGCTTCCATCGCCAATGGCCGGATTTTTGTCACGACCCTGGAAAGCACGCTGGTGGCGCTTTCGGCCGAAGATGGAAAAGTGCTTTGGCGCTACCGTGCCCAGGCAATCCAGACCGTGCCACTTGGCCTGCCGCCGCCCGCCATTGCTGGTGATATTGTAGTGGCGGGCTTTCCTTCCGGTGAAATCCTGGCCTTCCGGGCCAATGATGGAAGGGTGCTCTGGAGTGACAGCCTGGCCGCCGCCGGCGGCACCAGCCTTGCCGATGTGGGCAGTGTGCGCGCCGCGCCGGTGATTTCGGGCAATGATGTCATTGCCATTGGCATGGGCGGGATCGGGCTTTCGATTGATCTGCGCGCTGGCAGGCGCATTTGGGAACGCGAATTTGGTGGCACAGAAATGCCCTGGGCCGCAGGCGAATGGGTGTTTGGCGTGACCGATTCCGGTGAAGTCGCAGCTTTGCAGCGCGAAACAGGCATGGCCCGCTGGGCGGTTTCGCTCCGCCCGCCGGCGCAGGGCAATCGGCCGCAGCCACTGGTGCAGCTATCCTCTCCTTTATTGGCCGGCGGGCGACTTTTTGTCGGCACCAGCCTGGCGGAGCTTGTTTCGCTTGATCCATCCAATGGCGATGTGCTGGCGCGGCAGCGCCTGCCAGGCGCGCTTTCCTTGCCGATGATCGTGGTGGGGGGGCGGCTGATCCTGGCGACCGATGATGGCAGCCTGATCGCCTTTGCGGGCGAAGGCTGATCCGAAGGGTCTGATGCAGCCCGTCATTGTCATTCTGGGCCGGCCCAATGTCGGCAAATCCACGCTGTTCAATCGGCTGGCGCAGCGGCGCATTGCCCTGGTGCATGACACGCCTGGCGTCACACGTGACCGGAAGGAAGTGACCGCGCGCATCGCCGGACGCGATGTGACCTTGGTGGATACCGCCGGGCTTGAGGAAGCCCCACCCGATACCGTGCCCGGCCGCATGCGCGCGAGTTCTGAGGCCGCTTTGCGCGGTGCCTCCCTCGTGCTGTTTGTGATGGACGCGCGCGCCGGCATCACGCCCGCGGATCGCGCTTTCGCTGCTTGGCTCAGGCGGATGCGCGTGCCGGTGCTGGTTGTCGCGAATAAGGCAGAAGGCCGCGCCGGCACCACCGCCGCCATGGAAGCCTTTGAATTGGGCCTGGGCGACCCGGTGCCGGTCAGTTCCGAACATGGCGATGGCTTTGGCAATCTGCATGATGAAATCGCCGCCAAGCTTGGCCCGCTGCCAGAAGATGAGGCTGAGGAAGAAGATGCAGAACGCCCGCTGCGCCTCGCCATTGTGGGCCGGCCCAATGCCGGCAAATCAACACTGCTGAACGCGTTGCTTGGCGAAGATCGCATGATCACAGGCCCCGAACCCGGCCTGACGCGTGATGCGGTTGCTGTGCAATGGCGCGATTCCACCGGCGGTGAGGTGCGGCTGGTGGATACTGCCGGCATGCGCAAGAAGGCGCGGGTGCAGGAAACTTTGGAGCAGATGTCAGTGGCTTCCTCCCTTGCCGCGCTCAAGGAAGCTGAAGTGGTGGTGCTGGTGCTCGATGCGCTGCTTGGCATGGATGAACAGGATTTGCGCATTGCCCGCCTGGTGGAACGCGAAGGCCGGGCCTTGGTGATTGCGCTCAATAAATGGGATGCGGTGGAAGACCGCAATGTGGCGCGCAAGCGCGTGGAAGACGCGCTCATGACATCCCTCTCGCAATCCAAGGGCGTGCCGGTGGTGCCGCTTTCGGCGGCGACGGGGCGCGGGGTGGATAAGTTGATGCCGGCGGTGCGCGCGGCCTATGCGCTTTGGAATCGCCGGATTCCTACCGGGGAGGTCAATCGCTGGTTCGAAGCGGCGCTGGCACGGCATCAGGCGCCGCTGGTGGATGGCAGGCGCATAAAGCTGCGCTACGCCACCATGCCCAAGGCGCGTCCGCCCACGATGGTGATTTTCGGCACAAGGGCCGATGAATTGCCGGAGGATTATCGCCGCTATCTGGTGAATTCCTTCCGCGAGCATTTCACCATGCCGGGCGTGCCGATCCGGCTGCAAATGCGATCCCCGCGCAACCCCTATGCCGAGGATGAGGGCTAGGCTTTCCGGCGCATCTTTCGCCCGCCGCAAAACGCGCCTAGGCTTGAGGGTCTTTGCGGGGTCAGTCTGTTTTTCATGGTAGCGGATACGGCGAAGAGACTTTTGTATGTGGCGCTTGGCGCCATGTTTGTGCAGCAGACCTTTGCTTCCATCGGTCGCACCCTGCCGCTGGTCATCGCGCCCGCGATTATCGAGGATTTGCACATAGACCCTGCCCTGGTCGGCGTTTATGTCGGCGCGGCGGCGCTGGCTTCGCTGGTGTTTCAGCTTGGCTGCGGCAGCTTCATCATCCGCTATGGCGCGCTCCGCATGAGTCAGGTGGCGCTGGTGTTTCTGGCGGCGGGCATGGCACTCGCCGCCGCGGGGCCGCTGCTGTTCTTCCTGATTTCGGCGATTATTGGCGGCGGAGGGGCGGCGACTTCCACCCCCGCAAGTTCGCATCTGCTTGGGCGCTATTCACCGCCAAAACAGGCGCCCTTGGTATTTTCCATCAAGCAAACGGCAGTGCCGGCGGGGCTATTACTCGCTGGGCTGCTTGGCCCCCTGATGACCTTGTATTGGGGCTGGAGTGGGGCTTTGCTGGTCACGGCTGTCGCCTGTTTCCTGTTCGCCATCATGCTGGAACCGTTGCGCGGCGAATTTGACTCTGATCGTGTGCCTAGCCGCAGCTTTCATTTTTCGGATTTCCGCACCACGCTGGCGGCAGTGTTGAAATCCAAGGATTTGCGCGAATTATCGCTGGCCTGCTTTGCCTTCAACGGGCTGCAAACCGCCTTCACCAGCTATTACGTGCTGTATCTGACCGCGCTGAATTACGATCTGGCGGCGGCGGGGCTGATGTTTGCCATTGCCATGGTGATTGCGGTGCCGATGCGGATTTTCTGGGGCTGGCTTGGCAGTGGCCGGGTTTCGCCGCGCCGTGTGATGGCGGGGCTTTCGCTTGGCATGGCCGTGAGTGCGGTACTGATGAGCCTATACAGTGCGGCGTGGCATCCTTTGCTGATTGCCGCCATTGCGACGGTGATGAGCGCCACCGCCATGTCCTGGCATGGCGTTTTGCTGTCCGAGGCGGCGCGGTTGGCACCACCTGGCATGCGGGGTGCTGCGACGGGTGGTGTACTGTCCTTTGGTCAGGTCGGTGCCTTCATCCTGCCGGTGATCTATGCGGCGCAGCTTGCCGTGACCAACAGCCATGGCATTGGCTTTTTGCTGTGCGGTGTGCCGGCTTTGGTGGTGGGGGTTGTGATGTGGCGTGCCTCGGCCCGCGCAGCCTGATAGCCTAGGCGCCGAAACCGCGCCCTGGGACTGAAGCCAGCAGTGCTTGCGTATAGGCATGGCGCGGCGCCTCGAAAACTTGCGCGATGGGGCCGTGTTCCACCACCACGCCATCCTTCATCACCGCGACCAGATCGCAAACCTGCGCCGCCACGCGCAGATCATGCGTGATGAAAACAATCGAAAGCCCAAGCCTTTCGCGCAAATCCGCAAGCAGCTTCAAAACCTGCGCTTGTACGGAAACATCAAGTGCGGAGACTGGTTCATCCGCGACCAGCACTTCCGGCTCCATTGCCAGCGCGCGCGCAAGCCCAATGCGCTGGCGCTGCCCGCCGGAAAATTCATGCGGGAAGCGTTCAATCGCCGCCGGATCAAGCCCGACCAGGCTAAATAATTCCCGCGCCTTCGCCATGGCGGCATCGCGCGCCATGCCATGGATCATCGGGCCCTGCGCCACCAATTCGCCCGCGCGGCGGCGTGGATTGAGCGAGCCATAGGGGTCCTGAAACACCATCTGAATGCGCCGGGCGGCTTGCCGAGCCTCCCGCTTCGACAGATGCAAAAGATCAATACCATCCAGGCGAATGGCACCGCCATCGGCTTGTACCAGCCGCGTGATGCAGCGCGCCAGCGTGGACTTGCCGGAACCTGATTCACCCACCACGCCAAGCGTGCCGCCCTTGGGCAGAGACAGCGTCACATCGCGCACCGCATGGACCTCGCGCCGCTTGCGCCCAAACAAGCCGCCGCTGCGATAGGTTTTCTGCACGCCTTCCAGCTTTAGGATTGTCTCGCTGGAAATCGCGCGTGGTGGCGGCGCCTTCAGCGGCGGGACGGCGGCGATCAGCGCCTTGGTGTAATCATGCTGGGGCTGATGCAAAACATCGCGCGCTGGCCCCTGTTCCACCAGAATCCCATGCTGCATCACTGCAACGCGATCAGCGATTTCAGCCACCACGCCGAAATCATGCGTGATGAACAGCACCGCGGTGCCCTTGCGCCGCTGCAAATCGCGGATCAGCGCCAGGATTTGCGCCTGGGTGGTGACATCCAAGGCTGTGGTCGGTTCATCGGCAATCAACACTACGGGATCAAGCGCCAGGGCCATCGCAATCATGGCGCGCTGGCGCTGCCCGCCGGAGAGTTCATGCGGGAAGGCGCGGGCGGCCTGGGCAGGTTCGGGGATGCGCACTTCGTCCAGCAGTGTCAGCACGCGTGCTTCAATTTCATTGGCACTCAGGCTGGTATGGATACGGAACATTTCCGCGATCTGATCACCAACGCTGCGCAAGGGATTGAGCGCGGTCATGGGTTCCTGGAACACCATGGCAATGCGCGCACCGCGCAATGCGCGCATGGTCGCCTCATCCGCGCTGGCGAGGTCCTTGCCCTCGAACAGCATGCTGCCGCCTGAAATGCGCACATTGCCCGGCAGCAGGCGCATGATGGCACTCGCCATCATGGATTTGCCGGAACCGCTTTCGCCGACCACGCAGAGGATTTCGCCCGCATGAAGGTCAAGCGAAATCTGCCGCAACGCCTCAGGCCGATCCGCCCCGCGCGGCAGGGCGACCGTAAGGCCCTGCAGGGAAAGCACCGCGCTCATCGGCCTTTCAGCCTTGGGTTCAGCGCATCATTCAAGCCCTGCCCAACAAGGGATACGGCCAGCACTGTCACCAGAATGGCGATGCCCGGAATGGCGGAGACATACCATTGCACGCGCAGCACATCGCGCCCAAGGCCGATCAGATTGCCCCAGGAAGCGACATTGGGATCGGAAAGCCGCAGAAAGGCCAAAGCGCTTTCCAGCAGAATGGCAACCGCCATGACAACACTGGCATAGACAATCACCGGCGGCAGTGCATTCGGCAAAATTTCACGGAAAATGATCCGCCCATCCCCCATGCCTAACCCGCGACATGCCTGCACAAATTCCCGGTTGCGGAGACTGAGGAATTCAGCGCGCGTGAGCCGCGCCGTGGCGGGCCAGGAAACCACGCCAATCGCGACGACCACGGTGGTGAGTTCTGACCCAAAGATCGAAACCAGCACCAGCAACAGCAGGAAATTCGGCAGGGTCTGAAACGCCTCAGTCAGGCGCATCAGCACATCATCCACCACACCGCCGTAATAGCCGGCAAGCGCGCCAATCACGATGCCAATAGCAACGGCGATGGAGGTCGCTACCAGGCCAATCAGTAGCGAAACCCGCGCGCCATGGAAGATCTGCGCCGCAATGTCGCGCCCGGAATTATCGGTGCCCAAGGGAAAGCGCGGATTGGCGCCTGGCCATTGCAGCGGGCGCCCGGCCAGGGAAAGAGGATCGCGCGGAAAGAACCAATCTGCCGTCAGCGCCATGGCGATGATCGTGATCAGCAGCAAAAGCCCAAGCCCTGCCGCTGGGTTGCGCAAATAGGCCGCCGCAAAACGCTTGAGTGCGGCCATCAAGGCGCGCCCCCATTGCCAATACGCGGATCCAGCCGCGCATAGAGCAAATCCACCAGGAAATTCACGAAAATCACCAGCAGGGCCGAGATGAACACAATGCCAAGCAACGTATTCAAATCCCGCTGCACCACCGCTTCATAGGCAAGCCGCCCAAGCCCCGGCAGGGAGAACACGCTTTCCACCACCACGGAACCACCCAGCATCGTGCCTGCTTGCAAGCCAATCAGCGTCACCATGGGCAGCATGGCGTTGCGCAGCACATGGCGCACCATGACGCGCGTTTCATCCAAGCCCTTGGCGCGCGCCGTGCGCACGAAATCCAGCGTCAGCACTTCCAGCATCGAAGCGCGCATGATGCGCAGATAAATCGCGAGGAAGATCAGCCCAAGCGTCAGCGTTGGCAGCACCAGATGCGTGGCTATGTCGCGTAGCCTGGCAAAGCCCGTCAGACCCGCCGCCACATCCTCAAACCCGCCAGCCGGCAGCCATTGCAGATGCACTGAAAACAACACAATCGCCATCAACCCAAACCAGAAGGAAGGCGTGGCGTAAAAAATCAGCCCAAGCGTGGAAATCACCGTATCGGGCCAGCCATTCACGCGCTTGGCCGCAATCACACCCAGCACCAGCCCTACGGAAAAGGCGAAGGAAAGCGCCGCTGTCATCAGCGCAAGCGTGGCGGGCAGGCGTTCGAAAATCACGGTCGCGACGGGCTTGCCGTAAATCGCCGAAAAGCCAAGGTCGAAGCGGATCAGCCGCCACAAATAATTGCCAAGCTGCGCTGGGATGGAAAGATCAAGCCCATAGAAGCGGCGCAGTTCTTCCGCCAGCTTCGCATCGCCGCCGCCACCCATCTGCGCAATCAGCGCATCCACCGTATCGCCAGGCGCCAATTGCAGCAGCAGAAACATGGCGGCCAGAATGATCAGCAGCGTCGGCAAGGACGCTGCCAATCTTCGGGCAGCAAGGCTCAATACCCGCATCAGAAATCAGGCGCGCGTCAGGAAGCGAGCCAGAGATCATGCCAGGATGAAGACGCCCAGCGCGGCGTATTGGAATGATTGCGCAGGCGCCGATTGATGACGGATACGAAGATTTGCTCAATCGGCATCCAAAGCGGCAATTCCGTATTCGCCCGGCGCACGAAATCCGCATAAAGCGCCTTGCGCCGCGCGGAGTCCAATTCGGTCGCGGCAGCGTCAATCACGCGGTCCGTTTCCTCATCGGTCCAGCCCCATTGATTGGTCCAAGGTGCGCCGCGCGGCTGGCCGGAACGATACCAAACGGTCGTGGAAACAGCAGGATCATTGCGATACTGGTGCCAGCCCGTCGCCAGATCGAAATTCCAGTCATTGTAGACTGTGCGGAGGAAGCCCGCCGCATCCAAGCGCACAATTTCAACGCGGATGCCGACCTCATTCAGTGATTGCTGGATGAAGGTGGACCAAAGCGCGATATCCTCGCCCCAAGGCGCGGGATTGAGTCGCAGATTGAAGCGCACGCCACCCGCGCCGCGGCGATGCCCGGCTTCATCCAGCATGCGGTTCGCCTGGGCGCGGTTGAAGGGGTATTGCGGCATATTCGCCGGATAGAAATCGGGCGAGGTGGTCGGGATCGGCCCCGTCCCAACCTTGGCGAAGGGGCCCAAGAAGTTTTCGATGAAGAAGGGAATATCCAGCGCATGGGCGATGGCGCGGCGGACGCGGATATCGGCCAGCACCGGATTGCGGAAATTGAACTCCAGCGTATTCGTGCGCGCATTGCCTTCATTGCCGCGCGTGGTCACTTCAAAGCGCGGGTCGCGGCCAAGGCGCGTGAAATCCGCGATGGATAGCGCCGAAAACGGGCTGAACAGCAATTGGCCGCTTTCCATCTGCGCGGCAGCGGCGGAACGATCCGTCACCACGCGCCAGACCACACGATCCAGATAGGGCAGGTTGTTGCGCCAGTAATTCGGGTTGCGATCCGCGATGATGAATTGCCCGCGTTCATATTGCACAAAGCGGAAGGGCCCAGTGCCCATCGGCGCGGTATTCGCTGGGTTCTGGCGAATATCTGTCCCTTCATAGACATGCTTCGCGGAAACATAGCCAAGATCAGGCAGCGCGCGCAGCAGCAGGTTCAGCGGCATGGGCCGGCTGTAGCGGAAGATCGCGGTATGCGCGTCTGGCGTGTCCACCGCATCCAGGAATAATTGCAGCGTCGTGCCGTAATTCAGGATCTTCTTCCACATCTCCATGGCGGTGAATTGCACATCCGCCGAGGTGAAGGGCCGGCCATCATGCCAGGTGACACCTTGGCGGAGCTTGAAGGTGATGGTCTTGCCATCCGGTGTCGCTTCCCAGGATTCCGCGAGGCAAGGTGCGGGATTGCCGGCGGCATCCAGATCCACCAGCGGTTCCTGGATTTTGCCACCCACGATATAGACGCCAGTGGAAGCCTGCAGGCTGGGGTTCAGGATGCGCTGTTCGGTCGGGAAATGCACTGTCATGATGCCGCCACGGCGCGGTTGTTCCTGCGCAAAGGCGGCTTCAGGTGCCACGACATTGGCGGCTAAGGCGGCGGAGGTCAGCAGCAAGGCCCGGCGGTTCATGTCCATCGAAATCACCCTTTCATCCATTCAAGGGCAACAGGATTGCGGCTTGCCGGCGGGCGCGTCAATCGCTGGTGGAGTGACGCGGTTTTCACCTCCCGATCAGCGCCCCCGCAGCGGAATTCATCCCCATCGCTTGCCGAGCGAAGAAATTCTTGAGCCGCGGCATGCGGTCCACCGCGCCAATGCCAAGCCGGCGCGCGATGCGGATGGGGGCGATGTCATTGGCGAAAAGCCGTTCCAACACATGCGTGGCGCCCAGCATCAGCAGGCTATCGGGCCGGCGCTTCGCCTGATAGCGCGCCAGCAGCGCGGCACCGCCCGGATCATCCTCGCGCGCCATGGCTTCAATCACCAGCGACGCCAGCGCATCCACATCGCGAAAGCCAAGATTGAGCCCCTGGCCCGCAATGGGGTGAATGCCATGCGCGGCATCCCCCACCAGCGCCATCCGCGTATCCACGTAGCGCGCGGTATGCATGGCCGAAAGCGGATAGGACCAGCGCCGGCCAATCGGCTTCACCCAGCCCAGATGCCCGCCAAGGCGCCGTGCGATTTCCCGCCCGTAAGCGGCATCATCCATGGCGAGGCAACGCTCCGCGATTGCGGTTTTGTCGGTCCAGACAATGGCACTGACATGCGGGTGCTCGGGCAAAGCCGGCATCGGCAATTGCGCGAAGGGGCCATGGGGCAGGAATTGCTCCAAGGCCATGTGCCGATGCGGCTTTTCATGCGCGATGGACCCGACTAGGCCCATGCAATGATAATCCAGCCGCGAAACGCGAATGCTGGCGGAAGCGCGCAGCGGGCTATTGCGCCCCTCGGCACCCACCACCAGCCTTGCGCGGAATTGCGCGCCGGTGGAAAGCGTAACGGTCGCCCCATCCGCGTCCCGCGTGACCTCGGCCTTGGCGGGCGCATGCACGGCAAGATTGGCCAATTTCGGCAAATGCGCATTGAGCGCGATGCGAAGGGACCGCGCTTCCACCATCCAACCAAAGGGGTCTTCGCCAAGCGCCGCATGATCGAAATGGAGCGAAAGCGGGGAGGGAGCCTCCCCCGGCCTGCCATCAGCCACGCGAATGCCAAGGATGGGGCAGGGTTCCACTGGCAGCCTCTCCCAAACGCCGGCCCCTTCCAGCAACCGTTTTGAGGTCAGCGCAATGGCATAAGCGCGGCCATCAAAGGCCTGCATTTCCATGGGCGGCAGGGGGGCTGCGTCAACCACCGCGGTCTTGACCCCGGCGCCGGCGAGCCTGGCGGCCAAGGTGGCGCCAACCGGCCCGGCACCCACCACGCAAACATCTACATCCTGGAGAGCTTTCATGGCGCGCATTCTACCGGGGCTGAGGGGGGCGACCAAGCCTAAAAACAGCAAACCCAATTATGCCCACAAAATATGCAAATGAATGAATTGCGTGCGAATATCACGCGAGAATCGCCCAATTTCAGCGCATTTGTGGCCCCTCAGGCTGGCACGGGATTTGTAATGTTCTCCATGACGCGGGGGTCGGTTCCCGCCCAGAGAGAGGAACGGAAAGCGCGATGAAACTCGTTATGGCTGTCATCAAGCCCTTCAAGCTGGACGAAGTGCGAGAAGCGCTGACCCCGCTTGGCGTGCAGGGTCTGACGGTGACTGAAGTGAAGGGCTTTGGCCGACAGAAGGGCCAGACCGAAATCTACCGCGGCGCGGAATATCATGTGAGCTTCCTGCCCAAGGTGAAGATCGAAGTGGCGGTGCCGGCGGAAATGGTGGATGCGGTGGTCGAAGCCATCGCCAGCACCGCGCGCACCGGCAAGATTGGCGATGGCAAGATCTTCGTCATGGATGTGGAACGCGCTTTGCGCATCCGCACCGGCGAGACGGATGAATCCGCGCTGTGATCCCGCTTTTTGCAACATCTGACAAGAAGGGAAAACCCATGAGGTTCCTTGCTCGCTGCGGGATGGCCGCGGCTTTTCTTGGCCTGGTCGCCGCACCTGCCTTTGCCGCCGATGAGGCGAAGGTGGATACGGGTGACGCCGCCTGGATGCTGGTGAGCACCGCTTTGGTGCTGATGATGACCGTGCCTGGTGTGGCGCTGTTTTATGCCGGCATGGTGCGCAAGAAGAATGTGCTCGCCACCATGATGCAATCCTTTTCCATCTGTGCACTGGTTTCCGTGCTTTGGATGGTGGCGGGCTATAGCCTGGCCTTTGGTGAGGGCAATGCCTGGATCGGTGATTTCTCTCGCTTCTTCCTGGGCGGCCTGGCCGAGAATTGGGATAAGCCCTTTACGCTCGGTTCCGGTGATGCAGCGATTGCCACCACCATCCCGGAATCGGTCTTCCTGATGTTTCAGATGACCTTCGCCATCATCACGGCTGCGCTGATCACCGGTGCGGTTGCGGATCGCATGAAGTTCTCTGCGCTGATGGTCTTTGTCGGGCTTTGGACGTTGCTGGTCTATTCGCCGGTCGCGCATTGGGTCTGGCATCCGAATGGATGGATTTTGGAACTCGGCGCGCTGGATTTTGCGGGCGGCACGGTGGTGCATATCAATGCCGGCGTAGCGGGGCTTGTTGCTGCGATCGTGCTTGGCAAGCGGGTTGGCTATGGCTCCGAAAATCTCTCGCCCTATAATCTGGGCTTTGCGGTAATTGGTGCCGCGCTGCTTTGGGTGGGTTGGTTCGGCTTCAATGCGGGCTCAGCACTTGGATCATCCGGCGGTCGCGCGGGCATGGCCATGCTGGTCACGCAAATCGCGGCAGCGGCAGCAGTGCTGTCCTGGCTGGCTGCCGAATGGATCGGCAAGGGCAAGCCTTCCGTGCTCGGCGCGATTTCCGGTGCGGTGGCGGGCTTGGTGGCCATCACGCCGGCTGCCGGCTTCGTGTTGCCTGGCAGCGCGCTCATCATCGGCCTGGTCGCTGGTGTGGCGGGCTATTGGGGCGCCACGGCGTTGAAGCGCGCGCTGAAATATGATGACAGCCTGGATGCCTTTGGTGTGCACGGCATTTGCGGCATTGTCGGCGCCTTGTTGGTGGGCTTCCTGGCCTATGGCCCGCTTTCCGCCACCACGGCGCTGCCGGATGGCCTTTCAGGCGGGATGGAGCAATTCATCAAGCAGGTGATCGCTGTCGCGGCCACCATGGCCTATACGGCGGTTGCCACCTGGATCCTTCTAAAGATCACCGATGTCATCGTTGGCCTGCGCGTGACCGAGGAAGAAGAGCGCGAGGGCCTTGATGTCGCGCTCCATGGTGAACGCATCAACTGATACCTGAAGCGTCACGCCCAAACAGAAACCGCGCGGGACGTATCCCGCGCGGTTTTTTGGTTGATCAGGCGCGTTCAATCAGCTCAATCTTGTAGCCATCCGGGTCTTCGATGAAGGCGATCACGGTGGTGCCGAATTTCACCGGCCCCGGTTCACGCGTGATCTTCACGCCGGCGGCGCGGAGCGTATCGCAAGTGGCCGTCACATTCGGTACGCCCACGGCAAGATGCCCGAAAGCAGAGCCGAGTTCGTATTTCTCGACGCCGTAATTGTACGTGAGTTCAATCACGCCAGCGCCGGTTTCTTCCCCGGCATAGCCCACGAAGACCAGCGTATATTTGCCATCCGGCACATCGCGCCGGCGCAATTCCTTCATGCCGAGCAGCTTGGTGTAGAAATCAACGCTGCGGTCAAGATTGCCGACGCGCAGCATGGTGTGCAGAAAACGACCTTGGCTCATGGGGACTCTCCTTTGTTGAAGTCAGCGGGATCGAAGGCGAGCAGGAATATCCCCGCCGCTTCCGCCGCCGCGATGGTGGTTTCACGTTCCAATAGAATGGTCCCGCCTGCCTGAAAGGCCAAGCCGCGCAGCCCGGCGGCAAGTGCGGAGTCTACTGTCTTCGGGCCAATGGTGGGCAGATCGGCCAGGGTGGATTGCGCGGGCTTGGGCGCCTTTACCAGAATGGGGGCAGGGCCTTCGCGCTTCAGCCCACCCGCGCGCAGGATCAAGGCATCCGTGCCTTCAATGGCTTCCACACCCAGCACCAAGCCCTGCTGCACCACCACCGATTGCCCGACATCCACCGCGCCAATCGCATGGCATACGGCAAGGCCACGCGCGATATCGGCCCGGGCGATATCATCCGGCATGGGGCCAGCGAGCAGCGCCGCTTGCGGCAGCAGTCCTGCCAGCAGCGCCTGGGCGCCAATCACTTCAAAGCCTTCTTCGGCCAGCACCCTCATCACCGCGCGCAGGATGGAATCATCGCCATTGAAGGCTGCGCGACCAATGCGCCCGATCAACTTCATCGAAGCCGCATCGGGCCTGAGCGAAAGCAGAGAAGGGCGCGCCACATTGCCCACCAGCACCAATTCCCTCACGCCGTTCTGCCTCAGCCAAGACAGCATTTGCGCGGCCAAGCCCCAGCGCAAGGTCACATGGGATTGCCCGGAATAGCTAGCCGGATCGCCATGCCCTTCCAGCACCACCACATGCACGGGCCGTCCCATGGCGGAGGCTGCCTGCACCACGCGAAGCGGCAAGCTGCCCCCGCCCGCGACGACGCCGAGAGGCTCAGGCATGATTGCGGTTAGCGCTTATGGGCGCGAGGGCGGCGTTTGCTCATTCCGCCTCATCATCCGTATCATCGCCCCCGCGCCCTGCCTTACACAGGCCCCGGCGAGAGGTATTGCGGATGAAATGCAGCACTTCCTGCACATTCTTGTCATCCGCGAAGCGTTGTTCGGCTTCTGCAACACGATCATTGAAGACGCCCGGTTCACGAAAGATCAGGCGAAAGGCGGCGCGCAGCGCATGGATCTCCGGGCGCGAAAAGCCACGCCGCTTGAGGCCAATCAGGTTCAGCCCGATCAGCCGCGCACGATTACCCATGGCAGAACCATAGGGGATCACATCCGCTTCAATCCCGCTCATGCCGCCAAGTACCGCCTGGCGGCCAATTCGCACGAATTGATGAATGGCCGTACCGCCGCCGACAAAAACCGTATCGGCGATTTCCACATGCCCACCCAGCATGACGTTATTCGCCAAGATAACGCGATCCGCCAAGTGGCAATCATGCGCCACATGCGCGACTGCCATGATCAGGCAATCCGCACCAACGCGCGTGATCCCATCACCACCCACACTGCCGCGATGAATGGTGGCGTGTTCGCGGATGAGTGTACGCGCGCCGATCTCACAGCGCGTCGGTTCATTCTTGTATTTCAAATCCTGTGGCGCCATGCCGATGGTGGCGAAGGGGAACACCTTCACACCCGCACCAAGGCGCGTATGGCCATCCACCATCACATGCGCAATCAGTTCCACGCCATCTTCCAGCACCACATCGGGGCCGATGACGCAGCCGGGACCAATCTTGCAGCCCGCGCCGATTTGTGCGGAAGGCGAAACGGCGGCGGTCGCGTGAATTTCAGTCATGCTCAGCGGTCCAGGATCATGGCGGCATAAGTCGCTTCGGCTACCACCTTGCCATCCACCTTGGCCTCGGCAGAGAATTTCCAGATATTGCCGCGCTGGCGTTCCTTCTTCACATGCACGCGCATCTGATCTCCAGGCACCACGGGCTTACGAAATTTCGCATTATCAATGGTCATGAAATAAACCAGTTTGCCAGCCGAATCAGGCCCCAAGGTTTCTACCACCAGCACCGCTGCCGTTTGTGCCATGCATTCAATGATCAATACG
Source organism: Roseomonas sp. (assembly GCA_020249265.1). GTDB lineage: Bacteria > Pseudomonadota > Alphaproteobacteria > Acetobacterales > Acetobacteraceae > Neoroseomonas. Next base: position 25,780 of record JADCGA010000026.1, read on the forward strand.
CCCGGCATCACCGGCATGGTCGGGAAATGGCCCTGGAAGAAATTCTCGTTGATCGTGACGTTCTTGATTCCAACGCAGCTTTCGTTCTTCACCAGATCAACTACCCGATCCACCAGCAGGAATGGGTAGCGATGCGGGATCGCATGCATGACCTTGGCGATATCAATGACGCCAATATCAGTGGGTGTGGTGTTTTCCTCAGACATGATCGTCACCCTGTCTTTTCATTCGTCTTGCTGAAGGCCATGCGCCTGAGCCGCGCAAAGGCGCGCAAGGTTTCCTTGGCCGGCCAGGCGGGGCTGCCGACCACATCGGTGCCGGCGGGAACATCGTTCATGACACCAGATTGCGCACCAACACGCGCCTTTGCACCAATGGTCAAATGCCCGGCTATGCCGGCCTGCCCCGCCAATACGGCATAATCGCCAATATTGGCCGAGCCTGAAATGCCCACCTGCGCCACAATCACCGCACCGCGCCCAATCGTGACGTTATGGCCGATCTGCACCAGGTTATCTATCCGCGCCCCGGCCCCGATCACCGTATCGCCGCCCGCGCCACGATCAATGCAGGTGCCCGCGCCGATCTCGGCGCCATCGCCAATGATCACGCGGCCAAGCTGCGGCATGGTGACATGCTGACCCTGCGGTGTGGTGATGAAGCCAAAGCCTTCATTGCCGATACGCGCACCGGGGTGCAGCACAACGCCCTCTCCGGCGAGGCAATATTCCATGCTGGCATGGGCATGAATGCGCCCCTGCGCGCCAAGCCTGCAGCCCGGGCCGATAGAGCTGTGATGTTCCAGAATGGAATAGGCGCCGATTTCAGCGCCTGCGCCAATGAAAACAAAGGCACCGATTTCGCAGCCGGGACCAATCACCGCATCGGGGGAAATCACCGCGCTTGGATGAATGCCGGGCTTGGGCTGCACGGGCGGATGAAAAAGCCGAGCGATTTTGATGAATTCGGCTTGCGGTGACGCCACCAACAGCGCCTGACAGCCCGCCGGCATATGTTCCGCGAAGCTTGCCTCAATCACCACCGCGCCGGCCTTGGTGGCCTTCAGCGCGGGCAGGTTCTTGCGCCCTTCCATGAAGGCCACATCATCCGGCCCTGCCAAATTGAGCGGCGCAACACCGGCGAATAGCCGCGCATCATCCAAAGCCGCCGCAAGCCCAAGCGCGGCGCGAAGCGTACCGAGCGTGATCGGCCCGGCACAGGCGTAAAAGCGGCTATCCGCACCCAAGGTGTTCAGTTCCGTCGCGGTGCGGTCGGCGCGGGCGCCGGTGTCGCCGCCGGGCGCGGCGGCGGAGCGGCGGATGGATCAGGTGGCAGGGTGACACTGGTGATCATGCGATTGAGCTGCACCGCCACCTCTTCTGTCATGTCAAAAGGCGGATCGTTCAAAATGACCAAGGGCCTTGGCAGCACCAGATTGATGCCGCGGCTTGTGGCAACCTGCCGGATCACGATGGCAAGTGCCTGTTCAATCTCACGCAATGCCTGCTGGGCCAATTGTTCCAAATCCCGCGCGCGGTCGCGGAAGATGCGCTGGCCATCTGTGATCTGGTCCTGCAGCGCGCGTTCACGGTTACGCAATTGCTCGGGCGAAAGCCCGCCCCGTTCATTTCCAAGGCGTTGCTGTTCATCACGCCAGCGCTGCTGTTCGTTCTGCACATCCTCATTCAGCTTGGTACGGCGGCGTTCGATTTCCTGGCGCACCTGACTGAAGGCGGTGGAAACGCGCTGGATCTCCGGCACATCCACCACGCCAATCACCGCCGCCGGCGGTGGCGTGCCGGGCGGCAGGGGCGCGACGGCGGCGGGTTGTTGCGGCGGGCGCTGTGGCTGGGTGGGTTGCGCGGGACGCTGGCCTTGCGGCTGCGCTTGCCCTTGTCCCTGGGGTTGGCCGGGCACAAACCAGCCCGGTTGGTTCTGCGCTGCCGCAGCCATGGGCAAGGCAAGCAAAGCGGCAAGGACAAGGCGAATCATGGGGCAATCATCCCGTTTTCAGAAGCGTGTGCCAAAGCCAAGGCGGAAAACCTCAGTTCTATCATAGTCTTTCTTCACAATCGCTCTGGCGAAATCAATATTGATGAGGCCGATCGGGCTTCTCCAGGAAAAGCCGACCCCAACACTGACGCGCGGGTCGGCGTCATCCACAGGCTTGGAGCCCGGATATTTGGTCTGGTCGAAATAACTGTCCGGAATGCCGGAAAGCGAACCCACATCCACAAAGGTGCGGCCCAAAAGGCCGAGCTCATTGGGCAATGGAAGGGGGAAGCGCATTTCTGCCGAGGTGGTCCATAGAACCTGACCGCCCAGCGAATCGCCCGTTGCCGTATCCTGCGGGCCGGCGCCACCCAGGCGGAAACCGCGCAGGTTTTCACCGCCCAGGAAGAAGCGGTCCACAATGCGGTCATCCTTATCGCCAAGCGGGCTCAAGATGCCGCCGCCAGCCGCCAACACCAGCACGAAATCCGGATCATTCAACCAACGTTCGAAGGGAATGTAATACTGCCCATCGGCCCTTGTGCGGAAATACTCAACATCACCGCCAATACCCGCGTAATCCCCGCCCACGCGCACAACCCAGCCGGAACGCGGTTCAATCCGGCTATCGCGCATGTCATAGGTCACTGTGGTGGAAACCTGAGACAGCAGCGTGCGCCCAGCCTGCTCCCGGATGAAGAGCGAGGCATCGCTGTTAATGTCAGTGATTTCACGGTCAATCAGCGCATAGGACCAGTTCTGCCGCAGCCGATCATTGATTTCATAGCCCGTGCGCAGCGCGAAGCCGGCGCGCCTTTCGCGATAACCCGTCACGGAACGCAAATCGCGATTGATCAGGAAGGCATCAGCCCCGGCCGCCAGATTGCGGTCCAGGAATTGCGGGTCTGTCACCGAAAGATCAAGCTGGCTTCGCCGTTGCGCCAGCACGCCGCCGATACGCCCATCAAGCCCCATGCCGAGCATATTGCGCTCGCGCACGCCAACATCCAACAAGAAGCCGGCATCCGTCGAGAAACCGCCGCCCAAGGTGAATTCACCCGTCGCGCGTTCGGTGACTGAGGTCATCAAATTGACCCGTTCGGGCCCCGAGCCTGGCTGATTGGTGATCTGCACATCCGAGAAATAACCAAGCGAGCGGATGCGATCGCGCGAACGCCGGATTTGCCGTGCGTTCATCGGGTCACCCTCGGCAAGCCTGAATTCGCGGCGGATTACCCGGTCTTCCGTACGTGTATTGCCGGAAATTTCGATGCGATCCACGAAGGCGCGCGGCCCTTCACGGACAATAAAGGCAAGATCAATCGTCGCAGTTTCCGGATTGCGCGTGACCCTGGGCTGCACTTCAATGAAGGGCTCACTGCGCGCCTGCAAGGCATCCGCAACCGCTGTCGCGCCGCGTTCCACCGCGTCCCCATCATACCAATCGCCGGTTGAGATTTCGACCTCGCGGCGCAGGCCTTCGATATTGATGCGCGGTATTTCGTTGATGACCTCAACCTTTCCGATACGGTAACGCGGGCCTTCCTCAATGGTGAAAGTCACAAAAAACGCGCTGCGATCGGGGCTCAATTCCCCGGAAGACCCGGTGATCTGCACATCCGCAAAGCCTTGGCGCAAATAGAAGCGCCGCAACAATTCGCGGTCAAAGACCAGGCGTTCGGGATCATAGATGTCGCTGGAAGACAGCAGCCGGAACCAAGCCTGTTCCTGGGTGGAAATCACATCCCTCAGCCGCGCTTCGGAAAAGGCATTATTGCCGACAAAGGTGACGCGTGCGACCAGCGCCGGGTCGCCTTCGACGATTTCGAACACCAGATCAACACGGTTCTGGTCAAGTTCCACGATCTTCGGTTCAACAGTGGCACGGAACCGCCCGCGACGGGCATAAAGTTCCAGAATACGTTGCCTGTCCGTCTGCACCGCTGCCGGGGTGAAGACGCTGCGCGGTTGCGTCAGCACAATGCCGCGCAGGATTTCGCTGGAAATGCGCCGATTGCCTTCAAAAGCCACGCGATTGACCAGGGGGTTTTCCACCACATCCACCACCACGCGCGCGCCTTCGGTGCGGATGGTCACATCACGAAACAGCCCGGTCGCGAATAGCGCGCGCAGGCTGCGGTCAATGCGGTCCTGTTCCGCCGCATCACCGACCTGCACCAGCATGTAACTCCGCACCGTATCGGGATCGATGCGCTGCGTGCCGCGCACATCCACGGCCGTAATGCGCCCACCACCCCGGCCGGGTTCCTGCGCAATGGCCGGCACGGCCAGGGCCAAAAGGGCGAAAAGGGCTAAAAATGCGCGTAGTTGCTTCACGGATTCGGCATCTCTCTCAAGATCACGTCCTTTCCTAGCCGAGCCGCGCCCCCCTCGCCACCCCCAAACAGGATCAACCCAGCAGCCCGCTCACCCAGCGCACCACGCCAAGTTGGGCAAGGTCATTCCAGGTCGCGAAAATCATCAGGCAGATCAGCAGGGCAAAGCCGGCCCGGAAGCCATATTCCCGCGCCTTCAAGGGCAAGGGGCGGCCCCGGATCGCCTCGGCGGCATAGAACAGCAAATGCCCGCCATCCAGCACCGGAATGGGGAAAAGATTGATCAGCGCCAGGTTCACCGAAAGCAGGGCCGTGAAGGTGATGAAGGCCGAAAGCCCCATATTGGCGACCTGCCCCGACATTTGCGCAATGCGGAGCGGCCCGCCCAGATCCTCAGCGCCCCGGCTGCCGGATATCATCTGCCACACGCCAACCAGCGTCTGTCCGGTGATGTCCAGCGTATGCGTCAAACCCGCCCAGGCTGAGCTGAAGGGGTCAAGCCTTTCGAAAACCGGCGGCCCGGCGGTAATGCCCAGCATACCAAGCCCATCAGAAGGCCGCGGCAAAGGCGTTGCCATGACCTTGACCTGCGAATCGCCCCGCGCGACCAGGATTTCAATGGCTTGGCCGGCGCGTGCCTGAACATAGCGCTGCAGCGCTTCAAACCGTTCAACCTTCTGCCCATCCATGGCGATGATCCGATCGCCCGGCGCAAGGCCGGCGCGCGCCGCGGCTGAGGCCTCCACCACATTGCCCACGGTAGGCACCGGGGAAGGCCGCCCCACCACCACGAAAAGCGCCGCAAACAACAGCACGGCAAGCGCGAAATTGAAGAAAGGCCCGGCGGCCACCACCAGGGCGCGGTCGCCCACCGATTTTTCATGGAAGGTCTCACCAGGGCGGAAGCCCGCTGCCTGTTCCGGGCCTGCTTCGCCCAGATCCTCCATGCCATGCATTTTCACATAGCCGCCAAGCGGCAGCCAGCCGATCCGCCATTCGCAGCCGCGCTTGTCTGTCCGCGTGTAAAGGGCGCGACCAAAACCGATGGAAAAGCGTTCCACATGCACGCCGCGCCAGCGCGCCGCGAGGTAATGGCCAAGCTCATGGATGAAAATCAGCACCCCGAGCACCACCAGGAAGGAGGCGATGCTGCGGAAGGGTTCAGGCAGAAAATCCAAGAGCAGGCTCCTTAAGGCGGCAGATCAGACAAGCGCCGCACGGCTTTCGGCAATCAGCCCCGCCTGGGACCGCGCCGCCGCGTCATGCGCCAAAATGGCGGGAAGGTCCGCAGCCTCGGGCGCGCCGAGGCGGGAGAGCGTTTCTTCCACCACTGTCGCGATATCGAGAAAGCGTAGCCGTTTTTCAAGGAAGAGCCCGACTGCGATCTCATTTGCCGCATTCAGGATGGTGGGCGCCCCGCCGCCGGCGCGCAAGGCGTCTCGCGCCAGGCGCAGCGCCGGGAAGCGCACCGGGTCGGGCGCAAAAAACTCCAGCTTGCCGAGCGCAATCAGATCCAGCGGCGGCACGGCAGCGGCCATGCGCGCGGGCCAGGCCAAGGCATGGGCGATGGGGGTGCGCATATCGGGCGTGCCAAGCTGCGCCAGCACTGACCCATCCGTGTATTGCACCAGCCCATGCACGGTGGATTGCGGATGGACCAGTACTTCGATCCGCGCTTCCGGCACCGGGAACAACCGCGCCGCTTCGATCAATTCCAGCCCCTTGTTGAACATGGTGGCGGAATCAACACTGATCTTGGCCCCCATGGACCAGACCGGGTGGCGCACCGCGACTTCCGGCGTCACGGCGGCCATTTCCGCCAAGGACATGGTCCGGCACGGCCCGCCCGAGGCAGTCAGGATAATCTTCGCCACCGCTGACGGGTCGCGCATATCAAGTGCCTGGAAAATGGCATTGTGTTCGCTATCCACCGGCAGGATGGTCGCACCCCCGGCGCGGGCTGCGGCCAAAACGGGTTCGCCCGCGCAAACCAGGCTTTCCTTATTGGCAATCGCCATCACGCCGCCGCGGGCGAGTGCCGCCATGGTGGCGGGCAGGCCTGCCGCGCCCACAATGGCGGCCATGGTCCAATCGGCGGGCAGGCTTGCAGCGGCGATCACGGCCTCAGGCCCCGCAGCCACCTGGATATCGGTTCCGGCGAGCGCCTCCTTTAAGGCCGCATATTGCGCGGGATCGGCCAGCACCGCATGGCGCGCCTTAAGCCGCCGCGCCTGGGCCGCCAGGCCCTGCCAATCGCGCCCAGCCACAAGGGCCACAATGTCGAACTGCCCCTCGGGGGCGGCTTCCAGCAGAGAGACCGTGCTTTTCCCAACCGAACCCGTGCTGCCAAGAACCGTAATCCGGCGCGGCGCGGCCCCGTTCAATGCCATAGCGGCGCGCCCCTACCGGCCCAAAGCGCGAAGGCGGTGGCCAAGGGGGCGGCTGCCATCACGCCATCCAACCGATCAAATAACCCGCCATGCCCAGGAATGAGTGAAGAGCTATCCTTCACCCCGAAGCGGCGCTTGATAGCGCTTTCCAAAAGATCACCTGCCTGTGCCATCAGCCCCAACATGGCCGCGATTGCTGCCGCCCGTGAAGCCCCCCCCGGCGCCAGTAGCGATGCTACCCCCGCGCCAACCAGGATCGCCGCCAAAAGCCCCCCCGCCGCGCCGGACCAGGTCTTGCCCGGCGATATGGCAGGGGCGAGCTTCGGCCCACCTAAAGCGCGCCCGGCGAGATAGGCCCCGGTATCCGAGGCCCAGACAACCAGTACCATGAACAGCGTATTGAGCAGCCCGGCCCAATCCGTGCCGCGCAGCAAAATCAGGGAAAAGCCACAAAGCCCAATGTAGAAAAGCCCCGCCGCCGGCCAGATATCGCCGCGGCGTTGCAGGACCAACAACACCGCGCTGCCGGCGACCAAAAGCCCCAGCGCGCTGAGCGGCGGCCCAAAAGCGCCCAGCAACATGACGCCGAGCGTGATGATGGGCAGCAAAATACCGGGCCAGCGATAGACTGAAGCGCCAGAAAGCCTGAGCCACTCCCAAGACAGCAGCACCATTGCGGCGCCGATCAGCACGTCCCAAACCACCCCGCCGCACCAGATGCCAAAAACGGCAATAGGTATCAGCACCGCCGCTGATGCCCCCCGCAGTGCCAAATCGCGCCAGGGGCGCGGCGCCGCGCTGGCTTCCGGCTGAGATGCTGTGGCGTCAGTCACGTCAGGCGCGCAGCCCATAGCGGCGTTCCCGCCGGTGATATTCTGCAACTGCGCCTTGTAAATCCTCAGCGGAAAAATCCGGCCACAGCACATCGAGAAATACGAATTCGGCATAAGCCGCCTGCCAAAGCAGGAAATTCGACAGCCGCTGTTCGCCCGAAGTGCGGATGATCAAATCCGGATCGGGCATGCCTGCCGTTTGCAGGAAGCCGCCAAACTGCGCCTCGCTCAGGCTTTCGGGATCAAGCCTGCCCGCCTTGGCAGCCCGCGCCACGGCCCTGGTCGCCGCCAGAATCTCATCCCGCGATCCATAAGACAGCGCCATCACCAGATTGAGCCTGGTGCCGCCTGCGGTGGCTTTCTCGGCCTCGGCCACCATGCGCGACAATTCTTCGCCGAAACGGCTGTGATCGCCAATCACGGTCAGCTTCACGCCATCCCGCACCAGCCCTGCCACTTCATTGCGGAGATAGAGCCGGAGCAGCCCAGATAGCGCAGAGACCTCCTCGATCGGGCGGCGCCAATTCTCACTGGAAAAGGCAAATAGCGTCAGCCAGCCAATGCCGGCCTCTGCCGCCGCCTGCACCGCACGCCGCGCAGCCTCAGCGCCGGCGCGATGGCCGAGCGCCACCGGCACGCCGCGTGCTTCGGCCCAGCGGCGATTGCCATCCATGATGATCGCCACATGCGCGGGCGGCACCTGCGGGGCGCCCGCCGCGGGACGGGGTTCGCTTGCTGCGCTCATGCGCGGCAGCGCTCCGTGCGATCAGGCCCCATACGGTTCCGCAAGCGCCATTCCCCCCAATATGCCGGATGATCCTCAGACCGTCCGGATATCCTTGTCCTTTTCGACCAAGACAGCGTCGATCTGCTTGACGAATTGGTCGGTCAGCTTCTGCACCTCTTCCTCAGCGCGCTTCACTTCATCTTCGCCGAGTTCGGATTTCTTGCCCGCCGCCTTGATTTGTTCCATGCCATCCCGCCTGACGCCGCGCACGGCAACGCGCGTCTGTTCAGCATAGCGCGCCGCGGCCTTGGCCAATTCATTGCGGCGTTCGGTGGTGAGCGGCGGCAGCGGCACGCGGATCACCTGGCCTTCCGCCTGCGGATTGAGCCCCAGATTGGCTTCCCGAATGGCGCTTTCCACCGCCTTGGCAAGGCCCTTATCCCAGACCTGCACAGACAACAGCCCCGGCCCCGCGACCGAGATATTGGCCACCTGATTGAGCGGCGTAACACTGCCATAGGCTTCGACGCGCACCGGCTCCAATAGCGCGGGGCTGGCGCGACCCGTGCGCAGCCCGGAGAATTCCTTCTTCAAGGTTTCCATCGCGCCTTCCATCCGGCGCGTCAGATCCTGTTTCAGGGCCGTTACATCAGTCGGCATGTTGCCCTTCCCCCTGGGTTATGGCGCTTGTTCCACTACGGTGGTGAATTTACCTTCACCCTTCATGACGGCAGTGAAGGCGCCTGGTTCATGGATATTGAAGACAATGATGGGCAGCTTGTTTTCACGCGCAAGGCTGATCGCCGCCGCATCCATCACCGCCAAATCGCGCGCCAGCATATCAAGATAGGTCAGCGTCTTGTAGCGTTCCGCATCAGGCTTCTTGCGCGGATCGGCGGAATAGACGCCATCCACCTGCGTGCCCTTGAACAGCGCATCGCAGGACATTTCCGCCGCGCGCAAAGCCGCGGCTGTATCGGTGGTGAAAAACGGATTGCCCGTGCCGGCCGCGAAAATCACCACGCGACCCTTTTCCATATGCCGCTCGGCACGCCGGCGGATGAAGGGCTCACAAAGGCTCGCCATCGGGATCGCGCTTTGCACGCGCGTCTGCACGCCGATCTTCTCAAGCGCGCTCTGCATGGCAAGCGCGTTCATCACAGTCGCCAGCATGCCGATGCTATCCGCCTGGGCGCGGTCCATACCGGAAGCCGCGCCGGAAATGCCGCGAAAGATATTGCCGCCCCCGATCACGAGGCAGACCTGCACGCCCAGATCCACCACGCCGCGAATATCTTCGGCAATGTGCCGGCAGGTGGCATTATCCAGCCCGTAATCCCGATCCCCCATCAGGGCCTCACCGGAGACCTTGAGCATGACGCGCTTATAGGCCGGGTTCTGGCTCATGGTGGGTGGGTCTCGACTCGGGTTCAGGTTGCGGGCGCCACCATAAGGATATGCCCGCGAAGGCGGCAATAAGGAACCGGGGGGCGCCCTGGGGCTACCCCACCCGGTCTTGGATCAGGCCTTGCCGGCGGCAGCGGCCACTTCGGCGGCGAAATCACCCTGCTGCTTTTCAATGCCTTCGCCCAGATGGAAGCGCGCAAAGCCAGAAAGCTTCAAGCCCGCCTTCTTCACCACTTCCTTCACGCGGCTTTCGCCATCATGCACCCAAACCTGTTCCAGCAGCACCACTTCCTCGTAATACTTGCGGATGCGGCCTTCGACCATTTTTTCGATGATCGCCTCAGGCTTGCCAGAAGCCCGCGCCTGATCGGCCAGAACATCACGCTCACGCGCCAGCGCGGAGGGGTCCACAGCCGAAACATCCACCGCTTCCGGGCGCGCGGCGGCCACATGCATGCCGATCTGCCGACCGAGCGTTTCCATCACGGTTTGCTCGGAAGCGCCTTCAAGCGCCACCAACACGCCAATCTTGCCAAGCCCAGGCTTCACGGCGGAATGCATATAGGTCGCAACCGTGCCTTCCGCGACCTGGAAGCGCTTGGCGCGACGGATGGACATATTCTCCCCAATCGTCGCGATCAGGCTTGTCAGCTGATCCGCCACCGTCTTGCGCTGGGTGGTTTCTTCAACCAGATCCACCGCGCCCGGCCAGGTGGCATTCTTCAGCGCTTCGATATCGTCGCCGACCGTCAGCACCAATTCGGCAACGGTTTCCACGAAATGCTGGAAGGTTTCATTGCGCGCGACGAAATCCGTCTCGGCATTCACTTCCACCATCGCGGCGACACCGGGGGCCGAGGCCACACCCACCAGACCTTCCGCCGCGACGCGGCCGGATTTCTTGGCAGCCGCCGAAAGGCCCTTCTTGCGCAGCCAATCAATCGCGGCTTCCATATCGCCACCATTTTCGACCAGCGCCTTCTTGCAATCCATCATGCCTGCGCCAGTGCGTTCGCGCAGGTCGCGCACCATACCCGCTGTGATTTCAGCCATTGTTCATCCCCATTTGCTGGATGAGAGAAAGAAAAGGGGCCACCGGATGGCGGCCCCGAAAGCATCAGGCCTGGGCCGGCGCTTCGGCGCCTTCAACCGGCGCCACGGCTTCTGCCGCGATTTCCGGCAGCGCTTCCTCTGGCAATTCCTCAACCGCGCCAAGGTCAACGCCGGAAGCCTGCATTTCCGCCGAAATGCCATCCAGCACCGCGCCCGCAATCATGTCGCAGTAAAGCGTGATGGCGCGGATCGCGTCATCATTGCCTGGGATCGGGAAGGTCACGCCCGCCGGATCGGCATTGGAATCCACCACCGCAATCACGGGGATGCCAAGCTTATTGGCTTCCTCAATCGCGAGCTTTTCCTTGATGGTATCAATGACAAAGATGATATCGGGCAGGCCGCCCATTTCCTTGATGCCGCCCAAAGCGCGGTCAAGCTTTTCCTTGTCGCGGGAGAGCATCAGCACTTCCTTTTTGGTCAGACCCGCCGTGTCGCCCGACAGGCGTTCATCCATCTGGCGCAGGCGCTTGATGGAACCGGTGATGGTCTTCCAATTGGTGAGCATGCCGCCAAGCCAGCGGTGGTTCACATAATACTGGCCGCAGCGCACTGCCGATTCTGCGACATATTCAGCAGCGGCCTTCTTGGTGCCAACAAACAGCACGCGGCCACCGCCAGCGACGGTATCGCGCACGGCGCGCAAAGCGCGGTCCATCATCGGTACGGTCTGCTGCAGATCCAGGATATGCACCTGGTTGCGCACGCCGAAGATGTAGGGCGCCATGCGGGGATTCCAGCGGCGCGTATGGTGGCCAAAATGCACCCCAGCTTCGAGCAGGGAGCGCAGAGAAACGATGGGCATCGCCATGAGCGATCTCCTTCCATGTTGGTCCGGTTGAGCCTCCGCGGCGCCTTCCCCGGTGAAGGGGACCGGACCCTGCCTAGTCAGGAAGGGTGCGCCGCGTGCGGATTACCCCCGGGCACGGCCCGGAAGCGGCGCCTAAATGGCCGAAATGCCGCCCCAGGGCAAGGGGCGATTCAGGAGCCGACCTTCAGCGTGGAGGTCAGGCCGCGCAGACACGCCAGGATGGAAAGCGGCGTGATCTTGCCGGTGCGGGGGTTTTCCTCTGAAGGCACGTTTTCAATCGTCATGGTCAGCCGCACGGTGGCGGCTTCAACGCGGATGGTGTGGGTGTTCCGCGTCACGCCAGGGTCGGCCCAGATTTCAACCATGGTGCGGTCCGGCCCGATGCCGGCCAAGGCCAAGGCTGCCGCGACATTCACATTGGCGGGGAAGCCCTGGGCGGCATCAAAGGCATTGCCCTTAAAAACACGGGTCGCGCTGGTGATGGCGCTGACATCAATCTTGTTCTTCTCAAGATAAGGCGCACCAGCCAAGCCACGCGGGGGCTTGCGGGTTTCGATGGTGACAGATTCGACATCGCCTTCCGCCGCGGCGCGCACGGCATCAAGGCCCAGCAGCGCGCCGGTCGGGACGATGATGCGCGCGCCGTTGGCCCGCGCCTTTTCCACCAGATGCATGCGCGGCAGCAGCGCACCCACGGAAGAAGGGACAAAAATCCGTCCGGCTTCGATGGCGGCGGTGGCGATTTCCTCAAACACCGCCGCCGGCGCGGCTTCCACCACAATATCGCAGGCGGCGAGTTCAGCGTTGGAGACGATGCGCGGCGGATTTTTGAACCCCGCCACATTCGCGGTGGCCTTGTCGCGGTCCCGGGCGGAGGCGGCGGCGAGCTTGAGGCCAGGTACGCCGCGATCCAGCGCGCGGGCCAGATGCAGCCCAATCGCGCCCAAGCCTGCAATGCCAACCGTCAAATCCTGCGCCATGGGAGCCTCCATCCGTTCGGCGGAGGTCTAGGACAAAATAGCGCTTCGGCAAACCGGGGCCGGCGCTTGGCAGGCGCCTTCTGCACATTCCGCATCGGAGGAGGAGGTTGCATCCGACCTCGGCACTTCTGCGGCAAGCGTCCCGAGCAGCACGCCCAAGGCCAAGTCATCAACCTGCCCGAAGGCGTGTTCAACGATGCGACCTGCTCCGTTGATAATGATGGTCGTCGGCGTGCCGCGCATATTGAAGCGCCGCATCGTCACCGGGATCGCCTCATGCTCGTCTGGCTGATCAACGCCTATGGGAAAGGTCAGCCGATATTCATGGATGAAGGCTTCAAGTGCAACCGGCGTCATTGCGGCGTGATGCTCGAAAACCGTGTGGAGCCCGATCACAACGACATCGGGGCGATCCTTGAACAAACGATGCAAACGTTCGGTCTGCGGCAAGCCATGCGCGACACAGCCCGGACAAAGCATCTGAAACGCATGAAGGACAATGATTTTGCCGCCTAGGCCAGCCAAGGATAGCGGGCGCGCGGTATTGAACCAGTGAGTGACGGCGAGTTCGGGTGCGAGGGCAGTCATGTCGGTCTCCGAATGAAGGCTTGTCGAGGGGCGGCCGTGGCTTAACCCACGACCGCCCGCCGGATCAGGCGCTGCGGCTGAGCTTCACTGCGGGGAAATCCACCGGAACGTCGAAGGCGACGTTCACGTAATTCGTGAACAGGTTGAGAGCGACATGGGCCAGGATTTCGACAATGGCCCCATCATCGAACCCGGCTGCGCGCAGCGCCTGCACATTGGCTGCAGTCACCGCTGCACGGTTCTCAACAACATTGATTGCGAAGGCCAGCGCTGCTCTTGTTTTGGGATCGCTGGAAAGGCCGGTCTGCGCCTCAGTCATTTCGGCAGCGCTGGCGCCGGCCTTCTGGCCAAGCACGGTATGGGCCGCGAGGCAGTAATTGCAGTCATTTCGATCAGCGACCGAAACGGCGATCTGCTCGCCGAGCTTCGCGCCAATCGTCCCGGCGCCGAGCGCGCCGAAGAAGCCCCACATGCTTTGCAGCGCGGCGGGCGAATTCGCAACCGCCTTGAACATGTTCGGCACCATGCCAAAGGCGCCCTGGATCTGTTCCAGCGCTGCCTTTGAGCCGACTGGGGCCGAGGCTTTGTCAACAAGGTTCACACGTGCCATAAGGAATCTCCTTCTCTGTTGCTTGGAGGGGAATAATTGGGCGGTCCGGCGATGGCAGTCGCCGGGCTGCCTTTTTGTTGCGACGCGCGCTCAGCGCGCCGGAACCACGCGGCCGGGCAGGCTCAGATTGCCCGAGGCGACCTTGAAGACGTTTTCAACGCATAGCAGCGGCGTATGCAGATTGGCATTGACCTTGAGGCCCGCCGTCACGCCATCGAAGCGCGCCGTCGCCAAGGCACCGATCTGGGCGAGAGGCACCTGCACTTCGACCGCATCGCCCATGAAATCAGTCTTGAAATCTGGGCTGTCGATCAGGATTGGGGCGCCTGGCCAATCTGGCGGTAGCCTCGGCGTGGTTCCTGCCGGAATGTCCTTGACCTTCAAGCCGCCGGGGCAGGCTTTGTCCTCATTCAGAATGACCCAATGCGCATGCCAGCGGTCGCGATTGATAGCGCTTTGAGCCCGCTTGGATGCATCGTCGAAATCGGGATGGAAAGTTGCGGCAAGTGCGACGATGCCTTGATCTCTCTCGAACCCGACATCGGCCGAGTTGAGGGAGGTTGGCCAGACATAGGCGAAGACTTGCGACCCTTCGAACTTGCCTGTGGAGGTCGGCCGAGCGCTTCCGGCTTCGCCGCGCACACGCGTGCGGAAGGTCGCCATACCATTCGCCGTGGTGATCCTGGTTTCAATGATGTCGAAGGAAGCGTTCACCGCCTGGTTCGGGTCGGGCCTGATTTCATGCGCGCATGCGGCTGTGCCAAGGCAAAGCAAGGCCGTTGCCGCGAGGCCAAGGCCTCGCAGGTTCTTGGTGCTCATGTTGAAGGGTTCCTCTCTAGGTGTCTGGGGTTGCTTGGAAGGGCGGCCTTGCCGTGTCGAAAGCCATCCAGTTGGCAGACTGGATGGACGGGTCGGCCGCTTCATGCTCGCCGCAGTCGAGCCGGAGATCCCGGTCGCCGATTGCGGCGTTCACGAAGGCGCAATGATGGGGTTGGGCCGCGCCTGGATAGGCGTTCGGCCGAAAATGGCGGCAGCTGACGCATATGCGTTGTTCGGGAATGGCGCCTGCCAGTTGAAGGGAGCGGATGATCCGTATTTGTGACAGCAGCAGATCAGCCTGTTGGTCGGGGGAAAGCATGGCCAGCGCCGTGGTCACCTGTGATTTAGACTGCGCAAGCGCGCGCCCAACTTTTTGGCCCTCATCCGTCAACATCACGCGCATGGCGCGTGCGTCGGCGGGGTCCGGCGCGCGGGCGACAAGGCCCTTGCGTTCCAGCGCAGCGAGCGTATCGGCGATTGTTGGCGGCGATACGGCCAGATGGGCGGCGATTTCCTTGGCGCGTAGGCCGCCCGCCCGTTCCGCCAGCAAGGCCAAGGCCTGCGCCTGGCTCGGGTTCAGACCCGCCTTGCCTGAGGCCATCCAGAGGTCAGACCGCAGGACAAGCGCGATTCTCTCAAACCCCTCGCGCAGGCGCGTCGTGACGGAATCAGATGCTTCGGCTTTGCTCATGATATATAAATAGGAGTCCTATTTAATATTGTCAAGCAAATTCTTGGCTCCGCTAAGCGCCTCAGCGAAGCTGGCGTGTGATGCCCTGAGTGCTCTCAGACCACCGGGCTTTTCCCGCCATCCACATTGATCGCGGTGCCGCTGATGAAGCCGCCCTGTTCGCTTGCCATGAAAGGACCGGGCGATAAGGCAAATTGACGCTTTGGCGAAGACAGCGCCTAATCTTCCTTGAAGCCGTAATCCGGGATGCCCTGTTCATTGCCGTAATATTTATAGGGCAGGAACTTGCCGGACATGGTGATCTTCACGCGGTCGCCCTTGGGGTTCGCCTGGCGTTCGAAATCGAAATCGAAGTCAATGGCGGACATGATGCCATCGCCGAATTCTTCCTCAATCAGCGCCTTCCAGGCCGGGCCATTCACCATCACCATTTCATAAAAGCGATAGATCAGCGGGTCAGTCGGCGGCATTTGCGTGCCGCGATAGGGCACTTCATTCAGCATCCGCTGTTCAACCTCGGAAAGGCCAAACAGCTTGGCAGCCTTGGCGGCGAGCGGTTTTACGAACTTCATCTGCCCAAGCAGCGCGCCGACCACGAGGGTTGGCGAAATGCCGCCGATTTCCTCGCAGATGTATTTCCAGGTCCAGCCTTTCTCGCGCTTGATGTCGAGGATTTTTTCGGTGAGTTGGGCGCGCGTCATCGCGTTTCTCCAGCTTTGGTTTGGGAAAATTCACTCCGCCGCGAGCGGCGGGGCAGATAGGGCGGGGCTTACTTCCGGCACAGCGCGGGCGGACCAGCCGGCAGGTGGCGCATCGGCCTTGAAGGCACGTGACCGCGCGATCAGGAAATCCAGGATATGATCACGCAGCGCATGATAGCCCGGCATGTGATGCAGATTGGCCCGGGTACGGGGTTTGGGGAGTGTGTTCACCACAACCTCGGCAATGCGCGCTTCCGGCCCATTGGACATGAGCAGGATACGATCCGCGAGCAAGATTGCCTCATCCACATCATGCGTGATCATGAAGCCGGTTTGCTCGGTCTCGCTGACCAATCGTGCGACTTCATCCTGCAAAGCGCCTCGCGTCAGCGCATCAAGCGCTGAGAAGGGCTCATCCATCAGCAGCATTTTCGGATTGATGGCGAGTGCGCGGGCAATGCCAACACGCTGCTTCATGCCGCCGGAAAGCTCGGCCGGTTTGCGATCCGCCGCGTGGTCCAGGCCAACACGCTTCAGCGCTTCCCGCGCGGCGGCATCGCAGGCGGCGCGCGACCAATCGCGATGGCGGCAGGAAATCGCGAAGGCGACATTGCCCGCGGCGGTCATCCAGGGCATCAGCGCATGGCCCTGAAAGACAACGGCGCGGTCAAGCGATGGGCCGGAAATCGCCTGGCCATCCACAATCACCGCGCCATCATCGGGCGCTTCAAGCCCGGCCAGAATATTCAGGATGGTGGTTTTGCCGCAGCCGGAATGTCCGACCAGGCAGACGAATTCCCCGCGCGCAATGCCGAACCAGACATCCTGGAAAATCGTGGTCGGCCCATAGCGGCGCGCGACACCTTCGATGGAAACATAGGCTGTCATGGGCTTATTCCCGCCAGGCCACGGCACGCGCGCCAAGGCCAAGCAAACGGTCCAGCGCCAGCCCGACCAGGCCGATCATGAGAATGGCAATCACGATATCGGCGATGGATAGATTGTTCCATTGGTTCCACACCCAATAACCAATGCCGGTGCCACCGACCAACATCTCGGCTGCGACAATCACGAGCCATGCAATGCCGATTGAAATGCGCATGCCCGTCACAATCGTGGGCGCCGCGGCGGGCAGGATCACGCGAATGGCGGTGCGCCAACGCCCTGCTTCCAAGGTGCGCGCCACATTCAACCATTCACGCCGCACGCTTGCGACGCCAAAGGCCGTATTCAGCAACATGGGCCAGATGGAACAGATGAAAATCACGAAAACCGCTGAAATCGCGCTATCCTTGATGGAGTAAAGTGCCAACGGCATCCAGGCGAGCGGCGAGACCGGGCGTAACACCTGAATGAAGGGATTAAGCGCAGCATTCAACAGCGGCGACATGCCAATGACGAAACCAAGCGGAATGGCAACAATGGCAGCAAGCCCGAAACCGGCGCCAACCCGCAGCAGCGAATAGGCGATTTGCACGCCAATGCCCTGATCATTCGGCCCGCGCACATAGAAGGGATCAGCCAATAATTCGAGCAAGCGCGTAAAAATGGCACTTGGTCCCGGCATGGGCGTGGTGCCGCCCTGCGCTGCCGCCTGCCCGAGCAGCGCCGCATATTCCGGGTCAAGCGCCGCACCACCACCGCCAGCCTTTGGCATGACGGCGATTTCCCAGGCGCCAAGAAATATTGCCAGGATCAGCAGGGAAAGCCCGGCTGACCGCCAGAATGAGACGTTTGCAGACATTACGAACGACGAATGGCGAAGCTGTTGAGATAGGCTTCGGGCTGCGCGGGGTCGAAATCCCGCCCGAAAACGCGATGCGTGCGTGAAGCACTCGCCGGTACTGTCATGCCAAGCTCCCGCATGGCCTTTGCTGCATCGGTTGCGAGGAAGACCTGTTGCGCCACGCCCGCGTAATCCACATCACCACGGATTTGGCCCCAGCGCTTCATTTGCGTCAGAATCCAGACCGCCATGGAATGCCAGGGGAAGGGATCGAAATTGATCCGATCCGGCACGCGCTGCACGCGGCCAAGCCCATCGGCGAAGGTGCCGGTCAGCACCTGTTCTACCACTGTGGGCGGCTGGTTCAGGTAATTCTGCCCAGAAATCGCCTGCGCCACTTCGCGCCGGTTTTCAGCCTTGGAAGCATAGGCCGTGGCTTCAACAATGGAGCGCATCAGGGCCGCAAAGGTATTGGGCGCTTCCGTCATCATGCCGCGTGGCACAGCAAAGGCGCAGCAGGGGTGACCATCCCAGAATTCCTTGGTCAGCACATGGATAAAGCCAACGCCATCAAAAACGGCCCGCTGATTGAAGGGATCAGGGCCAAGATAGCCATCAATGTTATCGGCGCGCAGATTGGCGACCATCTCAGGCGGTGGCACCGAACGAATTTGGATATCGCGGTCGGGATCAAGCCCGGCTTGGGCGACATAGGCACGCAGCAAATAATTATGCATGGAAAAGTCGAACGGCACGGCAAAGCGGAAGCCCTTCCAATCCTTCGGATCACGCTTTTCCTTGTGCTTATTGGCGAGGGTAATCGCCTGGCCATTCGTATTTTCAATCGCCGCCACCGCCCAAGGCACCGGCTGCGCCACGCCAACGCCAAGCGACATCGCCAGTGGCATGGGGGAGAGCATATGCGCCGCGTCATACTCGCGCGCGATGGATTTATCGCGAATCACGGCCCAACCCGCGGTGCGGATGACCTCTACATTCAGATTGTTGCGCCTGTAGAAGCCCATGGGATCGGCCATGATGATTGGCGTGGCGCAGGTGATGGGGATGAAGCCGATTTTTAGGTCGCGCTTTTCCGGAGCACCGCTGGCCTGCGCCATCGCTTCGCGCGCGCGGGCCAGCGGAAACACACTGTCAAGCGCGGCAAACAACGTGCCGGCGCCAAGCGCATTGATCAGCGCGCGCCGCGTGGCCGCCTGCGGGAAGGCCGCGCGCAACACGGCTTCCTGCGCGACTTCACCGAAAGCCCCGGTGCCATCCGCAGGCGCCGCATCACAAGCGAAGCCCGTATGCGTAGCGCCACAGCCGCAAGGGCCTGGGGCATGTGTGCAATTGCGGCGATGAAAGGCCATGAAGCATCTCCCGGTTCTTGTCAGCGCAACGCGATGACGGAGGGGAACTAGCAAGGCGCATGCCGCGTTTTTGGGCGAATAGGAGGGGTTTAGGTGGAGTCATTGCCCACCAAAAAAGCGAAAAGATCAAACTATGTGCAAATATACCCTGCCAAGCCGGATAAAGGCTTGGCAGGGGTAGTCAAACCCGTTCAAACCACCGGGCTTTTCCCGCCATCCACATTGATGGCCGTGCCGCTGATGAAGCCGCCCTGTTCGCTCGCCAGCAGCAAAGCCAGGGAGGCGAATTCCTCGGCCTTGCCGATGCGCCCGAGCGGCACCGCCTTGCCCTGTTCGGCCTTCCACTCATCCCAGGAGATGTTGCGCTGTTCGGCGGCATGTCGGCGCACCCATTGATCGCTTTCAATAATGCCAACCAGCATGGCGTTCACCAGCACATTATGGGGGGCGAATTCGCTCGCCATCGCCTTGGTCAAAGCCATGCCGGCAGCACGCGAAACGGAAGTGGGCGTGGACCCCGCCAATGGCGCCTTGGCGCCGATATTCAGCACATTGATCACGCGGCCCCATTTGCGATCCCGCATGGCGGGCAGCGCGAGGCGGCAGAGGCGAATGGCGGCGAAAAGCTTAAGGTCCAGATCATCCTGCCAAAGCGCATCGGAGACTTCGAGGAACCCACCGCGCTGCGATGTGCCGGCATTATTGATCAGGATATCCACCTGGCCGAGGCCCTTCACCGCCGCGGCATAGGCGGCTTCGCAGCCCTCCGCGGTCCGGATATCGGCGGAGATGGCAACCACCTTGGCGCCCGGCGCGGCGGCGCGAATTTCGGCCTCAGCCTTCGCCAGGCTTTCGGCCCCGCGTGCGACAATCGCGACATGCCCGCCGGATTCAGCGAACATCTTCGCAATAGCCAGGCCAAGCCCCTTGGACCCGCCAGTGATCAGCGCCGCGCGCCCGTTCAAAGTGATGTTCATGGATCTCTCTCCCCCTATGAAGGCGCCCATCCTGCCGCAAGACGGCCAGCACGCAAACCGGAAGGGAAGGGGGGAAGCTGGGGCGACCAACGGGACTCGAACCCGCGACATCCAAGACCACAACCTGGCGCTCTACCAACTGAGCTATGGCCGCCATCAGCGGCGCTGCAATAGGCCCGCCCGCCCGGCTCAGTCAACCGCGAAGCCTTGGGTTGCACGGGGACAGTGCAAAATGACACTATGAGTGAATGTCTTCCGCTGTTCCTGGCCGTTCCCTGGCCCTTCCCATTGCGCTGGTGATTACCTGCGCCGTTTGCGGCGCCATGCTCGCCATGGGCTTGCGCCAATCATTCGGCCTGTTCTTGGCGCCCATGACGGCCGAACATGGCTGGGCCGCGCGGGATTTCGCCTTTGCCATTGGTCTGCAAGTACTGGTGAATGGCATCAGCCAGCCCTTCATGGGCCAGCTTGCGGATCGCTTCGGTGGCCGGCGCGTGGTGATGGGCGGTGCGCTGCTTTATTGCATCGGCATATTGGGCATGGCGCTTTCAGAATCCGTGGTGCCCTTCACCTTCTTTGCCGGCTTCATCATGGGCATGGCGGTCTCGGCGGCCGGCATGCCGACGATTATCGCGAGCCTGACCCGCATGTTGCCGCCGGAAATGCGTGGCCGCGCGACAGGGCTTGGCACGGCGGGGTCCTCTGCCGGGCAATTCCTTGTGGTGCCGCTGGCGGGCTTTGCCATTCAGGGCTTTGGCTGGCAGGGCGCGCTATTCGCCATGGCGATGGCCACACTTTTCATGATCCCGCTCGCCCTGCCTTTGGCCGATAAGCAGCCGGCGGCTGCGCCTGGTGTGGCGGTGGATAATGAAACGGCGCGTTCAGCCATGGGGCGTGCGCTGCGCGATCCAAGCTTTTGGTATCTGTCTTCCGGCAATTTCGTCTGCGGCCTGCATGTTTCCTTCCTTACCGTGCATTTGCCGGGCTTTGTGCATAGCTGCGGGCTGCCGTTATACGTTGGCGCCGGCGCCATTTCCATGATCGGGCTGTTCAACATCATCGGTTCATTGGCCGCGGGTGAATTGTCACAACGCTGGAAGCGGCGCGAATTGCTGGTGGGGATTTTCGCTGCGCGTGCCGTGCTGATGACGGTGTTTTTGCTTGCGGAAAAAACCACCACGACCGTGCTGATCTTCTCCGCGCTCATGGGCCTGCTCTGGCTTTCCACGGTGCCGCCGAGCCTTGCCTTGTGTGCGCGCAATTGGGGCTTGCGGTGGCTCGCCACGATTTTCGGCATGGTCTTTGTCAGCCATCAGATTGGCGGCTTCACCGGCGCCTTCCTGGGCGGCATTATTTTCGACCGTACTGGTTCTTATGATCTGATGTGGGTGATTGGCATTCTGGCCTCGGTTTTTGCTGCGGTGATCCATATGCCGATGCGCGATGGGCCGCGCGTTCAGCCCGCCACCGCCTGATTTCATTCGAAAGGTTTTGTCATGCGCCTTGCCCTGATCCATGCGCTGCGCCATTCGCCGCCGCCGATTGAAGAAGCCTTCGCGCGGCTTTGGCCGGGCCAGACGCTGATGAATCTGCTGGATGACAGTCTTTCCGCTGATCTGGCGCGTGAGGGCAAGCTTACGCCCCGCATGACAGAACGGTTTTTGACGCTGGCGCGCTATGCCGCCGGCACCGGGGCGGATGGCATATTATTCACCTGTTCCGCCTTCGGCCCCTGCATTGAAGCCTGCGCACAGGATTTGGCGCCGATGCCGGTGCTGAAGCCGAATGAGGCGATGATTGAAGAAGCCATCACCAAGGGCAAGCGCATCGGGCTTTTGGTGACCTTCGCTGGCACCATCCCTTCCATGATCCCGGAATTCCCGCCGGGGATCACCGTGGTGCCGAAGCTCGCTGAAGGCGCGCTGGCCGCTTTGGACGCGGGTGATTTCGCGACGCATGACCGGCTGGCGGCCGAAGCCGCGCGTGATTTGGCCGATTGTGATGCGATTGCGCTTGGCCAATTCAGCCTGGCGCGCGCCAAGCCTTTGGTGGAACAGGCAACGGGCAAGCCGGTGCTGACCACGCCGGATAGTGCGGTGATGAAATTGAAGCGTTTGCTTGGCGGGTAAGGCACTAAACCGGCAGGCTCGCCACCGCAATCAAGCCGCCTTCTGGCCGGTTCTTCAGCACCACATCGCCGCCATGCCCGCGCAGGATATTGCGCGCGATGGTAAGCCCAAGACCCGTGCCGCCAGTTTCGCGATTGCGGCTGGCCTCCAGCCGGCGGAAGGGGGTGAATACCGCCTCAAGTTCCGCCTCAGGAATACCGGGGCCATCATCGGCGACAGTCAGGCGTACCAGGCCAGCGCCATCTTGCGCCAATACAAGACGCGCAGCCCCCCCGTAATTCAACGCATTCGCGACTAGGTTGGAGATGGCGCGTTTAAGCGCCAAGGGCCTCGCGCGAATGACCAGCTTTTCCGGCCCATCATAGCTGATCTTTTCCGCCTGATCGGGGTGCGCATCACTCGCCTCATCAGCCACCGTGCAGCACAGCGCCGCGATATCCATCTGTGTCGCGGGTTCCGTCGCAGCATCATCGCGCGCAAAGGCGAGTGTCGCGCCGATCATCGCCTCCATCTCATCCAAATCGGCGAGCATTTTGCGGCGCTGTTCATCATCTTCCATGAATTCGGCGCGCAGTTTCAGCCGCGTGATCGGCGTCCGGAGATCGTGCCCAATGGCGGCCAGCATTTGCGTGCGGTCCGCCACAAAAAGCCTGATTCGCGCGGCCATTTCATTGAAGGCGCGCGCGGCGGTTGCAACCTCGGTCGGGCCAAATTCCGGCAAGGGTGGGGCATTCACATCGCGCCCGAGCCTATTCGCCGCCTCCGCCAAAAGCCGCACCGGGCGCATGAGCCGCGCAACGGCCCAAAGGATCAGCAGTACGGCCGCCAAAGTCATGCCGAAAAACGCGGCGAGGAAAGTATCTGAATGCCAAGGCCGCGGCGGCGGCAACGAGGCCCGGAGATTGAGCCAAGGCCCATCAGGCAGGCGGAGAGAAGCAGCAAAACCGGCTGACCCCAATTCCGCAATGCGGATTTCGCGCGGGCGCAACCTTGGCGGGCCGGAAGCCAGCAAATCCAAGCGAAACAGCCTGAGGATATGCGGCGAGACCGGCGGCGCGCCCACACGCACAATCGGCGCCAAATCCAAATCCACCGTGAGCCCTTCGGGCAGATCAAGATCAGCGATGATTTGCGCGCGCCGATCCGGCGCTGTCAGCACTGCGGCGCGCCAGGCGCCAAGGCTGCGCCCGGCGATCTCTCGTGCTTGCACAAAACGCTGCAAATCCACACGATCCAGCGCGTGGATGGTAAGCCCCGCCGCCTGCACCAGCATGAGTGCTACAATCAGCGCAACGGCGGTGCGCCCACCCAGGCTGCCTGGCCACCAGCGTCGCCGCGGGGGTGCGGCGACAGGCGCGGCTTCAGCCACGATCCACCGTGGTGGCCAGCACATAGCCGCCGCCGCGCACGGTCTTGATCAGGGCGGGGTTGCGGCCATCATCTTCCAAGCGCCGCCGCAGGCGCGACACCGCGACATCAATCGCGCGATCATAAGGCCCGGCTTGCCGCCCGCGCAGCAAATCCATCAGCATGTCGCGCGTCAGCACGCGATTGGGCCGATCGAGCAGCACCAGCAGCAATTCATATTCTCCGCCAGTCAAGGGTACTTCTACCCCATCCGGGTTCAGCAGGCGGCGTCGGGAAGGTTCAAGCGTCCAGCCGGAAAAGCTGATCGCCTTGGCGGGCGGTTCCTTGGCGGCGGTGCCGTCACCAGAGGCACGGCGCAACACGGCGCGGATGCGCGCCAGCAATTCGCGCGGGTTGAAGGGCTTTGCCAAATAATCATCGGCGCCGAGTTCAAGCCCCACGATGCGGTCCGTTTCTTCCCCCATCGCTGTCAGGATCACGATCGGCACATCGGATTGGGTGCGGAGCCACCTGGCGAAATCAAGCCCGGGTTCGCCCGGCATCATGAGGTCGAGCACCACAAGATGATAGCGCCCAAGCGGCCAAAGCCTGCGGGCTTCGCGGGCATCGCGTGCGGCACTCACACGCAAGCCCTGTTTTTCCAGGAAGCGCGAGAGCAGGTCGCGAATTTCGCGATCATCATCAACAATCAGGATATGCGGTGCGTTTTCCATGCCCTGTTACATTAGTGTTTCCAGGCCGCCATTCATCAGCCCATGTTGCGAAATGTGTCTGGCGCGGTGCCGGTTGCTATTCGTTGCACTTTGGCATGCCCAATGGCTTTTGCCAGCAATATTTCCGCCCCATCATAAGGCGTATCGGATCAGGGCCTGACCTGCCCCCAAACTCACCCGGCCCTGTCTCCGCTGATGCGCCCTGGCCTTATGTGCCGGGGCGCATCGCCTTTTTGGGGCCACCATGTCAGACCGGCTGCAAGGGGCGTTGCGGCCCGGCGGGCGGCAGGATGATGATGGGGGCACCCGCGCGCAGCACGCCGCCTTGCAGTACAATCGCCATGACGCCAGACTTCCGCACCAGCCCGCCCGCTTCATCGCGCCCGAGCATCGCGGCCATCAGCCCCGGTTGGAAATGATCAAGCTGGGCGCAGGGATTGCGCAGCCCCGTGATTTCCACCACCGCCTCAGTGCCCAGGCAAAGCCGTGTGCCAGTCCCAAGGCCCAGCAAGTCAATGCCGCGCGTGGTCACATTCTCCCCGATATCGCCGGGCTTGAGCGCGAAGCCCTGGAGGGCGAGTTCTTCGAAGATTTCGGCGTGCAGCAAATGAAGCTGGCGCAGATTGGGCTGCGAAGGATCACGCGCGACGCGGGAGCGATGCTTCACCGTGACCCCCGCATGGGCATCACCCGCAACGCCCATCCCCGTAATCAGCGTGAGGCTTTCCGCCGGTTGCTTACTGAAGCGATGCGTTCCATCACTGGCAAGCGCCTGGATATAGGCCGTGGTCACGCGTGGCCTTCCGGCCAAATTTCTGCGATCCGGCTGATCAGCCCGGCGGTGGAACCATCATGCGCGCCCTGCCTTGGCTTCCCAGCATTCAGCTCCGCCGAGATGGGACCAGCCAATTGCTTGCCGAGTTCCACCCCCCATTGATCAAAGGGATTGATCCCCCATAGCGCGCCGAGTACCGCGACCTTGTGTTCATAAAGCGCCACCAATTGGCCAAGCGTATAGGCATCAAGCCGCGGCAGCAGCATCGTCACGTTCGGCCTGTCGCCAGGAAAAATCCGATGCGGCAGAAAGCGCGCAATCTCAGCCTCTGCCACGCCGGCGGCGCGCATCTCGGCGGTGACGGCGGCGGCATCCTTGCCGTTGAGGAGCGCTTCCGCCTGCGCCAGACCATTGGCGAGCAGCTTGCGGTGGCTATCCGCATACGCATGATCTGGCCGCGCGATAAGGATGAAATCCACCGGTACGGGCGTGGTGCCCTGATGCAGCAATTGAATGAAGGAATGCTGCGCATTGGTGCCCGGCTCGCCAAACACCACAGGGCCGGAAGCGCGGTGCAACGGCGCGCCAGAAACTGCCACGCGCTTGCCCAGGCTTTCCATTTCCAACTGCTGCAAATGCGCGGGCAAGCGCGCGAGGCGCTCATCATAAGACAGCACAGCGCGGCTTGGATAACCAAGCCCATTCACATGCCAGGCTTCCACCAACGCCAGCAGTACTGGAAGGTTTTGCGGGAGTGGCGCGTCGCAGAAATGTTGATCCATCACGCGCGCGCCGGCGAGGAGCCGCGCGAAAGCATCCCAGCCAAGGGTCAGCGCCAGCGAAAGCCCAATCGCACTCCAAAGCGAAAACCGCCCGCCCACCCAATCGCGAAAGCCAAAGACGCGCTCAGGCGCGATGCCAAAGGCGCTGGTCGCGGCAAGATTGGTGGAAAGCGCCGCCATATGCTGCGCGGCGCCGGCTTCACCCACAGCTTCGCGCAACCAATCACGCGCCAGCGCGGCATTCGCCATGGTTTCTTGCGTGGTGAAGGTTTTGGACGCCACCAGCACCAGCGTGCGCGCCGGATCAAGCTTGGCCTGCATCTCTGCCCAGGCATGGCCATCCACATTCGCCAAAAAATGCCCGCGCAGCGGTGATCCATTGGTCCAAAGCGCACGCGCGACCATGGCCGGGCCAAGATCTGACCCACCAATGCCGATATTGAGCACATCGGTAAAGCGCTGACCCGTGGGTGTAAGGATGCGCCCTTCATGCACCGCACGGGTGAATTCTTCCATGCGCGCGCGCACCGCAAGCATTTCGGGCATGATATCCTCAGTGCCCGCACGGAAATCATCACCCGGTTCAGCGCGCAGTGCCATATGCAGCGCCGCGCGCCCTTCCGTGGCATTTACCGCAGCACCTGCAAAAAGCCGCGCGCGGAAGCCGGCGACATCAGATGCTTCGGCAAGTGCTAGTAGCGCCTTCAGCACCGCATCCGAAATCGCGGTTTTGGAGAAATCGAGCAGCACATCGCCAGCCTGGCGCGAAAACCGTGCGAAGCGATCAGGATCAGCGGCGAAAAGCGGGCGAATAGCCGCTGCACCCGGCCTTTCGGCCAATTCCATCAGCGCCGCCCAGGCGGCTTCGCGCGCATTCTCTTCCATGGAGGAGTTCTGCCATGCCTCCGGGGCGAGACTATGGCAGAAGGGCGGATGATTTAGCCATGGCGGACCACGCGCAAGGGCGCCAGGATGGCTGCGCCAAGCGCGAGGAAGGCAATGACCGTGGCAAGGCCCCAGGCCTGACTGCCGCTCATTGCCGTTACCATGGCCACCGCCGCGGGGCCGAGAAATCCGGTGGCGCGCCCGGAAAGTGCGAAAAGCCCAAAATGTGCCGCCACCTCATCGGGTGGGGCCATTTGGGCCATCAACGTGCGCGATGCCGCCTGGGCGGGGCCCATGAAAAGCCCAAGCGCCATGGCCAGGATCCAGAACATTGTCTTGTCATTGCTAAGCAGCAGAAAACTGCCCAGTACAATCATGGCGCCGAGTGCGATCATCACCGTTGGCTTGGCGCCGAGCCGATCCTCGATCAGGCCAAAGCCGGCCGCGCCCAGACCTGCCGTAACATTCATGGCAATGCCAAAATACAGAATTTCCTGAATGGTCATGCCATGCACGCCGGCAGCATAAATCGCGCCGAAAGCAAAAAGCGTATTCAGCCCATCCGTGTAAAACAGCCGCGCAATCAGAAACCGCGCCATGGCAGGGCGGCGCGGCAGGCCGCGCAGCAGATTGCCCATTTCATGCAAGCCGGCCGCGAGCGCATCGCCGAGCCTGGGCCGCGCGCCCTTCGGGTCAGGCAAAGCGATCAAGACCGGCCAGCCGAATATCAATATCCAGACCGCAACCAAGACCGCCGAGGCGCGCACATGTTCCGCCGCGCCACGATCAAGCCCAAAGGGCGAAGGATCGGGCTGGATGAACAACACCAGCGCCAGCAGCAGGCAGGCGAGCCCGCCCGCATAGCCAAGCCCCCAAGCCAGGCCCGAAAGCCGGCCCATCCTGTTTTCCGGCACCAGGCCCGGCAGCATGGCGTTGTAGAACACGGTGCCCAATTCGAAGGCGACGGTCGCGATGCCAATGCAGATCAGCGCGTAAAGCGCATCGGTGGGGTCGGGCCGCGCGAACCAGATCAACGCCGTGAAAATCGCGGTGGCCAGCGTACAAAGCGTCAGCATCGCGCGCCGGCGCCGCCCCTGATCGGCAATGGCCCCAAGGAGGGGCGAGAGCAGCGCAATGGCGAAGGCCGCCAGCGTTTGCATCCAACCCCATTGCGACTGACCCGACACGGGGTCATGCGCGATGCCCTGCGTGAAATAGGCCGCGATGACGAAGGTGGAAACCACCGTCGGAAAGCCGCTATTCGCCCAATCATAAAGGGCCCAAGCGATTGCCTTGCCCTTACTGTAGGTCTTGGGCAGGGCCTGAGACATTTGCCTAATCCATGATGCCCCTGGGCCCACGCGCAATGGCAACGGCGCCGGTGCGCGAGACTTCCACAAGCCCGATTGGGCGCATCAAGGCTAGGAAGGCATCAATCTTGTCACCATTGCCGGTCATCTCCAGCACGAAGCTTTCCGTGGTGGCATCCACCACGCGTGCGCGGAAGGCATCGGCCAGGCGCAGCACTTCCATGCGGTTGTCACCGCGCCCGGCAACCTTGATCAGCGCCAATTCGCGCGTCAGATGCGGGCCTTCGATGGTGAGATCAGAGACCTTATGCACCGGCACCAGCCGATCAAGCTGCGCCTTGATCTGTTCAATCACCATATCCGTGCCGCTGGTGACAACCGTGATGCGCGAAATCCGCCCGGTTTCATCCACCGGTGCCACCGTCAGACTATCAATATTATAGCCACGGCCAGAAAACAGGCCGATGACGCGCGCAAGTACGCCCGCTTCGTTTTCGACCAACACGGCAATAGTTGCGGCGCGTTGGCCGATTTTCAGATCAGACATTGCTCGCTTCCTCAGACCAGGACCATGCCTTCATCGGTAACGCCGGCGACGCCACCTTCCTGGCCCGGGCCAAGGATCATTTCATTATGCGCGGCACCTGATGGGATCATGGGGAAGCAGTTTTCATCCTTCGCCACACAGATATCCGCGATCACGGGCTTGTCTATCGCGATCATTTCACGGATCACACGATCAAGATCATCAATCCCTTCTGCGCGCATGCCAACCCCGTGGAAGCTTTCGGCAAGCTTCACAAAATCCGGCAGGGCGGCGGAATAGCTTTCCGAATAGCGCCCGCCATGCAGCAATTCCTGCCATTGGCGCACCATGCCCATATATTCATTGTTCAGAATGAAAACCTTCACCGGCAGGCGATATTGCGCGAGCGTGGCCATTTCCTGAATATTCATCAGGATCGAAGCCTCACCGGCGATATCAATCACCAGCGCATCCGGATGCGCGATTTGCACACCCATTGCCGCGGGCAGCCCATAGCCCATGGTGCCAAGCCCGCCCGAGGTCATCCAGCGATTGGGCTTGTCAAAGCCGAAATACTGCGCCGCCCACATCTGGTGCTGACCAACTTCGGTGGTGATGAAGGTCTCCCGCCCCAATTCGCGGGTGATGTCATAAAGCCGCTTCACCGCATGCTGCGGCTTGATGATCTTGCCTTCCTGCCGATACTGCAAGCAATCCGTGCTACGCCACGCATCAATCTGGCGCCACCAGGCGGCAATGGCGCCCTTATCCTGCGGCGCTTCATCGGCCTTCCAGGCTTCAATCATGGCGGCGAGCACGGCGCCCGCATCGCCCACAATCGGTACATCCACCGCGACATTCTTGTTGATGGAGGATGGATCAATATCCGCGTGGATTTTCTTCGACTTCGGTGAAAAGGCATTGAGCCGCCCCGTCACACGGTCATCAAACCGCGCGCCGATATTGAACATGACATCGCAGCCATGCATCGCAAGATTGGCTTCATAAGTGCCGTGCATGCCAAGCATGCCAAGGAATTGCGGGTCTTCCGCCGGATAGGCGCCAAGCCCCATCAGCGTATTGGTGCAGGGCATGCCCGTCATGCGCACGAATTCGCGGAGCAAGCGTGATGCTTCCGGCCCGGCATTGATCACGCCGCCGCCGGCATAGACAATCGGGCGATGCGCGCGCTTCAAGAGCCGCACCGCATCGCGGATGGCCTTGGCATCGGGTTCCGTGCGCGGGCGATAGGAACGATGGCTTTGCGTGGTCGCTTCCTGATAGGGCGCCTTGTTGATCAAAATGTCTTTCGGTAGATCAACAACTACCGGGCCGGGGCGGCCGGATTTCGCGACGTAGAAGGCTTCGTGCATCACGCGGGCGAGGTCTTCGGATTTCTTGACCAGATAATTATGCTTGGTCGCCGGGCGCGTGATGCCGGTGGTATCGGCTTCCTGGAAGGCGTCATTGCCGATCAAATGCGTCGGCACCTGGCCGGTGAGGCAGATCACGGGGATGGAATCCATCAGCGCATCAACCAAGCCCGTCACGGCATTGGTAGCGCCGGGGCCGGAGGTGACCAGCACCACGCCCACCTTTCCGGTGGAACGCGCATAGCCTTCCGCCGCATGGACCGCCGCCTGTTCATGGCGCACCAGAATGTGGCGAATGGCGTTTTGCTGAAAAATCGCGTCATAGATCGGCAGCACCGCGCCGCCGGGGTAGCCGAAAATCACCTCCACGCCGTTATCCTTCAGCGCGCGCAATACGACCTCGGCACCCGACATGGTCAGGGCGTCAGAGGCGGGCGGGGCTTGGGTAGCGGCAGACATGGGTGACTTCCTTCGTGAAAAGACACCGGCCCCAAAGGTTCAGGGCCGGAGAGGAGGGGCTGTTAGACCCTCGGGTAAGGGGCGTCAACGGACAAAATCAAGAAATGCGAAAAACTTGGCCGATTCACTTTCCGAAAATTGCGCCAAAGCTTCAAATCGCGCATTTATGATATAGGTTCGCTCGGGCAAGGCCAATTCGTGATGGCGCAACCAGGTCGCCTGCCGCTTGGTGTATTGCCCGGTCGCCAGGATGGCGCGCGCTGAAGCCTCCTCAGCCGTTATCCGCCCGGCCAGCATGGCGGAGAGTTCCGGCACGCCATGGGCGCGCATGGCGGGCAAGGCGGGGTCAAGCCCTTGGGCCAGCAGCGCCCGCACTTCTTCGACCGCGCCTTCCGCCATCATGGCCGCCCAGCGCTTGGCGATGGCCGCGCGCAGCCTATCGCGCGGCGGATCGAGCAGGATGGCGGCAAAGCGCCAGGGCGCGGGGGCGGCGCCGGCTTCGGCCTGCCAAGCCGCGATGCCCCGCCCCGTGCCGCGCCAGACCTCATAAGCGCGGGCGATGCGCTGGCTGTCGCTCGGGCGAAGCCGCGCCGCCGAGGCCGGGTCAACCGCCGCCAGCCGGGCATGTAGCGCCGCCGGGCCTTCCTCGGCCAAAAGGCGGCGGGCTTCTTCGCGGGCTGGCGCGGGGGTAGGCGGAATGGCGGCCAGGCCCTGGGTGAGCGCCGCGCAATACATGCCTGTGCCGCCGCAAATGATGGGGAGCCGCCCCGCCGCGCGGACTTCCTCCATGGCCTTGAGGGCGGCATCGCGCCACCAGGCGACCGAGGCGGCCTCAGCCGCCGGGCGCACACCGTAAAGCAAATGCGGCGCGCGGGATTCATCCGCCGCGCTTGGGCGCGCGGTGATGATGTGAAGCTCTCGGTAAAGCTGCATGCTATCGGCGTTGATGATGGCGCCGCCGAAACGCTCCGCAATCTCCAACGCGAGCGCGGATTTGCCCGAAGCGGTGGGGCCAACCACGAATAATGCGGGAGGTTGAATCTCGTTCATGGCGCAGGCATAGGCCGGATATGGAAAAGGTTTTGACCCTGATCGCCCCGCGCGGCGCGCTTTCCCCCGATCATTTGGCCAAGGCTGCTGCGGCGCTTCGCGCGGCGGGTGGGGAGGCTGGCGCGGCGCAGCCCCTCTCCGAAGCCGAAGCCGCCGAGCTGCCCTTTGGCGGTCTGCCGCTGGATGTCGCGGATAGGGCAGTGCGGGATGCCTTGGCGGGCCAGCCGGTGGATGCCATCGCGCAGGAAGTGGCGGGGCGGCGGAAGCGCCTGCTGATTGCCGATATGGATAGCACCATGGTCACCAGTGAGACCTTGGATGAATTGGCCGGGGAGGCTGGGCTCAAGGAAGAAATCTCGGCCATTACGCGCCGCGCCATGAATGGCGAATTGGATTTCGAAGGGGCGCTGCGCGAACGCGTTGGCATGTTGAAGGGCCTGGCGATGGAAGCGCTGGAACGCACCTGGGCGACGACGGAATTGATGCCGGGCGCCGAGGAACTGGTCGCGACCATGCGCGCCCTTGGGGCCCGCTGCGCCCTGGTTTCCGGCGGCTTCACCTTCTTCACGGGCCGTGTCGCAGAACGGCTCGGCTTTCATGAACATTACTCCAATACCCTGCTGCATGAAGCCGGCAGGCTCACCGGCCAGGTGGGAGACCCCATCCTGGGCCGCAACGCCAAGCTGGTTACGCTGAAGCGGCTGGCGGGGGAAGAAGGGCTGGATCTGGCTGAGACACTCGCCGTGGGTGATGGCGCTAATGACCTTGATATGCTGGGCGCGGCGGGGCTTGGCGTTGCCTTCAAGGCCAAGCCCGTGGTGGCGGCAGCGGCGCGCGCGCGGGTGGATCATGCGGATTTGCGCGCGCTGCTATTTGCGCAGGGGTATCGGGTGGAGGCGTTTCGGCGGGTAGTTTGAGGGTTTGGCGCTTCGGGCTGGGGCCGAAAAGGCTTTGACAGCGGTGCTACCTGGTATTACCATGTCTTCCCATGACAGTGAAATCCTCCATCTCGCTCGCGAATGATCAGCATGCCTTCGCCAAGACCCTGGTTGAAGCCGGGCGTTTCCCGAGCATGAGTGCCGTGATGCAGCAAGGGGTCGAACTTTTGCGCCAGCAGTTGGAAGCTGAGTCGATGGAACGCGCGGCGCTTGCGGAAGTGCTGAAGCAGCGACGTGCGGGCAAATTCATCTCCGCCAGCACGATGGATGAGCGCATCGCGGCGATGCTGGCCCGCAAGCGCCAGGCGCATGCCGTACAGGATTGAATTCGCCGAAGCGGCTGAGCGTGATCTTGACCTGATTTTCGATCATTTGTTCGAAAGCTATTTGGGCTTCGGCGAAAGCACTGATCAGGCCTTCGATCACGCGGCTCAGCGCATCATGAGTATTCGTGCTGCTGCGGAACGCTTGGCGCTGTTTCCTGAGCGCGGTGCATCACGCGATGATATCTTGCCCGGCCTTCGCTTCATGGTGATGGAGCGCGCGATCTATTGGTTTGATGTTGACGAAAGGGCGCAGGCGGTCCGGGTGCTCGGGATATTTTTCGGCGGGCAGGATCATATTCGCCGCATGCTGATCAGGCTTTTGGGGACAGACTCTCCGGCCTCACGTAAAGATTGACCAAAACATCCGCGCACTCGTGATCGCCAGAAACACCGCAAAAGCGCGCTTCAGCAGCAAGGGCGGGATGCTATGCGCCAGCTTTACGCCCCAAGGGGTCGCGATGATGGAAGTGGGTGCGATCAGCGCAAAGCCGATCAGGCTGACATAGCCGAGTGAGAAGGGCGGCACGCGCGGATCGCTCCACCCGCCCCAGATCAGGCCAATCGTCGCTGGAATGGCGATAATCACGCCAAAGGCCGAAGCGGTCGCGACTGCGGCACGGATCGGATAGCCCAGCAAGGACAGCAAAGGCACACCCAATGTCCCCCCGCCAATGCCCATCATGGCGCTGACCGAACCAATGCCGAGGCCGAGTGCCGCGCGCGGCGCGCCTTCCGGCACGCGATCGGTCAATTTGAAGTCCAAACCGGTGAAGCCCATGTTGAAGGCGACCAGCAAGGCGACCAGCGCGAAAATCGCGATCTGCCCTTCGCCCCGCACATAAACCGCGAGCAAGGTGCCAACCACCACACCCGCCAACATGCTCGGCCAGATGGAACGCACCAGCGCCATATCCAGCGCGCCTGTTGCGCGATGCTTGCGCGCTGATTGGATCGAGGTTGGGATAATGGTGGCGAGTGAGGTTGCAACGGCCACCTTCATCTGCACCGCCTCAGGGATGCCAAACAGCGGAAAGACATTGAACAGCAGCGGCACAATCACAATGCCGCCACCAACGCCAAGCAAGCCCGCCAGTGTGCCGGAAACCAGGCCCGTCGCCGCCATGGCCAAGGCCAGGGCGCCAAGCCAGAGCGGATCGTTCAAATGACTCATTTTCTGTCCTAACCGGCGCTGTGCCGTCCTCAACGGCCGTGGCATAGAGGCGCATGGGTTACGCGTCACCCCTTGGGGCGGCTGTGAAAGGGTGCATTGCGATGGCGGATGCTCGAATCCTGGGCGTTTTGGGTGGCATGGGGCCGCTGGCGAGTGCATGTTTCATGCAGCGCCTGACGCTACTGACGCTGGCGGAGCGTGATCAGGACCATATCCCGACTATCCTCTGGTCCGATCCGCGCGTGCCGGATCGCACTGCAGCGCGTGTTGCGGGCGGTGAAGACCCCTTGCCCGCGCTGCTGCGCGGCATTCGCGGGCTGGAAGCCGCAGGCTGTGGCGCCATCGCCATTCCCTGCAATACCGCGCATGGCTGGTATGAAGGCATGAGCGCGGCGACCAGCCTGCCCATTCTGCATATTGTGGATGCGGCGGGCGTGGAATTGCGTCGGCTGGGTGTTGTCGGCGGGTGCATTGGCGTGATGGGCACCGCGGGCACGCTGGCCATGCGGCTTTACCAGCAAAGGTTGGATGGGCTTGGCTATGAATGCCTGACGCCGAGTGATGAGGAAATGCAAAGCCGCGTCACGCCAGCGATCACAG
This sequence comes from Roseomonas sp., assembly GCA_020249265.1. Classification (GTDB taxonomy): domain Bacteria; phylum Pseudomonadota; class Alphaproteobacteria; order Acetobacterales; family Acetobacteraceae; genus Neoroseomonas. The sequence goes on from JADCGA010000026.1 coordinate 60,256, forward strand.
CGGTGAAGGCTAATAAGCTTTTGGAATCCTATGAACCGCTGGCCGAGGTCGCGCGCAGGCTGATGGCGCGTGGTGCGCGGGCCTTGGTGCTGGGCTGCACGGAAATTCCTCTGGGTATCGCTGCCGGCCCGGCGCTGCCGTTTCCGGTGGCGGATACGATTGATGCGCTGGCGCGGGCTTCGATTGCTTGGGCGAAGGGGTAAGGGCTTAAACGCCCGCCAGCATCGCTTCCACCATCGGGCGATAAGGCGTGGTGCCATCGCGCGCCCGCAGCGCCCCGGCGGCTGAGGCGAAGCGCAACGCCGCTTCCACGCCCATGCCTTCCGCAATCGCCAAAGCATAGGCGCCGTGGAACACATCGCCCGCGCCGGTGGTAATGGTGGCCTCAACCGGGAAGGCCGGGATTTCCTGTGGCGCTGCCATGCCGGGCGCGAGCCAGAGCGTGCCTTTCTCCCCGCGCGTCACGGCGGCGAGTTGCACAGGGCCTGAGGCCAAGGCGCGGCGCAGCCCTTCTTCTGGCGCACAACCAGGCGCGAAATTCTGCAAGCCGGTCACTGAGAAAATCGCGTGATCCACGCGCGGTACCAAATCCACCAGAATGCGCGTTTCGCTTTTCTCGCCATCCAGGACTACGGGCGCGCCAAGGCGCCGCGCCTCTGCCGCTGCGGCGGCGACACCTTCGGGCCAGCGCGGGTCGCAACAAAGCGCGCCGGCGCCGGCCAGGGTTTGCAAAGGCAGCCAGGCGGGGTCCGTGCCAAGATCAGCACCGCGAAAGCCGATGATGGTGCGTTCCCCATGGCGGTCCACCAGCACGGCGGAAACGGGGCTTCGCCCGCCCGCCATGCGCCGGAGGCCCGCGGTGTTGACGCCATCCGCTTCCAAGGCAGCGGCGAGCAAGGGCGCGTTCAAATCATCGCCAACCCGGCCCCAGAAATCCGCGCGGCCCCCTAGCCGCGTCACCGCAATCGCCGCATTGGCCGCCATGCCGCCGGCATTCAGCACATAGGATCGGGCCGCGATTTTCGCGGGCGGTTGGGGTATATCCTCCACCCGAAACACATGATCGGCGACGACATTGCCAAGGCAGACAACACGCGGCGGGGCGGGGGGAGGGGCCATGATGGGGGAAAGCCTGTCACGGCAGGACCGTCTTGGCCAAGTGCCTGCTGAGATCGCATCCCGCATCCTGGTTTTGCGCGATGATGCGCTGGTGCTGAATAAGCCGGCAGGACTTGCGACACATCGTGGCCCGCGCGGCGGGGCTTCGGTGGAAGATTGGTTGCCGGCTTTGCAAATGGGAAGGCGGCATTTGCCGCAGCCGGCGCATCGGTTGGATCAGGATACGGCGGGCTGCCTGGTGCTGGGGCGCACCAAGCCGGCACTCGCGGCTTTGGGCGCCATTTTCGCCAAGGGTCTGGCGCAGAAGACCTATTGGGCGGTGGTGCAAGGCGGGCCGGCTGAGGGTGAGGGGGGGATTGCCTTGCCCATCCGCAAGATCAGCTCTCGCGCACAGGGTTGGCGGATGGAAGCGCATGCGGATGGGCTGGCTTCACTGACACGCTTTCGCTGCCTGGGGCGCGGTGCTGGGATGGCCTGGCTGGAATTGGCGCCTGAGACGGGGCGGACACATCAATTGCGCGTGCATTGCGCGGCGATGGGCTGGCCGATTTTGGGTGATGCGCTGTACGGCGCTGGCGGGGCGGGCGGTTTGCATTTGCTGGCGCGTGCGATTGCTTTGCCGCTGGAACCGCCCTTGCTGGCCGAAGCACCGCCACCGCCGCATTTGGAAGGCGCCTTGCGGGAATGTGGCTGGCAAGGCGCGTGAAAGCGGTTAGGCTTGCCCCCGAAAACCGGGAAGGAAACACGCATGTTTACTCGCAGGCACATCATCACTGGCGTGGCGGGCTTGGCCGCTTTGGGCAGCGCCGCACCAGTGCGCGCCTGGGAACCAGCGCGGCCCATTCAATTGATTGTTGGCTTCGCCCCAGGCGGCGGCGCGGATTTGGCGGCGCGTGCGATTGCCGAGGCCTCTTCGCGCTTCTTCCCAACCCCAATTGTGGTGATGAACCGCCCCGGCGCGGGCGGGGCGATTGCCGCGCAGCAAGTGGCGGGTATGGCGCCGGATGGGCTTAATCTGTTGGTCGGCGGCGGCAGTGAAAGCATCGCCCTGCCAGCCTTTCGGGATTTGCCCTATGATCCCAAAAAATCCTTCCGCGCCATCATCCGCATCACGCGCCAGCCGCTGCTGATCGTCGCCCGGCGCGGCGGGCGTTTTGCTGATTTGCAGAGCGTGATTGAAGCCGCCAAGCGCGCGCCGGGTGCCATTCCGCATGCTTCCTCCGGCCAGGGGTCCATCTATCACGCGGTATTTGTGTTGCTGTCGCGTGCGGCGAGTATCGAATTGTTGCATGTGCCTTTCACCGGCGGTGCGCCAAGCTTGCAGGCGTTGATGGCGAATACGGTGGAATTGGCGGTACTCGCCCCGGAAGAAATGGCGGGGCTGGCCAGTGCCGGCGAAATCCGCCCGCTGGCGGTGGCCTCAGCGGCGCGTATTCCGGGCTACCCTGATGTGCCCACGCTCCGCGAATTGGGCTTTGATGTGGTGATTGAGAACATGAAGGGCCTGAATGCGCCCGCCGGCCTGCCGGATAATGTTTACACCAGCCTGCATGATCGCTTCCGCCAAGGCATGCAGGCGCCGGTCTGGAAAACATTTCTGGAACGCACCGGCGCGATGGATGGCTATCTGGATGGCCCTGCCTATCAGCGCGCCATGGATGATGTGCTGGATTCGCTCAAGGCGGCGTTGGCCAGATAAACCTAACTCGCGCTGGGGATCACACTATCCCCAGCCCTGCCTTCCAGCACCGCATCAAACAGTTTGATCTGTTGCGGCAGGCAGATGGTTTGCAGATCATAACGTGCAAGCAAGGTCCGCCGAGCGGCCTTGCGGATTGGCTCATAGCGATCCGGATGGGCCAGTGCTTCCACCACGGTCTCGGCCAGCGCGGCAGTATCAAAAAACGGCACCAGCAACCCGTTCACACCATGCTCGATCACTTCCTGCACCGGCGGTGTCGCTGAGCCAATCACCAAAGCCTCGCACCCCATGGCTTCGATCATGGACCAGGACAGCACATAGGGATACGTCAGATAGACATGCGCGCGCGTGCTGCGAAATAGCGCAAGTAAGGCAGGATGCGGAATGCGGCCGGTGAAATGCAGCCTGGTCAGGTCCAGCTTGTCGCCCAATTCTTCCAGCAAATGCGCCCGCCAGGAACGGCCATCTGCGGGTTTCGGGCCATAGCCGCGCGCCTCGCCCCCCACCAGCACCACTTGCGCTTGCGGCCGGCGCGCCAGGATTTCCGGCAGGGCGCGCATGAAAACATCAAAGCCGCGATAGGGTTCCAGATTGCGGGAGACGAAGGTGATCACCTCATCCCCGCGCTTGATCACGCGGCCATTCGGCAATTTCACATGATGCGGGCCAATGGGCGTCGCCACTTCGCTATTCACCCCTTCATGCACCACGGAAATCTTGTGCCGAAACACTTCAGGGTAGCGGCCACGCTGGAAATGCGTGGGGCTGACGCCCCAATCCATCGCCTCCAGCGCGGGGGTTTGTGGCAGGTTCAACATCCGCGTGCGCGCTGCCTCATCCAACTCCACCTTTCGCGCTGGGTTGAAGCCGACATCGCCGCCCGCGGTGGTGAAGTGGAATTCGCAGTAATGCAGCAATTTCGCATTGGGGAAGATATCGGGCAGGAACATGCCTTCCCCCCAGCCCGGATGGCAGCAAATGATATCGGGGCGGAAGCCTTTGCTCCGCAGATCAACCAAACTCCGCGCCACATTCTGGGCGCGGCGGATGGAAGCCTCCATGGAGCGCAGATAGTGATGCGTCTTATCCCCCGCGCCTTCCGGTTCCGGGTAGCGGATATGGGTGACGCCCGGGAGCGAGATGTTTTCACGCTCCCCCAGGCCAATCACCCGGGCGCCTGGACGCGCGGCGATCACCGGCGCCAAGTGGCGGTATTGGCCGGGGAAATTCTGGTGAATGAACAGCGCCTGAACCAAGCAATCGCACCCTGAAGGGAACCGCCGTTAAATCCGCCATTTGCCGGATGCGCGCAAATGCCCCCTTGGCGCCGCGGCACGAAGCCCCGAGAATGGCGCCAGATCAGGAGAGAAAGACACCCCATGACATTTGATTTCACCGGCAAGAAGGTTCTGGTCGCGGGCGGCAGCCGCGGCATTGGGCGTTCCATCGCGCTTGGCTTCGCCGCCGGCGGGGCCGCAGTTTCCATCTGCGCGCGGGGCGCCGCAGGGCTTGAGGCAACGCGGGCCGAAATCGCAGCCCATGGCGTGAAGGCCCATGCGCGTCCGGCGGACCTTGCCAATCAGGCGCAAATCGAAGCCTGGGTGGCCGCCGCCGCCGCCGCGCTTGGGGGGGTGGATGTGCTGGTGAATAATGCCTCGGGCTTCGGCATGGCCGATACGGAAGAAGGCTGGCAGAAAAGCCTGGAGGTGGATGTGATGGCGACGGTCCGCGCCTCCCGCGCCGCTTTGCCTTTTTTGCGCGCGTCCAAGGGGTGCATTGTGAATACCACCTCCATCTCCGGCCTTGGGCCATCGGTGCGCACGCCGGCCTATGCGGCGGTGAAGGCACTGGTCATCAATTACACGGCATCCCAGGCCGCGACCCTCGCCAAGGATGGCATTCGCGTGAATGCGATTGCGCCTGGTTCCATCGAGTTTCCGGGCGGCATGTGGGAAGAACGCAAAACCACCGACCCCACGCTTTACGGGCGCATCCTGGCCAGCATCCCCTTCGGCCGCTACGGCACGCCCGAAGAAGTCGCCAATGCGGCGCTGTTCCTGACATCCCCCTTAGCGGGCTGGATCACGGGGCAGACCATTGTGGTGGATGGCGGCCAAACCCTGACCTGATCAATCATCCAGCGGGTGAATTAAAAACTTCAAAATTATGAATTGGACAGCTTGCCGGGGCTGGCTTAATCACTCCGGCAGAGTGCCAGAGGGGTCTGTGAAGGGCCGCCTCCGGCGCCATATCAATGGGGCGGCTTTCGCCCCCGATCATAGCCAGTAGCGGAGAGAGACATGGACACGAACCAAAGCATGGGCAAATGCCCGGTGATGCATGGCAAGCCAACCGCGGCGCGGTTCAGCACGCGGGCCAATAATGATTGGTGGCCCAATCAGCTGAATCTGCGCATCCTCAGCCAGCAATCCGCCAAATCCAACCCGATGGATGCGGGCTTCAGCTATGCTGAGGCGTTCAAGAAGCTCGACCTGCAAGCGCTGAAGAATGACATTTTTGCGCTGATGACGGTGTCTCAGCCCTGGTGGCCGGCGGATTACGGGCATTACGGGCCGTTCTTTGTGCGTATGGCCTGGCATGCTGCCGGCACCTATCGCACTGCCGATGGCCGTGGTGGCGCTTCCACGGGCGCGCATCGCTTCGCGCCGGAAAATTCCTGGCCCGATAACGGCAATCTGGACAAGGCGCGCCGCCTGCTGTGGCCGGTGAAGCAGAAATACGGCAACAAGATTTCCTGGGCTGATATGTTCATTCTGGCCGGCAATTGCGCGATCGAATCCATGGGTCTGAAGCCCTTCGGTTTTGGTGGTGGGCGCGTGGATATCTGGGAACCGGAACAGGATATCTATTGGGGCACGGAAGAAACCTGGCTGGACGATAAGCGCTATACGGGCGACCGCATTCTGGAAAACCCGCTGGCCGCCGTGCAGATGGGCCTGATTTACGTCAACCCCGAAGGCCCGAATGGCAAGCCGGACCCGCTCGCCTCTGGCCGCGATATTCGCGAAACTTTTGCGCGTATGGCGATGAATGACGAAGAAACCGTGGCGCTGGTCGCCGGCGGCCATACCTTCGGCAAGTGCCATGGCGCCGGCCGCGCGAGCAATGTGGGCCCGGAACCCGAAGCCGCACCGCTGGAACAGATGGGCTTTGGCTGGAAGAACAGCTTCGGCACCGGCATGGGCGGCGATGCGATCACCAGCGGTATTGAAGGCGCTTGGACCACCAACCCGACCAAGTGGGACAATAACTATTTCGAAAACCTGATGAACCATGATTGGGTGCTGACCAAATCCCCGGCCGGCGCCCATCAATGGATCCCGGCCAATGGTGCCTTGGCGGATGCTGTGCCGGATGCGCATGACCCCAAGAAGCGCCATGCGCCGATCATGACCACTGCGGATATGGCGATGAAGCTCGACCCGGCTTATGGCCCGATTTCGCGCCGCTTCCTGGCCAATCCGGATCAATTCGCCGATGCCTTCGCGCGCGCCTGGTTCAAGCTGACGCATCGCGATATGGGGCCGAAGGTCCGCTACCTTGGCACGGATGTGCCGAAGGAAGATCTGATTTGGCAGGACCCGGTGCCGGCGGTGACGCATAAGCTGGTGGATGCCGCCGATATTGCGGCGCTGAAGGCGCAAATCCTGGCGACTGGCTTGGCGGTTTCCGAATTGGTGGCAACCGCTTGGGCTTCCGCTTCCACCTATCGTGGTTCGGATCGTCGCGGTGGCGCCAATGGTGCGCGTATTCGCCTAGCACCGCAGAAGGATTGGGAAGCCAATCAGCCGGGGCAACTCGCGAAGGTACTTGCGGCGCTGGAAGGCGTGCAGAAGGCCTTCAACGCTTCGGCTGCTGGCGGCAAGCAAGTGTCCTTGGCGGACCTGATCGTGCTGGGTGGTTGCGCTGCCATTGAAGCGGCGGCCAAGGCTGCCGGCCATGACGTCGCTGTGCCCTTCACCCCGGGCCGCACGGATGCCACTGCCGCGCAGACTGATGCGGAAAGCTTCTCGGTGCTTGAGCCGGAAGCCGATGGTTTCCGCAATTACCGTAAGCTTGCCTATACGGTGAAGGCGGAAGAACAGCTGGTGGATAAGGCGCAGCTGCTGACACTGACCGCACCGGAAATGACCGTGCTGGTGGGCGGCATGCGCGCGCTGAATGCCAATGTCGGCCAGGCGCAGCATGGCGTCTTCACCAAACGTCCGGGCCAATTGACGAATGATTTCTTCGTCAATGTGCTGGATATGGGCACGGTCTGGAAGCCAGTGTCTGATTCCGCCGATATCTTCGAAGGCCGTGACCGCACCACCGGCAATGTGAAATGGACCGCGACGCGTGTGGATTTGGTATTCGGTTCCAATAGCGAATTGCGCGCCCTTTCCGAAGTTTATGCCCAGGACGACAATCAGGCGAAATTCGTGAAGGATTTCGTGGCTGCCTGGAACAAGGTGATGATGCTGGATCGCTTCGACCTCGGCTGAGGCAGCGTTCCAGGGACTTTACGGGGGCGCCGGTCGCAGGCCGGCGCCCTTTTTCATGCTTGACGCTTGGCATGGGCCGGGGGACGCTTCAACGCACTGAAGCCCGTCTTGGGAGAGCGCCGTGCCTGAACCCGATCCCGAAGCTGAATTCGATATGGCGCTGGCGCGTGCCGGCATTATTGTGCTACCAGAACGGCGTGCCGCGATGATGGAAGGCTTTCGCGCCTGGTTGGAAATGCGGAAGCTGCTGAATGAACCCATGCCGCTGGCAACCGAACCCGCTTTCGCGCTGACACAACCGGCGGGGCCCAGAGCATTTTCAAGCCAAGCGGAATTGCTTGGCGACTCGGAACATGCGATCAAACAAAATTCTGGAGGCGGTGCGCCGCGTCATGACGCGGCGGGGCGGCTCTAAATGAGCGCGCCTGTCCCTTCGCTTGCGGAAGCCTCGGCTGGCATTGCCGCTGGCACGCTTTCCCCGGTTGCGCTGACGGAAGCCGCACTCGCGCGCATCGCAGCACTTGATCCCAAGCTGAACGCCTTCATCACCGTCACGGCGGATCGCGCGCGCCGCGTGGCGGCAGCCGCCGAGGCTGAGATCAAGGCCGGCAAAAGGCGCGGGCCTTTGCATGGCATTCCTTATGCGCTCAAGGATATCTATGATGTAGCGGGGGTGCGCACCACGGCGCATTCCAAGCTGCTGATTGATAATGTGCCGCGCGAAGACGCTGCCACCACCGCCAAGCTGGAAGCGGCGGGGATGGTGTTGCTCGGCAAGCTTTCCACGCATGAATTTGCGCGCGGCGGGCCGACTGATGCGCTGCCCTTCCCCAATGCGAAGAACCCTTGGAACGCCGCGCATTTCGCCGGCGGGTCAAGCAGCGGTTCCGGCGTTGCGGTTGCGTCTGGCATGGTGGGGCTTGCCATGGGCAGCGATACGGCGGGGTCCATCCGCCTGCCTGCCACGTTTTGCGGCATTGTCGGACTGAAGCCGACCTATGGCGTGATCAGCCGACGCGGTGTGGTGCCACTATCCTTCACGTTGGATCATGCCGGGCCGCTGACACGTACGGTGGAAGATTGCGCGCTGGCGATGCAGGCGCTGGCCGGGCATGATCCGGGCGATCCGGGTTCGGCGCATGAAGCCGTGCCTGATTACAGCATGGATTTGCGCAAAGGTGTGGCAGGGCTGACCATCGGGCGGGCGCGCGCTTACGATATTGAAGCGGGCGTGGATGCGGAAATGATGGCAGCCGTGGATGCGGCGGCCGAGAAATGGCGCGCGCTGGGGGCGACGATTGTTGATGTCGTGCTGCCCAGCAAGCGGCGCATGGATGCCTGCATCCAAACCATTCTGATCGCGGAAGGTTTCGCCATTCATGGTGAATGGCTCCGCACTCGCCCGCAGGATTATGGCCGCGTCACGCGCGAACGCCTGATGATGGGCGCTTTCGTCACGGGCGGTGAATATGTCCAGGCGCAGCGCCTGCGCCGCATCATCACGGCTGAGGTGGATGCGGTGCTGGCCGGCTGTGATGCAATTCTATGCGCGGGCAATCCCACCGCTGCGCCGCGCGTGGTGGATGTGGATGAGGGGCCGTTCCGCCGATCCCACCCGATCACCGGCCCCTTTAACGCCACCGGCCATCCGGCACTGGCGCTGCCTTGCGGCTTTGGCGCTTCCGGCCTGCCGCTTGGGTTGCAATTGATCGGGCGGAGTTACGGGGAAGCCATGCTTTTCAGGATCGCGCAGGCTTATGAAGGGGCAGCGGGGTGGATGGCGCGGCGCCCTGAAGTGGAGGGATGAAAGCCGCGACTCTCACCGCGCTTTCCGGCACGGCGGCAACCTGCACCGGGATCGGGCTTGCGCGCTTTGCCTATGTGCCGCTGTTTCCGGCGATGGTGGCGGCGGGTTGGGTGGATGGCGCGGAAGCGGGCTTGCTCGGCGCGCTTAATCTCACAGGCTATCTGATTGGCGTCGGTGGCGTGCGGGCGCTGGCGCGGCGGGTTTCCGTGCCGCGCGCGCTGGATATGGGCATGGCGTTCGCGGTGCTCGCTTTCGCCGCCTGTGCTTGGCATGGGGGGCTGGCTTGGCTCGGCTTTTGGCGCTGCCTGGCGGGGATTTCGGGAGGCATGTTGATGGGCCTTGCCGGGCCTTCGGTGCAGGCGGTGACACCACCGGAACGCAGGGGCCGCGCCGGGGGCATGGTGCTGTTTGGTGTCGGCGGCGGCATCACGCTTGGCGCCGTGCTGGTGCCGGTCCTGCTGCAAGGTGGCGTGGCGCTCGCCTGGCTTGGCCTGGCCGCTGTTGCGATGGTGCTTTGGATGGCCATGCGCCCGCATTGGCCGCGCCCGCCTGCGGCGGAAACCGCCCCGGAAGGCCGCGCCCCGCCGGCCTATGGGATCATCATCGCCTATGCGCTGTCAGGTGCCGGGCTGGTGCCGCCAATGCTCTACCTTTCTGACCTTGCGGCGCGGGGCAGGGGGCTTGGGGTTGAACTTGGTGCCGGCATGTGGGTGTTGTTTGGTCTGGGCTGCATCAGCGGCGCGCTTCTGGGGGGCAGGGCAGTGGACCGCTGGGGTGGGCGTTTCGCCATTTTCCTTTGGATGATCATCCAAAGCGCGGCGCTGGCGCTGGCCCTGCCTCAGGCGCTTTGGGTGCTGGTGCCGCTTGGCCTGGTTTCGGGCCTTGCCGCGCTTGGCATCACCACCGTTGCCTTGGCGGCAGCACGCGAAAGGGCCGGCGCGCTTGCCGGCGTGATTTGGGTGCGCGTAACGGCAGGCTTTGCCGTGGCGCAGGCCTTGGCGGGTTTTGCCCTGGCGGCGCTTTTCCGTGCCACTGATGAAAGCCACGCCGCTGTATTTGCGGCGGGGCTGGTGCTGTCACTCGCGGGCTTGGTGGTGGCCTGGGCTGATTGGCGCTGGCGCTGGAACTGATCAGGCCCGCCCACGCGTGACCAGGCGGCCCGGCTTTTCGCCCGTCGCACCCTTGCCCGCGACAAAGGTGGAAACACCATTGGCCCAGACTTCCTCAATCCCCGCGCTTTCCTGCTTAGGGTTCTCAAAAGTGGCGCGGTCAATCACCGTATCGGGGTCGAACATCACCAAATCCGCATAGGCACCTTCACGGATCACGCCGCGATCCACCATGCCAAAAATTGCCGCCGGGCGACCGGTCATTTTGTGGACCGCAGTCTCCAGGCTGAACAGCCGCAATTCGCGCGCATAAAGCCCCAGCACGCGCGGGAAGGTGCCCCAAAGCCGCGGATGCGGATGCGCATCATGCGGAATGCCGTCTGAGCCAATCACGGACATGGGATGCGCCATGATGCGGCGCACATCGGCCTCATCCATCTGAAAGGTGATCTGGCCGGCGGGCAGCAGCCGTTCAGCCGCCATGCGGATATCCGTATTCCAGCCGCGCGCAATGTCGGACAAGTATTTGCCAGCCATTTCCGGATGCGGCACGGACCAGGTGATCATCACCTTCACATCATCGCGCAGCCGGTCGGGCATCAGCACGGTGGACCCCGCCGGATAGGGATAGACGTCAAAGCAGACTTCCTGGCTTTGCGCATAGGCATCAATCAGCGCCAGCGTCTGATTGGACCGCCCGTAATTCTCCGGCATCGAACATTTGTGATGGCTGATCCAAACCGGACAGCCGACACGATCACCGATCTTCAGCGTTTCTTCGATGGAAGCGCAAACGCGATCCGCCTCATCACGCATATGCGTCACGTAAATGCCGCCATAGGCGCGCAAAGGTTCTGCAACCGCGATCACTTCCTCGGTCGTCGCATGCATATTCAGCGGATAGTATAGCCCCGTCGAAAAACCCGATGCACCTTCGGCCAAGGATTGCTTCACGCGCAGCCGCATGCGTTCAATCTCGCCATCATTGGCAACGCGCATCACATCGCCATCCATGGCTTCCACGCGCATGGTCTGGTGGCCGACCAGCGCATAGGTATTCACTTCCGAGCCCTGTTTTTTCAGCTCATGCGCGTAATCGCCGAAACTATCGAAGCGCCACCAGCCATCTTCGCCAATCAGGTCAAGCGGCGGCGGTGGGCGCTTGGTGAAACGCGCGGGCGAAAGGCTGACACCGCAATTGCCGACCACCACAGTTGTCACACCCTGGCTGATCTTGCAGGTCATGCAGGCGGGCCCACACAGCACGGCGCGGTCATCATGCGTGTGACTGTCAATGAAGCCAGGGGCCACCGCTTTCCCGCCCGCGATCACTTCCCGGTCCGCGCTGGCGCCGCCCAGATCACCCACCGCGACAATCCGATCACCTGATACACCAATATCACCCCGACGGCTTGCGGCACCTGTACCATCAATGATGGTCGCATCGCGGATGATCATATCGCAGCGGAGAGCCATGGCGCATTCCTGGGCTAGGCAGTTGTAAGGTAAAGGATCATGACCCAGAGCCGGGCAGGAGGGAACCCCCAACCCAATGGATCAGCCCATGGAGCCTTACCGCTGCGGCGCAGGTTTGGCCGGGGGTGCCGCCAGGGCCATTGCCTTTTCGGTGCCAAGCAGGATTTCGGCAAACCTCATGATGTCATGGCGTTGCAACCCCCCGCCATCAAGCGCGTTGAGGATGGCTTTGATCTTTGCGGAATGACTAATCTGCAGATTGTCGAACGCTTGAAAGCGTCCGGCACGGCGACCGGCCTCCTCCAGGCGCCTCAGCGCCCGGGCTAAAATTTCAATATTGAGGACAACGGCAGCACGGCGCTTGGCATTCGGCTCATGCAGAGCAGGCAGAAATTGTCGATTGATGATCTGTTGAGTGGCCTCCTTGATTACTGAACCGATGTTATCTAGCAGCGGAGCAAAGATTTTCTGCTGATCCTTGATGCGTCCACGGGATGCGATTTCGAATTCGCTTAGCAGGGCGACATATTCCTCGGCGATTTGCGCCGCGCGCACGGGGTCTTCGGAGGGTAGGGTCGGCAAGGGGTTTCGTTGCAATGCCTGAAGAGTTTCATCGATAATGCTGACAGCGACCCCCGAGATCCGAGTCGCAGTTGACAGTACCGAACTGGGGCTCTGCGCGCGGTCTAGTAGGCTTGCCACAGCCAAGCTGAACGCGGCTTGCCCCTCCTCCGCGGGTCCCTTGAGCGCGGCCATGACCAATTCTGGAGACGGTCCGGAGAAGGAGGCCAGCTTCGCTTCCCAAATCCCATCCGCGTGCCGCCAAATGCTGGCCACCAGATCAAGCAATTGCCTGGTTGCTGCCGCATCAAGCCCGATACTCGGCAAGCCTTGGGGGAATGACAGGGTCGCCGAAACACGTGCGGCTTCGGCCCAAAGGGCGCGGCCTTCTGAGTCAACCTGCAAGACATCAAAGAAATTGCGACCGCCGAGTTTGGCCGAAATCTGCTGTACCTCCGGTCCCAGCACTTCTCGGAGTGCATCTGCAATCGGCTGCAGGGCGGGGCGCGGTAACTTCGCGCTACCAGCGCGCCATTCATTCATAGGCACCACCGCGCCATCAAAGGGTAAGAACAGTATACGCGTGAAAGTGACAGGGCGTGGTGGCCTCAGGAGCTTCAACCTGGGGCGTGCGGCTTCGATGATCGGATCAAGCATGGCGCGCGCAGGTACGGCTTCCAGAATCGCAACGACCTGTCGCAATACCGAATCGGTAGCAAGGGAGGTCCGCTGGGAAATGCGCGAAAGCGCGTCCGCACCATCATTGCCGTCATGACCAGCTTGGGTGAGGGAGCGCCTGGACTGCACCAGATCGGCTTCACGTAGCTTCTTGGCTTCAGCGGCAAGGGATGCGTCATGCTTACCAGTCAGGAGCGTCTCGTTCCGGGCGATGAATTCCAAGGGGCGAAGGCGCCGCCAGTCCATACTCCTGGGGCCGGCAGCCTCTTCCTGGCGAATCTTCGATGCACCATCAGGAAAACCGCTCCAACCTTCCACTTCCTTCGGCAGGCTCGGCACCAAATCACTCATTTCCCAAAAGCAGGCTTCCCGATCAGAGGGTTCCGATTGTCGCCATAAGGCGATGATGATATCCCAACCATCAAGCAACCATTGTGGGCGGGTGACGCGCCGCAGAACCGCTGCCTGATCGCGCTGCCATGCACGCAGAAGGATCGTGGTATCCTCGATCACCAGATCAAGTTCGCTCATCGCCGCCTGAGCGCAGATTAGGGAAAGCTTTGCCTTACGTAACAGGAATTCTGCCCGAAACCCACGCGCGCTGTTGCGGCGAGGGGCGAGCCACTGCTCAAGCTCGGTAATAAAGGATTGCAGGTCGGCCACTGCTCTTCGGTTGTGGCCGGTCACAGAATCGTTTCGCTTGCAGAGAGGCATTAAAACGCTGGCCAAGGCCTCCAGCGCCGCCTCAACCGCCTCAACAGTCATGGAAAAGCGCTTGGCGATGCGCGCCACTGCCTTGCCGATACGTGGACGCAGGTAAAGCAGACTTTCCTGTTCCGGGGGCACCTTTGCCTCGGCGTGCAATTCGGTGCGACGAATCAAGTCAGTCAGCAGCAGAAAGAACATGCGGCGCCGCGCATTGGAATCAGCCGCCTTTTGTTCGTCTGCCCAAGCCATGGCAGCCCGGCCCCGCCACCCTTCAAGGGCAACGCTGATCATTGCCTCCCGCAGCCTGTCCGGGGAAATTTCGGGTATGGCTTGGAGTTTTTTCCAGAGCTCTTTGTCATGCGCCGTAAGCCAGGGCGTACGTAGGAATTGCGCCTCCGACAAGGTCATTGGCCCCGACTCTCCCGCAAGGCAGCTCAGAGTCACATGGGGCTGAGCACCCGGGAGGGCGCGGCTGACGCAGGCACCGAACAATTGCGGTGTAGTGAACGCTACGACAACCCCGCGTTCCGCAAAGCCAGCCGGATCGCCTTTACTCTGCCGTCCCGGGACTGAGGGGGGGGAATTGCCGCTTCCTGACATGATCCTGGATTATCGTTACTGCCATTCGTTTCATGGTCGTGAAACACAACCACTGCAACGTTAGGGCATCTTCATCATTTCTCCAAGGGCCTTTGCACAAAATGTCCCAGTCCTTCGGGGGGCTCATGCAAGAAAGCCGAGGCCTGCTTCCGGTCCCAACAAAATTTCTGCCAAACGCGCAAGGTCCAATCTCGTCATTCCGCTCGGCTCCAGCGCGCCTTGCGCTGCCCCAAGCGCCGCAGAGATACGCGCCGCGGCGCCATTATAGCCGTGATCAAGACCGTGGCGTCGGCCGATACTCTCAATGCGCCGTAAGGCACGTGCTTGGGCTTCCATAGCCAGGATGGCTTCCGGCGTGGCTGAGGTGCAGAAGGCCGGCAATTGGCGGAGGATGTGGGTTTCAAGCCCTTCTTCATAAGCGAGGCGGCAGGTCACCTCAGCTTCCTGGCGCAACTGCACAAGGCGCGCGGCGCGGCGCGGGTTGCGTGTGGCAGGCGCGTTTTCCAGATCCTGGAAGGCTCTTCCGAAGGATTCGGCAAAGGCGGCGGCGGTGATGAGATCCTCGCTCGGTAAATGAACCCGTGCCCTTTCCAGCCAATCATCCACGGCCGCATCGGCGATAATGCCCGCTTTGTCGGATAATCTGGCCGCTTCCCTGGCGACCTGGCCCGGGCTTGTTGCCTTTTGCATCAAGGTCGCCAGCGCCATGCCGAAGGCGGGCGAATTTTCGCCGGCCATGGGGGAAAGCGCCGCGCGCACCGCTTCATCCGGCGGCCCCCAGCCGGCAAGCTGGAGGGCTGCCCAAAGCGGGCCGGCATGCTGCCAAATGCCGGCAGCAAGTTGGACCAAAGGCACGAAGTCATCGCCGCGCAGGCCAGTGCGCTCCCAGCGGGGACCTGGCCTGAGGTCTGGCGCGAGCCGCGCGGCTGCCCCCCAGAGGATTCGGCCGGCACGATCAACCGCAGCGATGTCATGAAAGGATTTTCCATTAAAGGAAGCTTCAAGCTGTTCTGCCTCAGCGCCCATGGCCAGGCGCAAAGCCTCGGCTATGGCGGGCAGCGCGATTCGCGGCAGCCTAGCATCGCCCTTTTGCCAATCCCGATTATCTGAGATGGCCCCGTCGAGAGGCAGAAACAGCAGGCGGGTAAACTGCAGGCTGCGCGATGGCCTGATCTGTCTAAGCCTGGGGCGCGCCGCATCAAGCAGGCGATCAGCTTCGGAACGATCGGGCAGACGATCAAGAATTTCGATGACCTGCGCCAGGGCCATATCCGACGCGGACGCCAAGGCGTGAATCAAGTGACGTGTTTCAGCGAATTGGTTCCTGCCCCGCCCTGTATCCTTTCCCCCGCTGCCACTCACCTTGTCCGCCGCCTGCCTGAGACCACTTATTGAATTGTTGTTTGCCGGGCGGGCGACGCCCGCTCTCTTGATGATGACGGGTTTGCCGCGTGACTTGCCAGCGCTAAAGGCCAGGTTTTCATTGCGTGCAATCATGTCAATTACGCGCCCGCTCCGCCAATCCTCAAATTGGCGGACGATTCTGAGCTTTCGTCTTTCCTGCGCCATGTCAGGCGCGAGACCGAGCCATCCAATGGACTCCTTCGGCAGGATTGGCGCGAGCATCGCCATTTCCATCATGGCGGCGCTCCTTTCAGAAGCATTGGCTGCATTCCAGATGCCGAGAATCGCGTCCCATCCATCCAGCAGCCAATCAAGCCGTGACAATTCCTGAAGAATATCCGGCCTGTCCCGATGCCATGCGTGAATGGCCGCGTGGGTATCGCCAATCAGCGCGTCAAATTGCTCGGCCGCCTTGAGCGACCCTTCAAGGGTCAGCTGCAGCGACTGCTCAACCAAAGTGGCTGACCCGGAATCCAGATGCGCCGGCAGGTCGCTCCGCCATGTTTCTATCGAGTCTGCAAGGGATTGAAGCTCCCAAATCACCCGGCGTGAGGGTGCCAAATCATTGTCTTGAGGCATGCCAAAGCCGTTGAAAGCCCTGGCCAATTCCTCAAGTGCTGCGGCCACGGCCTCGGTAGTCATGCGCAGATGTTGCGCGCAGGCCATCACTGCGCGTTGGCCGCGCATGGCCACTTGGCGTGGGTCATCCATTTCCGGTGCCGGACGAGCAGGGTGTGGCCCTTCCATTTGTTTGATAAGGCCAAGCAATAATCCAAAATTGATACGCTTGGCGCGGTCTTCGCGTGCCTGACGTGCCTGATTAACCGCCATCATGGCCGCGCGCCCGGCATGACCCTCAAGTGCTGCAGTTTCGGCTGCTTCCCGAACGACCGCCGGCGTGAGAATGGTCTCGTTGCGCAGTAAATGCCAAAGCCTGCGATCATGCAGCGTTGGGGTGCAGATTTCGGGGATGGAGGCCCATGGCAAGATATAGACCCCATCTCCGCCTGAAGGATTTGGGATCAATACCTCAAGGCCCTCTCGCTCTTGCTGAGGCCTCGCGCGCGCCCCAAGCAAAATGGGTGTTGTGAAAGGTACATTCACACCACGCTCGGTGAAGGTCGCCGGCTCGTAGAGGTTCGGGCTTAGACGTTGAAAGTCATATGCAGGGTATGTCGACACACCCGGCGTTTTTGCATGAAATGCTTAAGAATTACGCAACGCGAGCCTGATGGGTGTCCGACCGGAAATCATGAAAACACAAAATGTCAATGTCACGTCCGCAATGTTAACATTCAGGAAACGTCCTGTCGGCCAAGCAGGATTTCACGGAGTCGGGCCAGATCGGTCGCCGTTATTCCCAAACCCGACTTTACTTTTTCTGCAGCGCTAAAGGCTCCTGCCAGGCGCTGCTGGTTTTCACCATAGGCGGGATCATTGCCGAAATGTCGGCCGAGCATTTCAAGGCGCCGTGCTGCCCGCGCATGAATTTCGAGGGCGAGAAAACGGCTATCTGAGTAGGGTTCGGCGCTTGGCGTGAGCGCCGGCAGAATCTCCTCATCGGTAATTTCGTGGAGCAGTTCCCTACATTGCTCCTCAAGCCGCCAAAAAAAGGAGGATAGCTGCTGACGCCTGCGTGGAATTTGAAAATAGGGCGTGAGGCCAAGTGCTTCCAGGGTCTTGCCAATCTCTTCAGCCCGGTTGGTTGCTTCGATCCACTCCTGTTCGGCAAGCTTTTGCAGCGCGGCTTCAATCCATTCTTCCAGGGCTTGATTGACTATTTCTGAAACACCTGGCGGCATGCCCGTGGTGAGTGCACTGAAGTTGGCGACATTGCCTGAAGCCAAAAGCAAGGTTCTGAACGCCACACGAAACACATCAGGCCCTTCGCCCGCCGGCCCGGACAGGGCGGAGCGCAGTGCATCAGCTGAAACAGGCGCCGCACCCTGGCGGAGTACGTCCCAAATGGGACCAGCATGGCGCCAAACACCAGCGGCAAGGCGCGTCATGGTGCGAAAATCTTCGGGCGTGAAGCCTGCATCTGCCCATCGGGACCCTGGGGCAATTTGCTCGCATAGGCGCGCGGCGGAGGCCCAAACTGGGCGTCCTAAGCCTTCCACAAGATCAAGATCCGTGAATAGGGCTTGCGATGGCGCTGTTTTTACCTCTGTCAGGGGACCATGTGGAAGATCACGCAGCAGCGTAAAAATTGGCCTTAACGCGGCCCTTGGAATGGAGGCCGGATCCTGGCGCCAGGCGGCCTGATCCACCAAGGCGCCTGACAGCGGCAGGAAAAGCAGCCGCATCATGGTAAGGGGACGCGGCGGGCGTAGCTGCGCCAACCTAGGCCGAACATCGGTCAATAATGCATCAAGCCGCGAACGATCCGGCAGGCGATCAATCATCGCCATGATGCGCAGCAGATTTTCGTCACTGGCATGGCTTAGATTGGCAGCCAATCCATCCACATTGGCGCCATCAGCAGGGGCTTGCTTCCTTACGCTATCCTGGAAGTCGCCGAATGCTGGCCTTTTCGTGCCGCCTCCCGAATACTTGTTGATTCGAACGCGCCTTTTTCCCATGGCTGGCTGTTGCCCGGCCCCAGTCATGCGATTTTCATAATTGAGAGTGAAGCCAATCAGGCCCTCATTGCGGGCTGTGATTTCAATATTGCGTCCGGAGCGCCAATCGGTGCCTTGCGAAATCACCCGCGTCAGCCTTGGTGGTGCTTCCCTTGGCTTTTCAGCCGTGAACCAGCCATGCACTTCACGCGGGAGAGGGGGGAGCAAAGCTGCCATATCCCAGGCAATCACGTGGCGAAGATCATGCGGCGTTCGATGCCAAAGCGCTACCAATATCGGCCAGCCATCGAGAAGCCATTCAACACGCCGTGCTCTTTCAAGGATTTTGGCCGCATTGATTCTGGGGCGGGACAAAAGCTCCACCATATCGCCAAGGCGCGCTTCAGTTTCAGCCCATGCAAGATCCACATAATGCAGCACAGTCTCAGCATTTTCCGAAAGAAAGCGTAGCACGGGGGCCTCATCGCCAGTCTCCTGCTTGTCGGCAGCTGCCTTGAATGCCTCGCCCATGCCAAGGATTTCTTCCCTCAAGCGGATGAAGGGGGCTTTCTCGGCCGATCCGGAGGGACCAAGACAGGCGAGAGTTTCTGCCAGCGATTGAAGCGATTCCATCAGCGCAGAATCGTGGGATTGCGCTGGTGGCTGCGCTGTCTGAATGCGCGGCTCAGCGGTGCTCGGTTCTGGCTCGGCTTGCAGGCTCGCCGGCGCCCCACCAGCAAGCTGTGCAAGAAATTGGCGCATGAGCTTTGCCTGATTGCGCTGTTCACCCGCAAGCGCCTGCCGCGCTGCATGGGCAACCGCCCGCCCCGCAGTGCCCTCGCTGGCGACCTTCAGCGCTTCATGGCGAATCGCTGCAGGATGGATTTCCTTCAACTGTGAGAGGATTTCCCAAAGCCGCAGATCGAACAGGCTGGGCGCACCTGTATCAGGCAGGGCGCGCCAGGGCATTACGTAGCTGCCCTTGGTCTGCGCCGGATTGACCAGGACAAGTTCGAAGCCGCGCCCACTTGGCTCGAGCCTGATCCGAGCCCCCAATAATCTTGGGCTCGTGAAAGGAACACTCGCACCAAGTGCGGCGAAAGAGGCAACATCTTCCCGCGCCGATTGCGCTTCTTCGCGCGTCATGGCTTTGGGCACAGGCGGGCTCACCGGGCGTGGCGCCGCGATGCTTGCGGTTCAATCGTCGGCAAACAGAAAAAATCCTTTGCCTCTGTACGGGTCGCGCAGCTTTGGTGGGGCATCACCGGTTCCTGAGCCTTTGGCGGCGGGGGGGGGGCACTAACCTCTTGGCGACTTTCTGCCCGATGAGGATTTCGCCGATGCGTGCCACTTCCATTGATGTCGCGGCGGATGATGTTTCCTGCTCCAGCCAATTTTCCATCCTGGTGCGGAATTCGTCCTGAAGTTCCTCATAGGATGTAGATGGACCAAAAAGCCTGCCAGTATCTTCCAGCATGCGCGCGGTGCGGGCCATACTTTCAATCTGACCCATGCCTTCCAAATCATCTGCTGACAATTCGAGCAGGGCCTGAATCACATGCACGGATACAATTTCGCGATAGGTGTGACGGCAGAATAGATCCAGGTTGCGCCGATGCGCGACAAGCTCCTTGGCGTCGGTTTTTGCTACGATGCGCGGCAATTTCTCAAGTGCAATGATGACGATGCCGATCTCTCTGGCAAGGCGCGCGCCAGCCTCCAGATCCTCCTCCAGCAACTCGGGCAGGGTGGAGCCAGCCCATTTGTTTAGAATATCCTCGACAACCGGTATTGATGGGGCCGGCAGATCCTGCAACAGGGAAACGAACATCGAAGGTCGCGCGGCGCGCTGCAGAAGCCCATTCATTGCTGCGGCGAATACGGTATTGTTTTCATTGGCGGGGCCGATCAAGGCAGCGCGAAGGGCTTCCGCAGAGCATTCCCCGACAACCTGCTGCATGCCTTCCCATAACGGACCAGCATGGAGCCATAGAGCGCCGGCAAGACCCGTGATGGCTTCAAATTCGGGCTGCCCAATTTCAACCCGCGACCAGGAGGCATCATGCACCAATCGCGGTACCGCCAAGCCTGCTGCTTGCCATAATGGACGAGCGACGCCGTCTATAAGCTTGACATCTCCAAGGGTGGCGCTCCGGAGCTGTAGCGTTGCCGCTTCGATCTGCGGCCCAAGCTTGGCAGTAACGGCCCCCAGCAGCGGGCCAAGCGCAGAACGGGGTATTCGCCCTTCAGTTCGACGCCATTGCAACGGGTCCATCAAGGCGCCCTCAAGCGGAATGAATAGCAGGCGCATGAGGCTTGCGGGCCGAGGCGGGCGCAGGCGCTTCAGGCGCGGCAAGGAAGTTCCAAGAAGCCGTTCATGAATTTCGGCATTGCCGATACGATCCACCAATGCGACAATCTTGCTAAGCGCCCGCTCCGAAGCCGTTTCGATAACCTCCCCCAACGAGTTGGTGTTGATTAGATTTTGGGTGCTGCCGGTCTTAGGATTTGTGTCGTGTTTGCCGCCATTGGGCGAATGATCTTTGGGGCGATTGATGTTCGGGTTGGTGTTGTCGCGATGCCCTTCAGCAGCCGCACCCCTCATGCGTGACATGGTGATTTTTTCGCGCCGCAGCACGAGTGGCGAGATACGGTTTTCAAAAGCGATGGAAAGACCGATCAGGTTTTCGTTGCGCGCCACCATTTCCATCGTATTGCCGCTACGCCAATCCGATTTGTCGCGTACAACCTGCGTGATGCGCCGCGGCGTGTCGCGCCAATCGGCTTTTTCGCCAAGCCAGATTTTCCCTTCGCGCGGCAGTATCGGCGCGATCGTGGCTATTTCCCATATGGCCGCGCGGCGCTGATTGGGGCCCGCCGCTTGCCAAAGCGCCATGGGTGTTTTCCAACCATCCAATACCCAATCGGGCCCGCGTGCGCTTTCGAGAATGATCTCCCTTTCAGCACGCCATTTCGGTATACGGTTGCCGAGATCGGCGATCAGGGCACCCGTATTCGCCAAGGCCAATTCGCCGCATTCCAGGGTCTGACGCGCCGTTGCCACAACAAACTTCGCTGCCATGATATGCGCGCTTTCCTCCTCTTCACTATCTATCCAAGCGCTAATCTCATCTGCTACTCTTTTCAGCTCAGTCATCATTTGCCGCAGTCTTCCATCTTCGCCCTTCATTTTGGGGCGGGCGCCGCTCAAAGCCACGGCGAGCGCTTCAAGATCAGCTGCGAATTCCGACAGTCCAAATTTCGCGGTTGCAGCCGAGCGCGCCACCGCGCGTTTGGCGCGTTTCATGAAAGCTGCGCCGTCTTCCGTAGCAGGGCGGCTTGAGGATTCGTCTGTTGTTTCAGTGGCGGCGATCAGGCTTTCAAGCAGCATGCCGCGGACAATCTGCTGACTTGCGTGTTCCCTGCGCAAAGCGTCCTTTGCTCGTATGGCAGCTTGCCGTCCAGCAAGCCCTAAGGTTGCCAGTCTTTGTGCCTCCTGCCTGATGCCGATAGGCGAAATATCGCTACTTGTGGCGAGACTTTCCCACAGATGCCGATCGAAAAGTGTCGGCGAACAGATTTCTAACATGGCGGACCATGGCAATATCAGCGCGCCTCGGCCCCCGGAAGGATTGGCAACCACCATTTCAAAACCGCGTCCGGATGCGGCGTTACGAATGCGCGCATTGAGCAAGAGGGGCGTTGTGAAGGGGACGGTTGCGCCCCTATCACGAAAATTCGTGGGCTCAAAGGCATCCGATCGGAATCGGTCAAGTTCGGCGAGGGGTTTGGACATTCGTGAAAGCTACCAGAAGGATTGAGGCTTTGGAAAGATTTTGGGGGGGCTGCGCCAAAAAAAGCGCTAATTCCGTAGATTTTCAATGCGTAAGGGAATTTTAGAAGATTTTTTCAACTTATGGGCGATTCTTTGCTGACGGGTGATTTCTTGCCTGCGCTAAAAAACTGGAGCGGTTTCCTTATGCTACGCGGTGTAAAAGCGCTTCTCCATTGCCCATCCGCCGACAATTTTCAGCTGCGATGCTGAAGGACCGGGCAAAGGTCCCCGTGGAAAGCCAAGCGACATGCGGCGCCAGCACCACATTCTGCAGGCTGAGCAAGGGGTCGGCAGGGTTCACGGGCTCAGCAGCAAAAACATCCAGCCCCGCCGCCGCCAAATGGCCCGATTGCAGCGCCGCCACCAGGGCCGGCTGATCCACCAGGCCGCCGCGCGCGGTATTCACCAGCACCGCCCCTGGCTTCATGCGGGCCAGTGCCGCCCCATTGAGCAAGCCGCGGGTTTCAGGCGTTTCCGGGATATGGAGGGAGACCACATCCGCTTCCGCCAAAAGCGACTCGAAGGAGCGGAAGGCACCGATTGCCTTGGCCTTCGGGCTGCGGGCTGTGTACAAAATATTACACCCCATGGCCTGCAGGATGGGGGCGAGCAGGCGGGGCACCGCGCCATAGCCGATCAGCCCCACGGTCCGCCCGCCCAATTCAAACAGCCCATCCTGCAGGGCAGGGGGCTGGGACCAGCCGCGCCCGGCGCGGGTCTCGGCATCAAAATAGGCTATGCGGCGGAGCGCGCCTAGCATCAGCAGCAGCGCCATCTCCGCCACCGCGCGGCTATTCGTGCCTGGCAGATTGCACACCGCAATGCCGCGCGCGCGGGCGGCTTCCAGGTCAATCGTATTCACCCCCACGCCGATTTTCTGGATCAGGCGGAGCTTTGGCGCTGCGGCGATATCGGCGGCGGTGATCGGGCGAAGTACGTGCCAGATCACCTCAATCTCCGGCAGCAGGCGGGCATAAAGTGCCGTATCGGCCTCCACACAAATAGTCAGATCAAGGCCGGGCAGGGCGGCCAACTGTGCCGCCAGGCCCGGCCCCGCATCATAATGCAGCAGCACCTTCATGGCCGGGACCGCCCGAGGCAAGCGCCGCCGGCAAAACGCGCTCGGGCACCGAGGCTTTCTTCCACGCGCAACGCCTCATTCCATTTCGCCATGCGTTCAGACCGCGCGAAGGACCCTACCTTCAATTGGCCTACGCCCCAGCCCATGGCCAGGTGGACAATGGTGACATCCTCGGTCTCGCCAGACCGGGCGCTGACAATGCCGGCAAAGCCCACGTCACGCGCCGCATCCCAGGCGGCTTTGGTTTCCGTCAGCGTGCCGCGCTGGTTTGGCTTGATCAGCACGGTATTGGCCGCGCCGATAGCTGCCGCGCGCCGCACCCGCGCCGCATCCGTCACCAGGAAATCATCGCCCACCACCTGGATGCGCCCGCCCACTTCGCGGGTGAAGGCAGCGAAGCCCGCCGCGTCATCCTCGGCCAGCGGGTCTTCGATGGAGGCGATGGGATAGGCGGCGATCCAGCCGAGCAACATGCGGATCATCTCATCCGTGCCAAGCTCTCGCCCTTCCAAGCCAAGCTTATACCGTCCGCCCTTGCCGAAATCGGTGGCTGCAATGTCCAGCGCAATCGCCACTTGCCAGCCCGGCGCGAAGCCAGCCTTTTCGATGGCGGCAACAAGGGTTTCCAAAGCCTGTTCATTGGCGGTGAAGGCCGGCCACCAGCCGCCTTCATCGGCCACACCCTGCAATAGCCCGCGCTGCTTCATGATGGCGCCGGCGGCGCGATAGACTTCCGCGGTCCAATCCAAAGCCTCGGCAAAGCTGGTCGCAGCCGGGCACATCACCAGGAAATCCTGGATATCCACGCGCCGCCCGGCATGGGCGCCGCCACCCAAGATTTGGATTTGCGGCAGAGGCAAAACATCCGGCGCATCACCGCCCAGATAGCGCCAGAGCGGCAGGCCCGAAGCCGCCGCCGCCGCATGGGCAGCCGCCATGGAAACGGCGAGTGTGGCATTGGCGCCAAGCCGGGTTTTCTGCGGCGTGCCATCGCGCGCGATCAGCCGCGCATCCAAGGCCGCCTGCGCGCGCGCATCCATGCCCAGCAGGGCAGGGGCCAATTCACGGTTCACCGCATCCACCGCGCCTGTCACGTCATAACCGCCAAAGGCCGCGCCGCCATCGCGCTTGTCCAAGGCTTCGCCGCTGCCGGTACTGGCGCCGGCGGGGGCGATGGCGCGGCCTGTCGCACCACCCGCCAGAGTGATTTCCGCCTCCACGGTTGGCCGCCCGCGACTGTCCCAAACGCGACGGCCTCGGATGGCGGTGATGATGGTGCTGCTCATGCGCCGATGTCTTCCCCCCAGGCCGCGCGCACCGCCAGCAAGCGATCCTCGGGCCTGGTCAATAAGGCGCGCGCCACGCGGCGCACGCGGTTTTTGTCATGTTCGTCGGTCAGGTATTCGACCGGGCTTTTACCATCCACCCGTGCCAGGAAAAGCCCTGGCAGCAGCCGCGCCGCGCGGGCTTCAAGCGCATCCGGCGCCTCCCAGGTGATGCCCGCCAGGAAACACCCCGCCAGGGCTTCGAAGCAGGCCATGAAACCGGCGCTGGCCTTGGGCGCCCATAGGCATTTCAGCAAAAGATGATTGAGGCAAAAGGCGAGATCGAAGGCCGGGTCGCCCCACCAGGCGCATTCCGCATCCAGAAACACCGGTCCCGCTGGGCCACATAAGATATTCTTTGGGCTCACATCGCCATGCACCAGGGCGCGCTTGCTGCGCGCCGTGATGGCCGCGATGTCCTCCAACACGCTCGCCAAATCCGGATGCGCGCGGGCGGTTGCCAGCAGATAAGGTTCCAACCTTATGGCGTGGAAAATCTCATCTGTCGGGAAAGCCTCAGCCAGCGCGGGATGCAGGGCGGCATGGGCATGGATGGCGGCAATGCGCCGCCCGACTTCAGCGGCGAAACCCGCATCCGCATGGCCATCACGTAGCCGTGCTTTCCAGACCGGATGGTCCTCAGGCGAAAGGAAGGCCATGGCGAGGCAACCTGTCGCCTCATCCTGGCCCAGCAGCTTCGGCACCGCGCCGGGCAAAGCGCGATCCGCTTTGGCCAACCAGCGCGCTTCATAGATGTTGCGCACAACAGGCGCGCGCCAATCTGCGGCGACCTTCAGCTTCGGCAAAGCGCGTTTGACGCAGATATCCCGCCCATCGGGTAGCGTCAGGCGCCAGATATCGGAAGAAACGCCGCCCGCCAGCGCCTCACCCTGCGCGCGCTGCCCCGGCCTGAGCAGCCCCATGGCGGCAAGGCCGGCGGCGATGGCTTCGGGCAAGGGCTCAGGCATGGATCAGCGCTTCAGCCCTTCGCCCGGAAGCCGCCAACACCGTAAAAGCATGTCGATACCGCAAAAATCCCAGCGCGGAAGCATCTTACTCTCCCCCCATTCCAGCATGCCATACAATTCTGTCCCATCCTGCCCGGCCTTGGCGTCGCTGCCAAACCCTGTAACCTGACCTGCATCGAAGCCTGTGGTATACAGACTGACGCATTGACCCGAGAGATCATGGCCGACGACGACTGGGACATCCCTGAGCATTTGCAGCCCGACCCGACGGAGCATGGCTTCGATCTGGATCAGGCCTATCGCGCCATGGTCGGCCTGCGCAGCCAGGTGCCGCCGGATGCGTTCACCGCGCGGGTGCTGGGCACGGAACGCGAAGGCAGTGGCGTGCTGATTGGCGAAGGGCTGGTGCTGACGGTCGGCTATCTGGTGAGCGAGGCTGAGAGCATTTGGATCACCACCGCCGAAGGCCGCGCCGTGCCTGGCCATGCGCTGGCGGTGGATCAGGAAACCGGCTTCGCCCTGGTGCAGGCTTTGGGCAAAATTCCTTTGAAACCGGCGGCCATTGGGGATAGCGAAAGCCTTAAGGTTGGTGCCGCGACCGTCATGGCGGCAGCGGGTGGGCGCGCCCATGCGGTGGCTGGCAAGCTGGTCGCGCGCCAGCCTTTCGCCGGTTATTGGGAATATCTGATGGAGGATGCGCTTTTCGTCGCCCCCGCCCATCCTTCCTGGGGCGGCGCCGGGCTTTTCGGCCCCGATGGCAAGCTGGTGGGCGTTGGTTCCCTGATTTTGCAGCAGGGGGAAGAAGGCCGCCGGCTTGATCTGAACATGATCATCCCGGTCCATCAGCTTACCCCCATTCTGGATGATCTGATCAACCAGGGCCGCCGATCTGGCCCGCCGCGTCCCTGGCTTGGGCTTTATGCGACCGAGGATGAGGAGGGGATTTCGGTCGCCTCCCTCGCCCCCAGTGGCCCGGCCGAGGCAGCGGGGCTGCGCAATGGGGATCGTATCCTTTCAGTGGACGGTACCGAGGTGGGCGAATTGGCCGATTTTTGGCGCGCCATTTGGGCGATTGGGCCGGCGGGCAGCAATGTCCATCTGCAAGTCAGCCGCGGCAAGGCACGGCGGGAAGTGACGATCACCTCCGCCGATCGGGTGCAATTCCTTAAACGTCCGCGCCTGCACTGAAAGCTGAAAGGAAAGCCCATGTCTGACGCCGGTGGTTTCGTTCTCATTCCGCCGGGGGGCGGGGCGCAGCATTGGCAGCCGCAACCGGCCAATGGCTGGATTGAGGTGCTCACTTCGCCGCGCATCGCGGGCATGCCGGCTGGTTTTTCGGCGGGGCTTCAGGAATTGCCGCCGCTTGGCAAAATCCGCGAACACGCCCACCCGGCCCAGACCGAGATTTTTTGGGTGGTGGCCGGGGAGGCACTGGGGCGGCTGGATGGCGTGGTGCGGCGCATCCCGACCGGCAGCTTCATGGTGGCGCCACCGCATAGCCGGCATGGCTTTATCAATGATGGCGCGCATCCCTTCCGATTCCTCTGGCTGCTGATCCCGGCGGGGCTTGAGGATTTTTTCATCGGCATTGGTCGGCCCAAAATACCGGGCGCGCCGGACCCCACCCCCTATCCTCGCCCAGCAGATGCCGGGAATATCGAAATCTCCACGGTGTTTGAGACGCTCGACCCACCCCCGCCACCGCCCTGGGATACCAGCCCCATCACCGATCCCAGCGTTTTGGAGGCCCCGCGGCGCGAGGCCCTGTAAATATCCGCTTGCGGCGCGTCGCGGTTGCGTGAAGGATCATGCCCGGAACAGGGCGGCGTGGAAGCCGCCCGGATAATGGGAGAGGGTTCGGAACATGGCCATTCAGATCACACGTCGTCAGGCGTTGGGCGCGGGCGCTGCCTTGCTCGGCGCGCCCGCCTTTGTGCGGCAAGCCAATGCGCAAAGCAGCTTTGACTGGAAGCGCTTCGCCGGCGAACGCATTGAAGTCACCTTGCAAACATCGCCGCGTGGCTTGCTGCTGCAACGTAACAATAAGGAATTCGAAGACCTGACGGGCATTCGTTGCGGCATTGAAGTGGTGCCGGAACAGCAGCATCGCCAGAAAATCATCGTGGAATATGCCTCTGGCCGGCCTTCCTTCGATGTGGCGGAACTCAGCTTGCATGTGAATAAGCGCCAGGTTGGCAAGGCGCGTTGGAATACGGATATCAAGGCGCTGATGGCGGATGCTTCTATCACCGCGCCTGATTTCGACTTCGCTGATTTTGGCGCCGGCATGGTGCAATATGCGACCCAGGCCGATGGCCGTATGGATTCGCTGCCGGCCTTCGCGGATTACTTCATCCTTTACTACAACAAGGAATTGCTGGCGGCGAAGAATATCGCTGTGCCGACGACCTTTGATGGCATGTTCGAAGCCGCCAAGACGCTGACTGAACCGTCACGCCAGATCTATGGCCATGTTGGGCGCGGCTTGAAGAACGCCAATGTTGTCTTGTGGTCCACCTATCTGCTTGGCACCGCGCAGCGCGACATGATCAACGCCAATCGCCAATTGATCACGGATACGGATGACGCGATCTGGGCTGGCGAGATGTATAAGAAGTTCCTGCGCGATGTCTCACCGCCAGGGTCCATCGGCTTCAATTGGAATGAATGCCAAACCACGTTCATGCAGGGCCGCGCGGCCATGTGGATTGATGGCATTGGCTTC
The DNA here is from genome assembly GCA_020249265.1 of Roseomonas sp. Classification (GTDB taxonomy): domain Bacteria; phylum Pseudomonadota; class Alphaproteobacteria; order Acetobacterales; family Acetobacteraceae; genus Neoroseomonas. The sequence continues at coordinate 88,420 of JADCGA010000026.1, forward strand.
GCGGCACCCTTGGAAGATCGGCAGCGGTCGCGCGTGGCGGGCAAGGTTGGCTATGCGTTGGTGCCGAAGGGCCGCGGCCCCAATCATCATTGCTGCCTGTTTGGTGCAGGCTATGGCATTCCCGAAGCATCGCGGAAGAAAGGCCCGGCCTGGCTTTATTTGCAATGGGCGCTTGGCAAGGAAAACCAACTTCGCTTCCTCACCAGCGGTGCCGGCGTGCCGGCGCGCAGCAGCCCCTTCAGCAATGAACAGGCGATTGCCGCCAGTACCTTCCCGCGCGAATTCTTCAATACGCTCAATGAAAGTGCGAAAATCGCCCGCGCCGGCCTGCCTGAGATTGTGCCGGTGACGCAGTTCCGCGACGTGATCGGCACGGCTTTGACCAACACCATCAGCGGCGCGGATGTGGCGACGGAATTGCGTCGTGCCACCGCTGAATTCCGCCCGGTGCTGGAACAAAGCGAACGGGAAAGCTGAGGCTTAGGCTGGCTGATGGCTGAGGCTGATACCATTGCCGCGCGTTCGGGGACGGGCGCGCGGGTTCGCAATTACGCGCGGCATTATGGCTGGTTCATTGTGCCGGCGGCGGTGGTGGTATTGGCCGTCATCATCTTCCCGTGGATTTTTACCATCTATGTCTCCGCCCATGATTGGCATTTGGGCGGAGAACGGCGCTGGGTGGGGTTCGATAATTACACCAAGCTGTTTTCGGATTCTCGCTTCGGCTGGGCCATGCTGCGCACACTATTCTATACGGTGCTGGCGGTGGTCTTCCCGATGATATTGGGGCTGGCGGCCGCACTTGCCTTCAATCGCAAATTCCCGCTGCGCGGCCTGGCGCGGACCATTTTCATTCTGCCCATGATGGCGACACCCGTTGCGGTGGCTCTGGTTTGGACCATGACCTTCCACCCGCAGCTTGGCGTGCTGAATTGGCTTCTGGCTCAGGTGGGCCTGCCGCCCAGCATGTGGATCTACAGCACCAATACGGTGATCCCGACGCTGGTTATGATTGAGGTCTGGCATTGGACGCCCTTGGTGATGCTGCTGATCCTGGGCGGCCTCGCTTCCCTGCCGATTGACCCTTATGAGGCCGCGAAGATTGATGGCGCCAATGGCTGGCAGGCCTTCCGCCACATCACGCTGCCCTTGCTGATGCCCTTTATTGTCGTGGCGCTGATCATTCGCTGCATTGATGCGCTGAAGGCCTTTGATACGATCTATGTCATCACCCAGGGCGGGCCAGGTTCGGCGAGTGAGACGATCAATATCTTCCTCTACCTGCAAGCCTTCGCCTTCTACAACGTTGGCTATGCTTCCGCCGTGGTGGTGGTGTTTTTCGCCATTATCCTGGCTTTGGCAGCGCTGCTGCTATGGACACGCCAACGGGTGAAAATGACATGAGCCTGGAAGCAAAAAGGAGCCCGGCGGCGTATCGGTTGCACCGGCTGATCGGCAATATCGGCTTTGGCTTTTCGGTGCTGGTGCTGATCAGCCCCGCCATCCTGTTCTTCCTGTGGATGCTCTCACTTTCCTTCAAGAATGAATTGGACAATACGGATTGGCCGCCGATCTTCATCCCGCAATCGCCGACACTGGACAATTACCGCGAAGTTTTCGCGCGCAATGATTTCCTGCGCTTTGCCTGGAATTCCATTGTGGTGTCCTTTGGCGCCACCGGGATTGCGCTGCTGATCGGCGTGCCGGCGGGCTATGGCATTGCCAAGATGCACGCCATGCGCGCCGCCGCGCTGATCCTGATTGCGCGCATCACACCTGGGCTTTCCTATCTGATTCCGCTTTTCCTGCTGTTCCAATGGCTTGGCATGACGGGTTCGTTGACGCCGATTGTCATCACGCATTTGGTGATCACGGTGCCGATTGTTGTCTGGGTCATGATTTCCTTCTTTGAAGGCCTGCCGCCGGAATTGGAGGAAGCGGCCTTGGTGGATGGTGCCACGATCTGGCAGGCGTTTCGCTATGTGGCGATGCCGCTGGCGCGGCCTGGGATTACGGTGGCCACCATTCTTTCCTTCATTTTCTCCTGGAATAATTTCATCTTTGCCATGGTGCTGGCGGGGCGGGAGACGCGTACATTGCCTGTCGCGGTGAATAACATGCTGACCTTTGAGCAAATCGCCTGGGGGCCGCTATCGGCTGCGGCTTTGCTGGTGACAGCGCCGGTGCTGATCCTGACGCTGGTGGCACAGAAGCAGATTGTGGCTGGATTGACGGCGGGGGGTGTGAAGGGGGCCTAACCCTTCCCCTATTCCGCCGCTGCCTTGTGCTGCGCCTCATCAATGCCCAGCGCGCCGGTAAAGCGGTTGAAGAAGCCGCATAGCGTAATGCGTAACGTCAGTTCCACAATCTGCGCCTCGGAAAAATGCTCGCGCAGGCCACGGAACAGGCGTTCGGGCACGCGGTGGCTGTTTTCCCAGGCGGCCACGGAATATTCCGCGACCAGCCGGTCAATCGGCGTCAGCGAAGGGTGATCAATCCGCCCGGGCAGGCCTTCCAAAGCCTCGGTCGGGATGCCTTCCACCGCCAGGAATGGCCCGTGATGATCCACGCAGTAATCGCAGGCATTGAGCTTGGAAACCACCACAATCGCCAATTCCAGATAGCGCCGCGGCAGCGTCCCCGCCGCGCGCAATTCCATCAGCATCGGCATCAAATGGCGTAGCGCCGCCGGCACATGGGCGAAGACCGCCAATTGCTCCTCAAACGGGCCATAGCCGGTGACGTAGCGATGCCAGATATCGCGGAGTTCCGGTGATAGTTCCTCGGGCGAGACGTCACGCACACGGGCCATGGCGGTTTCCTTTGCAACGGACATAAATCTTGCGCTGCCTGCACTGACCCGTCCACCCCTGGACTTGCCTGGGGCACCGCGCGAAACTGCAAGCGACCAATCAGGGGGCCAAGGCAATGCGCAATACCGAAGAAATCTGGCGGCTGGTGGATGCCAAGGCGCCTGAGGCGATTGAACTCAGCGACCGCGTCTGGGGCATGCCGGAACTCTGCTACGCTGAACACCGTTCCTGCGCCGAACATACCGCCATGCTGGAAGCGCATGGGTTCCGCGTGACGAAGAATGTGGCGGGCATCCCAACGGCAGTGATGGGCGAAGCGGGCGAAGAAGGCCCGATCATCGCGATCCTTGGTGAATATGATGCGCTGCCGGGGCTTTCCCAGGAAGCCGGCATCGCTGAACCGCGCCCCTTGCCGGGCGATGGCAGTGGGCATGGCTGCGGGCATAATCTGCTCGGCGCGGCTTCGCTGCTCGCCGCGAGTGCGGTCAAGGATTGGCTCGCGCAAAACGGCATCAAGGGGCGTGTGCGCTATTATGGCTGCCCGGCGGAAGAAGGTGGTGCGGCCAAGGGTTTCATGGTGCGCGCGGGCTGCTTTGATGATGTGGATATGGCGATTTGCTGGCACCCGGCAGCGTTTTCTGCGGTGAATGAACCGGTGTCTCTGGCCAATACGCGCATTGATTTCAGCTTTACTGGCCGGTCTTCACACGCTGCCGCCGCGCCGCATCTGGGCCGCAGTGCTTTGGATGCGGTGGAATTGATGAATGTCGGCGTGAATTACATGCGCGAACACATGCCATCCGATGCGCGCATTCATTACGCCTATCTGGATGCGGGCGGCATAGCGCCCAATGTGGTGCAAGGTACGGCCAAGGTGCGCTATCTGATCCGCGCGCGGGATTTGCTGGAACTGAACGGCTTGGTCACGCGCGTGCGCAAGATTGCCGATGGCGCGGCGCTGATGACGGAAACCAGCGTCAGCACCAAGGTGGTCAGCGCGGTTTCGAATCTCATGGGCAATACGCCTTTGGAAAAGGCGATGTTCGATAATTTCCAGCGCTTGGGCCCCCCACAATTCGATGATGAAGATCGCCGCTATGCGCGCGAAATCCAGGCGACGCTGAAGCCTGAGGACATCGTTTCGGCCTTCCGCCGCCATGGCCTGGCAGCCGAGATGGAATTGCCGCTTTGCGACAAAATCGTGCCGCTGGAGAATAAGGGCTTCGGTGGCGTGGGTTCCACCGATGTCGGCGATGTATCCTGGGCGGTGCCCACCGTGCAGGCACGGGGTGCCACCTGCGCCATCGGCACACCTGGCCATTCCTGGCAGCTGACGGCGCAGGGCAAATCCGGCATTGCCCATAAGGGCCTGGTGCATGTGGCGAAGATCATGGCCGGCACGGCGGTAGATGCCATTGCCAATCCGGAAATCCTCGCCGCTGCCAAGGCGGATCATGAAAAGCGCATGGCCGTGACACCCTATGTCTGCCCTTTGCCGCCGGATGTGGAACCGCCGATCCAGATGTCGGCCTGAGCATTTTCAAGCCAAGTGGAATCACTTGGCGATTCAGAAAATGCGATTGTCGGCCTGAGCATTTTCAAGCCAAGTGGAATCACTTGGCGATTCAGAAAATGCGATTGTCGGCCTGAGCGTTTTCAAGCCAAGCGGACTCCATGACGCTTTCCCCCTGGACAACCTTGGGTAGGGAGGGATGCGCCACTCAACCGCGCACCCGCACCGCCTTATCTCCCGGCATGCCGGGGCAACATGTAGTCGGCACTTTGGCGGCCGGCCTGGCGGGTTCACGACTGGTTCGCCGCCTCCGGCCACACCCTCAAGGGGACGACAGCTTGACATCCATCCGCGCGCAGGGGATGCACAAATCGTCTTTCGGAGCATTAGGCTGATACCCATGACTATTGAATCTTGGATCGCTTTCCTCCTGGCCACAGCGGTGATGCTCGCCATTCCGGGGCCGACCATTCTGCTGGTGATCGGCCAGTCCCTTGGCGTAGGGCGTCGTAACGCTCTTCCGCTGGTCGCGGGCGTCGCGCTTGGTGACCTGACCGCCATCACGCTGTCCTTGGCCGGGCTGGGCGCTTTGTTGGCTACTTCGTCGGTGGCCTTCACGGCGCTAAAGTGGGCAGGCGCAGCCTACCTCGTGTATCTGGGCGTGAAGCTGTGGCGCGCCCCGGTATCTGCCGAGGCCACGCCCCCCCTCGAAGCGAGGGCTGCCTTCCGTCAGGCCTACTTGGTGACCGCCCTCAACCCCAAGGGCATTGCCTTCTTCGTGGCATTCGTTCCGCAATTCATCTCCTCCGATGCGCCCTTTCTGCCTCAGGCTGCAGTACTCGTGGTGAGCTTCGTCGCCCTCGCGGCGGCCAACGCCCTCCTCTACGCCATGTTGGCGGGGCAGATGTCCTCGCTGGTGCGGCGACCCTCCGTGCGGCGCGGTTTCAATCGGGCAGGCGGCGGGGTGCTGGTGGGCGCGGGCCTTGCGCTCGCCTTGAAGCGCTGATCTTCGCGTTGCCCAGACGCCCGACAATGGGCTGAAATGTCGGTGCGGGCTGGCGACCTGGCAACGTCATCACTGGTGTTGTCGACGCGGTTCATCGAGCTCGATGCGGCCGTGTGGTCTAACAACACGGTGCGGGTGATGGCTCGGAACATCTCGGGCGCGACCTTAGATATGGCGGCGGCGACTCTGTCGGTGGGAGTGACGAAACGGCGGGCGCCTTGAGCGTTTTTGTTGGAATTACTTGGCGACTCGGAAAATGCGATGAGGCAAAGTCGCCTGGGGGGACAGTGACCGCCCCCCGCCTTGCTTTCGCCTTGAAGGGCGCCCATATGCACTTGGTCAGCGCGTGATTCCGCGCGCCTCGCGCCCTGCCGGCTGCGTGATCGGTCCCCGCCGCTTCCCCGGAAGCGCGGTGCGGGCCCGGGTCGGCCAGATCGCTTTTCCCACTAGGACGGTCCCAATCCCGCGGGGCTTTCTGCCCCAAGCCGCGCTTGGCCCGGAAGGCTGTGCGCGGCTGATTTAGGATCAATTGTGACCGATAATTTCGAGGCTCTGCGCCTCAACCCGCTTATCCTTCAGGCTTTGAAGGATGAGGGCTACAAATCCCCAACCCCCATCCAGGCCCAGGCCATTCCTGCCGTGCTGGAAGGGCGCGACCTGCTTGGCATTGCCCAAACCGGCACCGGCAAGACCGCGGCCTTTGCGCTGCCCTTGCTGCATAAGCTGGCCCTGCTGAAGGGCCGCCCGCCGCGCGGTGGCTGCCGCGTTCTGGTGCTGAGCCCGACCCGCGAATTGGCGACGCAAATCGCCGAAAGCTTCCGCACCTATGGCAAGCATCTTGGCTTTTCCATCGCGACCATTTTCGGCGGTGTCGGCTTTGGCGGTCAGCGCCAGGCCCTTGGCCGCGGCATTGATGTGCTGGTGGCAACGCCTGGGCGTTTGCAGGACCATTTGGAACAGGGTTCCGCGCGGCTGGATCACGTCAGCACGCTAGTCTTGGATGAGGCGGATCAGATGCTCGATAAGGGCTTCCTGCCGGCCATTCGTCGCCTGATCCGCGCCGTGCCTATGGAACGCCAGACGTTGTTCTTCAGCGCCACCATGCCGGTGGAAATCAACCGCCTGGCGGATGAGATGCTGAAATCCCCCGTGCGCGTGGCGGTGGCGCCGGTGGCGACCACGGCCGAGAAAGTGGCGCAGCGCGTCATTCACGCCAATCGGCAGGATAAGCGCCGCGTATTGGCGGAATTGCTGCGTGGCGAAGGCGTTGGTCGCGCGCTGATTTTCAGCCGCACCAAGCATGGCGCGGATCGTATTGTTAATCAACTGGATCAAGATGGCATCAGCGCCAATGCGATCCATGGCAATAAATCCCAGAATGCGCGTGAAGCCGCCTTGGCTGCCTTCCGTGATGGCCGCGCGCCGGTCATGGTGGCGACCGATATCGCCGCACGCGGCATTGATGTGGATGGCGTGACGCATGTCATCCAGTTTGATTTGCCGGAAGTGCCGGAGACTTATGTGCATCGCATTGGCCGCACCGCACGCGCGGGCGCGGCGGGCATCGCGATTGCGCTCTGTTCAGGTGAAGACCGCGACAAGCTGCGCGCGATTGAAAAGCTGATCCGCACGCAGATTCCTGCAGAAGATCGCCGCACCGGGGAAGCCGAGGAAGCAGCCCCAGCACGTCCGCCGCGTCAGCCCCGCCCGCAACGCGCGGCGCAAAAGCCGCGCCAGGCGCAGGAACAGCAACGCCCGCGCCGGGCATCCTCCGGCCCGGCCCGTAGCGGCGGTGGCGGTGGCGAAGCGTCGCGCCGCCGCGCAGGCTCAGCCCCCGGTTCGGGGCAATTTGGGCGTTTGCCGCGCTGAAGCGTTTCCGAACCGAGTAGAATCACTTGGCGTTTCGGGAAATGCAATCAATCGCTCAGAGCATGCATGCTAGGCAGATATGCTCTGAGCGCCTTCAAGCGCACCGAGGCAGACCGGAAGGCGTTGCCTATGCCGGCGCGAGGTTGAGGCGCCGCAACAGCGCGCGTTCGTCATCCATGGTCTGGCGCATCGCCTCCCGATAGGCAGGGCCATCCAGCAGGATCAGCGGCTGATTGACGCGTTCCAGGAATTGCAGATGCGCGGTGTCTTGCGCGGCGGCAGTGAAAGCTTCCGCCAGCACGCGCACCACGCCGGGGTCCATGCCTCGCGGGCCAATCAACCCGCCCGGGCTATCCACCACAATATCCAAGCCCTGTTCTTTCAGCGTCGCCACCTGCGGAAAACGCTTGGCGCGAGCCGAGGTATAAATCGCGAGCAGGCGCAATTGCCCCGCTTCCACCATCGGCGCCCAGCCGGATGCTTCCGAGGCAAAATCAATCTCGCCACCCAGCAGCGCGCGTAATGTGTCCGACGTGCCGCGATAGGGCACATGGGTCCAGCTCAAGCCGCGTTGAAAGCCGATGCGTTCCACGACCAGATGCTGCGTTGATCCAATGCCAAGCGTGCCGAAATTGAGCTTGCCCGGATTGGTCCGTGCATGGGCCAGCAATTGTTCAAGGCTTTGCCAGGGGGAATCGGCGCGCACCACTAGGCCCATGACGAAGCCGGTGATTTGCAGAATGTACGTCAGATCATTGATCGGATCATAGGGCGGGCGGGGGTTCAGCAGCATTTGCCGCACCACGCCGACATGCATTTGCGAAATCGTATAGCCATCAGGCCGCGCTTCCTGCAGCGCCATGGCGCCCAGAATACCTGAAGCGCCACCGCGATTTTCCACCACCACCGGCTGGCCCAGGCTGCGTGAGGCATGATCAGCCATGATGCGAAAGCCCACATCCGCCGGCCCGCCCGCCGCCCAGGGAATGATCAGCCGGATGGGCCGTTCCGGAAAGCGTGCCTGCGCCAGGGCTGGCATGGTAAGCAATGCCGAAGCGCCAAGCGCTACGCGACGGGTGATTTGCGCCATTGTCTTAACCCCTTATTGGCTTGCTCAGTTTGCGCGCGAAAATCACCCTGCGGCAAGGGCCAGGACTAAGCCGGCAGGCGTAGCCCAAGCCGTTCCAGCCGCGGCAGCACTTCCTGCACGAAATAGGGAATTTCCTTGAGGTAATCGAGGAAGGCGATGGTGCAGCCGGCAAGGCCCGTCGCACTCATGCGCGCCATTTCATCGGCAACGTCATCAGGCGTGCCGACGAAGGGGTAGGAACCGGGATAGGCGCCATCGAATTTGAAGCGGCCTTCACGGGTGAAGCGGTTTTCAAAGGGCCGCGCTATTTGTTGCCCTGGCGTGCCCACCACGGCGCCGCGATTGTTCCGATAATAGGCTTGGCCCGCCGTATCCGCCATTTCTTCTGCGAAATAATAGAAGAAATCCTCGGCTTCCCGCCGTGTTGGGCGGCAGACCACATGGCCCATGGTGAAAACGCCAATCTGGCGCTGATGGCGCGCCATGTGCTGGCGCACATCTTCAAGCAGTGCAGGCACCTGGTCCAATTCAGTCACGTTCAGGAACAGCACATCAGCGGCCTGAGAGGCGAAGTCCCGCCCCGCCGGCGAAAACCCCGCGGACATGACGGGCGGCCAGGGGCGCTGCACGGAAACCGGATTGGTGTGGCAATTCCGGAGCTTGAAGAATTCGCCATCCCAATCGAATTCCGGCCCGCCCGCCAGCATTTTGGACCAGATGCGGAACCATTCCAGCCCATGCTGATAGCGCTTATCCTGCTGGATTGTAACGCCGTGCAAATCAAATTCCGCCTGGTTCCAGCCGCAGACGATATTGAGCCCCGCGCGCCCGTGGCTCACGTGATCAATGGTTGCAATCGCCTTGGCGCCGAAGGCGGGGGTGACGATCGGCACATGCACGGTGGAAAAAATCGCGATGCGCTTCGTGATGGTGGCAAGGGCCGCGCCATGCGTCAGCGTTTCAAAGGATTTGCCATAGATGTTCGCATCGCCCTGATAGCCGCGCCATTTCGCGACAGGAAGGATGAATTCAATCCCCGCCGCATCAGCAATTTGCGTCATCGCCGCAATGTCATCCCAATCGGCCTTCCAGCGTTCCGGCGCGCGGCTCATGGTCAGGCCGCCATCGCAATTGGCGCTGAATATGCCGAGCTTGAATTTATTCGGGCCGAAAAGCGGGTTTCGCGCCCGCGCATTCTGATCCATGGCGTTTCCTCTTCTGGATCAGTCTGCGGCGCTGGAAGGGGCTCGGCAAGGTGCCGAGAATGATTGCATCCTGCCCTGGGATCAGGAATGATTTCGCCTAGTAGCAAGGGGAAACACCATGACCGCTTGGCCCAATACCGCCCGCCCGGGGGAGCCTGCGGATACCGCAAGGCCGTGGCATTGGTTGGCGCGCTTGGATGATGGCGGGCAGGCGCCGGTGCCGCTTGGTTGGAATCCTGCCGCGCGGCAATGGCTTTCCTGGGATGGCAGCGCCATGGCGCCGGAAGAAGCGGCGCGGCGCTTTCGCTATCTTGGCCCAGCGCTGACACCGGCTGAAGTAGCAGCGGAAACCGCGCAAGCTGACGTGGTGGAGGCGCTGCCCGCACCCCCAATTGATATGGTCCCGAAGCGCGATGCCATCCGCAATCATTTGTTGATTTTTGTTGGCAGTGTGGTGGCGACATTGTTCCTGGCGGAAAAAATTGTGCAGTGGCGCCAGTAGGAACACGCATTTTTTTGTGTCTCGTCAGCGGCTTATTTCGAAAGCGGTGCGCTGTGGCGGGGATTTCATGAGCCAAAACGCAAGAAACGCCTTTGCAGCCGCGCCCGCCTTGCGTCATGCTGGTATGCATCAAGGGGCCTGAACAAGCCCCATGCAGGGAGGATTTCATGTTTGATCGCCGCAAGCTTCTTTCATTCACCGCGCTTTCACCCCTTGTTGCGCCAATCATTTTGCGCGGCGCAGTAAGCCCTGCGGCTGCGCAGGCGCCCTGGCCCAGTCGGCAAATCCGCATGATCATCCCCTGGCCGCCCGGTCAGGCGACCGACATTGTGGGACGACTGGCCGGGCAAAGGCTTCAGGAAAGGCTGGGCCAATTGGTGGTGCCGGAAAACCGCCCGGGTGCGGGCGGGCAGATCGGCACGGATCTGGTGGCCAAGGCGCCACCTGACGGCAATGTTATCCTCTCGGCCTCCATCGGTCCCATCACCTTCAGCCCGCTGGTGCAGCGCACCCCCTATGATCCCGAACGCGAATTGGCGCCGGTGGTGATCTTCGGCATCGCGCCCTTCATGTTGCTGGTGAAGCCTGATTTCCCGGCGCAGGATTTGCGGAGCTTCATGGCGCTGGTGAAGGCCAATCCAGGCAAATACAGCTATAATTCATCGGGCATTGGCGGCGCGCAGCATCTGGTGTGCGCGCTGTTCCTGGCAAAAGCGGGGCTGGATGCGCTTCATGTGCCCTTCCAAGGCAGCGGGCCGGCGCTGGCGGCTTTGCTCGGCGGCCAGGTGGATTTTGGCTTTGATACGCCTGCTGCGGCGGGGCGCCTGGTGCGCGATGGGCAGCTCCGCGCGCTTGGGCTCAGCACCGGCAAGCCTTCGGCCCAGGTGCCGGGCATTCCGCCGGTCGCGGCTGTGGGTGGCCCCGCGGATTATGATGTCGGCGGCTGGAATGGGCTGATGGTGCCAGCCGGCACGCCGCGCCCGATCATTGATCGCATCTTCACGGAAATCCGCGATGGGATGCAGGTGCCGGAAGTGCGCCAGCGCTATGAGTCCGTGGGCTTCGATATTGACCCAATGGGCCCGGAAGCCATGCTGCAACATATGCGCAAGCTCTGGGGCGAATTTGGCCCGCTGATCAGGCAATTGGGGATTCGCGCGGAATAAACGGGCGCTAGACCCCCAATTCGCCGAGGATAATCGCCTCAACCTCAGCCCCTGCGGGCAAGGCGGGGGCGAAGGGTGCGCGCAGCACCAGCGCATCCGCGCGAGCGAGCGTGGCGAGCATCGAGCTATCCTGCACCTGGAAGGGCCGCACCGTGGTGCGTCCTTCTGCATCGGCTTCCAGGCTCGCGCGCAGGAAATCGGCGCGGCGGTCATTTTCGGCCAAGGCTGCGGCGCAGATCACGCGCCGGCTTGGCGTGGGCGCGTCGGGCAGGCCAGATAGCCGCGCCAGCGCGGGCAGCAGAAACACAATGCCGCAAACCAGCGCCGAGACCGGATTGCCCGGCAGCCCCAAGACCGGCACGCGCCCCAAGCGCCCCCAGATCAAGGGCTTGCCGGGGCGCATGGCGATTTTCCAGAAGCCGAGTTCAAACCCCTCGCCGCCCAGCGCCTTTTGGATCAGATCATGCTCCCCCACGCTGGCGCCGCCGGTGGTCACCAGCAGATCATAGCCATGGGCAGAAGCGGCGATATCGGCGATGGCGCTGGTATCATCGGGGGCGATGGGCAGCACAATCGGCTCACCCCCGCCAGCGCGGATCAGCGCCGCCAAGGCATGGGCATTGGAACTGACAATGCCGCCCGCCGGGATGGGTTCTCCGGGGAGGGCGATTTCATCGCCGGTGGCGAGTATGCCCACGCGCGGGCGCCGATGCACCGCAAGCCAAGGGTTATTGCTGGCCGCCGCCAGCCCGATATCGCGCGCGGTCAGGCGTGGGCCTGGCGCTAGAAGCGTTTCGCCCTCGGCAAAATCCAGCCCGCGCCGACGCACCCAGCGCCCGTGCGTTACAGTTTCCTTCACCAACACCGCGCCATCTGCGGCTTCGGCATCTTCCTGAAGCAGAATGGAATCAGCCCCTGCCGGGACAAAGCCGCCGGTGAAAATCCGCACCGCCTGACCCGGGCCGACCGAACCGGCAAAAGGATGCCCCGCCGGCGCCGCGCCAATCACGGCAAGACTTGCACCTTCAACCGCATCCGCCGCACGCAAAGCATAGCCATCCATGGCAGAAACATCGGCGGGCGGCTGCGTGAGGCGCGCGAGTACGGGCCGCGCCAGCACGCGCCCCGCCGCTTCGGGCAATGCAAGCGTTTCGGCAGCGGTTGGCGTCAGAGCGGCCAGGATGCGTGCGCGGGCTTCTTCAACCGGCAGCAAGCCGCCCTTCTCAGCCACCGATGAACTCGCCCGATTTGCCGCCGGCCTTATGGACCAGGCGGATGTCTTCAATGCGCATCCCGCGATCGGCGGCCTTCACCATGTCATAGACCGTGAGTGCCGCAATGCTGACGGCGGTGAGCGCTTCCATCTCAACGCCCGTTTTGCCGGTCAGGCTCACGGTTGCTTCGATCACGATGGCGTTATCGCCTTCCGGTTCCAGATCAACCGATACTTTGGAGATCATCAGCGGATGGCACAGCGGAATAAGGTCCGATGTACGCTTGGCCGCCATGATGCCGGCAAGCCGTGCCACGCCCAGCACATCCCCCTTGCCCGCGCGGCCTTCCCTGATCAGCGCCAGCGTTTCCGGCGCCATCACAATGCGCCCGCGGGCGGTTGCGGTGCGCGCTGTCTCGGCCTTTGGCGAAACATCCACCATGGCCGCGCGCCCGGCAGCGTCAAAATGCGTGAGCCGTAGCGCGCTCAGGACACGTCCACCAATTGGCGCGCGGCGGCGGCAACATCTGCTTGTCGCATGAGGTGCTCACCCACCAGGATGCAGCGTGCCCCAGCGGCGGCCATGCGGCGCACATCATCAGGGGTGCGAATGCCGCTTTCCGCAACCGGCAGGCGATCCGCCGGTACCAGCGGGGCAAGCGCTTCGCTGGTCGCAAGGTCCGTCTGCAAGCTCCGCAGATCACGGTTATTGATGCCGATCAGCCGCGTCTCAAGGCCAAGGGCGCGGTCCAATTCGCGCCGATCATGCACTTCGGCCAAAACGGACATATCGAGCGAGCGGGCGATATCTTCCAATTCGCTCGCCTGCGCATCGGTCAGCGCGGCCATGATCAGCAGAATGCAATCCGCCCCCATGGCGCGGGCTTCAAACACCTGCCAGGGATGGATAATGAAATCCTTGCGCAGCACCGGCAGCGAACACGCGGCGCGGGCGGCTTCCAGATGCTCCACCGCGCCTTGGAACCAGGGCGCATCGGTCAGCACGGAAAGGCAGGCGGCGCCACCCACCTCGTAGGCGCGGGCGAGTGCTGCGGGTTCAAACGGATCACGGATCAGCCCGCCCGAGGGGGAGGCGCGCTTGATTTCGGCAATCAGCCCAGTGCGGCCCTCGCCAATCCGTTCACAAATTGCGCCAACAAAGTCACGGAGCGGCGGCGCAGCAGCAGCGCGGCGTTCAATTTCCGCCTGCGGCGTGACTTCCATGCGCTCGGCGACTTCGCGCGCCTTGTCGGCCAAGATACGGGCCAGGGTGTCAGGGACCGATGCGGCATCGGTCGAGGGCACCGAGATATGGGGTGCATTCATCCAGCAGTGTCCTTGGGGGGGCATAACGCCCGGAGGCGGGCCAATACTCCAAACGCGGCCCCTTCGTCTATGGCCTTCGTGGCCAAAGCGACGCCGGCCTTCAGGTCCGCAGCCTTGCCGGCCACGATCAGCGACGCGGCGGCATTCAGCAGCACGACATCGCGATAGGCGCCAGGCGCGCCGCGCAGCAGGGCTTCCAAGGCGGCGGCGTTTTCCGCGGGGTCCCCGCCCTTGAGCGCCGAGGCCGGGGCGCGGCTAAGGCCGGCATCTTCTGGGGTCACGGTAAATTCTCGAATGGCGCCATTCTCCAGCGCCACCACCTGGCTTTCGCCGGCAAGCGTGAGCTCATCCAGGCCATCGCCATGCACCAGCCAGGCGCGTTCGGTGCCGAGTCTGGCCAGTGTTTCCGCCATGGGGCGCAGCCATTGCGGTGCAAAGGCGCCGGTCATTTGCAGCTTCACACGGGCGGGATTGGCCAGCGGCCCGAGCAGGTTGAAGATGGTGCGCGTGCCCAATTCCATACGCGGGCCGGCGGCGTGGCGCATGGAAGCGTGATGGCGCGGTGCCATCAGAAACACCATGCCGGCATCGCGCAGCACTTCCGGCAACCTTTCCATCGGCACATCTAGCGAAATGCCAAGCGCCGAGATGGCATCGGCCGCCCCGGAGCGTGACGACAAAGCGCGATTTCCATGCTTTGCCACCGGCACGCCGCAGCCCGCCACCACCATGGCGGTAGTGGTCGAGATATTCAGCGTGCCCGCCGCATCGCCCCCGGTGCCGACGATATCCATCGCCCCGGGCGGCGCTTCAATCGCAACCATCCGCGCGCGCATGGCGCGCACCGCGCCGGTCATCTCGGCCACGGTTTCGCCCCGCACGCGCATCGCCATTAGCATGCCGGCGATCTGCGCCGGTGTCGCTTCGCCGGCCATGATGATGCCGAAGGCTTCTTCGGCTTCGGCTTCCGTCAGCCGCGCACCATCGGCGAGCCGCGCCAGGATGGGTTTCAGAGACATCGCCATCAGGCAGGTACGGCAGCGCCTTGGGTGGCGCCGGCCAGTTTCAGGAAATTGCGCAACAAATCATGCCCATGGGCGGAAGCGATGCTCTCCGGATGGAATTGCACGCCCCAGACCGGCAATTCCCGATGCGCGAGGCCCATGATCAGCCCATCTTCCGTCCAGGCGGTGGGGCGCAGGCATGCGGGCAGGGTTTCGCGTTCCACGATCAGCGAATGATAGCGCGTGGCGGCGAAGGGCGATGGCAGGCCGGCGAAGATATCCGTCCCCCCATGATGCACATCCCAGACCTTGCCATGCACCGGTTCCGGCGCGCGGATCACGCGCCCGCCGAACGCCTGGCCAATCGCCTGATGGCCGAGGCAGACGCCCAAAAGCGGCAGCTTCACCTCGGCGGCAAGCGAGATCAGCGGCAGGCAGATGCCGGCCTCATTCGGCGTGCAGGGGCCGGGGGAGAGCACCACGGCTTCGGGCTTCATCGCCAGCACCCCTTGCGGGTCTATGGCGTCGTTCCGCCTGACCTCTACCCGCGCGCCCAGATCGCCCAGGAAATGGAAGAGGTTGAAGGTGAAACTGTCATAATTGTCGATCAGCAGGATCATAAGCGTGATCCTTGGGCCGAAGGGGGAGAAGAATCAAGCGGCAGGCGTGGCGCCCTCAGGGCAATCGCTTGAAATCATGAAGCCTGCATCCTGAGCAGCAGTGATGCCAGATACTCGTTATTCAGGGCAGAGGTGGCTCGGGGATTCTGAACAGCTGGGATAAGTGGATTTTCTGCCTGACCGCGGCATGATGCCGTGAACAGGAGATACCATGACGAGACGACCACGCCGGAACCACAGCCCAGCCTTCAAGGCAAAGGTGGCGC
>JADCGA010000027.1 GCA_020249265.1 Roseomonas sp.
AGCCAGCAGCTTGAATCAGAAAATCACGCCCACGTGAATCCCAATTCGATTCAAGCAAACGTCATCCCGCTCTAGGACAATGCGGATCTTGTCCTCGGCGGAATGGTGCTTGCGCGTGGCGCGACGGATATCGCGGACCAGCTTTTCGGCTGGCACACGGGCGGGTGGGACGGAGGATTTCTGGCTCATCTTCACTCTCCTTGGGGTTACGATGAGCCAGAAATCCTCCATTACTCGAATCGCCAATTTGGCCCCATAGGCGCTGACGCCGGACAATCACGAGTTTCATCAATGAAATCGATCATGGCTTGAACCGGCGGTCGAGCTCCGTGTGGGTGAAATGCGCTGCGCGCAAGCAAAATAATCCAACCCCTTGCGAAGGATCTCGTTGGCCCGGAGCAGCTCGCGGTTTTCACGTTCCAGCGCTTTCAGCTTTTCAGCCATATCGCTCCGCACGCCAGCCCGCTTGCCGCTATCGACCTCAATCCGCATGACCCAGTCCAGCAGCGTATGCGCCGAACAGCCAATCTTGGCCGAAATCGATGACGCCGCAGCCCAGCGAGAGGGGTGCTCCCCCTCGTGATCCAGCACCATCCGCACCGCTCGGGCACGGACTTCAGGGGAAAACTTGTTCGCCGTCTTGCTTATAACGGCTCCATCCTACTTGGAAGTTGGAGCCTTCGACAAACCCGGGGCAGTTCATTTCAAAGAAGCAGCAAAACATGGCGCCCAGGGCGGCGTGAAGGTCAAAAAGATGTAGGACTCGGCGGATGGTTACGCCTAACTTAGCCCAAACGCCTTGAGCGCAGCTTCGGCAACCGGCTCGCCCCATTCCTGGACGAAATGACCTGCCTCTTTGATAACCATCGGTTCGGGGCAATTGCGGATATCGGCGCGCAGCGCGTGCATGATTTCGGGAACCAAGACGGGATCGGCCGCGCCAATCGCCATGAAGGTTTCGCCTGCCCAATGATCGCGGTACCAGTCGCGGCCGGCACGGCCATGGTCGGCACCGGGTGAATCGGGCGCGACGGGCATCAGTTCAGGAAAGCGGCGGACGCCGGCCTTGTAGCGAACATCGGGGAAGGGCGCGCCATACGCATCCGCCTCGGCCTCAGAAAGCACGGGACTGCCGCGTCGGAACAGCGCCGGCACGTTCAAATCGGGCTGTGATCGGACAAAGGCCTTCCAGTTTTCAAATCCTGCTCCTAACGACTTTTCACCGGTCGGAAAAGCTGTGTTCATCACGATCAATCTCGCAAAACGGCGGGGCATCTGGTATGGAATGGTCAAGCCGAGCAAGCCACCCCAATCCTGACAAACCAGAGTGATGTTGGTCAGATCAAGCGTCTCGATCAACTCGATCAACGAATTGCGGTGGAACTCAAACGTGTATACGTCATCCTGGATCGGCTTGTCAGATCGGCCGAAACCAAACAGATCGGGCGCGGTTACGCGGCCGTATGGCGCAAAGAGCGGGATCATCTTGCGGTAAAGATAAGACCAACTAGGCTGCCCATGCAGGCAAAGGAACACTGGTGCGGCGGCGTCCCGCAGTCCCTCATCAAGATAATGCATCCGCAGGCCGTTTTGCTGGACCAGATAACGCGGCGCAAAAGGGTAGCCAGGTAAGTTCTCGAATCGTTCGTCGGGGGCGCGCAGGACCTCAATCACGTTACTTCTCCTCTATTTTTTCCAACTGTGTAAACGGAGTAATCTAAGGCCTGCGTCCGAACAACTTAGTGCAGGATCTCCGCCGGACGCCCCTTAGGCTCGATTCATGCCACTGTATTCGCGAAGGCGGGCAACGCCATCGCGCGTGTCGAAAGGGCAATCAGCTTGGGGAAACGCTCCACAGGGAATTTTTCCTGCAGGATGAACTGCACGGTCTGAACCGCGATTACCGTTGCGATATCGGCGTGGGTCAGCCGTCCCTCGGCCATCCAACCCGGGCCCGCCGCGCGCTCCAATTCATCTAGCCCTGCAAAGGCCTGCCCTGCCGCATCGACCCGGTCGAGCGCCGCTGCGCCGGGCACATCCTTCGCGTTTTCGCAATAGATCGCCGCGGCTTTCTCGGTCACGGCGAGCGCGCGCACAGTCAGCTGCTGGACCCGCCGCCGCGCCGCGCCCGATGGCGGAGTCAGCGCGCGCTCCGGCCCGACCAGCTCATCAAGATAATCGGCGATAGCGGAGGAATCGATCAGTGTCTCACCATCGCCGAGCACCAGGATCGGCACCTTCCCCATCGCATTGAAGCGCTTGACTTCGTCTTTCTGCTCAAACGCATGGAGCGCGATGTGTTCGAACGGCATATTGAGCAGGTTCAGCGTTACGCCAACGCGACGGGTGAACGGCGAAAACCAGGGGCCAACAAGTTTCATCTTTTGTCTCCAGTATCGAGGGGTGGGTTCAGAAATTTTCCTTGAAGGGACGCAGGTCGAGTTCTTGCGTCCAGGCACTTCTGGGCTGGAGGTGTAGCTGCCAGTAGGCCTCGGCAATGGCGTCGATATCAAGCATCCCGTCCGCACCGCGCTGCGCCCTAAATTCCGGAAAGCGCAGCCGCAGCCGTTCACCGTCGATGCCGCCATCGATCAGGGCATGGGCGACATGGATACCCTGCGGCCCATACTCGCGCGCCATCGATTGCGCGACCATTCGAAGCCCCGCCTTGCTCGATGCAAAATGAGCATAGCGCGCCATGCCTCGCAGAGATCCCGACGCGCCCGTGAAGATCAGGGTGCCGCCGCCCGCCACGACAAAGCGCCGCGCCACTGCCTGGGCCACCAGAAAGCCCGAAAGCGTGTTCATCCGCCAGAAACTCTCGAATAGCTCCGGTGTGATATCGAGAAGCGGCAGCGGCTGATTGTTGCCGACATTGTGGACCACGAGATTGGCGGGCGAACCGCTGTCATCATCGGCCATGGCCAAGTCGAACAGCGCCTCGACTGCAGCGGGGTCGCTAGCGTCGGTCGGCACTGCAATGGCGCTGCCGCCCGCCTGCCGGATATTCTCCACCACCAGATCAAGCTTTTCGCGCGTTCGCCCGGCGACGAGGACATGGCATCCATTCGCGGCAAACTTGCGCGCGACGCCACCGCCCAGCCCTTCGATAGGGCCGACTCCGACGACCACGGCTTTCTTGCGTTTTTGGGGCATCACATCATCCTTCCGGTGTCATTGGGGGGCGCGCTAGCACGGTTTGATCGACCACGCGGCGAAAGCGCTGCAGCGGTTCGGGCGAGCGATCGACCTTCATGCGCATGATCGCCCCCTGCCAGCCCGCGAGCAGAAACTCAGCCAGATCCTCGGCATCAAGACCCGGCGCAATCTCGCCGCACGCGCTGGCGTCGCGCATTGCAGCGGCAAACGGCTGTTTCCACTGCGCAAAGATCTCGACCAGCCGCGTTCGCAGCAGCTCGCTGCTTCCCGCCGTCTCAATGCCGAAATTGCCCAGAAGACAACCTAGTCGCCAATCCTCAGCTGCCATCAGATCGCTGATGGCATCCAGATAGGCACGTAGTCGTTCTATCGGCGAGCGGGCCGGATCGGCTAGCGTTTGCCCGATTACTTGTTCGATGGAGGCGTAATAGCGATCAACCACCTGCAGCGCGAACGCCTCCTTCGAGCGGAAATGGTTGGTAAACGAACCGAGTGGCACCCCGGCTTCATCTGCAATGTCGCGCACCGACGAGCCGACATAGCCCTTCCGGAATAAGGTGCCGACTCCTGATTCCAGAATTCGATCACGGTTTGATAGCTTAGCCATAAGCAATATGTACGTACGTATTTTTATGCTGTCAATCAGAAAATTTATTGATTTTGCGCTCTGGTTCGCTTTGGGCGATTTCCGAACGGTATGAATCGAAGGGGGATATCGAGCCGAATCTGCGCCCAGCGCTCCACGAAGCGCGCGCAACCAAGTTCAGGATTCATTGTGGATTGAGCCAGAATATGACGGTGGCTGCGATGACGATAGCGGAGAGAAAGGTGTGCGCGCATCGACCATAGCGGGTATGGATGTGCCGCCAGTCCTTGAGTCTCCTCAATCGATGTCGATTCTGCCTTCTCTCGCCAGCCTACAGCCGAGGGTCAAACTTGGCCAATCTGGTAAAGTTTTTATATATATTTCAATGTTTTGAAGATTTTTGAACCCCCAACCTTGTAGTTCCCGATCAACTTTCCGCCCCCAGTTCCATTCCCCCAGGCATCCATTCCACCAACTCATGCTGCATCGCAGCATAACAAAACCCATTCAGGTCAATGCTTTAAACCTTGTTGGAAAAATCGGCCAACCCTCAAGCTTTGGAGAGAATCCCCCGATTCGGAGAGAAAAAGCCCGACCATTCCGCCCCCGCACCATCAAGGTTTTTGGCGAAAAGCCCGCAAATCCTCGGGAAATTCCAAGCCCAGTCAGGGCCGAGAGCATGCTTGCGTAAGGGGAGGTGGCGTGGGAAAGGGAACCGGAAAAGCGAATGTCTCTGACCTTTAGTTTTTCATATTATCAATACTTTACTCGAATGCGAGCCCCTTCAGTGCGATGCGGATCTTGTACTTGGCGGAATGGTGCTTGCGCGTGGCAAGACGAATATCGCGGACCAGCTTTTCGGTTGGCGCCCGCGTGGGTGGGGCGGAGAACATTTCATCAAGGGAAACGCTGTCAGTTACATCTCGTCATACCGCGGCGTTATATCCATTGAAATTCTTGATCATTGAATGATGCCCAGTTTCTCAATACGCCCGACACGCATTGGTTTCTAAAAACCATAACCGCTCATGCGCGAGGGTAGATTGTCAGTGGAACCTGCAAACCTTAGCTACGACGTCGTAATTGTCGGCGGTGGATCGGCAGGAGTGGCGGCCGCTGTCGGGGCGGCTGCGACGGGCGCACGCACCTTGCTCCTTGAGCGTTATGGTTTCCTCGGCGGTGCCGCAACAACATCGAATGTTCTCGCATATTGTGGCTTTTACGCCCAGGGTGGCTCAAGGCCTGAGCCTGTCGTCGCGGGTGTTGCAACGCACGTGATCGAAGCGCTGACAAGGCTCGGCATCGAAGCGGGCCCGATTAGCTCTCCCAGCGGCAACTGGATCCTTCGGCTTGAATGCGAACCGCTCAAGCTGGCGCTTGATCATGTCCTTCAACGCTCCGGCGCGGACGTTCTCCTGCACGCGCCAGTAGTGGCGGCGTCGGTGGATGGCGCTTGTATAAAAAATGTCACAGTCGCTGATCTCGGCAAGACTTTTTGCGTCTCAGCGCGGTCCTTCGTGGATGCCAGCGGTGACGCTGTGCTTTCAGCTGCCGCAGGGGCGCCCATGGAAGGCGGATATGACAGCGAAAGGCCCCGACAGCCTGGCTCCTTGCCGATAAGAATCGGTGGCATATCCGATAAAGGTCCTGACAGATCCGCCTTGCGGCAGGCTATTGCAAAACTGCAATACACCTCGAGTGAGGATGGCGCCGCAATACGCCGCGATGGTGGCATTGTGTTACGGCTTCCGATGTCCAACGAGATGTGGTGGATGGTGGTGGATGTCGAAACGGGTGATGGGGGGGCTCTGGCGAAGACACGTGCAGAGACGCTGGGGCGCGAGTTGGCATGGCGCTGCGTTGAGGCGCTTCGCTCCGACGTGCCGGGCTGTGAGCAAGCCTATCTGCTGTCGGCCGGGCCACAGATTGGCATCAGGGATAGTCGCCAAGCGCGGCCGCGAGCGAAAATCACGTCACGCATGATCACTGAAGGCTGCAATCCACCGGATGCGATAGGGCGCGGCGGTTGGCCGATGGAAGTGCATAGCGGACTCGGTAAATGCACCTATCAGCCTGTCGGCGGCGCCGGATATTTTGGCATTCCCTATGCGGCGATCAGGGCAGATGGTCTTCGGAACCTCTGGCTTGGCGGTCGGGTGATCGGCTGTGAGGCAGAAGCGTATGGTTCGATAAGGGTCATGGGCACTGCCTTTGCAACCGGTCATGCCGCTGGCGTGGCGGCTGCATGTCAGGCAGATACCCAAAATCATTCCTCCTCAATCGTGCGGGCACGCCTCTCTGAGCAGGGAGCTATCCTGTGATGGGGCGTGAATATTGCTTGGCTGCAGCAGTGCTTTGTCGCGCGATGGCGCATAGGCATGACACACAGCTTCCAGCTTCATCGCGCATGCCATTCATCGGCTGGCATAAAGGATAATGGGATGAGCCTCGATCACGAATTCATCCAGCGCGACCATAGCCAACATCCGCCCGCGATAACGCCGCTCTATAAGACCAGCGCCTATCGCGGGCCGACACGACCTCTTTGGTCGCTGCAGACCTCGTTATCCGATGTCACCGGCCCGCTCTTTGGTCCGCATGAATTCGGTCCGCTGGATAATGACCTTATCCGCAACTACGCGACATCGGGTGATCCGGTGGGCGAGAGAATCATTGTTCATGGCCGCGTGATGGACGGCAATGCGCGCCCAATGCAGGGCGTACTTGTGGAGTTTTGGCAGGCCAATGCGTCCGGCCGCTACCGCCACCGCAATGATAGCTATCTCGGGGCGATTGATCCAAATTTTGGCGGCTGTGGGCGCTGCCTGACCGATGCCACTGGCCGCTATGTTTTCCGCACCGTCAAGCCTGGCCCATACCCTTTCCGCAATCGCGTGAATGACTGGCGCCCGGCACATATCCATTTTTCGGTTTTTGGCTCGGGCTTCGCCCAACGCCTGATCACTCAAATGTATTTTGAGGGTGATCCGCTTATTCGGCACGACAGCATCATCAACACAATCTCCGACGCGGCTGCGCGCGAAAGGCTCGTGGCGCGGCTTGATCTCGATGCTGCTGTACCACTCGATACGCTGGCCTATCGCTGGGATATCGTATTGCGCGGTACGCGCGCGACGCTGTTCGAAAACAAACGGCCAGGAAGCTGAATTGCCATGATTGCCCCGAACGAGCTTGGCTATCTGCCTGAAACGCCATCCCAGACAGCGGGCCCCTATGTCCATATCGGTCTCATTCCGGGTCAGGCTGGATTCGAAATCTTCAAGAACAACCTAGGCACGGCTCTCCTGAACGCAGACACGAAGGGCGAGCGCATCCGCATTGAGGGCCGCATCTTCGACGGTACCGGCGCCATCCTGCACGATGCGTTGGTGGAGATTTGGCAGGCTGATGCCCAAGGCCGCTTCAACCATCCCGCCGATCGACAGCAAGGGGCGCGTGATGAGAGCTTCCGTGGCTGGGGGCGCGTCGGCACTGATTTTGGGACTGGCCTTTGGTCTTTCGATACCATCAAGCCCGGGCGCATCACCGGTCGTGGTGGGCGTGAACCCATGGCGCCGCATATATCGCTTTGGATTGTTGCGCGCGGCCTTAACTTCGGTCTCGCCACGCGTCTTTACTTCGAGGATGAAGCGAAAGCGAATGCAGAAGATCCTGTGCTCCGAAGCATTGAACCGCCCGGTCGCCGCCAAACGCTGATTGCACGGCGAGAGATGCGCGACGGTCTGATTTCCCATGTCATGGACATCCACTTGCAGGGGCAGAACGAAACCGTGTTCTTCGATGTATAGCGATGAATCTATCGCAGTCTTCACCTTGTTGGCTCCCTTTCCGCCAGCGCCATCCTGATTGCTGCTTCAAGATCGGAAACTCTGCGAGATCGGGGCTGATCGCGATTCCAGTGCAGATAAACCCCAAAGCGCGCGGCATGACGGATCGGCAGCACACGCAAATTCAGGGGCGCGTCCATGGCCGTGAATTCATCAACAAGGGCAATGCCCAGGCCTTCACTGGCAAGCGCAACGGCTGATTCAGCAAAGCGCACCCGTGTCGGTACGCGATACGCAAGACCTGCTCCGCGGAATAGATCATCTACCACTCGCCCATGCGGCGCGTCTGATTGCACCGAAATCAAAGCCTCCTGCGACAGATCTTCTGCCGTCAATTCGGTCCGATTGGCCATGGCATAATTGCTTGGCAGTACAGCGACAAGCTGGCCCTGACCCAGCATAATTGTGCTGAGGGCAGGCATTTCGACAGGAAAGAGCGTCACAACGCATTCCCCCGCACCGGATAGCAAGTAATCCGTAACTTGCGCGAGCGACAGGATGTCAAGTTTCAACTCCAAAGCTGGATAGGCTGCGTGCACGCGCGCGAGGGCTCTGGGCACGATGCGGCGGCCGAGACCCGGTGATGCGCCGCAGTGGAATGTTCCTGTCTGGCCCTGGACGATCCGCATCACCGCTCCGGAAAGACCCTCCATTTGCGCATAGACTTTCTGGATCTCAGCGAAGATGTCATGTGCTTCCCGAGTCGCGACAAGCCGGCCGGTACCGCGCTCAAACAATGGGGTCCGCAATACATCTTCAATCCGTCGTAGCATGCGGCTGAGCGCAGGCTGCGAAATCCGAAGATGACTGGCAGCACCCGTCATGGAGCCAGCGATCATGATGGCACGAAACGCCTCAATCTGACGCAGGTTGAGCATTGCCCTATGTCCTCATCATGGCTTGCGCGATGACATCCGATTGAACCAAGAAGCTCGAGCCAAAAGAATAAGAGTTGCTCGCAATCATGACAAAAAACTCTGGATTGCCTCTGACATTCGCAAGCAACCTCCCTATTCCCTCGCTACCCGACAACACGCGCACGGGAAGTGAAATAAAGCCGGCTTTGCGGAGCATGTCACCAGTCATCCGCGGCCGCGTGCCACAATGGCGGTGCGCCAGGACTGCCTATCAATCCGCGTGATCCGTGGAGCTAATCATGGCCTCACAATTGTAAACTCCTCATTCTAACAGAAATCGTAGCAGGTTAGGCATCAATTGCCTTTATGAGGAGCGCATCGGGAGTCCATTTTTGCAGAGTATGTCATTACATGAGGTAATGTCGTATGAAAGCTTTGTATCTTGTGCTCGCATTTCTGCACCACCTAAACAGACCAGGTCATTCGTTTTGAATTTAGTATCTGATGATGATCGGAACATTCTGAGAATCTATGAAGAACCTTTTATCAGGAAGCACGACGGTTCTAAGCATCCTTGGTGATCCCATCACGCAGGCGGCACTCCCGCGACTTTTTTCCCGATACGCAGTCCAGCAGTCGTTGGATGCGACCCTCATTCCGATCCATGTATCTGCCGCCGATTTGCCAAGCTTCACAAGAATGTTGCGAGGCTGGCGGAACTCACCAGGCTGCGTCGTCACCTATCCGCATAAACAGGCTGCAGCGGCTCTGGTGGATGAAGCGACATCGGTGGCAAGGCGGCTTGGTGTGGTCAATCTTATCCGGCGTGCGCCAGATGGGCGCCTGACCGGCCACCTGACTGACGGAATCGGCTTCCTTGCCGCTGCGCGTCAACATGGCTTCACGGCAAAGGGCCAGCGGGCCTTGATGATTGGGGCAGGCGGGTCTGGCAGCGCCATTGCCTACGCCTTGGCAGATGCTGGCCTTGAACATTTGACGGTAGTTGAGGTCGTTCCTGCACGGCGCAATGCGCTGTTCGGCCTGCTTGCTGAGGAGTTCACTGATCTCGATCTGGCCGATACGCCCCACGAGCGGCGGCAATATGATCTGATTGTCAATGCAACCAGCGTTGGTGCCGATGGCCAGTCGCTTCCCCTGTCCTTGGCCGCGTTTGGCCAACCGAAGCTGGTGGCCGATGTGGTGACAGAACCCGATGTCACGCCGCTACTTGCTGCCGCACGCGCCCTGGGCTGCGCCATCCAGACGGGCAAGGAAATGGCCCGTGGGCAGATTGAGGCGATCGTACAGTTTTTCGGATTATTGGGCGGCACCTCGCCCGCCCCCCGCGCAGAAGGAGTGTTTAGCCAATGAGTGCCATTTCTATAACAAGACGCGGACTGGCAGGCCTGGGAGCTGCGGCTTTGGCTGGGGCGCCATCAGCTTGGTCGCAGAGCTTTCCTTCCCGTCCCATTCGGCTGATCGTCCCCTATCCTCCAGGCGGCCCGACCGATCTGGCCGCGCGGCTGGTGGCCCAAGGGCTTGCACAGCGCCTGGGGCAGAACGTCGTGGTGGAAAACCGGGCCGGCGGGAACGGTGTGGTCGGCACGGATGCCGCGGCAAAAGCGCTTGCCGATGGCTTCACTATCACGGTTGGCAATAACCAAACGCATGTCACGAACAAGGCGCTGATCGCCAATCTGCCCTATGACCCTATCCGGGATTTCGCCCCGCTGGCAGTCATGGTCACCATCCCGGCTGTTCTTGTGGTACATCCGGCTGTGCCGGCGCAGTCTGTCGCTGAACTGATTGCCCTGGCCAAGGCGCAGCCTAGCTTGCTCAGCTATGGTTCCACCGGCAATGGCTCGGCCTCTCATTTGACGGCGGAGCTTTTCCGGCTGCGCACTGGTGTAGCCATCGAACACGTCCCCTATCGCGGGACCGCGCAGCTCACGACCGATCTGCTCAGCAACCGGGTGCAACTTTCCTTCGCGACGCTGCCGAGCGTCTTGCAGCAGGTGCAGGCCGGCAGCCTGCGGGTATTGGCCGCCACAGGCAGGGCGCGCGCGCCGCAATTGCCGGAAGTGAAGACGCTGTCGGAGCTTGGCATCCCCGTTGAGGCTGAGTCCTGGCTGGCGCTGTTCACGCGGGCCGGTACCGCCCCTGAGATCACGGCGCGGCTTTCGCGCGAGATCATGGCGGTGCTTGACGATCGGCAGATTCAGGAAGGACTCGCCCAGGTAGGTTTCGCGATGCTGCCGTTCGGTGAGGCGGAAGCGCGTGCCTTCCTGCAAGCCGAGACCTTGAAGTGGAACAGCGTGGTGGCTGAAGCAAAGGTCACCTTCGACTGATAGGATCGTAATTGAATCTGCCGGCAACCACTCTTTGCGGACAGAGATTGCTGCCGAAATTCTCTGCAGGTTGTATGCAGGGAAGCATGATGGTGGTTTGGGTAACCGAAAGGCTTATGGCTCGTCGTAAAGCGAATGCGGCTGAAGAGGAGCCAGACCGGTCAATTTTGATATTTCGACTAGCCCCAGCGCACCCTCTCAACCATCCTGAAGGCCCAGGATGCCAGCGGCAGCCTGTCTCGGCTGATGGCTACGCCCCCGCCGGAGGCATGCAGCGCGTCACCCCACCCTTCGCTTCACCACCTGCACATGCAGCGCTGCCGCAGGCAGATCCACCGTGGACAGGCTCACATTCCGCGCCGTCACGCGCACCTTGTCATTCGACCAGACATGACAGTCCAGCACAAAAGCAATGCTGCTGGTATCGAGCGACGCATCCGCGAAATCCCCCCGACGCGCCCCGGGCACCGTCACGTCTGCATTGCTCGTCGCCCCTGGCGGCATGCTCGGCAGATCCCAACTGGCGGAAAACATCAGCGTCCTTCCGCCCGCGGGCAGCGCCGGGCAGCCGGACAGGATCGCCGGTGCGTCCTCGGGCAGGCCGTAAAGGCGCAAGGCCTCCACCTCAACCTGCCCGTCAAAGCCAATGATCCCGATTTGCGCAAACGCCACCTCCGGCCCAAAGCGCACCGTCTGGCGGCGGTTCAGGTCACTCTCCTGCATCACAGCGCCCGCCTGCCAGGTTTTGGAGGTTGGCGCCCATTGCAGCGTCGTGCCCGATGCGAGTGCATCGCCGGCGATGTTTTCGCGCACAATGCCCGCGCCATCAAAGCAACGCAGACAAAGCCGCCCGCCATCGGCACCGCCGACCAGCCAATGCGCCAGCGCGAATTCCTTGGCGTGGGTGGTTTGCACAACAAAGCCGACGCCGCGATTGGGGTTCAGCAGCAGGCCGCGCGCGGTCGGCGTGATGCCATTCAGCCCATTCCAGGAAAGCGCCGCCATGGCTGTCTCGGTGGTGGTGGAGGTGGCGATGATGCAGGCGCCCTCCACACCAATCTCAGTGCCGCTCTGCCAAAAGGCAGCGGCGCGGATATTCGGGATATGCGCCAGCAGCCGTGTCAGCCGCGATGTCGGCGCGCGGTGGCGGTTGAATACGGCATTGCCGGCGCGGGTGGCACTTGGCGTGTAGTCAACGCCGATCGAATAGCTCTGCGCCCAGGCCACATCATATTCGCAATCGGTCGCGGCCGCCGTGTGCCGCGCGGCAAAGGGGGAGCAGCCCTCCATCCGCATATTGCGCGCAATAATCGCCGTGCCATTCGTCTCATTCAAAAAGGGAATGGCGATATTGGGCTCAAGCTGGCGCAGCTCGAAATTCGGCGCGTCAAAGACATGGCGGTTGTGGTTGTTAGCCAAGCCGCAAATCGGTCTCAAATCATTTGACAACGGACACTCGCGCCATCCGTCGCGTGGGACTTCGACGAGCGCATCGGATCCACGTGGCTGTGCTTCTCGGCCCGCTCGCCGCCGCCGCCCGAGCGCGTGCTGACGCGCGGATTGGTGCCGACGGCGCCATCGGGATGAGCGGGATCGGGTTTGGGGATGGGCTTCGTCGCATCCTCGCGGCTCGCGCCTGGCCCGCCCCAACGAACGGTGTTCGGGTGCTTCTTCGGCATGCGGCTGATCCTTCTCCCTGTTCCGATGCGAACGAGCGCCGCCGTCGGCAGTTTCGGGAGCGCACCGCGCCAGCTCGTTTCGCGGGCCCGCTGCCGGCTCCCCGCGGATCTCACATCGGCCGCCATCGGCGCGCAGTGTGATCCGCACCGACTTGCGTGGCGTCACGCGCCGAGCCAGCTCCTGATCTCGGCGCCATGCTCGTCCAGGTCCGGCGCGCGGCGCTTGAGCACCGCGGGCGTTCCTTCCAGCCGCAGCGGGGAAGCGAGCGTCGTGATCGTCCCACGTTCCGGATCCTCGATCCGCTGCACCATGTTGCGCGCGGCGGCCTGCGGATGCGCGATGGCGGCGTTGTAGGTTAGCACGGGCTCGCCCGGGATGCCGGCCTTGCCGAGCTCCGCCAGCCAATGCGCGCTGTCCTGCTGTTCCAGCGCCGCCTGCAGCAGCGACACCAGCGAGGCGTTGTTCGCGACGCGGTCGGCATTGGTCTTGAAGCGCGGATCCTCCGGCAGGTCGGGCCGCCCGAGCATCTCGCAGAGCTTGCGCCAGAAGGCGTCCTTGTTGGCGCCGATGGTGATCCAGCCGTCGCGCGTCCGGAAGACGCGATAGGGCGAGTTGCCGCGATGCAACTGGCCCATCCGCTCCGGCTCGGTGCCGAAGGTGAGGACATGCGCGGCCTCGTAGACGCCGAGCGAGAGGCCCGCCTCGAACAGCGACTGGTCGATGCGCTGCCCCACACCTGTCTTCGTGCGTGCCATCAGCGCGGCAAGGATGGCGCTGGTGGCGAACATGCCCGCGGCGAGGTCCGTGATGGCGATGGGCAGGCGATAGGGTTCCCCGTCCGGAGGGCCGTTGCCGGCCATCAGCCCGGACATGCCCTGCGCCATCATGTCGAAGCCGCCATGCTGCGCCCAGGGGCCGGTCTGGCCGAAGCCGGAGATGGAGGCGACGACGAGCCGCGGATTGGCCCTATGCAGCGCGTCCCACCCGAAGCCGGCGCGCTCCAGCGCGCCGGGGCGGAAATTCTCGACGAGCACATCGGCCTTCGCCACCAGCTTCCACAGCAGCGCGGCGTCGCCCGGGGCCTTCAGGTCCAGGGCGATGCTGCGCTTGTTGCGGTTCCACAGCGCGAAGGGCTGGCTGCGGCCTTCGACCAAGGGCGGCATGCGCCGCGCCTCGTCGCCGTCCGGGCGCTCCACCTTGATGACCTCGGCGCCCATGTCGCCGAGCATCATCGTGCAGTAGGGACCGGACAGGAACGTCGTCAGGTCGAGGACGAGCAGACCATCCAGCGCCGTCGCCGCACTCATTCCGGCTGGATTCCCGCATCGGTCGCGATGCGCGTCATCAGCGTGCGCTGCGCGGGCACGAAGCGGGCGAATTCAGGCCGCGGCAGATAGGCAGGCTGCATGCCGAGGGCCGCAAGACGCTCGCGCACATCCGGCCGTTCCAGCGCTTGCCGGGAAACCGAGGCGAGGCGATCCAGGATCGCCTCCGGCGTGCCGGTCGGCGCCCATAGCCCGATCCATTCCACCAGCTCGAAGCCCGGCAGCGCGGCTTCCGCGACCGTTGGCACGTTGGGGAGCGTGGGCATGCGCTGCGCGCTGGACACGGCGAGCGCGCGCAGCCGGCCGCCCTGCACCAGGCCGACCGCAGAGGGCGCCGTGGCGAAGTTGAAGGCGGTGTCGCCGGCGACGACGGCCTGCGCGCCCTGGCTGCCGCCGCGATAAGGCGCGTGCGGCCCTTCGATCCCCGCGCGTTGCACGAAGAGGAAACCCGAGAGGTGCGAGGCGGTGCCGATGCCGGCGCTCGCCCAGGCGAGCCGCGCGGCGCGCGCGCGGGCGATGAAGGCCTGCAGGTCCTGCGCCGGCTCGGTGGGCGCGACGATGAGCACGAGCGGCATGACCGACAGCCGCGCGATCGGCGCGAAGTCGCGTTCGTAGTTGAAGGAGATGTTGCGCACGAGCACATGGTTCACGACATGCGCCGATGGATCGGCGAGCAGCGTGTAGCCGTCCGGCCGCGCCTGCGCGACGATGGCGGCGCCGATCGTGCCGGCGCCGCCGGTGCGGTTCTCGATGACGACGCTCTGGCCGAGCATCTCGCCCATCGGTCCCGCCAGCACGCGGATGGTGGCATCCGTGCCGCCACCGGGCGCGTAGGGAATGACCAGGCGGATCGGCCGGTCCGGATAGGCGGTCTGTGCCTGGGCGCCCATCGCCCAGAGCCCCAGGATGACGGCGGCGCAGCGCAGCAATGTTCTTGTCATTGTTCGTTTCCCCTCTGTCGTTCGTTCTTGGTCAGGGCAGTCCGTTGCGCCCATGCTTCAGGTAGGCCGGGCGTTGAGAGAGAAGCTCGAAATAGGCGCTGACTGCGGGCAGATCGGGCTTATCGAAGCCCTTCACCGCGAACCAGCGGTTCACCACGAGCCCCATCGGGATGTCGGCGAGGGTGAAATCCGCACCGCAGACATAGGGCCCGCCGTGTGCGAGCTCCGCGTCCAGCAGGCGCATGCAATGCGTGAAATCCTTGCGGCCCTGCTCGACGAACCATTCGTTGTTCCAGGGCGGCTCCTGCAGCTGGCCGCCCAGGAAGGCGCCGCGCATGGCGTGCGTCAGGTCATAGGCGACCCAGTCCATCCACTGCTCGACCCGCACGCGCTTCTCGGGCGCGGACGGATAGGCGGTCTCCGCGCGATGCTTCGTCGCGAGGTAGCGCAGGATGGCGTGGGATTCCCGCAGCACCAGGTCGCCATCGAGAACGACAGGGATCTGCGCGACCGGATTCAGCTTCAGGAACTCCGGCGTGAGGGTCGGCTTGTAGCCGCGGCCCCAATCCTCCCGCACGAAGGGAATGCCGAGCTCGTCGCAGAGCCAGAGCACCTTGCGGACGTTGAAGGAGTTCGGCCGGCCCAGGATTCGCAGCGTTTGGCTGGTCATGGCGTGTGGCTTCCTTATGTTGTCACGCGCGTTCGACGAAATGGATCAGCACGCCGCCCATCGCATTCGGGTGCACGAAGCCGATGCGCGCGCGGCGCGAACCGGGCCGCCCCTTGCGGTCGATCAGCGCCACTCCGGCCTCGCCAAGCTTCGCGAGCGTCGCGTCGATGTCCGGCGTCTTGAAGGCGATGTGGTGCAGGCCGGGACCGCGGGAGGCGACGTAGCGCGCGATCGCGCCCTGGTCCTGGCGCGTATTGCCGGCGCTGCCGTGCTGCACCTGGCCACCCTGGTTAGGATCGAAATTCTGCAGGAACTCCAACTCGCAGTCGCCGGCGGTGATGAAGGCGACGCGCAGCCCGCCCAGGATCGCGGGCGGACGCGTGTGATAGACGACGCCGTATTTGTCGGAGGTGAAGCTCTCGACCGCGATCTGCGTCTCCATGTCCGTCTGCTGGCTTTCCAGCGGACAGCCGAGCTGGCCGCAGAAGACGCCGATGGCCGCCTGGTTGTCCGCGCTCGCGATGCCGATGTGGTCGATGCGTTCGAGTTGCACCGAGCGCCCGACGCCAAGGCCAAGCGCCGGGGCGAGACGCAGCCTGACGCCCGCGGCTTGCGCCGGATCGAGGGCGATGCCGCCACCCGGCGCGGTGCCTGCGCGGAAGCCCGTTGAGGTCAACGCCTGCGCCATGCCGTGGGGATCGGCGGCCGCGAGGGCGACGTGATGCACGCCGGCGCGCGCGCCCTCGCCCAAGAAGGGATCATCGGTCTCGAAGACGGCGATCGCGGTCTCGCCGATCGCGAAGACCGGCGCCATGCTGTCGCCGAAGCGGCGGTCGCTGCGCTGCAGGCCCAGCAGATCGCCGAGCACGCGCGACGCGGCGGCAACGTTCTTCGATGCCAGCGCGATGTAAGACAGGCCGAAGCCGTTCATTGTGGTTTCCGTCCCTTGATGCTTCGTGTCTTGTTGCTGTCGCCGCGCGTCGCCTCGATCGCCGCTTCCGTCCCGCCCGAGAACTGGCGGACGAGGCTTTCGAGGTGTTCGACCGAGAGCGCGGAAGCCTTGGCCGCATCGCTCTCCGCGATCGCATCCAGGATCGCGGCGTGCTCGGCGATGGATGTTCGGGGCAGATGCGGAACGCGGCTCATGGCGGCCTGGTAGCGGCGCAGGCGCTGGCGGATTTGGCTGTAGGTCGCGGCGAGCACCGCATTGCCCGCGGCTGCGACGAAGCATTCATGGAAGGCTGCGGCGAGCTGGTGGTAGGCGCCGGTATCGCCAGCCGAGATGCTCGCTCGCATGTCGCGCACGAGCTTGCGTAGCCGGGCGAGGGCGGCCCTGTCGCCACGCCGGGCGAGCGTTGCGGCGGCGAAGGATTCGATCGCCATGCGGACGCCGAAGAGTTCCTGCAGCTCGGTCCCCGAAAGCGGGCGCACGGTCGCGCCGCGATGGAGCGAGAGATCCACGAGGCCTTCGGTGGCGAGGATGCGGAAGGCCTCCCGCAAGGGCACGCGGCTGACGCCATAGGCTAGCGCGAGTTCGGCTTCGACAAGCCGGGCACCCGGGGCAAGACGGCTTTGCACGATCTCCTCGCGCAGATGCGCGGCCAGACGCTCGGGCAGGCTGTCGGGCCGGGCAAAGGCGACGGGCTGCAGAGCGTGCGAGATCGGACCGTTTCCTCAGGAGGATTGTTATACAATTAGTGGGTCGAGGGTGCCGCCATGTCAAGCGTGCGCCGATGCGCGCTGCGAAGACCGGCGTTGACCCGGTGCGCATGGCGGCGCCATACCTTGTCCAAAGACCATGCCTCGCCGTATCACGATAGCTGGCACGCACGGCTAGGCGTCGGTCTAGGGATTGTGGATGGGCGGCTTCATCCTTTCTCGTGTGATGTGCTTCAGTGCGCCAAGCAACTGATGAGTGGTAACGCTTGACGTCTATCTCTCATCGAATTAGCGTTTCAAAATTCGAAGAAATCCGGGTATTCCCTGAAGAAAATGAAGGGTGGATTCAGATGAATCTGGCGGAGCTATTGGCAGCCAGTGCAAGGCGTT
Source organism: Roseomonas sp. (assembly GCA_020249265.1). Taxonomy (GTDB): domain Bacteria; phylum Pseudomonadota; class Alphaproteobacteria; order Acetobacterales; family Acetobacteraceae; genus Neoroseomonas. Next base: position 17,464 of record JADCGA010000027.1, read on the forward strand.
TGCCTAAGCATCCGGCTGTCACCTTTGCCGGGCAAACAGCAAGCTATGCGACCTTTCTGGACCGGGTCCTGCGTCTGGGGCATGCGTTGCGCTCCAAGCCCTTTAGTCTCTCTCCTGGTGATCGCGTGTTGCTGTGCATGGAGAATAGTGGCGCCTTTCTTGAGGCGTTATTCGCATGCTGGGCTGCTGGCCTCTGTGCCGTGCCGACGAATGCCAAACTGCACCCCAAGGAAATTGCCTATATCGCCAGAGATGCGCGCACGCGGCTCACCATGACCACCAAAGGTCTCCAGGATGCGCTGGCGCCCGTACTGGACGGCGCAGGCCCCCTCATCAGCGCTAACGATGATGTCTGGCTGAGAATGCTGCTGACTGATCCGCTGCGTGCCTTGCATCCATCAGCCCCAGAGGATGAGGCCTGGGTCTTTTACACTAGCGGGACCACAGGGCGTCCGAAAGGTGCGATCCTATCCCATCGCAATCTGCTTTTCATGGCGCATTGCTACTATGCCGATATGGATCATCTCGATGAAAATGACACCAAACTGCATGCGGCGCCGTTATCGCACGCATCCGGACTTTATGGCCTGCCGCATCTGTTCCGCGGAAGCCATCAAGTGATCCTGAAGGGCTTCGACCCACAGGAAATCCTGGACCATATTGGCCATTATCCGAACGTCGCCCTATTTGGGGCACCCACTATGGTGACGCGACTGGTGAATGCGCACGGCGTTGAAAGCGTGAATACGCGAAATTTGCGTACGCTCTATTATGGTGGCGGTCCGATGTATGTCGCTGATCTTCAGCGCGCTCTTGCGATTTTTGGTCCCAAGCTAATTCAGATTTTTGGCCAGGGCGAATCGCCCATGACCATTACGGCGTTGTCCAAAAGCCACCATGCCGAAACTGAGCATCCACGCTATCATGAACGCTTGGCATCCTGCGGCGTGGCGCGCACCGGTGTTGCCTTTCGTGTGGTCGATGACAATGATCAGGAACTTCCGTTCGGTGAGATTGGTGAGGTGATCACGCGCAGCGATTGCGTAATGAAGGGCTATCTTGGCAATCCGGAAGCAACCGCCAAGACGCTGCGCAGTGGCTGGTTGCATACCGGGGATGTAGGCTCTGTTGATTCTGAGGGCTTCCTGACCTTGCGTGACCGTTCCAAGGACATGATCATCAGCGGCGGCAGCAATATCTACCCGCGCGAGATCGAAGAGGTGCTTTTGCGCGATCCTGCTGTTCTGGAATGTTCGGTCGTGGGCCGCCCTCATCCGGACTGGGGAGAGGAAGCGGTGGCTTTCGTGGTGTCCGCCAGCGGGGATAGCTTGGATATCGGATCATTGGAACAACTTTGCCTTGACAATATGGCCCGCTTCAAGCGGCCCAAGGCCTGGAGGGTGATCGAAGCCTTGCCCAAGAATAACTACGGCAAAGTGCTGAAGACAGAACTGCGGCGTATGCTTGCCCAGGAAAGCAGCAGGGATGAAGCGACATGAGGCAGGTTTCCATCCTTGGCATCGGCTCAACTGCCTTTGGGCGCCATGCCGGCACGTCTATTGAAACCCTTGCAGTCCAAGCCGCCGCGCAAGCGCTGGCCGATGCTGATGTTGCACGTGATGAAATCGGGGCACTTTACCTTGGTAACTTTATCTCCGGTCCGCTGAATGGTCAGGAAGTATTGGCCGGGATGGTCGCCGATAGGTTGGGCCTGCCAAACATTCCTTGCACCAAGGTTGAAGGTGCCTGCGCCTCGGGCGGTATCGCGTTTCGTCATGCCGTTCTCGCCATTGCGAGTGGGCAATGCGATGCGGCCTTGGTGGTTGGTGCAGAAACTATGACCCATGCCAGTGGCGCTGAGGTTACGGCAGCGCTGAATTGCGCTATGGATAATCGTAGCGATGGTGTAAGCGGCCTCACCTTCCCGGGGCTTTTTGGCATGGCATGGCGTATTCACGCCGCACGTTATGGCACAACACGCCGGCAGGTCTCGGCGGTCATTCGCAAGAACAAATCCAATGGATTGAGAAATCCGCTGGCCCAGATGGGCGCAGAATTGACCGATGATGTCATCGAACAATCGCCGATGATTTGCGATCCCTTGCAGCTTTATGATTGCTGTCCGGTCAGTGATGGTGCTGCGGCGCTTGTGCTTGTGGCGCGTGATCGTGCCAGGCGTTCCGGGCGGCTGCCGGTGGATGTGCTGGCAAGTGTGCAAACCCGCGGTGCCTCGCGCATCGCGGGCCACGCTGATCTCTGTTCCTTCGACGCAACCGTCAGCGCGGCATCGCGGGCTTATGAGATGGCTGGCATCAGACCCCAGGATGTTAATTTGGTAGAACTGCATGATTGTTTTTCAATTGCCGAAATTGTTGATAGTGAGGATCTGGGCCTGATCCCACGCGGCCAAGGTGCGGCATGGGCGGCGGAAGGGCGTACTTCCGTCAGTGGGGATATCCCGATCAATCCTTCCGGAGGGCTGCTGGCAAAAGGGCATCCGGTTGGCGCCACAGGCGTGGCGCAAATCCACGAAGCGGTCTTGCAACTGCGCGGCATGCATACAAACCAGGTGAAGAATGCAGAAATTGCCATGACCCATAATCTTGGCGGCACTGGCATTGCTTGTACGGTCAATATCCTTCGCCGAGGTAATGCATGAGCGACGCAACTACCATCCCAGCTCTCCGCTGTACGGCCTGCGGTACATTGGACCCTGGACCGCGGGAAATCTGCGCCGCTTGCCTGTCTTCCGGACTTGAGCCGGTTCACGTGGAAGGGGAAGGGAGCCTTGTTGCCTGGACCATGATCCGTCGGGCGCCCAAGAATTTTCGTGATGAGGCGCCTTATGCCGTTTGCGTGGTGGAATTGGATACCGCTGGGCTTCGCGTCACAGGACGGCTGCTTGATCCGGCCAAGGATCTTCCCATTGGCATCCGGGTGCATGCAATTGAACGGCGTAATGGCTACAGCATTTTTGAGGGTAAATCAGCATGAGTGGTGGCGCAGATATCCTGGTAGAACGGCACGGCCATGTTTGGCTAATCACCATCAACCGTCCAGAAAAAATGAATTCTCTCGATTTTACGGCGAATGACGATTTGGTGGCTTCTTGGCGCGCGTTTGATGCGGATGAGGAAGCGCGCGTCGCGGTGGTCACAGGCGCCGGCGACAAGGCTTTTTGCGCTGGAGCAGACCTCAAGACCTACACGATGGCCTTTGCACGCACCCCCGCGCCGGAGTTTCGCCGCCGTTACACCAATGGTCCTGGCTTTGGCGGTATCACGCGGGGCATGGAAATCCGGAAGCCCATCATTGCTGCGGTCAATGGCTATGCCATGTCCGGCGGTTTTGAGCTCGCGCTCGCTTGCGATATCCGCTTCTGCTCACCGAATGCGGAATTCGCGCTCCAGGATTCGAAATGGGGATTTCACGCCTGCGATGGCGGCCTGATCCGTCTGCCCCAGATCGTGGGCCTTGGTCATGCCATGCACATGATCCTTTCGGGAGAACGTGTGGGCGCTGATGAGGCATACAGGATTGGCCTTGTGAACCGCGTGCTGCCGCAGTCGGAACTTTTGGCTGGTGCGATGGACTATGCGGCGATGCTCGCGCGTCGTGCACCGCTTGCGCATCGGCTGGCGAAGGAGGTAATGCGCCAGGGAGTTGGGATGCCGCTTGAGGAAGCGCTGCGGCTTGAGTCTCGCTCGTTCCACGATCTTGGCCAGACCGAGGACCTCGCTGAGGGTACTACGGCCTTCCGTGAGCGCCGTGATGGAGAATTCAAGGGCCGTTGAAGACGGCCCAAGCAAGCACAAAAGGAGGGAAGCAGAAAATGTTTAGTGCAAGAAGGTTTATCGTAGCTGCCGGCGCAGCGGCAGCGTTTCTCGCGGTCTCGGGGAGTGCGGTACAGGCCCAACAGACAACCGTGCGCGTCGGCGTCATTCAGGGTCTGAGCGGTCCACCCGCAATTGTTGATTTTGGAGAGAGCTATCTTCAGGGCATTCGCCTCGCATTAAAGGATCACGAGGCGCGTAATCCACGAACACGCATCGAAATCCTGGTCTATGATGATGAGGCCAATCCGCAGCGCGCCGTTTCTCTCGCGCAGCGCCTGATCCAAAATGACAATGTTGCCGCGGTAATCGGGACGGTCAGCAGCGGCAATGTGCTTGCCTTTGCGCCTATTCTGCAGCGTGCCCGCATTCCTCTGGTTGCTGGCCCATCGATCGCGACTGACATCACACAGCGTTTCATCAATGAGCGGCCTTCGTTCATTTTCCGCTGCTCGATGGTGGAGCAGTTCCAGATTGATGCAATGCTCGATTGGGGTGTACGCAATTTTCGGCGTATTGGTCTGCTGCACTCCACGACCGGCTATGGAAACTTCGCGGCACGCGAAATCCAGGAAGGGCTGCGGCGTCGCAACGTGACACTTGTTGCGACCGAGGCGGCTGCACCTGGAGTCAATGATCTCACTGCCCAGATGCTTCGCCTACGCGACGCCGGCGCGGAATTGGTATTGAACTTCCACGAAAGCTTCGAACTTCTCTACCGGCCCCTCCCACGTATCAATTATCGTCCGGTTGTTGCTGGCAATTGGGGCCTTTCATCCATGAAAGTGCTTGAGATTGTTGGGCGGGAGGCGATAGAGGGCACCGTCATGGGTCAGGCCCTTGACCTCAATGATCCAAAGGCACGGGCCTTCGACGAGAGAATGCGGGCCGAATACGGTAGTGCCTATCGCTGGCCAGTGCTTGGCGCGCTTGGTTATGATGCCGCTCAGATCATGTTTCGTGCGATTGAGCGTGTTGGCCGATCCGATTCTGTTGCCATTCGCGATGCCCTTGAAACACTGGATGGTGTTGAAGCAATTTCTGCAACGCCGGCGCGCCCCTTCAGCCCTGATGATCACGAATGCCTGGACCGTGAGCATGTTTTTCTTGGTGTTTGGCGGAACGGTCAAGTTGTCCGTCTGGAACAACGCTGAAGCGAGACACAGATGGGTAGCGCGTAGACAGCGAGGCATATAGCACCTTCATGCCTTAGGTCTGCGCGTCTGACTGGTACTGCATACCCGGCAGGTCGAATTCAAATGAACCTGTCACCGGCGCCTTATTGAGCAACACTTCAGCGAGGGACCATCGGGGAATGACCCTGACGAATTTTATCCAGCTGCTTGTGACCGGCATGGCCATGGGCGCCATTTATGCACTGACTGCCAAGGGACTCTTCATTGCCCATCTCACCACCAACCGGGTGAATTTCGGGCAGGGCGATTTCCTGATGGCAGCTTCCTTTATCTCACTGGCAGCCATCGGCGCTGGCCTGCCCTTGCCACTTGCCGTCTTGGCGGTCGTTACTGTTTTGTCCCTGATGGGTTGGGGCCTTGAGCGTTTCGCAGTTCGCCCGCTGGACCGCTTTGGTGCAGGCCGCGCCGGTGGCGCCTTGGCGTGGATCCTCACTACGGCAGGTATGGCGCTTATCCTGCAGAATACGGTCGAACTCCTGTGGGGGAAGTCCTCCCAATATTCCCCACCGTTGTTTTCGGATCGTCGCGACAATGTAATCACTGTTGGTCAGATCGGCTTTTTCCTCGAAGAACTGCTCATTATCCTTGCCGCCTTCGCGGCGGTCGGTGCTTTTTGGTGGGCATTGTTTCGGACGCGTTGGGGACGTGATGTCTACACCGTCGCCTTCAATCCGGATGCCGCTTCGCTGCTCGGCATTGATGTTCGTCGTACCGTGACCTCCGTCTGGATCATCGCTGCATTACTGGCCGCTGTTTCGGGGATTCTGGTAGGTCCACTTGTCACGGTTCACCCGCATATGGGGCTGATCTTCACGATCAAGGCTCTTGCTGTGGCCTCGCTCGGTGGCTTTGCCAATCCGATTGGTATTCTTGTCGGGGGAATACTCTTTGGCGTGGCTGAAGCGCTAGCCAATTACTGGGATTCCAAATATGGCGATCTTTATCCGCTCCTCTTTGTCATGGCGATGCTGGTATTAAAACCAAGCGGCATCTTCGGCGAATCCAAGGCAGATATCAGATGAGCGTGCAAAACTCTCGCCGTCTGGCGCCGGTTGGGTGGCTGCTTGCGATCATTCTTGTGGCGGCCTGGCCCTCTCTCGCGCCGAACCCATTCTTTGTGCATCTTGGTCAAACCTTCGCCTATACGGCTATTGCGGTCATTGGTCTGAACATTCTGCTCGGGCTTTCCGGCCAGATGTCGCTGGGCCAGGCGGGGTTTTATGCCATCGGCGCTTATGGTTCGGCAATTACGGCCACCAGCTTTGGGTGGCCGATCTGGCTTTCCATGCCTTTCGGCCTCCTCGTTGCTGGTTTGATGGGCGTTTTGCTTGGTCTGGTGGCGCTGCGTACCCGCGGCCTTTACCTTGCCATGGCCACACTTGCTTTCGGCTTTATCGTGGAAATCTGGGCGCAGCGCGCCGTGGATCTTACGGGCGGCACCATGGGGCTTTTTGGCGTTCCACAACTTGATTTTGGTGATTTCCGAAATGTGGCCACCTATACTTTCTGGGTCTGCGCTGCTGCGCTGATTCTGGTGCAACTCGGCAGCGATTGGGTTTTTTCGTCCAGTAGCGGGCGTAGGCTACGCGCGATCAAGGAATCGGAAAGTTTTGCGCAAACAGTCGGCCTCAATGTACCGCTTTGGCGCACGGCAGTATTCGCTGCGAGTGCCGTCTTGGCCGGTTTGGCGGGAGTACTCTTCGCGCATCAGTCTGGCTTTGTTTCATCGGACGCGTTTTCAATCCGTCTATCCATCGCGTTACTGATTGCTGCTGTGATTGGCGGGCTTGGGGACACCCGGGGCCCGCTTCTTGGAACAGCCATTCTTGTAGCCATTGCTGAGGTGATTGCAGGCTTTCACACCATCGGACTCATCATATATGGCGGCATCCTGCTTGCCGTATTGCTGCTGGTGCCAGAGGGAGCGGTTGGCATGCTGCGCGCCGCCGTAAAGCTCGTGCGTCGCGCTGACCTCCCTGCCACGGCAAGTGAGGCCCCTGTGCCCCAAGCCTTGACGCCCCGGCCTCCGCCACCTGGGACGCGCAGAGGAGGGTCGCTTGAAGTCGTCGGTCTTTCCAAAGCCTATGCGGGTGTGGTTGCACTGCGTGATGTATCCTTTTCGGTCGCTCCCGCCACTATTCATGCCCTGATTGGGCCAAATGGTGCAGGTAAATCCACGTTGATCAATTGTGTCGCCGGTCTCTATCGGGCGGATTCCGGTTCGGTGCGCCTTGGGGATCATGAGGTAGCAAGCCTTTCCGCACATCAGCGTGCGCGGCTTGGTCTGGCCCGCAGCTTCCAGAATCTTCAATTGATCAGTGGGCTGACGGTGATCGAGAATGTGATGCTTGGCTTACCTCGTCTGGCTGGTGAAGGTGGTGTCCGTGCGGTTATGCGCTGGCTTGCCGGATTGCCTCATGAGGAAGCGGAGCGCGCCCGTGCAATTGCAGTGCTCGACGCCCTTGCCATCGCCCATCTTGCCGATCGTACCCCCGGGGAGCTGCCCTATGGGCATCGAAAACTCGTGGAGCTTGCGCGCGCGCTCGCGCAGGATCCGTCCGTGATGCTGCTTGATGAACCTGTTGCCGGGCTGAATCCGCTGGAAGCACAGCAGATCGCCATCGCGCTCCGGCGGCTGCGTGACTCCGGCAAGACCATCCTGCTGGTGGAGCACAATATGGAATTTGTCATGGATTTGAGCGACCGGATCACCGTGCTCGACCATGGCGTTGTGATTGCCGATGATACGCCTTCCGTGGTTCAGGCCGACAAGCGGGTTATCGCGGCGTATCTGGGCGCCGATGATATTGAGGCGCCTGAATCTGGAAAGGTAACAGGGCCGTGATCGCGGTAGAGGCAATTTCGGCGCGGATAGGCGCGGTTGAGGTATTGAGCGATATATCATTCAGTGTGGCGCCAGGCGCCCTATTGGCAGTGCTTGGCGCCAACGGTGCTGGCAAGACCAGCCTGTTGCGTAGCGTTTCAAATCTTCTGCCCCTTAGCGGCGGACGTGTGACGTATGATAGGCAAGACATATCGGGTATTGCGCCCCATCTCCTGGCACGCAAGGGCCTTGTGCATGTGCCACAGGGGCGACAGATCGTTCCGACGCTGAGTGTATTGGACAATCTCCTGCTTGGCGCGTCACATCTGTCGCAAAATGATCCGGACATGATGAGAAAGAACCTGGAAGACGAATTCACGCGCTTCCCTGTACTACGTGAGCGGCAGCGTATCCCGGGCGGCTCCCTTTCGGGGGGGGAGCAACAAATGCTCGCGGTATCTCGCGCATTGATGATGCGCCCAAAGGTACTGATGCTGGATGAACCATCCCTTGGCCTGGCGCCACAGGTTGCACGCGCCATTTTGCGCGCGCTGCGTTCCCTGACCGAGCAGGGGGTTGCTGTTATTCTGGTGGAGCAAATCGCAATTGGCGCCCTCAAGATAGCGGATAATGGACTTGTGCTTCGCAATGGTCAGGTCGCTTTGCGGGGATCGGCTACCGAACTTTTGGCCGATCGTGGGCTTGTGGAGAGTTATCTCGGGTAGCTATTTGACTGTTTGCGCAATGATTGCCGTGTTTTCGAGAGAGCTCGGATTACTCAAAATGAGAGATCCAAGGCGTTGTCTTACGCGAGGCGCCCTTGATCGAACGTAGAATGGCGCCATCCCCATCAGGAAAACAACCGAGTTTCGCTGGAGATGGGCACTAATTTCTCGAATCAATCTCTGTTGAAACACCCACATGATTTCCGATAGTATGTCTGTGTGATGAAGAAGCCGCCTAGCTAATCACGACCAGAAGGGAGAAAACAACCATGCGCCTTGGCCAACCCTATCCCACCCGCCCGTCAGTCCGGCTTCGCACGTTGATGCGAGAAGCTGCGCCGCTCATCGTTCCGGGCTGCTTCAACGCCATGTCAGCACGCGTGCTTGAACAGGCAGGTTTTGAGGCAGTCTATATGTCCGGCTACGGGTCATCGCTGTCAGTCACCGGCCTGCCGGATGCCGGGCTGATGACCCTGACGGAGATGTCGGAGAATGCGCGCCGTATCGCCGCCGCTGTTTCGGTTCCAGTCATCGCGGATGCCGATACCGGCTTCGGAAACGCCATTAATGTTGTCCGGACGGTAGAGGAATATTGCCGCGCAGGTGTCGCCGGCATGCATCTTGAAGATCAGGTGGCCCCCAAGCGTTGCGGGCATGTCGCCGGGCGTGAAGTCATCGCGCGTGAGGAGGCCGTTCTCAAGATCCGCGCTGCTGCAAAAACGCGTGATGCGATGGAGCCTGACTTTGTGCTGATAGCGCGCACCGATAGTCGCGGCGCGCATGGCGGGTCACTTGATGAGGCCATTTGGCGTGCCAATGCGTTCCTCGACGCCGGCGCGGATCTTGCCTTTGTCGAAGGCCCCAAGGACATAGCCGAAGTCGAGCGTATCTGCCATGAGGTGAAAGGGCCGGTCTTCTATAATATGACAGGCATTTCCCCCCGCATGGACCGCGAAACCATGGCGCGGCTTGGCATCAAGATCACCATTCTGCCAGGCGCCATCATGCGTGCAGCCTTGCTTGCCATGCATGACCTCGCTTCCGCCCTGCGTGAGAAGGGACCCATGGTCGAGACCGAACTAGACGCCCGCGCCAAGGGGCATCCATTGGGCAATACCCATGTCTTTGCCGGCTTCGATCGTATCCGCGCCATGGAAGAAAGCTTCCTGCCGGCAGAAACCGCAAAGAAATATGATGGGACGCTCGGCCATATGCCGCGCGCCGCGGCTGAATGACTAGCGGGAATTCTTGACTCTTCCGCCGTAGCCTGACTACGCTTTTCACAACAACAAGCAATACAGGAAACGGAGTGGCGGGAAAGCGACTGAAATTCTCTGAAGGCATTAGTTGTTTGGCCATGTGCTGCACTGGCAGTGGCGGCAGGCTTCTTATGTTCCTTCACGAAATTTGCGGCGTGATCCCGCCACCTGATGGCAATCCAAGAAAGGCTCCTGCACCATGGCCCAGCCTGCCCTGACCATGTTCGAAAAAATCTGGCGACGCCATGTGGTTGTTGATCGACCGGATGGTTACACCTTGCTCTATATTGATCGCCACCTCATGCATGATGGATCAGCGGGCAGCTTCGCAAGATTGCGCGCGCGAGGTTTGTCGCTGCGTCGACCCCATCGCAGCTTCGCGACACCTGACCATTACGTTGCAACCGGCGGGCGCGGCCTTGGCGCCATTGAAGACAGTCATCACCGCGGCATCGTCGCCGCCATGGCTGACAATCATGCACGCTACGGCTTTACTGTTTTTGACATTGGTGATGAACGCCAAGGCATAGCGCATGTTGTCGGGCCCGAGCAGGGTATCACGCAGCCCGGGCTCACCTTGGTCTGCGGGGATAGCCATACCTCCACCCATGGTGCGCTTGGCGCCTTGGCTTTTGGCATCGGCTCTTCTGAGGTTGTGCATGTCATGGCCACACAAAGCCTGTGGCAGCGCAAGCCCAAGGCCATGCGGATTGCGGTTGAAGGAAATCTTGGCTTCGGCGTAACGGCGAAGGATGTGATCCTGGCCATTATTGCGCGTATTGGAGCCGGCGGCGCGATTGGCCATGTGGTTGAATATGCTGGAAGCGCCATTCGTAGCCTTTCCATCGAAGGGCGATTGACCCTTTGTAACATGTCCATTGAAGCCGGTGGGCGAGCGGGTATGGTAGCGCCAGATGATACGACCTTCGCCTATCTCCATGGACGCGCCTTTGCCCCCAAAGATGCCGCCTGGGACAAGGCCCTCGCCTATTGGCGCAATGTACCGAGTGATGAGGGCGCTGTCTTCGATAAGGAAATGACGCTCGATGGCGCGGCTATAGCCCCAATGGTCACTTGGGGCACCAGCCCTGAGGATGCTGTGCCGATCACGGCGCGCATTCCTGATCCAAGCTCAGCGCCGGATGTCGCAAAGCGCGAGGGGATGGAGCGCGCCCTGGCTTATATGGGTTTGCAGCCTGGCACCCCGGTTGAAGATGTCTCAGTAGATCGCGTCTTCATCGGTTCCTGCACCAATAGTCGGATTGAAGATTTGCGGAGCGCAGCCGCTGTCGTTCGTGGACGCAAGGCGGTGGTGCCAAGTTGGGCGGTTGCCGGTTCCGGCGTGGTGAAACGGCAGGCGGAGGCCGAAGGGCTTGATCGCATTTTCCGCGAGGCAGGTTTCGAATGGCGTGAACCCGGCTGTTCCATGTGTGTCGGCATGAATGGCGATACGGGCAAGCCGGGCCAGCGCATCGCCTCCACATCGAATCGTAATTTTGTTGGTAGGCAGGGGCAAGGTGTACGCACACACCTCGTGAGCCCGGCAATGGCGGCGGCAGCCGCTGTGACGGGCCGTTTCACGGATGTCCGCAAACTTGCCTCAGCCTGAGAGGAGTGTAGCAGCATGGAAGCTTTCACATCCCTCACCGCGGTTGCGGTGCCGGTGGATCTGCCGAATGTCGATACCGATCAGATCATCCCGGCGCGATTCCTTGGTCGCGCGCGGGAGGAACAGGCCCCGGCCATGTTTCATGACATGCGACGCGCGCCCGATGGAAGCCTGCGCCCCGATTTTCCGCTGAATCAAGGAAGTTTTGCCGGCGCGGGTATCATCGTTGCGGGAAGAAATTTCGCCTGTGGTTCATCCCGCGAAAATGCTGTGACCGTCATGGTAGATAATGGCTTCCGCGCCTTTATCGCGCCGTCCTTCGGCGACATTTTCTTCAATAATTGTTTCCAAAATGGCGCCCTGCCAATCATTCTGCCGGAAACGCGTGTAGCTGAGCTGCGTGGGGCACTTCATGCCAAGCCAGGTGCCAGCATCACCGTGGATCTGGCATCCGAGACAGTAACTGGACCTGACGGCAAGATCGATCATTTTGAAATCGATTCCTTCCGCAAGGATTGCCTGTTGCGCGGTGTTGACAGCGTCACGCTCACACTCAGCCATGCGTCAGAGATTGCGGCTTTTGAGGCCCGTCAGAAGGAGGAAGTTTCCTGGCTCTAGCACCCGCCAACACCGCGCTTCTGGAAGTGGATGGTCTTGAGAAGCACTATCCTGTGCGACAGGGCGTACTTGCGGCAATGCTCGGCCGGCAACCGTCACTTGTACGCGCGGTGGATGGCGTGAGTTTCAGTATCGCGCCAGGAGAGGTGCTTGGGTTGGCTGGAGAATCCGGCTGCGGCAAATCCACCACGGGCATGGCCGTGCTGGATCTTGTGGCGCCTACCGCCGGCAGTATTCGTGTCGCTGGGCGTGAAGTTGACTTGCGGCGCGACCGTGCCGCGCAGCTTGCGTTTCGTCGTGATGTGCAGATTGTTTTCCAAAATCCCTTTGAGGCGCTCAACCCCCGCTTCACGGCGCTGGAAAGCGTGCTTGAACCGATTGCGGTGCATTTCCCCGGACCGCGAGAAGACCAGTTGGCGCGAGCCCGGCGTGCGCTTGAGCGCGCTGGCTTGACCCCTGCTGATATCTACGCCCCGCGCTACCCGCATGAGCTTTCCGGCGGTCAATTGCAGCGCGTTGCCATTGCTCGCGCCATCGGTGTCGAGCCACGCCTCCTGGTGGCTGATGAGCCGGTATCCATGCTTGATGTTTCGATTCGTGCCGGCATCCTTTCGCTATTTCGCAGTTTTGCGCGCGAATTGGGCATGGCCATCCTCTATATTTCGCATGATCTTTCGACGATGCGCTACCTCTGTCAAAATGTCGCAGTCATGTATCTGGGTCGTATCGTCGAATACGGGCCGGCAGAGGCGGTTCTCTCCCGCCCGGTTCATCCCTATGCTCAGGCTCTGATGGCTTCGGTGCCAGTGCGCGGCCGGCGCGGTCGCAAGCGCCTAGCCCTTTCCGGTCAGGTTCCGAATGCCATGGCCATCCCATCAGGCTGCCGCTTTCACCCGCGCTGCCCGGCAGTTATGCCGATCTGCAGCGTTGCTGATCCGCCAAAGGTGACGCTTGCTAGCGGTCAGGAAGTGGCCTGCCACCTTATGACAACAACAACCAGCCAGGAGGCCAAGGATGCAGCAGACACCGGAACAAATCGCCTCACCATCCGTTGAACGGCGGCAATTTCTGAAGCTTGCTGCGGTCACTGGCGGGCTGATGGCCGCCGAGGGATCGCAGGGGTTACTGCCACGCGCCGCGGCGCAGGATGCATCACAGATCCAGGTAGCCAATCCAGCCTTTCGGGAGCTTTATGCGGAACAGCGCGGCTATTACATGCAGAATCCGGCCTGGGTCCGTGATACGGTTGCGCGGCTGACTTGGCCCATAGCCGGTACCAAGGTGCCAGAGCTTAGCGTGCTTATTCCAACCACCCAGCCTGCCTGGCTCAATGCTTTTCGTAAATGGTCGCGTGATGGTGGGCAGGTTGGGCTGCGCTATACGATGCAGCAGGTATCGCAATCACGCTGGCTTGAAGCGATTGTCACACATATGCATGGTGATATTCAATTCCACCCCGCTGTGGCGCGCCCGGAACGCGTTGATCCTTCGGAATGGTTGATCAGCCGCGCCTATGGCAAGGATCGTCGCAATTATGGGGAATGGGCGAATCAGGAATATGATCAATTGGTCGATCTTCAATCCGCCGAAAGCGATCCTGCGAAGCGACTTGAACATGTGCACGCAGCGCAGAAAGTGCTCGCCGAAGATCGTTACATCACGCAGCTGGGCTGGGGACCTGGTGTCATTGACCCCTATAATGCCGAGCGTTGGGAAGGCGTGGTGCCGGTGACTGGCTTTGGCATTTGTTCCTTTGACATGTTCCAGACCTATCTGGGGCTCAAGCCGAGGCGTGCCAATCAGCGTCGGCGCGTCGTGGTCGGAACGCTTTCACTTGTCGAGACATTGAATATCATTCAGGCGGCCAATCGCTTCCGTTCCATAGGTCGCATGATCTATGATCGGCTGGCCTACCTGGACAAGGATCTGAACGTTATTCCCTGGGCGGCAGAGCGATGGGTACGCCTTGATGAGCTTACCTATGATGTCACACTGCGTGCCGGCATGAAGTTCCATGATGACCGCCCGGTGACAGTGCATGATCTGAAATTCACGCTTGATTTCCTGACACGGTATGATCGCGGCTTCTTTTGGACCGCGAACCAATACCTCGCATCTACGGAAATTCTGAGTGAAGAAAACCGTACCGTCCGGCTGCGCTTCAAGCAGCCCTATGGTCAGTTCGAGAGCTATTTCCTGCTTCTCAATGTGATTTTCCCCAAGCATTTGTGGGAAAATATCCTGCAGGAACAGAATGTCGGTGACGATCCGCGTGCCCTACGTTTTGAACGCCCCATCGGCAGTGGCCCCTTCGCAATTGGGCGCTATCAGGCCGATACGCAGATGCAATTGATCGCACGTAAGGATCATTTCTCTCGTCCGTCACTTGACGAAATCCAGGTTGTTGTTGTGCCTTCAACCGATGGTCTGCTCGGTCGGCTGCAGGGCGGCGACCTTGATTTTGCCGAGGGCGTGGATTTCATGCCTTCTCAGATCGCGACGCTGCAACGGGAGCGGCATATCAAGGTGGAACGAACCACCGATATCAACTGGATGCATGCGGTGAAGCGGATTTCCTGGCTTCCCTGGCGTGACGTTGAATTCCGTAGAGCCTGGTCGCATACCATTGACCGTGAATTCCTGGTGCGCGTTGTCTGGGAAGGCAATGGCCGGGTGCCCAGGGCCGATACTTTTCTGGTTGATGGCAATCCTTGGACAAACCCGGATCTCCCGGCGCCTGCAGGCTTTGACTTGGCCAAGGCGCGCGAGATTCTCGGCGATGCGGGCTATTCCTGGGCACCAGATGATCAGCGCCTTGTCTATCCGCGCCCCGATGATGCGCGGTGGCGTGAGCGTGTGGAGCGTGTCTGCGTGCCCGGCTACACCTGGGGCGGTCTCAAGATGATCGGAAGCTGATCGGCGGCGCTAACGCAACGGGTAGTTGGCGCACCCGTTGCGTGTTGGGCCTCGCCGATTCACGCGACCAAGCCTTTTGCTTGCCATGCTGCCGGATCAGCGCCGCGCCGGCGGATCTCCATCATGTCTCCCGCGCGGTGGCATGCTGCGAAGTGGCCCGGTGCAACCTGCAAAAGTTCAGGCTCTTGTTCGGTACAAAGCGGCAGGGCAAAGGGGCAGCGCGCGTGGAAGCGACAACCCTTTGGCGGATTCAGCAAACTCGGCGGAGAGCCAGGAATTGAAATCAGCTCTCGTGCTTCGCCATCCAGATCGGGAAAGGCGTTGATCAGGCCGACCGTATAGGGATGGAATGGATTTTCCAGAACGGTATGGCTGCCGCGCTCCATCACGCGGCCTGCGTACATGACAACCACCTGGTCACAATTCTCGGAGACAACCGCGATGTCATGCGTAATCAGCAGCATCGCCTTGCCCAGCTTTTCTTGAATTTCCTTGATACGCAGCAGGATCTGGTCCTGGACAATCACATCAAGGCCCGTGGTCGGTTCATCTGCCACAATCACGTCGGGATCAAGCGCGAGCGCCATGGCGATCATGGCACGTTGGCGCATTCCGCCGGAGAGCTGATGGGGGTGATCAGCGAGTCGCGCTTTCGAGATGCCGACAAGTTCAAAAAGCGCATCCAGGCGCTGACGAAGCGCTACTCCGTCCATCGGCCGATGGGCTTGGATAGCCTCGGCAATCTGATCCCCGACGCGATAAACAGGGTCAAGCGCATGCATGGCGCTTTGCGGTACCATGGCGATGTGACGCCACCGCACCTTGTTGAGCGCTTCCCGATCCAGCACCAGAAGATTACGATCCTCATACAGTATCGCGCCGCCGGCATGCGCATTCTCGGGGAGTATACCCATGATTGCCTTGGCGATAGTGGATTTGCCGCAGCCGCTCTCGCCAACGATCCCAAGATATTGGCCCGCTTCCAGGCTGAAGGATACGCCATCCACCGCGCGCGCTTCTCCGGCCGCAGTACGATAGGTGACTGTGAGGTCACGGATGTCGAGCACTGCCATGCTCAACGCTTCCTCAGCCTTGGATTGACCAATTCCTCATAAGCGCGCGTCACCATGAAGGTTGAGATGACCAGGATGGAAAGGCAGATGCCAGGCGGCAGAACCCACCACCAGGCGCTGCGCATGGCCCCGGCCCTGAAGGCATCGTTCAACATGAGCCCCCAGCTCATGACATTTGGGTCACCAAAGCCAAGGAAACTCAATGCAGCCTCAGACATGACGCCAGCTTGTACGCCAATCGCAACATATAGGAAGCTGAGCGGCAGGACATTGGGCGCAACGTGGCGAAACAATATGGCCAGTTCGCTGAGGCCGGCCGCACGTGCGGCCAGGACAAAAGGGCGTTCGCGCAGCGTTAGAACCTGAGAACGTATGACCCGCGCTGTGGTGCGCCATAAGAAGGCGATCACCAGAATGATGATCAGGCCGATGCTTGGCTGGACGATTGAAATGACAACCAGTGCAAAGGGCAGAAAGGGAATGCCATAGGCGATGTCGGTGAAGCGCATGATGATTTCATCCACTATG
Source organism: Roseomonas sp. (assembly GCA_020249265.1). Taxonomy (GTDB): domain Bacteria; phylum Pseudomonadota; class Alphaproteobacteria; order Acetobacterales; family Acetobacteraceae; genus Neoroseomonas. Next base: position 34,045 of record JADCGA010000027.1, read on the forward strand.
CCACTGAAATAACCTGCCAATAGCCCGATCAGCGTGCCGAGAAGGACGCTGCCAAGCGCGGAGAGAACGCCGACCACAAGAGCAATGCGCGCGCCCCATAAAAGCTGACTAAATACGTCAACACCGTGATTGGTTGTGCCCAACCAGTGCTGCGCGGAGGGGGCTGCCAAGCGTATTGGCATCTCATCCTTGTCATAAATTGTCTCGAAGGGACCATACGGCGCCACCCAGGGCCCGATCAGTGCCATGGCGAAGAAAACCAGCAGAAAGGCAAAGGCAACGCTGCCAGATGGATAGCGCATGATGGTGTGAAACAGCCGTGTCATTTGCCATTTCCGGCTGACGCGAAGTGTATTGTCACTCATGCCATGAACCTCGCTGCCGGGTTGCGTTTCGGGTCATGTATAGGTTACCCGAGGATCAATCAGGCCATAGAGCAGGTCGGCGATGAAGTTGAGGATAAGAATCGTCAGCGCCATGAGGAAGAAGCAGGCTTGGACGATAGGGTAGTCGAGATTGTTCAGCGCGGTCACCAATTCACGCCCAATGCCGGGCCAGGCGAAGATGATCTCGAGTAGGACCTGACCTTCGAAAAGCAGGGCGAGTGAGACGGCGACATCTGTCACCAGTGGCAGCATGGCATTGCGCGCGGCATGCGTCACCACAACGCGTTCCTTCAGCCCTTTTGCCCTGAGTATATCAACGAAGTCGCTATTGCGAACTTCAAGCATGGTACTGCGGAGCAAGAGTGCCGGTGTAGTGATTTCGCGCGAGAGCAGCACAAGGCCGGGCAAAATCAGGTGATAGAGGTAGTCGACGGTGAGAATACGCGCGAGGAAGGTCTCACCATCATTGTCCAATGAGACCATGCCACCTGAGGGCAGCCAGCGCAGTTGATACGCGAAAAGCATCAGCAGCAGGATGGCAACAAAGAAGGATGGTGCCGAACGCAGCGCCAGCAGCAAGGCAACCCCGGTGCCTTCACCCCTGGAACCGCGGCGCCAGCCCAGCATTGCACCAAGGACGGCGCCAAGGACAATCGCGATAACAAGCGCTGGCAATACCATCGCCCACGTGTTCAGCAGCTTTTCGAAAACGATTTCTCTTACCGGTACCGCTTGGAAAAAGGACTGACCAAATTCAAAGGTTGCCATGTTCCAGATATAGCGGCCGTACTGCACGAGAAGTGGATCATCAAGGCCCCAGGCTGCGCGCTGCGCCGCTATCATCTCTGGCGCGAAGTTGCTGTCGACGAAAATCGCCGTGGGATCGCCAGGAAGAGTCTTCAGGACGATAAAAAGCAAGGTGAGGATCGCCCACATGACGAAGACAAGCGTCATTAGCCGTCTTAGGATATAGCGACGCAACCCCTGCATGGCGCGTTTCCCGTCTTTTCCTTTGCGGCTGCCCCCCTTTTTTTGGCAGGAAGCTTAACCACCTGACTAATAACCTAGCAGCTTGTTTCCACCGTATGCAATATGCGCCGATGCCGATCGGTGTCCCTTATGCATTTTTGATATCTATCAAACTCACTGTTGCGCTTGGGTGGGCACAGAGGTTGCCATTTTGAGCCGCCTGCGCGTGCTTTGCATTTATCGAGTTCGCACCCCCATAAGCACCGGGTGCGTTCGGCCTTGTGCATGGTGGTATCGCTTACGCCAAGGCGTCGTGCCGCTTCGCGCGTGGAGGGTGTCAGTTCAGCCATGGCGGCGACCTCCCGCCGCGCGTTGGTAGGGGTTCAGTGAGTAGCGCGGCGGCGCGCTGCGTGGAATGCGGCAAGGGCAGCCTGCCAGTTAGCTTCAGGCGCTACGCCTATCGCGCGCAGCGGTTCCAGCTTCACCCTGGCCCGGCTGTAGTAATCGCCCTGCATGCGCACGAGCCACCCGGAAAGTCCCTGTGCGGCAAGGGCATGGCTGGCGGTCGCTATCTCTGCCTCGCTCGGCTCGGTGCGTCCGAGGGAAACGTGCCGGCCATCGGCGCCAAGCACTATCCATCGGGTTTCAGTTTCTGCCTGCATGGTCATTCTCCGTCTTGCGTGACGGACGCTTCGCGCTGTGTTTCGCGTGAGCCAAGGCAATAATGCGCCAGGGATCGCGATGATCCCTGGCTGATGCGCTCATTCATGCCGCTGTGGCTGCGCAGCTTCATTCTGCCACGCGGTAGACGGTGTAGGACCCTTTGGCGCCCTGCTTGTTCGGGCCGACTTGGCGAATGCGCTCGGCGATTTCTACCGTGATGCCCTGGCGCTTCTTCAACCCGGCGAAAAACCCGCGCACCGTATGCTGCGCCCATCCGGTGGCCTCGGCGATTTGCGCCACCGTCGCGCCCTCAGGGCGGCGGAGCATCGCCAGCACCACTTCCTGCTTGGTTCCCTCGCGCGGCTTGCGTGGCGCGCCTGTCGCGCGTGTGCCGCGGCGGGAGAGCGCGTTGCGCAGCATGTCCATCGCGCGCGTGATCGGGTCTTGCGAGGCATTGGGTGGCGGCGTTTCTTCCCAGGCTGCCAGCAAGCGCTCGGCCGCCTCGCGCAAATTCACGCTGCCCATGTTGGGCGCCTCTGGCGCGGCCTGGGCGGGTTGTTCCGCCACCGCGTCGTCCTGCTGCGGTGCGTTGTCCTCCCCGCCCTGTGGCGCCGTGTCGGGCGCTGTGCGCCCTTCATTCGGGTCAATGCCAATCGCGCGCAGCCCTTCATCCGTCACCTGGATCAGGATCGGCGTGCCATCCGCATCCTTGCGCCACACCATCGCCAATTGATCGCGCGGCGCGGCCACCTCAATCAGCAGGCGGCTTTTGATCAGGCTGTTCACCACCGCGCGGCAGGCAGCGACTGGCAAATGCCTCGGCGCAATCGCCAGCAATTGCGGGTGCTGCGCGCCATGGCTCAATACAATCCGCTGCGTGTCAGAAAGCTTCATCGTCTCGGTCTCCGGTTGCGGGCGCCGACCATCGGCCCCTACTGCCGGGAGCCCCGCGGGCGGA
>JADCGA010000028.1 GCA_020249265.1 Roseomonas sp.
GAGGGGTGTTCCCCCTCGTGATCCATTACCATCCGCACCGCGCGGGCACGGACTTCAGGGGAAAACTTGTTCGTCGTCTTGCTCATAACGGCTCCATCCTATTTGGAAGTTGGAGCCTCCGACAAACCCGGAGCGGTTCACTCCTTACAGATTAGCTCGCTCCAGATATGGTTCAACCCTTTGGTAACTGAAAACGCTTGCCTCGAATGGTTGCGTGCCTCGCGACTACATGCCGGTGTCAAACGGTTGGTTCTTTGGGGGTTAGCTGTGATATGGCTCCTTGAGTTTAATCATGCCCCGCCAAACCCCACCCACCCATCGCCTGCTCCGAGGCCGGCGCGCCTACGTCGCCGGTCAGGATGCCGAAGCCCTCGCCGCCGAAGCCCTGACCGCCGAAGGCTGGCTTATCCTCGCCCAAAGATGCCGCACCGAAGCCGGCGAAATCGACCTGATCGCCGAACGCGAAGGCTTGCTCGCCTTCATTGAAGTGAAAGCGCGGCCCTCATTCGCCGACGCGGCTTATGCCCTAGGCCCACGCCAACGCGCCCGCCTGGTGGCGGCGGCTGAGGCTTGGCTTGCCGAACACCCCGGCCATGGCGCGGCGGGCATGCGCTTTGATGTCATGCTGGTCGCCGCCGATGGCACCATCAGGCGCATTGCCGATGCCTTCAGGGCGGATGATGCCTAAGCGGGTTTTTCCGCCATCATCAGATAATTCACCCCTGTATCGCGCGTGATGCGCCAAGTGCCCGAAAGCCCCATTTCCATCCCGGCCGCATCCGCAACCCGCAGCCCCGCGCCGCGCAAGCCGGCGCCAAGCTCGGCCGGCGTCACGAACATCCGCCAATCATGCGTGCCAATGGGCAGCAGGCGCAGCAGATACTCCGCGCCAAGCTTCGCCATAAGAAAGGAACGCGGCGTGCGGTTCAGTGTGGAAAGGAACACCTTCCCCCCAGGCCGCGCGGCGCGGGCCAAAGCGGCCAGGAAGGCGCTGCGTTCCGCCACATGTTCAATCACTTCCAGCGAAATCACCGCATCGTAATCACCGGCTTCAGCCAAATCCTCTGGCCCGCCCAGGCGGTAATCAATGGCAAGCCCGCCAGCCCGAGCATGGGCGCGGGCTACTTCCAGCGCTTCCGGCGCCGCATCCATGCCGGTGACGTCAGCCCCAAGCCGCGCCAGCGCCTCAGAAGCCAGCCCCGCCCCGCAGCCCACATCCAAAACCCTAAGCCCGGCAAGGTGTTGCGGGCCATGGGCGCCCGCCAGTCTTTCGGCAATCCAGCCAATCCGCACCGGGTTCATCCGATGCAGCGGCTTCATTGGGCCATTCGGGTCCCACCAGCGCGCGGCCAGAGCGTCAAATTTGTCGATTTCCGCCTGAAGCGCCGTTGCTTCCGCCAAGATGATGCCCTTTCTAGCCCTGATCCGCTGTGATGGGTTGCGCGCAACCCAGCCCCCCGGTATCTGTCCCGCCCCGCGCGCCGGCGCAACCGCCGGTCCTTCCTTTTTCGCCCCGCCCAGGGAAAATAGCCTTCTATGGCCCGTATTGTCATGAAATTCGGCGGCACCTCGGTCGCTGATCTGGATCGTATCCGCAATGTCGCCGCCCGCGTGAAGCGAGAGGTGGATGCCGGCCATCAGGTGGCTGTCGTGGTCTCCGCCATGTCGGGTGTGACGAATCAACTCGTCAAATGGTGCCAGGAACTCTCGGCGCTGCATGATGCGCGCGAATATGACACGGTGGTTGCCACTGGGGAGCAAGTGACAACCGGCCTGACCGCCATTGCGCTGCAAGCGATTGGCGTTGATGCGCGGTCCTGGCAGGGCTGGCAGGTGCCGATCATCACGGACCAGGCGCATGGCAAGGCCCGCGTTGAATCCATTGATGGCGCCGCGCTGATTGAACGCATGCAGCAAGGCCAGGTGCCGGTGGTGGCCGGCTTTCAGGGCATTGACCCGAAGCGCAACCGCATCACCACGCTTGGCCGCGGCGGGTCTGATCTTTCGGCTGTGGCCATCGCCGCCGCCGTGAAGGCGGATCGCTGCGATATCTATACCGATGTGGATGGCATCTATACGACCGACCCGCGGATTGTGCCACGCGCGCGCAAGCTTGAGCAGATTTCCTATGAGGAGATGCTTGAACTCGCTTCCGTAGGCGCCAAGGTTTTGCAGACCCGTTCGGTTGAACTGGCGATGAAGCAGCGTGTGCGCGTGCAGGTGGTGTCCAGCTTTGAAGACAAGCCAGGCTCGCTCGTGGTTGATGAGGATGAAATCGTGGAACAGCCCGTCGTTTCCGGCATCGCCTATTCGCGCGATGACGCCAAGATAACGCTCCGCCGTGTGCCGGATAGGCCCGGTGTGGCCGCCGCCGTTTTTGGCGCGCTCGCGAAGGCCAATGTGAATGTGGATATGATCGTGCAGAATATCGGCGCCGATGGCAGCACGGATATGACATTTACCATCGGCAAGGTGGATCTGCCGCGCGCGCAGGATGTGCTGGAAAAGGCCCGCGCTGATCTTGGCTATGAAGCGCTGCTGGCTGACCCGGATGTGACGAAAATCAGCGTGGTCGGCATTGGCATGCGGAGCCACGCTGGCGTCGCCACCACCATGTTCAAGGCGCTGTCGGAAAAAGGCATCAATATCCAGGTGATCTCCACCAGCGAAATCAAGGTCAGTGTGCTTGTCAGCGCCGATTACACCGAACTTGCCGTGCGCGCCCTGCACACCGCCTATGGTCTGGATGCGCCAGCATGAGCGATGACAAGACCAAGGCCCTGGCGCAGCTTGATCGGCTGATGGCGCGTGGCGCGGCGTTTTTCGGCACGCATTATGCCATCATGGGCGGCGCCATGTCCTGGGTCAGTGAACGGCATTTGGTCTCCGCCCTTTCGAATGCGGGCGCCTTTGGCGTGATTGCCTGCGGCGCGATGGAACCGCCGCGTCTGGCTGAGGAAATCGCGGGTACGCAGGCGCTGACAAGCAAGCCCTTCGGCGTCAATCTGATTACCATGCATCCCAGGCTGGATCAGCTGGTGGATACCTGCCTGGCGGCGCGCGTTTCTCACATTGTTTTCGCGGGTGGCATTCCACCTGGCACCGCGATCAAGAAGGCCAAGGATGGCGGGGCGAAGGTGGTGTGCTTTGCGCCGGCCCTCGCCCTTGCCAAGCGCCTGATCCGCGCGGGGGCCGATGCGCTGGTGATTGAAGGCAGTGAAGCAGGCGGGCATATCGGCCCGGTTTCACTGACCGTGCTGGCGCAAGAAATCCTGCCCCATATCCGCGACGTGCCGGTGTTTGTCGCCGGCGGGATTGGGCGGGGCGAGGCGATCCTTTCCTATCTTGAGATGGGGGCTGCCGGCGTGCAGCTTGGCACACGCTTTGTGTGTGCTCGGGAATCCATCGCGCATCCCAATTTCAAGCAGGCCTTCATCCGCGGCAATGCGCGCGATGCCATGCCGACCATCCAATTGGATGAGAGTTTCCCGGTGATCCCGGTGCGCGCGCTACAGAATGAAGGCACCAAGCGCTTCCTGGAACATCAGGCCGCCACCATTCGCCGCTTCCAATCCGGTGAACTGACCAAGGAAGCCGCGCAACTTGATATCGAGCATTTCTGGGCCGGGGCGCTCAGGCGTGCGGTGATGGATGGCGATGTCGAAAATGGCTCCCTCATGGCTGGGCAATCGGTTGGCATGGTGACGCAGGAACAGACTGCCGCCGAAATCATCGCCGAATTGCGCGATCAGGCGGCACAGGCGATGCTAGCGCGCTCAACCGCCGCCGCCGCGTGATTGCCCAAGGCCCACCATCCGGCTAGATGCGGATTGATCCGCTGGAACTCCCATGAAGCGCTCTGCCCGAACCGATAACTCGCCCCAGGAAGCCGCCCGCGTTGGTGAAGAACTGCGCGAGGCGCGGAATGCGCTTGGCGTAAGCCTCGAGGACGCGGCGACCCAGCTTCGCATCAATAAGCGCTATTTGCAGGCGCTTGAGGAAGGGCGGGTCAAGGACCTACCCGGTGCGGCCTATGCCGTTGGTTTCGTCAGGTCCTATGCGACCGCGCTCGGGCTTGATCCGGATGAGGCGGTGCGCCGCTTCCGGGACGTCTCGGGCACGGCGGTGACGAAATCAGGTGAGCTTGTTTTCCCCGAACCGGTGCCCCGGCGCGGCATCCCGACCGGGGTTCTGGCGGCGCTTGGCCTGGCACTCGCCATGGGCGGCTATATCGCCTGGTACCAATGGAGCGGGCGTGGTGAGCGTGTGGTGGATGCCGTGCCCCCGCTGCCGCCCAGGCTAGAACGCGCCGTGGATGCCGTGGCAGGGCGCGAAACTCCCGCCGCCCCAGTCGCCGAAACCCCCGCGCTTCCGCCACCGGCTCCGCCTCTGTCTCCGCCGCCGGCGGTCGCCCCCCGCCCGACCCCGCCGATTGATCCAGACAAGCCGCGCGTGGTGATCCGCGCCAAGGGCGAAAGCTGGGTGCAAATCCGCGACAATGCCGCCAATCGCGTGATCACGGACCGTGTGCTCCGCGCCGGCGAAACTATTGAAATCCCTAATCGCCCAGGGTTCGTGCTGACCACCGGCAGGGCGGAAAGCCTGGATATTCTGCTGGATGGGCGGGAGGTGGATCCCTTTGGTGGCCCCGGCGTCAGGCGCAACATTGCCCTTGAGCCGGACCAGCTGAGTACCCTGTCGGCGCCGGCCCAGTCTCCGCGCCCGCCCACTGTTGCAACCCCTGCGCCAGCCATCTCAAGCCGCCCCTGAAGCGCCCGGCGCGTTTCAAGGCTTTCAGCGCGGCGAAAGCCCCGGCATAATCGCCGGACAAAACCAAGCTTGGGGTCCGTCGCATGTCCTATCGTCCCTATCAGAAGATCGAACGTCGCAAATCGCGGCTGATCCATGTCGGGCGCGTGCCGGTGGGCGGCGATTCGCCGATTTCCGTACAAACCATGACTAATACGCCCACCGAAGATGCGGCGGCGACGATTGCGCAAATCCGCCGCAGCGAATTGGCGGGCGTGGATATTGTGCGCGTGTCCTGCCCGACCGAGGAAGCGACTGCGGCGCTGGCCGAGATTGTGCGCGAAGTGAATGTGCCGATCGTGGCCGATATTCATTTCCACTACCGCCGCGCCATTGAAGCGGCGCAGGCGGGGGCGGCGTGCCTTCGCATCAACCCCGGCAATATCGGTTCCAAGGAACGCGTGAAGGAAGTGATCAAGGCAGCGCGCGATCATGGCTGTTCCATCCGCATCGGCGTGAATGCCGGCAGCCTTGAAAAGCATTTGCTGGAAAAATATGGCGAACCCAACCCGGAAGCGCTGGTGGAAAGCGCGCTTTGGCATGCGGATCATTTGCTGCAAGAAGATTTCCACGAATTCAAGATCAGCGTGAAGGCTTCCGATGTATTCCTGGCCGTTGCTGCCTATCAGCAATTGGCGGAAGCCTGCGATCACCCCTTGCATATCGGCATTACGGAAGCGGGCGGCAAACGCACCGGCACGGTTAAATCCGCCATCGGCCTTGGGTCTCTGCTATGGGCTGGCATTGGCGATACTTTGCGCGTTTCTCTTTCTGCCGAGCCGGAGGAAGAGGTCTCGGTTGGTTGGGAACTGTTGAAATCGCTGCATCTGCGCCATCGCGGCGTGAAGGTGATTTCCTGCCCAAGCTGCGCGCGGCAGGGGTTTGATGTGATCCGCACGGTGGAAAAGCTGGAAGATCGCCTTTCGCATATTGTGGAGCCGATCAGCCTTTCCATCATCGGCTGCGTGGTGAATGGCCCTGGTGAGGCGCTGATGACCGATATCGGCCTGACCGGCGGCGGGGCGGGGACTCACATGGTCTATAGCGCCGGCAAGACGGACCACACGATCCGGTCTGAGGAAATGGTGGATCATATTGTGGGCCTGGTGGAAGCCAAGGCGGCGGCGCTGCGCATGGCGAAGGCGGCGGAATAAGGCGCCATGCACGCCGAAATCCTGCGCCATCGGGAAACGCTCGCGGCCTTGTGCCGCCGGCATGGCGTGGCGCGGCTTGATGTATTTGGCTCTGCAGCGCGCGGCGCGGATTTCGACCCTGCGCGCAGCGACGTGGATTTGCTGGTAGAATTTGCGCCGACCACGCCGCGCAGCTTCGCCAGCCTTTTGGCCTTTGAGGAAGAAGCTGCCCAGGCGTTGGCGCGACCTGTTGAGGTGGTGGAGCGCCGTGCCATTGAAGAAAGCGAAAACTACATCCGGTGCCGGTGCATCCTGGCGGAAGCGGAAGCTTTGTTCGGCACATGAGCTTACCGCCGGCAGAACGAGACGCTGCGCTGCTTCTTGATATGCAGACCTAGGAAGGCCTCGAGGCCGATTTTTTGGGCACCATGGATGAGGCGGTCTTTCGGGCTCGCAAGCTGCACTAGGCGGCAGTAACGCGCTGCATCGCGGTGGTTGGTGGGGCCGTGGGCCGGCTTTCGCGGGCGCTGCGGGGTGAACACCAGAATACCCCTTGGGCACAAAATACTGTTACGCCCACCTGTTCCTGGCCTATGCAAAGGCGTTTCTGAACGCCGACCGGCCACTCGACGTAACGATAAGGGTTCTTCCCTCGCCGCGCTTGATCCATCCTAATGCAATGGAGCGCTCAAGGATCGCTGCGCCAAGACCGCCAGCCAGATGATGGCGGCGCTCGCTCCAGTCGAGGCAGTGGAGACAAAGGGGACGGCGTTTACGCTCCAGCGCGTCGAGGTCGATGCCAATCCCGCTGAAGGCGTTACGGCCCTTGTCGGTCAGGCAAGGTGTTTCACCCGGAGATAGAAGATCGGTTTCGAAGAGGCGAGATAGCAGCGCGACGCCTTGCTCGCCTGCCAGGTGATCGTAACATAAGCGCGCTTCGCGCATTGCCTCGTCGCGCGGGCCGGTTCGGACCCGCACGGCGCCGGATCGCTGCGCGAGACCCATCAGCTTCTCCAGCACCTCGGCGACGTCCCCGCTGTGCAGACGGTAGTAGCGGTGCCGTCCCTGTTTCTCGACCGCCACCAGAGCGGCGTCAGCAAGTTTCGCAAGATGCCCGCTTGTCGTCTGAAGCGTGACGCCGGCGACCTCGGCGAGTTCGCTCGCGGTCAGGGCGCGGCCGCCCATAAGCGCGGTGAGGATATTCGCGCGGGCAGGATCGCCGATCAGCGCGGCGACGGAGGCGATGACGGGGCCGTCTTTCATAGTTCGATGATAACCGAACCATCCGCGCGATAAAAGGCCCTATGGTGCGTTAGTCAACGAAAATATGGAGACTGATATGATCACCTGCTTCATTCGATATGAGATCGACCCTTTCAAGCGCGACGCCTTCGAGGCCTATGCGAAGAATTGGGGCGACGCGATCCCGAGGTGCGGCGCCGATCTGATCGGTTATTTCGCGCCCCATGAGGGCTCGGCGACCGTTGCCTACGGGGTCTATAACATCACCAGCCTGGCCGACTACGAGGCCTATCGACAGCGCTTGGCGGCTGATCCGGCGGGGCGATCGAATTACGAGTTCGCCAAGCGCGAGCAGTTTATCCGGAAGGAAGATCGCATATTTCTCAAGCTGGCGTCGACGCCCCATGCGGCTCTGGTGCGACCGTGATCGCGGTGATCTTCGAAGTCTGGCCCGCCGAAAATGGCGGGCGGGAGGCCTATCTGGATCTCGCGGCCAAACTGAAGGCGGATCTCGAAAGGATCGACGGGTTCATCTCCGTGGAGCGGTTCGAGAGCATCTTCGAGCCGGGGAAGCTGCTCTCGCTCTCGTTTTTCCGGGACGACGAGGCCGTTTCCGCGTGGCGGAACAGACCGGGCCACAGGGCTACGCAGGCGAAGGGACGGGGCGGCGTTTTCAGCGATTATCGTCTAAGAATCGCTTCGGTGGTGCGCGACTATGGAATGTCGGATCGAGATGAAGCGCCGGCGGACAGCCGAGCGATCCATGGCGTTTAATCGTCGCAATGTGCTGCTTCGCTTATCTGCTGTCGCCGCCGGCCGTGGCGGAGCAGCTTCAGATAGCCTCCGGCGATCATTGCGGGCTCACCTTCGACCAAGCCGATGACAGAATCGTGCAGCGCGGAGGTCTTACAATGCTTGGCGGCAACCTGATCTACGCCATAAAATGCCATCGCGATCTCGCGATAGGTCGTCCCCCGCTTTGCGCCGCTCGTCCCGCCGGATAGCGCCTGCCCGCCCCAACTTGCCGTTCAGCTTCAGACAGGATACCGACCCGGCATGTCCAGCCAATTGCAGCCCGCCCGTGGCACCCGTGACCTGATCGGTGAGGAATTCCGCCGCCACCATGCGGTGGCCGAAGCCGCGCGGCGTATCTCTGCGCTTTATGGCTTTGAAGAATGGGCGACCCCCATTTTTGAAGATACGCGCGTCTTCGCCCGCGGTCTTGGTGACACTTCCGATGTGGTTTCCAAGGAAATGTACAGCTTCACCGATCGCGGTGGGGAAAGTCTGACGCTGCGCCCGGAAATGACCGCCGGTGTTTGCCGTGCGCTGGTTTCCAACGGCCTCACGCAATCCAATCTGCCGCGCAAGGTTTTCTATGCCGGGCCGATGTTTCGCTATGAACGTCCGCAAAAGGGCCGCTATCGGCAATTCCACCAAATCGGCATTGAAATCCTGGGCGCTGCCGAACCCTTGGCCGATGCGGAAGTCATCGCCTGCGGCTGGCATATTCAGCAGGAACTCGGCATCGCCGAAGGCACGGTGCTGGAAATCAATACGCTCGGTGATGCTGCGTCGCGCGATGCCTATCGCGCCGCGCTGGTGGCGTATTTCAGCGCCCATCGCGATGCGCTGAGCCATGATAGCCGCGTACGGCTGGAAAAAAACCCTTTGCGCATCCTGGATTCCAAGGATGAAACAGACCGCGCCATTGTCGCCGGTGCGCCGGTGATTGGTGATCACCTGACGCCCGAAGCCGCCGCATTCTACGCCACTGTGAAGAAGCACCTCGCGCGCTTTGGCGTGCCCTTCCGCGAAAACCCACGTATTGTCCGGGGCCTCGATTACTACAGCCACACAGCATTTGAATTTGTGACCGACAGGCTCGGCGCGCAAGGCACCGTGATGGCAGGCGGGCGCTATAACGGGCTGGTCGAGGAAATGGGTGGCCCACCCACGCCTTCCGTCGGCTGGGCGGCAGGCATTGAACGGCTTGCCATGTTGTTGACTGAAAGCCCGGCGGCGCCGCGCCCGGTTGCGGTTATCCCGGTTGGCGATGAGGCGGAAGGCCCCGCGTTGGATATGCTGCGCGCTTTGCATCGCGCCGGCATCGCCGCCGAGATCGCCTATCGCGGCAATCTCAAGCGCCGGATGGAACGCGCCAATCGCATCAATGCCCGCGCCGCCGTGATTTTGGGTGAGGCGGAAATCGCCGCCGGTGTCGCGCAATTGCGTGATCTTGATGCCGGCACGCAGGAGAGCGTCGCAATCGCGGATATTCCGGCGCGTTTGCGATGAGCCTACCCGCCAGACTTGATCGGCTGCTCTCGCGTGCGGAGGAGCTGCGCCATATGCTCTCCACCGCGCCGGGGGCGGATATTGGCGCTTTGTCAAAGGAATTGGCGGAACTTGAGCCGCTGGTCGAAAAATACGCTGACTACCGTGCGTCTGAACGCGCGCGGGATGAGGCCGCGGCGATGCTGGCAGACCCCGAAATGCGCGAATTGGCCGAAGCCGAATGGCTGACGCAAAAGGAACGCGTCCCGGCGCTTGAACATGAAATCCGCATCATGCTGCTGCCGCGCGATGCTGCCGATGAACGCAGCGGGATTCTGGAAATCCGCCCAGCCGCTGGCGGGGATGAGGCCGGGCTTTTCGCGGCTGAATTGTTTCGCGCCTATCAGCGCTATGCCGAAGGGCGCGGCTGGCGTTTTGAAGTGCTGGAATATGACGAAAACGAATTGGGCGGCATCAAGGGTGCCACGGCGGAAATCGCTGGGCGTGGCGTTTTTGCCCGGCTGAAATATGAAAGCGGTGTGCATCGCGTCCAACGCGTGCCGGCAACTGAAACCCAGGGGCGCATCCATACTTCCACCGTGACGGTCGCCGTATTGCCGGAAGCCGAGGAAGTGGATGTGCAGATTGAAGACAAGGATCTGCGCATTGATACCTATCGCGCCTCGGGCGCGGGCGGGCAGCATGTGAACAAGACCGATAGCGCGGTGCGCATCACCCATATGCCAAGCGGCATTGTTGTCGCGATGCAGGAAGAAAAAAGCCAGCACAAGAACCGCGCCAAGGCGATGAAGATATTGCGCGCCAGGCTTTATGAACAGCAACGCAATGCCGCCGATCAGGCGCGCGCGGCGGATCGGCGCAGCCAGGTCGGCACCGGTGATCGGTCCGAACGCATTCGCACCTATAATTTCCCGCAAGGCCGCGTGACGGATCACCGGATTGGGCTCACGCTGCATAAGATTGACCGCGTGATGCTGGGCGAATTCGATGACATCTTCGATGCGCTGATCGCGGAAGACCAGGCGGCGCGGCTGGCGGCAGAAGCGGCGTGAGTGAGCCGCGCTGCGCCGATCCGGCTGGCACAATTGGCTTTTTTCTCTGTCAGGCTGGGCAAAGACTGAGGGGTGCCGCGATTGAAGCCCCGCGCCTGGAGGCGCGCCGCTTGCTTGCGCATGTATTGAACACATCCGAGGAAGCGCTACTGCGTGACCCCCGCGCGCCTGTGCCGGCGGAAAAGGCCGCGCATTTCGCGGGGCTGCTCGCGCGCCGTATCGCGCATGAACCCTTTGCCTATCTGACCGGGCGCGTAGGGTTCTGGACGCTTGATCTGGAAGTCTCCCCCGCCACGCTCATTCCGCGTGCGGATTCGGAAAGCTTGGTGGAAGCCGCGCTGGAAGCCTGCATCGATAAAGGGGTGTCGCTCAGCCTGCTTGATCTCGGCACCGGGACCGGAGCCTTGTTGCTCGCGGTGCTGACTGAATTGCCCGCCGCAAGCGGGGTTGGCCTGGATCTGAAGCCCGAAGCCGCCGCGCTTGCCGCGCGCAACGCAGAACGGCTTGGCTTGGCGGATCGGGCGCGCTTCCTGGCTGGCGATTGGGCGGCGGCGCTGGCCGGGCGGTTTGATCTGATCCTCTGCAACCCGCCCTATATCGAAAGCGCGGCTATCCCAACGCTGATGCCGGAAGTGGCGCGCCATGAACCGGCCTTGGCTTTGGATGGCGGGGCGGATGGGCTTTCGGCCTATCGGCGCATCATCGCCGATCTGCCGCGGCTTTTGGCGCCTCGGGGTGTGGCGGTGCTGGAATTGGGTGCTGGCCAGCAGGCGGCGGTGGAGGCACTGGCCAAGGCTGCTGGCCTTACGCCCGAAGCCTGCCGGGCCGATCTGGGCGGCGTGCCGCGCGCTTTGGTGCTGCGGGCTGCGTGATTTTGCCCTTGGCGTGGCGGGACATAAGGGCTAAAAGGGTTTTGCGGTGAGGGAAGGAAGTTCGATTCCCCTCCTTGATCCCGAAGTTCGGTTGTTTGTTCCGGGTTTTTCGGCGCCGTTTGGATGCAACAGATTCGGAAATCGAGACGTAACCCAGGGCCTTTGCCCGCTGCGCCCCGAAAATGCCGAAGGCGGAATAGCGAAACACGATACAGATGAACATGAAGCGCATGCGCGGCCGGGGCGGTCACCGTCATGGTGGGGGCGGCCAGTTCCGCCAGAGCGGCGGGGGTGGCGGCGGTTCGAACGGCAGCCAGCCGCTCAACCGCAACCATGTTTTTGACTCGAACGGGCCGGATTTGCGGCTGCGCGGCACGGCGCAACAGCTTTTCGAAAAATACCTCCAGCTTGGGCGCGATGCGACCAGCAGCGGGGATCGCGTGATGGCGGAAGGCTATTTCCAGCATGCGGAGCATTACTTCCGCATCCTGAACGCCATGAACCAGGCGGCGATGCAGCATCAGCAATATCAGCAGCGCCGTTATCAGCCGCAGGATGGGCAGCCCCAGGAAGGGCAGGAAGGCCCTGATGGCGCGGAAGGTGGCGATCAGCCAGAATATCGCGGCGAAGCGCAAACCATCACGCCGGATTTGAATGAGAGCGGCGCTGAAGTCGTGAAGCCCGCCAAGCCAGCGCCGGCGCCCGAAGCCGCCTAAGAACCCACCTGACTTGCCGCCCGGCGCGCGGCGCCGGGTTCTGGGAGAAAACAATGCCCGTGAACCCCGCCGATAGCCCGGTGTTCGGCGCGCTTTATGGCACGGATGCCATGCGCGCTGCCTTTGGCGAAGACGCCTATCTGCAAAAAATGCTGGATGTGGAAGCGGCGCTTGCGCGCGCGCAGGCTAGGCTTGGCATCATCCCTGCTGATGCCGCCGCCACCATCAGCCGTGTTGCGCGGGCCGAGGGTTTGGACCGCGCGGCGCTTGCCGCCGCCACGCGCAACACTGGCTATCCGGTGGTGGGGCTGGTCGCGCAACTCAATCGCCTGGTCGGCGAAGATGCCGGCCGCTGGACCCATTGGGGGGCCACCACGCAAGACATCATGGATAGCGCCCTGGTGCTGCAGGTCCGCGATGGTCTTGCGTTGATTGAAGCTGATTTGCGCGCAACCATCGCGGGCTTCGCAACCATGGCCAAGACTCATCGCGTTACCGTGATGGCCGGGCGCACCCATTTGCAACACGCGCTGCCGGTGACTTTTGGTTATAAGGTCGCGGTTTGGCTCAACCCGCTGATTACGGCGCTGGAACGGCTGGAACAGCTCCGCCCGCGCGTGCTGCGGCTAGGTTTTGGCGGGGCTTCCGGCACCTTGGCCTCATTGGGGGATCAGGGCCTGCCGGTGGCGCGTGAATTGGCGCGAGAGCTTGACCTGATCGAAGCCGATATCCCCTGGCATGTGGCGCGCGATGGGGTTGCGGAAGTGGCCTGCTGGCTTGGCGTGCTCTGCGGCAGCCTTTCCAAAATCGGCACGGATGTGATGCTGCTGATGCAAACGGAATTGGCCGAAGTGGCGGAACCGCATGTGCCCAAGCGCGGCGGGTCTTCCACCATGCCGCAAAAGCGCAACCCGATTGCCTGCGAATACATTTTGGCGCAGGCGCGCGGCGTGCATGCGCTGGTGCCGCAAATGCTCTCGGCCATGGCGCATGATCTGGAACGCGGCACCGGCCCCTGGCAGGCGGAGGCTTTGGCGTTGCCGCAAGCCTTCCTGCTGACGCATGGTGCGGTGGCGCAGGCGCGGTTTTTGGCCGAAGGGCTGCAAGTGGATGCGGCCCGCATGCGCGCCAATCTGGACGCAACCCATGGCATGATCATGGGTGAGGCGGTGATGATGCGCCTTGCCCCCATTCTGGGCCGGGGAGAGGCACATCATAAGGTCAATGACGCCTGCGATGCGGTGCGCGCGGAAGGTATCAGCCTGGCGGCGGCGCTTTCCCGCATTCCGGCCATTGCCGCGCGGCTGGATGCCGCGGCGGTCGCGGCCATGACGGACCCCAGTAGCTACCTTGGCAGCGCGGGCGCCTTCACGGATCGTGTGGTGGCACGGGCGCGGGCGGTGCAGCACTCCTGAGGTTAACGCGGCATTTACCATTGGCCCAGGCTGCCCCATATGGCGCCCATGCCGCCGTTAATTCGCGCCCTTTGCGTCCTGCTGCTCGCCCCCCTGCTGGGCGCGCCGGCCGAACGCCTGCCCACGCCGGACCCTTTGCGCGCCGCCGGCTGGCAAAAGGGCGGCTGGCCCGCCATTAAGCCCGCGACATTTGAAGCCCTGCCCGATGGCGGCTTGCGCATCACCGGGGTGGGGCAGGGGAGTTTCGTCTGGCGCTCCGTCACGAAGGCTGATGCCTGCCTGTTCTGGCGCTGGCGGGTGGATCAGGGGCCGCCGCCAACACCGCTTGATCGCAAGGGTGGCGATGATCGCGCCATCGCGATTACGGTCGGTTTTGATGGCTGGCCCCCAGATGCTGGCTTTTTCCAAAAGGCGCAATTCACCATGGCCCAGTCCATGGCCGGGGATCATCGCCTCCCGCGCAGCATGATTGCCTATGTTTGGGGCGGCACGGGGCAGGAACCGCGCCCCTTCAGTAACCCTTATGTGGCCGGGCTCGGCAAGGTCCATGTTTTGCGTGCTGCCAATGCCCCGCGCCAGCAATGGTTCGACGAAAAAATTGATCTCGGGCGCGATTGGCGCGCAGCCTTCCGCGGCAGCACGGTGCCGCCCGTGCTTGAAATCATGGTCGGCACGGATGTGGATGATACCAAAGCGCGGCTGGATGCGCGGATCGAACGCATCCGCTTCGCCCCCTGCTGACGTGATGGCCCTGGCATGATCCGGCGCAAGAAAGCGCGTGGGTGTCTTGCTAAAGGACGGGCCGAGACATGGAGAGCCGCATGACCGACCCGCTACCCACCATCTGGAACCCTGATCAGCGCATTGGTGATATGCTGAAGGGCAAGCGAGGCCTGGTCGTTGGCATTGCCAATGCCGATTCCATTGCTTTCGGTGCCGCCGCGAAGCTTCGCGCCTTTGGCGCCGGCCTTGCCGTGACCTGGCTGAACGAAAAGGCGGAACCCCATGTCCGTCCCCTGGCGGAACAGCTCGGCGCCGAAATCGCCATGAAGCTTGATGTGGAAGCGCCCGGAGAGTTGGAAGCGGTCTTCGACCGCATCAGCCGCGAATGGGGCAAGCTTGATTTCGTGATCCATTCCATCGCCTTTGCGCCGCGTGCCGATTTGCATGGCCGTGTCATTGATTGCTCGGCGGAAGGCTTCGCCCAAGCGATGCGGGTTTCCTGCTGGTCCTTCCTGCGGATGGCAAAGCTTGCGGAACCCATGATGGCGCCTGGCGGCGTGCTGGTGACCATGAGCTATTACGGCGCCGATAAGGTGGTCGCGAATTACAATATGATGGGGCCGGTGAAGGCAGCGCTTGAAGCCTCGGTCCGCTATGCGGCGGCAGAACTTGGCCCGCGTGGCGTTCGTGTTTTCGCGGTCTCGCCCGGTCCGCTGCGTACGCGTGCGGCAAGCGGCATCGCGCAGTTTGATGAGCTGATCGAAGACGCAAAGGTGCGCGCCCCGGCGCAGCGCCTGGTGGATATCGCCGAAGTCGGCCGCGTGGTGGCGTTTTTGGTAAGCGGCGCGTCATCGGGCATGACGGGTGAGACGATTTATGTTGATGCAGGGCTGCATCATGTCGCCTGAAGCCAAGCCCGCCGCGCTTTTGGTGCTGAATGCGGGATCATCTTCGCTCAAATTCGCGGTGTTTGCTGTGACGGGCGGAGGCTTGACGCAGCGTTATGATGGCCAGATGGAAGGTATTGGTGCCGCGCCGCGCTTCACCTTGCGTGACGCCGCCGGTGCGAAACTGGCCGAACGCAGTTTTGCGGAAGCCGAGGCACCGAAGGGCCATGAAGGCGCTTTGGGTATAATCCTTGAAGCGCTGACACCCTTGCTGCATGGCGCTTCCATTCGCGCCATAGGTCATCGCGTGGTGCATGGTGGGCGGGATCTCAGCGCGCCGGTGCTGATCACCGATGCCATCATGGCAAGGTTTCGCGCGCTGGTGCCTTTGGCACCCTTGCATCAGCCGCATAATCTGGCCGGCATTGAAGCCGCCGCGCGGCATTTTCCGGGGGTGGCGCAAATCGCCTGTTTCGATACGGCCTTTCACCGCACGCAAAGCCATGCCGCCGCCGCTTTTGCTCTGCCGCCGCGTTTCTATGATCAGGGCATCCTGCGCTACGGCTTCCATGGCCTGTCTTACGAATATATCGCGCGCCGGCTGGCGGCTGAGGATGGCACCCTTGGGCGCGCAAGGCTGATTGTCGCGCATCTCGGCAATGGCGCGTCGCTATGCGCCATTGCAGGCGGGCAAAGCCGCGCCACCACCATGGGCTTCACCGCCTTGGATGGCGTGCCGATGGGCACGCGCAGCGGGCAGCTAGACCCCGGCGTGGTGCTGCATATGCTGGATAGTTTGCAGATGAAATCAAAAGACATCACACATCTGCTCTATCACGACAGCGGCTTGAAGGGCATGTCCGGCGTATCCCAGGATGTGCGCGCCATCGAAGCCGCGGGGACCGAGGCTGCTGAGGCCGCCTTGGACCACTTCGCCTTTCGCGTGCGACGTGAGATTGGCGCCCTGGCCGCTTCCATCGGCGGGATAGACGCTTTGGTCTTCACCGCCGGCATTGGCGAGAATGCACATGGTGTGCGCGCGCGCATCTGCGCGGGGCTCGGCTTTCTCGGCATCAATTTGGATCCCGAAGCCAATGCCGCCAATCGCCCTGAGATCGGCCGCGCCGGTGGTCCCGTGCGCGTGCTGATCCGCCATACGGATGAGGAAGCGATGATCGCGGAGCATGCCTTGGAACTTATCAGCGCCGCCTGAGGCTTTACGCGCCCCGCATGAAAGGCAAGCATGGGGGAAACCTAACAGGAGAGGCCCCATGCTCGACAACCCCCCGCTGCTGACGATTCATCGCGGCCATCGCCGCCCTGACCGCGCGCTGATCGAAGCCTTTCGTGGCGCGCAGACATCGCATTTGGTGGATGCCATGGATGGGCGCGGCGCGCTTGATTACCGCATCAAGCCGATGGACCCGGACAATACGGTTTTTGTCGGCCCGGCGCTGACCGCACTCGCCTATCCTGCCGATGTGGTCGGCGTTTTTGGCGCGCTGATGGAAGCCGAAGCCGGTGACGTGATTGTGGTTGCGAATGATGCCTATACCGCGACCGCCGTGATCGGCGACCTGGTGGCCGGCATGATGAAGAACAAGGGTGTCGCAGCTTTCGTCACCGATGGTCTGGCGCGCGACCGTGCAGGCATTGTCGCTTCCCGCCTGCCGCTTTTTGCCGCGGGTATCATGCCTGCCTCACCTGCTGCCAATGGGCCGGCGGTGGTCGGTGCGCCAATCACGCTTGGCGGGCAGCATGTGCGCCCGGGCGATATCATTGTCGGCGATGCCGATGGCGTTGTCGTGGTGCCGCAGGATCAGGCCGAAGCGGTGCTGGAAAAACTCGCCACCGTGCGCGCTGCCGAAGCCCGCGCCATTGCCGCGGTGGAAGCGGGCGCGACGGCCAATGACCGCATGCGCGCCATTGTCGGGAATGCGCGTGTTATCAGCCGATAGAACAAGAACATTGATAACATCGGCTTGCATGGGTGTGGTGCTTATGCCTCCGCGAAGGGATGAAGGCTTCTTGCAGGCGAAGTGTCGGCCATCAGGCCAAGCCTTCGCCCAGCGCCGCCATGTGCGCGTTAGAATTGCGCGGCCATAGGTGGTTCTGATCATGCCTGCCGCACAATGGCGCAGCGGACATATTGCGATTGCATGGGCCGAGGCACCTGGCGGCGCCTCGGCGTGCTTGCTATCGAGAGTTTCAGGGTTGCTTTTTTCAGTACTATTTCCACGCCGCCACATTCTCTCGGACGAAATCTTCAAAGCGACGCGGTTCGCGCCCGGTGATTAGCCGAACCATTGGCGAGACGCCGGCCGCCCAGCCCTGCTTGATTACATAATTCAGGCTCATGAGCCACTCGATCACTTGGGGCGCACCCCCCATTTTTTTCATGGCCTCCAGTGCAGTCTGCTCGGGAATGTCGATATACTTGATCTCACGCCCGATTTCGCGCGCAATCAAGGATACCATCTGGGCGTCAGTTAGGTTTTCTGGGCCAGAGAGGGTGTAGCTGCGACCCGCATGCGCCTCTGGATTGGTCAGTACTATGGCGGCCACCTCAGCAATGTCACGCACGTCAATGACCGCCATCGCACCATTGCCGCGCGGCGCGTATAGCGCGCCATCCCTGATCGAAGAACCGTAGTAGTTGATTGTGTTCTGCATGAAGCTCGTTGGTAGCAGCAGCGTGAAGGGTATTCCGCTGGCTGCCACCAACGCATCAATCTCGCCATGCACCTTTGCGATGGCGGCCGCGCTATTCGCATCGGCCCCCGCCCCGGAGGAGCGAACGATATGCTTGACACCGGCTGCCTTGGCAGCGGCCACGGCGTTGGCCGCCATGATCGGCATGTCCGGCACCATTGGAAAAAGCAAGAAGAGCGTATCGATGCCAGCGAAAGCCTGGGCCAAGGAAGTGCGATCCAGGAAATTGCCAGGCACTTCGGTCACGCCGGCTGGGGCGCTGCCAGCTTTGCTGGTCATGACAGCGAATTCGGCGTTGCGAGCGCGCAGTGCCTTGACGAGTTCGGTACCGATATTGCCGGTGGCTCCGGTAACGAGGATCCGGTTTGTCATTTGAAATCTCCTTCAGTGGATTGAACGGGACGACAACTGAAGAAGGGTTTTAAGGGATACCAATTTAGTCAAAAACACACTAAAATTTGAATAATTTTCAACCAAGAGGAATAAATGAAAAACTTTCATGGGCTATTCTCCTTCACTGAAGCGGCAGCGGCTGGCAGCTTCACAGCGGCTGCCAGCAAGCTGAACCTGACGCCCGCTGCGGTCAGCAAGAATATTGCTCGATTGGAAAGTCAGTTGGGGGTGCGCCTATTCAACCGCTCTACGCGTCGATTGAGGCTCACCGCAGAAGGTGAGGCGTTCCGCGCCCGTACCGCCGCAGCTCTTCGCGCGCTGGACGAAGCTGTAGCTGAGGCAAGTCATGCGCGCGCGGCAGCGGTTGGGCGGGTAAGGATTTCGGTTGGGGTGTCTTTCGGTCGGCATTATCTGCCGCCCCTATTGCCCTCGCTTTTGGCTGCATACCCAGAACTCCAAATTGAAGTGAGCCTAGATAATCGCGCGGTCGATATGCTGAGTGAGGGCTTCGATATTGTTATTCGCGGCGGCGTTATCGAGGAATCAAGCCTAGTAGCCCGACGTATCGCGCGACTGCCGCTAGTATTGGTGGCATCGCCCGAATACTTACGTGAGAAAGGCGTCCCCGTAGCGGTCGCGGAGCTTCAGCGGCATGAACTTCTCAGCGTCCGAACATCGGGTGGCGCTGAGATTCCATGGCGTTTTCGCCAGCTTCACCGGCGTGGCACGGTTGAGATCCCGCTTTCAGCACGCTTGTGGCTGTCTGACCCCGAAGCATTGCTTGGCTTGGCCGCAGAGAATGCCGGCATCGCCCAAGTCGGGCTACATCACGCCATGCCCTATTTGCGAACCAACCGGCTTAAGGTGGTATTGAGGGAGCTTCATGATACAGGCGATCGCGAAATAATGCTGCACTATCCCCACAGGCTATACTTGGCACCGCGGGTGCGGGTGACAGTGGATGGATTGCTGGCTGGCTTGGCCAAAAATCAGGATTTGCATGCGAAGCCAGAAGCCTTGCCAAGGCACTTCATGGCCTGATGCGGATTTGGCTTTGACTTTCCGCCGGCAGGAGCTTGCACGTGCAAGATTGCGTTATGCCCCCCCACAACTTCTTTTTGCCGATAAGAAACACGCCAGCGAGGTTTTAGCCCGCTGACGCAAATTGTTCTTGAACGCAATTATTTTGGGGCAATCAATCCTTGTGTTTGGCGAGGTAAGCCAGCAGATCCTTCAACTGCTGTTCATTGCGGAGCCCCGCAAAGGCCATGGACCCCTGCGGCACCACTGCCTTCGGGTTGGTGATGTAGGCGGTCAGGTTTTCAATCGTCCAGACATGGCCGCCTTCGCCAAGCGTGCGCATATTGGTCGAATAGCGGAAGCCTTCGACCGAAGCCGCCTTGCGGCCCACAATGCCCCAAAGATTCGGGCCAACGCCATTGCGCCCGCCCTTATCAATGGTGTGGCAGGCGCGGCATTGGTTGAACACGCGCTGGCCGGCATCGGCATCCTGGGCGAAGGCCGGGGCGCTGATGGAAAAACCTGCCAGCAGGGCGGCAGAGAGGATAAGGCGACGCATCAATCAAGGCTCCTGAAAGCTGAAAGGCCGAGGGCACGGCAGAGGACCGGCATGGTGGAAATGGTCGCCCCTGGCAAACCCGCAAGCGCTCACGCTGCCTGCATGTCGAGAGTTTCATGTTCCTGCAATAACGCCGCAATCACTGGCCGCGCCGCAGCGGGTTCAGTAAAGGCAAGATGCAGCCGCCCTTCAGCGCGGGAGACAAGCCGAACGCAAAGCGCGGGTCCCAAGGCATCAATGCGCAGCTCACCTGCGGTAAAATCCGCAGCACCCCCCAGGAACAGCGCGCCATCGGGTGAAACATCCAAAAGCACGCCCTCGGTCTCATTCAAGCGGGCCGGCACACCCAGCGAAAGCCGCGCTCCGCGCCGCCGATTGGCAGAAGGCAGGCGGCCGCGCAGCGCCTCATTCAAATTCTGTCGGAAGGCGGCGATGGCATCGGCCAGCTCATCCGCACCGGATTGCAGGGTCCAGGCGGCCTCACCGGTATTGCCGGAATCCTGCGTCAGCGCCTCCATCCTATTGGCCACATCTGCGGCATTCTCCGCAGCGCCCATGATGGCGCGGGAGATTTCGGCAGTCGTGGCGGATTGCTCTTCCACCGCCGCCGCGACCGAGGTCGCCACCGCATCAAGCTCGGTCACGGCAGCACCAATGCCATCCATGGCAGCCAAGGCGCGGCTCGCGGCGGCCTGCATGGCGGCGATGCGTCCGGCGATTTCCTCGGTGCTTTGGGATGTGCGCTTGGCGAGGTTCTTCACCTCCCCCGCCACCACGGTGAAGCCCTTGCCAGCCGCACCCGCGCGTGCCGCTTCAATGGTGGCGTTCAGCGCTAATAGATTCGTCTGACCGGCGATTTCCGCAATCAGGCGCGATACCTGGCCGATTTCATCCACGCTGCTGGTGAGTTCCGTGAAAATATGCCGCGCTTCATCGGTGCGCTGCATCACGCCGCGCGTGGCTTCCCCGGCGCGTGACATTTGCCGCGCAATTTCCCCCGCCGCGCCGGCCAGTTCATCGGCGCCGCGAGACGCTTGCTGCGCGCTGACCCGCCCTGCCGATGCCGCGCTGGCAGAGGCTTCCGCCGCCCGCGCGCCGCCTTCCGCCGCTTCCGTCATGGCGGCGCTGTTGCGGCGTAGCATGGCAACGCGGCGGTCCAGATCCTCAAGCGCGGCGGCTGTTTCCGCTTCGATGGTGGCGGCCAAATAAGCCAGAGACTCATCAGGGGGCGGGGCAATGGGGGCCACGATGGTCACCGGGGCAGGGGCCGGGCGCTGGCGCAAGGCTTCGGCGGCGGTCAGGATCTGGCGCCAGGGGCCATCGGCCTCGGCCATGGCGAAGGGGGGCACGGGTTCGTGGGCGGCAAGGCGAGACAATTTGCCGGCGAAGGCCACCAGCATGGCGCGCTGATGCCACAGCGCCCAGGTTCCAAGGACAAGGCAAATCAGACACCCCAGCGCAAGGCCCAGGAAAAACCCGGACGCTTGGCCAGAGGCAGCCGCTTCCCCCGCTGCCGCCATGCCGGGATGGGCGAGCAGGATCATCACGGCAAGGGCTGGAAGGCGTAATTCAGCTTTCATGGCGCATCCTGGAATCCGAGACCTATTTTGACGGCATTTGGCTACGAGGCGGTTAAGGGCCGTGCGGCTTGGCGTAATTGCGGCTAAACATGCCCAGCATTTAGGAATTGACGTATGGCTCATCGTATCGCCCTCATTGGCGCGCCTTCCCTGATTGGGCGGGAAATCCTGCGCTGCCTGGCTGAAACCAGCCTGGCCGGGGCTGAGGTGGTGGCGCTTGCCCAAGGGCGCAGCGCGGGTGCCGATATTTCCTGGGGCGAGAAAGCCGTACTGAAAACCCGCGATGTGGCGCGGTTTGACTACGCAGGCACAAGCCTCGCGATTTTCGCCTGTGACGCCAAGCTGGCTGCGGTGGAAGTGCCGCGCGCGGTGGCGGCTGGCGCCATGGCGATAGACCTATCCGGGCATTTTCATATGGAACCGGATGTGCCGCTGGTGGTGGCCGGGGTGAAAAACCAGGCGCTGCCGCGCGCCAGCAAAAGGCGGATCATCGCCTGCCCGCTACCAGCCAGCCTGATCCTGGCGCTGGTCTTGAAGCCATTGCATGAAGCCGCCGGCGTGCGGCGCGTGGTGGCGGCCACCTATCAGCCGGCCTCCGGCGCGGGGAAGGAGGCGATTGACGAACTCTGGTCCCAGACGCGCGGCATTTTCGTGAATGATAATCCTGAAGCGCAGTATTTCACGAAGCAGATCGCCTTCAATGTCATTCCGCATATTGACCGCTTCATGCCCGATGGCGCGACGCGGGAAGAATGGGCGATGGGCGTTGAAATCAGGAAGCTTCTGGACCCCGATATTCAGGTCAGTGCCACCTGCGTGCGCGTACCAGTCATGCTCGGCCTTGGCATGGCGCTGAACATCGCCTTTGATCGACCAATCAATGAACGCGACGCGCGGGAGGCGCTGCGCAAGGCGCCGGGGATCAGCTTGCTCGATCGGCGCGATGATGGCGGCTATGCGAGTCCCGCCGAGATTGTGGGGGAGGATATGGTCTATGTCTCCCGCATTCGCCGCGATGCGACGTTGGCGCAAGGGCTTTCGCTTTGGATCGTGGGCGATGATGTGCGGCTTGGGGCGGCGCTGAATGCGGTGCGGCTGGCGGAGGCGGTGTTGCGGGGCTAGGCGATTTCAGAAAGAATTCCTTGACAAAATAGGAAATATATACCATAAATCCGGGCCGCAGAAGAGGTCCCGCCCATGCCGCCAGCCATCCCATCAGAGAACAGCATAGGCACCGCAGTAGGGCAGTCCATTACCTTGGAATTGCTTCATATCCTTCGCCTGCCCCTAAGCATCCTGCTGACCGGTGCGGCCATTGCCGCAGTGCTGGGGGCGGGTTTCGCGCTTGGCCTGCCGGGGCCGGAAGCGCTGTTTGCTGCCTTCGCCGCCCCTGGCGCCACGGGTCTGCCAGTCCTGATTGGTATGATGATTTTCCTTGTCGGCATCGGCTTCGCCGCTTTCCTGTGGTGGCTCGCGGCGCGCAGCTTCGCGCTGGTGGCCAATCCCGCCATCGGGCCGGAACGCTTGGCCGGCCTGCGTGACCTGCCGCTGGCCTTGCCGGAAGGCACGGTGCGCGCCCTGCTGGCGCTGATCGTCGGCGTGATCGGCCTGCCGCTGTTATTGTTTTCAAAGACGCTTGGCCTCACGGATGCCATTGCCGGCTATGTGAATGGCATCGTCACCGGCGTTTTCGGCTTTTATTTCGGCACCCGCAGCACCGGGGCGGATGCGCAAATCGCGCGCCGCGCCACGGAACAATTAGCCGAACGTGAACGCGCCACAGGCGCGCTGGCGGCTGAGGCGGAAGCGCTGCGGCAAAAGGCAGAAGCTGCGGCGCGCGATACCGCGCTGCCTGGCCGGATTGAAGCCACCAAGGGCAGCTTGGCGCGGCATATTGAAGTTGCTGGGCTTGTTTTGGATGAATTCGGCCCGCTTTTGCCGAAGGGCATGGTCCCGGAAGGCGCCGCGCATGCACTTGCCAAGGCGCGTGATGCCGCCGCTGCCTTGCAGGGCCAGCAAAGCGGCCCCGGTGCTGAAGGCGCGCTGAAGACGGCCACCGATGCCCTGGCCGGGCTGATCGGCGCGCAGCCTTTGGCGCCGCTGCTGCGCGCTTCGGCATCGCTCCTGCCCGCAGGAACGGCGCTGGGGCCGATTGGGGCGGTCGCGACCGTCATCGGGCTTGGCTGGCATTTTGGCGCGGCGGAATATCAGCGCTGGCGGGCGCGCGTGCTGTCAGCACCCTTCGCGCCTCAGCTTTTTGATGTGGGGCTGATCACGCCAAGCTCGGCGGAACTGCGCATGGAAGCCTCCCCGATCTTCGCACGCGCCTTCAAGGATGAGAAAACGCGCCCTGGGTTTTTCGCTGATCTGCTCAACAAAATCAGCCATGATGATGCCGGCCCACGGCTCTGGGCCGAATATGGCGCCGATGCCACGCGCTTTCCGGGCGGTCAGGCAGAGCTTGAAGCCGGCTTGCAGGAATTCCGCGCGGCCTTGCTGGCGGATCTTTCCGCACGCGATGCCACACCCGAAAAAATCGCCGCCGCACTCGCGCCGCTGGCGCCAAGCCTTGGCGCTCTGCCAAGTGTGGACCAGGTGAACCGGCTGATGGACGCCGCCGGCAAGGCGGGCCAGGACCAGCCCGAAGCCCGCGCTGCCTTTGAAGCGCTGGTCATGCTCACCGGGCATTTGCGAGATAGAAAGCTTGACCCGATAAAACTGATGGCGGAGGTGATGCCATGATCCGCCTGATCGCCGTAACGCTGTTTGCCCTGGCGGCGTGCAGCGCGCTGGATGCGCCGGTGGCGCAGCTTGAACGCTGGCAGAAGCAAAGCGCTGCGGGTGCCATGGCCGCCATTGCCGATGAACCCGTGGTGCCCGATTGCGCGCCCGGAAGGGGAGAGCCCTGCCAGCGCCTGCATCTGATGCGCGCCCAAGCCTGCCTTGCCGTGGCCTTTGCGGATCGCGCCCCGGGTGCGGCCTGCCCTGGCGCCAGCGCGCGCGAAGCTGGTTTGCTTGCCTGCGCCGCCAGCGCTGCCCAGGCGGCGGAACAGGCCGCGGGAGAAGTGCTGCTGCCGGCACGAAAACTCCGCACCCAGGCGCGGCTTTGTGCTATTGAAAACCTACCCCCCGCCATGGCCGCCCCGGCAGCGCGGGAAGTGATTACTGAGGCCGCGCCGCTGACTGATGCAGAAGGCGCCTTGCTGCGTGGCCGTGCCGCGCTTTCCGCCGCACGCCCCTCGGCGGGGTCTGAGGCGGCGCGCTGCGCCTCGGCGCGGGAGGCTATTGGCGAAGCGCGTAGCGGCCTGGCGCTGGCTCCCGATGATTCGGCGCTGAAGCGCCTGGCCGATGATGCCGCTTTGCGTGCCGTTCGCATCACTGATTGTCGTGTTTGAAACAAGGAGGATTTGTCATGGCACTCGCCCGAGAACTCAGCCTCCGCCTGCCGCTGCAACGCGGCGATGATGTGCGCGCTGTGCAACAGGCGCTGATCCGCGCCGGCATGCTGGCGGGCAGCGCCGATGGCATTTTCGGCCCCTCCACGCATCGCGCCGTGCTGGATTTTCAGCGCCGCATGCAGGCGCGACATCCGGGTTTTACTGCGGATGGCGTTATCGGCCGGCAATGCTGGAGCGCGCTTTTCCCCGAAGCCGCGCCGCATCCAATCACCGGTGCGGCAACGCCTGAAGCGGGGCTTGCTGCTGCGCCGGATTGGCGCGCCATGCTGCACCCCTATGTACAGCGCCTGATGGCCGGCAGCGCGCCGCCAGTGGGGCAGGGGGAGCGTCGCTGGCGCCTCAGCCCCGAAGGGCTGCGCGTCGAAGGTTTTGTCGCCCCGCCGCGCAGCCCTGGCAGGCCCGAGACCGCTACGCGCTGCTGGCGCGATTTTCGTGCAGCTTTTGAAACCTGCGCCGCCGCTTACGGCGTGCCGGTGGAATTGCTGATTGCAACTGCGTGTACGGAATCCGGCGGGCGGGCCGGGGCGATCCGCGAAGAACCGGGTTTTATCAGCGATGCGGCAACGCCGCATCGTGTCTCGCCCGGCTTGATGCAAACGCTGATTGCAACAGCGCGGGAAGTATTGGCCGATACCAGCATTGATCGGACGCGCCTGCTTGACCCCGCCACTTCCATCCGTGCCGGGGCAGCGATGATCCGCGCGCAAGCGATCCGGCGCAGACTGCCCACGCATTTCGACCCGCCCTTAGTGGCGATTGCCTATAATGCCGGGTCTCTCCGCGCGCGGGCCGATGGCGCGGTCGATCCTTGGGGCATGGTGCAAACCCTGCGCGGCGGGCATGCGCATGCCGATGCCTTCGTGGTCTTCTTCAATGATTGCTTCGCGGTCTTTGCCGATGGCGCTGCGCCTGCCGCGCTGACGCCGAGTTTCTGGGCCTTGCTGAAGGAATAAGGCCGCTTTCCCCTTTGGCGTCACGCGCGCACGCTCTGCACAGTCAGGGCACCGCCAGCCCAGCGCGACGTCCCCTTTTACCTTGTTCACCCCAACCGCCCATGCGATAGTGAAACCATCGTTTCCGTCAAGGAGCCGCTTTCCGTGCCGATGCCATCCGCCCTGCCTGCCGCTCTCGCGCGCGGCGCAGTGTTTTTTGGCCTCTGGCTGGTGCTGACCGGCGCGGAACCCTTCGGCTTGCCCTTCGGCCTGTTCGCCGCTTTTTGCGCCACCACCGCAAGCCTGCGGCTTTTGCCGCCCGGCGAACGCCGCATTGCGCTTGGCGGCTTGCCGCGCCTCGCGTTTATCATGCTGCGGCAAAGCTTCAGCGCGGGCTGGGATGTGGCCTTGCGCGCCTTTGCCTCACCACCCCGCCTGGCACCTGGCGTGATTGCGGTCCCGCTCGCCATCTCGCCCGGACCGTCGCGTGATGGCTTTCGGGCGCTGGCAAGCCTCGCCCCCGGCTCGCTCCCGCTTGAGGATTTGCCGGATGGCAGGCTCCGGTTGCATGCGCTTGATCTCGCCATGCCGCTTGAAAAGGACATCGCTGAAACCGAAGCCGCTTTTGTCCATGGCGCAAGGGCCGACAAGCATGGCTGAACTGCTGACAGGCGCCGCCGCGCTAATCATGTTGAGCGCCCTTGTCGGACTGGTGCGCGTGCTGCGCGGCCCCACACGCGCTGACCGGCTGCTTGCCGCGCAATTGCTGAGCACGGCGGGCATTGGCACCTTGCTGCTGCTTGCTGCTGCGGGCAGGCCGGCCTTGATTGATGTTGCGCTCATCCTCGCCCTGGTCGGCGCCTTTGCTTCGGTCGCCTTTGTCATGGCATCGCGCGTGATTGACCGGCGATGAGCCTGCTGGTTTCGATCTTTGCCGCCATAGCCGTGCTGGCAGGCACGTTTTTCTTCATCGCCGGCACGCTTGGCCTGCTGCGCTTTGGCGATACGCTCAGCCGCGTGCATGCGCTGACCAAGGCGGATAATCTTGGCCTTGGGCTGATCGTGCTTGGCTTGCTGCCGCTTGCCGATAGCATCACGGATGCGCTCAAGCTTGTTGTGATTTGGGCGCTGGTATTGCTGGGCGGCACAACGGCGGCGCAGCTTGTCGCCGGCGCGGTGCGGCGTGAACAGGACCCGCCGCCGTGACCGCCTGGTTGCTTGATTTGCCGCTGGCGCTTGGATTGTTTGGCGCGGGCGCTGCCACCCTTGTCGCGCGATCGCTTTTTGGCGCCGTCCTTGGCTTCATTTCCACGGGCCTGATCGCGGCCCTTGCCTGGGTGCGGCTTGAAGCGCCCGAT
The DNA here is from genome assembly GCA_020249265.1 of Roseomonas sp. Lineage (GTDB taxonomy): Bacteria > Pseudomonadota > Alphaproteobacteria > Acetobacterales > Acetobacteraceae > Neoroseomonas. The sequence goes on from JADCGA010000028.1 coordinate 27,160, forward strand.
GTCGCCCTGACCGAGGCTGTGATCGGCGCCGCCGCCACTTCCGTCATCATCCTTTATGTCGCAAGCCGCATTAGCAATGGGGCCTTGGCGCCGGCCCCGCCGCCCATCGCGCAACGCCTGTTGGCGGCGACATTTTCGGTGCTCCTGGCCGCGCTTTTGGCCCATGCACTGCACACCCTGCCCGATCCCGCGCCGAGCCTCGCTGCGCCAATACTCGAAACCATGGCGCCGACCGGCCTGGGCAATCCGGTGACGGCAGTGCTGATGGCGCAGCGTGCGCTGGATACGCTGCTTGAATCCGCCGTGCTGGTCTTTGCGGTTTTTGCCATCTGGTCCATGGCGCCAGAACGCCGCTGGGGCCGCGCGCCGGGGCCGGCTTTTGTGGCCGAACCGCATGGGCCGCTCGCTTTCCTCGCCAGGGTGCTGCCGCCGATTGGGATTGTGATCGGCATTTATATCGCCTGGGTCGGCGCCGATGCGCCGGGCGGGAAATTCCAGGGCGGCGCGGTGCTGGCAGCCATGTGGGTATTGCCTTGGATTGCGGGGCTTACGGCGCCGCCCAGCATCAGCGACATGCGCCTCAGGCTTGCCATTGCTGCGGGGCCGCTGGTTTTTCTGATTGTCGGGCTGGCGGGTTTTGCCTGGGCGGAGGGTTTCCTGGCCTATCCGCCGGGCTTTGCCAAACCGCTGATCCTGCTGATCGAAACGGCCATGACATTATCTGTCGCCGCCGCGCTGGCCTGTATGATTGCCGGGCCGCCTGAACGGCGCGCGCCGCGATGAATGCCATCACCCCCTTTGCCCTTGCGGCGGCCGGGCTTGTGGGGCTTGGGCTTTATGGAATGCTCGCGCAATCATCCGTGCTGCGGAAGGTGATTGCCTTCAACCTGCTCGGCATTGGCGTATTCCTGGTATTTGGCGTGGCGGCGCGGCGCGGGGCGGCGGCGGGACTGCCAGCGGATCCCGTGCCGCAAGCCATGGTGATTACCGGGCTGGTGGTGGCCTTTGCCGCCACGGCGCTGGCCCTGGTGCTGACACTTCGCCTGCATCAGACAACAGGCGCGGTGACGCTGGCGGAAGACCCCGCACCGCCCGCCAATCCCGGTACGCCACCAGAATGACTGGAACGCTGGGCGGAGCCCTTTTGGTGCTGGCCATCGCGCTGCCGCTTGGCGCGACGCTGCTTGCCTTTGTGCATGGCGGCCAGGCCGCGTCCCGCGTGGCGCGTGGCGCGCTGTGGCTTTGGCTTGCGCTTGCGGTTGCCATCGTCGCTGCCGTCATCAGGCAGGGTGAGCCCATTTCCTATCACATCGGCGGTTTTGCGCCGCCGATTGGCATAGCACTCGCCGCCGATGGGCTTGCGGCGGCGATGCTGCTCGCCGCCGCCATTATTCTGGTTGCTGCCGGGCTTTTTGGCCGCGCCGCCTATCCGGCGCCATCCTGGGACAAGGGCGGGCGCGCGGCCTTTGCCTATTGGTGCCTGCTGCCGGCATTGGCGGCGTCTCTTGCGGTTGCCTTTCTCGCGCGCGATCTGTTTAGCCTGTTTGTGGCGCTGGAGATGTTGACCTTCACCGCTTTGGCACTCGCCTGCCTGGATGGAAGGCCTTCACAATTCAAGGCAGAGCTGCGGTATCTGCTTTTCGCGCTGCTGGGGTCGGTGCTCTATCTGCTCGGCTGCGCGCTATTCTATGGCGCCTATGGGACGCTTGATATCGGCTTGCTTGCCGGGAATACGCGCGCCGATGCGCCAACGCGCCTCGCGGGTGCCTTGATGACGGTTGGGCTGCTCGCGAAGATGGCCGTGTTTCCCTTGCATCTTTGGCTGCCGCCAGCCCATGCCGGGGCGCCGCCGGCGGGTTCCGCCTTGCTCTCCGGGCTTGTGGTCAAGGGCGCCTTTGTCTTGCTGGTGCGGCTGTGGTTCTGGGTGCTGCCTGGCCCGCCCGTGGCAGGGGCGGAATTGCTCGCCGCCCTTGGCGCGGCAGCAATTCTGGTGGGCAGCGTAGTGGCGCTCCGGCAGGAAAAGCTGAAGGCGCTGATCGCTTATTCGACTGTCGCGCAAATCGGCTATCTGTTCCTGATGTTTCCCCTGCTGATGGCGGGCGATCCCGATGCGGCGACGCGCGCCTGGATGGGGGGCATGATGCAGGCGGTCTCCCACGCCTTGGCCAAGGCCGCGATGTTTTTGGCAGCCGGGCTGATTGTGCAATCCATCGGAGAGGACCGGGTGTCCGGGCTTTGCGGCGCCGCGCGCGCCGCGCCCTTTGCGGTACTCGCGATTGCGATTGGCGGGCTTTCGCTGATGGGCGTGCCGCCGAGTGGCGGCTTCACCGCGAAATGGATGCTGCTGCGCGCTTCGGTGGATACCGGGCAATGGTGGTGGTCGCTGGTGATTCTGGCGGGTGGCTTGCTGACCGGCGGTTATGTCTATCGCCTTATCGCTGCCGCCCTGGCGCCAGCGCCAGCGGGGGCAATACCGCGCCCCGTGCCACGCATCCAGGAAGGCGCGGTGCTGGTGCTCGCACTGCTATCCATGCTGCTTGGGCTGCTGCCGCTTTCCATGCTGGGCATGGCGCAGATTGGCCAGCCGGTGATCGGGCCATGAACCTGCTGCCGCTTGTGCCGCTATTGCCATTGCTGATGCTGCTGGCGCTGGTTTTGCCGGGGGGGCGTGCGCGCATTGTGGACGCGCTTTGGCTGGCACCGCTGCCGGCGCTGCTGATTGCACCCTTGGCGATGGGCACGTCACTCGTCCTCCACCCCGGCGACATCAAGATCACCCTGCTGCTGGATGCGCCGGGGGCGCTGCTGCTGGGTGGAGCGGCTTTGCTATGGAGTGCCGCGGGTGTTTTCACGCGCGCCCAGCTTGGCAGCGGGCCGCCAGCGCAGCGCTTCGCCGCCTGGTGGCTGCTGACGCAGGCAGGCTGTCTTAGCGTATTCATCGCGGGCGATCTTTTGAGCTTCTATCTGGCCTTTGCGGTGGTGAGCCTGGCGGCCTTCGGCCTGGTGGCGCATGATGGGACGCCCAAGGCGCGGCGCGCGGGCGGGCTTTATCTGCTGCTGGCCGTGGTGGGTGAGATTGCTTTGCTGCTAGCCTTCGCGTTGCTGCATGGCCGCGCCGGGATTGAGAGTGTGGCGATTGCCGATGTCGCGCCCGTACTGCGCACCACGCCGGGCGGGGCGGTGATTGCGCTGCTGCTGATCCTTGGCTTTGGGTTGAAGATGGGGCTGATGCCCTTGCATGTCTGGCTGCCCATCGCGCATCCAGCTGCACCGGCGCCGGGTTCCGCCGTGTTGAGCGGCGCCATCATCAAGGCGGGCGTCATCGGCTTGATTCGCTTTTTGCCCTTTGATGGCGTGCCGGCGCCTGATGGTGCCTTGCTCGCCGCGCTTGGTTTTGCGACGGCCTATTGGGGTGTGGCCATGGGCCTCACGCAGCGCAACCCGAAAACCATCCTGGCCTATTCCAGTGTCAGCCAAATGGGCGTGGTGGCGGCAACACTCGGCATGGGGCTTTTACTTGGGCTGGCGGAGACGCCGTTGCATGCCGCGTTTTATGCGCTGAATCACATGCTGGCCAAGGGGGCGCTGTTTCTGGGGGTTGGTCTGGCGCTGGCCGTTGGCCCGGCAGGGCGGGTGCTGGTGCTGCCTTTGGCGTTGCTGCTGGCGCTTGGCTTTGGCGGCTTGCCGCCCACAGGTGGGGCTTTGGCGAAGGCCGCGGTCAAGCCCGAACTCGGCGCCGGGCTGGCCGCGATGGCGGCGATGTTTTCCGCCTTCGGGTCAACCGCATTGATGCTGCATTTTGTGCAAAGGCTGCGCATGGCGATGGGGGAGGCACCGCAAGCCACGCCGCATTGGGGCCTTGCCGGGCCGTGGCTGGTTTTGGCGTTGGCGGCGCTGGTGTTGCCTCGGGCGCTTTATAACGTGGTGACTGGCAAGGCGCCGGAGGGGTTGTGGAGCATTTCGACCATCGCGCCGGTATTGGCCGGGGCGGTTTTCGCGCTGTTTTGGAACCGCATTTTTCAGCGCGTGCCGGAAGTGCCGGCAGGTGATGTCTTGGTGTTTGCTGAGCGCGGCTCCCCTTGGCGTGATGCTGCGGCGCGCGCAGTTGTGCGCTTGGAAGACGCAACGCGCCCCTGGCCGGTGGCGGGCATTGCGCTGATGCTGCTGATCCTGGCGTTTTATGGCCTGATAGGGCTCGGGGGGTGAGCGGGGTGGGCTTTCTGGCCCCCCCGGCCTATTTTCGCGCCGGCCAAGCCAGCACCAACCCACCCGCCGCAATCAGCAAACACCCTGCCAAGGCCCAAAGCCCTGGCCAGCGGTCAAACATCACCGCATCAAGGGCAAGTGCGAAGGCGATCCGCGCATATTGCCAGGGGGCAAGGGCGGAGACCTCCGCCCGCCGTACCGCGCCAGCAAGGAAAAGCAAGGCCGCCGTTTGCAGCAAGGTATAGATCACAATCAGACCCCAGGTGAGGAGATCGGGGTTCTGCCACAGCACCAGCATGGCGGGCGCCAGCAGCACAACACCCATCAGCGCGCCTTGCGTTGTGATGTCTTCCGCGCTCGCCACATCGCGAATGCGCCGCGCCATGACCTGATAGGTGGCGTAGGACAGTGCGGAGGCGACGGGGATTGCAGCGTACCAGGTGAAAAGCTCTCCGCCCGGGCGCACCACCACCAGCATGCCGGCGAAGCCAAGCAGCACGGCAATCCAACGCCTGGCGGAGACTTTCTCCTTCAACCACAGCGCACCAAGCGCGGCCAGGATGACGGGCGCGGTGAAACCAAGGGCGGCGGCTTCGGTAATTGGCACCAGCCAATATCCGATCACGCCAAGGGTTGAGGAGAATATCAACATCGCACCCGTCAGGCGCTGCGCCCAGGGGCGCGCTGGCAAAGCGATGCGCGTGATGGTCGCCAAGGGGGCTGGCTTCACCATGGTCAGCGCCAGGACAGAACCAAGCACCAGGGCAGAACGCAGAAAGGTGATCTCAAAAGGGTGCAGGGTTTCCGCCAAAACCTTCGCCAGCGCATAGCCAAGGGCATAAAGCGCCGTACTCGCCAAAGTGAACATTACCGCGATGGCGTAGGGCGACATGTGTCAATGCCTTTGTTTGACCGCATTTTCCGAGCCGCCAAGCGTTTCCGCGTGGCTTGAAAATGCTTTATCGTTCATCCGGGTAATCGCGACCGGGCCGCGCCTTATAGGTCGGCATGGACCAGCCGCGCAGAATGGCCGCACCGCGCAGCGCGAAACCGGCAAGCACGCCGATGGGTAGTGCGATATCGCGCGGCAGCCCGGCAAGGATCAGTGCCACGAAAATCGCGGCACCGAAGGCCGCCGCAGTGGCGTAGATTTCTCGGCGCAGGATCAGCGGCAATTCCGCGCAGATGATATCGCGCAAAATGCCGCCGGCGGTTGCCGTGATGGTGCCCATCAGGATCGCAACCCAAGGGTCTGCGCCCCAACGCAAGGCTGATTCGGCCCCGAGCACCGCGAAGATGCCAAGCCCCACCGCATCCGCCCACAACAAAGCGAGGAAGCGGCGTTCGACCAGATGCGCCGTGAAGAAGACGAGCAAGGCAACCCCCGCCGCCAGCAGCACCATGCCCGGCGCCTTCAGCCAAAACACCGGCGCGCCCAGGATCAAATCCCGCACCGTGCCGCCGCCAAAGGCTGTGACGCAGGCGATCAGGATGAACCCCACCGGATCAAGTTGTTTGCGTGATGCGCTGAGCGCCCCCGAAGCCGCGACAACCGCAACCGCTATCCAGGCGGATAGGGCAACCCCTTCATCAAAGGTGCTCATCTTGTGTCATTCAGCCGCAACGGCGCGCGCTTTCGTCGCTTTGCTGCTGGCGCGCGCCCCGCCCGCGCACAGCAGCGAAAGCCCCAGCAGCAGCGCGACCACCGGCAGCACCAATTCCGGGTAGCCCATATCAATCAGAAACCCGAGCGGCACGGGCGTAATGGCGCCCCCCAAAGGCAGCCCAGAGGACACAAAGCCAAACACCTTGCCGATCTGCCCCGGCGGGCAGGCATCCTTCAGCATGACATCGCGCGGGGTGCGCGACGCCCCCATGGCGAGGCCAGCAAGCAGCCCGATCCCTGGCACGGCGATTTCCGGCAACGCGACCAGCCCCAGCACCAGGAACATCGCCATGGCGAAAAGGGTCAGGATGGTCATGAATCCCATCAGCCCTCTGGCTTTTGCGCGGTCCACGAACCAGCCGCCGACCAGCGTGCCGCCTGTCGCACCCGCCATATAGCCCGTCAGCACCATGGACGCGGTGGCGATGGGTGTCGCCCAAAGCTTGCCCAGAACAGTGATGACAAAGGCCTGAATGCCCGAACCCGCCGCGGCCGAGAGCAGGAAGAAGGCAAAGAACAGCAGCATGGGGCGGGAAAGCAGCAATTCGCGTCCCGATGGCCCGGCCTCATCGGTGGTTTTGGGCTTGGCCTGGTCCTTCAGGATGCGGCTTTGCAGCAGAATGGCGCCCACCACCGGCACGCCGAGCAGGCCCACCAGCAAAAGCGCTTCCCGCCAGCCCATGACCGTCATCAGCAGGGCAATGACGGGCGGTGCCAAAGCAAAGCCCAGATTGCCGGTGAAGGTATGCATCGCAAAGGCGCGGCCCATACGTTCCTGCCGGATGCTGCCGGCGAGTATCGCGTAATCCGCCGGGTGGATCACGCTATTGCCCACGCCCGAGATGATCGCGAGCAGCCACAGCGCCCAAACCCCCGGCGCGAAAGCCATGGCGGAGATGGCAAGCGCCATGATCAGCGTGCCGCCCACCAGGAAGGGCCGGGCGCCGTAGCGGTCCACCGCGAAGCCTACCGGGGTTTGCAGCAGGGCCGTCGTGCCGCTCATCAGCGCGACGGTCAGGCCCAATTCAGCATAGGAAGCGCCAAATTCCTCCCGCCAGACCAAAAACAGCGGCGGCAGGCAGAGCATGTAGAAATGGGACAGGAAATGCCCGGTGCCGATCAGGGCGATGATTCGGGCATCCTGGCCGGCGCCAGGGGCTTCGGAAGTTGCAGCGCTCATGAGCCCTGGGGCCCCTGTCAGTTTGGCCTTCGAAACTGCGCCCGAGAGGCGAATTCGTCAATCATTTCGTGTCAGTATGGCCAGTGTCTGCCTGATTTGACGCTATGGCATGCGCCACTTACAAAGGCAGGGAAGAAGTTCGCCGGCGCGGTCTCCGCGTGGAGTCGAATCGTTGGAGTTGGGTTGATGGCAAGGATAAAAGATGCGCGGGAGGCGGCCATGGTTGGTCGTCGTTCCGATGGCACGCTGACGCGCCGGCCTTTGTCGCCGCATTTGCAAGTCTATGACATGACGCAAATGACGAGCCTGCTGTCCATTCTGCACCGTATTTCCGGTGTGGCGTGGTGCGGCGGCTTGGTGCTGTTGGTTTGGTGGCTTGTCGCGGCCGGTACGGGGCAGGGTGCTTTCGCCACGGCACAATGGGTCTTTGGGTCCTTCCTTGGCTGGGTCGTGCTGTTTGGGCTGACCATTGCGGCCTGGTATCACACGCTGGCAGGCATACGGCATTTGTTCTGGGATGCGGGCCACGGCTTCGCCATGGAAGATGCCTATCGTTCCGGGCGCTTGGTGGTGATTGGCACGGCGGTGCTGACCATTCTCACCTGGCTGCTGATTTTGGTCTGAGGAGGCATCATCATGGCTGAAGACAGCGCCTCAATCCGTTCACTTCGCAGCCCGCTCGGGCGCGCGCGCGGCATTGGCTCCGCCAAGGGCGGCACGCGGCATTGGTGGATGCAGCGCGTGACCTCCATCGCGCTTTTGCCGCTTTCGATCTGGTTGATCTTTTCCCTGACGCGCTTGATGGGCGCCGATTACGTGGTTGTATTGGAATGGATCGGCAATACATTCAATGCAGTCTTCCTGCTGGCTTTCCTGACCGCGGCGCTCCATCACGCGGCGGCTGGTTTGCAGGTGGTGATTGAAGACTATGTGCGTGATGAGTTGAAGCGCTTTGCGGCGATTTGCGCGGTGAATGGGCTTGCCGTGCTGATGTGGCTCGCTGCAACCCTGAGTGTTTTGCGCATCGCGCTTTGAGTTTTGGTTGAGGATTAATGCGGGTCCGGGGCGTATTCCCCGCCGCTTGGCAGGATGAGATGAAGCAATGAATGCGATCAGCAAGCCTTCCAATGGCGCCTATCGGATTGTGGACCATACCTATGATGTGGTGGTGGTAGGCGCTGGTGGCGCCGGGCTGCGCGCCACGTTTGGCATGGGGGCGGCGGGGCTGAAGACCGCCTGCATTACCAAGGTCTTCCCGACGCGTAGCCACACCGTCGCAGCCCAAGGCGGCATTGGCGCCGCGCTTGGCAATATGGGCGAAGATGATTGGCGCTGGCACATGTATGACACCGTGAAGGGGTCTGACTGGCTGGGTGACCAGGACGCCATTGAATATATGTGCCGCGAAGCCATCCCAGCGGTTATTGAACTTGAACATTACGGCGTGCCCTTCAGCCGCACCGAAGATGGCCGCATCTATCAGCGCCCCTTTGGCGGGCATATGCAGGATTACGGCAAGACGCCAGCGATGCGCGCCTGTGCCGCGGCTGACCGGACGGGGCACGCCATTCTGCACACGCTCTATCAGCAATCCTTGAAGCATGGCTGCGAGTTCTTTGTTGAATATATCGCGCTTGACCTGATCATGGATGATGAAGGTGCCTGCCGTGGTGTGACGGCGTGGTGCCTGGAAGATGGTTCCATCCATCGCTTCCGCGCGCAAAGCGTGGTGCTGGCGACTGGTGGCTATGGCCGCGCCTATTTCTCCTGCACTTCGGCCCATACCTGCACGGGTGATGGCGGCGGGATGGTGCTGCGCGCGGGCCTGCCCTTGCAGGATCAGGAATTCGTGCAATTCCACCCAACCGGAATTTACGGCGCCGGCTGCCTGATCACGGAAGGGGCGCGCGGTGAAGGTGGCTATCTGACCAATTCGGAAGGCGAGCGTTTCATGGAACGCTATGCGCCGACGGCCAAGGATTTGGCGAGCCGCGACGTGGTTTCTCGCGCCATGTCCATGGAAATCCGCGAAGGCCGCGGCGTGGGGCCAGAGCGTGATCATATCCATCTGCATCTGGAACATCTGGGCGCGGCCATTCTGCATGAACGCCTGCCGGGGATTTCGGAGACCGCCAAGATTTTCTCGGGCGTGGATGTGACCAAGGAACCGATCCCCATCCTGCCAACCGTACATTACAATATGGGCGGCATTCCCACGAATATTCATACCGAAGTGCTGAACCCAACCGCGAAGGACCAGGACCGCGTGGTGCAGGGCCTGATGGCCGTGGGTGAAGCCGCTTGCGTTTCCGTCCATGGCGCAAACCGCCTTGGCACGAATTCGCTGCTTGACCTCGTGGTGTTTGGCCGCGCGGCAGCGCATCGCGCGGCAGAGACCATCAAGCCCGGCGCTTCCCAGCCGCCGCTGCCGTCCAAGGCGGGTGAGTCCAGCCTCGATCGCTTTGATCGTGTGCGCCACGCCAAGGGCGGCACCAATGTCGCCGAGCTTCGCCTGGCCATGCAGCGCACCATGCAGACCCATGCGGCGGTTTTCCGCACGTCAGAATTGCTGAAGGAAGGGGTCGCGAAAATGGCGCAGGTCGCGGGCAGCTATGGCGACATCAAAATCGCCGATCGCAGCCTGATCTGGAACAGCGATCTGGTGGAAGCGCTGGAGCTTGATAACCTGATCGGCAATGCGCTGACCACGGTTGTCGGCGGCGAAGCGCGCAAGGAAAGCCGCGGCGCCCATGCACATGAGGATTTCCCTGATCGCGACGATGATAACTGGATGAAGCACACGCTGGCTTGGGTGAATGACAAGCGGGAAGTGAAGCTTGATTATCGCGATGTGAAGATGCGCACGCTGACGAATGAAGTGCAGGTCTTCCCCCCCAAGGCGCGCGTGTATTAGGACACAAGAAGATGGCTACTTTCACCCTGCCCAAGAATTCCACCATCGGCACCGGCAAGACGCATAAGGCGCCCACCGGCGCGAAACAGGTCAAGAATTTCAAGATTTATCGCTGGGACCCTGATTCCGGCGAAAATCCGCGCAATGATACTTTCGAAATTGATCTCGACCAATGCGGGCCGATGGTGCTGGACGCGCTGATTAAGATCAAGAATGAGGTGGACAGCACGCTCACCTTCCGGCGTTCCTGCCGGGAAGGGATTTGCGGTTCATGCTCCATGAATATTGATGGGCTGAATACGCTGGCCTGCCTGAAGCCGATTGATGAGGTGAAGGGCGATGTGCGCATCAACCCGCTGCCGCATATGCCGGTGGTGAAAGATCTGGTGCCGGATCTGTCGCAAATCTACGCGCAGCTTCGCAGCGTGGAACCCTGGCTGAAATCAGACACGCCCCCGCCGCCCGATGCGGAACGCCTGCAATCCAAGGAGGAACGCGCGAAGCTGGATGGCTTGTGGGAGTGCATTCTGTGCTTCTGCTGCTCAACCTCCTGCCCGTCCTATTGGTGGAATGGGGACCGGTATCTGGGCCCGGCGGTGTTGTTGCAGGCCTATCGCTGGATCGCGGATTCTCGTGATGAAGCCACCGGGGAGCGCTTGGATAATCTGGAAGACCCCTTCCGGCTTTATCGCTGCCACACCATCATGAATTGCACGCGCACCTGCCCCAAGGGGCTGAACCCCGCGCAGGCGATTGGTGAGATCAAGAAGCTTATGGTGGAACGCCAGGGCTAATGCCCTGACACCGGGGCGCTTTGCTGAGCGTCCCGTCGCACCAGGGATTTGTTTCACGATGGGTGCCGCCCCCTGGACAGGGAAGGGGGCGGGTTGCAGAAAGCGCCCATGTCCGCCCCCATTACCTTTGCTGCCCCTCATTCCTTTCTTGGCGCGCGCGCGCATGATCGCAGCGCTGCCTTTTGCGTGGCCGGCGTGCCGCTTGATATCGGCACGACCAACCGGGCCGGTGCGCGTGATGGGCCACGCGCCATTCGCGCTGCGGCGCGCATGCTGACCGATGGGCGCCACCCGATCAGCGGCGCCAAGCCAGCCGCTCTTGATCTTTCTGATCTTGGGGAATTCGACATCGCGCTGGGCGATATGGAAAAAAGCCTTGCCCTGATTGAAGAACAGGCCACGGGGCTCGCGCATCTGATTGCCTTTGGCGGGGAGCATAGCATCACGCTGGCATTGCTCAGGGCGCTGAAGAAGCGGCTCGGAGTACCGCTCGGCCTGCTGCATGTGGATGCGCATATGGATACGGGCGAGGATAATTTCGGCCAAAGCTTCGCCCATGGCACGGTGTTTTGGCATGCCCTGAATGAAGGGCTAGTGGAACCGCGGCGCATGGTGCAGGTCGGTATTCGCGCCCCCGCTTGGCCGGAAAACTATGCCTGGACCCGCGACCAGGGGGCGACCGTCCTGTCCGCGCAGGATGTGCATCAGGCGCCGATCACTTCGGTGATCGGGCAAATACGCGATGTGCTGGGCGAAGGCCCTTGCTATCTTTCCTTCGATATTGACGGGCTTGATCCCGCCTTCGCGCCTGGCACCGGCACGCCGGAGATTGGCGGGCTGGCAAGCTGGCAGGCCCAGGCCATTCTGCGCGGCATGGCGGGCGTGGATTTTCGCGGCGCGGATTTTGTGGAAGTGGCGCCTGCCTATGATGTCTCGGAAATCACGGCACTGGCTGCGGCCACCATGGCTTGGGAGTATTTGTGCCTTTTCGCCAATAAGAAGTGATCGTCGGGTAAGGTAGCGTAGCTTTTTTACTGCAAAGCTCTGGCGCGGCGGCGCCAAGCCGCGTTAGCCTTCCGGGCAAGAACTGTCCGGGAGGCTGCGATGAACTATCCGACCAAAACCCTGCTTGCCGCGCTGATCGCGCTGCCCTTGGCCATCAGCACGCCAAGCGCGCAAACGCTGACCGTTGGGCTTGGCGCGCCGGTGACGACGATTGATCCCCATTTCCATAATGTCGGGCCGAATAATGCGCTGACGCATCACATTTTTGACCGGCTGGTGGAACGCGATGAACGCGCCGGCCCGCAGCCGAGCTTGGCCGAAAGCTGGCGCGTTGTCTCCGACACGGTGTGGGAGTTCAAGCTGCGGCGCGGTGTGACCTGGCATGATGGCAAGCCCTTCACCGCCGATGATGTAGTCTTCACCTTCGCCCGCGTGCAGGCCGGGGTGCCCAATAGCCCGGGCGGCTTTGGTGGGTTTCTGCGCGCGATCACCAAGGTGGAAACCCCCGATCCGCATACGCTGATCCTGCATACCAGCGCGCCGCATCCGCTGATGCCGCTTGACCTTGCTTCGGTTTGCATCATCGCCCGCCACGCGGCGGAAGGTGCGAGCAGTGAGGATTTCAATTCCGGCAAGGCCGCCATCGGCACCGGGCCTTATCGGCTGCTGTCCTATCGTTCTGGCGATCGAGTGGAATTGGCGCGCCATGATGGCTATTGGGGGCCGAAGGAACCCTGGGCGCGGTCCAATCAGCGCTTTTTGCTGAATGATGCCTCGCGCACCGCTGCTTTGCTCGCGGGCGATGTGGACATCATCGAACAAATCCCAACCAGCGATCTGGCGCGCCTTCGGCGCGACCCGCGCGTGACCGTCACGGAAATCCCAAGCCTCCGAACTGTTTACATGGTGCCGGATTATTCGCGCGATGGCGGCACGCCGTTGATTACGGATAATAATGGCACGCCGTTGACAGTGAACCCCTGGAAGGATGTGCGGGTGCGTCGCGCACTTTCCATGGCGATCAACCGGGATGCTTTGGTGGACCGCGTGATGGAAGGGGCGGCGACCGCCACCGCGCAATGGCTGCCGGAGGGTACCTTTGGCTATAACCCTGCCGTAAAGCCCAGGCGTTTTGACCCCGATGGGGCGAAGCGGCTTTTGGCCGAAGCGGGCTATCCGGATGGCTTCCGCATCACGCTGCATACCCCAAATGACCGCTGGCCGAATGATGCGCGGCTGGCGCAGGCTGTGGCACAGATGTGGACGCGGATTGGCATTCGCACCGCGGTAGATGCCGCGCCTTGGACAGCCTTTGTGCCCCGCCGCGCGCGGGTGGAATACGCCATGCAGATCGGCGCCTGGGGCAGTTCCACTGGGGAGGCTTCGAACTTCCTGGTCAATACAGTCGCAACCCATGACCGTCAGCGCCTGACCGGCGCCAATAATAATGCACGGTTTTCAAGCCCGGTTTTCGATGAATTCGCCGCGCGCGGATCGGCCACGCTGGATGATGCAGCGCGGGAGAAGATCTGGCACGAAGCCATCGCCCGTTATGCCGATGAAGAACCACTGATCCAATTGGTGCAGTATTTGAACACCTGGGGCCTGCGTAAGGGCCTGCGCCATGAACCGCGCATGGATGAAAGAACGCTGGCGATGGGGGTGCGGGCGGCGCCTTAAGGGCGCCTCCGCCTAGTCGGCGGATTCCGCCACTTCCAAATGGGCCGCGCCATTTTGCCTGATGCGCGCCCATTGAGATGCCCCTGGGCGGCACCGATCATTAAACAGGGTGCTGCCCGGCGCCGTGACTTCCAGCTTGCTATGCACGCGGCAAATGATCTGCGTGCCGCCGCGCGACGCTGAAGCCCCATGCCAGCGCAATATCGCGCGGCCCCAATCGCCATGATTTTCATAATGCCGCACCAGATAGCGCGCCGCCCAATCGGCTGCCTGAGGCGGATCAAGCGGCCAATCCTCGCCACGCGCCACATGAACCCTAGCATTGATCTGGAAGCACCCGGCCATGCCGCGCCCGCCTGCGGCCACAAGCATGCGGCGCGCTTCCTCTCGGCTATTCGGGAAATAGGCGCGGCCCCGCAGATTGAGCGCATAGGCATGCAGCCCGCTTTCATTCAGCGCGATGGCGGTCAGCAGCCCTTCCGGCACGCCATGGGTGATTTCGGCCTGGCGCGCGGCGACAAGGCAGGCAGCGCGCGGTGAATTGGCCTCGCGCGCCAGCGCGTCTGAGGCTTGCGTGACCGGCGCCGGCGGGCCCGCGCAGGCGGCGCCGAAAAGGCTCAGCAAAAGCGCAAGCGTCACGGCTGAGGCGCTGCGCGCTTTGCGGAGAAAAAGGCTGAAGGCCGCAGGGGCCGAATACCCGGAAGAACGAAACCTTGGGGGACGGGCGCTCCGCAGCAAAGCACGCTGGAGCACCACGCCATTTCGCCGGCCCGGGGGTGCCGACGAAGCCTTGGCGGTCGTCATGAGAGGTTCGATAGTCGAAATGGGTATGCGGGGCAAGTGAAAAATTTTCCCCATAGGATAGAAGGGCGCAAGGTTGAATTAAGGCCGAAAAAGGGCAAATTAAAAATTTGAATATTTCCATTAAATAGATTTCAAAACATATAAATACTGCGCTTTTAACATCAAAAAAATACATATTTTAAATGAGATTTTATATTTACTTGAGTAAATTTTGAATAAGTGACCTTTATGGCGAAAACAGGCTCGCCGCAACGCGACTTCACGGCGCGACCAAAAAATGATGAGTCGGAATGGCTAGTGTCGGCTGATCAAACCCATCACCCGAAGCTAGCGCTAACCTTGCCAATGCCGGTGAAGCGTGCGGTGAGCCTCGCCCCTGCCTTCAGCGCCAGCACCGGTGCGCCGAGCCCGGCCACCACCAGCACCGCGCCTGCCGGAAGGCCGCCGAGCCTGCGTGCTTCAGCCGCTGCAGCCGCAAAGGCAGCATGCACGTCGAAGGGCCTGCCCTTGGGCGAGCCTCCGCCCTCAATCAACGCGACACGGCTGAGCGCTTCGGCTACAGGCCGCCGCTTGCCGAGCACCAGCAGGCCAAGCCCTGCCAGATCGGCGATTTCCGCAAGGCGATCCGTGGGGCCATTTGTGAAGCGGCTGGCGCTCACATCAAGGGCGGGGTGCAGGGCGGTGATTTCGGGTGGCGTCGTGGCATCGGGTTCCAACGCCGCGCCCAAGACGCCCAGCAAGGCCGCCGAGGCTCGGCCATGGCGCATGATTTCCGTCGCAATCCGCGCGCCATCATCCAGGAAGCGTGCCTCAAGCATTGGCCCCGCGATCATGCTGCCATCCGCCGCCGGGGCCAGCCGCACGCCACAAGGCGCGAAACCAAGCCATTCCAGCACCTGCCCAGCCAATTCATCGGCGGTGTCGCGATCATGCGGCGCCATTTCCGCCGGCAGCGGCGCTAGCGGATCGCCGGTTGCAAAGGCGCCCGCAATATTGCCGACGGCGCGCTTCATGAGTTCCTGGTCCATGACTAATCTGCGATCTTCAGGGCTTCATCTTCCTGGAAGCCACCTTCAGGCGGCGCATCCAATTGGACTGGAGTACCACTGACCGGCGTTGAGCCATAGAGCTGTTCCGGCAGCCAGGTGACCAGGCCGGGGAAGACATAAATCATCAGCATGCACATGATGACGATATAGATGAAGGGCATGCAGCCCTTGAAGATATCCTCAAGCCGTACGTGCTTCGGCGCCACGCCCTTCAGGTAAAACGCTGCCATGGCAACTGGCGGCGACAGGAAGGAGGTTTGCAGGTTCAGCGCCACCATCACACCGAAAAACATTGGATCAACGCCGAAATCATCCAAAAGCGGCAGGAAGATCGGCACGAAAATCACGATGATTTCCGTCCATTCCAAAGGCCAGCCCAGGATGAAGATCAGCAACTGCGCCAGGATCATGAAGGTGAAGGTATTAAGCGGTAGGGATTTGAAGAATTGCTCCACCAGATCCTGCCCGCCCAGATAGCCAAAGACGGATGAGAAAATCGCGCTCCCCACAAACAACCAACACACCATGGCGGAGGTGCGCGCGGTCAGGAACACGCTTTCCTTGAGCTTGGCAAAGGAAAAGGATCGATAGACAATGGCTAAGATAATGGACCCAAGGCTGCCCATGGCGGCGGCTTCGGATGGTGTCGCAAGCCCCATCAGAATGGCGCCGAGCACCATGCCAATCAGTGCCGCGAGCGGGATGAAAGACGTCAGCAGCGAAATCGCAATCTGGCTGAAGGCGATATTCACGGCATCGGGCGGCAAGCGTGGGGCCATTTCCGGCTTCACGATGGCGATGCCCATGGCATAAAGAATATACAGCCCCGCCAGCATAACGCCGGGGATGAAGGCCGCGGCATAAAGCTGCACCACGGAAACGCCTGCGGTCGCGCCGAACAGGATAAGCATGATGGAAGGCGGAATAAGGATCCCAAGGCAGCCACCGGCGCAAACGACACCTGATGCCAGCCTCACATCATAGCCCGCGCGCAACATGGCCGGGAAAGCAAGCAGGCCCATGAGTGTCACTACCGCGCCCACAATCCCGGTCGCGGTTGCGAATAGCGCGCAAGTCGCAAGCGTTGCCACAGCGAGTGAGCCCGGAATATTCCCGCTTGCCATCTGCAAGGATCGGAATAGCCGGTCCAGGATATTCGCGCGTTCAATGATGTAGCCCATGAACACGAAAAGCGGCACGCTGATAAGCACATCATTCGACATCACCGCATAGGTGCGCTGCACCAGCAGATCGAAGACGCGCCCGTCCATGGCAAGGTAGCCAAAGAACAACCCCATCGCCATCAGCGTGAAGGCGATTGGAAAACCCAGCATGATAAAGAACAAGAATAGAAAGAGCTGCGTAAGCCCGAGCATACCGTCAGACATGGCGCTTTAGCCCTTCTTTGGCGTGTCTAAGGGGATCTGGCCGGAAGCGGCCATGCGGCGCGCCAATTCCTCGGGGTCCTGTTCGGCGGCGGCGGCCAGGATTTGCTGGTCCAATTCTTCCACATCAGAAAGCCGCTTCGGCCATTCGCCTTCTCGGATACAGCGGACGCAGCGCACCACTTCCACAAAGCCTTGCAGCAGCAACAATACGCCAACAACCGGGATCAACAGCTTGAAGGGCCAGATCACCGGGCCCGTGGGGCTGAACATGGACCTTTCATTCTGCGCGAAGCTTTGCGCGAAGAAGGTCCAGCCGGAAATCATGAAGGCAAAGATCGCTGGAAAGAAGAAGATGATGTAAAGAACAAGATCGAACTTCGCCTGGGTCTCAGGCTTGAAATTCCGATACAGAAAATCGCCCCGCACATGCCCATTGCGGGAAACCGCATAGGCCCCGGCCATCATGAACAGCGTGCCATAAAGCATGTAGGATGTGTCATAGGCCCAGGTGGTCGGTGCGCGGAAGGCGTAGCGCATGAAAACCTCATAGGTGACCACAAAGGTCAGCGCTAGGATGCTCCAGGCGAAGGTCTTGCCGACCAAGGCGCTGAAGCGATCAATGCCTAGAAGCAGTCGCTGCATGATGCGGGCTTTCGATCATTGCCCCAGGGGATAGGGGCATCAAAAAGGGTGCGGGCCGAAACCCGCACCCTGTCAGTTCCGCTTAGCGTGCGGCGAAGAAGTGATTGTAGGAAATCACCGGGCTCGCTTCATAGCGCAGGAAGAAGCTGCCGACGCGGCGGCACCAATCGCGCTGGCTGTCGCAGACCTTCTTGAAGAAGGGGCCCGCGGCGGGGGATGAGGCATCGCCCTCATACTTTTCCACCACGCGATTCCAGGCGGCAAGCTGCGCATCCAGCACAGGGCGCGGCGTGGGGCGCACCTGCACGCCCTGCTGCTGCGCCAGGGCAAGAAGATCGCGCGAATAGCGATCCTGCAGCTTCCAGGACATATCGGCGGAGGCGCTTTCTGAGGCGAATTTGATGATCGCCTGATGTTCCGCCGGCAGGGCCGCGAACTTCGCCTTGTTGAATAGCACTTCGAAGCTTTCCGTGCGCTGATGGAAGGACTGGATCATGTAGACCTTCGCCACATCCGGGAAGCCAAGCACGCGGTCCGAAGACGGGTTGTTGAATTCCGCCCCGTCAATCACGCCGCGTTCCAAAGCGGGCACGATTTCACCACCCGGCAAGGACACCACGGCGGCACCGAGTTCCGCGAACAAATCCGCCGCCAGGCCCACGGTGCGATACTTCAGGCCGCGCAGTTGTTCCGGACGCTCGATCACATTCTTGAACCAGCCAAGCGGCTGGGTCGG
The DNA here is from genome assembly GCA_020249265.1 of Roseomonas sp. Taxonomy (GTDB): domain Bacteria; phylum Pseudomonadota; class Alphaproteobacteria; order Acetobacterales; family Acetobacteraceae; genus Neoroseomonas. Next base: position 45,224 of record JADCGA010000028.1, read on the forward strand.
CATCGGCCCGGTCATGAAGGAAACCACATTCACCTTCACATGGTCATTCAGCAATTCATTATAGAGCGCTTCGCCGCCGCCATAATGATACCAGCCGAGCAATTGGTTCGCATCGCCGAACCAGGGCGGGGAGGTGCCGAATAGCGAGAACGCCTTGTTCTTGCCGAACCAATAGGCCGGCACGCCATGGCCGCCATCCAGCGTCCCGGCGCTGACCGCATCCAGAAGCTGGAAGGCGCCAACCACCGCGCCGGCGGCGAGTAATTCAAGGCGCAGGCGCCCGCCCGCCATGTCATTCACGCGGCGGACGAAATCGCCGGCAAATTCATGGAAAATGTCACGCTGCGGCCAGGTGGACTGGAAGCGCAGCGTGGTGGTCTGCGCTCGGCTGACATTGGGGGTGGCGAGGACGGCAACACCCGCCCCAGTGGCGACAGCCGCCTTCAGAAAACCGCGCCGCGCGGGCGCTTCGGTTTTGGAACCGGTCATTTGCTTCTCCCATTTGTGGTGCCCCCCGGCAGGCTGGGGCGGGTTTTCACGGGCTGTGACATATGGATGACAGGCAGATGACGCAATGTTTTTTTATCGCGCCAGGGAAGCGCCCTGGCCTATTTCGTCACAAAGGCCTTTTCCACCACATAGCTGCCGGGGGCGTTATTGGACCCCTCCACAAAGCCGCGGGCTTCCAGCATGGCCTTGCAATCGCGGTTCATTGCCTCGGACCCACACAGCATCACGCGGTCCTGGGCAGGGTCGAGCGCCGGCAGGGCCAAATCGCTGAAAATCCGCCCCGATTCGATCAAATCCGTAATGCGGCCCTGGGTCGGGAAGGGCTCCCGCGTTACGGAGGGATAGTAGCGCAGCTTGCCGGCGATGATCTCGCCCAGGAATTCATGCTGCGCCAATTCGCGTTCGAACATCTCCCGATACGCCAATTCCGCCACCTGCCGCACGGTATGGGCAACCACCACGGTGCCGTAGCGTTCATAAACATCAGGCTCCCGCGTCAGGCTTACGAAAGGTGCTAGCCCCGTGCCAGTCGCGAGCATCCAAAGGCTGCGGCCTGGCAGCAGATTATCCGTCACCAAGGTGCCGGTGGGCTTGCGGCCAATCAGCACCGTATCGCCTGGCTTGATGTGCTGCAGGCGGGACGTGAGCGGCCCGTTCTGCACCTTGATGGACAGGAATTCCAATTCCTCATCCCAGGTCGGGCTCGCCATGGAATAGGCGCGCACCAGCGGCTTGCCCTCCACCATCAGGCCGATCATCGCGAATTCGCCGGCGCGGAAGCGAAAGGCTGTGTCGCGCGTGCAGCGGAAGGAAAACAGCCGATCCGTCCAGTGATGCACATGGGTCACGCGTTCCCCGAAATAGGCGGCGGGGATGGCGGGGGCGGGGGAAGGGGCCGTGTTCATGCGCGCAGTTTTGCGGCGGCGCGGCGCCGCGCGCAACCGGCAATCAGCGCTTGCAAGGCCTGCATGGTCTGTTTCATGTGGAAGCATGGAAAACCTGCCCGAAGGCGTCCCCTGGGACGCCGCCACCGAACCAACGCTCGGCCCGCTGGTGGATGCCACGCCGCGCCCCCTGCCGGCGCGCATTCCGCATAAGGGGCAATCGGTTGATCTTGAACCGCTCCATATCCGCCACGCTGAAGACCTTTGGCGCGCGGCGGAACGCGACACCAGCGGCGCAGGCTGGGCCTATATGGGCTATGGGCCGTTTCGCGATGCGGCGGCCATGCGCGCCCATGTCGCGGGGTTTGCCGCCACGCATGACCCGATCGCCTGGGCCATCCGCCCGCATCGGACTGGCACGGTGGATGGCTGGCTGACGCTAATGCAAATCTCCCCGGCCCATGCGGATATCGAAATTGGCAATATCTGGTTTTCACCCCGCATGCAGCGGACGCGCGCTGCCACGGAAGCGATGTTTCTGCTGATGCGGCATGCCATGGATGATCTGGGCTATCGGCGGCTGGTGTGGAAATGCAATGCGCTGAATATGCCATCGCGCCGCGCCGCTGCCCGGCTTGGCTTTACCTATGAGGGCACGCATCGCGCCCATTTAGTGGTGAAGGGCAGGCGGCGGGATACGGCGTGGTTTTCGATGATTGCCGAAGAATGGCCGGCCCAGCGCGATGCCATCGCCGCCTGGCTTGATGGCGCGAATTTTGGCCCGGATGGCAGCCCGCGCCGATCCTTGGCCAGTTTTCGGGGCCAGGACGGTTGAAGCCGCAGCGTGGCCTAAAAATGTCTGGACTTTCATGACTTGGGTGTTAGGCTTCCGAAAGTTTATCGGAGGCCTAACCATGACCATCACCCCTAGCCTTGGCGAAATTGGCTGCTGGGCACTGATTTTCGCTGGCATGGCTTATTTCGTGGCGAAGCGCTTTGGCGAACCCGCGGCCTTTGTGGCGGCTGGCATTGCGGCGCTGACCGTGAAGGCGGCTTTGCTCGACCTTACCTGATCAATAAGGCGCCGGACCTCCGAACAGGAGGCTAGGCCGTCAGTTCTCAAGCCTAATGTGTCGGGACCGGCCTGCCCCCGTGTCCCGCTTTTTTTGCTCTTGCCTCTGCCATGCCCCCGTCGCAGTTTGCAGCGGATATTCGACAAGGGAAGCTTGGCATGACCGAAGATAGCGTTGGCGCCTTCATTCCGGGGGAGCGCACCATGCGCGCCGGCGCGGCCTCTGGCCCGCTCGCGGGGCTTAGCTTTGCCGCCAAGGATTTGTTTGATGTGGCCGGCACCGTCACCGGCTATGGCAATCCCGATTGGGCGGCGACCCATGCGCCGGCCATCCGCGATGCGGTGGTGATCACGCAGTTGTTGCAGGCCGGAGCTTCGCTGACCGGCAAGACCAAGACCGTTGAATTGGCCTATGGCCTGACCGGCGAAAATGTCTGGCAGGGCACGCCGAAAAACCCCGCCGCGCCGGATCGTTTCCCCGGTGGGTCTTCCTGTGGTTCGGCTGCTGCCGCTGCGGCGGGCCTAGTTGATTTCGCCCTGGGGTCGGATACGGGCGGTTCCGTGCGCATCCCTGCTTCCTATTGCGGCGTTTTCGGCATTCGGCCGAGCTGGGGCGCCATTAGCCTGACCGGCGCCTGCCCGCTGGGGCCGGATTACGACACGCCGGGCTGGTTTGCCCGCAACGCCGCCATGCTGCGCCGTGTGGGCGATGTATTGTTGCCGCCGGGCGATTCAGGCGCGTCTGGCCCGCTGATTTCGGTGGCCGAAGCTTGGGCCAATGCCGAGCCCGAAACCGTCGCTGCGCTGACGCCTGCATTGAAGGCGGCGGAAGCACTGTTTGGCCCAGCGCTGGTCACGCATGTGGCGCCCGAGGGCCTTGATGCCTTTTACGAACATTTCCGCTGCGCCCAGGCTGAACAGGCATGGACTGCGCTCGGCCCCTGGATCGCCGCGACCAATCCGAAATTCGGCCCCGGCGTGAAGGAGCGGTTCGACGCTGCCGCCGCCATGGACCCAGCTAAATCCGCCGCCGGCCGCGCCTTCCGCCGTGTGGCGCAGGCGCGCTTCCATGCGCTGCTGCGTGGCGGGGCGGTGATGATCTACCCGACTTCCCCGGCGCCGGCGCCGCTTTTGGCTTCTTCACTTGCTGAGCAAAACAAGGTGCGCGAACGCACCATGGGTGTCACGGCCATTGCCGGCTTTTGCGGCCTGCCGGAGGTGAGCATCCCTGCGGGCAAGGTGGCGGGTGCGCCGGTTGGGCTTTCGCTGGTGGGCGCGCCGGGTCGGGACCGCGCCGTGCTGGCGGCGGCGGAGGCGCTGGCGGCATCCCTCGGCATTGGGGGCTGAGCCCATGCTGATTCGCGAGGCCACCCCGGCTGACCTACCCGCCATTACCGCCATCTATGCCCATCACGTGCTGCATGGTGCCGGCACTTTTGAAGAGGTGCCGCCGGATGAGGCCGATATAGCTCAGCGCATGAAGAAAGTGCTGGCCGGACCAGGCAATGTCTGGCTGGTCGCGGAAGGTGAGGCGGGGGAGATTCTGGCCTATGCCTATTACAGCGCTTTCCGGGAGCGTTCCGCCTATCGCTTCACGGTCGAGAATTCGATTTATGTGCGTGATGATGTGCGCGGCCAGGGTGTCGGCAAGGCGCTGGTGGCTGAATTGATCGCGCGCGCTGAGGCGGCCGGTTTTCGGCAAATGCTGGCGGTGATTGGCGATTCGGAGAATGTCGGGTCCATCGGGCTGCATGTTTCGCTTGGCTTTCGCCATATCGGCACCATGCGCGCGGTGGGCATGAAATTCGGCCGCTGGGTGGATGTGGTGACGATGCAGCGCAGCCTGGGTGAGGGTGAGAAGACGCTGCCGGCGGATTGAGGGGGCTAAGCATTTTCAAGCCAAGTGGCACACTTGGCGGCTCGGAAAATGCGATCAAACGACCGAGCATTTTCAAGCCAAGTGGCACACTTGGCGGCTCGGAAAATGC
>JADCGA010000029.1 GCA_020249265.1 Roseomonas sp.
GCAAGTCTTTGCCAAGCTCAAACATCTCCTGCGAAAGGCCGCAGAACGATCCGTCGAAACAACATGGCGCCGCATCGGTACATTGCTCAATGCATTCCCACCACATGAATGCGCCAACTACCTCAGAAATTCAGGCTATGGTGCAACGTAATGTCATCAAACTCTAGGACGACCCGCCTCGTAGCGTCCGCCATTGATGGTTTTGGTGAAGCCGATCTTGCCAGGTTGCGCGCGGTTATAAATGAACTCGGTCGTATCCTGCAAAATGAGGATCGGCCCCTCACTCGCAGCAACCCTGTCGGCAGTTGCAGCAAAATGACCTGCCAGAACCCCATGCTCTGTGACGCGTGGATTATCAAAGAACCTATAGGCCGCCTTCGTCGCCGCCCAGTCGCCACACGCAGCCGGGACAGGCTGGCCAGGGGACGCCGACATCTGATCCAGCAGGCACCTCAACCGCCTCGCCAGCCGCTTGTCCGGCAGCCCTGAACCGCCCCGGGTTTGTCGGAGGCTTCAACTTCCAAATAGGATGGAGCCCTTATGAGCAAGACGACGAGCAAATTTTCTCCTGAGGTCCGTGCCCGGGCTGTAAGGATGGTGCTGTATCACGAGGGGGAGGACCCCTCTCGCTGGGCTGCGGCGTTATCGATTTCGGCCACGATTGGCTGTTCGGCGCATACGCTGCTGGACTGGGTCAAGCGGGTTGAGGTTGATAGCGGCAGGCGGGCTGGCGTGCCGAGCGATATGGCTGAAAAGCTGAAAGCGCTGGAACAAGCGCAAGACCATCCAGCACCGCCGCTTGATGCGTCACCAAAACGCAGCCTAACTTTAACACCAGGTGGGCAAGATACTGTGTTACTAGATCTTTCGTTTCGTCTCAAATCATTTGGCGACGGACAAGGTCAGGGGTGTGGCTTGGGCAATCGGCAGCGCATGACTGGGCTGAAATATGTCGGTGAGGCCCTCACGCTCCTCAAATCTCGCCGATGGCGCTTTTTAGGTTCTTCCGCAGTAACGATCTCGGATTTCAACATCTGAATATGCTCAGACGCCAAGCAAAGAAACGAACTCTTTTTCGGCAGCGCCATGTCGCAAAGTTAGGGCTATCCCTACTTGAAGCCTATCGCCCCCTTTCGGCAAGAATCGATTCGCGCTCTTCCATCAACCGCAGTTTTTCCTAGCAGGAATCACCACCATGCCTGACATTCTTGGCACCTCTGGCAATGATATCATCACGGAAGGCAGCGGCTTTTCGGGTGGCGCACCCGGCGCAGGGAGTGACACCATCAGCGGCCTGGATGGCCAAGACACGCTGGATGGCGGCGCTGGCAATGACCTTCTTGCGGGCGGTGATGGTGATGATGTGCTGCAGGGTGGTTTGGATGCGCGTTACGCCGCTGCGGTGAGCAACCCGTTTTCCGGGTCAAGTTTTTCAATCCAAAACGGCAAGCCGAGTTTTGTCGATCTGGATGGTGATGGTGATCTTGATCTTGTGGTTGGGGAGTTTCCCGGCACGCTCCGCTCCTGGCGGCGCGAGGCGGCTGGCAGCTATACGCCACTGACTGGCACGGCCAATCCCTTCAACGGAATTGATGTTGGCATTATGTCCGCCCCCAGCTTCAGCGATCTGGATGGTGATGGTGACCTTGATCTTGTGGTTGGGGATTTTTTGGCGCGCTCCGCTCCTGGCGGCGCGAAGCGGCTGGCAGCTATACGCCACTGACTGGCACGGCCAATCCCTTCAACGGGATTGGTGTTGGGAATATTTCCGCCCCCAGCTTCAGCGATTTGGATGGTGATGGTGACCTTGATCTTGTGGTTGGAGATTTTTATGGCGCGCTCCGCTCCTGGCGGCGCGAAGCTGATGGCAGCTATACGCCACTGACTGACACGGCCAATCCCCTCAAAGGGATTAGTGTTGGCAACTATAGCAGCCCGAGTTTTGTCGATCTGGATGGTGATGGTGATCTTGATCTTGTGGTTGGGAATTCTTTCGGCACGCTCCGCTCCTGGCGGCGGGATGGCAATGGCAGCTATACAGAGCTGACTGGCACGGCCAATCCCTTCAACGGGATTGGTGTTGGGAGTATTTCCGCCCCCAGCTTCAGTGATCTGGATGGTGATGGCGCGCCGGAAGCAGTAGTTGGGATAAGTTTCGGCAGTCCGACTGTATTTGCCTTGCAAAACGCGGGACGAAACACGCTGGATGGCGGTGCGGGCGATGCCGATTGGGCGAGTTATGCTCCTGCCTTGTTTGCCGTTACGGTAAACCTCGGCGCGGGCAGTAGTGCTGGGGCGCAAGGCCAGGACAGCCTGACGGGGATTGAGAATATCCTTGGCGGCAGCGGCGACGACAGCCTTGTTGGCGATGGCAACGCCAATGTGCTGGCCGGCGGCAACGGCGCGGATAGCCTGAGTGGCGGCGCAGGCAATGACAGCCTGGCCGGCAATGGCGGTGTGGACCTTGTCAGTTACGCGGAACTGACCGCCGCCACCCAGGCGGTGACGGTGGACCTTATCACCCAGCGCGCCACAGGCGCGGTGGGGGCTGACACTCTCTCCAGCATTGAGAATGCGCTTGGCGGTGAGGGCGATGACAGCCTGCTGGGCGATGGCAATGCCAATCTGCTGAATGGCGGCGCTGGCAATGACACGCTTCTGGGCGGCCTGGGAGTTGACACGCTTGCTGGCGGCTTGGGCGATGATTGGCTCGACTTCGGTGATGGTACGGAAAGTTTTACCTATGCGCTCGGCATGGGGGATGACACGCTGGATGGTGGCGCTGGAACTGATTCCCTGAACCTAGGTGCGGGCACCTGGACACCAAGCTCTGACGGGGCATGGACCACCTTCACCCAGGGCAGCACACGGCTTTATGTGCGTAACTGGGAGAATATGACGCTGCAATACGCGCCGGTTGGCCCGGCCAATATTGTACTGACGCCGCTCGCTGAGGATACGCTGGTAACACTGACGACAGCCGATCTTCTGGCCGGCTGGTCGGATGGCAATGGTACGACGCTGTCGGTGCTGAATCTCACCGCGTCCTCGGGCACGCTGACCAACCTTGGCGCTGGCAGCTGGCGTTTCCTGGGCGCGACGAATGACGACACTAGCGTCAGCTTCAGCTATCAGGTTAGCGACGGCACCGTGGCAATCGCCACGACGGCAACGCTTGATCTGACGCCGGTAAATGATGTGCCGAGTGTTACTTCTGGCGGCACGGCGAGCTTTGCCGAGAATGGCACGGGAGCTGCCTATCAGGCGGCGGGTTCCGATCCGGATGCGGGTACGACGCTCAGCTGGTCGCTTGCCGGCACCGATGCGGCGTTATTCAACATCAACGCCGCGACCGGCGCGGTTACCTTCAAGACATCACCCAATTTCGAAGCGCCCGCCGATGTGGGCGGCAATAATGTCTATGACATCACCATCACGACTTCGGACAGTGTGCTGACCAGCGCACCCCAGGCCGTCGCCATTAGCGTGACGGATGTGACTGGCCCGGGGCAGACAGGCACATCAGAGTCTGAAGTGCTGACGGTGGGGGTTGGGGCCGAGAATGCGCAGCTCAGTGGTCTTGGTGGCAATGACACGCTGACCGGCGGTGCGGGCCGAGACACGCTGGATGGTGGCGACGGTAATGATGTCTTCGTCATAAGCGACTCCCTTGACCTAATCATCGAAACCGCAGGAGGTGGCGCGGATACCATCATCACCTCCGTCACCATGAGCATGCCGGATCATGTGGAGACGCTACAAATCGCGGCTGGCATTTCCGGCGTTACCATCGCCGGTGGATCCGGCAATGACATGCTGATCGGCAACGGGTTGGCCAACGCTTTTGTCGGCGGTGCGGGTGATGATGTGATCCTGGCCGGGAATGTGACGCTTTCGGATGTCTACGCCTTGTTCACAATATGAGGGAATTTGGAGCCAGTCGCATTAGGGAAGGCGCCCTTCTCCCCAGAGAGTTTTCCTTCTCCAGTTCCCTTTCCTACGCCACCTCCCCTTCCGCAAACATGCTCTCAGCCCTGAGCGGGCTTGGAAATTCCCGAGTATTTGCGGGCTTTTCGCCAGAAACCTTGATGGTGCGGGGGCGGAATAATCTGGCTTTTTCTCTCCGAGTCGGGGAATTCTCTCCAAAGCTTGAGGGTTGGCCGATTTTTCCAACAAGGTTTAGCGTATTGATCTGAAATGGTTTTTCTATGCTGCGGCGCAGCATGGGTTGGCGAAATGGATGCCTAGGGGAATGGAACTGGGGGCGGAAAATCGCTGGCGCGTCTTTGAGTCGCAATCCGCCTAGCGCCGGTATTTCAATGAGGCCCCGGCATTTCTGCCGGGGAAAATGACAACGAACACACGGCGGCGTCGCTGGGCCACCCCGCTTCAATGAGGCTCCGGCATTTCTGCCGGGGAAGATCATTGTCCCGGTCTATGGCAAGCGCTGGTTTGTGGAGCTTCAATGAGGCCCCGGCATTTCTACCAGGGAAGATCGACCCTTCGCGCCAATGGGCAGGTGATCGAAACCGCGCTTCAATGAGGCCTCGGCATTTCTGCCGGGGAAGATGCCATGATTAAAGAAATCAACGTGAACCGCCCCGGGTTTGCCGGAGGCTGTTTTGCTTAAGTTATGCTGCCATGGCTGGTTGATCCAGTGAGGCATAGTAGCGTTCTTCGGCTTCCGCGGGCGGGATATAGCCGATTGGTGCCAACAAGCGTCTGTTATTGA
>JADCGA010000003.1 GCA_020249265.1 Roseomonas sp.
ACTGCCGCGGGTCCTTGAGCGCAGAAAAATGATCGAGGAGCGATACAGAAGACATGGGGGAACCTCAGAGAATCGAGGTAGTCCATGAATCACCGTACGATGAACTTGGGAATCCCTGCTACTTTCAAGCGATTGCCCTGGGGATGGAACCAGCGAAATCGCGCCCCGCTTTTGCCGCTTTCAGAACCGCGCCCCGCCTGTTACGGAATGCCATGCCTGTTTCTCTCCGCACCATCGCCCCGGCCGAGGCCGATATCCGGCTTGATCGCTGGTTTCATCGGCACTTCCCGAACCTCACTCAGGGCGCGTTGCAAAAAATGCTGCGCACAGGGCAAGTCCGCCTGGATGGGGCGCGCGTCGAAGCGAATGCGCGGCTCAAGCCCGGCCAGCAATTGCGCATCCCACCCTTGCCCGAAGCCGCCGCCAAGCCGCTCAGCGCCCGCCCGGTGTCAGACCGGGATGCGGCCGCGCTTGAACGCATGGTGATCTACCGCGATGCCTCGGTGATCGCGATAGACAAACCCCAGGGCCTGCCGGTGCAGGGCGGGCCGGGGATTACGCGGCATGTGGATGGCATGCTGGATGCGCTCCGCTTCGGCTATGAAGAACGACCGCGCCTGGTGCATCGGCTGGATAAGGACACATCCGGCGTTCTGATCCTGGGGCGCACTGCCGCGGCGGCTTCCCGTTTGGCAGCGGCTTTTCGCGGGCGGGATGCGGAAAAAACCTATTGGGCCGTGGTGATTGGCCGCCCCCATCTGTTGGAAGGCCGCATTGACCTGCCCCTTGCCAAGCTTGGCGGGCAGCGCGGCGAACGCGTGGCCGGGGTCGCGGATGGTGAGGGCACGCGCGCTGTCACGCTGTATCGCGTGGTGGATTCCGCGCAGCGTCAGGCGGCGATGCTGGAATTGCGCCCGCTGACGGGTCGCACGCATCAGCTTCGCGTGCATTGCGCCGAGGCGCTAAAATGCCCGATCATGGGCGATGGCAAATATGGCGGCCAGGCGGCGCATCTGGAAGGTTTCGGCAATACACTCCATCTGCATGCGCGGGCCTTGCGCCTGCCGCATCCGGAAGGTGGCACGCTGGAACTGGCCGCGCCGCTGCCGGCGCATATGAAGGATACCTTCGCCATGCTTGGCTTTGATCGTCCGAAGACCCCGCCATGTCGGCATCTGCGCTAAAGCCGGCGCGGCGCTGGCCGCGCTATCTGGCGGGCGCGTTTGCGCTGCTTTTCCTGCTGCTGATGGGTGGCATTTTGGCGCTGCGCGCCGCTTTGGAATCCGGCAGCTTCACACCGCGCATCAAGGCCGAGATTGAAAACGCCACCGGCTATCGCGCGACCATTGGCGGGCTTGGCCTGGCGCTTGGGCTGATCCCCAAGCTGGAATTGCGCGATGTAACACTCAGCACACCGGGCGGCGCCACACCGGGGCTAGAAGCGCCGCGCCTTGCCGCCACGATATCGCTTTTCTCCTTGCTCTCGGGCGGCATCGAAATCCCGCATGTGGAAGCGGATGGGCTGAAGCTCAATCTGGACCCGGCGCTTTGGGCGCTGCCTGTCTCGGAAAGACCTGCCCGAGACGCCACTGCGGCACCAGCAGCGCCAAGGCGCACGGCCACCATGCCGCAGATCGGGCTGGTCAGCCTGCGCGATGCGCATGTGGTCCTGCCTGGCAGCAAGGGGCGGGATATTGAAATCCCTTCGCTTTCCATCCGTGGCATAAGCGCGACCAGCGCAAGCGACCTGGCGGCGGAGTGGCTCTTCCGGGGCATCACCTTCACCCTTGCTGGGAAGGCCGGCCCGCTATTCGGCGCTGCCCCCGGCACGCTGCCCCCGCTGGGTGCCATCACCCTCAAGGCCGGCGCGGGTGATCTTGGCTGGCTGCTGCCGGGGCTTAGGCTTGACGGGCTGGAATTGATCGCGCCGCCGGATGGCGAGGCCAAGCTCTCCGGCGCGCTAACCCGCGCCGGAAGCACCGCCCGGCTTGAGGCAAATCTGGGCGAGGTTGGCAAGCTGCTTTATGGCTTCACCGGGCCATTGCCGATTGAAGCCCGGCTTACCTCAGCCGATGCCAGCATCACGCTGAAGGGCAGCGTGGCGCGCCCACTGGAATTGGCCGGCGGACAATTCGACCTGACGGCGGATGTGCCGGATGCGGCGGGGCTTTCCGGCTTTCCTACTCTGCCCCGCGGGCTGCGAGGGGCGGCGCGGCTTGAATGGCGCGATGCGCAGCACTTCAGCCTGCCGCGCTTCCAACTGACCAGCCCCGCGCTGGCGGCCACCGCCGCGCTTAATCTTACGCTGGTGGGGCGGCCCAATTTGACCGGGCGGATTGATGTCTCACGGCTTGATCTGGATGCGCTGAACCCTGCCACAGCCCCAGGCCCCGCGCCCGCCGCAGCTTCAGCCCCGGCAGCGGCAGCAGGCGATGGCCGGGTCATTCCAGATATCGCCTTGCCCGTCGGATGGCTGACGGCGCTGGATGCCGAATTGGCCTTGGCCGCCCGCGGCGTCACTTCCGCCGGTCTGCCGCCGATTGCGGTGCAAACGCAGCTCCGCCTCAGCAATGGTGCGCTGGCGCTCGCACCCTTCAACCTCACCCTTCCGGCGGGGCGGCTTGCCGGGCAGGTCAATGTGAATGCGGCGACGAACCCCGCGCGATACGCGCTTAGGCTGCGGTCCGAAGGTGCCGGGCTTGATCTGGCCGCGCTGAGTGGTTTGTTGGAAGGGCTTGGCTTGCGCGGCCAGGGGGAAGTTGCCGCTGATCTGCGCGGCGTCGGCGCCACCACCCGCGCCATCGCCGCCAGCCTCATTGGCGAATTTGGTGTGGCCATGGTCAATGCCCGGCTGGAGCAGGGAAAGGCCATGGATGCGCTCAGCAGAGTGCTGACACTGCTTGCCCCGAACACGCAGAGGCTCGGCGCGATTGACCTGCGTTGCGTGGCATTGGCTTTCGGGGCGGAACAGGGCATGGCGCAAAGCCGTGCGCTGTTCATGGACAGTGCCATTGGCCAGATCATAGGTCAGGCGAGCATTAATCTGCGGGATGAAAGCGTGAATGGGCGGCTGAATACGAATCTGCGCGTTTTTGGCCTTGGGTTGCGCGCGCCGGTCAATCTTGGCGGCACGCTGGCGGCGCCGCGCATCGGTGTGGCCTCAGGGGCGGCGATTGGCCAAACCGCGGCGGGCCTTTTGGCGGATACCTTGACCGGGCGGATTGCGACAGACCCGATCGGCAATCTGCTGGGCGGCAGTGACCGTAACGCGGCAGCGGATTGCGCCGAACCGCTGCGCCTTGCGCGGCTTGGCGCAGCGGGTGCGGTACCCGCGCCACGTGCAGCGCCAGAAGCGGGGCAGGAAGCCCCCTGGCCTTCTTTGCCAGCTTTGCCTTCACCGGTGCAGGATGTGCTGCGCGGCCTTGGCGGTATTCTGGGCGGCGGGCGGCGGTGATATTGGCGGGCTCTGTTCAGCCCTCCACATCCTCCAGCGAAAGTCCCAGCGCTTCCAGCCCTTCTTCCAGCATATCGCCGAGCATTTCGATGCCGAGCAAATAGGTCGCCGGGTCGCGCATATTGCGTTCACGCGCCAGGTTGCGGGCTTCTTCCCAATCATCCGCCTCATAATCGCCGCGACCAATCCAGGCCAGCGCGATCAGCGATGCTTGTTCATCCTCATTCAATTCACTGATGAAGGCGCGCAAAGCATCCTCATCCATGTTTTCATCATCTTCAGCGTCGAGGCCTTCTTCATCCTCATCCGCGCGGGAAATTGCGCCGCTTTCTTCGCCTTCCTGGACAGCGCGCGCCGCATCCACAATGGCGGCTACCGATTCCAGGCTGATGCCCAGATCGAATTCCTCATCCTCATCATCGCGTGCGGCCATGGCGCTTCTCCTGCCTGAATGGGCGCACTCAAGCACATGCGCACGGGGCTTTGCCAGCCCCGATCAGGTTGCAAATGCATGTCAATGAAGGGCGGTTTTCAGCGGCGCGAAAGGTCAACCAGCCCCGCGAAACCTGCTTCCGTGCCGAAGGCGAGATGCGTGCCGGAATCACTCCAGGCCAATGCGGAAACCGCGCCGCGACCGGGGGCGGCCACGGGCACCACGCGCCCGCTGGCAACCTCGGCGATCAGCACCAGCCCGTCATCAAAGCCGGCGGCCACCACTTCCTGCTGCGGGTGGCAGGCCACGCGCGTACACAGCGCCTGATCCCCGCCGGCCAATTCGGTTGGCGCCTTGCCCATCGGGCCGCCGCCAAAAAACGGCCAAAGCACAATGCAATCCGCGCCAGATGTCGCAAGCCAGCGCCCCTTGGCGGTGAAGGCGATGGATTTCGTCTTGGCCGGATAGCCCGCCATGCGCATATGTTGGCCATCCGCCAGGCGCCAGCCATGCAAGGTGTTTTCCTGCATGGCGGTGACCACATGCGTGCCATCCGGGCTGATCTCAACACCGATATGGCTGCCCTTCCATTCAAGCGAACGCGGCTTGTCTTCCTTCGCGGCAACAAACCAGAGCGAAGCGCCATTGTAATGGCTGGCGGCGATGCGCTTGCCCTTGGCGTCAAAAGCAATGCCCGTGACCGATGTTGGATGCGCGAGTGATTTCAGCGCTGCCCCCGCGCCATCCAGCAAATGCACGGCCTTGCCCACAACGGCGGCGCGCAGCCCGCTTTCATGCGCGGCGACATGATCCACCCAGCGGCTGCCATAGCGCGCCAATTCAACCAAAGCACCATCCGCGCCAAGGCGCATCAGCCGCCCATCATCGCCGCCGGAAATCACGCCATCCTTGCCATCGGCGCAAAGCGATAGCACCGCGCCCTGATGCGCTTCATGCTGCGCCCAGGCTTCTTGCGGTGTGGCAATCAGCGCGCGATGCAAAACGCCATCGGTGGTGCCGAAGATGCAGGTCTTGCCTTCATGGCCAAAAGCAAGCCCCGCGACCCAGGCGCCGAGGTTTTGCGAAACGCCCCGGCTATCCAGCAAATACTCCGTGCCGCTCATGCGCCGGGGGGGCTCCAGCGCGCGATTTCGGCATTGATCTTCGCCTCATCCTCGCCAGCCTGGCAGGCTTCAAAACCGCGCCGCAGCCAGGGGCGGTTCAAATCGCGCCCGATGAATACCAGTTTTGAGCGCCGCGGAACGCCTTCCTTCCAGGGGCCAATGAAATCGCCATCGGCAATCATATGCACCGCCTGGAAGGCGAAGCGGCGATCATCGCCCTCATAAGCCAGAATGCCTTTGGTGCGCAGCAAATCCTGCCCCTTGCTGGACAGAACCTGCGTGATCCAGGCGTTGAAACGCTCCGGATCGATCGGGCGATCCACTTCGAAGGAAACGCTGTTCACTTCAGAATCATGTTCGTGATCATCCTCGCCCGAAAGGAATTCCGGTTCGCGTTCCAGAATGCGTTCCAGGTTGAAGGCATCACGCCCGATCACGGCGCTGATCGGCACATCGGATTTCGTGGCGCGACGAATCTCAGCATAGGGGTTGATGGCGCGGATGCGCTTTTCCACTTCCGCCGCTTCCGCCTCGCTCACCAGATCCATCTTGTTCAGCACAATAATGTCGGCGAAGGCAATTTGTTCCTGCGCTTCGGTGGAATCTGCCAAGCGCGCCGGCAGATGCTTGGCATCCACCACGGTCACGATGGCATCCAACTTCGTCGCGCGCTTCACATCATCATCAACGAAGAAGGTCTGTGCCACCGGAGCGGGGTCGGCCAAGCCCGTGGTTTCCACGATAATGCCATCAAACTTGTCGCGCCGCTTCATCAGCCCGGCCAGGATGCGGATCAAATCCCCGCGCACCGTGCAGCAGATGCAGCCATTGTTCATTTCGAACACTTCTTCATCGGCATCCACGACCAGGTCATTATCCACGCCCAATTCGCCGAATTCATTGATCACGACCGCGAATTTCTGGCCGTGATTTTCGGTGAGGATGCGGTTCAGCAGCGTGGTTTTGCCGGCACCAAGATAGCCGGTCAGCACGGTTACGGGCACGGGGGCGCGGGTGGTGTCGCTCACGTGGGTTTCTCCATCAGCAAGGTTTGAGACCTTATATGGGGCGAAGCCGGGCAGAGGTCACCCCGCCCGGCAGTGTTATCGTTTGGTCGCATTTTCCGAGTCGCCATGTTGGACCACATGGCTTGAAAATGCTCCGCTCATGCGGCTTCCGCCGTAATCGCCTCAGCCAGGGTATTGATCAGCCGATCCACATGCGGCTTTTCGCAAATCAGCGGCGGCGACATGGCAATGATATCGGCCGTCACGCGGATCAGCACGCCATCATCAAAGCAGCGGCGGAAGACATCCAGCGCGCGTTGCGTGGGCTTGCCCGGGCGCGGCGCCAATTCCACCGCGCCGATCAGGCCGACATCGCGAATGTCAATCACATTCGGCAAACCCTTCAGCGAATGCACCGCATCCTGCCAATAGGGTTCCAGCGCGCGGGCGCGGCCCGGCAAATCCTCGGCACGATGCAGTTCCAGCGTGGCAATCGCCGCCGCCGCCGCCAAGGGATGCCCGGAATAGGTATAGCCATGGAAGAATTCGATCCCGGCGCTCGTGCCGGTCACGATGGCATCATAAATCTCATTCTTCACGGCAACCGCGCCCATGGGCACGGCTGCGTTCGTCAGCCCCTTGGCCATGGTCATGATATCGGGCACCACACTCAGACGCTCCGCGCCGAAATTGGCGCCAAGCCGGCCAAAACCCGTGATGACCTCATCAAAAATCAGCAGAATGCCGTGCTTGGTGCAGATATCGCGGAGCCGCTTGAGGTAGCCCACCGGCGGCACCAACACGCCGGTTGAACCCGCCACCGGTTCCACCATGACAGCGGCAATGGTCTCCGCACCATGCAAAGCCACCAGGTTTTCCAGCACATCGGCCAATTCGGCGCCATGCGGCGGCTCGCCCCGGCAATAGGCGTTCTTGGCCGGCAGATGCGTATGCGGCAGATGGTCCACATAAGGCAGCAGCGCGCCGAATTGCTTGCGATTGGGGCCAATGCCACCCACAGACATGCCGCCAAAACCCACACCATGATAGCCGCGTTCGCGCCCGATCAAGCGCACGCGCGAAGATTCACCGCGCGCCTTGTGATAGGCGAGCGCGATTTTCAGCGCCGTATCGGCGCTTTCGCTGCCTGAATTGGTGAAGAACACCCGGTCCATGCCATCGGGCGTCATATCCGCCACGCGCGCGGCGGCTTCAAAGGCAATCGGGTGGCCAAGCTGGAAGGCGGGGGCGAAATCCATGATCGCCGCCTGCTTTTGGATCGCCTCCACAATCTCCCGCCGGCCATGCCCGGCATTGCAGCACCAAAGGCCGGAGGTGCCGTCCAGAATCTCCCGGCCCTCGGGCGTGTAGTAATGCATGCCCTCAGCGCGGGCGAGCATGCGCGGGCGGTCCTTGAAATACTTATTGTCGGAATAGGGCATCCAGAACGCGTCCAGATTATTCGGGCGCGGCACATTGATCTCATTCATCGGGGCTTCTCCGGGATTTGAGCCGATACAAACACCCAGTTGCGCACGGGGGCAAGCGGGAGATTGGTCAGCCCTGCCTTAGTTCCGGGAAATCCTCCTCCCGATACTCGCCCTCGGGCCTCACGCCAGCGGCGAAGCGCTTTTCCTCAAGCTGGCGCAGTTCCACGCGCCGGATCTTGCCGGAAATCGTCTTGGGCAGCTCATGGACTTCCAGGCGCCGCACGCGCTTGAAGGCGGAAAGCCGCCCGCGCAGATGCTGGAAGATGGACAGCATGGTGGATGGGCTCGCCATCGCACCGGGCGCCAGCGCGATGAAGGCCTTGGGCACCGCCATGCGCATGGCATCCGGCGCGGGCACCACAGCGGCTTCCGCCACTGCCTCATGCTCTATCAGCACGCTTTCAAGTTCAAAGGGCGAAATCCGGTAGTCGGAGGCTTTGAAGACATCATCCGCCCGCCCGACATAGGTCAGGTAGCCATCCTGATCCCGATTGGCGACATCGCCGGTGCGATAAAACGCCTCACCCGCTGGCAGGATGGCGCCATCATCGCCCTGATAGCCCATCATCAGCCCGGTCGGCGCGGGGTCGAGCGCAATGCAGACCTCCCCTTCCTCAGCCGGCTTGTCATCGGGGTCGAGCAGCACAATCCGGTAGCCAGGCAAGGGCTTGCCCATGGAGCCTTCCTTCAACGCCATCCCCGGCGGATTGCCGATCTGCGCGGTGGTTTCCGTCTGGCCGAAGAAGTCGCGGATGGTGAGCCCCCAGGCTTCGCGCACCTGTTCGATGATTTCCGGGTTCAGCGGTTCCCCCGCACCTCCCACTTCGCGGAGCGCGGTCGGGAAGGATTTCATCTCTTCCTGCACAAACATCCGCCAAACCGTGGGCGGGGCGCAAAGGCTGGTGACGCCGTTCGCGGCAATCGCTTCCAGCATGCCGCGCGCATTGAAGCGTGGCTGATTGGCGATAAAGACCGTGGCCCCCGCATTCCAGGGCGCGAAAAGGCAGGACCAGGCATGCTTGGCCCAGCCAGGTGAGGAAATGTTCAAATGCACATCGCCGGGCCGCAAGCCCAGCACGAACATCGTGGAAAGATGCCCCACCGGATAGGATTGATGGCTATGCAGCACCAGCTTGGGCCACGCCGTGGTGCCTGAGGTGAAGTAAAGCAGCAGCGGATCGCGGGCCCGCGTTGGTCCATCGGGCGTGAAGCTCGCGGCGCCCTGGTGCAGCGTTTCATAGCCAACCCAGCCCGGCGGGGTAGCGCCAATGGCAATGCGCGTGACATCATCCTCAAGCCCCGCGAATTTCGGCGCCTCGGCGGCATTGGCAACCACAAAGCGCGCGCGGCCTCTGGTGAAACGGTCCTTCAAATCATCACCGGCCAACAGCATGGTCGCGGGGATCACCACCGCGCCGAGTTTCATCGCCGCCAGCATCACTTCCCACAGCGGCACCACATTGCCGAGCATGAGCAGAATGCGATCCCCGCGCTTTACGCCCAGCGCGCGCAGCCCATTGGCCACACGGTTGGAGGCGGCGGAAAGCTCGGCAAAGCTTACCTCCGCCGCGCCATCGCCGATGATTTTCAGCGCCAATTGCTGGCCCTGCGCGCCTTTGGCCAATTCGGCATCGAACCAATCGAGTGCCCAGTTGAAATCACCAAGTTCCGGCCAGCGGAAATCGCGATAGGCAGTCGCGTAATCGCCGCGCTGCGCCAGCAGGAAATCCCGCGCGGCCTTGAAGGCGGAATGGCTCATGCGCTGATCCTCCCCAACCGCGCGGCTTGGCGCGGGGCGTTATTGTTTTCAGCGAAAGGCTAACCCGGTGTCCGGGGCATTTTCAAGCCGGGAGGCGCCATTTGATGGTTCGGGGTATGTGAGCAACTCTACGCGCAGGGCGTGTCCGGTGTACCAATTTGAACCGGGTCATTCGGATTGCGGCTGATCATCACGCTCGGGCTTTTATCGAAATGTATGACATATGCCATGCCCCGATGAGCCAATTTGGTCTCACACGCAGTGATAGCGGACACTCCAGCAAGCAACTGAATTCATTTGACATTTTGAGAGGATTTACAAAATACTTCACCAACAATAGCATTGAGTCGCAATGTCAGGCATTTATGGAACATTTGGTGCCGATACCCTAGCTGGCACTTCCGGCGCTGACCAAGTCTATGGCTTTGGCGGCGATGACAGTCTTTCCGGTGGGGTCGGCAACGATGCAATTTTTGGTGACACAGGCAACGATACGCTTGATGGCAGCGTAGGCGATGACTCCCTTTACGGTGGCGAAGGATATAGTCTATTGCTCGGCCAAACGGGCAATGACTATCTAAGTGTGTTTTATAATGCAGGAAATTCAACATTAGACGGTGGTGAAGGGGCTGATTCACTCTATGGCGGGGACAGGAGTGACGACCGCTTTTTAGGCGGTGGTGGCGAGGATTACCTCGTCAGCTACGGGGGCAATGATACCTTCGATGGCGGTGCCGGCAGCGATACTCTTCGCGGCGGCAATGGCAACGACGTATATTATATCGATAATCTTTTCGGTAGCATCTTCGATTCCGGTGGCAATGACACCGCTTATGTTTCAACAAGCTTTGTCACGCTGCCCTCCTCCATTGAGGACGTCGTTTATACGAATGGCGCGGTTCCCTTGCCTTATTGGATTGACGCGCTTTTGCCTAATTACGAAGGGGGGTATCCTCCCGCCATCCTGTTAGGCCCTTCAAGAACATTCGGATATGCCTTTCCAACAACTGCCCCCAGTTATCTCAGTTATACCTACACCAATGGTTTCACGGCATTCTCAAGCGTGCAGATCGGTCGCACTCAGGAGGAGTTGAGATATATGGAGAGTATCATTGACGTCCGTTTTGTGCAGACCACTAATGCCGCGGCACCAAATGTTTTTTCTTTCGCCAGCAATACTCAATATGGGTCTGGCGGATATGCTTTTTATCCTTCAACTTCTTTTTATGGCAGCGATGTCTTCCTGAACAATGAAAACTACAACGCCACATTGAGCGATGGCACGTATGGCGCCCTTATCCTTATCCATGAGCTGGGTCACGCCCTCGGATTGAGGCATCCTTTTGATGAACCAGATGCATATGGCGGCATCGCAGACCCGCCATACCTTCAGGGGGCCGAGGATGATACGGCGTGGTCAGTAATGAGCTACAATGATCACCCGGAGCAATATTACCTACGCTTTAGTCCACTGGATATCGCGGCGCTGCAATACCTCTATGGAGTAAGCGCCAATTCACGCTCCTCCAACGATACCTATGCCGTTTCTTCGGCGACGGCGAATTTCATTTGGGACGGCAACGGAATTGACTCCATCAGCGCCAGCGGTCTTGGGCAGGGAGCCACCATTTACCTGACGCCAGGTTATTGGGGTCATGTCGGACCAAGCAGAGCATCTACCATCACCTCCGCCGGGCAAATCACCGTCAATTTCGGAACCGTGATCGAGAATTTGACTGGGTCGGGGCATTCAGACTCGTTGTACGGAAATGCGTCCAACAACCAAATCCAGGGTGGTGGAGGCAGCGACCGTATCGAGGGCTGGGAAGGGGACGACCGGATCGGGGGAGGCGATGGGAACGATACGCTGTCTGGGGGCACCTTTAATGCGCTTTCAGGAAATACCGGGGCTGATACGCTGGAGGGCGGCGCGGGCAATGACATGCTGGTGGCCGATGGCGGTGGCGACTTGATGCAAGGCGGTGCTGGTGACGATGTGATTCTGGTGGGTGGCACAGACCAGGCGGCTATCTTTGCCTTATTTGGTTTACCAGTATAGTTTAGCAGATCATTGATTTTCGTATACGATATTCTCCTGACAGTCACCGCATTCGAAGCAGGCTCAGAATTCCAAGCGCCTATTCCACCTTGATCCCTGTTGCCGCCACCACGCGCTGCCACTGCGGTACGTCGGATTCCAGCAAAGCCGCCAATTCAGTCGGGCCGGTCAGCAAGGGCGTGGTGCCAGCGGCGGCGAAGCGGGCGCGCACATCGGGCAGGTCTCGGATACTGCCGAGTGTTTCCGCCATGCGCGCGATGATGGCGGGCGGCGTCGCGCGCGGGGCGGCGATGGCATACCAATTCAGCGCGACATAGCCAGGTACGGTTTGATTGATGGCCGGCGTATCCGGCAGCGCTTCCAGGCGCCGCGGCCCCGCCACGCCCAAAAGCCGCGCCCGCCCGCCTTGCACATGCGGCAGGGTTTCCACCGTGCTTGCGAAAACCATGTCAATTTCGCCGGCGTAAAGCGCGGTCATGGCCGGGGCCGCACCGCGATAGGATACATGGGTCAAATCCAGATTGGCCGCGAGCGCGAACAAGGCCCCAGACAAATGATTGGAAGAACCAACCCCGCCGCTGCCAAAGGTCAGCCGCCCCGGCGCGGCGCGTGCCGCGTTCAATACATCCTGCACGCTTTGGTAGGGGGACGCCGCGCGCACCACCATGGCGGTTGGAATATCCGCGACCAGGCTCACGGGCGCCAAGGCGGTGCGCGGGTCCAGCCCTCTATTCGGGTAAAGCGCGGGGACGGAAGCAAGCGAGGCGCTGGTCAGCACAAAGGCCGTGCCATCGGGCGGTGACTGCACCACGGTATGAATGCCGATGCTGCCGCCAGCGCCGGGGCGGTTTTCGATAATGAAGGGCTGACCGAGTCTTTCCTTCAAATGCTCCGCCAAAAGCCGCCCCACCAGATCAATCGGCCCGCCCGCGCCAAAGGGAATGATGATCCGCACTGGCCGGTCCGGCCAGGCAGGCTGCGCCGTGGCGGGGGTAATGAAGGGCAAGGCAAGCGCGGAACCGAGCAGCACTCGGCGCGAGGCGATGTTCATGGCGGTTCTTCCTCCGCCAGCATTTAAGGCCGATATGCCTCTCCTGGAAACACGCAGGGCTAAGGCAAGCGTGCCAAATGCGGCGGGATCACCATGCCAAGGGAAAGCGGCACCGGCCAAACTTCCTCAACCGCCCGCAGCCGCCGAAAGCCTGCGGCCAAATAGCCAGGCAGCGCGCGGGGGTGATCCGCATTGCAAGTGTTCACCGTCAGGGCGGGCAGGCCGATCTGCCAGGCCGCATCCACCGCATGGCGCAAAAAAGCCGCCCCTAGGCCCGTGCCAATCGCCCAGGGCATTAGCCCGAAATAGGAGAGATTCGCCGTCTGCCCGGCGCGATGATCAAGCTCATAAAACCCTGCTGGTTCGCCATCGCGCATCAGCACATGCAGGCTGACCGAAGGATGTGCCAGCAGGCCGGCCAATTCAGCATCTGAGGCAATACGGCGCATCCACCAAAGCCAAGGCGCACCAACCGTATCGTAAAGGTAGCGATAGAAGGGCACGGAACAATGCCGCACGCGTTCCACCCGCGCATCGCCAGGCAAGGCCGGCGCGGGGCTCGTGGGCGGCGCATCCATACGCAGGAAAGTCACCTGCACCTTCAAACGCAGGACGGGTTCGGCTTGCTCCATGAGCTAGCCACTAGCAAAGATCGCGCAACGATGGAAACAGCCATTGCGCGGAAGCCGCGCGGCCATAAAAAAACACGCGCCCCGGACGGGACGCGTGCCTTTGCTCACAGCGCTTCAGAAGCGATCAGTGCTCAACGTCAGCCCAGATCTTGCGCTTCACCGCATAGGTCAGCCCGGCAAGGATCGTCAGGAAGATAATGATCTTCACCCCCAAGGCGCGACGCTGTTCCAATTCCGGCTCAGCGGCCCATTGCAGGAAGGTGCTGACATCATGCGCCATCTGCTCAACCGTCGCCTTGGTGCCATCCGCAAATTCAACCTGATCGGGGTTGAGCACCGGACCCATGGCGATCTGATTGCCTGGGAAGTAGCGGTTGAAATGCATGCCATCCATCACGGTGACACCAGGGGGCGGATCTTCATAACCAGTCAGCAGCGCGAACAGATAATCCGCACCCCCAGCCCGCGCCTTGGTCATCACCGAAAGATCCGGCGGCAAGGCCCCGTTATTGGCAGCGCGCGCCGCTGCGTCATTCGGGAATGGGCTGCGGAAACGATCCGCCGGGCGGCCAGGGCGTTCGAACATCTGGCCCTCATCATTCGGGCCATCCTTGATTTCAAACTGGGAAGCAATCCCGGCGACCTGCGCTTCGGTCAGCCCCAATTCGCGGAGATTGCGATAGGAGAGCATCCGCATGCCGTGGCAGGCCGCGCAGACTTCCTTGTAAACCTGGAAGCCGCGCTGCGCGCTCGCGCGATCATAAGTGCCGAAAATCCCGTCAAAGGAGAATTTCCGATCCGGTATGGGGATGGCTTCCCCCGCCGCATGGGCAGGGGCAGCGGCGAATAGGCCAATAGCCAGGGCGAGGGCCTTGAAGGAAACACGCAACATGATCAGGCCTTCTCCATCGGCTTGGCTGCCGCGCCCATGGGCAACGGCCCCCCACCCAGAACGGGGCGGGATATACTCTCAGGTAGCGGCAAGGGCCGCTCAAACTTCGCCAGCAGCGGCAGGATCACCAGGAAATAGGCGAAGTAATAGGCAGTTGCGATCTGCGCGATCAGCACATAGGTGCCTTCCGCCGGCTTCGCACCAACCCAGAGCAGCACAAGGAAATTGGCCGTCCAGAGCAGGAAGAACAAACGCGCCAGCGGGCGGAAGCGCATGGACCGCACCGGAGAACGATCGAGCCAAGGGAGCACGAACCAAATCAGGATCGAACCGAACATCAGCAGCACGCCGCCAAGCTTGTCCGGCACCGCGCGCAGGATCGCGTAATAGGGCAGGAAGTACCATTCCGGCACGATATGCGGCGGTGTCACCAGCGGATTGGCCGGGATATAGTTATCCGGATGGCCCAGGTAATTCGGCGCGAAGAAGACCAGCACGGCAAAGACGATGAAATACACCACCAAGCCCACGCTATCCTTCGCCGTGTAATACGGGTGGAAGGGCAGGGTATCCTGCGGTCCCTTCGGCTCAACACCAAGCGGGTTATTTGACCCCGTGATGTGCAGCGCGGCCACATGCAGGAAGACCACGCCCAGAATCACGAAGGGCAGCAGGTAGTGCAAGCTGAAGAAGCGGTTGAGGGTGGGATTGTCCACGCTGAAACCGCCCCACAGCAATTCAACGATGTAATTGCCCACCACCGGGAAGGCGCTGAACAAATTGGTGATGACGGTCGCACCCCAGAAGGACATCTGGCCCCAAGGCAGCACATAGCCCATGAAGGCGGTTGCCATCATCAGCAGGAAGATCACCACCCCCAACATCCACAGCAATTCACGCGGTGCCTTGTAGGAACCGTAATACATGCCGCGGAAGATGTGGATATAAACCACAATGAAGAACATGCTGGCGCCGTTCATGTGAATGTAACGGATCAGCCAGCCGAAATTCACATCGCGCATGATGCGTTCGACACTGTCGAAGGCAAGGCCGGTATGCGCGGCGTAATGCATGGACAGGAAGATACCCGTCGCGATCATGATCATCAGCGTGACCATGGCCAGCGCGCCGAAATTCCAGAAATAATTGAAATTCCGTGGCGTCGGGAAGGTTCCGTATTCCTTCTGCATCATGGTGAACACCGGCAAGCGCTGATCTACCCAGCGCACCACCGGATTCTTGAATTCGCTTTTGTGCAACCCGATTGACATGTTTTTTTATCCTCAACCGATTCTGATCTTGGTGTCGGATGTGAAGGCGTATTGCGGAACGTCAAGGTTCCGGGGCGCCGGTCCTTTGCGAATTCTGCCGGATGTGTCGTAATGGCTGCCGTGGCAGGGGCAGAACCAGCCGCCGTAATCGCCGCGCGCATCGGTGGCCCTTTGGCCGGTGGGCACGCAACCCAAGTGGGTGCAGATGCCAATCAGCACCAGCCATTGCTCACGCTGGACGCGGGATTGGTCGGTCGCCGGGTCGGGCAGGGCATTCACCGCCACCGCGCGCGCTTCCTCAATTTCCTTGGGCGTGCGGCTGCGCACAAAAACCGGCTTGCCGCGCCACATCACGGTCACTGCCTGGCCTTCCGTGATCGGCGCCAGATCAACATCGGTGCTTGCCAGCGCCAGCGTATCCTTGGCTGGCTGCAAGGAAGCAATGAAGGGCCAGGCAATGGCGCCAACACCAACCGCAGCGAAAGCGCCGGTCACCAGCATCAGAAAGTCACGTCGGGGCGCCCCGTCGGTCGCCACGTGTCCGGTATCAGCCATCCTCAACATCCCCTTGCGGCGGGCGCCCCCTCTTGCCGAGGGCTCCGCTTCGCCGCACGATTTAGGTTCGCACCCAAAAGGTGCAATGCTCATCATGAAACAGCGGTACCGAGAACCGGCCCCGCCAACAAACGGGGTCTTATAGAAGGACGGTTTGCAAGGTGTAAATGCGCCCCGGTGTAACATTTGGAAGTCTGACATGGAAAAAACCGCCGTCGGCCCTCAGGGCCATCCTTTTGTGGCCCCCGCCCGCGCCTGGTTTGAGGAATTGCGGGACCGGCTTTGCGCCGCCTTTGAAGCGATTGAGGATGATTTGGCCCAAGGCCCCCATACTGGCCTGCCGCCGGGGCGATTCGCCCGTACCGCCTGGGAAAGGCCGGAAGGCGGCGGGGGGGTCATGTCCGTCATGAAGGGACGGGTGTTTGAAAAGGTGGGGGTGAATGTCTCCACCGTCTTTGGCGAATTCTCCCCCGAATTCCGCAAGCAAATCCCGGGTGCCGAGGAAGACCCACGCTTTCTGGCGACAGGTGTGTCCCTGGTGGCACATATGCAAAGCCCGCGCGTGCCGGCGGCGCATATGAATACGCGCTTCATCGTGACCCGGAACGCCTGGTTCGGCGGTGGGGGGGATATCACGCCCATGAAGCCCGAAGCGCCTGAAGCCCAGGCGGATGCGGCGGATTTCCATGCGGCCTTCAAGGGCGCCTGCGACAAGCATGACGAAACCTATTACCCGCGCTTCAAGAAATGGTGCGATGAGTATTTCTTTCTGCCTCATCGTGGCGAACCGCGCGGGCTTGGTGGGATTTTCTATGATTGGCTGGGTGATCGCACGCCGGGCAAGGGGATCGACGACGATTTCACCTTCACCCGCGATGTGGGTCTGGCCTTCCTGCAAGCCTATCCCGCCATTATCCGCAAACGCATGCATGAAGCCTGGACCGAGGCTGAGCGCGAACACCAACTGATCCGCCGCGGGCGCTATGTGGAATTCAACCTGCTGCATGACCGGGGCACGATTTTCGGGCTGAAAACTGGGGGGAATGTGGAGGCGATTTTGATGTCCATGCCGCCGGCGGTGAAGTGGCCTTAGGGCGGTTACGCCATTCGCCGTCGCGGCAAGCACAGCAAAGCCGCCACCGGCAATAACCACATGATGCGCGCCCCATAGCGCGGATGGGGCGCGGAAAGACCGCCGCAGATCAGCGCATTGCCCAGCACCGCCGCCAGCACAAAAAGCGCCAAGGCCAAAGCCAGGCCCTGCCCGCGCCAGGCGCACCACAGCAGCAGCGGCAGCGCCAGCAGCACCACCAGCAGATGGAATGGATTGAGCGGCGTCAGCGAATCCTTCAGCACATTCTGCGCCTGCCGCGCTTGATCGAAAGCGGCCAATTCACGTGCTGGAAAACCCTGTTCGATACGCGGGCGCACCGCCGACGCGAAATGCGCATTGTCCAGCGTGTCGCCAATGCCGAAACTACCAAGCTGAAGCAGCATATTGCCCACCATGGCGCGGGCCACGCCAAGCGGTTCGGCGCGCAAGGTCTCAGCCACAATCCGCCCAGCTTCCGGCGCCAGCATCGCACCGCCCAGAAAGCGCGGGGCGCCCGCGACATCGCGGTTCACCGGGCTATCCGACGCCCATAAAAAATCATTGGCCGGCATGGGCAGCCGATCCGTAAAGGCGCAAAGATACCAGCCCGCATCAGGGCAGCGCACCTTCAGCACCGCCGCCGCCGGCCCATCTTCCTGCAAGCGCGCCAGCATGAAAACCGAGCCATAGGGTGAAAGCGCAATACGCCCATGGCCAATGGCATTGGTGGCAAGCAGCGCCGCAACTGAAATCATCACCGGCAGCACCATCGCCAAAAGCCGCACCGGCATACGCCACAAGCGCAGCAGCAGCGCGACGCCACATAACCCAAGCGCCAGCGGCAAATGCGCCAGATGCGCCGCAATGCCGAGCGCCACCAGCGCCACCAGATTGGCAAGCTCAAGCCGCGTCAGCGCAGCACCACCAAAACCCAGCAGGAGCAACCCCAACACGACAATCGGCGCGAAAACATCAGGCATCAGCAGCGCGGCGCTGAAGGGGGCCGCGGTTGCCAGTGCGGCAAAGGCGCAAAGCCCGATATGCCAAAGCGGCTTCGCATCGCCGCGCATCACACGCTGCGTCAGCCACAACAGATGGGACAGGATCAGGCCCTGCGCGATCACTGGCCCCCAAAGGCTGATGCGCCAATGAAAGGCATGCAGGAATGGCCCATAGATAAAAGGCTTGTCCCACAACATCAGCGGCCCGAGCGTTTGATGCAGAAAGCCGCCGCTATCGCTGAACAGCAGCGGGTAACCGTTGAAGAAGGCGGGCCAGATCAACAATAAGGCCCCGGTCAATACCGCCGCGCCGACCCTCACCCCTGTTTCGCCGACCAGCGCGCAGCGGCGGCGTCATCCTCATCCTTTGCAGCCACCCAGCGCGCCGCGCCATCCGCAAATTCCTCGCGCTTCCAGAAGGGCGCCTTAGTCTTGAGCCAATCAATCAGAAAAGCGCAGGCTTCCAGCGCGGCGGCACGATGCGCAGAAGCTGTCAGCACCAGCACAATCGGCTCTCCGGGCAATATCCGGCCCATGCGATGGATCACGGTGCAGCCAGTCAGCGGCCAGCGCGCCTCAGCCTCGGCGGCGATGCGGCCAAGGGCGCGTTCCGTCATGCCGGGATAATGTTCCAGCACCAGCGCGCTCAGGCCATCATCGCCACGGCAGACGCCCAAAAAGCTGGCCACACCACCAACATCAATCCGGCCCGCGGTCAGCGCCGCGCTTTCCGCCGCCATGTCAAACAGCGCTTCCTGCACCAGAATGCGCGCCATGGCTCAGCCCCCGGTCACGGGCGGGAAGAAGGCAATCTCATCGCCGGCGGCCACGGGATGATCCGGTGTGGCGAAATCCTGATTGACGGCAGCGCGCACCTGCTTGGCATCAGCGAAGGCCGCTGCATGGCCGGGGCTGCGGGTGGCGAGCCAATCGCGCAAGCCCGCGACATCGCGCACCTCGTCCGGTGGCGCCACGTCTTCTTCCGCCACGCCGATCTTCTGGCGCAGCCAAGCGAAATAAAGGACCCGCATGGCGTTTCAGCGCGGTGTGGGCACCGAGGTGATGCGCCCGCCCGGCCCGATAATCGTGGTGGTGCCGCCATCACGCACTGCTATGCCGCCGCCCGCCGTGCCGGGCTGGTTGAAGACCTGCGTGCGGTCATTGCCGCCCGCCACAATACCGGCTGGCTGGCCAGGCGTGGCGGGGATCACGCTGCCTTCAACCCGCGGGGGCGGCGCGGATGGCATGGCGGAAGGTATTGTGGCCGGCGGCGAGGGTGCCCGCGGCGGCACGGATGCCATGGGCGGTGGGGTGGAGCTGCTGGCGCGCGGCGTCACGCGCGGCGGTGGGGGCGGCGGGGGCAGGCGCAGCGCATCATCCGGTGTCATGGGCGCGGGCGGCGCGGCGGGCGCGCGCATCGCCGCATAATCAAGATTTTCCGTGCGCAACACTTCAGCGCTTGTGTCCCCGCTGGTCACGCGCCGAAGCGTCAGGCTATCCACGGAAGGGATGGCAGCATTGCGACTGGTATTCCAGCTTGGCTGCCAATTCGGCCCACAGCCCTGCAGCGCCAGCATTCCCCCAATCAGCAAAACAGAATGTCGCATGGCTTTCCCCGCCTCTTTCTTGCTTAAGATGCGCTGCCCAGGGTTGAGACTCAAGACTGCCCTGGCGGTTTCACCGATTCATCGCGCCTGGAAGGCGTTTCCGCCTGCACGAGGCTCAGCCCCGCGCGCAAATAATCCCAGCCGGTAATCAGCGTCAGCACCGCCGCCGCCCAAAGCATGCCCTCGCCAATCAGCGAAACCGGCAAAAAACCAAGCCCGATCACCGGCGCGCCGCTATCGCCCGCGAGCAAAGTGCCAAGCGCGCCCATCTGAAACCCGGTCTTCCATTTCGCGAGTGGCGTCACCGGCAGGCCGATACGCAATTCGGCCAGGAATTCCCGCAGGCCCGAGACCAGGATTTCGCGCAGCATAATGACAATGGCGGGAAACAGCCCTGCCTCGGAAAGCCGCCCATAGCCTGCCAGCAGCATCAGCGCCGCGCCAACCAAAAGCTTATCTGCAATCGGGTCCAGCATGCGGCCAAAGCCGGAAACGGCGCCGCGTTCGCGCGCGATCTTGCCATCGAAGTAATCCGTGATGGCGGCGAGCGAAAACACAATGCAGGCGGCCATATCCGCCTGCGGCGTATTGATCGAAGCCAGCACCACCAGCAGCGGTATGGCAGCGATGCGTGAAAGCGTCAGCAGATTTGGCAGGTCGGTCGGCATTTCCCTTCCCTTAACCCGGAACGCAGCCTTTTGGCACCCTTGTGCAGCAATATTCAGCCAAGCGCCGCATTCGGGTGGAAATGATCGTGAATCCGCCTGGCCAAGGCGGGCCCCACACCCGGGCATGCTTCCAAATCCGCCAGCCCCGCCTGCCGCACCCCGCGGGCCGAGCCGAAATGGTTCAGCAATTTGCGCTTCATCGCTGCCCCCACGCCCGGCACATCATCCAATTCAGACCGGGTCAGCGCCTTGGACCGCCCGGCGCGATGCGCCGAAATGGCGAAGCGATGCGCCTCATCCCGCAGGCGCTGCATATAGAACAGCACCGGGTCGCGCAGGGGTAGCTGGAAGGCTTCGCGACCCGCCATGTGGAACCATTCGCGCCCAGCATCGCGGTCCGGCCCCTTGGCCACCGCGACCAGCGGCAGATCATCCAGGCCAAGGCCCGCCATGATTTCCCGCGCGGCGGAAAGCTGGCCGGCGCCGCCATCTATCAGCACCAGATCGGGCCAATCTTCGCCGGCGCGGGCGGGGTCTTCGCGGAGCGCCCGGCCAAAGCGGCGTTCAAACACTTCGCGCATCATGGCGAAATCATCATTGGTGGCGGCGGTCTTGATGGCGAATTTCCGGTAGCCCTGCTTCATGAAGCCGGCAGGCCCCGCCACCACCATAACGCCATAGGCATTGGCGCCCTGGATGTGGCTATTGTCGTAAACCTCGATCCGATCCGGTGCGCCAGGCAGGCCGAAAAGACTTGCCGTGCCTTCCAGTAGCGCCGCCTGAGCCGTGCCTTCCGCCATGCGCCGTTCCAGGGCTTCCCGCGCATTGGTCGCGGCATGTTCCAAGGCTTCGTGTTTCTCACCGCGCTGGGGCCGGCGCAATTCCACGCGCCGCCCGGCCTTGATGGCCAAGGCTTCCGCAATCAGCGCCGCTTCGGGGGGATCGTGGGAGAGCAGCAGCAAAGGCGGCGGGAGCAAATCCTCATAAAGCTGGCCGAGGAAGGCGCCCATCACCTCCTCAGCGCTTTGGTCCTGCTTGGCGTGGCTCAGGAAAAAGGCGCGGTTGCCGTTATTGCGCCCGCCGCGGAAGAAAAACACCTGCACGCAGCTTTGCCCCGCCGCCTGATGCAAAGCGATCACATCCGCATCGCCCATGCCATCCAGATTGACGCGATCCTTGCCCTGAATATGCGTGAGCCCCCGGATACGGTCCCTAAGCGCGGCTGCGCGTTCAAATTGCAAATCAGCCGCCGCCGCTTCCATTTCTGTGGCAAGGCGCTTTTGGATGGAAGGTGTTTCGCCAGACAGGAATTGCTTCGCTTCCGCCACCAGCGCGGCGTAATCGGCTTGCGAAATGCGGTCCACGCAGGGCGCGGCGCAGCGCTTGATTTGAAACAGCAGGCAAGGCCGCGTGCGGGTATCAAAAACCGTATCCCGGCAGGATCGCAGCAGGAACACGCGCTGAAGTGCATTGATGGTCTGGTTCACCGCCCAGACGGACGCAAAAGGCCCCCAATAGGATGCGCCCTTCCGTCTTTCCCCGCGATGCTTGGCGATTTGCGGGAAGGGGTGATCTTCCGTGATGACCAGCCAGGGATAGGATTTGTCATCCCGGAGCACGATGTTGAAACGCGGCCGGAAGCGCTTGATGAAATTGGCTTCCAAAAGCAGGGCCTCGGCCTCGGACGCGGTAGTCACCACTTCAAGCGACCGGGCTTCAAACACCATGCGCCTGAGGCGTTCCGGCAGGCGGCCAAGCTGGGTATAGGAAGCGACGCGCTTTCTGAGTGACCGCGCCTTGCCGACGTAAAGCGCTTCTCCCTTCTCATCCAGCATGCGATAGACGCCGGGGGAGGTCGGCAGCGTGGGCAGGGCCGCTTCCAGCACCGCCAGACCCTGGAAGGAGGGGCTTTCCGGGGCGGGGGGCGGCGTTTCGGTCATGGTTCTTGGCTTATGGCAAAAGGGGGACGAATTTGTCCACGAAACTTGTGGATAAACCTGTGGGAAGCCGCCAAGACAATTCGGTTAAAGCTATGTTACATAATGATTCTGAGCCATTGTCCAGTTCTGTAGCGGCCCGGCTGTAACAAATTAACTATCTGTTTTAGTTGGATTTTATCCTGAGTCGCAATCCCGCTTTGCCGTCAAGGGGGGATTTTCCGATCACCCGCAAAAAGCTTTTGGACGCGGTTTTTGGGCGGTGGACAATCCGCAGCGCCGGTGATGTCAAAATCGTGATCTTTCAATGACAACGCCGACGTTGATGCTACCGGGCATCGCGTCCGGCTTAGTCACCCCCACCCTCACCTGCCGGATACGGGTGTCTTCCAGCAGGCTGATGGCGATGCGCTCGGCCAGGGTTTCCGCGAGCCGAACATGGGCGGAAGTGGCAATCCGCCGCGCGGTTTCGGCTGCCGCCGCATAGTCCACCACGCGGGAAAGCCGGTCCGGCCCTTCGGAAGCAGGCGCTTCAGGGTCTTCCACCGCCAGTTCCAGGTCCAGGATCACGCGCTGCGGGCGGGTTTGTTCATGCGCATGAACGCCGAGCAAGGCCTGCACTTCCAGATGGCGTACGAAAACCAGCCGCAACCCCGCCGCGGCATCGGGGGCGAAGCTCATTCTAAAGGCTCCTGCCCGAAGGAGGGCGACCATTGCAAATGCTGCCCGCCATCAAGTGCGATCATCTGGCCGGTCATGGACGGCAGCGACAGGATCGCCATGAGGGCGCGGGCGACTTCCTCAGCGCTGGTGGGGCGCGAGAGTGGCGTTGAGGCCGCCTGCTTGTCGAAATGTTCCTGGGATTGGCGGGGGCTCGGCAAGGCGGGGCCGGGGCCGATGGCATTCACCCGAATGCGCGGGGCGAGGGCCAGTGCCAGGCTTTGCGTTAGCGCCCAAAGCCCCGCTTTGGAAACCGTATAGGAAACGAAATGTGGCGTGAGCGACCAGACACGCTGATCCAGCATATTCACCACCAAGCCCTGCGCCGCTTCCGGCAGCGCCTTGGCGAAACCCTGCGTCAGCACAAAGGGTGCGCGCAGATTGGGTTCAATGTGGCGATCCCAGGATTCCCGCGTCGCATCCTGCCATTCATCACGTTCGAAGGTGGAGGCGTTATTGACCAGCACACCGAGCGGGCCAAGCGCCTTGGTTGCGTGCGGGATCAGTCGCGCGACTTCCGCTTCCTGGCCGAGTTCCGCTTTCAACGTGATGGCGCGGCGGCCAAGGGCGCGGATATCGGCGGCCGTGGCCTCGGCGGCTTCGGCGCTGGCGGCATAATGGATGGCGACATCAAAGCCGGCTTCTGCAAGCGCGAGCGCCATGGCACGGCCAAGCCGCTTGCCGGCGCCCGTGACCAGCGCGGCGGCGGGGATGTTGGAGGGGATCATGGGCGGGGTGATAGCCCGAAGGGCGGCGGCTGGTAAGGCTTGCAACGGCATATTGCCTTGTAGAATTACTGTAGCTACATATATCCCATGCGCATCACCTTTGACCCGTCCAAGCGCGCCAGAACACTGGCCGAACGGGGTTTGGATTTTGCCGATGCGGCGCTGATTTTCGCAGGGCTCCACGCCACGCTTGAAGTTCTGAGGAGAGATTGAAGCTTTTTCAAGCCAAATGGAATCATTTGGCGACTCGGAAAATGCGACCAAACAAGGCTTTAGTGCGTGTCCGGTGAACGCATGTGAACGGGACCCGCACTAATTTGAGAAGCGCTTTATCTCAGCCGGGTTTTTGGATGGCCGGCTGGTGGTTCTGGTTTGGACCCCGCGCGGCGCGGCCCGCCGCATCATTTCCATGAGGCACGCCCATGCCGAAGAAGAAACACGCTGGCGCCAATACCTGGGTTGATCCCGATGATGCGCCGCCGCTGACCGACGCATTCTTCGCCAAGGCGGAGGTCAAGGATGGTGCGCGGCTTGTCCGTCGCGGTCGGCCGCCTCTGCCACAGGCCAAGCGCCAGGTGACGCTGCGCCTGGACCCGGACCTGCTGGATCGCCTGCGCGCCAGCGGCCCAGGCTGGCAAACACGCGTGAACAAGGCGCTGCGCGATTGGCTGAAGAAACAGGCGGCCTGATACGCCACGCGCGACAAGCGCTGCTTCTCCTGCTAACCCCCGGCGCATCATGTCTGACACCACCATTCCCGCCGCCCGTATCGCCGAAGAAGCCGCCCGCAGGCGGAGCTTTGCCATCATCGCCCATCCGGATGCGGGCAAAACCACGCTCACGGAAAAACTGCTGCTCAAGGGCGGTGCCATTCAGCTTGCCGGCGCGGTGCGCGCCAAGGGCAATGCGCGGCGCACGCGATCTGACTGGATGAAGATTGAACAGGATCGCGGGATTTCGGTGGCGACCTCCGTCATGACTTTTGAACGTGATGGTGTGGTCTTCAACCTGCTGGACACGCCAGGCCACGAGGATTTTTCGGAAGATACCTATCGCACCCTGACCGCGGTGGATGCCGCCGTGATGGTGCTGGATGCCGCCAAGGGGATCGAGAGCCAAACACGCAAGCTGTTTGAAGTCTGTCGCATGCGCGACATTCCGATCATTACCTTCATCAACAAGATGGACCGCGAAGCGCGCGAACCTTTCGAATTGCTGGATGAGATTCAGAATTTGCTCGCGCTTGATGCGACACCCGCCGCCTGGCCGGTGGGGCGCGCCGCTGATTTTGCCGGGGTTTATGATTTGGCGACTGATCGTTTCCTGCCGGTGGCTGAAGGCGCTGAACCGATCCAGCTTGAATCGCCGGAAGACCCGAAACTTGCCGCGCTGGTCGGTGATGAAAGGGCTTTGGCCCTTTCCGAGGAAGTGCTGCTGGCCCGCGCCGGCTATCCCGAATTCAATGCGGATCGCTTTCTGGAAGGGTCATTGACGCCGGTGTTTTTCGGCTCCGCGCTGCGTGATTTCGGCATTGCGCACTTGCTGGATGGGCTGGCGCGCCATGCGCCACCGCCGCGCGCGCGGCCGGCAGATCAGCGCCTGGTGACACCTGGTGAGGAAAAACTGACGGGCTTTGTCTTCAAAATTCAGGCGAATATGGACCCCAACCACCGCGACCGCGTGGCCTTTGTGCGGCTATGCAGCGGGCGCCTCACCAAGGGCATGCGGCTGCGCCAAAGCCGCACCGGCAAGCAAGTGCCGGTGAATGCGCCGCTGTTTTTCTTTGCGAAAGATCGGCAAGTGGCGGAAGAAGCCTGGCCTGGCGATGTGATCGGCATTGCCAATCACGGCACGCTGCGCATTGGCGATACGCTGACGGAGGGAGAGGCTTTGGATTTCCGCGGTGTGCCTTCCTTCGCGCCAGAAATCCTGCGCCATATCCGCCTGGATGATCCGATGCTGGCCAAGAAGCTGCGCACTGCGCTTGATCAATTGGCGGAAGAAGGCGTGGTGCAGTTGTTCCGCCCACGCGATGGCTCCCCGCCCGTTGTCGGCGTGGTGGGGCAATTGCAGTTGGATGTGCTGCAAAGCCGGCTGCGTGTGGAATATGGCGTGCCAGCAGGCTTTGATGCCACGCCCTGGGAACAGGTGCGTTGGATTGCCTCGACCGAAGCGGGCGCTTTGGAACGTTTCGCGGAAGCCAATCGGCGTGATGTCGCGGAAGACCACGATGGCGCGCTGGTGGCATTCTTCAGCAGCGATTGGCGCCGACGCCGCGCGGAAGAAGAATGGCCGATGCTGCGCTTTCACGCCGTGCGCGAACAGCATGGGGTGGGCGGGGGGAAGTAACCCCCCGTCCCGTTTATTTTTTACTTCACCGACGAGAATGACGTCGGCTGCAGGATTTCATTTGTCACTTTCGTCAGCAGCGGGCCATTCGCTTCGGTTTCCGCGCGCGCCTTGATCCAATCCGGATCGGCCTGGAACTTTGCCCATTTTTCTTCGCGTTCCGCCAGGGATTTCCACGCCACCATATAGGTCAGGCTGTGGTTGGAATCGCCGATCAGCGTGGTCCAGAAACCTGCCTGGCGAATGCCGTGCTTGTCCCATAGCTTCAGCGTGATGGTGTCAAAACGCTTCATCAGGTCGGGCAGGCGCCCGGGCTGGCAGTGATAAATGCGAAGTTCATAGAGCATCGTTATTCTCCTGTGTTGAAGGTTAATCTAGTTTGGCGCCAGAGATCTCCACCAATTCGCGCCAGACACGATCCTGGCTACGCACGTAATCGGTGAAGCCTTCCGGCGTATCATCCGAAATGGCCGTGAAGCCAAGCGGAATGAGTTTTTCGCCATATTCGCGGTCTCGCGCCGCACCGATGGTGGCGCGGTGCAAAGCCTGGGCGATTGGCGCGGGCGTGCCGGCGGCGGCGGAAATACAATACCAGAATTCCATATCCATATCAGAACCAGGGATGAGTTCTGCCATGCCGCGCACATTCTCAAGCCCCGCGACCTGAGGCTGGCGCTTCTGGCTACCAACCGCTAGCGCACGCAGCCGCCCTTCCCGCACATGCGGCATCAGCGCGGGCATGCCATCAAAAATCATGTCCACATTCCCGGCGAGCAGATCATTCAAGCCGGGGGCGATGCCACGATAAGGCACATGCGAGACCTCGATCCCCGCGGATTGCATGAGCTTGGAAATGGTCAAATGGCTGATGGTGCCGATGCCGGATGATGCGGCGCTGATCTGGCCTGGGCGGCGTTTCGCATCCGCCACGAATTCTTCGAATGTGCGCCAAGGGCGGTTCGCGTTCACCACAAACAGCGTGGAACCGACAGACACGCGCGAGATATGCGTGAAATCCCGAATGCCATCGAAAGGCATGCCTTTGTGGTAGAGGTACTTATTGGCAAGCAAAATGGTGGCCCCGCCCAGGAAAAGGATATGACCATCCGGCGCGCTGCGCGCCACCACCTCACCGGCGATATTCCCGCCGGCGCCAGGGCGGTTATCAATAATCACAGTCTGGCCAAGCAGCGGCCCCATACGTTCGGCGACAAGCCGCGCGGTGATATCGGCAGCCCCGGCGGGCGGGAAGGGCACTACCAAGCGCAAGGGCCGCGTTGGAAAACCCTGCGCCCGCGCAATCGCCGGCGCGGCAAGCCCCGCAATCAGTGCGGCGCGGCGGGTGAGATTTATCATGCTAACCTCCCTTTTTTCTATTTTGATGGCTCGCGGTGCAGTTCCACCACAATGCCTTCCTGCCCAGCCATGGCTGGATAGCGGCGCATCACTTCCGGGTCGTGGCCCGGCACGATGTGCTTCGGGCTGGGTGCGAGTGCGCGCAGCCTGTCAAAACCTTCCAGCATTTCACCAATATGAAATGCCGTGGTGAAGGGCCGGCCCGCTTCCATGTTTTCGTAGAAATGCGTGACATCTGAAGCGAGCACCACACGCCCGCGTGCGGTATTCACGCGCACACATTGCAGCCCCATGGAATGCCCACCGCAGGCATGCACCGTAATCCCTGGCGCCACTTCCGCATCGCCATTATGGAAGACGACACGTTCGGCGAAATTCATCCGCACCATACCGACTACGTCTTCAACTTCGAAGGAATGGCGGAGCTTCGGGTATTTCATGTAGCGCCCAGTCGCATAGTGCATTTCCGGTTCCTGCAAGTGGAACTTCGCCTTGGCGAATTTATGGAAACTGCCGACATGGTCATAATGCAGGTGGGAAATCACCACATCTTCAACCTTGTCAGGATCAACGCTCAGCAGCTTCAGGCTTTCAATCGGGCAGCGCAGGTAATTTCGCTTGCGCTTGGCCGCCACTTCCGCCGTGAAGCCGGTATCTATGATCACCGCGCGGTCCTCATTCACCGCAGCCCAAACGAAGTAATCCATGGGCATCGGCGCATCATGCGGGTCGCCGCCGATGAAATGTTCCGTGCGCTTGGCATCGCGCATGGCATAGCGCAGCGCATAGACGCGGTATTCGGGCTCAGTCATGCCATATGCTCCTGCTTCACGGGCTGCATTCCTAGACCATGATCCGTTCTGCCGGATCATGGTCCGGTCTTGTTTGAGCGGCTGATTCACCGCTCCGGTCATTCGACCTACGCGGATCAGACGCTAGCGCTAGCCCAACCATCGAGGCATCACGCAATACGGAAAGAAAATCACCGGGCTGATTGGCATCGCCCACCACGGTAAAGGGAATGCCGCTGGCTTCCACCGCCGGTAGTGCATCCAAATTGGGCAAAGCGCCGATGGCAGCAATCACATGCGTCACGCCCGCAATCTCGCGCGCCGTGCCATCTTCGGTGAAATACAGCACATTGCCAGCCAACCGCGCATCGCGCACCTTGGTGTGGACGGTTGTGCCAACTTCGCGCAGCCTGATCATCAGATCGGTGCGGTTATTGCGCGCCATGGCGGGTGCGATGGCGGGCAGGGCTTCAAGGATTGAGATACGGCAGCCGCGCTGCACAAGCACATCCGCCACTTCGAGCCCGACAATGCCACCACCAATCACCGCAACCTGCGCGCCATCTGGCACCAATACGGGATTCGCGATCACATCCCAAGCTTGCAGCGGCGCCGCCCCTGGCAGCATCAACGGGCGCGGCCTGGCGCCGGTGGCCACTACCACATGATCCGGCGCGAAAGCCCTGATGGCATCGGCGCTTGCCGTCACGCCATAACGCACCGGTACGCCCAACGCCTGCACCTGATCCCAACGCCAAGACCAGGCAGGGCGCACTTCTTCCTTATCCGGCGCCGCCACGGCCAAATGAATCTGCCCACCGGCACGCGCGGATTTCTCCCAGATTTCCACCTGATGCCCGCGCGCTGCCGCCAGCCGCGCAACCTCTGCCCCCGCCAAGCCCGCCCCCAAAATCAAGACCCGCTGCTTCACAGGGGCCGGCGCAAATGGCCCATCAATGAATTCTGGCGCTTCCAATTCCGTGCCTAGCATGGGGTTCACCACGCAGGCGACATCGCGTTCCAGAGTCAGACGCTCAAAACACACATTGCAGGAAATGCAGCCACGAATGGCCACCTTGCTTTCACCAAAGGCCTTGCGCGGCCAATGCGCATCAGCCGTCAGCGCCCGGCCCAGCGAGACATAATCCGCCGCGCCGGAGGCCAAAACCGCTTCCGCATCTTCCGGTGACAAGATGCGCCCAGCGATAATGGTTGGGATGGAAACTGCTTCCGTAATCGGCCTCGCATGGGGTTCCAAAGTGCGGCGCGGCATGGATGGTGGCTGAATGCAAAAGCGCGACAAAGCCGGGCTTTCATTCGTCCCGCCAGAAAGATCAAGCGCCGTAACCCCCGCCGCTTCCAATAGCTTCGCGAGTTCGACCATTTCCTCAACCGGGTAGCCATCATCGCAATATTCGGTGCAGGAAATCCGCACCCAAAGCGGGAAATCCGGCAGCGCATCCCGCAGCCGATGCACGGTTTCCAACAGCAAGCGCGCGCGGTTTTCGAGCGTCCCGCCGTAACGGTCGGTGCGCTTATTGATGCGCTGCGTCAGGAATTGATGAAATAAATACCCATTGGCGGCGTGTAGCTCCACCGCATCATAACCCGCCTGCCACAGCCGCCTTGCCGCAGCGACAAAATCCGTCTGGATTTCGGTGATCTCCGCCTGTTCCAGCGGCCGCACCTCATCGCCCGTATTCGGATTGCGCCAGGGCGAAGGGCCGACGGGTTCCATATTCAGCACCATGCGCCGCAACAGCGCGCCCCGGTGATTGATCTGCCCCACCGTCACGCAATCATGCCGCTTGATCCCTTCCACCAGCCGCGCCAGGCCGGGGATGAAGCGATCATGATAAATCCAGAGCGAATTATTATGCGCGCGCCCACCGGCACTCACCGCCATCGCTTCCGTCACGATGGCGGCAACCCCACCCTTGGCGCGTTCTTCGTAATAGGCGCGGTCGCGTTCAGTTGAGAGCCCATCGCTGGTGCTGAAATTCGTACCCATCGGCGCCATGATGAGCCGGTTTTTCATCCGGAGCGGACCAATCCGCCCCGGCTGTTGCATCAGCAAACTCATGGCGAATTACTGCGCCTTATCCGCATCCAAAACCGCTTGCACGGCTGCCGGATCGCAGTTGATCTGAACACCCGCGCGTTCCAATTGCAGCTTCATGGGCACGCGGCTGTCGAGGTTTTCCCAGCCGCGATTCAGCGCCTCATTCATTTCTTCCAACGCCAGATTGCAGAAGCGCATCGGCACATTCAATTCGCGGCCCATGGTCACCGCCAAGGTCACGTCCTTATGCGCCAGCTTCAGCGCGAAGGCGGGTGGATCATATTTATCTACCAGGAATTGATCCGTGATGCGGTCAAAAGTGCGCTTGCGCCCAAGTGCGCCCTGGCGCACGGCCTTCCAGAGATCAAGCGGGTCCATCCCCGCCTTTACGCCCATGGAAAACACTTCGGCTATGGCGGTTTGAATCGCATAGCCGGCCATGTTGTGCACAAGCTTCGCGACAGTCGCAGTGCCGATCGGGCCGATATAGGCGGCCTGATCACCAAAGGCGTCCAGCACCTTTTTGTATTTATCGAAAACTTCCTTGTCGCCGCCGACCCAGATGGCCAACTTGCCGGTCTCCGCACCCTTCGGTCCGCCGCTGACGGGCGCGTCAAAACCATAAGCGCCCTTGGTCGCGAGTGCTTCCGCCATGCGTTTCATCAGCGCCTGGGAATTGGTGGAAAGGTCGAAATAGGCCGCGCCTTTTTGCACGCCGGCCAGAATGCCTTCGGGGCCGAAAATCACTGGCTCCACTTCCTTGGGGCCAGGCAGGGAGGTGAAAATCACCTCACATTGTTCCGCCACTGCCTTGGGCGTTCCCGCCCAGGTCGCGCCGGCGGCCAGCCGATTGGCGCCGGCTTCGCGGCGGATGTCATGCACCACCAGTTGATAGCCGGCCTTTTGCAGATTGGCGGCCATGAAGGCGCCCATGGTGCCAAGGCCGATAAAACCGATTTTCATCGCTTCAGCCCTTCTTCGCCTGATCCTGCGCTTCAAATACATCAACGGCGACATGCGCTGCCGTCATGGCGGAAGGCCAGCCGGAATACATGGAAAGATGCGTGATGATTTCTGAAATTTCCTCGCG
This sequence comes from Roseomonas sp., assembly GCA_020249265.1. GTDB lineage: Bacteria > Pseudomonadota > Alphaproteobacteria > Acetobacterales > Acetobacteraceae > Neoroseomonas. Next base: position 31,130 of record JADCGA010000003.1, read on the forward strand.
CGAGAGCCCATTGGTCAGGCCGCGGGCGATATGGCTGTTCAATTGATCCTGCCAGCCCATTGCGACCAGCGCGGCGATCGTCACCATGGAACGATCACGCTTGGAAAGCTGAGGCCGTTCCCAGACATCGCCATAAACATATTGGTGGGTCATCTCCACCAGCTTGGGGAAATCCGGATTGATCCGGTCGCGGCGCGCGGAAGGCGGGGCAGCCATGGGAAGTCTCCTCATGCGGTGTCAGCACAGCACCGGCAGAGGAATGGCTGAGCGTGCAACGCACCCAAGCCCTGACCTTCCCCCACTTCTTCTGTGTTGAGCGTATCCTGCGACCAGTCGCGCCGCGCCGCAAGCGGGCTTTCAGCCGCCCGTCACACTGCGCCGCGCAAGGTCAAGCGCCGCCGCCACGGTGGCTTCACGCACCGCAGCGCGGTCACCTGGAAAGACATGGCGTTCCACCAGCGTTGACGCGCCGTCGCGTGCGCAGCCTATGAACACCAAACCCACCGGCTTGCCTGGTGTAGCACCACCTGGTCCCGCAATGCCGGTGCAGGAAAGGGCAAGTGAAACACCCGCACGCGCACGCGCCCCTTCCGCCATTGCGCGCGCCACTTCCGCGCTGACAGCGCCGTGCTGCGACAGGCTTTCTGGGCTTACGCCAACCATTTTCTGCTTTGCATCATTCGAATAGGTCACAAAGCCAGCCATGACGACGGAAGATGATCCCGCAATTGCGGTCAGTGCGGCGGCAATCAGCCCGCCGGTGCAGCTTTCCGCCGTTGCCAGCGTCATTCCCTTGGCATCCATCTGCGCAAGCAGGTTGCGCGCCTGATCAAGAGTGGCCTCAGGCAGCATGGGTCAGATCACTCCCGGCAGAAAGGGGCGCGCCAGGATCAGCGCCAGGGCGGCCAGCGCACCCGCGACAATATCATCCAGCATGACACCAAAAGCCCCCTTTTGCTGATCCGCCCAGGAAATCGGCCAGGGTTTCAGGATATCGAAAATGCGAAACAGGCCGAAGGCAATCAGCACGCCCCAGATGCTTGCTCCCAGGCTCAAGCCCGCCAGGGCTATCAGCATGCCTGCTGCCTCATCCACCACAATCCAGCCGGGGTCTTGATTGGGCGTGTCGCGGAGCACTTCACGCACGGCGTAAAAGCCGATCAGCGTCACCAGCAGTGCAAGCAGCACCGCAGCAAGCGGCCCGAGCAAGGCCACCGGCAAAACCACCAATGATCCCCAAGTGCCAGGCGCGGGGTTCAGCCGCCCAACGCCGCCCATCGTCGCAATCAACAAGGGCAGATTCATGCGCTTATTTCGCGCTGGCAAGCCAGCTTGCCATGGGGTGCGGCGCATTGGCCGGCGGGTTCTGGCGCGCGCGATAAATTACCGCGCCTTCAACAATGCGCTGCACGTAATTGCGCGTCTCGGTAAAGGGAATCATTTCCATCCAATCGAGCAAATCGCGTTCACCCCGCAGAGGATTGCCATAGGTGACAAGCCATTCATCCACGCGCCGCGGCCCGGCATTATAGGCTGCGGCTGCCATCACCAGCGACCCTTCGAAGCGCCCGAGCATTTCATCCAGATAGGCCGCGCCAAGCCTGATATTGGCCTGTGGGTCCGCCGTCAGCATTTCCGCGCGGAAATTCATGCCAAGCCGACGCGCGACAGTCTGGGCGGTGGAAGGCAGCAATTGCATGAGCCCGCGCGCATTGGCGCTGCTGACCGCTTCCGTATCGAAATTGCTTTCCTGCCGCGTGACCGAGAGAATAAAGGCAGGTTCGGGTGACGTGACAGGCACACGGAAAGGTGTGGGCCAGCCTTCCGGCAGTAGCACATCGCCTTCAATGGCGGATCGCCGCGCCACCCAAACGGCATGGTCGGGCCGGCCGATATGGTTGGCCAGCCGCACTGTCAGCAGCCTGTCCTGTGCATCGGATGATGTTGCCTGCAAGCGCATGAGAAATACGCGTGTGCGGCGCGTCTCACCAAGTTCCGCCAGCGTCGTCACCACGCGCGCCAATTCGCGCTGCGCGAATTCCTGGGCAAGTCTTTGATCAATCGGCGGCGTTTGAAGTGCGCGCAGGCGCTGATCAAGGGCCTCCTGGCTTTCACCCATGGTCAGCGCCGCAAGCTGGCCGTAAAAGGCAGTCGGCAATTGAGCCGCTGCCGTATAGCGTTCGCGCGCGGTGCCACTTGCCCCACGCGCCGCCAACGCCCTACCTTCCCAATATAGCGCGCGGGCGCGAGTGATCACCGAACGCGTGCCAAGCGCCATCGCCACAAAATGCCGCTGCGCCAGAACAGGATCATTCAAAAAGCGCAGCGCGATGAAACCCGCCAGGAATTCCGCTTCTTGCCGGCCATCGCTGCCCAGGGGCTGGCCGTGAAAGGCCGCGATGCGGTGCGCATCCTTCGCGTTGTTCAAGCGCAATAATTTGCGCGCGAGGATTTGCCGCTCCGCCCAGACCGAGCGCGCGATTTCGGGGTCCATGTTTGCCTGGAAGGGTTCCGCCACAATCCAGCTTGCCGCCGCATCGGCGTCCTGATCACGGCGGCGTAGCAGACGCGCCCTTTCATAAGCCCAGCCGAGGTCAAGCGGGCGCAGAAGAATCTGGGTCTCCTCTGGTGTCGCCGCCAAACGCATCCGGATTTGGCCGGAACCACGTGACACGCCACTCATGCGTTCCAACGCGCGCTGGGCGCCTTCCATGTCGCGTGCGAAAAACAGTCGATCAAAACGTTGTTGATGATCATCCGCGGTCAGCAATCGGCCAAATTGCGCCATGATCCTGGCTTCAGTCGCCGCATCGCCAGGTGCTTCCACCCAAACACGACGAAGCGCACGTCGAGCGCCTGCTTCACCATCAGCATCGGCGGCTGCCTCGGCATTCGGTTGCGCCGGCGTTACGCGCGTTTGGTTGGGCCCACGCCTGACCATATCCAACAAATTGGATGCTTGCGATTGACTGGGGGCGGCGGGAGCGCTGCGTGTCAGTGCCTCTGCATGGCGTAGCGCGCCTGAGAGCGTCCGTGCCGGAAAGGTATTGAAATGCGCTATTGCCAGCACATCATCGGCTGGCCCACCAAAGGCGGCCTCGGCGCGACGCGCGATGGTATCCACCTGCGGCCAATCCGGATTTTCGCGCAAAAAGCCCACGAGTTCAGCCGCTGTGGCCGGCGCAGTGCGATGCGTAAGGCGCATCCACAGCACGATTTTGGGGACCGAGGGATCGGCAGCGGCCGCATAGGTTTCCGCCTCCGCCCAACGCGACCCATTGGCGGCGGCGAGGGCGGCCCTGCCGGCTGTGATGCGCGCAGCCTGAGGCGAAGCAGTTTGTGCAGCGGCCGCACCGGGCAGCAGCAGCGGAAGGCAGAGCAGGAACCGGCGTGGAAGCCTCATGACACCACTATCCCTCAAGCAATATGCGCGCGCCATGGCGCGTCTCACTGGGCAGACAAAGCGTCGCTATGCCAGGCGCGACATCAGCAGGTTGCGGGATTGTGGAAGGGTCCTCGCCCGGCATGGCAGCGGCGCGCATTTTGGTGGCGACAATATCAGGATCAACAAGGTTCACGCGCAAGGGCGTGGCCTCCACCTCCTGCGCCCAAGTCATTACCAGATGCTCCATGCCCGCCTTGGATGCGCCATACATGCCCCAATAAGCGCGGGGCCGCAGCACCCGCCCGCTTGTGACAAACACCGCACGCCCCGCATCAGAAGCGCGCAAGGGCGGATCGCAACTGCGGATCAGGCGCCAGCTTGCGGTCAGGTTCACCGCCATCACTTCCGCCCAATCGCGCGGATCAATATGTGCAACCGGCGTCAGCTTGTTCAAAGCACCTGCATTATGCACCAGAATATCCAGCCGACCGAAGCGCTCCACGATGGAAGGGCCGATCATGTCTATGTCTTTTTCGGCCTTTTGCAGATTAAAGGGCAGCAGAGTCGCGGGCTTGCCGCCAGCGGCGCGGATCGCGTCATCCACTTCTTCAAGCCCGCCCTGGGTGCGCGCCACCAGCACGCATTGCGCGCCAAGCTTCGCCAATTCCAGCGCCAGCGCCGCGCCAATACCGCGTGACGCACCGGTGATCAGCGCAACGCGTCCATCCAAATCCGCCATGCTCATTGCCCCGCCGGTTGCAGCAGGGAAAGCTGCCGGTCTGAGTTATCCGTCCAATCCGTCAGCGGAATCGCGTAATCGCCGGTGAAGCAGGCATCGCAGAAATGCGGCTTGGCGGCGTTACGCGCGGGCTGCCCCAAAGCGCGATAAAGCCCATCCAGCGAAATAAAGGCCAGGCTATCAACGCCAATGATGCGCGCCATCTCCGCGATATCATGCTTGGCCGCCATCAGATGCGCGCGTTCCGGCGTATCAATGCCGAAATAGCAGGAATGCGTGGTCGGCGGGGAGGAGACGCGCATATGCACTTCCGTCGCCCCCGCCTGGCGCACCATTTCAACGATCTTGCGGCTGGTGGTGCCGCGCACGATGGAATCATCCACCAGCACCACACGCTTGCCCTGCAACATGGCGCGATTGGCGCTGTGCTTCAGCTTCACGCCCAGATTGCGGATCTGATCCGTGGGTTCAATGAAGGTGCGCCCGACATAGTGATTGCGGATGATGCCAAGTTCAAACGGGATGCCGGCTTCTACCGCATAGCCCATCGCCGCCGGCACGCCGGAATCCGGCACGGGCACAATCAAATCCGCTGCCACACCGCTTTCGCGCGCCAATTCTGCCCCGATGCGCTTGCGCGTTTCATAAACCGGCGTGCCTTCCATGACGCTGTCAGGCCGCGCGAAATAGATATACTCAAAAATGCAGAAGCGGCTTTCGATGCGGCTGAAGGGCTTGATGCTGCGCAGCCCGCTATCGTCAATCACCACCAACTCGCCCGCTTCGATGTCGCGCACAAATTCTGCGCCCACGATATCCAAAGCGCAGGTCTCAGACGCCAACACCAGCCCACCATTGGCCAGCCGCCCCAAGACAAGCGGGCGCACACCAAGAGGATCACGCGCCCCAATCAACGCGCCATTATGCAAAGCGACCAGCGAATAGGCGCCTTGCACCTGTTTCAGCGCATCAATCAGCCGATCAATCACGGTCGAATACAGGCTGATCGCGATGAGATGGATGAAAACTTCCGAATCTGTAGTGCTTTGGAACAGGCAGCCGCGCCGCACCAAGGCGCGCTTCAACGCAAAGGCATTGGTCAGATTACCATTATGCGCCACCGCAAAACCGCCAAATTCAAAATCCGCATAAAGTGGCTGCACATTGCGCAGCGCCGTTTCGCCCGTGGTCGCATAGCGGTTATGCCCCACCGCATGCGGCCCGCGCAGCGATGCAATAACCTTGGCTTCCCCGAAATTATCGCCAACCAGGCCAAGCCCCTTATGGGCGTGGAATAGCCCGGCCTCATCCAGTGTCACGATTCCCGCTGCTTCCTGGCCGCGATGCTGCAACGCATGCAGGCCAAGCGCGGTCAGTGCCGCCGCGTCGCCACCATTCCACACGCCGAAGACGCCGCATTCCTCATGCGGCTTGTCATCCTCGAATTCTGCGACACGCGGCATGGGTAACCTCAATTCCGGCTGCGCGCGGGGGGGCGCAGCAATTCTTCAACCGTGGGCGAGCGTGGCAAGGGTGGTTCATTCAGGCGCGGGCGATATTCTTCCGGCATGACTTCCACCAGCATATGGGCACCCTGCGACAGAAGCGGAAGGGACCGCGCTTCCAGCACCGGTTCCGGCCAGCGATCCCCCGGCAGCAACAAACCCGCGACGATATAGGCAACCACCAACAGAAAAGCGCCACGCGCCGCGCCGAAAAGCAGCCCCAGCACGCGGTCAATCCCGCCCAGCGCCGAATCCTGCACGCGATCGGCAACGGCATTGATCATCAACTTGAAGATGATCAGCGCGACAAGGAAAACCACCCCCGCGCCAATCGCTTCCGCAAGCCAGGGCGGCGTGAAATAGGGATCGAGAAAGGGCTGAACCTGCTTACGCGCCAGCAGGGCCACCACCGCCGCGCCAACCCACCCCGCCACGCCCAGCGCTTCGCGCACCAGGCCGTGGAAAAAGGCGAGAATAGCCGACAGGGCGATCACCCCCAGCAGAATGATATCAACCCAATTCATCGGTCGTCCCTATAGCCCTCGTGGACAGGCGCGTCACGTCTTGGCCTTTTTGGGCAGAGTCTTTTCCGCAAAGCGGGCCACCAGATCGGCCAAATGGCCGATTTCCGATAGACCCATGCCTTCCGGGGCCGCCGCTGTGCGGCCGCCACGCGCCACCCGGCGCGGCAGGCTGGCACCAGAAAATCCCAGCTTGGCCGCTTCCCGCAGGCGCAATTCGGCCTGGGATACCTGGCGCACCTCGCCCGAAAGCCCGACCTCGCCGAAATACACCGCACCTGAATCCGTGGGCTGGTCCGTCGCCGCCGAAATCAGCGCCGCCGCCACCGCCAAATCCGCCGCCGGTTCGGTGATGCGCAAGCCCCCGGCGATATTCAGATAAACGTCATTCTGGCCAAGGCTCATGCCGCAACGCGCCTCCAACACCGCCAGCAGCATGGAAAGCCGACCAGAATCCCAGCCCACCACCTGCCGGCGCGGCGACCCGCCCGAAGATGGCGACAGCAGCGCCTGGATTTCCACCAGCACAGGCCGCGTGCCTTCAATGCCGGCAAAGACCGCGGAGCCCGAGACATTGCCGCGCCGTTCCGCCAAGAACAGCGCTGATGGATTGGCGACTTCCACCAATCCGCGATCGGTCATTTCGAAAACGCCAATCTCGTCCGTGGCGCCAAATCGGTTCTTCACCGCGCGCAGGATGCGGAATTGGTGGCCGCGATCGCCTTCGAAATAGAGCGTCGCATCCACCATATGTTCCAGCACGCGCGGCCCGGCCAAAGTGCCTTCCTTGGTGACATGCCCGACCAGCACCAGCGCAAAGCCGCGCGATTTCGCGAGCCGTATCAATTCCGCGGCGCAAGCACGCACCTGGGCTACCGTGCCTGGTGCCGAATCCAGCGCATCCAGCCAAACGGTCTGGATGGAATCCATCACCACCAGCGCGGCATCTGTTTCCTGTTCCAGGCTGGCGCCGATATCGCGCAAAGCCGAGGCAGCGGCCAATTCCATGGGGCTATCGGAAAGCCCAAGGCGCGCGGCGCGTAGCCTGACCTGCTCCACCGCTTCTTCGCCGGAGATATACAGAACCCGCCGACCGCCAGAGGCCAAGCGCGCCGCCGCTTGCAGCAGGATGGTGGATTTGCCGATGCCGGGGTCGCCGCCCACCAGCACGGCGGAGGCCGGCACGAAACCCCCGCCCAAAACGCGGTCCAGTTCCGCAATGCCGGTCACGATGCGCGGCGGGGGCGCGGAGTCGCCCTTCAGGCCGACAAATTCAACGCGGCGCCCGCCGGCGGTTTTGGCGGCAGGGCCGGGGCCGCGCGGGGCGTTGGTTTCCTCGATCAGCGTATTCCACTCGCCACAGGCATCGCAGCGCCCCTGCCATTTGGGGCTGACCGCCCCACAGGCTTGGCAAACGAAGCGGCTGCGATCCTTGGCCATTCAGGCGCGCACCCGGATCAGATGATCTTGGTGCGGATATCGCCCACGCCCTCAACAAAGCCTTCCAGCACATCGCCGCGCACCACGGCGGCGACCCCTTCCGGCGTGCCGGTCATGATCAAGTCTCCGGGGGCGAGTTCGACCAGTTCGGACAAATTGGCGATGACTTCGGGGACGGACCAGATCAGCTTGGACAGGTCAGATGTCTGCGTGACCTTGCCATTCACCTTGAGCTCAATCTTGCCCTTGGCCGGGTTCACGCCAGCGGCGGGCACCAGCAGGCCCATAGGGGCGGATTTGTCGAAGCCCTTGCCCATATCCCAGGGGCGACCTGTCTTCTTCGCCTCATTCTGGATATCGCGGCGGGTCATATCCAAGCCGGCGCAATAGCCCCAAACATGGGAAAGCGCGTCGGCCACCGCGATATTGCGCCCGCCACGCCCAATGGCGACCACCAATTCCATTTCATGATGGAGCGATTTGGTGACGGAAGGGTAGGGCGTATCCGCGCCATTGATCACCACGGAATCCGACGGTTTGGCGAAGTAGAAGGGCGGTTCGCGGGTTGGGTCGCTGCCCATTTCGATGGCGTGCTCAGCGTAATTGCGCCCGACGCAGAAAATGCGGCGCACCGGGAAAAGCGCGTCACTGCCCTTGATCGGCAGCGCGGCGACAGGCGGGGGCGGGAAGACATAGGACACCATCCGAGCGACTCCTTCGGCTATTCCTTGCCGCTATACCCCCAGCCGAGGGCTGCCGGAAGGCGGGGCCAGGGCTTTGCGTGTCATGTGAGCGTGACGGCGCATCTGTCTGAGGTGGCGAGATTCCGCCCAAACAAAAACGCCCGGTCAGGGGGGTGACCGGGCGCTACTTTGTATTTTCCGATCGGAAAGGTCGGGCGAGCCGGCAGGGGGTGCCGGGATCGCGACCGCCGGCAAAGCCATGGCCGACAAGGATTTTGTAGAACATTTGGACGAAAAAGCAAAGCCCCAAAACGCAAATCGCCGTGTTAAGAAACCGCGTCACTCCGCCGCGGCGGCGAGCCTTGCCCCGGCATGGGCGGCGGCGGCGCGGCCAAAGGCTTCGAAAATGGCGCGGCTATCGGCATCGCGCTCCCAGTCATATTCGGGGTGCCATTGCACGCCAATCGCGAAGCCGCGCGCGCCTTCAACGCGCACTGCTTCAATGGTGCCATCCGGTGCCCAGCCTTCCGCGACCAGGCGCGGCGCCAGGCGCTGCACCGCCTGATTATGCAGCGAATTCACCGCAAGCTGAGCCGCGCTTCGTGAAGCGGCGGTAAGGGTCGCGGCCAAGGCCCCAGCGCCGTCAATCCGCACCAGATGCGCCTTGCCGGTCCTCACCAGCGGGATTTTCTGATCCGATGGGGTGGAATGATCCATCCGCCCCGGCAAATCCTGCACGCGTTGATCCAGGCTGCCGCCGAGCGCCACATTCAATTCCTGCATGCCGCGACAAATCGCGAGCAGGGGGATACCCGCCGCAATGGCGGCGCGGATCAGCGGCAGGGTGGTCGCGTCTCGGTCCTGGTCTTCCGGCGTGCCTTCGGCATGGGGTGGGCCATCATAATGGCCAGGCCAGACATTGGACCGGCTGCCGGTCAGGATCAGGCCATTGATATGGGCAAGGTAATCCTGCGCCGCTTCTTCGCCCGCCGCCGGCAGCAGCACCGGGGTGCCGCCCACCGGGCCGCGCACCACGCGCACATAGCTGTCAGACGCCGCGTGGTTGGGCGTACCGAAGATGCCGAAAGGCTTGATGCAACAGGAAATGCCAATCAGAGGTCTCATGGGATGATACATTTCCGCGACACCATGGCGGGATCAAGGCGATTCGGTTGATTTCGGCGGTTTTTTTGCGTCGTTCATGGGTTTCACGGAGAATACCCATCAACCAGCACCACCTGGCTTTCGGTGCTTTCAATCCGCAGCTTCAATAGCGGCGCATATTCCGGGCTGAAATAGAAGGCGCGGGCAGCATACAGGCTGGCGAATTCCAGCACCACCATGCGGCTAAAACCATCGGCATTCTCAAGCTTTTCCATCGTGCCACCACGCACAACATAGCGCCCGCCATATTGCGCGATCACCGCCGGGACCCCGGCGCGATAACGTTCAAAACCTTCGGGGTCAGTCACTTTGAGGTTTGCGATCAAATAGCCGGGCATGGTGTTCTCCTTCAGGTCAATGGCGGCGCCAGCCAGCGTTGAAAGCCGGGCCTTTCGCCAAGTTTGGCATACCAGCGCGCCAGGGTGGGAAATTCCGGCATGCCCGGCAAGCGCACTTCAGGGCCAAACCAGCGTCGGGCGTAACAGCCGAGCACGATGTCGGCGATGGTCATGGTTGGGCCATCCAGAAACGGGCCGCCATGCTTGCTGATCCAATGGTCAAGAATGGCCCAGCATTCGCCGGCTGCCTGTGCAGCCGCTTCAATCTGCGCCATATCGCGTTTTTCGGGCGGCGTGCGCACCAAGCCCCAGAACAGGTTGCGCTCCGCGGGGCCGAGTGTCGAAAGCTGCCAATCCATCCAGCGATCCGCCGAAGCGCGTGCTGCCGGATCAGCCGGGTAAAGCGGGCTTTGGTATTTCATCCCCAGATACCGCAACACGCTATTCGATTCCCACAGGATGAAATCGCCGTCTTCCAGGGTTGGCACGCGGCCATTCGGGTTCATGGCGCGGTAATCCGCATCATTCACCCGGCCATGTTCCATGCCGGCATCCACGCGATCATAAGCCTGCCCGAGTTCATCGAGCATCCACAGCACCTTCTTCACATTGATCGAATTGGTGCGGCCCCAAAGTTTCAGCATTTCAGCGCCTTTTCGCTTCAATGGCGTCCCAGATGGCGCGTTCCAAATACACACCATCAAAGCGCGCCAATTCCTGCAAGCCGGTCGGGCTGGTGACGTTGATTTCGGTCAGGTAGCCGCCAATCACGTCAATGCCGACAAAGATCATCCCGCGCGCCTTCAATTCGGGCCCGATCCGCGCGCAGATTTCCCGCTCTCGCTCGGTCAGCTTGGTGGGTTCGGGCCGGCCGCCGACATGCATATTTGACCGCGCCTCGCCTGCCGCCGGCACGCGATTGATGCCGCCCATGGCAACGCCATCCACCAGGATGATGCGCTTATCACCTTCACGCACCGCGGGCAGGTATTGCTGGATCATCAGCGGTTCGCGGGAGCGTTCCGTGAAAAGCTCCACCAGCGCATTCATGTTGGGATCATCGGGGCGGAGGTGAAACACGCCGGCGCCGCCATTGCCGAAAAGTGGCTTGATGATGATGTCGCCATGTTCCGCCCGGAAGGCCGCGATGCGGCGGCGGTCCGCCGTGACCAGTGTGGTCGGCATCAAATCCGGAAAATGCGTGACGAACAGCTTTTCCGGCGCATTGCGGACCTGGGCGGGGTCATTCACCACCAGCGTCTTGGGGTGGATATGTTCCAGGATATGGGTGGCCGTGATGTAGCCCATGTCAAAGGGTGGGTCTTGGCGCATCAGCACCACATCGGCATCGCGGCCAAGGTCCAGTTCCACCTCTGCCCCGAAGGTGTAGTGGTTGCCATATTCGCGCCTGAGGGTGATGGGCCGCGCCCAGGCGGTCACGCGCCCGCCACGCAGCGCCAAATCCCGGACATGGTAATGCCAGAGCTTGTGGCCGCGCGCCTCGGCTTCCAGCATCAGGGCGAAGGTTGAATCGCCATCAATATTGATGGTCTCAATAGGGTCCATCTGGACCGCGACGCGGAGGGAAGTGGTCATGGCGTGTGCCCCATGGGTTGGCTTTCAAGGGGTCTTGAAGCCGAGAAAGCGGCGCCGCACCAGCCCAGCCCCCCAGCCCCTAAGCGGCACGGTTTACGAAAGCGGTTGCCATGGCCGTTAATCCTTGCCTAACCTACGGCAAGCCTTGGCCGGAACGCGGTCTGGGAAGAGGCAAACAACGAATAAATCAAGGAGGATCCTAATTATGGCAGATATCAAACGGCGTACGCTTTTGCGCTCTGGCGCCGGGGTGGCGGCAGCGGGTGTGCTTTCAGCCCCCATGGTCCATGCCCAAGGCACCGGCGGCACGCTCCGCTGCGGCTTCTGGGACCATTGGGTGCCCAATGGCAATGTGGTGATGCGGCAGCTTTGCGCCGAATGGGGCCAGGCCAATCGCGTTGATGTGCAGATGGATACCGTCACATCCAACGGCAACCAGATTCTGTTGACCATCAACGCCCAGGCGCAATCGCGCACCGGCTATGATCTGATGTCCTTCCCCGCCTGGGAACCGAGCAACCACCAGCGCATGCTTGAGCCGGTGGATGATGTCATGCGCAACCTGACCCAGAAATACGGCACGGTGACGCCGGCGGCGGAATATCTGGGCAAGCCCGCCGGCACTTGGGTGGCCATCCCTGCCGTGGCTGGCACGCAGTTGAAGCCTTCCTGCGTGCGCTTTGACCTTTTGCAGCAGCATGCCGGCATTGATATTCGTGCCATGTGGCCGGCCAGGAATGAGCGTGGCCCGGGCGCTGATCAATGGAATTGGGAAACCTTTGCACGCGCCGCCGAAGCCTGCCAAAGGGCCGGCGTCCCCTTTGGCCTGCCCATGGGCAGCTTTACCGATGCGGTGGATTGGGTGGGGGCGCTTTTTGAATCTTATGGCGCCTTCATGATGGATGCACGCGGCACGATCACGGTGCGCAACAATCCCAAGCTGCGTGCAGCGGTGGAAATGTGCGCCCGGATCAGCCGCTTCCTGCCCAATGATGTTTGGGCCTGGGATGATGGCGGCAATAACCGCGCGCTGATTTCCGGCCGTTCGGCGCTGATCTTCAACCCGCCTTCAGCCTGGGCGGTGGCGAAGCGCGATGCGCCGCAAGTGGCCGAAAACTGCTGGACCGTGCCGATGCCCGCCGGGCCGGAAGGGCGCTTCGCCGCCTATCTGCCCTATTTCTGGGGTATCTGGAATTTCAGCCGCAGCAAGGGCGCGGCCAAGGCCTTCCTGGAATGGCTGTCTGATCGTCCGCAGGCGGAACGCCAGACCAATGGGTCCGCTGGCTATGACATCCCGCCCTTCGCCAGCATGTCGGACTTCAAGGTTTGGGAAACCGAAGGCCCGCCGGTGGGTTCGGTCTATAACTACCCGGTGCGCGCGCACCACAACGCGAAGACCTCCATCGCCATGGCGCCCGCGCCAGCGGCCATGGCGGTGCAGATGTATAACCAGGGCCTGAATACCAAGCTGGTTGCACGCATTGTGCAGGGTGGTGAGACGGTGGATCAGGCGCTGACCTGGGTGGAGCGCGAGCTCAATACCATCCGCCGCGGCGGCTAACCGCGCATGACGGGCGGCGCTGCGCCGCCCGTCTTTCATTTCAGGAAAGGTTCAGACCATGGCCGCTGACGCCAGCACGGCGCCAATTATGCCTTCTGCGCCCGGTTCGGGGCGTGCTTCCAGCCTGCAACGCTTGGCGCGGCGGCGTTCGACCATTGCCGTGCTGATGACCATGCCCTTGCTTGTGGTGCTGATCGGCCTGGTCGCCTATCCTGCCGGCTACGGGATTTACCTTTCCACGCTCAATCGCCGCATGACCGGCTTTATGGAAGGCGAATGGCTGCCCACCGGTCTCGGCAATTTCGAGATTTTGTTTGAAAGCGAGACCTTCTGGGCCGTTGCCTGGCAATCCTGCATCTTCGCCATTACGGCGGTGATCCTGAAGGCGTTGGTCGGGTTTTGGCTGGCGCATATGCTGCACCACATCCCAAGCAAGGGGCAGCGGAAATGGCGCGGCATGTTGCTGGTGCCCTGGGTTATTCCGCCGGCGCTTTCCACGCTTGGCTGGTGGTGGATGTTTGATCCGGCCTATTCTTCCATCAATTGGCTTTTCCAGGTTGTTGGCATTCCAGCCGTTCCCTGGCTTGGCGAGAAATGGTGGGCGCGGCTTTCCATCATCATCGTCAATGTCTGGTATGGTGCGCCGTTCTTCATGATTATGTATCTGGCGGCACTCAAATCCGTGCCGGAACAGCTTTATGAGGCCGCGGCGATTGATGGCGCCACAAGCTGGCAGCGCCTGCGCTATGTGACGCTACCGATGATGGCGAATATCATTTCGATTACCGTGCTGTTCAGCCTGATCGTCACCTTCGCCAATTACGATATTGTGCGCGTGCTGACGAATGGCGGACCGCGGGATTTGACGCATGTATTCGCGTCCTACGCATTCCAGGTCGGGATTCTTTCCGGCAATATCCCACGCGGTGCCGCGGTAAGCCTGTTCATGTTCCCAATCCTTGCCATTTGCGCCTTCTTCGTGCTGCGTGGCGTCACCCGTCGCAATAAGGAGCAGATGTAATGTCCGCGACCGTGGCAACCAATCGCGATATGCCGAGCCTTTATGGCACGGCGGGATCGCTCCGTTCAGAACGGCGCTGGGCGCTGATCTGGGCGTATATTTCGCTGATTTTTTCGGCGATTATTCTGCTGACGCCGCCGGTCTATATGCTGATCACCAGCCTTAAGACCAGCGCTGAAATTGCCGATCAAAGGGGCAATCCCTGGATTGTCCGCAATCCCACGCTGGATAATTACTGGGAGCTGATCACCAATTCACTGTTTCAGGGCTTCTTCATCAATAGCGTGGTCGTGACCGTGGTGGTTGTGGCGCTGACGATGGTGATTTCGATCCTGGCGGCCTTCGCGCTGGCGCGGATGCGCTTCTGGGGCAGCCAGGTTTTGGCCACCGGTGTGTTCCTGACCTATCTGGTGCCGGATACGCTGCTGTTCATTCCGCTCTATCAGATTGTGGGTGGGCTTGGCTTGCTCAATTCCATCTGGGGGCTGGTGTTGGTCTATCCGACCCTGACCGTGCCCTTCTGTACCTGGATCATGATTGGCTATTTCGCCTCCATCCCGAAGGAATTGGATGAGGCAGCGCTGATTGATGGTGCCACCTGGCCGCAAATGCTGATGAAGATTTTTATTCCCGTGGCGCTGCCTGGCATTATAGCGGCGACGATCTTCGCCTTCACGGTTTCCTGGGCAGCTTTTGTCTATCCAACGGCCTTCATCACAACACCGGATCAGATGCCGCTCACTATCGGCGTTGTCTCGCAGCTGGTGCGCGGGGATGTCTTCGTTTGGGGGCAGATCACGGCGGGCGCCCTGCTGGCCGCGCTGCCACCGGTGATCGTCTACGCCTTTCTCATGGATTACTATATCGCTGGCCTGACCGCCGGCGCGACCAAGGGTTGATCGAACATGGCTCAGGTATCGCTTCGCAAAATCGTCAAGGCCTATGAAGGCGGCGTCCAAGCCGTAAAAGGCATTGACCTTGAAATCAACGATCATGAATTCGTTGTGCTGGTCGGGCCTTCGGGCTGCGGCAAATCCACCACGCTCCGCATGATTGCGGGGTTGGAGGAAATCACCTCGGGCGATATCGCCATTGGCGGCACGGTGGTGAATGACATCCCACCGCGCGACCGTGACATTGCCATGGTGTTCCAGAATTACGCGCTTTATCCGCATATGAGCGTCTATGATAATATGGCCTTCGGCCTGATGCTCAGGAAATTCCCGAAGGCGGAAATTGATCGGCGTGTGACCGAAGCTGCGCGCATTCTGGACATCACGCCGCTGCTGGACCGCAAGCCCAAGGCGCTTTCCGGTGGTCAGCGTCAGCGTGTTGCGATGGGGCGCGCCATTGTGCGCGACCCCAAAGTGTTCCTATTCGATGAGCCGCTTTCCAATTTGGATGCTAAGCTGCGCGTCCAGATGCGCACCGAAATCAAGAAAGTGCATCAGACGGTGAATACCACCACTGTCTATGTGACGCATGATCAGGTGGAAGCCATGACGCTCGCGGATCGAGTCGTGGTGATGAATCACGGCATCATCGAACAAGTTGGGCCGCCGCAGGAATTGTATCACCATCCGGCGACGAAATTCGTGGCGGGCTTCATCGGCAGCCCAGCGATGAATTTCATTCCCGCCAGGCTGGAACAGACTTCTGGCGCGCTGCGCCTGCATTTGCCGCAGGATATTGTGCTGGATGTGCCGGCGGTACGCACCGCACGCTATCAGGCGCATGCGGGCAAGGATGTGTTGTTTGGCATCCGCCCCGAACACCTGACGGATGACAAGCCCACGGATAAATCCAACACCGCGCCTGTCACGCTGAAGCCCGAAGTGATCGAGCCCATGGGCATGGAAACGCTGGTGCATTTCAAGCTGAATGGTACGGATGTTTCAGCCCGGCTTGATCCGGCCACACCGGCGGCGGTCGGCGCGCCGCTGTCACTGATTGCGCATATGGATCAGATGCATCTGATTGATCCCACCTCTGATAAGGTACTGTGATGAAACGTCTTGAAGGTAAAACCGCCTGGGTCACCGGCGCAGGTAGCGGCATTGGCCGCGCGATTGCCATTTCATTTGCCGCAGAAGGGGCGAAGGTTGCACTGACCGGGCGCCGTATCGCGCCGCTCGAGGAAACCGCGAAGATGATCGGCGGCGGAGCGGTGATTGTGCCCGCTGATTTGACCGATGAAAAACAGGTTGCCGCTGCACTCGCCAAGGTGGAAAGCTCCATCGGCGGGCCGGATATTCTGGTGAACAATGCCGGCGTCAATCTGCCGAAGCGCTATCTGCACCAGCTAACGCCTGAGGCCATTCGCAGCCTGGTGGATGGCAATCTGACTGCGCCCTTCTTCACCTCGGTCGCGGTGCTGCCGGGCATGAGGAAGCGTGGCGGCGGGCATATCATCCAAATCGCCTCCATGGCGGGGAAGAATATCTCCTTCCTTTCTGGCCCTGGTTATACGGCGGCGAAGCATGGTTTTGTGGCGCTTTCGCAAAGCATCAATCAGGAAAACGGCATCCACAACATTCGTTCCTGCTGCATCTGCCCGGGCGAAGTGGCGACCGATATTCTGAAGAACCGGCCGGAACCCGTGCCGCAGGAAGATATTGAACGGTTGTTGCAGCCGGAAGATCTGGCTGCCATGGCGCTGTTCGTTGCCACCATGCCGGCGCGGGCGAACATCACCGAAATGCTGGTGACGCCGACCTATATGCGCCTGCTGGCGCCACAGGCGAAAAAGATCGCCGCCATGTAATCGCGCCGCGCCGGCCTTTGCTGTCGGCGTGCCTTTCCTTTCTTCTGGAGTTCCTTTCATGGGCAGCACCCCTCCCGTCATGGTCAATGCCGAGGCGCTTGATGCGCTGGTCGCCAATGTGTTTCAGGCTGCCGGCTGTGATGGCCCGGAATCCCGCCGCATCAGCAGCCATCTGGTGGATGCGAATCTTGCAGGGCATGACAGCCATGGCGTGGTGCGTGTGCCGCGCTATGTGGAATGGCTTGAAGCTGGCTATGTGCTGAAGGGTCAGACCGCCGATGTGGTAACCGATGGCGGCGCCTTTGCCGTGATTGATGGAAAATGGGGTTTTGGGCAAACTGTGGCGCCCCAAGCCGTGGATTTTGGCATTAAGCGCGCGGTGGACAATGGCGTTTGCATTACGGCTCTCCGCAATGCGGGGCATATCGGCCGCGTTGGCGCCTATGCCGAACAGGCGATGGAACAGGGGCTGATTTCGATCCATTTCGTCAATGTCGCGGGCTCCATCCTGGTGGCGCCTTTTGGCGGGGTGGAACGGCGCTTTTCGACCAATCCGGTATCCATCGGCGTGCCTCTACCGGGGCGGCCCATTCTGCTGGATTTCGCGACATCGCTTGTAGCGGAAGGCAAGGTGCTGGTGGCATCATCCGGCGGTAAGGCGCTGCCGGAAGGCGCGCTGATTGAAGCGGATGGCCGGCTTTCGACCGATCCCCATACGCTTTATGGTCCTTATGATACGCTGGGTCCGCGTGATGTCTCGAAAGGCACGGGTGCCATTCGTGCCTTTGGCGAACATAAGGGTTCGGGCCTGGCCTTCATGTGCGAAATGCTAGCCGGCTGCCTGACCGCGGGCGGCACCAGCGGCCCGGTTTCTGAGCGCTCGCGCATCGCGAACGGCATGCTCTCCATTTTCATCTCACCCAAGCATTTCGGTACCCAGGCGGAATTCGAGCGCATGGGGCTGATTTATGCGGATTGGGTTACGCAAACCCGCCCTGCTGACCCCGCCGCGCCGGTATTGCTACCGGGCGAACCGGAAGCGACGCGCCGCGCGGAACGCCTTGCTGATGGCGTGCCGCTGCCGCTAGATACCTGGGCGAATATTCTTGGCACCGCAAAGCGGCTTGGGGTGAATAGCGCGATCTGAACGGGGGCGCGCCCTGCTTCAGGTGCCCGCTTCCCCAATGATGCGCAAGATATCAGCGCCATAGCGTTCCACGCGCGAACGCCCCATCCCCGGCACTTCCAGTAATTCTTCCGTGTTGGATGGCCGCCGCGCGGCAAGGCCCGCCAAGGTGCGATCATCCGCCACCACATAAGCCGGCACAGCTTGCGCCTGGGCAATGCCGCGGCGCCAGGCGCGCAGCGCTTCAAACACCGGGTCATCGGAACCAATGCCCGCCACATCCGGCCCCTTGCGCACCGGGGCCGCTTTCTTGCCGGCCTGCACCACATCCTCGCGCAGCATCACCACATCCTCACCGCGCAGAATGGGGCGCGCGGCTTCGGTGGCCACAAGCTCTCCGTGGTTTTCTACCGCCACATCCAAAGCGCCGCGGCCCACCAATTGCCGCGCCACGCCGCGCCAGGCGGTATCGGGCAGATCCTTCCCCACGCCGAAAGTGGGCAGCTTGTCATGGGAAAATTGCGCTACCTTATCGGTCAGCCGCCCGCGCAGCACATCCACCACATGCATCACGCCAAAGCGCTGGCCAGTGCGCAGCACAGCGGAAATCATCTTCTGCGCGGCGATTGTGCCATCGAAAAGCCGAGGCGGGCGCAGGCAAATATCGCAATGCCCGCAGGCTTCGCGCTCCGGTTCTTCGCCAAAGCAGCGGAGCAGCAGCGCACGACGACACGTGGCGGCTTCCGCAATGCCCACCATGGCTTCAAGCCGCGTGCGTTCCACGCGCTTTTGTTCGTCATTCGCTGGGCTTTCGGCGATGCGATGGCGGGCCAGCGCAATATCCCCCGCGCCATAAAGCAATAAGGCGCGCGCCGGCAGCCCATCTCGCCCCGCGCGACCGATTTCCTGATACCAGCTTTCAGGTGAGCGCGGCAGATCGAGATGCGCCACCCAGCGCAGATCAGGCCGATCTATGCCCATGCCGAAGGCGATGGTCGCGGTCATCACCATCTCCTCACCGCGCGAAAAACGCCGATGCGCTTCACGCTTGGCACTGGCTTCCATGCCGGCGTGAAAGGAAATGGCTTCAGTGCCATCATCACGCAGCCAGGCGGCGGTGCTTTCGGTCTTCGCACGGCTGCCGCAATAGATAATGCCGGTGCCGCCAGCTTCACGGATCAAGGCGCGGATTTGGCCGCGTTCATTCTCACGCGGCGCGGCTTCGATCAGGATATTGGGCCGGTCGAAGGAAGCGCGAAACACCGGCGCTTCCTGCAAGCCCAATTGCAGGCGGATATCTTCCACTGTGCGCGGGTCAGCCGTGGCCGTCAGTGCCACGCGCGGCACATGCGGAAAGCGCGCGCCCAATATGCCAAGGCCGCGATATTCGGGCCGGAAATGATGCCCCCATTGGCTGACGCAATGCGCCTCATCCACCGCGAAAAGCGCGATATCCAAGCCTTCAAGCCGCGCCTGCATCGTCTCCAGCGTTAGCCGCTCGGGTGAGACATAAAGCAGCTTCAGCGTCCCATTGTGCAAATCGCGCAGCACGCCGCGCGCTTCATCCGGCGGCAGTTCCGAATGCAAAGCGCTTGCGGCGACACCCTGTTGGCGGAGCGCGGCCACCTGGTCTTCCATCAAAGCAATCAGCGGAGAGACAACAATCCCAATCCCAGGGCGACAAAGTGCGGGCACCTGGAAACACAGGCTTTTGCCGCCGCCGGTCGGCATCAGGACCAGCCCTGAGCCACCAGCCGCGACATGGCGGATCACTTCTTCCTGCCGGCCACGAAAGGCGCTGTAGCCAAAGACGCGCCGCAGCGTTTCGCGCGGGGCGTCATGCATGGCGTTCATGCGGGCGCGGCATTCAGATGGCGGCGGCGCGTCACAAAGGGCTCCGATTCGCGGTTTCCTTTAGGTCGCCCGCCCGGGGCGCCGCGTCAATTGTCTGGAAGCTGCGGTGGCAGCGGGGCAGGTGCGAAGCGCGCGCAAAAAACTACCGTGATCCAGCAGGCTGGACCACGGTAGAGTGCAGGACTTGGCGCCAAGTAGCAGTTGCGGCGCCGATGGGAGAGACTTAGTCGCTTAGAAAACTGGCGACAGACATGAGTGTAGCCGCGAAAGATTGCTGTTCGGTTTCGATGGTGGCGATTTCTCGTGATTTGGCGGCGGGGCAATACCCGAAAAACCCCTTGAAAGATTGCGGGGGCGAAATTCTTTGGATAGGCTTGTTACAGGATAGGGCGCGAAAGGTCTTTGGGATTATCGGCCCTGCTTTTGAGGGGAAGGTTCTATGCGTCGCATTGGTTCGATTTTCGCCACGCTTGGGCTTTTGTTGGTGACGGCTTGCGCGCCCAAGCCGGAGCTGATGTCTGCCGAGCAGATTGCACGGCCGCATGTTGTTTCGATTATCGCAACTGATACGAAGGTGATACTCGATCCGGGCCGACCTGCTTCTAATGTTAGTGCAGGGCCAATGGTTGGTGCGCCTTTAGCGGCGGTGGCTGTGGGCGCCTTGATTGCCGGCGCGGCACAGGGCGCTGAGACGGCGCGTGCCAATGCGCGGCGCAGTCGTGCAGAGGCTTTGCGGGATCAGCTCGGCCCCACCGAAGAGGTTGGCGCAGACCTTCAGAGGCAATTCCGCGATGCTCTGGCTGCCGAGATTGCGCGGGGAATACGAATGCCGATACAGCGGATCGAAAGTCGCCCCGTGTCATGGAGTATGGCCCCGAAAGATGAGATTCAACTCAACATGCGTTTGGAGAGTTTGTTGACGCAGGATGCCAGGTCCATAACCTTACAACTCTGGGTTTCCCAATTGGCTTGGAAGCCAGGCGATCAACGGCCAACCTGGTTGAACAGTTACGATTTTGTTGCATTCTCGCCACCGATCCAAGCGGCATCTGAAGAAGAAGCGTTAGCGTTGTGGAAGGAAAACAACTACGCCCGCCTTCGGCAGGCCACACGCGCTTTGATACCGGAAATCATGATCTTACTTCGCATGGCTCTTTTTGATGTTGCTTCCACGGATTTGAGCAATGCGCCATCAGTTAGCACCAAAATGCCCGGCTTTTCGCTCGTTTCGCATGGCCGAACAGCAATCCTTTATCGCGAAGCACCTGGAAGGTCACAAACCAATTTTCAACCGGGTGTCTCGGGTCCTTTAGTGCGGCGAACCCCAGAACGGGGCTACTTGGCTATTCATAACTTTGCCGTCGACCCGCTAAGACCCGGCGACATAGATTATATGAGGCCCGGCTGGGCTTGGGTCAGCGTTCCCGCTGGCTCGCTCTAACGCTGCCCTACCACCCTGGGCGGGCCTGAAACCCGCCCAGGCGCCGTGAACTCCCCGCACCGCTGCGCCGATTTCCCGCGCGCCCATTCTCGGCTAACAAACGCCCCATGTCCTCCCCCGCCCCCCGTTTGCCGCTTACCGGCCTCAAGCTCGTGGAGCTTGGCCATTACATCGCCGCGCCTTTCGCCACGCGCCTGCTGGCCGATCTCGGTGCTGAGGTGATCAAGGTCGAACCCCCGGGCGGGGACCCGGTGCGCGGTTGGGGCAGCAATATCAATGGCAATGCCGTTTGGTTCAGCGTGCATGGGCGCAATAAACTCAGCGTCACGCTTGATCTGAAAAAGCCGGAGGATCGCGCGAAGCTGATCGCGCTGCTCCGCCGCGCCGATGGGCTGATTGAGAATTTCCGCGCGGGCTATCTGGAACGCGTGGGGCTTGGGCCGGATGTGCTGCATCAGGAAAACCCGCGCCTCGTGATCGGGCGGATTTCCGGCTATGGGCAAGACGGTCCCTATAAGGACAAGCCGGCTTTTGGCGCGATTGGGGAAGCGATGGGGGGCTTGAGGCACCTCACGGGCCATCCGGGTGAGCAGGGGCTGCCGCCGCCGCGCTGCGGGGTTTCCATTAGCGATGACCTGGCCGGGATTTACTGCGCGCTTGCTGTGGTTTCCGCCTGCTGGGCGGTGAAGGGCGACCCCAATGCCAAGGGCCGCGTGGTGGATGTGGATCTGGTGAGCAGCGTATTCTCCCTCATGGAAGGGATGCTGCCGGAATATGGGCTTTTCGGCTGGGTGAGGCAGCCGCAGGGCGCGGCCATCAAGACCGCAGCGCCGACCAATACCTACCCCTGCGCCGATGGCAAATGGCTGTGCGTTGCCGGCAATTCGGATTTGATCTTCCGTCGCCTGATGGCCGCTATCGGCCAGCCGGAATTGGCGGATGCGCCGCGCTTCGCCACCAATGGGCTGCGCTGCGACAATGTGGCGGAGTTGGATGCCGCGATTGCCGCCTGGACCCGCACCAAGCCGGCTGCGGAGGCCGAGGCCATTCTGGAAGCGGCCGAAGTACCCTGTTCGCGGCTTTACGACATGGCCGATTGCGCCAATGACCCGCATTTCCGCGAACGCGGCTGGGTGATGGAAGTGGCGGACCCCCTGCTGGGCCAGGTGCTGCACCCAGCGGCACCCTTCCGCTTTGATGGCGTGGCGCCGCAGGAGATCGTGCGCTGGCCAGGCCCGGCGGCGGGGGCGCATAATGATCACGTCTTCAAGGAACTTCTGGCCGAAGCGAAGGAGAAGCAGGCATGACCGGCAAGGTGACCATCAGCGAAGTCGCCCCGCGTGACGGGATTCAATCCATCACCGGCGATTTCGTCCCGACCGAGGTGAAAATCGCGCTGATCCAGGCGCTGTATGATGCCGGGCTCAGGCGGATGGAAATCGGTTCCTTCGTGTCGCCCAAGGCCATTCCGCAAATGGCGGATACGGCGGCGGTGCTGGCCTTCGCGAAAACCCTGCCGGGGCTGGAAAGCACCGTGCTGGTGCCGAACCGGCGCGGGTTTGACGCGGCGATTGCCGGCGGCGCGGAACGGCTTGGCTTTTTCATGTCGGCCACCGCCGGCCACAACAAGGCCAATCTGAACCGCACGCGGGAAGAAAGCTTCGCCGAATTGGCATCTCTGGTGCGAGATACGCCAAAGGGCACGCTGATCCGCTTCAACCTTTCCTGCGTGTTCCACTGCCCCTTTGATGGCGTGGTGGAAGATGCGGAAGCGCTTGATTGGGTGGAACGCATTGTGGCGCTGAACCCCGATATGGAGATCGCGTTGGCCGATACCACTGGCAATGCCAGCCCCGATCAGGTCCGCCGCGTGTTTGAAAAAGCCCATGCCGCTTGGGGGCATCGCTTTGCCTTCCATGGCCATGACACTTACGGCATGGGGGTGGCCAATGTGGCGGCAGCTTATGAAGCGGGTTGCCGCGTGATTGACAGCGCCGCGGGCGGCATTGGCGGCTGCCCCTTCGCGCCAGGTGCGACCGGCAATGTGGCGACGGAAGATGTGGTTTGGATGTTCCGCCGCATGGGGGTGGAAACCGGTGTCGCGTGGAACAGCCTGCTGGTCGCAGCCGATATGGCGGCTTCCATCAAGGGCGCCATCCCGGGCGGGCGGATGCGCGGCGTGCGCGCGGCGCGGCTTGCGGCGTGATCGGCTGGCCGCGTCGCACCATGGCGCGGCCTGAATCCTTCCATTTTTCGGACGTTTTTGCCGGTCATAAGCACGCCGCCTGATGTTTGAAGTCAGGCGTGGTGGAGTTGGCGCATGTCCGATAGCGAAATGGCCCGCAAATTGGCCGAGCTTGACCGGCTATTGAACGACCCGGAAACCCGCATGGATGCCGGGCGCGTTTGGGCCTTGGCCCAGGAACTGAAAGCGCCCGTCGCCAGGACAATCGCCTTAAGCCAGGGATGAAGCGCGCATTGTCAGTCATGCAACAAGCGCGGCATGTCTTTCGCCGCCGCAATCCAATCCCTCACACGCAGAGTAAGGGTGTCTGACGCAGAAGCTTCCTCCCGACATTGGTTTTCGCCAGCGGATCAAATGGGCAACAGCTTGGGCGTGCAGCGTGTTACCCATGACCGCGCCTATGCCTGCCATGGTTTCGATCTTATGCTTCATCTTCTGCTTCTCCTGGATTTGACAAAGGCAGGAGGATGTTATGGAGGGTTTCAGTATTGGTAGGCCGTTTCGATAAGATATTTGAATACGCATTCACGCCAATGCATTGTGAAAAGCCATGCCGCGTCACTTGACGAAGCGTTCCTTTCGACTTGCCGGCCATGCGACTTCGGTCGCCTTGGAAGGAGCCTTCTGGGCGGAATTGGAAGCGCTTGCTCAACGGCAGGGCCGAAGCCTGGCTGCGCTGGTGGCTGAGGTGGATGAGGCACGTGCCGATCACGGCCTGCCTTTGGCCAGCGCGCTTCGCCTTGCGGCGCTGGAACATGCTCGCGGGCGGCATGGTGCATGATGGGCCGCTTCTTCGGGCCAGGAAGGAAACAGCGCTACCCTTCATGGTAGTCCCCCTCATGCCGCACCCTGCGGCCATGTCTTGCTTTGATTGACAAAAGCCTTGACAGAATGCGACGTTGAACAACAAGAACCGTCGGAGTTGTCGTCATGAATGTCCAAGTATCGAAGCGCGCCCTTTTCACCGTCGGCGCTGCTGGCATCATGGCGGCAGCCTTGCCCGGTGCGCGCCAGGCAGCCGCGCAGCAAACGCCACGCAATGCCCTGGTGATTGCCGCGCAGATTGATGATCTTGTCGCGCTTGATCCGCATCATTCCTTCGAAGTCACCGGCAGCGATCTGCTGAAGAACGTTTATGACCAGCTTTTCATCATTGATGATTCCAAACCCAGCGCCGAATTGCTGCCAGGGCTTGCGGAAAGCTTCACGATTTCCGCTGATGGCAAAACCTTCACCTTCCGCATTCGCCAAGGGGTGCGCTTTCATTCCGGCAATGCGCTAACGGCTGAGGATGTGGCGTTTTCGCTGCGCCGACCGCTACAGATCAATCGCACGCCGGCTTTCATGTATCGCTCGGTCGGGCTGACCGCGGATAACGTTGAACAGACTGTGCGGCAGACCGGCGATTTTGAAGTGCAGGTCACCTTCAATGAAGCCTATGCGCCGACGCTCATTCAAAACCTGTTCACGGCGACGATTGCTTCCGTGCTGGACAGCAAGCTTGTGCTGCAAAATGCCGGCGAGGATCGCGGCAATACCTGGCTCAATCGCAATTCAGCGGGCTCCGGCGCGTTTCGCCTGACGCGGTATCAGCCCAATGAAAGCTATACGCTTGACCGTAATGATGCCTGGTGGCGTGGCCGGGCCAATATGCAGCGCGTGATTGTGCGCCACGTGCCGGAAGCCGCAACCCAGCGCCTGCTGCTGGAACGCGGCGATGTTGATGTGGCGCGCAATCTGACACCCACGGATATCGCCGCGCTGCGTGGCCGACCTGGCATTACCATTCAGGAATTTCCGCGCGGGACCATCCAGTATTTCAGCGCGAATTTGGGGGACCCGATCCTATCCAATCCGCGCGTGATTGAAGCGCTGAAGCATCTGGTGGATTATGACGCGATTGCGAATAACCTGCTGCCGGGTCAGGTGTTCCCGCATCAATCCTTCATCCCGCGCGCCATCCTGGGTGAGGTGAATGAACGCCCTTGGCGCTTTGACCCGACGCGTGCGCGCGCCTTGCTTGCCGAAGCGGGGCACCCCAATGGCATTCGCCTGACCATGGATACGGCGAATACCTTCCCATCGCTTGATGTTGCGCAAGCCTTGCAGGCAAGCTTCGCCCGTGGCGGCGTGACACTTGAAGTGCTGCCCGCCACAGGCGCGCAGGTGCTGGCCAAATTCCGTGCGCGCAACCATCAGCTTTTCATCGGCATTTGGGGGCTTGGCTATCCCGATCCGCACTACAATGCCGATAGCTTCGCGCATAACCCGCCCGGGGCGAATAATCCGGGCAAGCTCACCTGGCGCAACAATTGGAATATCCCGGAACTCACCGCGCGGACTGAAGCCGCGATGCGAGAGCGCGATCAGAATGCGCGCGCCGCGATCTATCGGCAGATCCAGGCGGAATTCATGGGTACCTCCCCCTTCGCGGTATTCGCGCAGCAGCAGGTGCAAGTCGCCGTGCGCAGCAACCTGACCGGCTATGCCGCAAGCTCGCCCGGGCTTTCGGCAATTCTTTGGCGTGCGACCAAGGGATAAGGTGAAGGCCAGTATTGCCCTGCGCCAAAGCTCCGGCTTCCTGTTTCAGGTTGCGCTGACGCTGCTTGGATTGCTGGCGGTCACTTTCTTCATCGGGCGCGTGGTGCCGATTGATCCTGTGCTTGCCGTGGTTGGCGATCAGGCGCCGCGCGATGTCTATGAAGCGGTGAAGCGAGAGCTTGGGCTCGACCAACCCCTTTGGTGGCAGTTCTGGGTCTATGTCCAGAAAATGGCTGTGGGCGATTTCGGCCAATCCCTGGTGACCAATCGTCCGGTGATTGAAGACATCAAGCGCGTTTTCCCGGCGACATTGGAACTTGCCACCTTTGCCACCATCATCGGTGTTGCACTTGGCGTGCCCATGGGCATTGCGGGCGCCGTTTGGCAGGATCGCTGGCCGGATCAATTGGTACGCGTTGTCGGGCTTGTTGGCTATTCCGTGCCGATCTTCTGGCTTGGCATTATTGGCTTGCTGGTTTTCTACGGCATTCTCGGTTGGGTGCAGGGACCTGGAAGGCTTGGCGTATTCTTTGAAGACATGGTGCCTGTCGTCACCGGCGTGATCCTGATTGATTCGGCGATTGCGCAGGAGTGGGAGGTCTTCTGGAACGCCTTCGGTCATGTGGTGCTGCCTTCGGCGGTGCTGGGTTATTTCTCCATAGCCTATATCGCACGCATGACACGCAGCTGCATGCTGGAACAGCTCAATCAGGAATACATCGTCACGGCGCGCGCGAAGGGCGTTTCCGAGGCACGCATTATCTGGGTGCATGCCTTGCGCAATGTCTCGGTCCCGCTGGTGACCGTGATTGCGCTTTCTTATGCGCGGCTGCTGGAAGGGGCGGTGCTGACCGAAACCGTCTTTGCCTGGCCCGGGCTTGGCCGCTACCTGACAACGGCGCTACTGGCCGCCGATATGAATGCGGTGCTGGGGGCGACAATTGTTGTGGGGCTGATTTTCGTCGGTATCAATCTTTTGTCTGATCTGCTGTATCGCTTGCTGGACCCGCGCGCGAAATGAGCGATCGCGCCGAACAGGGCTGGCGCGCCCGGCTGCTTTCTGAAACGCCGCGCTCCCGCCGCGAAGCGAAGCTTGGTCAGGCTTATCGCGGATGGCTGCAATTCCGGCAGAACCGCCTGGCGCTGCTCGGGCTTGCCATTGTGCTCACGCTGATCCTGGTGGCGGTGCTGGCACCCTGGATTGCGCCACATCACCCGCATGAACAAAATCTGGCGCAAAGATTACTGCCGCCGGGCAGCGGCTCACATCTGCTGGGCACGGATGAATTCGGGCGCGATATCCTCTCACGCATCATCTATGGCGCGCGCGTCACCCTTTACATTGTGGTGCTGGTCGCGCTGATTGCCGCGCCGATCGGGCTGATTGTCGGCACCGCCGCCGGCTATCTGGGTGGCTGGGTAGATGCCGCGCTGATGCGCATCACGGATGTGTTTCTTTCCTTTCCAAGCCTTATTCTGGCGCTGGCCTTTGTCGCGGCTTTGGGGCCGGGTATTGAAAACGCGGTCATTGCCATCGCGCTGACGTCATGGCCGCCCTATGCGCGCATCGCGCGGGCCGAGACGATGACCATCCGCAATAGTGACTTCATCGCGGTGGCGCGTATTCAGGGCGCGGGAACCGGACGCATCCTGTTCCGCCATGTCATGCCGCTTTGCGTATCCTCACTGACCGTGCGCGTGACGCTTGATATGGCGGGCATTATCCTGACGGCAGCCGGGCTTGGCTTTCTGGGGCTCGGCGCGCAACCCCCCATGGCGGAATGGGGGGCCATGGTTTCTTCCGGGCGGCGCTATATTCTCGATCAATGGTGGGTTGCGACCATTCCGGGGCTTGCGATTTTCGTCGTGAGTCTGGCGTTCAATCTTTTGGGCGATGGGCTGCGCGATGTGCTCGATCCAAGGCAGAAGAAATGAAGCCGCTGCTTGAAGTGGAGGATTTGCGGATCAGCTTCGCCACGCCAACCGGGCGGTCTGAAGCCGTGCGCGGCGTATCCTTCAGCCTTGGGCGCGAAAGACTCGGGATTGTCGGTGAATCCGGTTCCGGCAAGTCACTCACCGGGCGCGCCATCATGCGCCTGCTGCCGCCGGCTGCGCGGATGGAAGCAAACAGGCTCAGTTTTGATGGGATTGATTTGCTGGCCGCCTCGGCGCGCCAATTGCGAGGCATTCGTGGTGCCCGCATATCACTCGTGCTGCAGGATCCGAAATACTCGCTCAATCCTGTCATGACAGTTGGGCAGCAGATCGCAGAAGCCGCGCGTATTCATGGCCGGCTTTCCGCGCGTGATGCGCGGCGCAAGGCGCTGGAAATGCTTGAAGCGGTGCGCATCCGTGATCCTGAACGCGTGATGCGGCTTTACCCGCATGAGGTTTCAGGCGGTATGGGGCAACGCATCATGATTGCGATGATGCTGGTGCCGGAACCCGATTTGCTGATAGCCGATGAACCGACCAGCGCCCTTGATGTCACGGTACAGATGCAGGTTCTGGCCATCCTGGATGATCTTGTGGCCAAGCGCGGCATGGGGCTGATTTTCATCAGCCATGATCTTGATCTGGTCGGCAGTTTTTGTGATCGCGTTCTGATCATGTATGCCGGCCGTATCATGGAAGAACGCGCCGCGCGTGATCTTGCGGGCGCCACCCATCCCTATACGCAGGGCCTGCTGCGCAGCTTGCCGCGCATTGCCGATGACCGCGCGGAATTGCCGACCCTGTCGCGCGATCCGGCCTGGCTGGATGCTGGGCGGTGATTACAGTGCGCGATCTGGTGGTAAGCTTCGGACAGGGCCGCGATGCGGTGCATGCGGTACGCGGCATTTCCTTTGCCGTGGCGGAAGGCGAAAGCTTTGGCCTGGTGGGCGAAAGCGGCAGCGGCAAATCCACGGTGCTGCGTGCCTTGGCGGGGCTTAATCGGAACTGGACTGGTAGTGCGAGCATCAATGGCCTTGATGTGGCCGCACGCGATGCGCGCCTGCCGCGCCTGGCGCAAATGGTGTTTCAGGACCCTTACGCATCGCTCCACCCGCGCCACACGGTTGATCGCACCCTGTCGGAGCCACTGGAAATCCATGGCATGGGCGATATTGCCGCGCGCGTTGAAAAGGCTTTGGCCGATGTCGGGCTTGGGGCGAATTTTCGCTTCCGCTATCCCAATCAGCTTTCCGGCGGGCAGCGCCAGCGCGTTGCCATTGCACGCGCGTTGATGCTGGAACCGAAGGTGCTGCTGCTGGATGAACCGACCAGCGCGCTTGATGTGAGCGTGCAGGCGGAAATCCTGAATTTGTTGCGCGGGCTGCGCACCGCGCAGCGCCTGACCATCATTCTGGTCAGCCATAATCTGGCGGTTATCGCGCATATGTGCGACCGGCTGGCGGTGATGAATCGTGGCCTGATCGTGGAGGAAATGGATATCGCAACCCTTCGCCGCGAAGACCCGAAGCAGGCCTATACGCGCCAGCTTTTGCTGGCCTCCAAGGGCTATGACCGGGAAGCCGCGGCGCGGCTGGTGACCTATGATTGATCGGCCCGGGCACAGAAGGATTGCCCGCGCGCCCTGGGCCAGCGCGGCTGGCCGGCGCCGCAAGCGCGGAAAAGAGCGCCCGGGGACTGTGCGAATGGCGCCTGCGGGCCTAGCCTTCAAGGCATGGCAGGCAGAGGCTGCGAATCGTGTTGATGATCCTCGCCCTTGCTTTGGCGGTGCTGGCGATCCTTTCGCTGGCAGCGCCCTTGCTGGCGCGGGCGATGCTTGGCGTAGGGCTGCTTTACGCGGGCTCGGCCTTGGCTTCTTTGGTATTCGCGCTGGGCGGAATTTTCGGGCTGCTGGCAGCGCCCACGGAGCTTACCTTGCCCTTCGGCCCGCCCTGGGGCGCGATGCGGCTCGCGCTTGATCCGCTTTCCGCCTGGTTCCTGCTGATCCTCGGGCTTTGTGGTGTGGCCGCGTCGGCCTTCGCCTTCGGCCATGTGAAGGGGCCAGAGGCAGCGCGGCGGCTGGTGCCCTATCCGCTGTTTCTCGCCGGCATGGCGCTGACCCTGCTTGCCGCCGATGGCTTTACGCTGGTGCTCGGCTTTGAACTCATGTCCTTCGCGTCATGGGTGCTGGTCGCGCATGAACATGAACAGGCGGAAAATCGCCGTGCCGCGCGGCTATATCTGGGCTTCGCGGCCCTGGGCGGCGCGGCGCTGATCCTGTGTTTTGGCTTGCTCGCGGCGGGCGCTTCGGCGGGGGCGGGTTTCGCGGCCTTGCGCGCCGCGCCACCCGATGGGCTGCGTGCTTTGGCGATCTTGCTGCTGGTGGTGGTTGGCGCCGGGTCCAAGGCCGGGCTGGTGCCTTTGCATGTCTGGCTGCCCTTGGCGCATCCCGCCGCACCCAGCCATGTGAGTGCGCTGATGTCAGCCGCCATGACCAAGGTGGCGCTATATGTGTTGGCGCGGGTGATCTTTGACTTGGCCGGCCCGGCGCAGCCGCTGTTTTGGGGGGCGGTGCTGATGGCGCTGGGGCTGGCCTCGGCCATCATGGGTGCTTTGCGCGCGGCGTTGGAGGAAGACACCAAAACGCTTCTCGCCTGTTCCACCATAGAGAATGTCGGGCTGATCACGGTGGGGCTTGGCTTGGCCTTGGCGTTTCGCGCGGCGGATTTGGGCGCGCTGGCGGCTGTGGCGGCGGGTGCGGCGCTGCTGCATGCGCTGAACCACGCCATGTTCAAGACGCTGCTGTTTCTGGGCGCGGGTGAGGTGCTGCACGGCGCGGCATCGCGGCGCATGGATCGGCTGGGCGGCCTGATCCATGCCATGCCCTGGACTGCCGGCCTGGTGCTGCTGGGTGCCGCTGCTGCCGCTGCGCTACCACCGCTTTCGGGCTTTGCCTCAGAATGGTTGCTGTTGCAGGCGCTGATTGCCGCCTGGCGCGTCGGGGATTTGGCCTTTCAGATTGGCGCGGCAGCGGCCACTGCCTTGGCGGCTTTGGCAGTAGCTCTTTCTGCCGCGGCGATGCTGCGCCTTTACGGAATGGTTTTTCTGGGCAGGCCACGCAGCCCACGTGCCGCAGGTGCGACCGAGCTTTCCGGCATGGCGCGCAGCGCGCTGATCCTGCCCGCCATGCTGACCGTGATCTTTGGCCTGACGCCGGGCTTTTTGCTGGAACTTGCCGCACCGGCGCTGCGGCTATTGACCGGGGCGGGCGCGGGGCTTTCCGCTTTGGGTGGCGTGACAGTGACGGTTTCCGAAGGTGGCGCGGGTTATGCCCCGCTGATCGTCTTTGTCCTTTTGCTGCTGCTGGGCAGCGGCCTTGTCTGGTTCGCGCGGCGGCAGGCGCCAGGCATGGCGCGCGGCCCCGCCTGGGATTGCGGTTTCATTGCACCGCCGCATCATCTGCCTTTTGGCGATCCCGCCACGCAAGTTTCCGCCGCCGGCATGGCGCAGCCATTGCGGCGCATGCTGGGCAAGACTCTGCTTGCAGCAAGGGAGAAAGTGGAAATGCCGCCCCCGGGCAATACCGCGCCAGCGCGCTTGCAGGCAGGGTTTCATGATCCTGTGCTGGCGCTGATTTCCGGGCCATTGCCACGCGGGCGCGAAAGGCTGGCGGCGCTTGCGGAACGCTTGCGTGATTTCTCGCTCAGGCAATGTCTCGGGCTTGGGTTTACGGTGCTGCTCGCGCTCATGGCGCTGCTGATTTGGCTGTAAAGGACATGAGCAAGAAGCGCATGATCGCGCAGTAGTAGAAGTTTGAAGCGAGAGTCACGGCTTTGCCGGATCAGGCGCAAGCCGCTGATGCGCTGGAATGGGCGGCGTTCGGCGATTGATGGGCGGACCACGCGCCATCGCGGGCTGCCCGAGGTGGGCTGGCATTTCACCCTTGCCATGGCGGCTTACAATTTGCCTCGCCTGCCGAAGCTGCTGGTGGCGGCAGCATGACGCCCGGAATCCGTCCCAAGCGTATCGGCAGGGCCAAAAAATTCACTGAAAATGCTTGGGCTCAGCCGAAAGCAGCCTTGAAAACATGCGCGAGTTCAAAAAACGCAATGCTCAAGGATAGCTTCTCAGCAGCCGGCTAAACCATCGAAAACGCCACATCGCGCGTCGCTGCCAGCGCCTCATAAGCCGCGCGCACCGGCAGCGCGCCATGCACGCGTTCCAGCCGCCTCAGCGTAAAATGCCCGCGCGCGACGCTGCGGAAATGTTCCAGAAACGCCAGGTTGATCGCGGCCCCTGCCGCGGCACCAATCAGCGGCGCTGCCTGGGCGGAAAGCTTCAGCCCCACGGGTCCCACAAAGCGCGCCGCGATGGCGGCAATAAAGCCCGGCAGCACGGTTGCGCCGATGCTGCCCTTAAGTGCCTCGGCCAAGGCGATGCGCAGCGCGAAATAGCCGGATTCAGCCGCATCATCAGCGCGCCCGCGCCCGCCTAACGCAAAAATCTTCAGGCATTCGGCGGCGATTTCCGGGCGCGACAAATCCTCGCCCTCCTCAGCCGCGATGGCGGCGATTTGGCGCAACAAAACAGTCGTGGAAACTGGCAATTCCACCAGCGTGCCAGCTAGGCCAAAGGCGCCGCCGGCGGCGCCGGTTGCCGCAGCCAGCCCGCGATGCAGCCAGGATGACGGCAAAATTGAGGGTGTGGCCGCCGGCGATGACCGCAAAGCTGCCGCCATCGCCGTTGTCAGCGCTGTTCGCACCGCGCCTTGAAGCCCGCCTTGCAGCGGGCCAGGCAGGCGCGCGGTCAGGGCCTCAATCGGTGTCCCCACCGTCGCCGAAAGCCGCGCGGCGAGGGAGGGGTTTTCCAACGCGTCAAACGCCGCGCGCAATTCCGCCTCTGCCCGGCCTGATAGCGGCGGCGGCGTGGTGCTGACCGTGAGACTCATCGCTACAGGATATAGCGCGAAAGATCGGCGCTGGCTGCCAAGGGCGCCACGCGGTCGCGCACCATGGCTGCATCCACCGCAATGCTTTCGCCGCCGCGATCGGTCGCCGTGAAGGAGATTTCTTCCAGCAGCCGTTCCAGCACGGTTGCCAGCCGCCGCGCGCCGATATTCTCCACACTCGCGTTGATTTCCGCGGCCAGATCGGCAATCGCTTCAACCGCATCGGGCGTGAAATCCAGCGCCACGGCTTCCGTGCCAAGCAAAGCGGTATATTGTTTGAGCAGGGAATGTTCCGGCTCCGTCAAAATCCGGCGGAAATCATCGCGCGACAGCGCCTTTAATTCCACGCGGATCGGCAAGCGGCCCTGCAATTCCGGCAAAAGATCGGATGGCTTCGCCAGATGAAACGCGCCCGAGGCGATGAACAGCACGTGATCCGTCTTCACCGGCCCGTGCTTGGTGGTGACGGTGGTTCCTTCAATCAGCGGCAGCAAATCTCGCTGCACGCCTTCACGCGAAACATCCCCGCCACGCATCCCGCTTTCGCTGGTGCGCGCGCAAATCTTGTCAATCTCATCCAAAAAGACGATGCCATTGGCTTCCACATTGGCGAGTGCTTCGCGCACCACCGCATCCTGATCCAATAGCTTGTCGGCTTCATCCTTCAGCAGCGCAGTGCGGGCTTCGGCCACTGTCATCTTGCGGGATTTGGAACGCCCGCCGAACATCTTGCCGAACATATCCTGCAGATTTTGCATTTGCGGCGGCTGGCCGCCTGGCAAATCCATCATGCCAATCGGCATCGCCGGGCCGGAATCGGCCAATTGCACCTCGATTTCTCGATTTTCCAATTGGCCTTCACGCAGCATGCGGCGGAACTTTAACCGTGTTTCGCCCGAAGCGCCTTCACCCACCAAGGCGGTCAGCAGGGTTTCTTCAGCCGCCAATTCCGCCTTGGCCTGCACACCCTTGCGCGCGGCGTCGCGGCCCATGGTGATGGCAACTTCCACCAGGTCACGAATGATGCTTTCCACATCGCGGCCAACATAGCCCACTTCGGTGAATTTCGTTGCCTCCACCTTCAGAAATGGCGCATGCGCCAAACGCGCCAAACGGCGCGCGATTTCCGTCTTGCCGCAGCCGGTCGGCCCGATCATCAGAATGTTTTTCGGCACCACTTCTTCACGCAGCCCCGGCGCCAATTGCTGGCGCCGCCAACGATTACGCAATGCAATCGCCACTGCGCGCTTGGCTTCCTGCTGGCCGACGATATGGCGATCAAGCTCCGAGACGATCTCACGCGGGGAGAGGTTGACGGTTTCGGTCATGGTGCGTCTCCCGCACTCGCGGCCAGCGTTTCCAGGATGATATTGCCATTGGTATAGACGCAGATATCCGCGGCAATCTTCATCGCGCGCCGGCAAATCTCCTCAGCTTCCACGCCTTCCACGGGCAGCAGCGCGCGCGCGGCGGAAAGCGCGTAATTGCCGCCGGACCCAATGCCAATGATGGCATCTTCCGGTTCCAGCACATCGCCCTGCCCGGTCACCAGCAAGGATCGTTTGTGATCCGCCACCGCCAGCAAGGCTTCCAGGCGGCGCAAATAGCGATCCGTCCGCCAATCCTTGGCCAGATCAACGCAAGCCCGTTCCAATTGATCCGGGAAGCGTTCCAGCTTGGCTTCCAGCCGTTCCAGCAAAGTGAAGGCATCGGCCGTGGCGCCGGCGAAGCCCGCCAGCACCTTGCCGCCGGCAATCCGGCGGATTTTGCGTGCATTGCCCTTCACCACCGTCTGCCCAAGGGAAACCTGGCCATCGCCCGCCATGGCCACTTGCCCGCCCTTGCGGACGCAAAGAATGGTGGTGCCGTGCCAGCCCAGGGGGTCGTGTTGTGTCTGTGTCATGGGTGCAGAAATGGCGCGACTGGGGCGCGGAGACAACCACACCCCCGCTTTCGGTTGCATCCCCCCCGCTGCGGGGCGTAGTTAGGCTGCATGAAGACCACCCCGCCCTGGAACCGCCGCGCGGAAATCAGCCGCGAGACCTCGGAAACCGCGATCACCGTCGCCCTTGGCCTGGATGGCGAAGGCCGCGCGGATATCGCCACTGGCATTGGCTTTCTGGACCATATGCTGACTGCGCTGGCCCGCCATGGGCTGTTCGACCTGAAGGTGCGGGCCAAGGGCGATCTGCACATAGATTTCCACCACACCACGGAAGATGTCGGCATCGTCATCGGCCAATGCCTGCGTCAGGCGCTGGGCGATAAGCGCGGCATTCGCCGCTACGGCGCCGCCGTGATCCCGATGGATGAGGCGCTGGCGGAAGCGGCGGTGGATATTTCTGGCCGGCCTTTCCTTGCCTGGTCCGTCACTTTCGCTCAGCCCAAGATTGGCGAAATGGATACGGAATTGTTCGAGGAATTCTTCCGCGCGCTCGCCTTCAATGCCGGCATCACGCTGCATGTCACGCAAAAAGCCGGCACCAACGCGCATCACGTGGCCGAAGCCTGCTTCAAGGCCCTGGCGCGCGCGCTTAGGGAAGCGGTGGAACCGGACCCGCGCGCGATCAGCGCCATTCCTTCCACCAAGGGCGTGCTGGAAGCCTGAGATGCGCATCTGGACCGTTCATCAGCGCCCGGCTTTGGCCGGCAAGCCCGTGCGGACGGTGATGGTACGGGAAGGGTTTTCCTGGTTGGCGGCGCTGTTTCCACTGTTCTGGTTTCTGGCGAAGCGGCTTTGGCTGGTGGCGGCGCTGTATTTCTCACTCGCCACATTCATGGGCTTCGTGCTGCCCTCCGGCATTTCCCCCTGGGCATTGATAGCCCTGCAAATCCTGACAGGGTTTGAGGCGCGGAACCTTCAGCGCTGGAGTCTGCAAAGGAAAGGCTTCCGCCTGATGGGCGTGGTGCAGGGAAAGAATGAGGACGGCGCTGTTCTGAACCTGGCCGATCGCCGCCCCGATCTGGCGCGCGGGCTCGCATGAAGCTGGTGATCATCGACCCGGGTTCGGGCAATCTGGCTTCCGTGCTGCGGGCTTTCCAGAAAGTGGCGGCGGAGGCGGGCATCACGGCGGATATCAGCGTCACGCGCGATCCAGCGGATATCCTGGCGGCGGACCGCGTGGTGCTGCCGGGTCAGGGGGCCTTCGCCGCCTGCCGGCGCGGGCTGGATGCTTTGCCGGGCGCCGTCGCGGCCATGGAACAGCGGGTGCGCGGGGATGGCGTGCCCTTCCTGGGCATATGTGTGGGCATGCAATTGATGGCGAGCCGCGGGTTGGAACATGGCACCACCCCGGGGCTCGATTGGCTGCCGGGCGAGGTAGCGCATATGGACCCGAAGGACGCCGATGGCGCCCCGCTGCCCCTGCCGCAAATGGGCTGGAATGGGCTGACCTTCCGCCCGGGCTGCCACAAGCTGCTGGAAGGCGTCACGCCCGGGGATCAGGTTTATTTCGTGCATTCCTATGCCTTTAGCGCGGCGCGAGGGGAGGATGTGGTCGCCTCCACCGACTATGGCGGGCCGGTCACCGCCGCCATTGCCCGCCATAATCTTGCCGGGCTTCAGTTCCATGTGGAGAAAAGCGGCCCGGTGGGGTTGCGTATCCTCGCCAATTTCCTGAAATGGGTGCCATGAATAGCGCAATGACCATGAGCTTCACCCATGACCTGGCTGTGGAACTCGCCAACCAGCTTTCGGATGCGGATTTGGCCGATCTCTGTGAGGCGACTGATGCCGCCATCATTGAAGGCGGTGGCTTCGGCTGGCTGGAACCGCAGGGGCGGGAAGCGCTGGCGCGGCATTTTCGCGGCACGCTGCTGGTGCCGGAGCGCGAATTATTCATCGCCCGTCTGGATGGCCATGTGGTGGGTTCAGCCCAATTGGTGCGCCCGCCGCGCCATAATGAAGCGCAATCCTTCGGCGCCACGCTGACCCATGCCTATCTGGCGCCCTATGCGCGCGGCCATGGTCTGGCGCGGATGTTGGTGCTCCGCGTGGAAGAACGCGCCGCCGCGCTGGGGCATCGCGTGCTGAACCTGGATGTGCGGGAAACGCAGACCACCGCTATCGCGCTATTTGAAGCGCTGGGTTACGTGCATTGGGGCACGCATCCTTTTTATGCGCGGGTCAATGGCCAGACGGTGGCTGGGCGCTATTACTTCAAGCCGTTGGAACCTGGCCGCGGGCGTGCCACGGGCGCCTTGCTCGACCCCGCGCAGTAATGGTCTTTTCGCTCTATCCCGCCATTGATTTGAAGGGCGGGCAGGTGGTGCGCCTGAAACGAGGCGAGATGGATCAGGCCACCATCTATGCCGAGGTTCCGGCGGCGCAGGCGCGGAGCTTCATCGAAGCCGGCTTTAGTTGGGTGCATATGGTGGATCTGGATGGCGCCTTTGCCGGCAAGCCGGCCAATGCCGCAGCCGTGCGCGCGATTATCGCGGCTGTGCCGGGTGCCAAGCTGCAATTGGGTGGCGGCATTCGTTCCATGGCAACGGCCGAGGCTTGGCTAGCCGCCGGGGTCAGCCGGATTATTCTGGGCTCCGCCGCCGTGAAGGACCCGGATTTTGCCCGCGCCGCCTGCCGCGCCTTTCCGGGGCGCGTGGCGCTTGGGATTGATGCGCGTGATGGCATGGTGGCCACCGAAGGCTGGGCCGAGACCAGCGATGTCAGCGCCACTGATTTGGCGCGCCGCTTTGAGGATTCCGGCGCCGCCGCAGTGATTTACACGGATATCGCGCGTGATGGCATGCTGACAGGTGTGAATGTCGCGGCGACGGCTGCGCTGGCGCGCGCGGTGCGCCTGCCAGTGATTGCCTCGGGCGGGGTCGCGGGGGTTGAGGATATTACGGCGCTGCGCGAAGTAGGTGCCGGGATTGAAGGCGCGATATTGGGGCGCGCGCTTTATGATGGGCGGATTGAACCGAAGGTGGCTTTGGCGGCGGCGGCATAGGCGGGGCTTTTTGGCGGTATTCCACTTTCACTTGGCGGGGCTCACCCTGGGTCGCGCTGGAAACATGCCTCGGTTGCAACCGGATCTCAAAAAGACCCTCCTATGAGGCCGGCCTTCTCCTTATGCCCCCGCAGACGTTAACTGCCCTCTGCGTATCTCCATCCGCAATCTTGGGCTCGGCACAGAGCAGATTGCGTTCAGATGGAAAAATCTGGACACGATCCGATCTGAGCCGCCCGCAACCGCCAAAAAAACTCACCCGGCCTGTTCAGTCGCCGCCATTTCGGCTGCCAATTCTGCTTCCAGGCTTTCGGCCTGGGCGGCAGCCGCCGCGCTTTCACCGCGCGCCTGCTTTTCAGCTTCTTCGCGGCTGCGCGCGACGTTCACCACTACCGGGATCAGCACTTCGGGGTGGAGTTCCACCTGCACGGTGCTCACGCCAACAGCCTTGATGGGTTCACCCAGCAGCACCTGCTCACGCGCAATGGTCAGGCCACCTTCGGTGCAGGCAACAGCAATGTCACGCGCCACCACGGAACCATAAAGGCTGCCGCTTTCACCCGCCTGGCGGATGATGATCACGGAAAGCCCGGCCACACGTTCGGCCACACGCTCGGCCTCACCACGGCGTTTGATGTTATCGGCTTCAAGCTGAACGCGTTCGCGTTCGAAGCGCTCAAGATTTGCCTTGCTGGCGCGGATCGCCTTGCCGGTGGGCAACAGGAAATTACGCGCATAACCAGGGCGCACCTTCACGCGTTCACCCATTTGGCCAAGCTTGTCCACGCGCTGCATCAGGATCAGGTCAATCATGTCTTGCCTCCGGGCGGCTCATTGCGCCGCCCCCATTGTTCGAAAATGCCGAAGGCCGTAACCGCGATCGCGGCCGGCACGCTCAAGATCACAAGCCCGGCATAGAATACGCCAAGCATGAAGGGCCGGGCGGTGCGGCCGGCAGAACGCCGATGCACCGCGGCAAGCCCCAGCAGAAAAAAGGGCAGCAGCAACACCACAAAAAGCGCGAAGGGAAGGCTGCTATCGCCGCCCATGCCACTCAGCCAGATCAGCGCCGCGCCGGATGGCAAAAACCCGTACCAGATCGGCAGGCGGGTTTCACTCCAGCGCGGGTTTGGAGCCAAAGCCATGCCACGCCGTGCCAAGGCCGATTGCGCGCCAATCCCGCATAGGATCAGCGCCGCCACCATCCAACCCGCCATGGCGGGCGCCATGATGCGCGCCAATTGCTCCACCGGCATGCCGGCATCCGCAATGCCCATGCGCGAAAGCCCCTGCTTGACCGAGGAAATCAAGGCCCCGTCAAACCCACCGGGAGAACCCGCCAGCAGCACCGCCACCAGCAGGATCACCAGCGCCGGCCAAATGCCGCTCAACGCCAATGGCAGGGCAGCATCAAGCCTGCCGCCGCGCAGCCCCGTTGCCACCATCAGCAGCGCCGGCAGCGCGAAGCCAAGCAGATAGATCAGTGCCGGCCATTCACTCGCCAGGATCAGCACCATCAAGGTGCCAACACAAAGCGCACCAAAGGCCGAGGCACTGCCAAAGCCAAGACCGGCGGCGAAGATGGGCAGGGATGTCAGCCAGAAAGCAGCAAAGCCCAGCGGAAGCCCGCGCATGGCCCATAGCGCTGCGATGGCGGAAGCAATCCCACCAATCGCCGCCGCAAGCCAACGCGGATCATCCAACAGGCTACGCCTGATTTCCATGGCTTTTCCCATGCCCCTTCGCCGCTATGTGCTGCCTAATCCGCAATCACGTAAGGCAGCAGCGCCAGGAAGCGCGCGCGCTTGATGGCAATGGCCAATTCGCGCTGCTTCTTCGCCGAAACCGAGGTAATGCGCGCCGGCACGATCTTGCCGCGCTCAGACAGGAAGCGCGACAGCAAGCGCACATCCTTATAGTCAATCTTCGGCGCGCCATTCCCGCTGAAGGGGCAGGATTTGCGGCGACGATGGAAGGGCCTGCGCGCACCCACGGCGGGGCGGCGGGCGGCGGGGATCAGCTCTGCATTGTCAGACATGGCTTATTCCTCAATCCCCATGGACATATCCATTTCGTCGCGGCCGCGGGCACGGAATTCCTCGCGGTCATCGCCACGGCCGCCACCACGGCCAGAACCAAAACGACCAGCCGGGCGCGGGCCACGGAAGGATTTTTCGCGGTCGCGATCATCACCGCCACGCTTGGACAGCACAGCGGAAGGCGCTTCTTCAATCGCTTCCACGCGCACGGTCAGCATGCGCAGGACGTCTTCATTCAGGCCAAGCTGACGTTCGGCTTCATTCAAGGCGGCGGGGGGCGTTTCAAGGCCAAGAAGCATGTAATGCCCCTTGCGATTCTTCTTGATGCGGTAGGCAAGGCTGCGCAGGCCCCAGTATTCGCGCTTGCGCACTTCGCCACCACCTTCGGCGACCGTCGCGGCGACCTGGTCGGCAATGGCTTCAACCTGCTGTTGCGTGATATCGTTGCGTGCGATGAACACGCATTCGTATAGCGGCATGTGATCTCCCTTTGGCTGGCTCAGCCCTGGCCCCGGGATGGGGCGCGCATAGGGGCATAGCCGGGCACTTGCCTTGCACCCGGCAGGGGAGGGGCGCGTAAAGCACGAAGCGGGGTGGGGGATCAAGCCCTGGCTGTCGCGCCCTGGCGCTTTGTGCTTAGTAACCGCAAGAAAAAAGGGGGAGAAGCACCGTGTTAAATCGTCGCAGCATATTGATGGGCCTGCCTTTGGCGCTGGCGGCCAGCCAGGCCCACGCGCAGGGCACCTGGGCGCCAAGCCGCCCGGTGGTGCTGGTGGTGCCCTTTGCGCCCGGCGGGCCGAATGATTTGGTGGCACGGCTGGTCGCACCCGCCATGCAGACAGCCCTTGGGCAGAATGTGGTGGTGGAAAACCGCCCCGGCGCCACCGGCGCCATCGCTGCCCGCCATGTCGCGGCGCAACCCCCCGATGGCCATACGCTGATCGTCGCCGCCAGCGGCACCATGACCATCAACCCCGCTGTCATGTCCCGCCCCGGCTATGACCCCGAGAAGGATTTCGCCCCGGTCAGTTTGGCCATGTCGGTCCCCAATATGCTGGTCGTGAACAAGGATGTGCCCGCGACCACTGTGGCCGAGGTGGTGGCCTGGCTGAAGCGCGAAGCAGGCCGGGCTTCCTATTGCTCCGGCGGCGTGGGCTCCACCGAGCAATTGGGCATGGAGCTTTTCCTGAAGCGCACAGGGACCGAGGCGACGCATATCCCCTTCCCAGGCGGCGCCCCAGCCGTCACCGCCATGATCCAGGGCCAGGTGCAGATCGGCATCCTGAATGCGGCAACCGTGCGCCCGCATGTGGTTTCAGGCGCTTTGCGCGCCATTGCCATTGCCGGCACCAAGCGCTTTTCCGGCCTGCCGGATGTGCCGACAATGGTGGAAGCGGGCCTGCCCGATGTGCTTTCCGCTTCCTGGTCCGCCTTTCTGGCCCCGGCGGGCACGCCCGCGCCGGCCATCGCCCGGCTGCATGAGGTGATTGTGGCCGCCCTTCGCACGCCGGAGACCACGCAGCGCCTGACGGCAGCCGGCTTCACCATTGATGCTTCCACGCCTCAGGAATTGGGCGCCACGATTTCGGCGGAACTCGCCCGTTGGAAGCAGGTGGTGCGGGACGCGAATATCCAGATGAATTGACGCGGTTGACAAGCCGGGGCCGCGCGGCCATTCGCGCGGCCTGACCCTTAACCTTAACGGACTTATCATCATGGCCTTCGCCTTCGTCTTCCCCGGCCAGGGGAGCCAGGCTGTCGGCATGGGCCGCGACCTGGCCGATGCCTTTCCTGCTGCCCGCCACGTCTTCCAGGAAGTGGATGATGCTTTGGGCCAGAAGCTGAGCAAGCTGATGTGGGAAGGCCCGCAGGAAGAATTGACGCTGACCGCCAATGCCCAGCCCGCGCTGATGGCGCATTCTTTGGCCGTGGTGCGGGCGCTTGAGGCCGAAGGCGGTTTTGGGCTGGCCGCGCGCGTGGCGCTGGTGGCCGGCCATTCGCTTGGCGAATACAGCGCGCTGACCGCTGCCGGCGCTTTTGATATCGCCACCGCCGCGAAGCTTTTGCGCTTGCGCGGCGAGGCCATGCAAAAGGCCACCCCCCCCGGCACTGGCGCCATGGCGGCACTTCTGGGCGCGGAGATTGATCTGGCACAGGAGATTTGCGCCGCCGCGGCAACCAACCCCGAAACCGGCAAGGCCGAGGTGGTGGAAGCCGCCAATGACAATGGCGGCGGCCAGGTGGTGATTTCCGGCGCCAAGGCGGCTGTTGAGCGCGCCATCGAAATCGCCAAGGAAAAGGGCGTGAAGCGCGCCATGCTGCTGCCGGTATCCGCCCCCTTCCATTGCGCTTTGATGGCCCCCGCAGCGGACGCCATGGCGGAAGCGCTTGCCCAGGCGACCATGCAGGCGCCTGGCGTTCCGGTGGTGGCGAATGTCACCGCCGCTAAAGCGACCGACCCCGCCGAAATCCGCGATTTGCTGGTGCGTCAAGTGACCGGCACGGTGCGCTGGCGCGAATGCGTCGCCGCCATGGCCGCCATGGGGTGCGATAAATTTGTCGAGGTCGGCTCGGGCAAGGTGCTGACCGGCCTCATGAAGCGCAATGCACCGGAAGCGACCGCCCTTGCCATCGGCAATCCGGCCGAGCTGGAAGCCTTTCTGAAGACGCTCTGATCATGGTCGAGATCACAGTTTCGGAAATTGATGATGATCCCGCTGCCAAGGTCGCGTTGAAGGGGCTGGAAGCGCTCAATGCGCCCTTCATCGGCAGCCATGGATATAAGCCGCTGTCACTGGTCGTGCGTCGTTCTGCTGAAGCTGAACCCGTTGGCGGCGCTTTCGGCTGGTGCTGGGGCGCCTGGTATCAATTGCACTACCTGTTTTTGCCTGAGGATCTGCGTGGTGCGGGACTTGGTTCAAGCCTGCTGCGGCAATTGGAGGCCGAAGCCCGCGCCAGAGGTTGCATCGGCGTCTGGCTTGACACCCTTTCCTTCCAGGCGCGGCCTTTTTACGAAAAGCACGGCTATGCGCTTTTCGGCAGTATCGAGGATCATCCGCCCGGCCATGCGCGGTATTTCCTGTTCAAACGCCTTAACCAGGGATGAGTGATATGTTTGATCTGACTGGCAAGACTGCCCTTATCACCGGCGCCACGGGCGGCATTGGCGCGGGCGTGGCCCGTGCGCTGCATGCCCAGGGTGCCACGGTTGCCATCACCGGCCGCCGCGCCGCGGAATTGGACGCACTCGCCACTGAACTTGGCTCACGCGTCATTGTAGCACCTGCTGATCTGGCGGACCCAGAAGCGCCGGCGAAGCTGGTTGAGAAAATCGAGACCGAGGCAGGTGGCTTGGATATTCTGGTGAATAATGCCGGCTTCACGCGGGATATGCTGGCGCTCCGCATGGGTGATGCGGATTGGAATGCGGTGCTGGAAGTGGATTTGACCGCGCCGTTTCGCCTGGCGCGTGCTGCGCTGCGCGGCATGATGAAAAAGCGCCAGGGGCGGATTATTTCCATCGCGTCCATCGTTGGCGTCACCGGCAATGCCGGTCAGGCGA
The DNA here is from genome assembly GCA_020249265.1 of Roseomonas sp. Classification (GTDB taxonomy): domain Bacteria; phylum Pseudomonadota; class Alphaproteobacteria; order Acetobacterales; family Acetobacteraceae; genus Neoroseomonas. The sequence goes on from JADCGA010000003.1 coordinate 74,484, forward strand.
ATTACGCCGCCGCCAAGGCGGGCTTGATTGGCATGTCCAAGTCCTTGGCGCAGGAAGTGGCAACGCGCGGCGTGACGGTGAATGTGGTGGCCCCCGGCTTCGTGAAGACCGCGATGACGGATGCGCTGAATGAGGCGCAAAAAACCGCGCTGCTGACGCGCATCCCGACCCAGCGCATGGGCTCGCCCGAGGATATCGCCGCCGCCGTGGTGTATCTGGCGAGCAATGAGGCCGGCTGGGTCACCGGCCAGACTTTGCATGTCAATGGCGGCATGGCGATGATCTGAAGGGGCTGGCCATGGTTGAGAAATTGAGTACTGCTGAACGGGCCGGACTTCCGGCCATTTTGCCAGAATGGAAGCTGGTGGAAGGGCGCGATGCCATCACGCGCAGCTTCCGCTTCAAGGATTTTTCCGAGGCTTGGGGCTTTATGGCGCGCGTGGCCTTGCTTGCCGAAGCGCAGGACCATCACCCGGAATGGTTCAATGTCTGGAACCGGGTGGAGATTACGCTCACCACCCATGACGCAAGCGGGCTTTCAGCGCGGGATGTCAGGCTCGCCAAGGCGATAGACGCCATCGCCTGAATACAAGCATCTTCGGTGATTTTTTGGCCCTGCCGATACGCTTGGGACGGAGTCCGGGCGTCATGCTGCGGCCACCAAAAGCTTTGGCAGGCGAACCAGGTTGTAAGCCGCCATCGCAAGCGTGAATTGCCAGTCCAGCTTGGGCAGCCCGCGATGGCGCGCCTTGCGCAGGCCAGCCGCCATCTTGGCCCAGCCAAAGGCTCAATCCCGGCTTCGAGCAGCCTTCGGTATACTCTTTCCAGGCATAGTGGGCGTTCTCAATCGGTCATTGCGACACCTTATTTTGAGAAGGGTACGATGGCACGAGGCAAGCGAAGATCAGAACAATGCAGGCGAGCGGCTTTGTATTCCCTCGGGCGCTGACGGGGATCAGTTAAAGCTTGAATGCGCCATGACCGGCACTGCGGCCAGGATGTCGTCGGGCCATAAGGGCATCCAAAGCGGAAATTCCGATGTTCGTGAACGTAGCGGCGCGCCTCTCGCGCCTTTTTGGCAAAATGGCCAGGTTGCCTTATACGGACGAAAATTTTTTGACAGATATCTTCAAGAATAATGCTGCGGGGCATCCAAAAATATGGTCAGAACATTCCTGGACTACCAAGGGCAGACCAGGAAGTGCGTTTTGGGCACTCTGGCTGCGCTATGTGCCGCGCCGTTCCTGCAGGCCAGCTTGGCTCAGGCCGCCGGCTATCAGGTCATCTCGCAAAGCACCTCCGTGCTGGGATCGGCACAAGCAGGCATGTCAGCCGGTCCCTATGATCTCAGCCGGCTTTCGCTCAATCCGGCGGCACTCGGCCTCGGCTCCGGATTTGAGATCGCGTTGAATCTCACTGGCATTTCGACCAGCCAGACCATGCGGGATAGCGCCGGCACCACATCCCTCGGAACCCCACTGAGTGGCGGGAACGGGGGCGATTCAGGCGGGGTATTTGGTCTGCCTAGTTTTTATGCGGGCTATTCGCTTGATGATCGTACGCGCCTTGGCATCGGCGTGACCTCCTATTTCGGGCTCGGGTCAAAATGGGATTCAGGGTGGCAGGGGCGCTACTATGCTGGTTCAGCCTCCCTGGCGGTGGTTGACATTACGCCGGTCATTTCCTTTCAGCCGATTCCTTCCCTCATCATCGCGGGCGGGCCGGTCTTTGAATACGCCCGCACCAAGACCAATACCGCGATTGATTTCGGGTCCATTGATGTGGCGCGGACCGGCGGCGCCTTCGGTGGCGACCCAGGGGGCAGCGACGGCTCGCTTGCCACGCGCGCCACGAGCTGGGCGGCAGGGTACATCCTTGGCGCAACTTATGACCTGTTCGAGGGTACGCGCCTTGGCGCTTCCTACCGTTCCGAGTTGCGGCACGGGCAGCGCGGCACGGCGGATTTCGGCCTGGGCGGCCCCACCGGTCAGGGGCTTGCGGCAGCCACCGGCGCCTTCGCGGACAGCAGGATCAGGAACAGTCTCGACAATCCTGCGACGCTTACCTTCGGCCTATCACAGCAGATCACGCCATCCTTCACGCTTTTCGCTGACGCGCGGCGCACGTTTTGGAGCAGCGTGAAACACCTCACCATTTCATTCGACAACCCCGCCAATCCAGAGGCGGTGACGGTTTTGGACTTGCGCGATTCATGGTTTTTTACCCAGGGTGGCCGTTATCAGATCAATGAACGCCTCGCGGTGCGCGCCGGCGCCGCCTATGACGCGGCCGCAACGCGGACCCCGACGCGCAGCCCCATTCTTGCGGAAAACACCAGCTATTGGGTCGCTGCGGGTCTTGAAGCGCAGTTGAGCGAGAACCTGAGGCTTGATTTCGCCCTTGGTCATCGCTTCATGGCTGATGCACCCATAGCACTTTCGTCAACGCAAACAGGCAATGCCGTACGCGGCAATTACCGCGGCACAGCCAGTACCAGTGCCGATTTTGCCGCCATCCAAATGACCTGGCGCTTTTGATGGACGCCCGGCCTATTGCCGCTTCGCTCACGCCTTATGTTTCGGCGCTGTTGGGCGCCAATATCGCCCGCGGCGCCGCTGCGGAGAGTATGCAGGGTGCGGTGCTGCTGCTTGACATCGTTGATTCAACCGGTCTTGCAAATCGTTACGCGGCAGAGGGACCTGAAGGCGCCGAACGCCTGGGCGAAGCGCTTGCGGCGCATCTGCGCCCGGTCTTTGAGCTGGTGGCGGCGCGTGGCGGGGACATTGTCGCGATGGAGGGGGATTCCATCACCGCGGTCTGGCGTGACGCGCCCGAATTGCCGCCGGCTGCCGGTCGCGCCGAGGCTACCGCGCTGGCGCTCAGCGCCCTGCTGGAAGGCAAGTCCATCCGCCAGCGTATCGTGGTTGCTGCGGGGGCGCTGCATGCCCTGCCGCTTTCCTTGGGCAATGGCAAAAACCTTTTTCTCCTTGCCGGCCCGCCGCTACGCGCCTTGGGGGTGCTTGTGGCCGATTGCCCCCCCAATCAGGTGCTGCTTGCACCCGGCATAAACCCAAGCCCCGAAATCATTGGGCTACCGCCAGAAACCCAATGCCCGGATGCTACGCTTGCGCCCTATCTGCCCGCGGGCATCTCTGCGCGGGCAGCACTTGCCGGTTCGGGCTGGTCTACCGAATTCCGAACTGTCACCGCCATCCTGCTGCGCCTCGATGGGTTCTTGCCAGAAACCAATGCAGGTGGGCCGCTGGGCCGTGTGCTTCAGCTCATTCAAGGTACGATTGAAGGGTTGGGCCTTGGCATTTTCGAAGTGATTGAAGGCGACAAAGGCACCATCATCGGCATCTTCGCAGGCTTGCCGCCCTATGTGCTGGATCAAAATGCTGCTGGTGCGCTGGAAGCCGCGCGGCGCATCGCCGCTTTGCTTGAAGCACAGTCAATCCCTTTTGGCATCGGTGTCGCGACAGGGCGCGCCTTTACAAGTGAGGTGGGCTCGGATCGTCGCAGGCTTCGGGTCATCCTGGGCCCTGTCATGTCGCTCGCTGCAAGGCTGATGCAGGTCTCACGGTCTGAGGTGCTGGCGGATCCTGAAACAGTCGGCAGTGCCGGCGCCCGGTTCAGCTTTGATGAACCCACTCTCCTGTCAACCAAGGGCCGCGCCGAGCCCGTGCCCGTGCGGCGCCTGCTTGGCAGGAGCGCCAGCGGGCCGGCGGCTGCACTGGCTGAGCATGGCCGCCTTATTGGCCGTGATGACGAAAAAGCACATCTTGCTGCCTTCTTGGATCATGCGCCCGGCGGCTTGGCCGTGATTGTTGGAGAGGCCGGGGTCGGCAAATCAAGGCTATTGGCCCAAGCCCTGAGCCTGGCACAGGAGCGAGGCCGACTTGTTCTGCCGGCAGCAGCACAAGCCATTGAACAGGATACGGCCTACTACATCCTTCGACCGATCCTGACGCTTTTGCTTGGCCTGACAGACCAGGCGACACCTGCCGATATCGCTTTGCGTTTGCGGGAAATTCTTGCCGATCAAGCAATGCTTGGACGTGCCGAAGCGCTGACTGATATTCTGCCAATAGACCTTGAAGCGCTTGGCCCGCAGCAGGCGCTATCGGGCGCCGCCCGGCCGGCTGCGGTGACGGAAATCATGCTGCGCCTCATCACGGCGCAGGACCCACCGAAGCTCTTGCTGCTTGATGATGTGCAATGGCTTGATGGGTCTTCGGCACAGATAATCGCCGCATTGTTGCGCCGTGCGCCAGGCCTTTTGGCGATCATCGGCAGTCGGCCACTCGAAGCCGAGGCACGGTCCGAAATACGCAGCCTTGTCGCCATGGCGGGACGGACCTTTTCGCTCTCGCGGCTGGATCGTACGGCGACGGCGGAATTGGTGCGCGGCTTCCTTGGCGTCAGCGCCGTACCAGCCCGCCTGGCGGATTTCATTCATGACCGCAGCGAAGGGCTGCCGCTGCACGCCGAACAGCTGCTGCTTGCGATGCGCGAACGCGGAATGCTGCATTTTTCGCCAGATGGGCGGCAGGTTGAGGCAGTTCTGAGAGATGACACTGGCATCGAAACGCTGCGTGATGTCATTCTTCATCGTGTTGACAGGCTTCCAACAGAGCAACAACTGGTACTGAAAGTGGCAAGCGTTCTTGGCCGCACGCTGGACCCGGCCTTGCTTGCCGCCATCCATCCGGAAGGTTCCCTACCGCAGGAGGAGATCCAGGCGCTTGAGGATTCCGGCATGCTGCAACGTGAGGGAAAACTACTGGCCTTTCACCATATCCGAATCCAGGAAGCCGTCTATGATCTTTTGCCTTTCGCGCAGCGCCGCAACCTTCACCGCGCCGCCGCCGAGGCCACTGAAGCCATTCATCGTCAGGATCTTGACCAGCATTGCGCCTTGCTCGCGACGCATTGGGAAAGGGCTGGCGAGCCCGCGCGGGGGGCAAGCTGGCGTCTGCGTGCCGCGGCGCGCGCCTTGGCGAGTGCCGCGCATCTCGACACGCTTGCCCATCTGCGCGTCGTTGCAGCGCAAGGCGGGTATGAGAAGCTTTTTCCTGACGTTGAACAGCGCAGAGCCTATGCGCGACTATTCGGTCTTGCGGCGGATGAAGCATCTGAGTTCGAGACAGCTCATGCGTGGCTGATGGATTACGCGCGGCTATGTGGCGTGCGTGTGCCTCAAGGTGGGGGCGCCACAGTCGGCGGCATCATGATGGAAATTTGCAAGCAGTCGTTGCTCCGCGCCCGGCTTCTGCGGCCCCACCGCAAACCCGAACTTGTCGCGCGGGCAGCGGCGAATTCATCGCTGCATTGGCGCCTTTCCGAACACGGCTATTTTCAGGGGGATCCGATAAGAATTCTTCATAGCCAGCTTGTCGCCCTTAATGAAGCCGAGTTTGGGCTTGCGCCGCGGGATATGGCGATTGCTTCCGGTGGCCTGTCTATCGCCCTTTCCCTTGGCGGCATGCGGAACCTTGCCCATTATTATCAACGCCGCGCGATCACCCTTGGTGAAACCACTGATGCCTGGACGCAGGGCATGGCGTATCTGCTTGCAGCGGTGCAGGCGACAACCATCGGCGATTGGCCGCGCACCATCCGGCAATCCGAAACCGCGGCCGATATCTTCACTTCCATCGGGGAGCATTATCGCTTCGGGACCAGCACCGTAATGCTTGCCTATGGGCGACTTGCGCTTGGGGAACTTTCTGCTGCGCGGGCCCTGCTGTTACCCTTCGGCGAATTCGCCGAAGGGCTTGACAATCCACCGGTAAGGGGCTGGACGCTGATGGCCCGCGCATTGATGGACCTGAAGTTGGGCGCTTCGCCGGCCGTGGCCTTGGAACGTCTTGACCTGGTTCAGGAGAAATGGCTCTCGGCGGGGGAACGCGTGATGTGGCATTGCCTGATTGGCGCTGCCGCATTTGCGGCGGGTGATCATTCGCGCGCCGCGCATGAATGCGATATCGCCATCGGCCTGATGCGCAATATTCTTGGCGTTGGCCACGCCTATCATGCGGTTGCTGCCATGACGTCAGCCTGTCAGGTCATGGCGCAGGATGGTACGCCGCAATCGAAGGCGCGTGCTAATGACGCATTGTTCCAGGCGCGTCGTTTCGCCAAACGAATCGCCGCTGGGCAGCCCTATATCTTCTGGCTTGAAGGCCGCGCCGCGCAAATGAATGCAGCACCAGCCAAGGCAGTGCGCTGCTTTCGGCGTGGCCTTGCCTTGGCTGAACGAAACGGCATGCCGTTTGAGGCTGCGCTCTGCCTAAGCGCGCTTGGTGAGCCCGCGCGCGCAGCATCGCGGCTTGCGCCAACGGGCATGAACGCCTGGATGGAATTCGACGTGAGGGTAACGAAGCAATGACCAAGCGACGCATCATCATCCTGGGCGGCGGCATTGGCGGGTTGACCACCGCCTATTACCTTTCGCGCACACCAGAATTGCGCGATCGTTTTGATGTGACCGTGCATCAGATGGGCTGGAAGCTTGGCGGCAAGATATCTTCCGGACGGGATGAGCAGGGGCGCAATCTGGAGCATGGCCTGCATATCTGGTTCGGCTGCTACGACAATGCCTTTCGCATGCTGCAAGAAATCTATGCCCATCATCAGCCACCGCCAGGATCGCCTTTCCGTACCTGGCGCGACGTGGTCTCAGCGCAGGACTTCACCCCCATTGGTGTGCGCATTGGTGAAAAATGGGGCTTCGCTTCCATCGAATGGCCACGCAATGACGCCACCCCAGGCGAGGCGCGCCTATTCCCGACCCTGTGGGAGATGTTCAGCCAGATTATCCATGCAGCCTGGATCCTGATTGAGCGTGGTTGGCTCGGCAATCCGCCGACCACCCTTCCGCAAGAGAATGATCTGCGCAAACGCCTGTTGCAGGTTATTGCGACAGGCGAGGAATCCGCTGACAACGCCAGTGCAATAAACCTTCTCCATTCGCTCAGGGCGGGCAGTCTTTCCGGCAGTGGGCTTGCGCGCCTGCTGCATTGGGCAATGAGTTTGCTTAGTGCCGGTCCCTTGAACCTGGATCGTCAGACACTTCACGATCTTGCCGAAGCAACACGCCATTTGCGCGATAGCATCCTGTCAAGCGAAGCCGGCAAGCTGACGGATGCGGCGACCGCAAAAGTTTTCCGGGAAGCCTTTCATGTCGGGCTTACCCTTATCGCGGGCGCATTTTTGGATGTCATCCGTGAAGACAAACCGCTCGAAGCGCTGGACGATATCGAATTTCGCGCCTGGTTGCTCAAGCACCATGCCGATCCGACGATTGTTGCGCAATCCAGCGTCGTACGCGCCCTTTATGACACGGCCTTTTTCTACGAGGATGGTGATCCCGCCAAACCTACGGTCGGTGCCGGTTGTGCCATCGGCGTCATCCTGCGCCTGGTCGCGACCTATAAGGGTTCGATGGCCTGGGAGTTGCAGGGCGGCATGGGTGACGTGTTCATTGCGCCGCTGTACCAGCGACTTGTCGAACAGGGGGTGCACTTCGAATTCTTCAGCAAGGTCAGGGCCATTACGCCGGCAGCGGATCGCAACGCCATCGCTTCGGTTGATGTCATCAAGCAAGCCGAAATGCTGCCAGGCTATGCGCTGCTGAAGCGCTTTGATGGCATTGATTGCTGGCTGGCCGAACCTGATTGGACGCATTTGAAGGATGGGGAACGGCTGAGGGCGGCAGGAGTGGATTTTGAAAGCCATTGGTGTGCTGAGCCACCGGTGGCTACGCGGACCCTGCACCGCGGTGTTGATTTTGACGATGTCGTGCTTGCCATGCCGGTAGGCACCTGGAAGAAATTGAATGACGAAGCTGGGCCATGCGATGCCCTGCTGGCGCGCGGGGGGGCCTTCGCGGACTTCACTAAGGCACTTGGCATTGTACCTACAATTGCCATTCAGCTTTGGACTTCTGTTGATGCCAAGACCATGGGCTGGGTTGGGACGCGCCCGGCCGTGGTAGCCGGGCCTGAGCCGATCTGCGTCTGGGCCGATATGTCGCAAGTGCTGCGAACTGAAACCCCGATGATGCCGCCGGCGCTTGGGCTGCATTATCTTTGCGGCACCTACCCGACACAGCTTTATGCGCGACCGTCACGGGAAACCGATACGCCAGCCCGCGCCGAGTCCGAGGTCCATGCCATAGCGTTGAAATTCCTCCAGCACGACGCCAGCAGCTACTGGCCGCTTTCAGTGGACGCACAGGGCTTCCTATGGCCATTTCTGGCTGATCCCAGTGGGGGTGAAGGCCAGGCACGGCTCGCCGCGCAGTATATTCGTGCCAATATTGATCCGAGCGAATGCTGCGTACGGTCGGATGTCGGCACCACGAAGTTCCGTCTGGGCCCTGATGAAACCGGGTTTGATGGCCTATGGCTGGCTGGCGAAAGCACACGCAACGGCTTCAATGCCACCTGCGTTGAGGCCACGGTCATGTCAGGCATGGCGGCGGCAAACAAGATCGGTGGGCTTGACCTTGATATTGTCGGCTATGACTTTCCTCGTTGGAAACCATCATTTCTCTCAAGGAAAACCCCATGACACAACCGCCCTTCATTTCCTGGTTGGGGCATGGCGCCGTCAATTTAGCGCCGCCCGGCCTGTTTCATGATGTCACGGGCTATGCATTCGTTCTGGATGCATCGCGCCGCGCGATGCAGGCTTTGGTGGACAAGCTCCTCACGCCTGCAACGCAGGGTAAGGTTTCTTATGAGGTACCGTGGAATTCTGCCTTGCTGAGCGTGACAGACATCGCCCAATGCAGTTCAGGGCCGGAACAGATTGGTTGGCTACCAGGCAAGGAATTCGCCATTTGGGTGCCGCTACTTGAAAAGCAGCCGCACCAACTGCTACCGCGCGCCGTGCTTTGGGCGCCCTACATCTTCATCAACTATGATATCGGCATGGTCACGGGACGAGAGGTTTGGGGATGGAACAAGGCGATCGGCCACATTACTGTGGAACCAGAAGCGAAACCTGCGCGCTTTGCGTGCAGCACAACCATCTTCCGCAATTTCGCCCCACAAACCCAAGGCAGCTTTGAAGAGCTGCTGGCTGTCACTGGCACAAGGCCAATCACAACCGGCCCAGCAGATTTTCTTGAATTCCTAACAGCACTATTCGGCGAAGTTGGCGCGGCTGTAGCAAATTCATTGAAAGTCGAACCGGTCATTCCCGCAATCGCCTTGCGGCAGTTTCGGGATTCGGAGGATCCAATGCGTGCCAGCCATCAGGCAATCGTCAATTCACCCTGCCGCATCACAAAAATGAAGGGCGCGGAGCTGCTTGATGACCGCTTCACACTTTCCATAAGAACCTGTGACAGCCACCGCATCATGCATGACATTTTCGGCATGGACCCAACCGAGCCTGTCAGCAAGCGCCCCATCAGATTGGCGGCGCGGGTAGGGATGGATTTTCAAGCCGAACCAGGAAAGACAATCGTCGCCTGGCCATGAACCCGCTGATGCAGCATTTATGCTGACATGCTTGCACCAAACGACGGCGTCTTGCTCACGTCAACATCAGCTGGCGTGATGGTCTATGGGAAAGCTGGTCTCCGGCAATTCGGTACGCGCCAAAGCCTGCGCGGCGACCATGCCGGAACCTATCGCCATTTCGACAGACCCGCCGGAAAAGGGCAACAATGTCCAGTCGCCGGCAAGGTAGAGATTGTCAAAAACCATCGAATCCGGGGCCAGGCGCGCCGCCAAAGATCCAGGTGGCGCCTGCACATAAAGTTCCGATGGGTCGAGATTGGTGCGGAAAAAGCCTGAGACGGGCGTCGGTCCTGATGGGCCCATCCCGCGCGAGGCTGGCCAAAGTGTCGGTATCGCAAGGGGCAGCCAGGCATTGGCATCCGCTTCTGCCCAGGCTTCCTCGTTGGGCGGTGGGTTTTTATTGGAAGGCAAGGGTACCGGTCCACAGAAGTAATGGATGGATTGCGGGCTTGCCGGTCCGGCCGGCCAATCCTCTGCCGGGAGCAGATGCGACATATCGGCCCAGGTTGCGAAAGGCTCGATAAAGGCTGTTGTCGGCGGTGGGTTGTCGGGGTTGACCGGAAAGCCGAGGGCCTTGCTCGGCACATCAAGCCAAAGCTGGAAAGCCTGTGTGGCCACGGAAGCGCTGCCATCCAGCATGCCTGACCAGCGCGCATTCCTGCGGAGGTCCGGTGTCACGGGCTTCAGCGCTTCAGGTGGCAAGGCAAGAATGACGGCATCGAAATCCTGCCCCTGAGTCAGGTTGAACCGTCGGGCACAGGTGGTGTCTTCAGTGCGCTCAAAATGAGCGGTGTTCTTCAATATGTCGCCATCTTTCAATTGCCCCCAATCGGGCTCACTTGGCCAGCAGCGCAAGCCCTTGACCAGAACAAAGGGATCATAGGGTTTATCATCAATCGTCGTTGCCTGTTGGCGCAGCCTTACGCGCGCAATGCTCTTGCCATCGTCGCTTGGCGCAACTTCTTCCAAAGCATGGAACAGCTTTACGTCAACCCCCTGGGCCTGCAGCGCATCCCACAGCGGCGTGAAGATGGTATCCCCCATGCCCGCATTCATCTTCCAAAGGGGCGCGCCATGGTAACCCAGCACCAATTCCTGACAAAGGCGCAGCGTCACGCCGGCGGCAAGAGCACCTGACATCGGATTCTTGGTTTCGCCATTCGGATAAGCAAAGGCCAAGTCATAAAGCGCTTGGAGCGGCGCGCAATGCAGTACCTCATTCCATGCGTGGTTCTGCTTGAGCCAGTCGCGAAATTCCTGGGCATTCAGCGCATCATAGGCCTTCTGCTTATCGCGCGCGAAAGCGATGTCACGGAGATAGCCGATGATGATCGCGATACCCCAACCCAGAACAATGGAGAGGCGACGAAGATCATCTGGAAAAGACCATTTCATGATCCCTGCCTCGGTGTGCTTGCTGTGTTCAGTAAGCGTGACCTGAAAACGCTTGAGTTCAGCCTCCGCATGCTTGGCGGCCACCCGATCTTGACCCAAGACGTTGGCATTCTCGTGAGAAAAATGAATTGGCGTGAACAGTGGTTCGAGCGTCGCTGTTAACTGGACAAATTCCTCTGCAAGCGGGAAAGCTGCGCCATGGCTATCGGCATAATCTGTCAGCGCCCGCACCAGCTTGCGCAGTGCCGGATGAGGGCCGTGTTCTTCGGCTGCGCCAGTCCTGATCTGCCCTGGTTGCAAGCCATTGTCGGGAAAGGGGATGGCCCAAGGCAAATAGGCCGAACCATTCTTGTTTGATGTGCTCTTTTCCATGAAGACGACGGTTCGTTCAGGCGAAAAGGCATCGGCGATACTTGTGAAAGTTCCGGTTGTGCCAGGTGGCATGGCGGCGAATGCAGCCTGCATCGTCCGAAAGGCATTGTTGTAGAAGCCAAGCCAAATATGCAGCCCATGCTCTTCTATCCGCTGGCCTGCATCCGCCTTGCGCCCGCTGGCGCCCTTGCCCCCGAGACGCCAACCCCGCGTATAGAGTGTCACATGGAATCGTTCCCTCAGCGCGGGGGTCGAAGAGAGCCAGAATGCCGCCGCAACGCCGCCGCAGCCTCCACCCAGAATGACAACATGTTTGCGCGCGGGCGGCATGTTTTCAGACATCAATGGCCTCCTGACCAGTTTCTTGAACGAAACAAGCACATCATTGCATGGTCTTTTTGGAAAGGCATCAGCAAAAACGAACGACAATATCGGCACTTGCCTTGCCGATGCCTGACAAGGTGCGACGAATGGCGAAACCACTGCTTTCGCAATCGAAAAAATGCTGCATCAACCTGCATGATCGAAGCCGCGGCTTCCACAGGCGCTCGGCACCGGGACATCGCGTAGGCTGCTGTCAAGCGGATAGCAGTGAAACCAGTTTTTCCGATCGCGACACGGCGCAGCATATCATGCCCGGACGGCGCATCGCTGGATTATTACACGGTCCGTCATGGCGCGACAATCAGGATGCGATGAACGCGTCAATCCTCATGCCTTTGGGTTTCAGGTCATCATTGATGACTTTCAACATCGTTTGGCTCAGCCGCTTGTCTTTGATCAGTTGGCGGGACTTGCAGATCGTCAACTTATCCGGGGCCGCGCCATTACCAAGGTCAATGCCCACGAAGGGCCCCGTCGCTGCGCTGGCATAGGGGCTGTCTTCGGCCTGCGGGTCAGACATGTTGAGCCATTACTGCAAAAAGCGGATGCGCAGCATACGCTCAACCCCAATCGGTGGGCGCCCGCGCTCCCCCGAAGGGTAATGCGGTTCAATCAGGGCAGAGAGCGCGGCCCAAGGAACCACAATGTCCATCTCCGCCAGGAAGCGCTCTCGTCGCGTCTTCGTGTGGTGGCGGTCAAAGCCGAGGCTGAAGAAGCTTTTTGCCGCATGCGAGGTTACGCGCAACAAGCGAGAGGCTGCCTGATGCGCGAGTTTTGCGCGGGTTGATTTTCAAAAAGAAGCGCCATCGCGTTTTCCACGCAGGGTTTAACCCGCTTTCCCCGACCATCAGAAGTTTTGGGTCCGATTGCGATTGCGCCGAGCGGCGCCCGCATCGCCGCCGGGCTCGATCCCGCTTGACCGCCCCACCCTCATAGCCCCAGATGCCCCAAGCGTCAGACGGCCGGGCGGCCGCTGGTTCGTGAGAGATCACGGGCTGGAGGAAAGTCCGGGCTCCACGGGAATAGGGTGCCGGTTAATGGCCGGCGAGGGCGACCTCAGGGAAAGTGCCACAGAAAACAAACCGCCGCGGCGTGGCGACATCCTGCGGCAAGGGTGAAACGGTGCGGTAAAAGCGCACCGCGCCCCCAGTAATGGGGGCGGCACGGTAAACCCCACCCGGAGCAAGGCCGAATAGGGGCGGACGGCGCGGCGCCGCAAGGTGCTGGCGCAGGGGCATTCCCGCCCTTCCGCCCGGGTTGGCCGCGCGAAGCCCGCAGCGATGCGGGCTCCAGAGGAATGGCCGTCCATGCCCCGCAAGGGGCAAGACAGAACCCGGCTTACAGGCCGTCTGACGCTGCTTTTTCAGCCACAAACCCATCCCCCAGCATCCGCCCCCCGCAAACGTCGAGGGGCTTGCAAGTTTATGAGTCAAATAGCCGCAAAAGCTGTTTTTTGGCTTGTGACCCATCATCACCCGTGTTATGCCCAACTTATCCCATAAAGACTCCTATGCGCTCGGGGGGGCGAGCGGGGTTGATGCGGGATGGTCGGGCGAGCCGGCGGGGTCGGGGGGCCCCGTCGGCCGCTGAAACGCCCGGTCTTTGATAATGGCGCAAGGCAGGCGCGCGGGGGGCGATGACCCAATTCCTGGGCACCCATATCGGCAAATTGGACCGCAAGGGGCGGATTTCCGTCCCCGCGCCATTTCGTGCCGTTTTGGAACGCAGCGGCGCCGAGGAATTGGTGCTGCGCCCATCCCATCGCGCGCCCTGCATCGAAGCCTGGCCGGTTGCGGCGTTTGAAGCCCTTGCTGCGGGGATTGATCGCCTGGATGCCTTTTCCGATCAGGCGGATGATCTGGCCGCAGCGCTTTTCGCCGATGCCCACCCCGCGCGCGCCGATATCGAAGGGCGCCTTGTGCTGCCCGAAACCCTCATTGCCCATGCGGCGCTGACGGATGCCATTGCCTGTGTTGGCGTGGGGCGGTTTTTCCAGATTTGGGAACCGGAAGCGGCGCGCCGACGTTCGGATGAAGCCCGGCTGCGCGCGCGCGAACGCGGCCTGACCCTGCCCGCCGCAGGGGGCAAGCCATGAATACCGAAGGCCATGTGCCGGTGATGCTGGCGGAGGTGCTGGCGAACCTCGCGCCCCAGGAAGGTGCCACCTATCTGGACGCAACCTTTGGCGGTGGCGGCTATGCGCGCGCCATTCTGGAAGCGGCACCTGGTTGCACGGTTTTCGCGATAGATCGCGACCCGGATGCGATTGCGCGTGGTGCCGCGCTGGCGCATCGCTTCACTGGCCGGCTGCATCTGATCGAAGGCCGCTTCGGCGATATGCTGGCACTGCTGCGTGATCGCGGCATCACCGCGCTTGATGGCGTTGTGATGGATCTTGGCGTCTCCTCCTTCCAATTGGACCAGGCGGAGCGTGGCTTTTCTTTCCGCGCTGATGGTCCGCTTGATATGCGCATGGAAAAATCCGGCCCCAGCGCGGCGGAATTGGTGAACACCCTGCCGGAACGCGCATTGGCCGATATCATTTTCCGCTTTGGTGAAGAACGTTTCGCCCGCCGCATTGCGCGCGCCATTGTTGCGCGCCGCGCGGAAGCGCCCTTCACCACCACCGCTGATCTCGCGGCACTCTTGCGCCGCGCCGTGCCGCGCGATCCTTCCGGCATTGATGGCGCAACGCGCAGCTTCCAGGCACTCCGCATCGCGGTGAATGATGAATTGGCTGAGGTGGAACGCGGCATCGCGGCGGCGATGGAATTGCTCGCCCCCGGTGGCCGGCTTGTCGTTGTTGCCTTTCATTCCCTGGAAGATCGCATCGTCAAGCAGGCCATGGCGGTGGCATCCGGCCGGGCAGGGGCTTCGCGCCATGATCCGGCGGCGCTGTCTGGCCGCGCCAAGCCGGCCTTTCATTTGCTGACACCACGTGCGCTCCGCCCGCAGGATGCCGAATGCAGCGCTAATGCGCGCGCGCGTTCCGCAAGGCTGCGTGGCATTGAACGCCCGGTGAAGGAGCGCGCCGCATGATCCGCCCGCTTACCCTTGCGAGCCTGATCGTGGCTGCCGGTGCGGGGCTGCATTTGTATCAGGTGAAGCATTCCGTCTCCATGCTCGATCGCGAATTGCGCGAGGTGAATCGCCAGACGGAAGTGGTGCGCGAACGCACGCAAATCCTGCGCGCCGAATGGGCGCTACTGAATGAACCGGATCGGCTGCGGCAGGTCGCGCAGCGACATTTGGTGCTGGAACCCATGGCGCCGGCGCAATTCATCCGTGAGGCAGAGCTTGAACGTCGCCTGCCCGCCGCGCGGCCTTTTGCCGGCCCGGCATCGCTTTTTGGTCCGCCTGAACTGCCGCCCTCAGTGCCGGAAGTGCTGATAGTGCCAAGCCCGCTTGCCGCAGCCCCGGCGCGGCCAGAAGCGCAGCCCCGGCAAGCGCATGCCGAGCCAGCGCCCCGCTTGAGCGCGGCCATGGCTCCGCCACCCCCCCCGCGTCCGGCACAGCCGCCGGCGTCACAAGGGGTCACACCCGCGCTGCATGTCGCGCCCGCCGCACCGCCGCCGCCCGCCGTGGTGACCTCGGCGCTGGGTGGCGCCAGCGCGGCATTGCCGCCGCCCGTGCCGTTGTCTCGCCCCCTTCCTGCCGGAGCCCCGCAAGGGACAATTCGTTGAGTGGAGTGGCCATTGCATGAACCAGGCATCGCCCCATGATCCTGAGCCGCCTTCGCCCGATGCCGTGCCAGGCAATAGGCTGCGCGAACCGGCAGTAGCCGAATCCGCAAGCCGCGCTTTGGTGCGGGTTTCGCAGCCCGATCTGCTGCGCCATGCCCAATTGGAAAAATCGCGCGGTCGCCTGCTGCTGGCGGCTTGTGGTTTCATGGTGCTGTTTGGCGCGGTGGCGGTGAAGCTTGCAATCGCAACCGTCTTTGATCCCGCCGAGCCCAAGCGCGCGGCCATGCTTTCCCGCCCCCCAGCGGCGCCGGCGGAAACGCCCGTCTCACGCGCGGCGGTGACGGATCGCAATGGCGAAGTATTGGCCGTTTCGCTGCCCATGACCGCGCTTTATGCCAATCCAAGCAGAATTGATGATCCCGCTGACGCCGCCGACAAGCTACGCCGCGTGCTGCCGCAGCTTGATCGCGAAAGGCTGATCGCGCGGCTGACCGGTGAACGCCAATTCGCCTATGTCGCGCGCGCGCTGACGCCACGCGAAATGCAGGCGGTCAATAATCTTGGCATCCCCGGCTTGGATTTTGAGGATGCGGAGCGTCGCTTCTTCCCGCAGGGCCGCACCGCCGCGCACATCATCGGTGGCGTAGATGTGGACGGCAATGGTATTGCGGGCGTCGAGAAGTATTTTGACGAAAGGCTACGCACACTCCGCCGCGATCCTTTGCGGCTTTCACTTGATATCCGTGTGCAATTGGCCTTGCGCGATGCCGTGCAGCACGCGATCACGGATTTCAATGGCATTGGCGGCGCCGGCGTGGTGATGGATGTGCATACGGGCGAGGTTCTCGGCATGGTGAGCCTGCCTGATTACGATGCGAATGATGTCGGTGCCGCCACCGCGGATGAGCGCTTCAATCGCGTGACCGTTGGCGTCTATGAACCGGGGTCCACCTTCAAGCTGCTGACCGCCGCCATGGCGCTTGATCTGGGCACGGTGCAGACCTGGGGTGGTTATGACGCATCGCGCCCCATTCGCGTTGGGCGACATGAGATCAATGATTTCCGTGGCAAGAATCGCTGGCTCGCGCTGCCTGAGATCATTGCCTATTCATCCAATCTGGCATCGGCGCATATGGCGGCGGCGGTGGGGCCGGCGCGGCATCGCGACTTCATGCAGCGCATGGGCATGACATCGCGCCTGAGCATTGAGATTCCCGAAACGGCGCAACCGCTGGTGCCGGGGCAAAAGACCTGGCGCGAATTGAACACCATGACCATCGGCTTCGGCCATGGCATTTCGGTAACCCCCCTGCATGTCGCCATGGCAGGCGCAACGCTGGTGAATGGCGGCATCCTGCGTCAGCCCACTGTTCTTGCGCAGCCGCCCGGCGTTGAACGTGAAGGTGTGCGCGCCATTGACCCGCGCACTTCGGAAAATCTGCGTCGGCTGATGCGGCTGGTGGTGACGGATGGGTCCGGCAAGGGTGCGGAAGTGGCGGGCTATTTCGTTGGCGGCAAGACCGGCACGGCGCAAAAGACCGGGCCACGCGGCGGCTATCTGGAAAACAAGCGCATCGCTGCCTTTATCGGCGCCTTTCCCATGCAGGCGCCGCGCTATTCGATCTATGTGATGGTGGATGAACCCAAGCCCAATGCGCGCAGCCATGGTTTTGCGACGGCGGGTTGGGTGGCGGCGCCGGCTGCGAATATGGTGATTTCGCGCATTGCGCCCATTCTGGGCATGCTGCCGGAACCCGCCACGCCCGAGATCCAACGCGCCATCGCCATGCCGATGAATGGGCGCGGCGTGCCGGGTGCGGCACCGCCGCCCGCACCACCTGCGGCCAATCGTCCGCCGCCGCGCCAAACCACTGAATCGTCGCCGCGCGTCGCTGTCACCCAGCGCGAGGCTGCTCTTGCGCCTCGGTGATCTCATGCGCGGATGGGGTGGCGCCGAAACCGATGCCGCGCTTGAGGTGACCGGCATCACTGCCGATAGCCGCGCGGTGCGTCCCGGCATGGTGTTTGCGGCGCTGCCCGGCGCGCGGGTTGATGGACGCGGCTTTATTGCCGCTGCTGTAGCGCGCGGTGCGGCGGCGGTGCTGGCGCCCGAAGGCACGGCTTGGCCCGCAGAAGCGCCGGTGCGCCCGCTGATCACCGCACCCGATCCGCGCCGTGCCTTGGCGCTGATGGCGGCAGCGTTCTACGGCGCGCAGCCCGATTGCGCGGTGGCCATCACCGGCACGAATGGAAAAACGAGCAGTGTGGATTTTCTGCGCCAGATCTGGCGCGATGCCGGCAGGAAGGCCGCATCGCTCGGCACGCTTGGGCTGATTGCGGAAGGGCTGCCGCCGGCGGCATCCCTCACCACGCCTGATCCGGTGGCGCTGCACGAAAACCTTGCGCGGCTTGCACGTGATGGTGTGGCGGCACTCGCGATGGAAGCATCCTCGCATGGAATAGATCAACGCCGGTTGGATGGTGTTGCGCTCAGGGCGGCGGGGTTCACGAACCTCACGCGCGATCATCTGGATTATCACGGCACCATGGCGGCCTATCGCGCCGCCAAGTTGCGGCTATTCGATACGCTTTTGCCGGAAGGCGCGCCGGCCTTCGCCATGGCGGATATGGAGGCCGAGACACTGAAGGCGCTGCGTGACATCGCATCGCGGCGTGGGCTTGATCTGCTGCTGGTAGGGGCGGGCGGTGATGCGCTGGCCCTGGACAAGGCGCAACCCTTGCCGGAGGGGCAGGAACTGGTCTTCCGCATCGCGGGTGCGCGGCATGAAGTGCTGTTGCCTTTGCCGGGGCGCTTTCAGGCAGACAACGCCTTGCTGGCATTGATGTTGGCTATGGCAACAGGCGTTTCCGAAAACGCGGCGCTGGCCGCGCTTGGCCGATTGCAGGGCGTGCGCGGGCGCATGGAACGTGCGGCGGTGCTGCCCAATAGTGCCGCGATTTACGTTGATTACGCGCATACGCCGGATGCGCTGACGCGCCTTCTGGCCGCGTTGCGCCCACATGTCACCGGGCGGCTGCATGTATTGTTCGGCGCGGGTGGAGATCGTGATCCCGGCAAGCGCCCGCTGATGGGGCGCGCGGCGGCGGAAGCTGCGGATCGCGTTTGGATCACGGATGACAATCCGCGTAGCGAAAATCCGACCACCATCCGCGCGGCTGTCATGGCGGGTTGCCCAGACGCGATTGACGCCGGTGCGCGAGAGGAAGCCATTGCCATGGCCATGGGGGCGCTCGGCCCCGGCGATGTGCTGGCCGTTGCCGGCAAGGGGCATGAAACTGGGCAGGAAATCGCCGGAACGATTCATCCCTTTGATGATGTCGCCGTGGTCCGCAGACTGGCGGGGTGCGCGCCATGACGCCGCTTTGGACCGGCGCGGAATTGCGCGCCGCCACCCATGGCGCACCTGCGGCGGATATTGCGGCGACTGGTGTTTCGATTGACAGCCGCAGCGTTGAACCGGGCGATATATTCATTGCGCTGCGCGACCAGCGCGATGGGCATGAATTTGTCGCCGATGCGCTCTCGCGCGGTGCGGCGCTCGCCATGGTGGATCACATGCCGCCCGGTGCGGTGGATACGGCGAAGCTGCTGCGCGTGGCGGATACAGTTGCGGGCCTTACCGCGCTTGGCGCCGCGGCGCGTGCGCGTGCCACAGCGCGTGTTGTGGGCGTGACGGGCAGTGTCGGCAAGACCACCACCAAGGAAATGCTGCGCGTGACGCTGGATGCTTTCGGCGTGACGCATGCATCCGCCGCATCGCACAATAATCATTGGGGCGTGCCGCTGACCCTGGCGCGACTGCCGCGTGACGCGGCTTACGCCGTGATTGAAATGGGCATGAATAATCGTGGTGAAATCGCGCCGCTATCGCGGCTTGCCCGGCCTGATGTCGGCATCATTACCTCGATCGGCACGGCGCATATCGGCAATTTGGGAAGCCAGGCGGCGATTGCCGCCGAAAAGGGCGATATCATTGCCGGCATCGCGCCCGGCGGTACCGCCATTCTGCCCGCCGATAGCGCTTTTCTGCCGGAATTGATCGCCCGCGCGCGTGATGCTGGGTTGCACGTGATAACGCATGGGGAAGCCGAAGGCGCCTATGCTCGGCTGCTTTACTATCAGGCTTCAGCAGAAGGTGGTGTCGCGGAAATTGCGCTGCTTGGGCAAAGCCTGATTCTGCACCTGGCCGCACCTGGCCGCCATGTGGCGCAGAATGCCTGTGCCGTTCTTGCGGCGGTGAAAGTGCTTGGTCTTGCGCCCGATATCGCAGCGCGCGGGCTTGGCGAGTTCACCGCCGGCGCTGGCCGAGGTGCCATGCGCCGCATCCGCGTGACGGGCGGAGAGGCGTTGCTGATTGATGATTCCTACAATGCCTCGGTCGCCTCTGTCCGCGCTGGGCTTGCGGTGCTGGCCGCGCAGCCTGCCACGCGGCGCATCTTTGCCTTTGGCGATATGCTGGAATTGGGTGCCGAAGGCCCGGCGCAGCATGCCGCCCTGGCCCAGGATGCGCAGAAGAATTGTGATCTAGTCTTCTGCTGCGGTGCGCTATCAACGCATTTGTTTGAAGCCCTACCAGCAGCGCAGCGTGGTGGGCATTTTCTAGATTCAACCAGTCTTGCCCCTGCGTTGCGTGATGCGCTCAAGCCCGGTGATGCGGTGCTGGTGAAGGGCTCACTCGGTTCGCGCATGGGTGTGATCATCACGGCATTAATGGCAGGAGAGCAAGTTTCGTGATCTATAATCTTCTACTGCCCTTTGTTGATGAGTATGCTTTGGCCAATCTCGCACGTTACCATACCTTTCGTGCCGGCGCGGCCTGCCTCACCGCGCTGCTGATCAGCCTGCTGTTTGGTTCTACCATCATCAATTGGCTGCGCGGCTTTCAGCGTGGTGGCCAGCCGATCCGCGAAGATGGCCCGGCGCGGCACATCATTGAAAAGAAGGGCACACCCACCATGGGCGGTGTGCTGATCCTGTTGGGTATGGTGGGCTCCACCCTGCTTTGGGCGGATTTGCGCAATGGCTTTGTCTGGGCCGTGCTGTTCATCACCTGCGGCTATGGCGCGCTTGGCTTTGCCGATGATTGGCTGAAAGTGACCAAGCGCAACACCAAGGGTGTCTCTGGTAAGCTGAAGCTTGTTGTGCAGGGTGGCCTCGGGTTGATCGCGGCGATTTGGCTGACTTGGCTCATGCCTGGTGCACTTTCCGACAAGCTCGCTTTCCCGATTTTCAAGGAATTTCTGCTGCCGCTTGGTATTTTCTTCCCGCTGCTGGCGGCGCTGGTGATGATGGGGTCTTCCAATGCGGTTAATCTGACCGATGGCTTGGATGGGCTTGCCATTGTGCCGGTGATGATCGCGGCCACAGTTTTTGCTTTGATTGCCTATCTGGTCGGCAATCGTGTTTTCGCCGACTATTTGCAGTTGCATTACGTGCCGGGCACCGGGGAACTCGCGGTGTTTTGCGCTGCCTTGGTTGGCGCGGCGCTCGGCTTCCTCTGGTTCAACGCGCCACCTGCCGCGGTCTTCATGGGGGATACGGGGTCGCTTTCCCTCGGCGGGGCGCTGGGTGGGCTTGCTGTTGCGACAAAGCATGAAATTGTGCTGGCGATTGTTGGCGGGCTTTTTGTGGTGGAAACCGTTTCCGTCATCATCCAGGTGTTTTGGTTCAAGCGCACCGGCCGCCGCGTTTTTCTGATGGCGCCGCTGCATCACCATTTCGAGAAAAAAGGCTGGGCAGAGCCCACCATCGTGATCCGCTTTTGGATCATTGCCATGATCCTGGCGCTGATTGGGCTTTCGACGCTGAAAATCAGATGACAGCGCCAAGCCCCCCCTTCACGCCCTTTCCCGGCGCACGCATCGCCGTGGTGGGGCTTGGCCGTGCAGGCCTGCCGGCGGCGCTGCGGCTAGCTTCCTGGGGCGCCGATGTCACCGCCTGGGACGACAAGCCCGAAGCCCGCGCGGCTGCTGAGGCTGCCGGGCTGACGGTGCAGGACCCTGCTGCCGGCCCGCTCCGCGCCGATGCGCTGCTGCTTTCACCCGGCATCCCGCATGTGCTGCCCGCGCCCCATCCTGCGGCGGTGGCGGCCAAGGCTGCCGGCGTGCCTATCCTTTGCGATGCCGAATTTCTCTACCGCGCGGTATTGGCGAGCCATTCCAAGGCGCGCTTCGTGGGCGTCACCGGCACCAACGGAAAATCCACCACCACAGCGCTGATCCACCACATTCTGCGCGGCGCCGGGGTGCCCTGCGAAGTGGGGGGCAATCTGGGCCCGGCGGCGCTTGATCTCAATATCTTGGGGTCTGAGGGGGTCTATACCCTCGAAATGTCGTCTTACATGTTGGAGCGAATCGCAACTCTGCGCTTCAACGTAGCTGTTATGTTGAACCTCAGCCCCGATCACTTGGACCGCCATGGGAACATGGCCGGCTATGCCGCTGCGAAGGCTCGAATCTTCGCGCGCCAAGGGGCCAATGATGTCGCGGTGCTGGGCCAGGATGATGCGATGACCGCCCAAATGGGTGCCGATTTGGCGGCGAGGATGGTGCCGATTTCGGGCTCTACCCCCCAGCCGGGCGGGGTTTGGGCGGAAGGCCGGATGCTGCGCGATGATGCTGGGCCTATCCTGGATTTGGCGGCTGCAGCGGCGCTGCCAGGGGTGCATAACGCGCAAAACGCCGCAGCCGCCGCGGCGGCCTGCATGGCGCTGGGCGTTGCGCGGGCGGATATCGCGCGCGGCATCGCAAGCTACCCTGGCTTACCGCATCGGCAGGAAATCGTCGCCGAGGCTAATGGCGTTGTCTTCGTCAATGACAGCAAGGCAACGAATGCGGATAGCGCGGCGCGCGCACTCGCTTCCTATGACCGCGTGGTCTGGATTGCGGGCGGCATGGCGAAGGAAGGCGGCATTGCGCCGCTGGCGCCCTTTTTCCCGCGCATCGCCAAGGCGTTTTTGATCGGGCGTGATGCGCCCGCCATGGCGGCAACGTTGCGCGAGGCCGGCGTTGCGCATGAAATCATTACGACACTGGAAGCGGCAGTACCGGCGGCAGCGCAAGCGGCTTTTGCTGGTGCGGCGCCCGTGGTGCTGCTTTCACCGGCAGCCGCTTCCTTCGATCAATTCTCAGGCTTTGATGCGCGCGGTGATCGCTTCCGTGCACTGGCGCAGGCGCTGGTCGCGCAGCAGAGCAGGAGGGCAAGCTAATGGCGCTCTCCCGCGCGGATAATTCCATTCTTGGGCGCTGGTGGTGGACAGTGGATCGCTGGACGCTGGCGGCCCTGATGGTGCTGATCGGCTTTGGCTATGTATTGATGCTGGCCGCATCGCCTGCGGTGGCCGAGCGCATCGGCGCATCATCGCGCCACATGTTCTTCCTGAAGCAGGTTTTTTATCTGGCGCTGGCGGCAGTAGTGATGGTGGTGGTTTCGCTGCTCTCGCCACGCGGAGTCCGGCGCTTTGCCTTGCTTGGCTGCGCTGGTGCCTTGGTGCTGACTGCGGCAACCTTGGTGGTTGGCGTTGAAATTAAGGGTGCGCGGCGCTGGTTGCCGATCCCTGGGCTTTCCTTGCAGCCTTCCGAATTCCTCAAGCCCTTCTTTGCTGTTGTTGCTGCGTGGTTGATTGCGGAAGGCATGGCGCCTGGTTCGCGCGTTTGGGGGCGGGCAATCGCGATTGGCATGTTTGCCGTGATCGCGGTGATCATGAAAAGCCAGCCCGATATCGGCATGTTGTTGGTGATGACGGCGGTGCTTTTCGCGCAATTCGTTGTGGCTGGCCTGAATTTTTTCGTCGTGGGTGGGCTGGCAGGTCTTGGCGTAGGCGTAGGCGTTCTGGCCTATCTGCTGTTCCCGCATGTGCAATCACGCGTACATCGTTTTCTTGATCCAAGTTCGGGCGATTCCTATCAGGTGAGTGTCGCCATGGAAGCTTTCGCCAATGGTGGGCTTTTGGGGCGCGGGCCGGGTGAAGGGCGCGTGAAGAATGTGCTGCCCGATGCGCATGCCGATTTCGTCTTTGCCGTCGCCGGAGAAGAATTCGGCATGGTGGTGTGCCTGGTGATCCTGGCCCTTTTCGCCTTCATCGTGCTGCGCGGGTTGATGCGGCTGCTGGCGGAAACTGATTTCTTCGTGGTGCTGGCGGCAACCGGCCTGCTGACGCAATTTGGCTTGCAGGCTTTCGTGAATATGGCGTCCACGCTGCATTTGATCCCCACCAAAGGCATGACGCTGCCCTTCGTTTCCTATGGCGGTTCTTCGGTGCTGGCCATTGCGCTTGGCATGGGCATGTTGCTGGCACTCACGCGCAAACGCATTGGTGAACGCGCCGCCGGCACCGGCTTGCCGGGCGGCGCTTTTGCTGCCGAGGGCGCGCGGTGAGGGGCCCCATGGCACAGCCCATCATCATCGCCGCGGGCGGCACGGGCGGGCATCTTTTCCCTGCCGAAGCCTTGGCGGCGGAACTGATCCGGCGCGGCGAACGCGTGGCGCTGATGACCGATGCGCGTTCCGCCGCTTATGACAGCCCGGTCTTCGCGAATGCCGAGCGTTTTGTCTTGCAAGGTTCCGGGCTTTCCGGGCGCGGTGTGCGTCAGGCTTTGCGCGGAGCCTCAGCATTGTTGAAGGGAACGCTTGAAGCGCGCCGGCATATCCGCAATTTGTCGCCGAGTGCGGTTGTTGGCTTCGGCGGCTATCCTTCCTTCCCACCCATTGCAGCGGCGCGCTTGATGCGTGCGGCACGTCGCCCGGCGCTGATCCTGCATGAACAGAATGCTGTGCTGGGCCGCGCCAATCGGCTGATGGCGCGCGGCGCTGATTTGCTCGCACTTTCCTATGCCGACACTGCCATGGTGCCGGAAGGTGCAAGAAGCGCGGTGGTGGGTAATCCGGTGCGCCCTGCGCTCGCGGCATTGGCCGGTCAGCCCTATCCGCTGCCGGCGGATGGCACGGTGCTGCGCGTGCTGGTGCTGGGCGGATCGCTCGGCGCGCGGATTTTCGCGGATGTGGTGCCGCCTGCCATCAGCGCGCTGCCTGAAGCCTTGCGCGCTCGCCTGCTGGTGACGCAGCAATGCCGTGCGGAGGATTTGGCGCGCACGCGCAGCGCCTATGAAGCCGCCGGCGTTCCTGCCGATTTGGCGCCTTTCTTTCCTGATGTAGCAGGGCGTCTTGCCACGGCGCATCTCGTGATCGGTCGTGCCGGTGCTTCTACTGTGGCCGAGATTGCCTGCGCTGGTCGGCCTTCCATTCTGGTGCCGCTGCCATCCGCGATTGATGACCATCAAACCGCGAATGCGCGCGCCTTGGCGGCAGCGGAAGCGGCGAAGGTTTTCGCGCAAACAGCCTTCACGCCGCAAACGCTGACTGATGCGCTGGCATCCTTCCTGAATTTCCCGGCGCGGATGGCGTCCGCCGCTGCTGCGGCGGCTGCTTTGGCGCGCCCCCATGCGGCGCGTGATCTTGCGGATCGTGTCATGACGCTCGCGCGGCGCAATCTGGTGGGGGTTTCCTGATGCGCGCGCTTCCCATCAGTATCGGCGCCATTCACTTCGTTGGGATCGGCGGCATCGGTATGTCTGGCATTGCCGAGGTGCTGCACACGCTTGGTTACCAAGTACAGGGCAGCGATATCTCGGAAGGCGCCAATGTGGCGCGGCTGCGCGCTGCCGGCATTCCGGTGATGATCGGCCATGACGCTGCCAATCTGGGCAATGCGCAGGTGATTGTCGTTTCCACAGCTGTGAAGCGCGATAATCCGGAAGTGGCGGCGGCGCGGCAGCGTTTGATTCCCATTGTACGGCGTGCGGAAATGTTGGCCGAGCTCATGCGCCTGAAATGGTCCATCGCCATTGGTGGCACGCATGGTAAGACCACCACCACAAGCCTGGTCGCCGCCGTGCTGGAAGCCGCGCGGCTTGATCCCACCGTGATCAATGGCGGCATCATCAATGCCTATGGCACGAATACGCGCATGGGCAGCGGCGAATGGATGGTGGTGGAAGCCGATGAAAGCGACGGGTCCTTCCTGAAACTGCCCGCCGTTGTTGCCGTGGTCACGAATATGGACCCGGAACATCTGGACCATTGGGGCACGGAAGAAGCGATGAAGGAAGGCTATGCCCAATTCGTCGGCAATATTCCCTTTTATGGTTTTGCGGTGCTCTGCATTGATCATCCCGATGTGCAGGCAATGATTCCGCGCCTTTCGGATCGGCGTATCGTGACTTACGGTTTTTCGCCGCAAGCCGATGTGCGTGCGGATCGTGTGATCACCGACCGTATGGGTGCGACTTTTGAAGTGACGGTGACGGATCGGTTGAGCGGGCGCGTGCGCAACATGAAGCCCTTCCGCCTGCCCATGCTGGGCCAGCATAATGTGCAGAATGCGCTGGCCGCCGTTGCCATCGCCGCAGAGATGGGCGTTGATGAGGTCACTATCCGCACCGCGCTTGCTGGCTTCAAGGGGGTGAAGCGGCGCTTCACGCGCACCGGTGAGGCAGGCGGCATCACGGTGATTGATGATTACGGCCATCACCCGGTGGAAATCGCAGCCGTGTTGAAGGCCGCCCGGCAAGCCGGCGCGCGTGATGTGATAGCCGTGGTGCAGCCGCATCGTTATTCGCGGCTCGCGACCCTGTTTGAAGAATTCTGCGCCTGCATGAATGATGCGGGCACGGTAATTATCGCCGATGTCTATGCCGCCGGCGAAGCGCCGATGGAAGGCGTGGACAAGGATGCGCTGGTGGAAGGCTTGCGCGCGCGCGGACATCGTTCTGTCGTGCCTATGCCCGGCCCCGATAGCCTGGCGGAGATGATTCACGCCATTGCGCGACCTGGTGATTATGTTGTCTGCCTTGGCGCGGGCAACATCACAAATTGGGCGCATGCGCTGCCGGCGCAATTGACTGAATTGCAATCGCGCGCGCGCGGGCGCTTGGCGGGGGCGATGAAATGATGCCTCAGCCCATCAGCCAAGCCGTACTGCCACCGCTGCGCGGGCGCGTGGAACGTGATGCGCCGCTGGGTCCGGCGACCTGGTTCCGCGTGGGCGGGCCTGCGGATGTGCTGGTGCGGCCGGCGGATCTGGATGATCTGTTGCTGCTGCTGCGCGACATGCCTGCCGATATGCCGCTGACCATATTGGGCGCCGCTTCAAACCTGGTCATTCGCGATGGCGGCATTGCTGGCGTGGTGCTGCGGCTTGCGCGCGGGTTTGGTGATGTGGTGGTGGATGCCGACGGTATCATCGCCGGCGCCGCCGCTTTGGATGTAACGGTGGCGGAAACCGCTGCCGCTGCTGGGCTGGTGGGGCTTGAGTTTCTGGTCGGTATTCCAGGCAGCATCGGCGGCGCGGTCGCCATGAATGCCGGCGCTTATGGCGTTGAGATCAAGGATGTTTTGGATTGGGCGGAAATCGCCACGCCTGAAGGTTTGCTGCGCCTGGATGCTGAAGCGTTACACTTCGCCTATCGTCATGCGCAATTGCCGGCACGTGGCGTGGTGGTGCGGGCAAGGCTGCGCGCCGCTGCGGGTGACAAGACTGCAATCGCAGCGCGGCTCGCTGAAATCCGCGCTGCACGTGAAGCCACGCAACCTGTGCGCGCGCGCACGGGCGGTTCCACCTTCAAGAATCCGCCCGGTGATCGCAAGGCCTGGGAATTGATTGACGCTGCGGGATGCCGCGGCCTGACTCGCGGCGCTGCGCAGGTCAGCGAAAAGCACTGCAATTTCCTGCTCAATCTGGGGGGTGCTTCCGCCGCTGATATCGAAGCGCTGGGTCAGGACGTGCGCGCGCGCGTGCTCGCGCATTCCGGCATTGCGCTGGAATGGGAAATTCGCCGCATCGGAAGGACGCTGCCATGAAGAAACGGGTTGCCGTTCTTTATGGTGGGCGCTCCGCGGAACGCGAGGTGTCGCTTTCTTCTGGCCGCCAGGTGATCACTGCTTTGCAGGAAGCGGGTTTTGCCGTGACGCCGATTGATGTCGGTGATGATCTGGCCGCCGTGATCCATGCGCTGAGCGATCCGCGTCCCGATGTTGTCTTCAACGCGCTGCATGGCCGCTTTGGTGAGGATGGCTGCATTCAGGGAATGCTGGATTGGCTTGGTTTGCCTTACACGCATTCGGGGCTACGTGCTTCGGCGCTTGCAATGGATAAGGCCGCAGCGAAGGCCGTGTTTCGAGCGGCGGGCCTGCCGGTTGCGGATGATCGCGTGGTAACGCGCGCCGAATTGGAAGCCGCGGACCCGCTGCCGCGCCCCTTTGTGGTGAAACCGGTGAATGAAGGTTCTTCAGTCGGCGTCACCATTTTGCAGGAAGGCGACAATCGCCGCGCCACCATTGCGCGGGGTTGGACGCATGGCGATGCGATCATGGTGGAAAGTTTCATCCCGGGCCGCGAATTGACCGTGGGCGTGATGGGGGATCATGCGCTGGCGGTGACGGATATTCTGGCCGATGCCGGGCAATTTTATGATTACGAAAGCAAATACGCCGCCGGCGGGTCGCGCCATATCCTGCCCGCGCATATAGCGCCGGAGGCTTATGCGCAGGCTTTGGATATCGCGCTGCGGGCACATCACGCGCTTGGCTGCCGCGGTGCCTCACGCACTGATCTTCGTTATGACGACACGCAAGGTGAGCCGGGCCGGCTGATCCTGCTTGAAGTGAATACGCAGCCAGGCCTGACGCCAACATCGCTGCTGCCGGAACAGGCGGCGCATTGCGGCATGTCCTTCCCCGCGCTTTGCGCCTGGATGGTGGAGCAAGCCCGCCATGGCGCGTGAACGCTTGGTCACCACCTCAACACGGAAGCAGAAGGAACAAGGCCGGCCTTCCGCGCTGCGCATCGCGCTGCGCAGGTCTCGTCGTTTTGCGCGGCCTGCGCTTTATGGTGTGCTGATCCTTGGCGGCTTTGGTGCCATTGCCTATGGCATCGCAATAGTGGACCCGGCGGGCCAGGCGCGGCGCATGCTGGACCAGGTCACTATGATCGGGCCTGATCGCAGCATGACGGTGCAGGCGGTGATCGTGGATGGTCGCCAGAACACGCCGCTGCCCCTCATTCGCGAAGCGCTTGGCGTTTCACGCGGCGATTCAATGCTTGAATTCTCTCCAGAGGCAGCAAGACAAAGATTGGAATCAATTCCCTGGGTGGCGCGCGCGCATGTTGAACGCCATTTGCCCGGCACCATCGTGCTGCGCCTGGAAGAACGCCGGCCCTTCGCCATTTGGCAAAATCAAGGCCGCTTCGTGATTGTGGACCGCGACGGCAAAACGGTCGCGACCGATGGGCTCGATCAATTCGGTCCGCTGCCATTGATTGTCGGCCCCGGCGCGGATCGCGCGGCCGCTGCCCTTTACGATCTTTTGGTGGCGGAAGCGGCTGTGGCGGAACGCGTGCAGGCCATGGTGCGCATTGGCGAAAGGCGCTGGAATCTGCGCCTGCATAGCGGCACGGATGTATTGCTGCCGGAAGCCGCAGAAGGCGCTGCCATCAAACGCCTTGCTGAATTGCAGCAGGAAGCGAAGCTTTTGGATCGGCCTCTGGCCGCGATTGATCTTCGCCTGCCTGATCGGCTGGTGGTGCGCACCAATCGTGAAACACCTGAAAACCAGCCGGCGCGCCCGGTCGCGCGAAGGGAACGCGGATGAACCAGCTCACCCGCTTGCCCGGTGGTTTTGAACCTGCCGCCGCTCCGCCGCGGCGTCGCCGTCAGGCGCGTAGTGGCGTTTTTGGTGTGCTGGATATCGGTTCCACGAAAGTGGTTTGCCTGATCGCGCGCATTGAAAGCGATGGCAGCCCGCGCGTATTGGGTTTTGGCTGGCAGCGCGGGCGCGGCGTGAAGGGCGGGTCCATTGTTGATCTGGAAGAAGCCGAACGCGCCATTCGCGCCGCCGTGGGTCAGGCCGAAGAAATGGCCGACACAAGGCTTTCAGGCGCCATCGTCAATCTTTCCTGCGGCCAGCCGGATAGTCGGCCTTTGCATTTGCAATGGGACATCAATGACCGCGCCGTGAATGAGGTTGATTTGCGCGCCATTTTGAATGAAGGCCGCCGCCGCACCGCCGAAGAAGGCCGCGAAACGGTTCACGCCATTCCGCTTGGCTTCACCGTGGATGCGACACCTGGTGTTGATGACCCGCGCGGCATGATTTGCGAAGTGCTGGGCGCCCGGCTGCATATGGTCTCGGCGGCTGAGGCATCGCTCCGCAATCTTGGCGCCTGCCTGATGCGTTGCGATTTGGAAGTTGAAGAATTGGTCTCGGCGCCTTTTGCGTCAGGGCTCGCGACGCTGGTGGAAGATGAAAAACAGCTTGGCGCCACGGTGATTGACATGGGCGGCGGCACCACAAGCCTTGCCGTCTTCAGCGAAGGGCATCTGGTGCATACTGCGCAAATCCCGGTGGGTGGCGGGCAAGTCACGAATGATCTGGCCACCATCCTTTCCACGCCTGTTGCGCATGCCGAACGGATGAAAACACTGCATGGCGCGGTGCATGGTGGCGCGGATGATGAACGCGAATATCTGCCCGTGCCGCTATTGGGTGAGGATGAACATCACATCGCGCGCATTCCGCGCGCCATGGTGGTTGGCATCATCAAGCCGCGGCTTGAAGAAACCTTTGAAATCCTTAAGGACAAGCTGGATCAAACCGGGCTTGGCAAGGAAGGCGGCGCACGCGTGGTCTTGACCGGCGGCGCATCGCAGCTTGTTGGCGTGCGGGAATTGGCCGCGCGCATCCTGGACCGCCAGGTGCGCCTTGGTCGCCCGCAACCCTTGCGTGGGCTTGCTGAGGCTGCCTCTGGCCCTGCCTTCGCCGGTGCGGTCGGACTTTTGTTGTGGGGCGCCGGTGAAGGCCGCCCCGTTTTGGATATCGCGACCGGCCCGGTGAAGACCGGCGGTGCGTTTCGTCGTTTGATTCATTGGCTGAAGGATCGCGTGTAATGCCCGTACCTTCCGCCACCCCTGCCAACCCAAGCCGCCCATCACTGCGTGAGGAGGAAATGCCATGACCCTGAACCTGACGATTCCGCAGAATCAACATACAGATTTCACGCCGCGGATCACGGTGGTGGGCGTTGGTGGCGGTGGCACCAATGCCGTCAACAACATGATTTCCATGGGCCTGGATGGCGTGGAATTTCTGGTGGCGAATACGGATGCGCAATCGCTGATCCATGCCCGCGCTGATCGCCGCGTGCAGCTTGGCCCGCATCTGACGCAAGGCCTTGGCGCCGGCGCCAAGCCCGAGATCGGCCGCGCGGCGGCAGAAGAAGCGACCGAGGAATTGGCCCGCCATATTGAAGGCGTGCACATGATTTTCATCACTGCCGGCATGGGTGGCGGCACCGGCACGGGGGCGGCGCCGGTGATTGCGCGCATGGCGCGCGAACGTGGCATCCTCACGGTCGGTGTTGTTACCAAGCCCTTCGATTTCGAAGGGCCGAAGCGGCGGAA
The DNA here is from genome assembly GCA_020249265.1 of Roseomonas sp. Taxonomy (GTDB): domain Bacteria; phylum Pseudomonadota; class Alphaproteobacteria; order Acetobacterales; family Acetobacteraceae; genus Neoroseomonas. The sequence continues at coordinate 105,331 of JADCGA010000003.1, forward strand.
ATATGCCGAAGAGGGCATCGAGGAATTGCAGCAATTCGTGGATACACTGATCATCATCCCGAATCAGAATCTTTTCCGTCTGGCTAATGAACGCACCACCTTTCCCGAAGCTTTCAAGATGGCCGACAATGTTCTTTACATGGGCGTGCGCGGTGTTACAGACCTGATGATGAACCCCGGCATGGTCAATCTGGACTTCGCCGATATCCGCACCGTGATGGCGGAAATGGGCAAGGCCATGATGGGCACCGGTGAAGCTGAAGGCGAAGATCGCGCCCGCCGCGCGGCGGAATCCGCCATCAGCAATCCGCTTCTGGAAGACATTTCCATGCGCGGCGCCAAGGGTGTGCTGATCAACATCACCGGCGGCTATGACATGACGCTGTTTGAAGTGGATGGTGCGGCCAATCGCATCCGCGAAGAAGTGGATGACGACGCGAATATCATTTTTGGTACCTCGGTGGACGAATCCATGAATGGCCGCGTGCGCGTTTCAGTTGTGGCGACCGGCATTGATGCGGCCCAATTCAGGGAAGCAGGAAAGCCGAAGCTGGTCACGGTGGGGGGCGGTGCAGCGCAACCGCTCAATGCTGTCGCGAACCAAGCCATTGGCGCGGCGCCGGCCGCGGGGCCAGGTTTGCCCTTCATGCGGCGCGCAGCACAGGCAGCGCCGGCGATGCGCCCGGCAATTGTTGAAGCGGCGCCAGCAGTAGAACCGGAACCGACCCCAATGACGGAACCGCCAGTCATGTTGGCGCCAGTGCCTGCGCCTTTGCCAGAGGCACCGCAGCTTCGGGTGCCGGTCAGCGAACCGGTTGAACCGCAAGCGGCACCGGCTGCGCCGCGGCCTGCGGGGCTGCGCGGACTGTTCGGCAAGGTTACCGGCATGGGCGGCATGATGAAGCGCAACCTGCCGCCACAAGGTGAACCGCAAAGCTTCGCGCCGGAAAGCGCACCCGCCGCGCGGATGGAGCCAATGGCCGCACCCGCGCCTGCGCCGCGCTTCGAACCCACCCGGCCCGCGCAGCAGGATGAAATGAGCCTGGAGATCCCGGCCTTTCTGCGCCGCCAGCGGAGTTAGAGACAAGTAGATCGCGTTCAGATGGTAAATCTGAACGCGTGAAGATGCTCGAAAAACAACACTGTAGAGCGGGTTGCGTGAACCCATGCGAACGCAACATGCTTTAAAGCGCATGCTTGCAGACAAATGATCAATGTCGTGTCGTTCCAGAGGGACGACACGGCCAAAGTGGAAGATCATGATTGCATGAAATGAAAAAGCTGGCGTCCGGCGGGTATGCGCGCCACGCCAGCAAAGGATCAGGTGAAAGCGTTTAGCGCTCCGATCCCGCACCTGCGAAATACCGCACGTGATCCGCTCACGACGGACCACGCATGGGTTTCAAAAACGGATAGCTCAGGCTGCCTGAACGTCGGCGGCGGGGATTGCGGGCTTGGCGCTGCCGCCCCAGAATTCAGCACGTTCATTCTGCTCACGCAGAACATAGCCGCGGCCCCAAACGGTCCCGATCAGATCAGCGCCGCCAGCGGTGGCCAGCTTTTTGCGGAGCTTGCAGATGAAGACGTCAATGATCTTCACTTCAGGCTCATCAATGCCGCCATAAAGATGGTTCAGGAAAACTTCCTTGGTCAGCACAACGCCCTTGCGGAGCGCGAGCAATTCCAGGATCGCGTATTCCTTGCCGGTCAGATGGACAGGATTGCCCCCAACCGCCACTTCGCGTGAGCCGATGTTGAGTTGCAGCGGACCAACTTGCAAAGTCGGCTGGCTGAAACCCTTCGCGCGGCGCACAATTGCTTGAATGCGCGCAACCAGTTCTTGCTGGTCGAAGGGCTTGGTGATGAAATCATCGGCGCCCATGCCGAAGACCTTCACCTTGGTTTGCGGGCGGCTGACGCCCGACAGGATCAGCACAGGCGTTTCGACGCGACCAGCACGCATGCGGCGCACAACCTCGCCGCCATCCAAATCCGGCAACATCAGATCCAAAACAATTATGTCATAATCATAGAGTTTCGCGAGTTCGAGGGCTTCTTCTCCCGTATCCGCCGTTTCCACAATCATGGAGGCATGACGAAGCATTAACGAAATGCCACGCGCCGTTGTGGGATCATCCTCAACTAGAAGTACACGCATTTGATCGCTCCTTTTGACCGACTAGAGGGTTTTTACCGAGTTTCGAAGGGAATTGAAACAGGAAATTTCTTCCCCCCGCATCCCTGGACAGATAATCGTCCAAAAAAGTAAATTTCTTGATAAAGAAATATACTTAAAATGAGTTTTTCGACAGATTTTTACGACCATTGGTCATTTCTCTCTTAATCACTGCTTACTAAAAGGTGAATCGCAGCTAAAAATTCAGCCGGAGACTCGCGTGGAAGGAAGTGCCCAGAAACAGAAACAACCTTACGCGCCAGAAGCTGCGTAAAATGCCGGGCGCAGCCAGCGCTATTGCCCGGCGGGTCCACGCCATCCTCGGCCCCGTGCAAAACCAGGCTTGGCACAGTGATGATCGGGCGGGCGGCAAGGCGGGTTTCAATCGCCGCATAGGCGGGGTCGCCGGCTACCGCCCGATGGCGATGGCGATAGGAATGCACGGCAACCGCCACAAAATCGGGATTGTCAAAGCTGGCCGCCGTTTTGGCGTAGCTTTCGGCAGTAAAGCCCATATTGGGCGACCAGAGGCGCCACAGCAGCTCACAAAGCTCCCGCCGATTCTCGGCCAGGCCCGCCGCGCCCCTATCTGTTTGGAGGTACCATTGATACCAATGGCGCGCTTCCTGCGCTGGCGCGGCGGGGCGGATACTCGCTGCAATGTCTTGCATGTTATAGCCATTTGCGGAAACCAGGCCGATCACGCGCTCAGGCCAAAGGGCCGAAACCACGCAAGCGGCCCGCCCGCCCCAATCATACCCCGCAAGGATGGCCTTCGGGATCGCCAGCGCATCCATCAGCGCCAGCAAATCTGCCCCAAGCGCGGCCTGTTCGCCGGAACGAGGCGTCGCCGCATCCAGAAACCGGGTCGGGCCATAGCCACGCAGATACGGCACCAGAACGCGAAACCCCTGGGCAGCAAGCTCGGGCGCCACGCCATCCCAGACGCGCACATCATCGGGAAAGCCATGGAGCAGGATGGCGACCGGCCCGGATTCAGGGCCGCTCATCTCCACCGCCATCTCCAGCACCCCGGCCTGTACCGTCTTGAGTTCCATCGCCACCCGTTCTCCCTCGGATGACCCATTCTCCAATGGGAGCATTAACCAAAAGGTTAACGCGCGGTCTGAAGCACCCCTTAACTCGAAAATTATTTGCAACCCTGGGGTGTGGGGCCAGGTAATCCCTTCGCCGCAAAGCTGCGTCAGCCGGGGCGTTTCCTAACCCCAGCCGGTAAATTTAACCTATTTGAATCAGCATTTTACTAGAAAATCACCTTACGCCGGCAGGGGATATTGGTCCAGATAGGGCTGGTATTCTGGCTCAACCTCGATCGCCAAGGATGAAAGTGCGCGCACCACCGCGCAGTAAAAAGAAATGGTCACCACCAAATCCACCATCAGTTCATGGTCGAAATGCGCCGCCAGCGCTTTGTAGGTGGCCTCACTCACCCCCGGCCCCGCTGCGGCTTCCCGTGCGGCCAGCAGCACCAGCTTGGCCAGCGGCTCGAGCGCCGAAGGCTGGCCCGCGCTTTCCGCGATCAGGGCATGGATATCGGCATCGCTCACGCCGAAATCCTTGCCGATTTTCACGTGATGCGACCACTCATAAGGTGAACGCGCCTGCCAGCCCACTTGCAGAATCGCCAATTCGCGCAGCCGTGGATCGAGTCGCGACCCGTAGCGGATGAATTGCCCAAGGCCGGAAAAGGCCCGCGCCGCCTTGGGGCTATTGGTCAATGCCTTATGCAGCGCGATGGGGCGCTTCAGTAGGTCTCGATCGGCTTCTGCCAGATCATCCACTGTCAAATCAGGTACGCGGGCCATGGGCTATCCTCCGTTATGGGGGAGCCTAACCGCTTAATCTAATGGCCGGAAGCCCGCGCCCCCTGGGTCAGCGCCTGGGCATCCGGCACTTCAACCCGCCTGCCTTGCAGGCGCACCAGCCCCGCCGCTTCCAGCCCATGCATGACGCGGGAGAGGCTTTCCGGTGTCATGCCAAGCCGCGCCGCTATGGCCGCGCGCGGTTCCGGCATGGCGACGCGCCCGCCCGGCATCAGCCGCCCGGCGAGGAAATGCGCCACGCGTTCGCTCGCCTTGGTGAGTTTCATGTCGCGCAGTTGATCCGCCAGAACCCGCCATTGCCGCGCCATTTGCGCGAGGCTGGCTTCGGCCAGTCGCGGTTCCCCGGCCATGGTGGCGTGAAAGGCATCAAGCGGGATACGCAGCAGGCGACTTGGGGCCAAAGCCTCGGCCCCGAAGGGCCAGGCGCCGCCCATAATCACTGCCGGCATCAAAAAGCATTCGCCGCCACTGATGATTTCCAAAAGGCCGCGGGACTCAGCTGTGCCTTGCATGGAAAGCCCGACCGAGCCTTCCAAAAGCAGGTAAAGCGCCTCTGGCTCCGTCTCGGGCGCAAAAATCACGTCGCGGCGGGGCACGGTGACGGGGATGGCCGCAGCCATCAGGGCGCGGGCAGCCGCAGCCCCTGCGGCGGAAAGAAAGGGGTGCCCGAGACCAAGGGCGGGCGCGGCTATCATTTCCTGCATAAGGGCAAGACAAACCGAAATCGCCGCCCGACTTCTTGATGCAGCGCAAGCACCCTGGCGATGCGGCGCCACTTCACGCAAAATGGACGGGTAAGAAAACAGGGGGGCGCCATGCAGATTTCATCCAGCCATTTGCCGGTGGATTTCGCCGAGGGGCATTTCTGCGCCCGCATCATGCGGCCCGAAGGGCCCTGCGTGATCGGCTTCGCGCGTGGTGCCGCTTATGATCTGACGCCCGCCTTCGGCACCGCTTCGCGCTTTCTGGAAGAAGATGACGCGATTGGCGCCATCACCCGGCGCGGTCTGCCCATCACGCTTGATCTGGCAGGGCTGTTCACCAATGCGGCCTGGGATGCGCGCGACCCTGGCTTGCCCTTCCTGCTGTCACCGATTGATCTGCAAACCGTGAAGGCCGCCGGCGTGACGTATGTGCGCAGCATGCTGGAACGCGTGGTGGAAGAACGCTGCCGCGGCGATGCCACCCAGGCGGAAGCCGTGCGCGCTGAATTTCGCGCCATCATTGGTGATGATCTGACGGCGATCTTGCCCGGCAGCGCGGAAGCCATGCGCGTGAAGGCAGCGCTTTTGGCCAAGGGCTGGTGGAGCCAATATCTGGAAGTGGGCATTGGCCCGGATGCGGAGATTTTCACCAAATGCCCCGCCATGGCGTCCGTCGGTACGGGCAGCAAGATCGGCGTGCATCCGGTCTCCGCCTGGTCAAACCCTGAGCCGGAAGCGGTGATGGTAGTGAATGGCAAGGGGCGCATTCAGGGCGCGACACTCGGCAATGATGTCAATCTGCGGGATGTGGAAGGGCGGAGCGCTTTGTTGCTGGGCCGTGCGAAGGATAATAACGCCTCCGCCGCGCTGGGGCCGATGATCCGCTTGTTTGATGCGGGCTTCACCTTGGAAGATGTGCGGCACGCGGAACTCAGCCTGACCATCACCGGGCGTGATGGGTTTGAATTGGCGGAAAGCGGCGCGGTGGGCGCGATCAGCCGTGATCCCGCTGATGTGGTTGCGCAAATGATTGGTGCGCATCATCAATATCCAGATGGCGCGGTGCTGTATCTTGGTACGCCGTTTTCGCCGGCCAAGGATCGCGGCGCGCCAGGCATGGGCTTCACGCATCGGGAAGGGGATGTGGTGCGGATTGCATCGCCGCGCCTTGGTGTGTTGGTGAATGAGGTGGATCGCACCGATGAATGCCCACCATGGCGCTATGGCATCGGTGCACTATTTGCTTCCCTCGCCGCACGCGGATTACCACGCCCATGAAGGAAGAAACCGGGCGGCTTGATCGCGGCGATGGTGTGCGTCTGGCCTGGCGGCGCGTGGCCGGGCGCGGGCCTGGCGTGGTGTTTCTGGGTGGCTTCAATAGCGACATGACGGGGAGCAAGGCGGAATTCCTCGCTGGATGGTGCGCCGCGCGCGGGCAGGCGTTTTTGCGCTTTGATTATTCCGGTCATGGCACATCCGAAGGACGTTTTGAGGATGGCACGATCGGGCGCTGGGCCGAGGATGCGGCACGCGTGATTGCGGCGCTGACGGAAGGCCCGCAAATCCTGATCGGGTCTTCCATGGGCGGCTGGATTGCGCTGCTGCTGGTTGCGCGTCGCAGGGTGCCGGTGCGTGCGCTGATCGGCATAGCGCCGGCGCCTGATTTCACTGAGGATTTGATGTGGGCAGAATTTCCGCCCGCGATACGTGAGGCGATTATGCGCGATGGTGTGTGGCATAGGCCGAGTGAATATGGCGCGCCTTATCCCATCACACGTGTGCTGATTGAAGATGGCCGCAACCAGCTTTTGCTGCGCGGGCCGATTGCGCTAGATTGCCCCTTGCGCATTTTACAAGGTCAGCAGGACCCGGATGTGCCCTGGCGCCATGCGCTGCGGATTGCGGAAGCGGTGACGGGCGGGGATGTGCGCGTGACGCTGATCAAGGATGGGGATCATCGGCTGTCGCGGGAGGGGGATTTGGTGGTGTTGGGGGAGACGGTGGCGGGGCTTCTTTGATCACGCACCCTTCCCACGCCCGCCCGAAAACGCCACCAGCACAATCGCCACCGCCGACGCGGCGGTAAACAGCCCGAACCCATTCACATAGCCAATCATCGCCGCCTGACGCGCGATCTCGCTGCTCATCTTCGCCAGTTCCGGCACCGTTTCCATGCCAAAACCACCCATGGACCCCGGCAATTGCAGCGTGCGATTGTAAGGCGAGATCATTTCCGTCATCCGGCTGTAATTCGCCGCGCCCGAGCGGATAATCTCCGCCACACTCAGCGAAATGAACAGGCTTGATCCAATATTGCGCAGCAAATGGAACATCGCCATGGCTTCCGGCAGATGCTCCCGATCCAGCGTCTTGAAGGTCAACACCGTCAGCGGCACCCAGATGATGCCAACGGAAATGCCTTGCAGCACGGCGTTCCACAGCAGCGCTTCTTCGCTGACATTCAAATCAAAACTCATCAGCCAAAGCCCGGCGGCTACCATGGCGGCGAAGCCTATCGCCATGCCAATCCGCGGGTCCCAGCGGCCAATCAGGAAGGTCAGCGCGAAGCCAATGGTGCCGCCAATGCCGCGAAAGCCAACGATTTCCCCAATCACGCTATCCGGATAGCCGGCATATTGCTGCAACAGCGATGGCAGCAGCACAATCGGCGTGAAATTCACCATGCCATAGATGAACACGAGCAAAAGCCCTATGGCGTAATTCCTATCCAGCAACAGGCGCAAATTCAAAAAGGGCTGCTTCGCCGTCAGGCTATGCGCGACGAAAACATAAAACGCCAAGGCAGCGATGATGGTTTCTATGATGATCTCATTCGATTCATACCAATCCAAGCGCTGCCCGCGTGAGAGGATCAATTGCACGCAGGAAATCGCGACGGTCAGTGCCAGAAACCCGGTCCAATCCAGCGGCACGGGCTTGCTGGACTCATCTTCCGGCAGCGTCGCCCAAAGCGCGAAGGTGGCCAGCACGCCCGCCGGCACAATCATATAAAAAGCCCAGCGCCAGCCATAAGCTTCAGCCAATTGCCCGCCGAATACCGGGCCGATCACCGGCCCCAACACCACGGTCATGCCGAAGATGGAGCTTACCAACCCCGCCTGCTTGCGCGGGAAACTATCCAGCACAATCGCATTCGCCAAAGGAATGACCGGCGCGCCGATGCCGCCCTGCACAATGCGCCACAGCACCACGGTCTCCAGCGATTCCGCCTGCCCCACCAGATAGGTCGCGACGGTGAAGCCGGCCACGCAGAACAGCATCACCTTGCGGCGGCCCGAACGCGCCACCAGCCAACCTGTCATGGGCGTTATAATCGCGGTGGCCAGGATATTGAAGGTGGTGGTCCAGGCGATTTCATCCGCCGTCGCGGCCAGGCTGCCCTGCATTTGCGGCAGCAGCGTTGAAGCCACCAGCAGCGTGGTTGCGTAAAGCGTTGCCCCCATCACCACCGCCGCCAGGATCAGACAGCGGCGCGTGACCGACAATTCCAATATCGGGTTGGTTTCCGACATCAGAGCGGTTTTCGCCGATAAATGTCCCGCAAGCCTATGGCGGACATGGCCTTTTCCTGCCAAGCTGAGGATGATGAGGGAACGAATACTGCCAAGTCTTGGCGCCGGTGGCGAGCCTATCTTAAGCCCCTCCGATACGCCCAGGGGCTATTGACCATGCAGGGCCGGCTTTTGCGCCTTGTGCTGCTGGTGGGCGTGCCCACCCTGGCGCTGCTGGTGGCGATTGGCTTTTGGCTGACCGGCGGGCGCTACATCACCACCGAAAACGCCTATGTCCGCGCTGATATCGTGCAGATTGCCCCCGAAGTTGCCGGCCGCATCACGGAAGTGCTGGTGCGCGACCATGCGCGCGTGGCCGCCGGCGCCGTGCTGGTGCGCCTTGACCCCGCCCCCTTCCGCCTGGCGCTGGAAAAGGCCGAGGCTGAGTTGGATTCCGCCCGCACACTGGTTGAACTCTCCCGCGCGACCTATCAGGAAACCCAGGGCGAAATGGCAGAGCTGGAAAAGCGCGTGGCCTTCCTGGCGCGCCAGGCGCGCCGGCAAGAAGAATTGGCCAGCCGCGGCATCGCCCCCACCGCGCGCATGGAAGAAACCCAATATGACGCTCAGGTAGCGCAGGACAGGATAAATGTGCTGCGCCAGCGCCTGGTGCGCCTTTTGACCACGCTGAAGGGCGATGCGGATTTGCCGGTGGATGACCACCCCCAAGTGCGGGAGAAAATGGCCGAACGCGACCGCGCCGCACTGGATTTGGCACGCACGGAGATAAAGGCGCCGACTGGCGGCACGGTGGTGAATTTGCGCCTGCAAGTGGGCGAGCAATTGCGTGCGGCGACCCCGATTTTCGCGCTGGTTTCAGATAGCCGCCCCTGGGTGGATGCGAATTTGAAGGAAACCACACTGACCCATGTGGCGGTGGGCCAGCGCGTGGATGTGGTGCTGGATATCTACCCGAATGTGACCTGGAAGGGCGTGGTGGAAAGCATCAGCCCGGCAACGGGGGCGGAATTCGCCATTCTGCCGCCGCAAAATGCCTCAGGCAATTGGGTGAAGGTGGTGCAGCGCCTGCCCGTGCGCATCCGCCTTGAACCGCATGAGGGCGAACCCCCCTTGCGCGCCGGCGTGACCGCGACGGTTTCGATTGATACCGGGCGCGGGCGGAGTATTGCGGATGTGGTGACGGGGTTTTTTGACTTGTTCAGGGTCTCTTCACCGCGTGAGCACGCGGCGAAAAGCCCCTGAACCATTTTTGGGTGGCATTTTCCGAGCCGCCAAGTGATTCCACTTGGCTTGAAAATGCTCAGGGGGAAGGCGGAGGCGGCGGGGGCGCGTTAGGCTAGCCCCTGGCCCGGTTTTCGCCCTTGGCCTTGGGCGCTTTGAAGGGCGCCACCTGGATTTCACCCGCGCGCTGGCGGGCGCGCGCAATGTCAAAACTGCCCTGCATGCGCAGCAAAGTATCCATGGAAACGCCGAAGGCTTTTTCGACCCTGATCGCCATTTCGGGCGAAAGGGCGGCGCGTTCATTCAGCAACGCCGAAAGCGCGGGGCGCGTGACGCCCAGCACCTTGGCCGCTTCCGTGACGGAAAGCCCGTGGGGGTCAATGACTTCATGCTTGATGAAGCCACCGGGATGGGCGGGGTTTTTCAGGCGGATGGGTTGCGCGTTGGTCATTGCTGCGTCCTTCAATGGTAATCCTCATAGTCCAGGTTGATAATTTCAATTTCCGTCTGATCAATCCTGAAGGTGAGGCGCCAATTCTTTGTGACTGAAAGGCTCCATTCCCCTTTGCGATCACCGGTCAATTGATGCGCCTTCCAGCTTGGCATGCTGCGCAATTCATCTTCCCGCGCCATGTCTTGCAGGAAGGAAATCATGCGCCGCAATTTGGGCACCACAGAAGGTTGAAGGCCGGAAGCATCATCATCTTCGATGAAGCGCCGCAGGCCCTTGTGCAGCACATTGCGGATTTTCATCGTGCTGGAAACTAGCGCTACAGCCTGCGAATGTCAAGTGTAACTTTACGGGCGACGGGCGCAGCTTTGCTCATGACGCCGCAGCGCGGTTATCTTTCCCTTAGTGCGCCCGCTTGGCAAAGCCTGATTGCGGGGGGTGGCTAAGGTCGGGCTTGCGCCCCATCATGCGCTGCAAGAGGAAATCCAAACCATGTCCGCCGCCGCCCTCCCCGAAATCCGCGAAGCGGAAGCCCCGCCCGATATTGCCGCGATTTATGCCGCGTTGAATGAGGGTATCGGCATTGGCCAAGTGAACCTCATTTGGCGCCACGCGGCGGCCTTGCCTGGTGTGCTTGATTGGCTTTGGGCGCAGGCGGCGCCGGCGCTTGCTTCCGGCGTGGCGGCGGCGGCGCGGGATCGCATTACTGCTGCCATTACCCTGCCCGCGCCCCCGAAAGCGCCTTCCGCTGTACCGGCGGGCATTAGGGCGCTGATTGAGGTGTATCATCGCGGCAATGCGACAAATCTTGGCCTGCTGACAGCGATATTGCTGCGTCATCAGGGCATGGCACCTGGTGCGCCGATGCTGCCAGCCCCGCGCGGCCCAATGCTGCCCGCCCCACCAGCTTTACCGCGTTTGGCGATCTTGCCTGCGGCGCTACAGGTGCAAATTCGGACATTGACCGCGGCGCATGGGCTTTCAGATGGCGCGGTGGTGCCAAGCCTTTATGTGCATCTGGCGTTATGGCCGGATTTTCTGACGGGCCTGCCCGATATGCTGGCGCCCTTGCGCGCCCAGGCGGGCCTGACGCATTGGCGTGACGCGGCGGTAGAAGCCGCGCGCGATACTGCGCCGGGGCTTATCGCAGCCCTTGGCCCTGCCCCTGCCGCGCCAGCGGCCTTGCCGGAATTCCTCGCACGGCTTGATGTTTTTGTGCGTGAGGTAATCCCCGGCATGGTCCCCGTCGGCATATTCTTGCGTCGGGTGCCCACCTAAAGTCCCGGGTTCCAAGGGCCTCACGGCCCTTGGCGGGTGGGTGCGGGAGGGCAGAGCCCTACCGCCATTCCAATTTTTCAGGATAGCTAACGGCGGTTACTTGACAAAATCCCAAAACCATGCCTGCACTCTCCTTGCTCCGGCGTTCAGCTATTGAACCTTGAGAACAGATGATGTGTGCAGGCTTACCGCTGTGGAGGAAACCTTGGCGAACTCCCTTCTGATACCGTTAATTCTTGGACCGATCTCCGTTTTGAGCCCAACCGTCAAGGTGATCGGGGCCTTGAGCGGTGCGACGGTAGACCTGTTCCGCAATGGACAGGTACTCGGTTCAGACGTTGCCGACGACACTGGTTGCGCAAACATCGACGTCGCGGGGCTCAACCTTGCAGTGGGCGACCAGCTTTACACACGGCAGATCAAAGGCCCCGAGCAAAGCCCCTTCAGCACGGTCCCGGAGATCGTCATCGGGACTCCCCAAAAGCTCTCGCCGCTCATCTTCCTCAGCAAGGTGCACAGCTGCGCGGACGTCGTTCTCTTGGGAGGATGCGCCATTGGCGCTTCGATCGAGATCAGGCACAACGGTGCAGTCATCGGCGGGGCTCAGGCCTTCGCGCCGGAAACACTGGTGCCGATCTTAGTTGGCGGCATACTCCCGGTCGGCCAGACCATCACCGCTCAACAGACGTTGCAAGGCAAGACGTCAACGCCGACGCCCAGCCTTCCCATAGCCCCGTTCCCGGCGCTCGATCGGACCCCGCCTACCCCGACAATCCTTGAACCTGTCTACGACTGCGACACTATGGTTGTCGTGACCGACATCGTAGACGGACTTGCGACCGAACTCGTGATCGACGGTAACTCAAACAGCTACCCGACCGCGGGCGGCGCTGTAGCACTCGGCACCCACCGCCTGACCGCGGGGCAGACGATCACCGCCAGGCAATGGAGTCGAATATGCAAGGTCGAAAGTGCCATTTCGAACAAGGTGGGGGTGCGCAAGCTCAACGCCAAGGCGCTGCCGACACCCAAAATCCATGAGCCGATCTGCCCTGACCAGCGGACGATCGAGATCTCGGGGCTGCGCCCTGGAGCAATGATCTCGATCTTCGCGGGGCTGAACAGCGGTCAGCAGACCCTTGTGGGCCAGGCCACGGCTGCATCCTCAACTCAGGTCTTCCAGCTCCCGCCGAACATCGATGTCGAACCTGGCAAGAGCCCCGACTATCTTGTGGCCGAGCAGAGTCAGTGCGGTTTCACAAACCCCACCTCGCTTAAGGCGCCGATCACCATGATCCGTGCGTCCAACACACCTGGCTTCGGTCCAATCTTCGAGTGCGCCCGTGGAATCTTGGTGTCCGCTCCCATCAGCACGACCATCCGCCTGACCTCGGATGACCCGACGACGCCTGTCCTTTCGCGCCCCGTCTTGATTACCGACACCGGCACTGGACTGTCATTCACGGAAGTGTTCGTTGTTCTGTACAGGCCCTTGATCGCTGGCGAGACAGTGACGGTTTCTGCAACCGGCTGCATGGCCGACGCTGGCAAGACCAGCTCGCGCAGAGTTCAACCCATCGCCGCGTTGAGTCGCCACAGGATCATGTCCCCTGTCCGGGCACATCACACGAGTGTCTGGGTCGTCGATGTGATTCCGGGCTCTCAAGTCCACGTGTTCATCAACAACAAATGGCGTAACCGGGTCGAGGCGTACGAGTCGGCGGTCGAAGTGCCTGTTGGCTTGCTGCAAGAAGACGACGTCGTCACCGCTCTCTACACGATCTGTGCGGCGGTCGCCCCGATCACAGATCCTGGCGTGGTCGTCACGCTTGGCGATTTGAACGTCGAGCATCAGCCAAAACCTATCGTCCGAGGCGCCTCACCAAGTATGCTGACGATAGTCGCGAAAGATCAAGACTCGGGGCGCCCGGTCTACGGAACGTTCGTGATGCCGAACGGCACGTCGCAGACCACGAACGAGAAGTTCTCGTACACCTTCCCTTTGGGTCAAGGCGCCGGACCAATTACCGTCAGAGCGCCCGGATACAAGCCCAAGACCATCGGCTGGGAGCTTGTCGACCCGGCGCCGGTGGCCCCGCCAGAGGGCCATCTTCGTCTGAACCTCGTAAATTATACCGGAAAAGTTGTTACTAAAGTCGAATGGTACGTCGCAGTCGACGGTGCGAATGGGTACGTCGTCGATCGCGAGTACAAAGGTCCCAGCGTCACTCACAAGTTCGTCAAGGCGAATCCAGGCGTGCAGCAGCGCTTTTACGTGGACTGCAACGTCACTTTGGGATCCGAAGCGGACGAGGTCAAGCTATCGCAGCTGTTTCTCTACGGCGACCCCGTGGACTACGTGGCCGTCGACATAGACATGGCAAGGACAGTCAACCTCGCCGTTGAAGCCCTCATCGTGTTCAACGAGACAACCAAGCAATACGATAAACCAGCGTACTTCGTGCGAGTGGCGTCGTTCGGTTAGATGTTTAGTCCCGATTTTTTTCGACGAAAGAACAGATAGGATCCGCCAGAGCCGGTTCGCTTCAAGCTGACGCAAAGAGCTTCGTATCATCGCGAGCGAAGCGCGTTCAGTATCAACCTTGCCAGCGCAATGCTGTCATTAAAGGCAGAGAACTGGCTCGGTTTATTTGAACATTTCCTGGGCGTTTCCTAAGTGGCTTCCTGCCTTGGTTAGGCCGCCATCGGGATTGATGGCCGCACGTTGAAATAGGCCTCGTCCGGCGTCTGCCGGTCAAGGCTCGAATGGG